>NZ_JBEFTI010000008.1:0-261956 GCF_053483975.1 Mycolicibacterium sp. XJ870
CGTCCGCTGCGGGACTCGGGGCCGGCTCGGTGGTCGTCGTGGTTGTCGTAGTCGTCGTCGTGGTTGAGGTGCCCGACGGCGAGAGCGGGGCCGGCGGGAGGTTCGGATCCAGCACGGTGTCGATCAGGTAGATGCGGGCGTTCTGGGCCTGGATGCCGCCGCAGATCACCTTGACGTCGTCGTTGACCTTGATGTCGCCGCCCTTGCCGGTCACCTTGATCTCGGCGCCCTGCTGGGTGGGCCGCTGGCCTTTCACATCATCCGGGCCGAGCAGGCCGAGGAATGCGTGGTAGTAGTCCAGGCTCGTGAGCGCGGCCGGATCGGCCTTGAGCGCGTCGAGCTGCGCGGGCGGCAGCTTCGCGAACGCCTCGTTGGTGGGGGCGAACACCACGTACGGGCCGTTGTCGAGCACCGGGAGGATGTTCACCGCCGGATTGAAGCCACCGGAGACCGCTGCGTTGAATGTACTGATCTGTGGGATCGCTGCCAGCACCTGGCTGACCGGCAGATCGGCGAGGGTCTTGTACGTGGGCACGGCTGTCTTGAAGTCGTCGCACGAACCCTGGGGGTCGGGAATCTCGACCACCGGAGCCGCGGTGGTCGTCGGCGCGGGCTCCGGGTCTGCGTAAGCGGTGACCGCCAACGGCAGGGAGGTGGCGATCGCGGCGAATGCCGCTGCTGCCCCCAATGTCTTGGTGCGAGTGTTCATTGCTGGGTTCCTCCCGCTCATGCCGGCCTGGTTCGTCGGCTGCCGGTGACGCGCGCCATTTCGGAACGAAACATTGAGATCCACGATCACCGAAGCCGCGGCGTTCCCCGCGGCGCCGCATCGGATGGTAAGGGTTTCGAAGCGGTTACGGCAAAGCAGTGCTGTCGACCGTTGCCGGTTCTGTGGTCTTGACCTGGGCTTTCCTGATACTGACAGAAAACGCTGCAGCGACGAAACACAGTCCCGCTGCCAGATGGAACGCCAGGTCGTAATTGCCGTTCAGATCGCGCAGCCAGCCGGCTCCGGCGGCTGCGATGGCCGCCCCGATCTGGTGGGAGGCGAACACCCAGCCGAACACCACGGGCGTGCGGTCGCCGAAGTAGTGCCGGCACAACACGATTGTCGGCGGCACGGTCGCCACCCAGTCCAGGCCGTAGAAGACGACGAACACCCAGGTGCTGGGTGCGGCGTGCGGTGAGAGCAGCGACGGCAACAGCAGCAGCGAAACACCCCGGCCCGCGTAGTACACGAGCAGAAGCAACCGGGGGTCGACGCGGTCGGTGAGCCAGCCGGAGAACACCGTTCCCGCCACGTCGAGGATGCCGATGGTGGCGAGCAGGCCCGCTGCCACCGTGGTGGGCATGCCGTGGTCGTTGGCGGCCGGGATGAAGTGGGTCGCGATGAGGCCGTTGGTGGTCATCCCACAGATCGCGAAGCTGGCTGCCAGCAGCCAGAACGCGGGTACCCGGGCTCCGATCCGCAGCCCGTCGAGCGCCGCTTTGAAGCTGCTGGCCGGTACGGCAGGCGGTGGCTTGGTGGTTATTGCCGCCGGATCCGCCCCGTACGGGGCCAGGCCCATGGTGGCGGGATAGTTGCGCATGAACAGCACGACCAGTGGGACGACGGCTACTGCGGCGGCAGCGACGATCAGCGAGGCCCAGCGCCAGCCGTGGCTGGTGGTGACGGCCGCGACGATCGGCAGGAAGATCAGCTGGCCGGTCGCGCTGGCGGCGGTGAGCACCCCGGTGACCAGGCCGCGTCGTTGCTCGAACCAGCGGGTCGCGATCGTGGCGACGAATCCCATCGAGATCGAGCCCGTGCCGATGCCGACCAGCACGCCCCACAGCAGGACCAACTGCCAGCCGGCGGTCATGGTGACGCTCAGTGCCGAGCCCGTGGCGATCAGCAGAAGCGACACGGAAAGCACCGGCCGGACCCCGAATCGGTCCATCAAGGCCGCGGCGAAGGGCGCGGTGAGGCCGTACAACATCATGTTGACCGACATCGCGAACCCGACTGTGCCGTGCGACCAGCCGAACTCGTGGTGCAGCGGGTTCATCATCACGCCGGGTATCGACCGGAAACCCGCTGCGCCGAGTATCGCCACGAAACTCACGGCGGCCACCACCCAAGCCCAGTGGATACGGGTGCGAGTCACCCGATCACTGTCGCGGACCCGGCCGCGCTCGGCCAGTGGCATAAATGACATCAATCGTCAAAAACATGCCAGAATGGCGGGCATGCACCGCGTCGCCGTTCTGCTGCTGGAGCCGGTGATCGGTTTTGATGCGACCATCGCGCCGACACTGTTCTCCAACGCCGCCGATGCGCACGGCGCACCGCTCTACGAGGTGGTGACCTGCGGGCTGACCCGCGGGCCGGTAGCGACGACCAGCGGCTTCGCGGTCGTGCCCGCGGCCGGTCCAGAGGCCTTGGCAACGGCAGACACCGTGGTGATCCCAGGGACGAGGTATCCGCTCGCTCGGGTAGATGGTGTGTTGGGTGCTGATGTCGCTGCCGTGCTGTCGACTATCCGGCCCGGTACGCGGCTGGTGTCGATCTGTACCGGGGCCTTCGTGTTGGCGGCGGCGGGGTGGCTGGACGGCAGGCCCGCCACCACCCATTGGCAACACGCGCAAGCCATGCGCCGGTTACATCCGGAGGTGCTGCTCGACGAGAACGTTCTGTTCGTCGACGACGGCGACCTGCTGACCTCGGCGGGCCTTGCCGCCGGAATCGACTTGTGCCTGCACATCATTCGGTCCGATCACGGCACGCAGGTGGCCAACACCGTCGCGCGGTATTGCGTGGTGCCGCCGTGGCGCGAGGGTGGTCAGGCTCAGTTCATCGACCGCCGGATGCCGGTCGTCG
This sequence comes from Mycolicibacterium sp. XJ870, assembly GCF_053483975.1. Taxonomy (NCBI): domain Bacteria; kingdom Bacillati; phylum Actinomycetota; class Actinomycetes; order Mycobacteriales; family Mycobacteriaceae; genus Mycobacterium; species Mycolicibacterium sp. XJ870. Next base: position 2,861 of record NZ_JBEFTI010000008.1, read on the forward strand.
ATCAAGCGTCGACCGCGGCCACCCGGGAGTGGGCGCTGAACCATCTGCACGAGGACCTCACCGTGCAGCGGCTGGCCCGGCATGCGCACATGAGTGCCCGGACGTTCAGCCGCCGTTTTCAGGAGGAGACCGGCCAAGCGCCCGGTGGCTGGATCCGCAGCCGCCGCCTCGACCGGGCCAGAGAGTTGCTGGAATCCCACGATCTGCCGGTCGAGGAGGTTGCCCGGCTATCTGGCCTGGGCACCGCGGGCAACCTGCGCCATCACCTGCGGCGGGGGCTTGGCATGTCGCCGTCGAGCTACCGCAAGGTGTACCAGGGGGCATGACCGCAACGGCCGTTTACGATGGCCCGCATGCCTGAGCCGCTGATCGTCACCGTCCTTGGCCACACGCCACACCTGGATTCCGAATCCTGGGTAGCGCCCAATGCCACTGTGATCGGGCAGGTTTCGCTGGCCGCCGGTGCCAGTGTCTGGTACGGCGCAACCCTGCGTGCCGAGTCCGAGCCGATCGAGGTCGGCCCGAACAGCAATATCCAGGACGGTGTCACCGTGCACGTCGACCCGGGCTTCCCCTGCCGCATCGGCTCCGGGGTGACCGTCGGGCACAACGTCGTGCTGCACGGGTGCACCGTCGAGGAGGACAGCCTGATCGGGATGGGCGCGGTGGTGCTCAATGGCGCAGTCATCGGTGCCGGCTCACTGGTGGCCGCTGGTGCCGTCGTCCCGCAGGGCATGGTGGTGCCGCCTCGATCGCTGGTGGCCGGCGTGCCGGGCAAGGTGCGCCGTGAACTGAGCGACGACGAGGTCGGCCACAACCAGTTCAACGCCAAGGCCTACACCCACCTCACCGACTTGCACCGATCGGCGGATTGAGCTGCGCGAAACCCTCCTGGCGGAAGTAGGGGAAGTACGGGTAGGGCGCCTCCCGGGTGCTGGCGGCGTCCAATCGGGCGATCTGAGTGGAGTCCAGCGCCCAGCCGACGGCTCCCAAGTTGTCCCGCAGCTGGCGCTCGTCACGCGCGCCGATGATCACCGACGACACCGTCGGTCGACGCAGCAGCCAGTTCAGCGCGACCTGCGGGACGGTTCTGCCGGTTTCGGCTGCGATCGCGTCGAGTTCGTCGACGACGCGGTAGAGCAGCTCGTCGTCGACCGGCGGCCCTGCGTCAGCGGTGGCGTGCAGCCGGCTGCGCTGCGGTAGTGGCGCACCGCGGCGGATCTTCCCGGTGAGCCGGCCCCAGCCCAGCGGGCTCCACACCAGCGCGCCGACACCTTCGGCCTGCCCCAGCGGCATGAGCTCCCATTCGTAATCCCGGCCGATCAGCGAGTAGTACACCTGATGCGCGACATACCTTGGGCGGCGGTCTTTTTCGGCGTGTTCCAGTGATTTCATCAGCTGCCAGCCGGCGAAGTTGGACACCCCGGTGTAGCGCACCTTGCCTTGCTCGACGAGCATGTCGAGCGTTTGCAGGACTTCGTCGATCGGGGTGTGCGCGTCATAGGCGTGCAGCTGGAACAGGTCGATGCGGTCGGTCTGCAGCCGTGTCAGCGCAGCGTCGACCGCGCGCAACAGCCGCGAACGCGACGTGCCCCAATCGTCTGCTCCGGTGGGCAGGGCGGCCTTGGTGGATATCAGCACGCTGTCGCGACGGCCACGCAGTGCCGCGCCGAGGACCTCTTCGGATCCGCCGTCCGAATACACGTCGGCGGTGTCGAAGAGCGTGATGCCGGCTTCGAGGGCCATGTCCACCATCGCCCGCGCCTGTTCGACGCCGGTGTCGCCCCACGCCTTGAAGAACTCTCCTGACGCACCGAAAGTTGCTGCCCCGAAGCTCAATTCGGAGACCACCAGCCCTGAGTTCCCGACTCTGCGATATTCCACTATCACTCCTTAATGGGAAAAACGTCCTGATAACGAACAGTAGCACTAATGGGACGGAATTCCTATTAAGATGTTGACGATGGCGACCGAACGACCGGGCGGACGCACCGCCGCAGTGCGCGAAGCGGTGCTGTCGGCGGCCGCCGACCTGCTCATCGACTCCGGGCTGGACGGCCTCGAGCTGACGGCGGTCGCCCAGCGGTCCGGAGTCGGCAAGTCGACGGTCTACCGGCGGTGGGGATCAGCACCGGCATTGGTCGCCGACCTGTTGGCGGACATGGCCGAACAGTCGCTGTCGCGGGCCGACACCGGATCGCTGCGCGGTGATCTGAGAGCCAACGCCACGCTGGTGCGGCGTACTCTGACCGATCCGCGCCAGGGCCGGTTGTTCAAGGCCGTGATTGCCGCTGCCACTTGTGATTCCCGCACCGCAGAAGCACTGCAAACCTTCTACGACCGTCGTGTCGCGGAGTGGGCCGGGTGCGTCGTCGATGCGGTCGAGCGCGGCGAGGCTCCGGCGGGCACCGACGCTGCGGCGGCCATTCGGCAGGTGTCCGCGCCGATGTACTACCAATTCCTCACCAGTACAAGACCACTCACGGTCTCCGATGCCAATCGCGCCGTCGACGCGGCACTCGCGGCAATCGCGGCGGGGGTGTTCGCCGCCGACCGCGATTAGGTCTGGTCAATCTGTGGTGGCTTCGGTGCGGGCAGCCCGGCGGGTCCCAAATTCGTGTCCCACGCCACCTTCCATTCCCCGTCCTGCTCCATCTTCACGATCGCGTCGTTGATCTTCGTGAGCAGGTCGGCGTCGTCCTTCTTCAGGCCAATGCCGTACCGCTCCTCCGAGAACAGTTCTCCCACAACGTTGAAGAGGCCGGGCTCTTGCGCCGCATAACCGGCCAGGATCGTCTCATCGGTAGTGACCGCGTCGACACCGCCGTTCTTGAGCGCCTCGACGCACGCGGAGTAGGTGTCGTACTGCTGCAGCTGCACCCGCGGGTACTCGTCTTTGATGCGCTGCGCGGGAACTGATCCGGCGACCGAGCACACCTTTCTGTTGTTCTGCAGCGAAGCCGCGCCAGTGATGTCGGCGGTATCGGACCGCACGAGCAGGCTTTGCCCGGTGATCAGATACGGGCCGGCGAAGGCTACCTTCTCCTTGCGTGCGTCCGTTATCGAGTAGGTCGCGACGATGAACTCGACCTGGTCGTTCTGAATCAGCGTCTCGCGCTGCGCGGACGGCGCCTCCTTCCATTCGATCTGATCCTCGCTATAACCGAGTTCTGCCGCGACATACTTGGCCACGTCGACGTCCAGCCCGCTCATGGTCCCGTCCGGACCCTTCAGGGCGAGTCCAGGTTGGTCGAACTTTGTTCCGATGACGAGCTTGTCGCCGCCATGGTCGCCGGCACATGCTGTCGCCGACAGCGGCACTGAGATCGCGGCGACGACGGCGGCTGCTAATCGCACTGAAATGTAGGGCATGGTCGGTCCTTTCGCGGGGCAGCCATCATCGCCAGCGACGCATTGTCGAGTCGAGGAAAGCTACTGGTTCGGCCGGCATCGTCGAGCGTCACGAATCTGGTGGGTTATTGCGTCGAATCTTGCTGTATGTTCAAGCGTGCGAATATTACCATGTGAGGAAAAATTACCGCCTACGGAAACATGATTGTGCTGTGTGCGGGCATTGCCGTATGCGGGTTCGAAGCTCGCCGACGGGGGCGGACCCACCCAATGCGCCATCCACTCGGGAGACGAATGGTAGCGGCGCAATCAGACTCACCCTGCTGCGAAGGACCTTGATGAAGAAGACGCTCTACACCACATTCGTTGCGGCACTGACATGTTCGGCGTTCGGGTTGCTGCCCGGAGTTGCTACCGCCGAATCGGCCAGCGAGACAGCCGTGAGGACGACGATCAGCAAGCTGGCTTCAAAAGGCTACAGAGTTATCGTTCGCCGAACGGGTAGCGCTTCACTCGATCGGTGCATCGTCAGCGGGGTTCGGCCGGGGTCGACGTTCAGCCGTCCTTCTCCAGGCGCAGGCGGCGACAATGTCACGATGGTGACCAGCAAGACCGTTTACCTCGACGTGGTCTGCTGACGCCGGTCTTCACCATTTAGCGCAACGGATGTGCCAACTCGTCGCGGGGCATCCGGGCCATGGTGAGGGCGACGACGGCCAGCAGTGCCGGCGCGATGCCGGACACCAGGAAGATCGTCTCCATCGAGATCACCTTCGACAGTGGGCCCACGATCGCGAAGGACAACGGCATGAACGCCAGCGACACGAAGAAGTCCAGGCTCGAAACCCGGCCCAGCATCTCCGTGGGTACGCGCCGCTGCAGCAGCGTTCCCCAGATCACCATTCCCGCACCGTCGGTGACGCCGATGACGAACGTCGCCAACGCCATCAGCGGGAACGACGAGGTGTAGCCGACGACCACCAACGGGATGGAGCCGAGGCCCCACATCGTCATCATCGTGGTGAGGTAGCGGCGCGGTATCCGTCGCGACGAGACCGTCAATGCGCCCAGTGCGCTGCCGAACCCGAAGAACGCCAGGATGAATCCGTAGGCTCGAGCGCCGTCGGCGAACCGGTCCTGGGCGATGAACGGCAGCAGCACCTCGATCGGGCCCAGCACGACGAGCACGAACATGCTCGCGAACAGCAGGGTCCACAGCAGCCAGGGCGTGCGCAGCATGAACACGAACCCCTCGCGCAAGTCACGGAGAACCTGCGGCTTTTCGTCAACCCGTTGCACCGCAGACGAATACGACGCCCCACGGGTTGCCACCAGCAGCGCCAGCCCGAGGCCGAACAGCGCGGCCACCACGATCGCGCCCACGTACGGGATGGTCGCGCCGATCACCATGCCCGCCACCGCCGGGCCGACCGAGCGCTGAAAAACCGGGCGCACCACGCCTTCGACGCCGTTGGCAGCCAACAGCTGTTCGGGCGGCAGGATGCGCGGCAGGATGGCGCTGTAGGCCGGGAAGAAGAAGGCGGCGGCGATGCCGAGAATGCCTGCGGCCACTGCCATGTGCCAGATCTTCAGCGCGTCCATCAGCCCGAGCGCCGCGATCACCGAGACGGTGATGAAGTTGACCGTCTCGACGGCGATGATGATCGTGCGCTGGTTGATGCGGTCCGCGGCGATACCGCCGACGAGCACGAAAGCGACCAGTCCGGCGCCCAGGCAGGTTGCGACCAGGGACAGCGACGCCGGATCGTTGTCGATCGCGATGACCTGTAACGCCATCACCACCGACCACATGCCCTCGGCGAAGATCGACAGCGTCACCGCAGCGATCAGCAGGCGGTACTCCCGTGTTCGGAACGGTGCGAGCACGCGCCACCCGCCGGCCTCGCGGACCGGCTGCTCGATGTCGTGTTGCATGCTCACCACTTGATGGTGCCCACCGGTGGCGATCTAGTCCAACGATTTTCAGGCGCGAGCAGACGCGGAATCGCACAAAACCGGGCTCGGTAATGCGATTCTCTGTCTGCTCGCGAGAGAGAGAAATTAGGAGTCGGTGAACTCCGGGCGCCGGTTCTGCTGGAACGCGCGGGTGCCTTCGCGGAAGTCCTTCGACACCAACAGTTCCAGCTGGCCTTCGCGTTCCCGCGCGAAGGCACCGTCGAGTTCGGTGAGCGTGGCCGCGTTGACAGCCTGCTTGGTCTTGCGCAGCGCCACCGCCGGACCGGACCGAAGCTTCGAGATGACCTTGTCCACCGCGGCGTCGAACTCGGCGGCCGGATACACCCCGCTGACCAGGCCCCAGTCATAGGCGTCCGTGGCGGTGAGCCGATCGGCGAGCAGTGCCAGGCGCATGGCCCGGATGCGTCCGACTGCCGCCGCCACCAATGCCGACGCGCCGCCGTCGGGCATCAGCCCGATCTTGGTGAAGGCCAGCAGGAAGAACGCCTCCTCCGAGGCCAGCACGATGTCGCATGCCAGTGCCAGTGAGACCCCGACCCCGGCAGCAGGGCCCTGCACCACGGCCACAACGGGTTTGGGCAGCGCCACGATCGATGCGACAGCGCGGTTGGCGGCGTCGAGCACCCCTGCGGCGTCATGGCTCTTGGCGTTCTGGTCTTCCTCACTGATGCCCGCGCCCGAACTGAATCCGCGACCCGCGCCGCCCAGTCGGACCACACGGACGCCCGGGTCGGTCGCGGCGAGTTCCATCGCGTCGGCGATCGTCGTCAGCATGTCCTGGGTCAGGGAGTTGAGGCTGTCGGGCCGGTTGAGCGTCACCGACAGCACGCCGTCGACGAGTGACACGGTGAGGTCGTCGATGCTGGTGTAGGAGCCGGTGCTGGAATCCGTGGTGGTCATTGCTGAACCCTAAATCCGGCGACAAGGTTATACAAGTAAGCTATGTCGGCGGTCAACTGAGGCCTACACGCGAAGGGGCGTTTGAGCATGACAGGACCATTGCAGGGTTTGCGCGTTGTGGAGTTGGCCGGGATCGGCCCCGGCCCGCACGCGGCGATGATTCTCGGCGACTTGGGCGCCGACGTGGTGCGCATCGAGCGGCCGGGCCGCAGCGGGGGAGTGCCCGCGGGTGACCGCGATTCGATGCTGCGTAACCGTCGTTCGGTGGCGGCGAACTTGAAGGACGACGAAGGCCGCCAACTGGTCCTCGACCTGATCTCCAAGGCCGACGTGCTGATCGAGGGCTACCGGCCCGGCGTCACCGAACGGCTGGGCCTTGGGCCCGACGACTGCGCCAAGGTCAACGAACGGCTGATCTACGCCCGCATGACCGGTTGGGGACAGACCGGCCCGCGTGCGCTTCAGGCCGGCCATGACATCAACTACATCTCGCTCAACGGTCTGCTGCATGCGGTCGGGCGCAAGGGCGAGCGGCCCGTTCCGCCGCTGAACCTGGCCGGCGACTTCGGCGGCGGTTCGATGTTCCTGATCGTGGGCATCCTCGCGGCCTTGTTCGAGCGGCAGACCTCGGGCAAGGGTCAGGTGATCGACGCCGCAATGGTCGACGGATCCTCTGTGCTGATGCAGATGATGTGGGGTTTTCGTGCCAATGGCCTGTGGTCCGACGAACGCGGCACCAACATGCTCGACACCGGTGCGCCCTACTACGACACCTACGAGACCGCCGACGGACGCTACGTCGCGGTCGGTGCGATCGAGCCGCAGTTCTACGCCGAGATGCTCAAGGGCATCGGACTCGACACGGCCGATCTTCCCGGCCAGAACGACATGGCCCGGTGGCCCGAGTTGCGTGAGGCGTTCACCAAGGCCTTCGCCGCGCATGATCGTGATCATTGGGCCAAGGTTTTCGCCGGTACCGACGCGTGCGTGACGCCGGTGCTGAGCTTCGCCGAGGTGCTCACCGAACCGCACATCGCCGACCGCGACACGTTCTACGACGACGCGGGCAACCTGCAGCCGATGCCGGCACCCCGGTTTTCCCGCAGCACGTTGGCGCAGCCGACACCGCCCGGCGAGCGCGGCGCGGACACCGAAGCCGTCCTGCGCGACTGGGTTTAGTCCCCAACAACCATTGGGTCGGCACACGGCCGGCCGGAAAGGAACGCGGTATATGGAGATCAAGGACGCGGTAGCCGTCGTCACCGGCGGCGCATCCGGTCTGGGCCTGGCCACCACGAAGCGGCTGCTCGACGCGGGCGCACAGGTTGTGGTCATCGACCTCAAGGGTGAAGAAGTCGTGGCCGAACTGGGCGATCGAGCCAAGTTCGTCGCCACCGACGTCACCGACGAGGCCGGTGTGTCCGAGGCGCTCGACGTCGCGGAGTCGCTCGGCCCGGTGCGCATCAACGTCAACTGCGCAGGCATCGGTAACGCGATCAAGACGCTGTCCAAGAACGGCGCCTTCCCGCTCGACGGCTTCCGAAAGGTGGTCGAGGTCAACCTGATCGGCACGTTCAACGTGCTGCGCCTGAGCGCCGAGCGCATCGCCAAGACCGAACCGGTCGGAGAAGAGCGCGGCGTCATCATCAACACCGCGTCGGTCGCGGCGTTTGACGGCCAGATCGGCCAGGCCGCCTACTCGGCGTCCAAGGGCGGCGTGGTCGGCATGACCCTGCCGATCGCGCGCGACCTGTCGCGAGAGCTGATCCGCGTGTGCACCATCGCCCCCGGCCTTTTCAAGACGCCGCTGCTCGGTTCGCTGCCCGAGGAGGCGCAGAAGTCGTTGGGACAGCAGGTGCCGCATCCGGCCCGGCTGGGCGATCCCGACGAGTACGGCGCGCTGGCCGTGCACATTGTCGAGAACCCGATGCTCAACGGTGAAGTGATCCGCCTGGATGGCGCGATCCGGATGGCCCCGAGGTAGACCGCGATGACGCTTACGACGAAGTTCACCGAGACATTTGGGATCGAACATCCCATCGTGCAGGGCGGTATGCAGTGGGTGGGCCGCGCGGAGCTTGTCGCCGCCGTCGCGAATGCCGGCGCGCTCGGTTTCATCACCGCGTTGACCCAGCCGACTCCAGCCGACCTGGCCAAGGAGATCGAGCGCTGCCGGGAGTTGACCGACAAGCCGTTCGGCGTCAACCTGACGATCCTTCCGACGATCAACCCGCCGCCATATGACGAGTACCGGCAGGTCATCGTCGACTCCGGCATCAAGATCGTCGAGACCGCGGGCTCCAACCCGGCGCCGCATCTGCCGATGTTCCACGACAACGGCATCAAGGTGCTGCACAAGTGCACCTCGGTGCGCCATGCGGTCAAGGCGCAGAGCCTTGGCGTGGACGGCATCAGCATCGACGGCTTCGAATGTGCAGGTCATCCTGGTGAGGACGACATCCCCGGCCTGGTCCTGATTCCGGCGGCCTCGGCCAAGATCGACATCCCGATGATCGCCTCGGGCGGTTTCGCCGACGCCCGCGGTCTGGTGGCAGCGCTGGCCCTGGGTGCCGACGGCATCAACATGGGCTCACGGTTCATGTGCACCGAGGAGTCGGCCATTCATCAGAAGGTCAAGGAAGCGATCGTGGCGGGCACCGAGCTCGACACCGAGCTGATCTTCCGGCCACTACGTAACACTGCGCGCGTCGCGAGCAACGCGGTGTCGCGCGAGGTGGTGGAGATCCTCAACCGCGGCGGGCAGTTCGAGGACGTCAAGGATCTGGTGGCCGGAAAGCGCGGCGTGAAGGTCTATGAGATCGGAGATCTCGACGCGGGCATTTGGTCGGTCGGCACCTCGATGGGCCTGATCAACGACATTCCGACCTGCGGTGAGCTGGTCTCACGGATGGTGGCCGAGGCCGAAGAACTGATCAGCGGCCGGTTGGCCGGCATGCTCGAGATCGACGAAGAAGAGAACGTGGCGTAACAGGAAAATCGACGTATGTGCCCGGTTCGGGCAAACTCACCATGGAAAACGCGCGCCGCGAGGCGCGCGTTTTCTCATACGGCGGTACGTAGGGGCTGGTAGTCGTCAAACTGCTCCGAGGTATCACCCTCGACCAGGACATCGCCGTGGTAGAGAGCCTCGAAGTCGACCTTGATGACATCTGCACTGGTGTCGTCGATCCACATGACACTGAGCGTATGGGTCACGATTAAGGAATCTTTGAGTCACGGTTCGCAAAATGGTGGCAATCCTACTTCTGGGTAGGTTTCTGGCGAGTAGCTAGAGACGTCAGCCCTGCGGTCCGGTGAAGTGGATCGGGTTGGTCCCGTTCAGTGCGCCCCAGGTCACCACCGCGACGACGACGCCGGCGATCAGCAGTCCGACAGCCGCTCGCAGTGAACCGCGGGATCGACCGAATATGCGGTGGTCTACCGACAGCGTTCCCGCGCCGGTGAACAGCATCGCCGCCGCCGCGAAGGCCACCAGGAACGGAACGTTGAACGGCTGGGACCAGAAGGCGTCGGTCGATACGTTCACGGCCCAGGCGTCGATCATCGCGCCGATCACCGCGCAGGCGGCCAGCGGAGTCAGGACGCCGAGCAGCAGGCCGATGCCGCCCAAGGTCTCGGCGGCGGTCACCATGAACGCGGCGAACTTCGGTAGCCGCCAGCCGCTGCTTTCCATGAACCCGGCGGTGGTGCCGAAGTCGAACGCCTTGATGAGCCCGGCTTGCAGCATCGTTGCGCCGGTTGCGATGCGCAGGATCAGCAGGCCGATGTCGGTCATCCCCGTCGTCGCAGTAGTAGCGGTCAGTTCGGTGGTGTTGGTCGTCATGTGCAGCTAGACCCTTCATGGCCGGGGAATTCATCGCCGAGGTTCTCAGTGTGAACAATGCGCCGGCGCCGTGATAGAAGAGTCGCGATGAAATGTCTGGTAATCGGAGCGGGCGCCTGGGGCCTACCCGCCGCCGCCGAGTTGGTTCGCCGTGGCCACACCGTCACGCTGGTCGATCGGCATGGGCCGCTCAACCCGCAGGCGTCGTCGTCGGGACCTACTCGCCTGTGGCGGATCGCCGACCCCGATCCGGTGCGGGTGCGCATGGCGTTGCGCGGCGTCGACGCGATGCAGCGTCTGGCTGAGCGGTCGAACGCGACCGTGTTCGCCGAACGTGGATTGCTTTGGCGCGACGACGAATCCCTGCCGGATCTGATCGCCACAATGCGCCAGTTCGACGTCGATCACACGGTGGTCGAGCCGAATGACGTCGGCGCCCACTTTCCCGGCCTGCGACCCGACGGCCGGGCGGCAGTCTGGCAGCCGGCGGCGGGGATCGTGCTGGCCGAGGAATCGCTGCGAGCCCAGGAACGGCTCTTTCTCGCCGGCGGTGGTGTCGAAGCGTTCGGCCGCACGGTGACCGGGGTCGACGTGCGCGGCAATGGGCTTCGGGTGACCTTCGAGGACCAGAGCGCCGAGGACGCCGAGGTGGTGGTCGTCGCGGCCGGGCCCGGCACTCCCAGATTGCTCGAGGCCATCGGCGTCGAAGTGCCTCTGCATCCCTACCTCGAACAGACCGTGCACTTCGGTGATGCCGAGAACCCTACGGGCACAGATGATTACCCGTGCTTCTTCGACGGCCCACGGGCAGATGTGCCGGGAATCTATGCCATGCCGTCTCCTGGGATCGGTTACAAGATCGGCCTCGACCTCCCGTTGCGCCTGTACGACGAGGCAGACTCCGACCGCACCCCGGACTCCCGGCGCACGGAACTGCTGCGAGAACGCGTCGAACATGACCTGACAGCGCTGAATCCGACCGTGCTCGGCGCACACGTCTGTTCATGGACCGACTCTCCGGATGGGAAGTTCGTCATCGACGCGTTGCCCGACGGGTTGGTGCTCGCCTGCGGCGATTCCGGTGAAGGGTTCAAGTATTCGGCCCTCATGGGAGAGGTTCTGGCCGACCTCGCGGAGGGGCGTACTCCGGACGGCGACGTGGCGGCGATGTCCTTGGCGCGTTTCGCAGGCGGACTGCCCGAACGCACAGGTCCCCATGCACTTGGTCGGCACTGACAGTCAGCCGCTTGCCGTTCTGACGCCTCGTCGCTGAGGCTCCCGTCACACATCTGGCGCCCTGCGGGTTGCATCACATGGGTCCATGTCCTATGTTCAACGAACACTTTGTTTAGTGATACAGAAAGTTCGATCTCTTCACACGAACGGATGTTCCGCACCGATGCAATCTGAAAGCGCGGACGCTGCGACGAAACCGGCTGCGGCTGAGTCGGAGCTGGGCGCCCGAATTCGGGAATTTCGCCTGGCACGCAAGCTGACTCTGCGTGACCTCGCGGGTCGGGCCTCGACGTCTCCCGGCTTCCTGAGCCAATTGGAACGCGGACAGGTCAATGCCAGCGTGGGAACCCTCCGCCGGTTGTGCGAAGAACTCGGCGTCACCCTGCCTGACCTGTTCACCGACAATCACGCTCAGGGCGCCCGCATCCTGCGCAAGCAGGACCGCCCGGAGATCCATGTGTCGGATACGAGCGCGAAATACCTTCTCTCCCAAAAGCCACTGCGCAACCTTGAGGTCTACGTCGCCGAATTCGCCCCGGGAGGCAGTGCGGGCGAGGCATACGTCCACGACGATTCGCAGGAAATCCTGCTGGTCATCAACGGCAGCATCGTCCTCGAGCTCGACGGCGCGATGCACCACCTCGAGGCCGGTGACAGTGCCGAATACCGCACTTCGGTGCCGCACACCGTGCACAACCACAGCACGGAACCGGCCGAACTTCTCTGGATCGTAAGCCCACCAACAATATAAGGAGTATTCGTGGCTGTATTCTCACCACGTCGACACCTGCCGCTGACCGCCGCATCGCTGTTCCTCACAGTGGCGATCTCAGCGGCGTGTACGCCCGCTGGACCCGGGCCCGCCGCAGACGTCGATCTGGGCAGTGGCCCGCCGCAGGTAGGGACGGTGAAAGCCGATGCCTTGAAAGGCGCCACCCTCACCTTCGTCTCGTACGGCGGCATCTTCCAGGATGGCCAGACGAAAGCCGCGGTAGAGCCGTTCGCGCAAGAGTCCGGCGCCCGTATTCTTCAAGACGGGCCCACGGACAACTCAAAGATCAAAAGCCAGGTCGAATCCGGGAACGTCACATGGGACATCATCGATTCGACGAACGTCTTCACTGCGCGTAACTGTGGCGAACTGTTCATGCCGCTCGACACCAGCATCGTTGACATCAGCAAGATTCCGGCCGGCGCCAAGACCGACGACTGCTCGGTGCCCGCCATGCAGTACGGGTTGATCATGATCTACAACACCGACAAGTTCGGGGCCAACCCGCCGAAAACCTGGGCAGACTTCTACGACACGGCGAAGTTCCCGGGCAAGCGGGCCATCCAGGGAATTCAAGGCGAAGTCGATCCTGGCGTGTTCGAGGCCGCCTTGCTGGCCGACGGTGTCGCACCCGACCAGATGTATCCGCTCGACGTGGACCGCGCGCTGCGCAAGATGTCGAGTATTCGTGACGACAGCGTTTTCTGGACCACCGGAGCTCAAGCCCAGCAGCTTGTCGAGTCCGGCCAGGTCGACATGGCGGTGTTGTGGAGCGGGCGCGCGTACTCCGCGGTGAAGAACGGCGCGCCGTTCGCTCCGATGTGGGACCAGTGGATGCCCGAGGCCGACACCATCGCGGTGCCGAAGGGCGCCAAGAATCCAAAGGCGTCAATGGCTTTCATCAACTACTACCTGGGCGCCCAGCAGCAGGCGAAGCTTGCCGAGCTCACCTCGTACAGTCCGGTCAACGTCGACTCCAAGCCTGCGCTGGACGACCTGGCCGAGCAGTATCTGACTACGACACCCGAGCGGCAGAAGGACAAGTTCCCGCTCGATCTCCCTTACTGGGCGGATAACCACGAGAAGCTCGTTACCGCATACACGGACTGGCTTTCCGGCTAACAGGATTTGACGATATGACCGTAATCGATGCCTTGTCGGGGCCGGCGACGTCCCAACAGGCGCCGAGTGAGCTCCCCGTCGGCGCCAAACGACGACGCAGCGGTACCGTCGGGTTGCTCTTTCCCGCAGTGGTTCTCGTCATCGGCGTGTTCGTCGTGCCGCTGGGGATCATGCTCTGGCGGGCGCTGAGCGAACCCGATCTGGGGCTGGGTAACTTCCAGTGGTACCTGACGGATTCCGTGCAGCGCGAGGTGCTTGCCAGGACGTTCACCACAGGGCTGACCGTCACCGTCGTGTGTCTGGTTCTCGGATACCCGTACGCATACGCAATGGTCGCGTTCGGGCCCAAGGTGCGGGCTCTCTTGACGATGCTCGTGCTGGTGCCGTTCTGGACGAGTCTCATGGTTCGCACGTTTTCGTGGGTGATCCTCCTGGCGGACAACGGCCCGGTGCACTCGGTGCTGAAGTCGATCGGCCTCGGGGACGTGCATCTCATCCGCACGAACCTGGGCGTGGTGATCGGCATGAGCCAGATCCTCTTGCCGTTCATGGTGTTACCGCTGTATGCGGTGATGGCAGGCATCGATCGCAGGCTCATCCTGGCGTCGGCCAGCCTGGGAGCCCGGCCGGTGATCTCGTTCCTTCGGGTCTGGGTTCCGTTGTCGCTGCCCGGGGTTGGCGCAGGATGCCTGATGGTGTTCATCAGCAGCCTCGGGTTCTACGTGACCCCGGCATTGCTTGGCTCTCCCGACAACTCGCTGATCAGTCAGCAGATCTACGCACAGGTCAGCAGCCTGTTGCAGTGGGGCAGGGGCGGAGCCATGGGCGTCGTGCTGCTTGTCCTGACCATGCTGGTGCTGGCGGTGCTCGCCTTGGCGCTGCGCCGGGCCAACCGACAGGGGCTGCGGGCATGAACAGTCGCCTCAACATCGTATGGCGGACAGTGCTCCTGGTCTTCTGCGGAGTTGTCGCGCTCTGGCTCGTCGCACCGTCACTCGTCGTGATACCGCTGAGCTTCACCGACCGCCCGACCTTCACCTTCCCGCCCCAGGGTTGGTCGACGCAGTGGTACGCCAACTTCTTCTCGGATCCGTCGTGGATGGCCGCACTGCAGGCCAGCATCCAGGTCGGCGTCCTGGTCGCCATCGTTGCGACGGTGTGCGGTACCGCTGCCGCCGTCGCGCTGAGCCGGACCAGGTTCTTCGGCCAACAGGGGCTGCGGGCGTTGCTGCTGGCACCGATGCTGGTGCCGGTCATCGTGATCGCGATCGGGCTCTACGCGATGTTCCTGCGCCTCAACCTCCTCGGAACCACGTTTGGTTTTGTTGTGGCGCACAGCGTTTTGGCATTGCCGTTCGTCATCATCCCGGTGATGGCCAGCCTGCAGGGGTTCGATCGGCGCCTGGAGGACGCCGCCGCGATCTGCGGCGCCGGGCGATGGACAGCGTTCCGCACGGTCACCCTGCCGCTGGTGGCGCCAGGTGTGCTGTCCGGTGCGGTGTTCGCCTTTGCGACCAGCTTCGACGAGGTCGTGCTTTCGCTGTTCATTCAGAGCCCGTACCTGCAGACGCTGCCGGTGCGCATGTACTCGTCCGTTACCCGCGATACCGATCCGACCATCGCGGCGGCGGCGACTCTCATTCTTGCCCTCACAACCGTCGTGACGGTCATTGCGGGCATCTATGCAGCTAGGAGACGAAATGTCGGGTGACCGTTCACCCCAGGGCGCTTCGATCACCATGCGTGGTCTGACAAAGCGTTACGGAGATTTCACGGCGGTGGACTCCATCGATCTGGAAGCACGTCCAGGTGAGTTCCTCACCCTGCTGGGCCCCAGTGGGTCCGGCAAAACCACGACGTTGAACATGATCGCCGGATTCGCCGATGTCACCGCCGGTGAGCTGCTCATCGACGGGCATGCCGTCACGAATCTGCCACCCTACAAACGGAATATCGGCATGGTGTTCCAGCACTACGCACTCTTTCCGCATATGACGGTTGCGCAGAACGTCGAGTATCCCTTGCGGCAACGCAAGATCGCCGCCTCCGAGCGGCGCGCAAAGGTCGCGCAAGCACTGGAGATGGTCGGCCTGGGCGACCTCGGACAGCGTCGACCCAAGGAGCTTTCGGGCGGTCAACAGCAGCGGGTCGCGCTCGCCAGGGCGATGGTGTACAGCCCACGCGTACTGCTGATGGACGAACCGCTGGGTGCCCTCGACAAGAAACTCCGGGACTCGTTGCAGCTCGAGATCAAACGCATCCACTCAGACCTCGGCACGACGTTCGTCTACGTGACGCACGACCAGGACGAAGCCCTGATCCTGTCGGATCGAATCGCGGTGTTCAACAACGCGCGTATCGAGCAGATCGGCTCGCCCACAGAGCTTTACGAATACCCCGACACGCTGTTCGTGGCACAGTTCCTCGGCGAATCCTCGGTGTTCCGCGGGGTTGCAGACGATCACCGCGAAGTGGACGCCGACGGACATCGCCTGTCCGCGGTCCGGGGTCCCGAGCACGCCCGCGGTGCCAGTGTCGCGGTGGTGGTTCGGCCCGAACGGATCCGAATCGAGCCGGACGGTCCCCGCCCCGGTTCGATCAACGCGGTGCCGGGCACGGTTGTTCAGCACATCTATCTCGGAAACTCGCGGAAGGTCGAAGTTCGTCTCGACGACGGCTCGATCGCGCTGGTGCGCGAAAGCGCCGGCGCCATCAGCCCGGCCAACGCCGACGACCGAGTCTGGCTCACGTTCCACCCCGACGACGCCGCAATCCTCGCGTCTTCTGACCCGCAGCCGGCGGCGCCGACGCCGGTGGCGGCAGCAGCCCGCTAACGCCCACGCATGACGAACAGGAGCACAGCCATGCCCACCGACGGCAGCTCAGCCGGCGCAACGACAGAGTTCATCAACGGCGATGTGTCGTTCTGGTACCGCTCGATCGGCCTACCGGACCGGCGACCGCCGTTGCCCGGCGACCAAGAGGCCGACGTGTGCATCGTCGGTGCCGGTCTGACGGGTCTGTGGACTGCCTACTATCTGAAGAAGCAGCAGCCGGATCTGCGGATCGTCATCCTGGAGCGCGAGTTCGCCGGCTTCGGTGCGTCGGGTCGCAACGGCGGCTGGCTGTCGGCAGAGCTGGCCGGTAGTCGGGATGCCTACGCGTCGACACACGGGCCCGAAGGTGTCGTCGAACTCATGCGGGCCATGCGTGGCGCGGTCGATGAGGTGATCGGCGTCGCCAAGGCCGAGGGCATCGACGCCGACATCGTGAAAGACGGTGTCCTGCACGTCGCGAGGACCCGTGCGCAGGTCGGCCGGCTGCACGAGTCAGTGGAGTACGAACGGCAATGGGGCGCGGGCGCAGAGGATTACGTGGCGCTGGGCCGCGACGAGATGGACGAGCGGATCCGCATTGCGGGCGCGCTGGGCGGCATGTTCAGTCCCCACTGCGCGCGCGTGCAGCCCGCCAAACTGGTATTGGGCCTCGCGAGGGCGGTGGAGGCCGCAGGCGTCACGATCTTCGAGGGCACCACGGTCACCCGGATCGAGCAGGGGCGTGCGGTCAGCGACCGAGGCGTCGTGCGTGCTCCGATAGTCCTGCGGTGCTTGGAGGGTTTCACCGCGACGCTGGAAGGGCAACGGCGCGACTGGCTTCCGATGAACTCGTCGATGGTCGTCACGGCGCCGATGACACCGCAGGCCGCCGACGAGATCGGTTGGCGCGGCGCCGAGCTGCTCGGTGATTACGCGCACGGCTACATGTACGCCCAGCGCACCGCCGACAACCGAATTGCCCTGGGCGGCCGCGGTATTCCGTATCGCTACGGCTCACGGACCGACACCAACGGCGCTACCCAGCAGTGGACCGTCAACGCGTTGACCGAGTTGATGCACGACATGTTCCCGGCCACGGCATCGTTGCCGATCGTGCACGCCTGGTGCGGTGTGCTGGGCGTGCCACGAGACTGGACGGCCACCGTCGACCTGGACCCGGTGACCGGTTTGGGAACCGCAGGCGGCTACGTCGGCAGCGGACTGACGACCACCAATCTCGCCGGACGCACCCTCGCCGACCTTGTCCTCAAACGGGATACGTCACTGACGCGCCTGCCTTGGGTCGGCCGCAGGGTGCGTCGGTGGGAACCTGAGCCGCTGCGGTGGTTGGGCGTGCAGAGCATGTATGTGCTCTACCGCACCGCCGATCGTCGCGAGACTGAGAAGGACCTTGCGAAGACCAGCCGAATTGCCCGCGCTGCCAACATGATTACCGGTCGCTGAGAACGACCCGCACACAAGGACGGCACTGTGTCTGTGAACTCGAATACCCATGAAGCACTGGTGAGCTTGCGCCACGCGCACGCACCGGAGATTAACCTGCCTGCGCCGGAACCGAAGCCAACGAGCCGGAGCAACCAGTTGGAGTCGACGTTGTCCCTGTGGGGCGACGCCACTACGTCAGCTGGCGTCTGGGAGTGCGGACCCGGCGCGTTCACCGCTGACCGTAGCGCCGGCACCGAGGTCTGCCACATCGTCTCCGGATCGGGCACGGTCACCGGCGAGGACGGCACCGCCGCAGACGTCGGCCCTGGCTCACTTCTCGTGTTGCCCCGCGGCTGGCGCGGCACATGGGAGGTCCACGAAACCATTCGCAAGTCCTATGTGATCGTCGCCGGATAGCCCCCGGAGTCCTCTCTGAACCATCTGCGGTCGCCGGACGTGTCTATCGGCGAGGTCGGCGTTGACGCGATCAGATTACCGCTGTTAAGTTAACGTCGATATTCTTTGGTCGCGGAAGGACTCGACGTGCTGCACCGGATCGCCGCCATGGCCATCGCCGCGCCCCGGCGCATCCTCGTTCTCTCCGCGCTCGTCATGGTCGCCGCAGGCATCTTCGGTGTCCCGGTGGCGAACAACCTCTCGGCGGGCGGCTTTCAGGACCCCACCTCGGAATCGGCCAAGGCCACCCAACTGCTCGCGGAGAAGTTCAGCCGTGGCGATATGCAGCTGGTGATCAGTGTGACCGCGGATCACCCGGACAGTGCCGCGGCCAGGACCACCGGCACCGAGATCGCCGGGCAGTTGGATGCCTCGCCGTACGTGACCGAGGTGACCTCGGCCTGGACCGCGCCGCCGCCGGCCTCGGCCGCCTTGATCAGTGAGGACGGCAGGACCGGGCTGATCGTCGCGGGCATCACGGGTGGGGAGAGCGGCGCACAGAAGCACGCCAAGGAACTGACCGATCAGCTCGTGCACGACCGTGACGGGGTCACCGTGCGGGCCGGCGGCGAGGTGATGACCTACGTCCAGATCAACGGGCAGAGCGAGAAAGACCTGTTGATGATGGAGTCCATCGCCATCCCGCTGAGTTTCCTGGTGTTGGTGTGGGTGTTCGGCGGGCTGCTGGCCGCGGCGCTGCCGCTGGCGGTCGGCGGCTTCGCGATCCTCGGATCGCTGGCGGTACTGCGCCTGTTCACGATGGTCACCGACGTGTCGATCTTCGCGCTCAACCTCACTGTCGCGATGGGATTGGCGCTCGCGATCGACTACACCCTGCTCATCATCAGCCGGTACCGCGACGAACTGGCCGAAGGTGCGGACGCCGAAACCGCGTTGGTGCGCACGATGGTGACGGCTGGGCGCACGGTGCTGTTCTCCGCGATGACAGTGGCGCTGTCCATGGCCGCGATGGTGCTGTTCCCGATGTACTTCCTGAAGTCCTTCGCCTACGCCGGAATCGCCGTGGTGGGCCTGGCTGCCCTTGCGGCCATCGTGGTGGCACCGGCGGCTATCGTGCTGCTCGGCGATCGACTCGATGCCTACGATGTGCGCCGATTCTGCCGTCGAATTCTCGGCAGGCCCGAACCAGAGCCCAAGCCCATCGAGCAGACGTTCTGGTACCGGATGACCAAGCGCGTCATGCGCAGGTCAGTTCCGGTCGGCGTGACGATCGTCGTGTTGCTGCTGATGTTGGGTGCGCCATTCCTCGGAATCAAATGGGGCTTCCCCGATGACCGTGTGCTGCCGGAATCGGCTTCGGCCCGTCAGGTCGGTGACCAGATGCGCGACGCCTTCGCGGTCGACTCGGCGACCAATGTCAACGCGGTGCTTCCCGACGCGACCGGCGTCAGCCCGGTCGAGCTCGACCAGTACGCAGCGAGGTTGTCCGACGTCGCTGATGTCTCATCGGTGTCGGCCCCCGGCGGCACGTTCGTCGACGGCAGCCGCGTTGGTCCGCCGTCGGCGGCGACCGGGGTGGCCGACGGCAGCGCATATCTGACCGTCGGCAGCGACGCGCCGTTGTTCAGCGACGCCTCCGAGGCGCAGCTGGACACGCTGCACGCCGTCGCGGCCCCGGCCGACGTGCAATTCACCGGCGTGGCCCAGGTCAACCGGGACAGCACTCAGGCCATCACGTCGCGCCTGCCATTGGTGCTCGGGGTGATCGCGGCGATCACGTTTGTGCTGCTGTTCCTGCTTACCGGCAGTGTGATCCTTCCGCTGAAAGCGTTGGTACTAAACGTGTTATCGCTGTCGGCGGCGTTCGGTGCGTTGGTGTGGATTTTCCAAGACGGTCATCTCGGTGCGCTCGGCACCACGCCGACCGGAACCCTCGTCGGGAACCTGCCGGTGCTGTTGTTCTGCATCGCATTCGGCCTGTCGATGGACTACGAAGTGTTCCTGGTGTCACGGATTCGGGAGTACTGGCTGAAATCCGGTCGCACGCGCGCAGAGAACGACGAAAGTGTGGCACTCGGACTGGCCCGCACCGGCCGCGTCGTGACCGCCGCGGCCCTGGTGATGTCGATCTCGTTCGCGGCACTGATCGCCGCGCAGGTGGCCTTCATGCGAATGTTCGGGCTCGGGTTGACCCTTGCGATCCTCGTCGACGCCACCCTGGTCCGCATGCTGCTGGTGCCCGCGTTCATGCACCTGTTGGGCCGATGGAACTGGTGGGCGCCCGCACCGCTGGCCCGGCTGCACCGACGCATCGGCTTCAGCGAGTCCGGTGAACCGCCGGCCGGCAACCGAGAGCGGGTCACCGCGGGCGTAGCGGACACTGATTAGCGTGTCGATCCAACCGCTCAAACGTCGCCGGGCCCCGCGCGGCTCAGGTGAACTGCTGCGTGAGCAGATCCTCGATGCCGCCACCGGGCTGCTGCTGGAAACCGGGAATGCCAAAGCGGTTTCGATCCGCTCGGTGGCGCAGCAGGTCGGTGTCACACCGCCGTCGATCTACCTGCACTTCGCAGACAAGGACGCGCTGCTGGACGCGGTGTGTGCGCGTTACTTCGAGAAACTCGACGAGGAGATGCAGCGAGTTGCAGTCGATGCGCCCTCGACCATCGACGTGCTGCGTGCCCAGGGCCTTGCGTATGTGCGGTTCGCCCGGCAGACCCCGCAGCTGTACCGCCTGGCCACCATGGGCGAGGGCCGGCCCGGCAGCGACGTCGACATCACGTTGAACAGCTCGGCCTTCGTGCACATGCGCAACTCGGTGGAAATGCTGATGGCCGAAGGGATTTACCCGCCCGGTGACGCCACCGCGATGGCGCTGGAACTGTGGACCGCGGCGCACGGGGCAGCCGCCATGCTGATCGCCAAACCGTATCTGCCCTGGGGCGACGTCGAGGTCTTCACCGATCGGGTGTTGCGGGCCGTGTGCATCGGGCAGGTCATGTCGGGCATCATCGGAACCGACCTGTCGCCACAGGAGGCGATCGCCCGAGTGAAGGGATTCGCGCAATGACGAGCACCGTCGACAATCCGTTCTTCGCGCAGGTGTGGAAGACCCTGTCGAGCTACGAACCGGAATCGGTGCGCCGGCTGCGGGCCCAGAACCTCGCCGGGCTGACCGGCCGGGTTCTCGAAGTCGGGGCCGGTACGGGCACCAATTTCGAGTTCTACCCGTCGACCGTCGACGAGGTTGTGGCCATCGAGCCCGAACGCCGGCTGTTCGAGGTGGCCCGCAAGGCTGCGGCCGAAGCCCCGGTGCCGGTGACCGTCAGTAGCACCACCGCCGAGCAGTACGCCGGTGGAGCGCCCTTCGACGCAGTGGTGTGCTCACTCGTGCTTTGCTCCATCGATGAGCCGGATGCCGTCCTGCGACAACTCTTTTCGCTGCTTCGGCCAGGCGGCGAGCTGCGCTACCTCGAGCACGTCGCCAGCGGCGGATACCGCGCGCGGATCCAGCGGCTCGCCGATGCGACCATCTGGCCGAGGCTGTTCGGCAACTGCCACACCCATCGGCACACCGAGCAGACCATCACCGAGGCCGGGTTCGAGGTGGCCGGATCCCGTCGCGAATGGACCATGCCATCGTGGGTGCCGTTGCCGGTGTCGGAGTTCGCGATCGGGCGGGCAGTCCGCCCGATCTGACTCGGCGCGGCTAACCCAGCAGCGCGGGCAGCCGTTGCAACAGTCCCGGCAGTGCGGTGGCCGCGGTTTCACGCAGCGACACCGTGGCGGTTTCCGAGAGCGGGGTGCGCTCCGGATTGATCTCGATGACCGGGGTGCCGACTGCCAGCGCCGCCTCGGGAAGGCCGGCGGCCGGGTAGACGATCGAGCTGGTGCCCACCACGATCACCACGTCGGAATTGCTCACCGCGAGTACTGAGCGCTGCCAAGCGTCTTCGGGCAGCGGTTCGCCGAACCAGACCACGCTGGGCCGGATCAACCCACTGCACGGGCACACCGGTGGTTCGATGGTCTCGACCGGTTCCGGCATCTCCGGGAGAACGCCCTCGAACTGGGAACCGCAAGCATCGCAACGGAATTCGAAGAGGCTGCCGTGCAGGTGGTAGACCTTGGCGCTGCCCGCCCGCTCGTGCAGGTTGTCGACGTTCTGGGTGACGACGTGGACGTCGGCGTAGTCCTGCCAGGCGGCCACCGCGCGGTGACCATCGTTGGGTTCCACCCCGGCCATCATGTAATGCCGCCACAGGTACCAGGCCCACACCTTCTCCGGGTGCCGCTGCCAACCGTCCGTGCTGGAGATTTCGTAGGGGTCGACTTTGGCCCACAGGCCGGTCTCGACGTCGCGAAATGTCGGCACGCCGCTTTCCGCCGAGATCCCGGCTCCGCTGAGGACAGTCACTTGCACGCCACCAACGTAGCGGCTTTGGGTGATACTGAGCAGGTGGCCGAATTGGGGGATTGGGTTGGTGTCGATCCGGAAGCCGAGAAACCGCTATTTGACCAGCTGAGAATTCAGATCATCGACGGCATCAGGAATGGGCGCCTGTCGCCCGGGACGCGGCTGCCGACCGTGCGCGAACTCGCAGGTCAGATCGGCCTTGCGGTCAACACGGTGGCACGAGCCTATCGGGAGTTGGAGTCGGCGGGGGTACTGGAGACCCGCGGCCGGTACGGCACATTCGTGGCACGGGCCGATCCGGCCGACGCCGCGATGGCGGCCGCCGCGAATTCCTTCGCCGAAGCGGCCCGGGCACTGGGCATCGGCAAGTCCGACGCGCTGCGTTATCTGGATACCGCATTTGATTAGCCGCCGCCGTCGGACTGACCGTGCCAGCGCAGGACGTCCAGCGCGACGGCAACGTTGACGCTGGACTGGGCCAACGGGATCGGTAGCAGTTCGTCGGCGCGGGCAAGCCGGCGCAGCAGGGTGTTGCGGTGCAGGTAGAGCCGCGTTGCAGCGCGCGAGGCGTTGCACTGCTCCTTGACGAAAACCCTTACGGTGTCCCGCAGTTCGGCACCGGCTGACTCGAATTCGCCGAGCGTGTGCTTGACGAATCCGGCAGCGCGGTCAGGGTCGGCGGTGATCAACGCGACCAACTCGATGTCGGTGAACCTGGCGATCTGTTGCGGCGAGTGCAGCCTCGCCATCATCTGTTGGGTGGTGATGGCATCGAAGTGGCTGCGCCGGAAGCCGTCCAGGCCGTCAGCCGCCGGCCCGACAGCGACGTGGACATCCTCAACGGTGGGTGTCAGCGCCGCGATGTCTACCTCACCCGGCGCCCAGACCCAGCGAGTGGCAGTGCTTGCCAGCACGCTCAGTGGCGGTGTGCCGCCACACGCGTGCCCGAACGCCTCGGCAGCCCGATCCAACCGGGACAGGTCGTCGTCCGGGTGCTCACTCCAGATTACCGCCGCGGTGTGGGTGCCGGTCAGCGCGTACCCGAGTCGGGCTTCGGCGCGCTGCCGGGGGATGGGCGCGCCGTCGAGGAGCAGCGCGACGGTTTCGCGACGTTCGGCGTGCGTGCCGCGGGTGAGTTCGTCGCGCTCCAACTCGATCTGGTTGGCGATGCCGGCCAAGGTGGCGTCGACGAACGCGCTGATCGATTGCGAACACACCTGTAGGAGTTCGTGGAGTTCGGCCGGGTCGGAGGTGAGCGAGAAGGCGATGTCCATGAGGCGCCGCCACGCGACCCCTTCGCCGACGCGATACGCGTCGAGCGGAAAGGCGTTGACGCCGCGGCGCACCAGTTCGCGGGCGATGGTCAACGGCTCCGGCCCGGTGTTGGGCGGCACCGGGGCGCCCGGATCGCGTACGTTGGCCGTGCTCCAGAAGTACAGGTTGGCGCGGTTGCTGCGGCTGACGGCCGCGGCGAGTTCGGGATCCGACGCGATGTCGGGGCTTGCGCCGAGGACGGCGCGGTCGAGTTCCCCGAGCCATTCCGGCGGCGCATTGACGACGATCTGCGCGCACTGCCGGATCAGCTCTCTCACCCGCGGTGACGGTTCCATGGATACACCGTAGGCCGATGGTGCACAGTGCACCGTTGCAGCAACACAGATGGAGCAGTTTAACCTTGGGCCTGGCTGTTGGAGCCGGGACTATTGATCCATGACCCAGTCAGATCACGTCGACGTACTGATCATCGGCGCCGGCATCTCCGGCATCGGCGCCGCATACTACGTGCAGCGCGAACACCCGGGACGCAGCTACGCGATCCTGGAGGCGCGCGGCGCAACCGGCGGTACGTGGGACCTGTTTCGGTACCCCGGCATCCGGTCGGACTCCGACCTGCACACCTTCGGCTACGAGTTCAAGCCGTGGCGCGACGAGCATGCCATCGCCACTGCCGACAAGATCCTCGCGTATCTGCGGGAAACGGTGTCGGAGAACAGCATTGACCGCAACATCCGGTTCCACCACAAGGTGCTGGGCGCCGCGTGGAACAGTGCGGAAGCGCGCTGGACCGTCGACGTCGAACGGACCGATACCGAAGAACTCATCCAAATCACTGCCAACTGGTTGTTCTGCGGGGGTGGGTACTACCGCTACGACCAGGGCTACACGCCGCGCTTCGAGGGCAGCGACCGGTTCACCGGCCGCATCGTGCACCCCCAGCAGTGGCCCGAGGATCTGGACTACGCGGGCAAGAAGGTCGTCGTAATCGGGAGCGGTGCCACCGCGGTCACCCTCATTCCGGCGATGGCGCCGACGGCCGAGCACGTGACCATGCTGCAGCGCTCGCCGACCTATGTGATGCCGGTGCCGGCCAAGGACTCCTTCGCCAACCTCGCCAAGAGGCTGCTCGGCGACGAACGCGGCTACGCGCTGACCCGCCGCAAGAACATCGCCAAACAGCGTGCGGTGTACACCCTCTGCCAGAAATACCCGAGGGCCGCGCGTGCCGTGATCCGGTGGATCAACGCTCGCAAGCTGCCCGCGGGCTACCCGGTGGGCGAGCACTTCAGCCCTCGCTACAACCCGTGGGATCAGCGGCTGTGCGCGGTGCCGGACGGGGACCTGTTCGCCGCACTACGCGACGGAAGCGCCTCGGTGGTCACCGACCGCATCGAGACGTTCACCGAGAACGGGATCCTCTTGGAGTCCGGTCGGGAGCTGGAGGCCGACATCATCGTCACCGCGACCGGGCTCAATGTCCAACTGTTCGGCGGGATGACGTTGACAGTCGACGGGCAGCCGGTGAACTTCGCCGACACGGTGGCTTACAAGGGAATGATGCTCTCGGGCGTGCCCAATTTCGTCTTCGCCTTCGGGTATACGAATTCGTCGTGGACACTCAAGGTCGGCCTCCTGTGCGAGCACTTCTGCCGGCTGTTGAGCCATCTGGATGCTCAGGGATACGCCACCGTGCGGCCCGAGTTCGGCGACTCCGACATGGAAACCCGTCCGCTGCTCGACTTCGCCGCTGGCTATGTGCAGCGGTCGGTCGGCGAACTGCCCCGCCAGGGTGTCGACGGACCGTGGGTGATGTCGATGAACTACACGTTCGATGCGGCGATGCTGCGCAATGGTCCGGTCGTGGACCCGAATCTGCGGTTCGACAATGCGGTTGCGACCGTTTAGCCGAACTCGAGCAGGGTCATCACCGGCCGGATCGGGTCGAGTAGCGGAAACCGCTGTGCCGCCCACGCGAGCGAGTTGAGGATTCTGCCCCGGGCGGCCGGGAACGGCAGATCGTGCACGACGCGCACGCCCGGCACGGTGTTGACCAGGTCAGCCACCTGTGCCGGTGTCAGGCTGAACGGCATCGGCGGAACCCGGTAACGCCGTGAGGTCCGCATGCCCCGGCGCGCCCACGCGGCGAACCAGGCCGGCGGCAGGTCGAAGATCATCTGTCCGCCTCCGAAGCGCTGAGCACACTCGCGGATCAGCCCCATGGCCTCGTCAGGCTGCAGGTACATCAGCAGGCCTTCGGCGGTGATGAACACGCCCTCGGCCGGGTCGATGCGGTCCATCCAACTGAAGTCCAGTGCGGACTGGGCGCAGGCCGCCACCCGGTCCGTCGGCGGTAGCAGCTTGTTGCGCAGCTCGACCATCGGCGGGAGATCGACTGTCAGCCATCGGAATTCGTGGCCGACATCGGCGTTGTCGAGCCGGTAGAAGCTGGTCTGCAGGCCTTCGGCGAGCGCCACGACGGTGGCCTTGGGATGGTCGCGCAGATAGTTGCGGGTAGCGCGGTCGAAGATCAGGGCGCGTAGCGCCATGTCCTGACGGCGGGTGTAGCCGAACTTGGCGAAATCGAAGTCGATCGAGTCGACCAGTTGCACCGCCATCGGGTCGTCGATGATGCCATCCGGGCGGCGAGCCTCGTGTGCGCGCACCTGCAGCGTCATCAGAGCTGTCTCGGAAACTCCAGTCAGGGAGACTGTGGTGCGCTGATTCGTCGTCACCAGCCCGAATGTACCGAACCGGCGTCAGCGCAGGACTTTCTCCAGCGTGCGCAGGTTTCTGGTGGTTGTCGACGATTTGTACCGCTTCTTACCCATGGTCTTGCCGATCGTGCTGCCCAGGGTGGCGCTGCGGGCCACCTGCCAATAGAGCACACCGTCGCTGCGCTGGATCTTCTCCTCCGGGGCCGGAGGCAGGGCCGCGAGTTCGTCGAGCACGTCCGCGTCGCTGACGAACGTGACGTAGGAGTGATGGCCCTCGACCTCGCGCTCGAACGGGTAGCCGGCCGATATGGTTGCCACGGTCTTGATGTCGTAGACCAGCACCCACGCCTCGTATCCGAACGCGTCCCGCAGCGCTTTCTCAGCTGTGCTGCGCACCTTGGCGACGGTGGAGGTGCTGTCCAACAACACATTTCCGCTTGCCAGGATGGTGCGCACATTGCTGAAGCCGGCGTCCACGAGGGCGGCGGCGACCTCGGCCATCTTGAGGTTCACCCCGCCGACGTTGACACCGCGAAGGAACGCGGCGTACCGGGTCATCGGCTTTTAGCGTAGTCCGTTCAGGTAAAGACGTACGCTCGGACCATGGGGCGTCAGGTTTTCGACGACAAGCTGTTGGCGTTGATCAGCGGCAACTCGATGGGTGTGCTGGCCACGATCAAGCAGGACGGGCGTCCACAGCTGTCGAATGTGTCGTACTACTTCGATCCGCGCGCGGTCGTCATCCAGGTGTCGATCACCGAACCGCG
The DNA here is from genome assembly GCF_053483975.1 of Mycolicibacterium sp. XJ870. Taxonomy (NCBI): domain Bacteria; kingdom Bacillati; phylum Actinomycetota; class Actinomycetes; order Mycobacteriales; family Mycobacteriaceae; genus Mycobacterium; species Mycolicibacterium sp. XJ870. The sequence continues at coordinate 29,918 of NZ_JBEFTI010000008.1, forward strand.
GGCCAAGACCCGCAATCTGCGGCGCGACCCGAGAGCATCTATCCACGTCAGTTCCGACGACGGCTGGGCCTATGCGGTCGCCGAGGGAGACGCGATCCTGACCCCGCCGGCCGCCTCGCCGCACGACGACACCGTTGAAGCACTGGTTGCCTTGTACCGCAATATTGCCGGTGAGCACCCGGACTGGGACGACTATCGGCGCGCGATGGTCGACGACCGCCGGGTGCTCCTGACGCTGCCGGTGTCCCACGTCTACGGGATGCCGCCCGGCCGGCGGTAATCCCTGTGACGGTTCTGCCTGCCGCGCGCTACGCTGCGGCGTATGGCTGACAAACCGGAAGAAGACGACACCAAACGTAAGTTCCGGGAGGCGCTGGAGCGTAAGAAGGCGAAAGCCGGGGGCGGTGCCGCGCACACAGATGGCGGCAACAAGCAACCGCATCCGCACGGACCGCTGGAGAGCCGCCGGGAGTTCCGCCGCAAGAGCGGGTAGATCTGGGTAACCCCCTAGGCGTCAACGTCGAGGGCTTGAGCCACGCTGTGGCTGCGATCCTCTGCGTTGTCATCGGCCAGCCAGCGGGCCGCGCCCAGTGCCGCGATCATCACCGCGACGCAGTACACGCCCTGGTCCTTCAGGCCCCACGCGACCGACGTCAGCGTCGCCGCACCAGCGGTGCACAGCAGCAGACCCACTGCGGTACTGCGTGTTCCGGTGTTGGCAACGATGCCGCCGTCCCACAGGGCCAGGGGGTTGTTCTCCAACGGCCGCAGCACGACGAACGCCGTCGCCACCAACGCCGCCATCACGCCCAACTGCAGTACCGACAGGGCGATGAACCCGGGCGCGGTCGGGTCGTAGCGGTCGAAACCTGCGTAGTCGAACACCAGATGCATTGCCAGCAGCAGCGGCATGTGCCACAGGTACAACGTCATCGCACCGGAGTTGCCGATCGCGGCCAACCACCACACCCGCGGTCGCCGGGCCCACCGCGCGATTGCCGGTGCGGCCGCAATCGCGAACGCGCACATCATGATCGCGTGTCCGGCCAGCAGCAGCGACGGCGGCGTCATGTTCTTGAGCTGTTGGGTTTCGATACCGACCAGGCTCAGCTCGTAGGGCCCGAAGTACAGCAGCGCCAGGTTCACGCCAAGCATGCCGATACCGACTTTCAGTGCGGCCGGTGCGGCCAGGAGATCGCGGCGGTAGGCGACGCCGAGCATGCCGGGAATCAGCCACACCACGGTGTTGAGGTAGCCCAGCGAGGCGTAGCCGTCGAGGTTGATGCGGACTATGTCGATCAGCGCGATGAACACGTAGGTGCCGACGACCGCACCGGCCAGCTGACCGGTGGTGGTGATCCGGGCCAGCAGCGGCACCGCGGCCAACACCAGAACGTAGGCACCCAGGAACCACAGCAACTGGATGGAGATGCCGGCGATCGGCTCGTACACATGCTCGGGCAGTAGGAACCGCAGCACCGAGAGCGTCGCGATCCAGAACGCCAGGTAGTAGAACACCGGCCGGTACAACCGGGTGCAGCGGCGCAACAGCCAGCCGCCCCAGGCGGTGCCGGGGCGCCAGGACTGCACCGATGCGGCCACCCCGGCGAAGAAGAACAGCGGCATGATCTGGAACACCCAGGTCAGCGCCTGAAACACGGGGGAGGCGGTGAGCAGGTTGCTCCAGATGAACACGTCGTCGCGGATCGTGCTGGTGGCCATGATGGTGTGGCCGACCACGACCCCCACCAGGGACACGATGCGGATGACATCGATGGCCCGATCGCGGCCTGCCGGGGTGTTGGCCTCGACCTCGGCCGGAGTGGGGAACAACGCTGCTGTCATGGCAGTAACGCTAAGTGCGGCACGGCTCGGTGGCTCTAGGTAGAAGCACTCAACTTTCAGGACCGGGTCCTCCGGCGAGCAGACGCAAAAGTCCCCCAAACCGCGGGATTTGGGGGACTTCCGCGTCTGCTCGCTCTGAGAACTCGCGCGCTGAGAACTAGTGCGCATTTGCCTTCTCGGCGCCCACGCCGGTGAGCGACCGGACCTCCATCTCGGCGGCGATCTGCGCGTTGCCGCGGTCGGCGGGCGACGTCAGGGTGCCGATGATGCCCAACAGGAACGCCAGCGGAATCGAGACGATGCCCGGGTTGGCCAGCGGGAACCAGGCGAAGTCGACGTTTGGCAGCATCGCGGATTTCGCACCCGACACAGCGGGGGAGAACACGATGAGCACGATCGTTGAGATCAGCCCGCCGTACATGCTCCACAGTGCCCCGCGGGTGTTGAACCGCGGCCAGTACAGCGAGTACAGGATGGTCGGCAGGTTGGCCGCGGCGGCGACGGCGAAGGCCAACGCCACCAGGAACGCGATGTTCTGCTCGGCGGCCAGGATGCCCAGGCCGATCGAGAGGACGCCGAGCACCACCACGGTGATGCGCGATACCCGCACCTGCTCGTCCTCTGTCACTTCACCTCTGCCGTGGGCTCTGCTGAGTACGTTGGCGTAGATGTCGTGCGCGAATGATGTTGCCGCCGTGATGGTCAGGCCGGCGACCACCGCGAGGATCGTCGCGAACGCCACCGCCGAGATGACCCCGAGCAGGATCACACCGCCGAGTTCGAACGCCAACAGCGGTGCGGCCGCATTCTGACCGCCCGGTGCGGCCAGGATGGCGTCCGGTCCGACGAGAGCCGCCGCGCCGTAACCCAGCGCCAGCGTGAACAGGTAGAAGGCGCCGATCAGGACGATTGCCCAGACCACCGAGCGGCGTGCTTCCTTGGCGGTGGGCACCGTGTAGAAGCGCATCAGCACGTGGGGCAGGCCCGCGGTTCCCAACACCAGCGCGATCGCCAGCGAGATGAAGTTGATCTGCGAGGTCAGCGACGCGCCGTACTGTGCGCCGGGGGCCAGCACATCGCGGCTGGCGACCGCCTCATTGGCCGAACCCGACACCGCGGTCTGCGCCGAGCCCAGAATCTCCGAGAAGTTCAAGCCGAACTTGGCCAGCACCATCACGGTCATCAGAGCGGCGCCGCCGATGAGCAACACCGCCTTGATGATCTGCACCCACGTGGTGCCCTTCATACCGCCGATCAGCACGTAGACGATCATCAGCAGACCGACCACGGCGATGACGACGGCCTGGCCTACATCGCTCGTGATGTTGAGGAGGAGCGCGACCAACCCACCCGCACCGGCCATCTGCGCGAGGAGGTAGAACAGGCAGACCGCGAGTGTGGTGGTCGCCGCCGCCATCCGCACCGGGCGTTGCTTGAGCCGGAAACTCAGCACGTCAGCCATGGTGAATTTGCCGGTGTTCCTGAGCAATTCGGCGACCAGCAGCAGCGCCACCAGCCACGCGACGAGGAACCCGATGGAATACAGGAAGCCGTCATAGCCGTACACCGCGATGGCGCCGGCGATGCCGAGGAAGCTGGCCGCCGACAGGTAGTCGCCGGAGATGGCGATGCCGTTCTGCGGACCGGTGAACGAGCGGCCCGCGGTGAAGAACTCGGCCGCGGACGCGTTCTTCTTGCTCGCACGGATCACGATGAAGAGCGTCACCGCGACGAACAGTAGGAAGATGCCGATGTTGGCGACGGGGTTTCCCACCCCGCCGTCGGCGGCAAGGATTGTCACCTGGCTGGTCACTTGGTCATACCTTCCAGTTCGTGCCTAAAGGCTGCGGCACGCGGGTCGAGTTCACGGTTGGCAAACCGGACGTAGACGAAGGTGATGATGAAGGTGGACACGAACTGGCCCAGGCCGATCAGCAGACCGATATTGATGTTGCCCCACACCTTGGTGGCCATGAAGTCGGTCGCGAACACACTCAGCAGCACGTAAGCGAAATACCAGACGAGGAACAACCCGCTCATCGGGAACACGAAGCGGCGCAATCTACTACGTAGATCCTGAAATTCCGGACTGGCTTGGACAGCCAGGTACTGCTCGCCGCTGAGTAGCGGCCCCTCGTGGGGTGGCAAATGGGTCTCGGGCAACGCTTCTCCTGACCTCGAATGTGAACCCGGCATGTGAACCGGCTCCTACGGCGACGCTAGTTGAGATGTGGGTCACATACCCAGTGCTCCGGGCCTCGACACGCCGAAGCCGGGGGCCGCTGCGCTGAACGGTCTGTGCGTGACGTTAAGCGGCGGTCCTTTCTCCCGCGAGAAGACGCGCAGGTACCCGAGAACGTGCGTTGTGGGGTGCGCCCGCGTCTGCTCGCCGAAAGAAAACTAGCCCCGCGGAACGCGCTCGATGCCCATCCCCAGCCGCTCCGGTACGTGCATCCGGGCGAAGATCTGCGCGACGCCCGGGGTGGGCCGGGTGAACCGGCTGACCACGATCATCGTCAGGAACGCCAGCGGAACGCTGATCGCGGCGGGGTATCCCACCATGACGGCCGGCCAGCCGCCGAGCACGTCCTCGTCGACGCCGCCGGCGATCTCGACGAGAACCGCACTGCCGCACACCACGCCACCCAGTACGAGGCCACATGCGGCACCTGTGGCGGTCAGACCCCGCCACCAGATCCCGAGGACCAGTAGCGGGCATAGCGTGGATGCGGCGACCGCGAACGCGAGGCCGACACTGCGGGACAGTTCGAGTCCGGAAAACACCAGTGATAACGGGATCGGGATCAATCCGCCGATCACCGCGGCAAGTCGGAAGTCGCGCACCCGGCCACGCAGCACGTCGGTGGCCAGTGCGCCGGCGATGCTGACCAGCAGCCCCGATGAGGTGGCCAGAAACGCCGCGATGGCACCGGCGGCGACGAGTGCCGCCAGTAACTGGCCGAACGCCCCGCCGATCGCCGCGCCGGGGGTCAAAAGCACTGCGGCGTCGGCAGTTCCGGTGATCAGCAGCTGCGGCACATACAACCGGGCGAATACTCCCAGCAGCGTCGGGAACAAGTAGAACAGCGACAGCAGGGCGATGACGGCCAATGCGGTGCGCCGCGCTGCCCGTCCGTCGGGATTGGTGTAGAAGCGCACGAGCACGTGCGGCAGGCCCATCGTCCCGAGGAACGTCGCGACGATGATGGACAGCACCTGGTAGAGCGGATGCCCGCCGCCCAGTCCGCCGCCCGAGGCGATCCACTCCGCCCCGGTGCTCGGAGTACCGGCGACGACCGGGGTGGCCGCCCCGGCATCCAGCGTGAGCGTCGTTCCCGCACCGAGGGTGTGATCCCCAGGCGCGCCGAGGGTTGCGGCCTCGACGTCACGACCGTCGAGGCTGCCGGTCACGGTGATACCGCCGGGTTCGACCACTCGGACCACCACATCGGTTTCGATCTCGACGGTGGTCTGCTGCTGCACGCTCGGTGGCAGTGGGCCGCCCAACTCGCCGCGATCGCTGATGAACAACCCAAGCAGAGCCAGGGCCGGGATGGCGATGGCCGTCAGCTTCAACCAGTACTGGAAGGCCTGCACGAAAGTGATCGACCGCATGCCGCCGGCCACCACGTTGGCGATCACGATCGTCCCCACCAACAGCGGGCCGATCCAAACCGGCACGCCCAGCAGGGTTTTCAGCGCCAGGCCGGCACCTTGATACTGCGGGGCGAGATAGAACACGCAGATCACCACGACGACGAGCATCGCCACCTTGCGCAACCGGGCCGAGCCCAGCCGGAACTCGGCGAAGTCGGGGACGGTGTAGGCACCGGATCGGCGTAGCGGCGCGGCGACGAACAGCAGCAGGCCCAGATACCCGGCGGTGAAGCCGACCGGATACCACAGTGCGTCCGCGCCGTATTTGGCGATCAGCCCGGCCACCCCGAGAAACGATGCGGCCGAGAGGTATTCACCGGAGATGGCGGCGGCGTTCCAGCGTGGGCCGACGCTGCGGGAAGCGACCAGGAAGTCCGAGGTGGTGCGCGACAGCCTGACCCCGTAGGTGCCGATGGCGACAGTGGCCACCGCGGCGGCAAGCAGCGCGGCGGCGGTCAGCGGTGAGCCGGTCATGGTTCGCTGTCCACCACGCGGACGAAATCACGTTCGCCCTGTTCGGCCAGCCGTACGTAAAGCCGTCCGACCCCGTACAGCAGGGGATAGAACAGACCGGCCAGGATCAGCCAGTTCAGCCGGATGCCGAACACGCTGAGCGCGGCCAGATCCGGCAGCGCCGCGTTCAGCATCACGATCGTGACCACCACCGCGACAATGAAACCGGCGAGCCGCAGCGCCAGCCCGAGTTGGGCGCGGACCAGGCCGCGCACCAGGGCGTCGCCCACCTGCGTCTGCTCCTGCACTTCGACGCGGGTCCGCACCATCCTGGCGCCCCGCCGGTGCGCCAACACGACCCGCTGCCGTTGCGGCCGTTCACTCATCGGCGCCCGTGGGTTTCAGGTTGCGCATCGGGTCGCGGACCAACCGGTCACGCAGTTCGCGGGCCTGTCGGCGGCTCACGGGCAGTTCCACCGCCGGTGACGCACCGTTGGCGCGCAACCGAACGAGTACCGCGCCGTCGGAGGTGCGCAGCCCGGTCACCTGCCGCAGCGATACCAGATAGGACCGGTGGATCCGCTGGAAGCCATGGTCGCGCCAGCGGGTCTCCAAAGTGCTCAACGGAATCCGGACCAGATGTGCACCGGTGGCCGAGTGCAGCCTGGCGTAGTCGCCCTCGGCCTCGACCCAGCCGATGGTGTCCCGCGGCACCAGATGCGTGATGCCGCCCAGTTCGGCAGGAATCACTGCTGAATCCTGATCATCCTGTTCGTCGGGTTGGGCCGCCGGGGCGGACTCACCGGCGGTGGACACTCGGCGCACCGCCTCATCGAGCCGGTCCTGCCGGATGGGCTTGAGCAGGTAGTCGATGGCGCCCACGTCGAATGCCGCGACCGCTTTGTCGTCGTGTGCCGTCACGAAAACCACTGCCGGGCGGTGCGCGAAATTGCTGAGCACACCGGCGAGTTCGATACCGGACAAGCCGGGCATGTGGATGTCGAGGAACACCGCATCGATTGGGTGCCGGTTGAGTTCCCGCAGAGCCGAGGTGGCGTCGGCGGCAGTGTGGACCTCGGCGACGTCGGGGTGACGCCCCAGCAGGTAGGCCAGCTCATCGAGGGCGGGCGCCTCGTCGTCGACGGCCAGTACAGTCAGGGCTCCGCTCACCCGAACGCACCTCCGCTGGCTCGCACCCCCGAGCGGAACTTCGGCACTCGCATCACAACCTTGGTGCCCGCTCCGATCGCCGTCTCGACAACCAGACCGTAATCGTTGCCGAATGCCGCGCGCAGCCGATGATCGACATTGGTCAGCCCGACATGCGCCGACTGGTCGGTTCCGGCGGGCAGGAGCGCAGCGACCGGGGGATCAGTCCGGTCGGCCAGTGCGTCGCCGGGACCTGCCCGCAGGGTCTCGGGATCCATTCCGGCACCGTCATCCTCGACGGTGATGACGCAGTCCGCACCGGTGTCGCGGGCGACGATCTCGACCGATCCGCCGCCTTGTCCGGCCAGCCCGTGTCGAACGGCGTTCTCCACTAGGGGCTGCAGTGCCAGGAACGGCACCACGACGTTGAGCACCTCGGGTGCGACCTGCAGCCGGACTGTCAGTGCCGCACCGAATCTGGCCCGCTCCAGGGTGAGGTAGCGGTCGATGTTGCGGAGTTCCTCGGCCAGCGTCGTGTACTGCCCGGCGGCTCGGAACGAGTAGCGGGTGAAGTCGGCGAACTCCAAGATCAGTTCGCGGGCCCGGTCGGGGTCGGTCCGTACGAACGAGGCGATGGTGTTGAGCGCGTTGTAGATGAAGTGCGGGCTGATCTGGGCGCGCAGCGCGAGCACCTCGGCGCGGTCCAGCCGGGCGCGCGAGGCGTCCAGCTCGGCCAACTCGATCTGACTGGCCGCATAGCGGGCCACCTCGCCGACCGCGCCGAGCATGCCCGGTCCAGGGGTGCCCGCGGTCACCACCACCAGTGCGCCGAGTACGTCGCCGCCCTCGGTGAGCAGTGGCTGGGCGATGACGGATGTCGCCCGGACAGTCTTGAGCACCCTCCGCTGACCGCTGATCGAATCGCGGGCGGTGCCGGCACAGGCGTCGACGATGTCGGGTTGCCAGCTGGGTTCGTCGCTGGGGTCCTGGGCCAGGAGCTCGCCGTCGGCGTCGAACAAGGCCAGCCCGTCGGTCACCGTCAACCCGCGCAAGAACGGCGCGGCGGTCTCGGCGGACTCGGTGTTCAGGCCCCGGCGCAACGCCCGGGCCGCCAATGACGCGGTGTGCAGCGCGGCATGCACCGCTCGTTCGGTCGGCGTCGCGACCACCCGGCGGGTGCGCACCACGATGACCGCGGCCACCGCCGTCAACATCAGCGCCAATGCCAGCGCTATAGCAACTTCGACCGACATCTTGCGGTCACCTTAGACTGGCGACGTGGGAAAACTGCAGCTTGTTCAAGACCCGGCAGCCGATGCACTGCTGGAGGACAATCCGTTCGCGCTGCTGCTCGGAATGATGCTTGATCAACAGATTCCGATGGAAGTCGCATTCGCCGGGCCGAAGAAGATCGCCGACCGTATCGGCGGCGTCGACCCGCACCGGATCGCCGAGTACAACCCGGACGAGTTCGTGGCGCTGTGTTCGGAAACGCCTGCCATCCACAGGTTTCCGGGTTCGATGGCCAAGCGCGTGCAGGCACTGGCGCAGGCCGTTGTCGACGACTACGACGGCGATGTCACGGCGTTGTGGACCGAAGGCGATCCCGACGGCAAAGAGGTGTTGCGCCGGCTCAAGCGTCTGCCCGGGTTCGGTGATCAGAAGGCGCGGATTTTCCTGGCGCTGCTGGGCAAGCAGTATGGCGTGACGCCCGCGGGTTGGCAGGCCGCGGCGGGGGACTACGGCAAGGCAGGCACGCATATGTCGGTGGCCGACGTGGTGGATGCCGGGTCGTTGCAGCAAGTTCGCTCTTACAAGAAAGAGATGAAGGCGAAAGCGAAGGCCGCCAAGAGCTGAGAGCCTCCCAGTGTGCACTGAGATCGCCGTTCTGGCTGAAATCGCGATCTGGACGCACGCTGACCGCTAAAAGGCGGGCCCGTTGAAGCGTTCCCGCGTGGCGATCTCGCTGACGGGCTTGCGTTTGAGTTTCGTGAGCTGACGCACCGGCTTGCCCAATGGGAGCACCGCGGCCACCGCATATTCGTCGGGTATCCCCAGCAGCGCCTTGACCTTGGGTTCTTCGGCCACGGTCATGGTGGTCAGCACGCCGCCGTAGCCCTCGTTGCGGGCGGCCAACAGGACGTTCCACACGAACGGGTACACCGACGCCCCGGGCACCACGCCGATGCGGTCGAGGTCCTGATCGAATGCCGCGACCACGCCGAGGTCGACGCAGACCACCAGCACCACCGCAGCGTCGAGCAGTTGCGTGGCCCGCGGCGCCTTGACCGCAGCCAGGTCGTCGGCGGAAACCTCCATGGGATGCAGCGGGTTCCACGGGCTTTCGCCATTGCGCTGTTGGGCGATATAGCGCCGTGCGCCGGTGACGCTGAGATCGGCGAGCGACTCGCGGGTGTCGCGGTCCCGGATCACCACCACCCGCGTGCCTTGGCGATTGCCCCCGCTGGGCGCGAAGCGGGCGTGGTCGAGGATCCGTTCGAGCACCTCGTCGGGCAGCGGGTCGTCGGTGAACTGGCGGGTGGCACTGGTCGTGCGCATGACGTCGTAAAGCTCCATGGGTCCATCCTTTTGTCGGTAGCAGACCTATGCAATGGTTGACATATGGCGAAGACACACCTGAACTGCCCGTGTGGTGAAGCGATCACCGGAACCGATGAGAACGACCTCGTCGAGAAGGCACAGACCCACCTGGCCGAGGCACATCCTGGCCGCGAGTACGACCGGGACATGATCCTGTTCATGGCCTACTGATCCAACAGCCGATTCACCAGCCGCTAAACAAAATTCCCGGTCGCTAGCGAGGCCAGCGACCGGGAATTCCGTTTCCCCATTTTCTTCTGTTGGTCAGGGCACCACCGTCGAACCGATGGTGGGCATGAACTGGCATTGCTTCTCGGTCGTCGTGACCTGGCCGAAGATCGTCGACATGATGCTGCCTGAGCCGGTGTCGGCGATCGCGGTCAGTGTCGTCGGCCCCTCGGGGTTGATGTCCGACTGCGGCTTGAGCGTGGCGCCGCCCGACTTGCCGGTGGTCAGGTTCACCCAGGTGACATTGAGCGGCAGCTTCTGCTCGGCTGCCGGGCCGGGCGTGCCCACCGCGGTGAACACGTAGGCGGTCTGGCCCGGGCCGGGGCCGGGCATCGGGATCTTCGCCGGGCCGGCCACCGAAATCGCGGTGGCGAGAACGTTCCCGCCATCCTTGAGGCATCCGTTGCTGATCGACGGATACATGAAGTCCTGCGTCGGCGGGGTATCCGGCGCGAATCCCGCAGGCGGCGTCGGGCCGGGGGCAGGTGCCGGGGCCGGAGCGGCACCCTCGGGCGCCGGTGCGGGAGCAGGTGCTGCCTCGGGTGCCGGTGCGGGCGCTGCCTCGGGCGCGGGGCCAGGCGCCGGTGCCGCGAGCGGCTCGGCAGGCGGCAGCGCCTCTGGCGTGTGCAGGGCCGGCCCGACGGCATGCGCCGGGTCGACGCCTGCGGGCAGGTGAGCGTCAAGGCCGGCACCGTTGGCGGGGACATGTTCGGGCGCCGCGACCGGTGCGGCGGCCGGTGCGGCCGCCGCTGGGTCGGCGACGAAGTGGTTGACCGCCGTCGCGACATTGCGGGAGTCGTCCGATTCCGATTTGTTGGCCGCGAAGGCCTGCGCCGCGGCCATCAGCAGTTGCGCGGCACCGGCCGGGTCGGCCGCCGCCTGCTGAATGACCGGGCTGAGGCCCTCCACCGCCGACAGGCCCGGCGCCTGCAAGCCGTCGATCGGCAGCGCGGCGGGATCGGCGTTGGCCACCCCGCCGCCGAACAGCAGCGCGGCACTGGAACCGATCGCGACGGCGGCGGCAAACAGCTTTTTCGGTGTCATGGCTCTCCCAATACGTTTCGGCGGTCAGACCAGATCGGTGATCAGGGCAGGCCGGCGGTCAGCAGGGGAGCCAACGCCAACGCACCTGGAGCTGTTGCAGCAGAAGCACTGGGAACAGTGGCTGCCGGGGCTGCTGCAACCGCTGGGGCCGCTGCGGTAACGGGAGCCGCCGCAGCCGGGGCGAGGTTGGCCAGCGGGCTGCCGACCGGCGCAAGTGAAGCCAGGTCACCCGGGAAGTTCACCTGCTGCGGCAGCGGGATCGGCATGCCCGGCACCTGCGGGATCTTCACTTCGGCCGATGGAATCAGCGAGGCGGGTCCGGTGGCCGCGGGCGTCGCAGGAGCGGTAGCCACCGGAGCGGCAGGTTGCGTGACGGACGCCGGGGCTTGCGGCAGGGTCACCGACGCGGTGGCCGACGGCACCGGCGCCGGTGCGGCGGCAGGCGTTCCGGTCAGCGCCGAGGCGACACCCTGCAGCAGCTGAGGCGCCGCGCCCGGAACGCCGGCAAGCTGGTTGACGATCGGCAAGTTGGGCACGCCGGGCGCCGGCGGTGCCGGCACCGGCTCCGCATTCGCCGTGGCGCTGAGCGCCAACGCGACCGGGAGAGCGCCCGCCGCCGCGATCATGCTGGTGGAAAATGCTTTCCAGGTGAATTTCATGGTTCTCCCAATCGGTTGACTGCACGTCTGTGCCTGAACGTATCGAGTTACTGGTGGTACTCAAGTGACACGTGTGGCGGTTATTCAACCGTTACGGCAGTGACGGGAATCGGTTACCGGAGCGCTGGCCGGCCACTGCCCGCGAGCGTCACGCCAGAGTGGCTGCGGACGCCGAGCGTCACGCTGGCGTGACACGCGGCCACCGCTAAAGTCGAGCCGTAAACACCGAACCCGCTACCACCGTCCCAACATCCGCGCGGCTGCAGCGCATGGCGCCGATGTTGTTGATCGTCAGCATCCTGGCGCGGTTGGCTTGGACGTATCTGGTGCCCAACGGCGCAAACTTCGTCGACCTGCACGTGTATGTGGGTGGTGCCGGCGCTTTGGACGGACCGGGCGCGCTCTACGACTACGTCTATGCCGAGCAGACGCCCGACTTCCCGCTGCCGTTCACCTATCCGCCGTTCGCCGCGATCGTGTTCTACCCACTGCATCTGCTGCCGTTCGGACTGGTCGCGTTCCTCTGGCAGATCGGCACCATCGCCGCGCTCTACGGCGTGGTGCGCGTCAGCCAACTGCTCCTGCACCAAAACGCGCAGCGGCGTGTCGCGATGCTGTGGACCGCCGTCGGCATCTGGACCGAACCGCTGCGCAGCACCTTCGACTACGGGCAGGTCAACGTCGTGCTCGTGCTCGCGGGGCTCTGCGCGGTGTACTCCAATCGGTGGTGGGTGTCGGGGCTGCTGGTTGGTCTGTCTGCCGGGGTGAAACTCACCCCGGCGGTGTCGGGGCTGTATTTCGTCGGGGCACGCCGGTGGGCCACCGTGGTGTTCTCGGCTTTGGTGTTCTTCGGGACCGTCGGCCTGTCGTGGCTCGTGGTCGGGGATCAGGCCCGCCGGTATTTCACCGAACTGCTCGGTGATGCTGAGCGGATCGGGCCGATCGCGACGTCGTTCAACCAGTCGTGGCGTGGCGGGGTCTCCCGGATCCTCGGTCACGACGCGGGTTTCGGCCCTGTGGTTCTGCTCGGTATCGCCGTCACCGCGGTACTGGCTGTGTTGGCGTGGCGGGCCATCGGCGGCGCTGCCGACCGGCTCGGCGCGATCGTCGTCGTCAGCCTGTTCGGCCTGCTGCTCTCACCGATCTCGTGGACGCATCACTGGGTGTGGCTGATCCCGCTGATGATCTGGCTGCTGCACGGCCCGCTGTCGGATCGGCGCGGCGCGCGGATCCTGGGCTGGGGCTGGCTGGGGCTGACCCTGATCGGGGTGCCGTGGCTGCTCAGTTTCGCCCAGCCGAGCATCTGGGAAATCAGCCGACCCTGGTATCTGGCCTGGGCCGGGCTGATCTACATCGTCGCGACGCTCGCGACGCTGGCGTGGATCGCCGCGGACGCGAGGAGCAAGACAGCAGCGGTCAGCTCGGCCCGTCAGCCAGAATCCGGTTGATCTCTTCGGCCATCTGCACATCCTTGTCGGTGATCCCGCCGGCGGAATGCGTCACCAATGCGAAGGTGACTGTCCGCCAACGGATATCGATATCCGGATGATGATCTTTCTGCTCGGCGAACTCAGCCACCCGGCGCACTGCGTCGATGCCGTCGAGGAACGCGGGGAACTTGACCGAACGCCGCAAGGCGCCGTCCGAGTGTTCCCAACCCGGCAGATCTGACAGTGCAGCGTCAACCTGATCATTCGTTAACACAGCCATGGGATCGACGGTATACCGTCGGGCGCGATGGATGAGCAGATCGTCGTTGCAGGGGCGCTGATTTCAGCCGGCACGCTGCTGGTTGCCCAGCGCGACCGGCCGCCGGCCCTGGCCGGCCTGTGGGAGTTGCCGGGCGGCAAGGTCGCGCCGGGGGAGAGCGACGCCGCCGCGCTCGCCCGGGAACTGCACGAGGAACTCGGCGTCGAGGTCGCCGTCGGCGTACGTCTCGGGGCCGACGTCGCGCTGAGCGACACCATGACGTTGCGTGCCTACCGCGTGTCGTTGTCAGCGGGCAGTCCCCAACCGCACGACCATCGTGCGTTGCGCTGGGTGGGTGCCGACGAACTCGATGGCCTGGCCTGGGTGCCGGCCGACCGCGCCTGGGTGGCCGATTTGGCTGCCGCACTGCGGCGCCATTAGCCCGTGCGGGAATACCGGCATTTAACTGTTGTGGCGTAAGCGGTTTAATTTCAGCATGCTCGTGTTGCGAATTACATTTCCATGAAAGTGCACGTAACGTTTCCTTGAAAATGGCGCGGGTACTGGGCCGCAATGTTTTCCTGGTCAGGTGAGCACGGCCACCACGCCGTACACCGGTCGGCGACAAAGCGTGAACCTGGCGCTGGCGACGTGGGTATCGGCGATCAACTTCTGGGCCTGGAACATGATCGGCCCGCTGTCCACCACCTACGCCGGCGATATGCGATTGAGCAGTACGCAGGCCTCGATGCTGGTTGCCACGCCGATCCTGGTCGGATCGCTGGGCCGGATCGTGGTCGGTTCGCTGACCGACCGGTTCGGTGGCCGCGCGATGTTCATCGCGGTCACATTGGCATCAATACCACCCGTAGTCGCAGTCGGAGCGGCCGGCGCTGCCGACTCATATCCACTGCTGATCGTGTGCGGCTTTTTCCTCGGAATCGCCGGCACCATATTCGCTGTCGGTATTCCGTTCTCCAACAACTGGTATGAGGCGTCGCGGCGGGGATTCGCGACCGGGGTGTTCGGCATGGGCATGGTCGGCACCGCGATGTCGGCATTCTTCACGCCGCGCTTCGTCCGGTGGTTCGGGCTGTTCACCACTCACGTCATCATCGCGGTGGCGCTCGCCCTGACGGCGGTGCTGTGTGTCGCGGTGATGCGGGACGCCCCGGCCTTCCGTCCGAACACCGACCCGGTGCTGCCCAAGCTCAAAGCCGCGATGAAACTGCCGATGACGTGGGAGATGTCGTTCCTCTACGCCGTGGTCTTCGGTGGCTTCGTGGCCTTCAGCAACTATCTGCCCACCTACATCAAGACAATCTACGATTTCACCGCCGTCGAAGCCGGAACACGCACAGCAGGTTTCGCGTTGGCCGCGGTGCTGGCCCGGCCGATCGGTGGTGCCCTGTCGGACCGCATCCCACCGAAGTACGTCGTGCTGGCCTCGTTCGCGGGCACTGCGTTGATGGCCTTCGTCGCGGTGTTCCAGCCGCCGCCGGACCTGTGGTCGGCGGCCACCTTCATCACCCTCGCGGTCTTCCTCGGCATCGGGACCGGCGGCGTGTTCGCCTGGGTGGCCCGCCGCTCACCGGCACAGTCGGTGGGCTCGGTCACCGGAATAGTGGCTGCCGCAGGTGGTTTGGGTGGTTACTTCCCGCCGCTGGTGATGGGCTCGACGTACGACAGGACCGAGAACGACTACACCGTCGGTCTGCTGCTGTTGGTGGCCACCGCGCTGGTGGCGCTGGCCTACACGGCGCTGCGGCTGCGTGCGCATGAACCGGGCAAGGAGCCTAAGCAATGACAAAGCCGCATGTCGGCGGACGCATGGAGGAACTGCTGGAACGCAGCGGCAGGTTCTTCACACCGGGGGAGTTCTCACCCGATCTCCGCTCGGTCACCCGCAGGGGCGGCCGCGACGGCGACGTGTTCTATCGCGACCGCTGGAGCCACGACAAAGTGGTGCGGTCCACCCACGGCGTGAACTGCACGGGATCGTGCTCGTGGAAGATCTACGTCAAGGACGGGATCATCACCTGGGAGACCCAGGAGACCGACTATCCATCGGTCGGCCCCGATCGGCCCGAATACGAACCGCGCGGCTGCCCGCGTGGCGCGGCGTTCTCCTGGTACACGTATTCGCCCACCCGCGTGCGCTATCCGTACGCCCGTGGCGTGCTCGTCGAGATGTACCGGGAGGCCAGGGCCAGGCTGGGGGACCCCGTCCAGGCGTGGGCCGACATCCAGGCGGACCCCGACCGCAGACGGCGCTATCACAACGCCCGCGGGAAGGGCGGCCTGGTGCGCGTGAGCTGGGCCGAGGCCACCGAGATGATCGCCGCCGCACACGTGCACACCATCAAGACCTACGGCCCGGACCGGGTCGCCGGGTTTTCGCCGATCCCGGCCATGTCGATGGTCAGTCATGCTGCCGGCTCGCGGTTCGTCGAGCTGATCGGCGGGGTGATGACGTCGTTCTACGACTGGTATGCCGATCTGCCGGTGGCGTCCCCGCAGGTGTTCGGTGATCAGACCGACGTGCCGGAATCGGGGGACTGGTGGGACGCCTCGTATCTGATGATGTGGGGGTCCAACGTTCCGGTCACCCGCACCCCCGACGCGCACTGGATGGCCGAGGTGCGCTACCGGGGCACCAAGGTCGTCAGCATCAGTCCCGACTACGCCGACAACACGAAGTTCGCCGACGAGTGGATGCCGTGCGCCGCCGGGACCGACGGTGCGCTGGCGATGGCAATGGGCCATGTGATCTTGTCGGAATGCTTTGTCCAGAAACGAGTTCCGTACTTCGTCGATTACGTTCGCAGGTTCACCGATCTGCCATTCCTGGTGAAGTTGGAGGAGCGCGACGGCCTCCTGGTGCCGGGTAAGAACCTCACCGCCGCCGACCTGGGCGGAGCAGTCGCCGAACAGGAAAACTCAGCGTTCAAACCTGCGCTGCTCGACGCGGCCAGCGACAGCGTCGCGGTTCCCCAGGGTTCATTGGGATTCCGTTTCGGCAACGCCGGTCTGGGCAACTGGAACCTCGATCTCGAGGATCTGGTGCCGGCCCTCACCGTGGCAACCGAGGAGGGGGAAACCGCGGCGATCCGGCTACCTCGCTTCGACACCATCGACGGTCACGGCGAGACGATGGAACGCGGTGTGCCCGTGCGGCGCGTCGGCGAGCACCTGGTCTGCACGGTGTTCGATCTGATGCTCGCCCAGTAC
Source organism: Mycolicibacterium sp. XJ870 (assembly GCF_053483975.1). NCBI lineage: Bacteria > Bacillati > Actinomycetota > Actinomycetes > Mycobacteriales > Mycobacteriaceae > Mycobacterium > Mycolicibacterium sp. XJ870. The sequence continues at coordinate 46,474 of NZ_JBEFTI010000008.1, forward strand.
GGGGTGGTGCGGCCCGGGCTACCAGGGGACTGGCCCACCGGCTATGACGACGCCGGCGGCCTCTACACGCCGGCCTGGCAGGAAGCCATCACCGGGGTTGCCGCCACCCAGGCGATTCGGGTGGCGAGGGAATTCGCCCGTAACGCAGAGGAATCCAACGGCCGGTCGATGATCATCATGGGCGCCGGCATCTGTCAGTGGTTCCACGGCGATGCCACCTATCGCGCCGTGCTGGCGATGCTGTTGCTCACCGGATCGATGGGCCGCAACGGCGGCGGCTGGGCACATTACGTCGGCCAGGAAAAGTGCCGGCCGGTGACTGGCTGGGCGACCATGGCGATGGGCAGCGACTGGTCGCGTCCACCGCGGCAGATGGCCGGAACGTCGTACTGGTATGCCCACACCGACCAATGGCGTTACGACGGTTACCGTGCCGACGCGCTGGCCAGCCCGCTGGGCCGTGGACGGTTCCGTGACAAGCACACCATGGACGTCCTGGCGTCGGCGACGGCGATGGGGTGGAGTCCGTTCTTTCCGCAGTTCGACCGGTCGAGCCTGGATGTCGCCGACGAGGCGGTGGCGGCCGGACAAGAGATCCCGGCCTACGTCGCCGAGAAACTCGCTGACGGCAGCCTGAAACTCGCGGTGACCGATCCCGACAATCCTGCCAATTGGCCCCGGGTGCTGAATGTCTGGCGTGCGAACCTGCTGGGGTCGTCGAGCAAGGGCAACGAGTACTTTCTGCGCCACCTGCTCGGGACCACGTCCAACGTCCAGGCGGAACCCACCCCGGAGGGTCTGCGCCCGGCCGGGATCACCTGGACCGACGAGATTCCGGAAGGAAAGCTCGACATGCTGATGTCGATCGACTTCCGGATGACCTCGACGACGCTGCTTTCTGATGTGGTGCTGCCTGCGGCGACCTGGTACGAGAAGGCCGATCTGTCCAGCACCGACATGCACCCCTATGTGCACGCGTTCAGCCCGGCCGTCGACCCGCCCTGGGAAACCCACTCGGACTACGAGGCTTTCGGCGCCATCGCCCGGGCATTCAGCACACTGGCAGCCAAACATCTCGGGGTGCGCACCGATGTGGTGCTGGGCACTTTGCAGCACGACACACCCGGTGCGATGGCCTATCCCGGTGGTACCGAGCATGATTGGCGCACGACAGGCGAGACGCCGGTGCCCGGTAAGACGATGGGGCCGGTGGCGGTGGTGGAGCGCGATTTCGGCGCAATCGCCCAGAAGTGGGCCACCCTGGGCCCGCTCGTCGACACGCTCGGGGTGACCACGAAGGGGGTGACCACGCACCCTGACGAGGAGGTCGCCGAACTCGGCGCGAAATTTGGGGTGATGGATTCCGGTGTGGCTCAGGGACGCCCGGCGATCACGACGGCCGAGCGGATGGCCGACGTCATTCTCGCTCTCTCGGGCACCTCGAACGGACGGCTCGCCGTCGAAGGGTTCCGCGAACTCGAGCGGCGCACCGGGCGCAAGCTGGTGCACCTAGCCATCGGCAGTGAAGAACGCCGGATCACCTACGCCGACACCCAGGCCCGCCCGGTGCCGGTGATCACCAGCCCGGAGTGGTCGGGCAGCGAGACCGGTGGCCGCCGCTACGCGCCGTTCACAGTGAACATCGAAGAACTCAAACCCTTCCACACCCTCACCGGCCGAATGCATTTCTACGTCGACCACGACTGGCTCGAGGAACTCGGCGAGCAGTTGCCGATCTACCGTCCGCCGCTGGACATGTCGCGGTTGTTCGGCGAGCCGGAAGTAGGCCACCAGGGGATCGGCCTTACGGTGCGTTACCTGACGCCCCACTCGAAGTGGTCGATCCACTCGGAGTACCAGGACAACCTTTTCATGCTTTCGCTGTCGCGCGGCGGCCCCACAATGTGGATGAGCCCGGCCGATGCGGCAAAAATCGAAGTGCAGGACAATGATTGGGTCGAGGCGGTCAACCGTAACGGTGTGTTGGTGTGCCGGGCGATCGTCAGCCACCGGATGCCCGAGGGCGTGGTGTTCGTCTACCACGCGCAGGAACGCACGATCGATGTTCCGTTGACGGAAACAACGGGCACCCGCGGCGGAATCCACAACTCGCTGACCCGGCTGTTGATCAAGCCCAGCCATCTGGCGGGCGGTTATGCCCAGCACTCGTACGCGTTCAACTATCTCGGCCCGACCGGAAACCAACGCGACGAGGTCACGGTGGTCCGCCGCCGCAGCCAGGATGTGACGTACTGACATGCGCAGAACGCACGCTTGCGAAATGAGGCATCGATGAAGGTCATGGCACAGATGGCGATGGTGATGAACCTCGACAAGTGCATCGGGTGCCACACCTGCTCGGTGACGTGTAAACAGGCGTGGACCAACCGCGCGGGCACCGAGTATGTGTGGTTCAACAACGTCGAAACCCGTCCGGGACAGGGGTATCCGCGCACCTACGAGGATCAGGAGCGCTGGCGCGGCGGCTGGCGCCTCGACCGGCGGGGCCGGCTGAGGCTGCGCGACGGCGGCCGGCTGGCCAAGCTGTCCCGCATCTTCGCGAACCCGAAACTGCCCTCCATCGACGACTACTACGAGCCATGGACCTACGACTACGAGAACCTGACCTCGGCGCCGCTTGGCGAGCACATGCCCGTCGCCCCACCGCGCAGCCTGATCAGCGGGGAGCCGATGAAGGTGTCATGGTCGGCCGCCTGGGACGACGATCTGGGCGGCTCCCCGGAGATCGTGCCCGGCGATCCGATCCTGCAGAAGATCAGCGAGGAGATAAAGCTGGAGCTTGAGCAGACGTTCATGTTCTACCTGCCGCGGATCTGCGAGCACTGCCTCAACCCGTCATGCGTGGCGTCCTGCCCGTCCGGGGCGATGTACAAGCGTTCCGAGGACGGCATCGTGCTCGTCGACCAGGACCGCTGCCGAGGCTGGCGGATGTGTGTCTCCGGATGCCCTTACAAGAAAGTGTATTTCAACCACAAGACCGGCAAGGCCGAGAAGTGCACGCTGTGCTATCCGCGCATCGAGGTCGGGTTGCCGACGGTGTGCTCGGAAACCTGTGTGGGTCGGCTGCGGTACCTCGGGCTGGTGCTCTACGACGTCGACCGGGTGCTGGAGGCCGCCTCGGTGCCCGACGACAAGGATCTGTACGAGGCGCAGCGACAGATCCTGCTCGATCCGACGGATCCCGCGGTGATCGCCGGGGCGAAGGCCGAAGGTATCTCCGATGAATGGATCACCGCGGCCCAACACTCGCCGATCTACAAGCTCATCCACACGTATGGTGTTGCGCTGCCACTGCATCCGGAGTTCCGCACGGTGCCGATGGTCTGGTACATCCCGCCGCTGTCCCCGGTTGTCGACGCGGTAAGCCGGGACGGACATGACGGGGAAGACGTCGGCAACCTGTTCGGCGCGCTGGAATCACTCCGCATCCCGATGGAGTACCTGGCCGGGTTGTTCACCGCCGGGGACACCGACGTCGTCGAAGGGGTGCTGCGTCGGCTCGCGGCGATGCGGTCGTACATGCGCGATATCAACCTCGGCCGGGAGACTCAGCCGCACATCCCGCAGGCGGTCGGAATGACCGAGCAGCAGATGTACGACATGTACCGGTTGTTGGCGCTGGCGAAATACGATGAGCGGTACGTCATCCCGACGGCCTACAGCTCGGAGGCGATACCCGGGGCGGAGGAGCCGGGCTGCTCGCTGTCATTCGAGGGTGGGCCCGGGATGTACGAGTCGGGTCCCTTCGGGGAGGCCAGCGGCGGGCCGATTCCGGTGGCCGTCGAGACCTTTCACGCCCTGCAGCACCGCCAGACCAGCGACGGCATGGCGGCCAATGCCGAGCATCCGTCGCGGCTGAACCTCCTCAACTGGGACGGCAGGGGAGTGCCTTCGGGCCTGTTTCCGGGGGACAAGTGATGAAACTGCGCGGCCGGGCCGACCAAACAATGCAGGACCGCCTGGTGTGGCAATCGGTCTCGCTGCTGCTGGCCTATCCCGACGAGCAGCACGCCGCCCGGCTGGACACCGCCGAGAGCCTGCTCGGGCATGTCACCGGTGAGCCTGCCCGGCTGATCGGCGAAACCCTTGTGGCGCTGCGGAGTAGGAGTGTCATGGCGCTGGCGGTCGACTATGTCGACACCTTCGATCTGCACAAGCGCGCCACGATGCTGTTGACGTACTGGACGGGCGGGGACACCCGCAACCGCGGCTCGCAGATGGTGGTGTTCACCCAGGCCTACCGTGCCGCCGGCGCCCTGCCGCCTAAAAATGAAGCGCCCGACCATCTTCCGGTGGTCCTGGAGTTCGCTGCCACGGTCGACCCCGATGCCGGACGTCGGCTGCTCGTCGCGCACCGACTGCCTATCGATGTGCTCAGGCAGGCCCTGACCGACGCCGGATCGGTGTACGCGCCGGCCGTGACCGCGGTCTGCATGACGCTGCCCGATGTCTCCGCTCCGGCCGCCGTATCGAATTTGCTGCAGTCGGGTCCGCCGACGGAATCGGTTGGATTGCAGCCATTTCAGCTGACGGTGCCACCCCGTCGGGTTCAGGAGGGTGTCTGATGTCGAGTGGAGAGATCTTCTGGGACGTGATCCCGTACGTCACGTTGGCGATCGTGGCCGTCGGCACCTGGTGGCGGTACCGCTACGACAAGTTCGGCTGGACCACCCGCTCGTCGCAGCTTTACGAATCGCGGCTGTTGCGGATCGGCAGCCCGATGTTCCACTTCGGCATCCTGGTGGTGATCGTCGGCCACGTCATCGGGCTGATCATCCCCCAGTCGTGGACACACGCCATCGGTCTGAGCGAGCACGCGTATCACATCCAGGCGATCGTGCTGGGGACCATCGCCGGGCTGAGCACCCTGATCGGCATCGCGCTGCTGATCTTTCGTCGGCGCACCACCGGCCCGGTGTTCATGGCCACCACCGCCAACGACAAGGTGATGTACGTCGTCCTGGTGATGGCAATCGTGGCCGGGTTGGTCGCGACCGCGCTGGGGTCCGGCGTAGTGGGGGAGCCGTACAACTACCGTGAGTCGGTGTCGCTGTGGTTCCGGTCCATCTGGGTGCTGCAGCCGCGCGGTGACCTGATGGCAGGAGCGCCGGTGTATTACCAGCTGCATGTCCTCATCGGGCTGGCGCTGTTCTGCCTGTGGCCGTTCACCCGGCTGGTGCACGTGTTCAGCGCGCCGATCGGCTACCTGTTCCGGCCCTACATCGTCTACCGCAGCCGCGACGTCGCGCAGCAGGGCGAGCTGATCGGCTCCCACCCGCACCGCCGCGGCTGGTGAGGGCGCCGCACAATTAGGGACCTTTGGCACTGCCGCACCGCAATCCAACAGAGGACTGTGGAGCGTGTCGAAGGAGGTTGATCCCATGACCAAGGGACACGAACTGGACGTCCTCAGCCGCAGGCAATGCCTTGATCTGTTGCAGCGGGCGCGGGTGGGCCGTCTGGTGTTCACCGAGGACGCGCTACCTGCCGTGCAGCCGGTGAACTTCCGGTTGGCGCACGACGACGTGGTGATCCGTGTCGCCGGCGGGCCCAAGTGGGCTGCCGCCACCGCGAACCAGGTGGTGGCGTTCCAGGCTGACGAGCTGGACCCGGAGTTGCGAACCGGCTGGAGTGTGACCGTCGTCGGACACGCAGAGCCGATTTCCGACATCGATGAGTTAGTGGACGTCGCCGGGACGTTCGTGCAGTCGTGGGCGGACGGCCGTCGGGATCACTTCGTGCGAGTCCGCACCGAGAAGGTGACCGGGCGGCAGTTTCGGGAACCCAGTGTGCCGCACAACAGCGGCGACACTCAGTAACCCAGCTCAGTACCGCAACCGGTCACCGACCACCCGCACCGAGTGGTCATGGTGCGCCGAGTACAGCGGATGCATGAGCATCGGGTGACGGCAATGCGCACAGGACTCCTGCGGGCGGTTGGCCGACGCGAATGTCAGGTGGTGGCATTCACTGCACCGGACGACGTAGCAGGCGCCGATCCAGTTCGCCATCCCCACGTAGATCGCCACCGTGGTCGCTGTTGCCAGCACCATGATCAGCGCGACGGTGAGCACTTCGTAAACCGTCATCGTCGGTACCTCCAACTGTGCCAATTCGGGGCCGAACCCCTATTGACGGATACCTCAAACGGTACTCGCGAACGTCAGGACTTCCGGGCCCGTTTGAAGACTTTCTCGAGTTCAGTACCGCGTATTCCGTTGAGTTCGGCCTTGCGCACCTTGTGCAGTACCACCGGGCAGCGTTTGCACCTGGGCTTGCTGCGACAGCACTTCTTTTTGGGCTTTACGCCGGCGAGCTTGGCGGACTTCAACGTGACCGGGCTCTCTCGTTTTCGTGATTGGGTCGACTACCTGCGAGAATTGCAGCGTGGATTCGCACCAAGATTTTCGCAACGTCGCCATTGTGGCCCACGTTGACCACGGCAAAACGACCCTAGTCGACGCGATGCTGCGGCAGTCGGGTGCCTTGACGCACCGCGGCGATGACGCTGTTGAACGCCTGATGGACTCCGGTGACCTGGAGAAGGAAAAGGGCATCACCATCCTGGCGAAGAACACCGCCGTGCACCGGCACCACGCCGACGGCGGGATGACGGTCATCAACGTGATCGACACTCCGGGCCACGCGGACTTCGGCGGCGAGGTCGAGCGCGGCCTGTCCATGGTGGACGGTGTGCTGCTTCTGGTCGACGCCTCCGAGGGCCCGCTGCCGCAGACCCGGTTCGTGCTGCGCAAGGCGCTGGCCGCGCACCTGCCGGTGATCCTGGTGGTCAACAAGACCGACCGTCCCGACGCGCGCATCTCCGAGGTCGTCTCGGAGAGCCACGACCTGCTGCTCGACGTCGCATCCGATCTCGACGCCGAGGCGCAGACGGCCGCCGAGGACGCTCTGGGACTTCCGGTGCTGTACGCATCCGGTCGCGCGGGCATCGCCAGCACCGTCGAGCCCGCCAACGGCGAGAACCCCGATGGCGAGAACCTCGACCCACTGTTCGACGTCCTGCTCGAGCACATCCCGCCGCCCAGCGGCGACCCCGAGGCGCCGCTGCAGGCGCTCGTCACCAACCTCGACGCCTCGGCCTTCCTCGGCCGGCTCGCGCTGATCCGCATCTACAACGGCCGGCTGCGCAAAGGCCAGCAGGTGGCGTGGATGCGTGAGGTCGACGGTGTCCCGGTCGTCACCAACGCCAAGATCACCGAGCTGCTGGCCACCGAGGGCGTCGACCGCAGGCCCACAGAGGAAGCCGTCGCGGGCGACATCGTTGCGGTCGCCGGGATCCCCGAGATCATGATCGGCGACACGTTGGCCGACCCTGAGCATGCGCATCCGTTGCCGCGGATCACCGTCGACGAGCCGGCGATCTCGGTGACCGTCGGCACCAACACCTCGCCGCTGGCGGGCAAGGTGTCCGGGCACAAGCTGACCGCCCGGATGGTGCGGAACCGGCTGGACTCCGAACTGGTCGGCAATGTGTCGATCAAGGTGGTAGACATCGGCCGTCCCGACGCCTGGGAGGTGCAGGGCCGCGGTGAGCTCGCGCTCGCGGTGCTCGTCGAGCAGATGCGCCGTGAGGGTTTCGAGCTGACCGTCGGCAAGCCACAGGTGGTCACCCGCAACATCGACGGCAAGCTGCACGAGCCTTTCGAAGCCATGACCATCGACTGTCCCGAGGAGTTCGTCGGCGCGGTTACGCAGCTGATGGCCGCGCGTAAGGGTCGGATGGAAGAGATGGCCAACCACGCGGCGGGCTGGGTCCGGATGGACTTCATCGTGCCCAGCCGCGGGCTGATCGGCTTCCGCACCGACTTCCTCACGCTGACCCGAGGCACCGGTATCGCCAACGCGGTCTTCGACGGGTACCGGCCCTGGGCCGGAGAGATCCGCGCCCGGCACACCGGGTCGCTGGTGAGCGACCGCAGCGGTTCGGTGACGCCGTTCGCGATGATCCAGCTGTCCGACCGCGGCCAGTTCTTCGTCGAGCCGGGCGACGACACCTATGAAGGTCAGGTCGTCGGCATCAACCCGCGCGCCGAGGATCTGGACGTCAACGTCACCCGCGAGAAGAAGCTGACCAACATGCGGTCCTCGACGGCTGACGTGATGGAGACGCTGGCCCGGCCGCTGGAACTCGACCTCGAAAAGGCGATGGAGTTCTGCGCGGCCGACGAGTGCGTCGAGGTGACGCCCGAGATCGTGCGGGTGCGCAAAGTAGAACTCACCGCGAGCTTGCGGGCGCGTGCGAAGGCGCGGGCCAAGGCACGCGGGTAGTTTCGCGGGTACCGCCACAAGCTAGGGGGTATTGATGGTTCGGGTCTTGGCGCTGTTGTCGGTCGTTCTCGCCGTCATCACCGGCTGCGGCGGAGGATCTTCCGAGGAGCCCGAGGCATGGAAGTCGGAGGATGCGGGCGCCGTCATCGCCGAGGCCCCGCTGTCCGATCTCGACCCGGCGTTGCGTGAGGCAGCCTCTGACGCCAGGACCATGACCTACGTGTCGCGCAACGGCGTCAATGATGCTGTCGCGCACGTGGCGGGGTCGGTGTTCGTCCCCAAGGGCACCGCGCCGCCCGGTGGGTTTCCGATAGTGGCACTGGGCCATCGGACTGTGGGCACCGCACCCGATTGCGCGCCGTCGGTGTCGCCCAACCTGTTCGGCGAGTCCGCGACCGTCGTGGCGCTGCTCAACGCCGGGTACGTGGTCACCGTGCCCGACTATCAAGGCCTGGGAAAGCCTGCGAAGCCCGACGAGTACGACTTTCACCCGTACCTGGACTCGACGACGGCCGGTTACAACATGATCGACGCGGTGCGTGCGACGCGGGCGATGGTGCCCAACACCTCGACATCCTGGGCCGCGCTGGGTGCACAGGAAGGCGGCCAAGCTGCCTGGGCTGCAAACGAACTCGTCGAAAACTACGGATCCGGTCTGGATTTGGTGGTGACGGCATCCCTGGCCCCGATGGCCGAGATCGAGGGGCTTGTCGACGCGGCGATGGCCGGTTCGTTGAACCCCGACCAGAAGGTCGTCTACACGCGCTATCTGGAAGCCCTGAAGAACCAGTACTACTACGATCTCGAGCTCGATGACTACCGCCGCGGGGCGGCCCAAGACAATTGGGACGCGCTGCTCAGCTGCCAGAACAGCGCTGAGCGGACATCGTTGGCCGCGCAGATCCCCCCGGAGGACTTGCGTCCCGCCGGCCCCGAGGCCCTCGAGGTGCTGCGCGGGTTCATCCAGAAGACGAACCTGCCCCAAGGACCGACCCAGGTACCGATGTATGTGATTTACGGTGGCCAGGATTCGGTGATCCCGGCCGCGTGGACCGACCGTGCACTGACCCGTGCCTGCCAGATGGGCGACGTCATCCAGATCGCTTTCTGGCCCGACAAGCCGCGCGACCAGATCGACCCCACTGCTGCTCTGGGCTGGCTGAAGGACCGCTTGAACTCCATACCGTCGGCCAACGATTGCGAAGCGTTCATGGCGGCACACAAGTAACTGAGGGCGTCGAAAGGCCAATTATGACACGGCTTTTCGTGCTTTGCGTGTCATAGGTGGCCGCTCGGGATGGGCTTGACAGCAACCGACCCCCTCCCGTGCGGCAGAGGGGGTCGGCCAGAGCGGGTGTGCTTACCCGCTCTCCCCCGAACCGGCGGAGTCATTGCTGCCGGAGCCCGAGCCGGCGTTGTCGCCGGAACCGGCATTGGCCGCGGCTTTCTTGCTTGGCTTGGTGAACGCCTTCTTGATGCCGTCACCGATCTTGGTGGCCGCGGCCGAGATGTCATCGCTGACCGTCTTCACGATCCTGGTCCTGGGATTGCCCAGAGTGCGTGCCCCGGTGGCGTTTTCCCCCGGAACGGCCCGGAAGCTGTCCCTGACGAGAGCGGCCGGCTCAGTTGGTTCCTCTGCAGGCTCTGAGACGGCGTCCTCATCGGTTGCAGCGGGTGACGGCGGCGTGGTGTCTCCCCCGGTGGACACCACGTCGACGCTATCGACCTCGGCGGTCACGGCTGCGAAACGTTCCTCGGGAGCCTCCAGTGGTGGTGCACCCAGGGCTTCGGCAATCGTCTGGCGGGCAAGCACCAGGTTCTTGAACAGGCCGTTGATCAAGCCCGGAGTGTCTCCTCCTTCTGCGAGGTCACCGACGAGAAGAGCGGTCGCGATCTCGGCGGGGGCGAGCGCGATCGCGTTCGCCAGGGCTAGGGGATTGCCCGAGCCTGCCGCGTCGACGATGCTCTGGACGGAGGCCGCCGTCGTGCGGACGGTGTTGCTGACTGTCTCGAATGCGTCAAGGCCGGTCTGCAGGACCATCGTTGGGATGGTTGCGGCGACGTTGGCGATGTTCTGAGTGATCATGCCGGGGATCTGCAGAGTTTGGATGAATGGGCTGATGACCAGCTGTACCGAATACTCCACGAAACTCCACAGCGTCAGGATCGCCGCCTCGGCGTCGCCTGCCCTCAGTTGGGTTGCTGCAGTGATGATGACCCCGGGCATGTCCGCCAAGATCTGCACGCTGTTGGCGGCCCCATACGTGATGCCTATCGCGAGGTAGTTCAAGTACGCGAACTGATTTGCGCGCAGTTGATTCAGGATTGGAGTCGGGTTGGTGACGAACGGGACGAAGGCGTCGGACATGTACGCCCCGGTCATGATGATCAAGTTCTGATACGCCTCGGCGACGCTTTGAGTGTCGAGGGTTTGTACGGCCCCGGGAAGTTCGGCTGCCGCGAGGTGGACGGACGAAAACTCGACCGAGCGTTCGGGTGTGGGTGGTGCTATCGGGGTGACGGCGATGATGCCGGCGCCTGCTATCGCGATGCCGGTCGAAATGTAGGGGCGCAGTGATTGTCGCAACGGATCTCCTTGGTGAGATGTGACGTCGGTCACTCCGGCCGACGAGCAGAGATTAACTGAGAATCAGCTGAGATAGATGCAAAATGGTGAAACGTGTTCTATGTGTCGTGTCACCGGATTCGTTTGAGCGAATTTCGTCTGCAGTTCGCGGCGCTGCAGCGATGTCCTCGGGTGTTGCTCGAAATTCGGCTGGTTACCGAATAATGCAGAATATGGTGGTCCCGTATAAAGGTTCCACAGCCTGCGAGTCCGCCTGATAGATCGCTGCGCCGCATCTGGCAACGTGCTTGTACACGTCGACAGATTGGATCTATCCCGCTAGGCGTCGTAGCTTGTCGGCCCGTCGCAGCCAAGTTTCGGTGCGCTCCCGAGTGCCTTATGTGTCGGTCGATACCCTGAGTGGCGTGCCGACACCCTCCCGCTGCGCCCGCATGACGATCGGGGCGCTCGTTTCGGTGCCGGCGCTCGTGCTGGGTGGCTGCACGGTAAGCCCGCCGCCCGCCCCGCAGAGCACCGAGACCACCGAGACGACACCGCCGCCGCCCGCCAAGGCGACGCAGATCATCATGGCCATCGACTCTGTCGGCCCCGGCTTCAATCCGCACCTGCTGTCCGATCAGTCGCCGGTGAATGCGGCGATCGCGGCACTCGTTCTGCCGAGTTCGTTCCGACCGGTCGCGGATCCGAAGTCGCCGACTGGTTCGCGCTGGGAACTCGACCCCACTCTGCTGGAATCGGCGGAAGTGACCAGTGAGAACCCGTTCACCGTCACCTACAAGATCCGGCCCGAGGCGCAGTGGACGGACAACGCCCCGATCGCCGCGGACGATTACTGGTACTTGTGGCGTCAGATGGTCAGCCAACCCGGTGTCGTCGACCCGGCCGGTTACGACCTGATTACCGGCGTGCAGTCCGTCGAGGGCGGCAAGACGGCCGTCGTGACGTTCTCCCAGCCATACCCGGCCTGGCGCGAACTGTTCAACGACATCCTGCCGGCCCACATCGTCAAAGACGTCCCGGGCGGTTTCGGTGCGGGGCTGGCCCGGGCGATGCCGGTGACCGGTGGGCAGTTCCGAGTGGAGAACATCGACCCGCAGCGCGATGAGATCCTGCTGGCCCGCAACGACCGCTACTGGAGTGAGCCGGCCAAACCCGACCTCGTGCTGTTCCGGCGCGGTGGCGCGCCGGCCGCGCTGGCCGACTCGATCCGCAACGGCGACACGCAGGTTGCCCAAGTACACGGCGGCGCAGCTACTTTCGCCCAACTCAGTGCGATCCCCGACGTGCGGACCGCACGCATCGTCACACCGCGGGTCATGCAGTTGACGTTGCGTGCACAGCAGCCGAAGCTGGCCGATCCTCAAGTGCGCAAAGCGATCCTGGGATTGATCGACGTCGATCTGCTCGCCTCGGTGGGTGCCGGGGATGACAACACCGTCACGCTCGCACAGGCGCAGGTGCGCTCACCGTCGGACCCTGGATATGTGCCCACCGCGCCGCCCGCCATGAGCCGCGACGGCGCGCTTGAGTTGCTGCGTGCGGCTGGTTACGAGATCGAGCCCGCCGCCACGCCGGAACAGGGTGCGCCCGCGCCCGAGAACGGTCGGCAACGCGTCATCAAGGACGGTGCGCCGTTGTCCATGGTGCTTGGCGTCGCGTCCAACGATCCGACCTCGGTGGCGGTGGCCAACACCGCGGCCGATCAACTGCGCAATGTCGGGATCGAAGCGTCCGTGCTGGCGCTGGATCCCGTGGCCCTCTATGGCGATGCGCTGACCAACAATCGCGTCGACGCCGTCGTCGGTTGGCGCCAGGCCGGGGGAGACTTGGCAACCACGCTGGCGTCGCGGTACGGCTGCCGTGCCCTGGAGGCGACGCCGGTGTCCACCGCGGTACCCGGCGTGCCCACCCCTGCGCCCCCCAAGCCCACGAGCACCCCATCACCGGTGCCCGTGACAACCACACCGACCACCACGCCACCGCTCCCGGCTCCGGAATCCGACGAACTCGTGCAGGCGCCGAGCAATATCACCGGCATCTGCGACCGCAGTATCCAACCCAAGATCGATGCGGCGCTTGATGGTACGGCCAACATCGCCGAGGTGATCCAAGCTGCCGAGCCGCGGCTGTGGAACATGGCGACGGTGCTGCCGATCCTGCAGGACACCACCATCGTCGCGGCCGGCCCGAGTGTGCAGAACGTGAGCCTGTCAGGTGCAGTGCCCGTCGGCATCGTGGGCGATGCGGGCCACTGGACGAAGACGAGGTAACGGCAGTGGGCCCCCTCGGTTGGAGGAGGCCCACTGGCAGATAGGTGAATCAGGCTGCGTCGCTTGTGCTCCCGCCTGAGCTCGAGCTGTCGCCCTCGCCGGATGTGGTTGAGCTGCTTGACTTTTTGCTCTTGCCGCGCAGGCCGTCCGCAGTTTTGGTGATCCCGTCGCCGACGTTCTTGAGAGTGCCCTCGATCCCGTCACGGACCTGCTTGAACGGGTTCGTCCTGGCCGGTTTGGTGGCAGTGCCGGTCTTCCCGGGCACAGCCACCGCGCTGTCCTTGACGACGTTCGTCGCCACTTTTCTGTCGGCATCGGCGGCTGGTGTCTCGGCGTCCTCTACTGCGGCCTCGGTTTCCCCGGCTACCGCAGCGGCCGCCGGTGCCGTTGCAGTGGCGGGCTTTTCGGCCGGCGGAACGTCAAGCGTGACGGTCTTGGCGGCCGAAGCCAACGTGGCATTGGCTTGGGTAAGGGACGCTTCCTCCGGCGGAGGCGTGATCGCCGCGGCGATCAGCTCGCGGGCCGTGCGCAGGGTCGATAGGAGGCCAAGGCTGGGACCGAACACCCCGCCACCGAGAGGGCCGCCGTTGAGGAAGGTGTCCGTGATGACGGCGGGACCACTGAGCATCGCGTTGACGACACCGAGCGGGTCGCCCGCGGTGGCCGAGTCAACGATGTCCTGGCCGACATTCCCCGCCGCGGTGACGGTGACGTACACGGTGTTGAGCAGCCCGAGCGCCGGCAGCGACACGATCGCCGGGTTGCTCAGCACATTGGCCAGGTTCTCAACGGGCTGCCTGATGGCATTGATGGCAGGCTCCAACAACGGCAGGAAGGCGCCCGCGACCGGTGTGAGGAACGCGCTCCAGACATTGGCCACCGCGCCATTGATGTCGCCTTCGAGGAGATCGGTGAAGGCTGCCTGCAACAGGGACGGAATGCTCCACGGATTCGAGGGGTCCAGCGCGTTGCCCAGTGCTCGGCCGGAGTTTTGCAGGGCCGCGGCGAGCGATTCGGCTGTGCTGATCTGGTTTGCGATCACCTGCAACAAGATCGGTGCGGGGTCCGCCAGTTCGGCACCGATGGTGGCCTGCACGTTGGTGACGGTATTGGTGACGAGGGCCAGGTACGCCTCAAGCGGGTTTGCCGACGCGGTGAGCTCGGCCGCCGCGGAATAGACAGCGGGAACTTCTATGTCAGGCAATGGCGGGGCAACTGGGCTGATCGCGATGGCGCTCGCTCCGACCAGGGCGATTCCTGCGGCGAAATAGGGACGGGCTGCGGCTTGCATCTCTCTCCTTCGGACGTGAGACCCCGACGCCGCAGAAGCTACCTGAGAGTAAGTTAATAATTGGGTGGTTTTCGAAACTCTGAAAGCATTGCCAGCGCCCGGCAACGCGGGTCGTTCACATGGGAAACTAGCTGATCAGTCGATTTTTGACGCCATTGCTCCATGGTTGCCAGGCGCCTGCGCAGGCATATCGGTCCCGTCGTGGATGTAGCGCGGCGTATTCGGGCAAAGATCTGATCCGGTCCGTATTCGTTAGCTACTTCAGCTCTTCTGCTACTGGAATGGTAGAAAACTGCGCAATTGACAGAATGCTGGAAGTTGCCCACCAGATGTACGAAGTGGCCGACGGTGACGACAGCCGTCTTTGTGGGCGTGGTCCGATTGCGTTACCGAATGACCACGTCAACTCTGATGTGATCGGTGCCGAGTTCACTTTGCTGCGCAGTCTCGGTCGCAAGCAGCTGTCATCACCCGCCACTTTTGGGCTGTCGATGGTGCACTGCCCATAACGAGGGGCCCTGACAGCGCGGTCTGAGCTGTGCCTGAGAGAGCGGCCGAAAGCATTCGGCCCCTCTCGGAAGAGGGGCCGAACGACTAGCCGAACCTATTCGTTGTCATTGCCGCCGTCGTTGTCGGAGCCGCTCTTGCCATCGCCGGCCTTGCTGCTGGCCTTAGGCGAGCTGTCGCGATCTGCGCCGGTGAGCTTCTTACCCAGCTTGCGCAGGTTATCGACCGACTTCTCAACTGCTTTGCCGACCGGACCATCCCCACGCTGAGAACCCAACGAGCGGCCGGACTGTGGTGAAACCTTGTTGCCGTCCTTGGTTTCGACGACCGGTGTGTCGACGGGGTCCTGTGTGTCGACGGCGCCGTCCTCTTGCGCGACTTCGGCCGGCGGTGTCTTGACCGCGACGAGCCGCTTGCCGGAAGGCAGCTGATTCGCCTCAGGTGAGGTAACCCTCGCCAGGGTCGCGGCACCATTCGAGGGACCCAGGTCTGACAGGGTGGTCTCCGCTTCAGCTTCCTGCGGGCCCAGAATGACGCCCTGTACGAAGTTTCTGAGGTTGTCCCGGTTGGGAATCAACACCGTGTTGCGGAATTGCATGACCAGACCCGAGGCGCCTCCGAGTGGCTCGGGCAGCACATCGCGCAGCGCGAAGATGGTCGGGTCGGCCACCCACAACGGTGCGTCGATGAACTGGCCGGCGAGGAACGCCAACTGCTCCCGGTCGCCCTCGATGAGCGCGACGCCTGTCGCGATAAGGCTCACCGGCAGGCCGACGACACCGGTGCCGAACCGAAGGCCCGATCCGACGAAGCCCTCGCCGAGGCGGATGGCGTCCCCGATCACGTTCCCGATCACGACCACCGGATCCGGAAGGTCCGCTTGCTGGGTCGCCGCCAAGGTCAACGGCGCCGGCGCGGGTGTGATCGCGTCGGCGATCGCCCTGCGCAGATCGAGCAAGGCGCCGATCGGGCCGGCTGGATTCAGCGCGGTGCCGGGGCCAGGCGTGAGGAGGCCTGGAAGCGTAATGATGCCGAAAAGCGTTCCGTGTCCGTTGAGCACCGCATCCGTGAGCACGGCGGGCGCGTTGATCACGGCATCCAACAGCTCTTCCACGTCGAGGGCGCCGATCGCGGTGACGACCCGTTGGACGGTCTCCGTGAGTGCATTCAATGGTGAGAGCACTGGCCCCGCGAACCCGAGTGCAAGGGAAAGGATCGTGTCTCCGCTGGTGAGCACCGCCACGGCGTTCGCGAAGTTCTGCACCGTTCTGCTGATGATTTCTCCGACTTCACCCACGGCGGCGATCGCAGCGAGCCCAAGCGGAATGAGGGTTGCGGTCAAGATGCCGACCGCTTCGACGACGTTGCCCTCCAAGAGTGCCCCCAGCGCGGCTTCGAACGTGTCGGGGAGGTTGCCCAGCGTGTTCAACACTGCCCCGGCAATAGCCACCGCCTGCTCGGCGAGAATGCCTGCGTTGGTGAGCTGATTGATGATCACCTGGGTCAGGACGGGCGCCGGGTCAGCAAGCACGTCACCGGCTAGTGCGCCGAGGTTCTCCACCGCGGTTTCCAAGACTAGCGCCCACACCTCAATAGGGTTCTGAATCTGCGTGAGTTCAATCGCTGGGTTAGCCACCTGAATGTCCGGAAGTGGCGGCGGCGCCACGAGCACCGGGCTGACGGCGATTGCGACAGCCCCGACAAGGGCAATGCCCGACGTGGTGTAGGGACGGAGAGCTGCATTCATAACGACGCCTTTCCGGTGGTTGACGTGCGGATAACCGGAAATCTAGACAGCTGGCTCAG
Source organism: Mycolicibacterium sp. XJ870 (assembly GCF_053483975.1). Lineage (NCBI taxonomy): Bacteria > Bacillati > Actinomycetota > Actinomycetes > Mycobacteriales > Mycobacteriaceae > Mycobacterium > Mycolicibacterium sp. XJ870. The sequence continues at coordinate 63,245 of NZ_JBEFTI010000008.1, forward strand.
GACATTCTCAGGTTTAGCTTGGATTGCTCTCAGGGTTGCTTGCGATCGCAAATACCTTTGCTTCAGCATCTAATTAGCTATTTTTGATGTTTGCTCCGTGTTCACTAGCTTTGGCAACAGATCGCATCTTCGACATCGAGTTCCCGCGCGCTACATTTGCTGAACATGGGATCCAGCGCACTTGTCAGGCAAATTGCCGTCGTCGAATTTGTGAACGTTCTTGCTGGCGCGTTGCTGCTGAGGTTTTTGGTACGGAAGGTGGCGCTGTAGCGCCGACATATCCCTGTGCGTAATGCAATGGCAACGGGACCAACCGCCCGAAACTCTCTCGAGAAAGTTCGCTAGCGCGCTGGCGAGAGAGCCTCCGGGTGGGGTCGTTTCACATCCCGATATGTTTGCGGCTGAGGCATGGAAACCGCGGCGGCAGCGGGCTGCGAAGCCGGGCCGAAGCCCAGGCGTAGCGTCACAGACGATGTCTTCGCGTGTGAAACCCCGACTGCTGTTCGTACATGCCCACCCCGATGACGAGACGCTGACCACCGGCGCAACCATCGCGCACTACGCCGCGCTCGGCGCCGACGTCCGTGTCGTCACCTGCACGCTCGGTGAAGAGGGCGAGGTGATCGGGGATCGCTACGCGCAGCTGGCCGTGGACCACGCCGATCAGCTCGGCGGCTACCGCATCGCTGAGCTCACTGCTGCTCTGCAGGCGTTGGGCGTCGACGCTCCGCACTACCTGGGCGGGGCTGGACACTGGCGCGACTCCGGCATGGCAGGCACCCCCTCGCGCGGGCGCCGGCGGTTCGTCGACGCTGACATGGGCGAGGCGGTTGGGGAGCTGGTGGCCGTCATCGGCGAGCTGCGGCCGCACGTCGTCGTCACCTACGACCCCAACGGGGGCTACGGGCACCCCGACCACATCCAGACCCATCGGGTCACCACCGAAGCCGTCGCCGCGTCGGCCGACGCCGTCGGGTGGGCCGTGCCCAAGTTCTACTGGACTGTCATGGCAACCAGCGCAATGGGTTCGGGGCTTCAAGCCTTGCAGGACGTGCCTGACGACTGGATCCGCGTGAATGTCGACGATGTGCCGTTCGGCTTTTCCGACGATCAGATCGATGCCGTCGTCGACGCCTCCGCGTCCCTGCCTGCAAAGGTGGCTGCGATGCGGGCACACGCCACCCAGGTGACCGTCGCGTCCAACGGCCAGGCTCTCGCGCTGTCCAACAAGATCGCGCTGCCGATCGTGGGGGAGGAGCATTACGTGCTGGTGGCAGGTGAAGCAGGACCGCGCGACGGACGCGGTTGGGAAACCGACCTACTCGCCGGGCTGAATCTGGAATAGGCTCCACGGCAGCGGTAAGCTCCGGGCAGTCGTCGAAGGGAAATCCATGGACCCCGATCTGGATCCGAACCTCCAGCACTGGCAGGACCGGACGGACAACTTCCAGTGGGTGGTGGGCTCGCTGGTGGGGCTGCTCGACAGCATTCCGACCTGAGCCCAACCACATCCCGCGTTGTCGAGGTCGACGACGCGGCTCCGGCGCTCGCCGGAATCGTTCTGACCCTGCTCGCCGTCGACGGCGTCATCTCCGCCGTCGTCGGCGCGTTTCTGTTGCCGACCTACATCGGGGCAATCCCGTTTCCGATCAGCGCTGTGCTCAGCGGCGCAGTCAATGTCGCGCTGGTGTGGGCCGCCACGCACTGGACGGATTCTCTTCTGCGTGCCGGCCTGCCGCTGTGGACCTGGATGGCCGCCGTCGTCGCGATGACATTCGGCGGCCCCGGCAATGACTTCATCTTCGCCGGCGCCGGCATCATGGCCGGCAGCGTGCTGATCTTCATTGCCGCGGGTGCACTACCCGCGGCCTGGCTGCTGCGGCGGCATTACCGCCGCTGACTCACTTGTCGCTGTTCTCCGACTTTTCCTTCTGCTTCTTGGCCGGCTTCGTCGTCTTGGACTTGTCGCTGCCCTTCTCGTCTTGCTTTTCGTTGGCCTTGTCTGCGGCCTTCTCGGCGGCTTTCTCGGCACGCGCAGCGCGGGCCTCGTCGCGGGCGTCCTTCCTGGCCTGTCGGGCATCCTCGCGCGCCTGCTTGAAGCCGTCGACGGTCTTGTCCACGTTTTCTTGAATGTTCTTCGCCAGCGACTGCGCGGGCCTGGTTCCCGTCGTGTCAGTGCTGTCCGGCACGTCAGCGGCAGTCTCCGGCTTCAGCGACGCCCGCACCGACGTCGGCACGTTCGCAACCCCTGCTTCGGTCGCTAGACGGCCCGGAGTGAAGAAATCGACCTGATCCTCGATGTAGTTCCCGAGCGCGTCGACCGATCTCGAACCGTGGTCGACCGCGCTGTTCACGACATCCTGCACCTGGGTGCCGAGCGCCCGGATCGGGCCTTCGCGGCCCCGGAGAACATCGTTGAGATAGTTGTCCGGAACTTCGATCAGGTCGTTGACGAACCCGACCCCCTCGTTGGACAGGGCTTCTACCAATGCGTAGTTGATGGCGATCTGGCGATTGACGAAGTCGAGCCCGAGCCGGTCGAACACCGGCTCGATCGCGTCGATGGCGCCTTCCGCGAGATTCTGGGACGTGTTGAGGACCAGGGTGGTCGCACCCGTGAGGCTGTCGGTGACGAAGTCGACCGGCGGCAGGACGATGTCACCGATGAAATCCCGCACGTCTGCCAGCGGCGAGGCCAGAGAAGACGCCGCGGCAAGGGTGGTGGTCGTGGCGAGAGTGTTGAACGGCCAGATCGGGGGCAGCGGCGGCAGTGGCGGAAGAATCCAGCCGAAGAAGTAATCGAACTCCCGGTAGCCGAAATCGATGACGTCGTTGACTGAATACCCGATCGCGTTGGCGATGCCGTTGGTCCAGGCGAAGATGTTCAGTGGCTGGTTCACGACCGGAACGACGAGTTGGTAGAAGATGTTGTCGGCGATGGGCCTGATCAGTTCGTAGTAGAACAGGTCGATCTGATTGCCGATCAGGCCAGCGAACGGTACACCCCAACCCGCGGCCCAAAATGCAAGATCTGCGGCGTAGTTGACGCCCCAGTCGACCCATTCCTGAATGCCCTGGTATCCCCACGTGAGCCAGTCGCTCGCCGCGTTCTGCACGCTGACGTCGCCGGGGGCTGCGGTGACTGCAGCCGCGGGCGCGACCTCGCCTGTCGGCGTTCCGCCCGACGAGTTCACCGGCACCGCGGCTGTCATTCGGCTGGCTGCCGCCAGCAAGTCGACCATCGCCTGCGAAAGCTGCGGCTCGACGGAAACCGACTGCGCCGGCACCGCGATGTCCTCGGGTGTGACCTGCACCGCAGTGAGGGAGAGGGTCGTTGCAGTGGCCGCGGCGGCACCTGCCATGAGATATGAGCGGACAGAAACGTTCATCACAGCACCCCTGAAATCACAGCCCGACCCTCACCTAACGTATCGCTGATCTTGACCTTATCTGCCGGAATCGCGAACCTCGCGTGTCGGGGGCAGCGAGTTGGATAACGCATCGGGAACAACGCGGGAACTACCGGCTGAACGCGGCGGCGCCCAGCGGGTCGCCACGGCCGCGGACGCTCGGACTACTGTGGCCGGTATGTCAGGCGTATGGCAGGCTCCGTCGGTTTCAGAATGTGAGACGCGTGGATGATCGTGGACAACGCCGGGGTTACACGGAAGTGCCTTTGAACTACCAGCGCGGCGCAGATCTGGGAGTCCCCGCGGCCCCATCCAAATCAGTAGCGCCCAGCCCTGCTGCGTTGCGGCGCGTATTGCGGCGTGCCCGCGATGGCGTCGCCCTCAATGTCGACGAAGCGGCCATCGCGATGACCGCCCGCGGCGACGATCTGGCCGATCTCTGCGTCAGCGCTTCCCGGGTGCGTGATGCCGGACTGAACTCGGCGGGCCGGCGCGGCCCGACTGGTCGGTTGCCGGTCAGTTACTCGCGCAAGGTGTTCATCCCGGTCACCCATCTGTGCCGGGACACCTGCCATTACTGCACGTTCGTCACCGTGCCCGGCAAGCTGCGTAGCCAGGGTATGGGCATGTACATGGAGCCCGACGAGATTCTCGACGTCGCCCGCCGAGGTGCTGAACTGGGCTGCAAGGAAGCGCTTTTCACTCTCGGCGACCGACCGGAGGCGCGCTGGGACGAGGCCCGTCGGTGGCTCGACGAACGCGGGTACGACTCGACTTTGGACTATGTGCGAGCCATGTCCATCCGGGTTCTTGAAGAGACCGGGCTGCTGCCGCATCTCAACCCCGGGGTGATGAGCTGGTCCGAGTTGTCGCGGCTCAAGCCCGTCGCACCGTCGATGGGCATGATGCTGGAGACCACCTCGCGGCGGCTGTTCGAAACTAAGGGCGAGGCCCACTACGGCAGTCCGGACAAGGACCCGACGGTTCGGCTGCGCACACTGGATGACGCCGGCCGGTTGTCTATCCCGTTCACCACCGGCCTGCTGGTCGGGATCGGCGAGACGCTCACCGAGCGGGCCGAGACGATGCACGCAATCCGAAAGTCGCACAAGGAATTCGGGCATGTTCAGGAAGTGATCGTGCAGAACTTCCGGGCCAAGGATCACACCGCGATGGCCTCGTCGCCCGACGCCGGCATCGACGATTTCTTGGCGACGATCGCGGTGACGCGGTTGGTGCTGGGACCGAAGATGCGGATCCAGGCTCCGCCGAATTTGGTGTCCCGCGAGGACTGCCTGGCGTTGATCGGCGCAGGCGTCGACGACTGGGGCGGGGTGTCGCCACTGACGCCCGACCACGTCAACCCCGAGCGGCCGTGGCCTGCGCTGGATGACCTGGCCGATGTAACCGCCGAAGCCGGCTACGACCTGGTGCAACGCTTGACCGCGCAGCCGCAGTACGTCCAGGCCGGCGCGGCATGGATCGACCCGCGGGTGCGCGGGCACGTCGATGCGTTGGCCGATCCGGACACCGGCTTCGCGCTTGACGTCAATCCGGTGGGCCACCCCTGGCAGGAGCCTGACGAAGCATCCGAATCGCTGGGCCGTACCGATCTGCACGCCGCGATCGATTCCGAGGGCCGTCTCACCGAAACCCGCAGCGACCTCGACAGCGCGTTCGGGGACTGGGAGTCGATCCGGGCGAAGGTGTCCGAGTTGGCGGCGCGGGCGCCCGAACGCATCGACACCGACGTGCTGTCCGCGCTGCGATCCGCCGAGCGCGATCCGGGCGGATGCAGCGACGACGAGTACCTCGCGCTCGCGACTGCCGACGGGCCGGCGATGGATGCAGTTGCCGCGCTGGCTGATTCATTGCGCCGCGATGTGGTCGGCGACGACGTGACGTTCGTCGTGAACCGCAACATCAACTTCACCAACATCTGCTACACCGGCTGCCGGTTCTGTGCGTTCGCGCAGCGCAAGGGCGACGCCGACGCATACTCACTCTCCACCGACGAGGTCGCCGACCGGGCCTGGGAGGCGCACGTCGCCGGTGCGACCGAGGTGTGCATGCAGGGTGGGATCGACCCCGAGTTGCCCGTCACCGGGTATGCCGATCTTGTGCGCGCAGTCAAGAAGCGGGTGCCGTCTATGCACGTGCACGCGTTCTCGCCCATGGAGATCGCCAACGGCGTCACCCGCAGCGGGTTGTCGATCCGGGAGTGGTTGACGTCATTGCGCGAAGCCGGGCTCGGCACCATCCCCGGCACTGCTGCCGAGATCCTCGACGACGAGGTGCGCTGGGTGCTGACCAAGGGCAAGTTGCCGACCTCGATGTGGATCGACGTGGTCACCACCGCGCACGAGGTGGGGCTGCGGTCGAGTTCGACGATGATGTACGGCCACGTCGATCAGCCCCGGCACTGGGTGGGCCATCTCAACGTGCTGCGCTCGATCCAAGACCGCACCGGTGGGTTCACCGAGTTTGTACCACTGCCGTTCGTCCATCAGTCCTCGCCGCTCTATTTGGCGGGCGGGGCGCGGCCGGGGCCGACGCACCGGGACAACCGCGCGGTGCACGCACTCGCCCGGATCATGTTGCACGGCAGGATCCCATCGATTCAGACCAGCTGGGTCAAGCTCGGTGTCGAACGCACCCAGGTGATGCTGCGCGGCGGCGCCAACGATCTCGGCGGCACGCTGATGGAAGAGACCATCTCCCGGATGGCCGGCTCGGAGAACGGGTCAGCCAAGTCTGTCGAGGAACTCGTCGCGATCGCCGAGGGCATCGGCCGCCCGGCCCGTCAACGCACCACCGATTACACGCCCCTCGCTGCCTGACATAGCCCAGCCCCCGTGCACCGCGACCTCACCCAGCACCGCTGTCTCACCTAGCACCGCGACCGTGCGTGTCTGCCGGTCGGCGCGCCGCAAATTGCCGGCAGTTTGTGCACGCTCGTGGGCTACGGGAGTGCGCTCGCGCGGGTGAGGCAGTTGACGTCATGTCCGTCGCCCACAGTGCCAGAGTCCACAAGTCGACCGTCGAGAATCTCGCAGGCGATCGTTCCCGCATCACCGATCACGGGATCCGCGCCGACCATCTGGTCGCCACTGCCACTGCTGGTCAGCTTCGCCTGCCCGCCGCAATATGAAGAGGTTTGCAGTGTTCCGGCCGCACCGGCCGGTGCAGTGATGTCGATGCAATTGGTGCCAGTCCAGTTGACGACTGTGGTGTAGCCGGCGCCGGCAGTGGGTGGAGCTGCTGGAGCTTGAGTGGCGGGGGCTGTCGCCACCGGTGCCCCGCCGTAGAGGGGCAGTCCGCCACCCACGTATCCGCCGCCGCCCGTCTCGCATGCGACGCCGTCGCCGTCGCGATCCAATTTCGAGCTGTAGCCGGGTTGCCCGGCGTATAGCGGAGCAACTCCCGCGGCGCGGGCCGCCGCACAATTGGGGTACGCCCGGGCTACGGGAGCGACGGCAATTCCGAACACATGCGCGACGGCACACACCGAGAGTCCGATGAGAAGTAGGCGCATAGCGATGATCCGATCTTGAATTGACATCGCCGAAAATTGGCTACATGGAGCATGCGCGCCGCCTTCAAGATTGGGAGGGGAATCCGCAAGATCGAGGGAATGATCCGGACCACGGTCCGGTTACTCCTGCTGAAGGTGCCGGACGGGCCGGCCCTCGGAGCAAGGAGAAGTCATGACCGCAGCAGTAGCCACCACCGACCTGACCGTAGGCACCTGGACCATCGATCCGGTGCATTCTTCCGTCAACTTCTCGGTCCGTCATCTGGTGGTGAGCAAGGTGCGCGGCAAGTTTGAGAACTTCACCGGTGCTATCACGGTCGCCGAGGACGGCACGCCGTCGGTTACCGCTGAGATCGCCGTGGACTCCGTCAACACCGGTAATGAGCAGCGCGACGCCCACCTGAAGGCAGCTGATTTCTTCGACGTCGAGAAGTTCCCGGTCGCCACGTTCACCTCCACCGGCGTGACTGCCGACGGCGACCACTACGTCCTCGACGGTGATTTCACGCTCAAGGGCGTCACCAAGCCGGTCAGCCTGGAGTTGGAGTTCAACGGCGTCAACCCGGGCATGGGCCACGGTGCGGTCGCCGGATTCGAGGCCTCAGTGGTGTTGAACCGCAAGGACTTCGGCATCGACATCGACATGCCGTTGGAGTCCGGCGGCGCGGTCGTCGGCGACAAAGTCACCGTCACACTCGAGATCGAGGCGCTCAAGCAGGCTTGAGTCCGCTTGTCACGCCAGAGTGGCGCTCGCCTTCGAGCGTCACTCTGGCGTGACAATGGATGGGCGCGGCCGCTCACCGCGCACGAGCGTGCGCAAAATGTTGATGAAATGCGGCGCGTCGGTGGACAAACACGCACGCTCGCGCAGCAAGGCGAGGCGAGGCGCAGTAAGGCGAGGCGCAGTAAGGGGAGGCGCCTAGAGTCGGGCGGCGAGCTCGGTGCCCTCACGGATGGCGCGCTTGGCGTCGACCTCTGCGGCCACCGCGGCCCCACCGATGACGTGCGACGAGATGCCCCGATCGCGTAACGACTCTTCGAGATCCCGCACGGATTCCTGGCCGGCGCAGATCACCACATTGTCGACGGCCAACAACCGGGCATCGGCGTGGTCTGCGCCGAAGCTGATGTGCAGACCCTCGTCATCGATGCGCTCGTAGTTCACTCCGGAAAGCTGTTGAACGCCTTTGGCTTTCAGCGAGGCGCGGTGCACCCAGCCAGAGGTCTTGCCCAGCTTGCGGCCCTGCGCGCCGCGTGACCGTTGCAGCAGGAACACCTCACGCAGTGACGGGGCGGGCAGCGGGGTCATCAGCGCACCGCGAACCGCCTGCGGGGCGTCGTGAGCACCCAAGACGCCCCATTCGGCCTTCCACTCTTTGAGATTGAGCGTGGGTGATTCGTCGGTGGTCAGGAATTCGCTGACGTCGAACCCGATTCCACCGGCCCCGATGACGGCGACCGATCGGCCTACCGGAGCACCCATGATCGCCTCGGCATAAGTGAGCACCTTGGGATGGTCGATGCCCGGGATGTCGGGCATCCGTGGCGTCACCCCGGTGGCCAGCACCACATCATCGAACCTGACAAGCTCGTCCACGCCGGCGCGAACCCCGAGTCGCACATCCACGCCATAACGCTCCAGCATCGTGGTGTAGTAGCGGATTGTCTGGTTGAACTCTTCCTTGCCGGGAATCCTTCTGGCCAAACCGAATTGACCGCCGATCGTCGAACCGGCCTCGAACAGGGTCACCCGGTGGCCGCGCTGGGCCGCACTCACCGCGGCGGCCAGACCTGCCGGTCCCGCGCCGACGACGGCTATCGAGCGGGCGTGCCGGGTCGGGCTGAGCGTCAACGACGTCTCCCGCCCTGCCCGCGGATTCAGCAGGCACGAGACCTTCTTGTGCACGAAGGCGTGGTCGAGGCAGGCCTGATTGCACGCGATGCAGGTGTTGATCTCGTCGGCGTGGTCGGCAGCGGCCTTGCGCACCCAGTCCGGATCCGAGAGCAACGGCCGGGCCATCGAGATCAACTGCACCCCGGTCTCGGCGAGGATCTGCTCGGCGGTCTGGGGCATGTTGATGCGGTTGGACGCCACCACCGGAATCGAAACATGTTCGGCCAGTGCACCACTGATGTCGACGAATGCGCTGTTGGGTACCGAGGTGACGATCGTCGGCACCCGCGACTCATGCCAGCCGAACCCCGAATTGATCAAAGTCGCTCCAGCGGCCTCGACTTCGGTTGCCAGCGCGAGGATTTCGCCCCAGGTTTGACCGTCCTCAACGTAGTCGGCCAGCGACATCCGGTAGCAGATGATGAAATCGGCGCCCACCGCCTCGCGAACGCGTCGTACGATCTCGACCGGAAACCGCCGCCGGTTCGACGGTGACCCGCCCCATTTGTCGGTGCGCTTGTTGGTGCGGGGCGCAAGGAACTGGTTGAGGAGATACCCTTCGCTGCCCATGATCTCGACACCGTCGTAGCCGGCCTCCCGCGCCAGCAGCGCACACCGCACGAAATCGGAGATCGTGCGATCGACATCCCGCAGTGCCCTCGGCTTGAACGGGTTGATCGGCGCCTTGATGGCCGACGCACTCACCGAAAACGGGTGGTAGGCATAGCGTCCCGCGTGCAGGATCTGCAGCAGGATTTGTCCGTCGGCCTCATGGACGGCGCGGGTGACGCGACGGTGCCTGCGCGCCTCGGCCGAGGACACCAACTGTGAGGCGAACGGCAGCAGCCAGCCCGTTTTGTTGGGGGCGTAGCCGCCGGTGATGATCAGCCCGACGCCGCCGCGGGCACGCTCGGCGAAGTACGCGGCAAGTTTGTCGATATCACCCGAACGGTCCTCCAGGCCGGTGTGCATCGATCCCATCACCACCCGGTTGCGCAGCGTGGTGAAGCCAAGATCCAATGGCGACAGCAGATTTGGGTAGCTCATAACGCGGCCGATACCCGCAGGGCTTCGGAAACTTCAGAGAGCCAGTCGATGGCGCTCTCCTCAGCGCGGATGCCACCGCGCAGCACCAGGTATTGGTGAAGCGCGCTGCCGCTCAGTGCCGAGGGGTCGGGGAACTGCCGCTTCTCGTATCCGCGGTAAGTGTCGAGCAGTGCAGTGCGCTCTGTGCGCATTGCGTCGACCTCGGCTCGCAGAACACTGATATCCCCATAAGCGGCGGCGCGGACTTTGACCGCCAGGTCACGGGTTCGATTGTCGGCGACCGAACCACCCCGGCCGGTCAGGGGTTCTGCGATCCACCGAGCCAATTCGGCACGGCCGGCATCAGAGACCGTGTAGACCTTCTTGTCCGGCCTCCCGCGCTGAACGACGGGCGTGCCGTGCACCCAGCCGTCGTTCTCCATGGTCCGCAGCGTCCGGTAGATCTGCTGGTGGGAGGCCGCCCAGAAGTACCCGATCGAGCGGTCGAACCGGTGCGCGAGTTCGTAACCGGACCCGGACTGTTCACAGAGCGCCACCAGGATGGCGTGCGGCAGGGCCATGCCTGCAGAGTAGGCGGGACCGCTGGTCCTATGCAACTAGTTGCACTGCAGCGAAGTGCATACCCGTGGCCACTAGGCGAGTTGTATGTGCAACGTTTAGTATCAGTAACCACGCGCCACCCTTAACCGGCGTCAAGTTAGGACACACTGAGACGAGCGTCCAAGTATGGGCAACGCATACTGACGCGACGGACTCACCAGTCCTGACCCCACGAACCCGACCAGCAGCCCACTGGACAGGAGAGACATCAGTGACGTACACCATTGCCGAACCCTGCGTCGACGTCAAAGACAAGGCATGCATCGAAGAATGCCCCGTCGACTGCATCTATGAGGGCGCACGCATGCTGTACATCCACCCCGACGAGTGCGTGGACTGTGGCGCTTGCGAGCCCGTCTGCCCCGTCGAGGCCATCTACTACGAAGATGATGTGCCTGACCAGTGGGCCGGTTACACGCAGCACAATGCCGACTTCTTCGCCGAGCTGGGTTCCCCCGGCGGTGCTTCCAAGGTGGGGCAGACCGACAACGATCCGCAGGCGATCAAGGATCTGCCGCCGCAGGGTGAGGACTGATCCTGCCGGCTGAGGTCACGACGATGAGGGCCCGGCAGCCCCGGTCGGCGGCGCTGCCGGAGTTCCCGTGGGACACCCTGGCCGACGTAACCGCCCTTGCCCGCTCGCACCCCGACGGCATCGTCGACCTTTCGGTAGGCACTCCGGTAGATCCGGTGGCGCCGGTGATCCGGGAGGCGCTGGCGGCAGCCAGCTCTGCACCGGGCTATCCGACGACGGCGGGTACGCCGGCGCTGCGCGAGGCGATGGAACGCGCGCTGCGGCGCCGCTACGGCATCACGGAGCTGACCCCGCAGGCGGTCTTGCCGGTGATCGGCACCAAAGAGCTGATCGCCTGGCTGCCGACCTTATTGGGACTGGGCCCCGACGATCTCGTGGTGGTGCCCGAGCTGGCGTACCCCACCTACGAGGTCGGCGCACGCCTGGCCGGTACTGAGATCCTGCGTGCGGAGGCTCTCACCCAGATCGGTCCCCGGACGCCGGCTCTGATCTACCTGAACTCGCCGAGTAACCCGACCGGCCGCGTGCTGGGCATCGAACATCTGCGCAAGGTGGTGACCTGGGCCCGCGAGCGTGGCGTCCTGGTCGCTTCCGACGAGTGCTATCTGGGTTTGAGTTGGGATGCGCAGGCATTGAGCGTGCTGCACCCGTCGGTGTGCGACGGCGACCATACCGGGCTGCTGGCCATACATTCGCTGTCGAAAACCTCATCGCTGGCGGGCTACCGCGCCGGGTTCGTCGCCGGTGACCCGGCGGTGGTGGCCGAGCTGCTGGCGGTCCGCAAGCACGCCGGGATGATGGTGCCCACGCCGGTGCAGGTGGCGATGGTCGCCGCTCTCGACGACGACGAACATGAAGCGGTGCAACGCGATCGCTATGCCCGCCGCCGCGACCTGCTGCTTCCGGCATTGCGCGCGGCCGGGTTCACCGTCGAGCATTCCGAGGCCGGCCTGTACCTGTGGGCCACCCGCGGCGAAGCCTGCCGCGACACCCTTCGCCGGCTGGCGGAGTGCGGGATCCTGGTCGCCCCCGGCGAGTTCTACGGACCTGCCGGAGCGCAGTTCGTGCGCGTTGCGCTCACCGCCACCGACGAGCGCATCGCCGCTGCGGTGCAGCGACTTTCAGTCCAGTAACCCAATCGACATCGCTGTGGTGACCGCCGCCGTACGGTCCGACACCCCTAGTTTGTGGAACGCACGCAGTAGATGCGTCTTCACCGTCGCCTCGCTGATGTGCAGAATCCGACCGATCTCGGCGTTCGTCCGGCCTTGCGCCACCAGCCCGAGCACCTCGATCTCACGCGCCGACAACGAAGCCGGTGCACGCATCAACCCGAACAGCCGGCCCGCCACCGAAGGCGCCAGCACGGTCTTGCCGTCGGCGGCGTCGCGCACTGCCGCTGCCAACTGCGCGCGTGAGGCGTCCTTTAGCAGATAGCCCGCGGCTCCGGCTTCGACGGCCCGCAGGATGTCCGCGTCGGATTCGTAGGTGGTGACGACGATGATGCGGGTCGACGGCAGTGTCGCCAGTATGCGTTCGGTGGCGGCCACGCCGTCGACGCCGGGCATCCTCAGATCCATCAGGATCACGTCCGGCCGTACGGATTCGGCCATTGTGACCGCCTCCGCACCTGACGCCGCCTCGCCGACAACTTCGAGATCGTTCTCGGCGTCGATCATTCCGCGCAGCCCTTCCCGGACTACTGGATGGTCGTCGACCAGCAGCACCCTGGTCGTCATGCCGGAACCTCGATGTCGATGCGAACCCCGTTTCGGGACGACACCGTCACCACGCCGCCTGCCTCACCGACCCGGGCCCGGATGCCTTGCAGCCCGAACCCGTCACGGTGATCCTCCGGAAGTCCAATCCCGTTGTCGGACAGCGTCAACCGGACCTTCTTCCCGTCGCCGTGCAGTGAAACGGATACCGCGCTGGCGTGTGCGTGCTTGCGGATGTTGGCCAACGTTTCCTGAGTGGCGCGCAGCAGGACGACGTCACCGGCCATGCCCAGGGTGGGCAGTTGGTCGTCGACGTGTACCGCGACCGGGATGCCGGTTTCGGCCGTCAGCCGCTGGCATTGCCGACGGATGGCGGCGGGCAGCGAGTCGGCGCCCAGCGCCGCCGGAGTCAGGTCGGCGACCATGATTCGCGCCTCGGCGAGGTTCTCCCGCGCCGTGGTTTCGATCAGCTCGACGTGCCTCACCGCGGCAGCGCGGTCGGTGTCCAACTCGGCCTGAACAGCTTGTGCCAGCGCCACGATGCTGGTGAATCCCTGCGCCAGGGTGTCGTGGATTTCGCGGGAGAGCCGTTCGCGCTCGCCGGTGGCCCCGGCCTGACGGGACAGTCGCGCGGTCTCGGCGCGGCTCGCGGCAAGTTCGGCGACCGTCTCGGCCAACCGCTGGCGCTGCCGCATGCTGGTCATGATCGTGGTGCCGATGATCGGGGCCGCCACCGCACCGACCAGCGTCACCGCCGCCACCTCAGGCAGGCTCGACCAACTCACCCCGTGGGTTGCCACGGCGAGGCCCAACGGTGCCAGGGTTACCAGGAATGTCAGCGCCAATGCCGCCGCAAGCGGCAAGGTGGCGAAGATCAACGGGTACAGCGCCGGGATCGCCACGACGGCCGGGGCGGCCGCGACGATCGCGGTCAGCCACAGTCCCAGCACCACCGCCAAGAACCCCGCCGTGCGGGCCCGCGCCGAGCCGGCGATCCGATCCCCGTCGCGGATAACCTTGCGCCCGAAGGCCAGTACGATCACCGCCATGGCAGCCAGCGCCGCGCAGGCCACCGGCACGTTGCCGCCGAAACTCGGCTCGAACAGCACCACGGCGACGATCGCCGCGATACACAAGGCGCAGACGTAGGTCTCCCACATCCAGTGCCAGTCCGACGGTTCGCGTGCGGCCTGCGTTGAAACTGGACCGCTTTCGGTCATCTGCCGATGCTAGCGGTCCGCCGGTACCCAGTTGCCGTGGAACCCGTGCGGAACTCGGACCGGAATGTGCACGGTGCCAACGGGTGCCAAGCTCTGGGCGTCGAGCAGCACCAGATCGCTGCGGTTCGCGGTGCGGTCGTAGACGAATCCCATCACCACGCCGTCGTCCTCCTCGGCATCCGGGCCGGACGGCACGAAGACGAACTCGCCGGGTTCGCGGCCTGGCCCGAAGTCGATCCGCTCGGTGGTGCCGTCACGGAGATCGTGATGCAAGATGGCGGCCGATGCGCCCGGCTCGTCGAAGCCGACGGTGTAGCCGTACCGGTGTTCCCGGCCAACCACGCGGTCGTCGATGCGTGGGAATTCCTGGGCATCCTCGTCGAGACGCTGCTCACTTACCCGGCCGGTGCGTAGGTCGATGGTCCAGCGGTCCAGCGTGATCGTTTCGGTGAACAACCGGTCGCCGGTGGTGAACACGGCCGGGTGCCGGACCACGTCGAGCACGATCTGTTCGCCCTCGGGTCCGGTGCGGTCATAACCGTTGAGCGCGTGGAACACGTAGCACGGTGCCACCTCGAACCACCGGATGTCGGCGGCCGAGCCCTCCCGCGGCATCACCCCGACGCGGGCGCCGTGCTCGGGTGACCATCGGTACGGCATCCCGGACGACGGCACCGCTGCCCGTTCGGATCCGCGCATCGCGGCGCGCAACAGGAAGTCCGGCGCCGCGTGCCGGGCCACGAACCCTGTCAGTAGCCGCGCCGCGGCCCGCGCCGGGGCATTCTTGACCAACGTCGTCAGGTCCAGCAGCACCGGCAGGTCATAGATCACGACATACTTCTCGGTCAGCGTGAAGTCATGCATCATCGTGTGCGCAGGTAGGGCGATGTCGACGGTGCGCCGGACCCTGCCGTCCACCCCGGTGACGGTGTAACTCACCAGGTTGCCGCGCAGCGGGTTATACGAGACAGCGTGCAGCTCACCGGTTTTCGGGTCGTGCTTGGGGTGTGCGGTGAAGCCGCCGAACAGTGTGCCGCAGAAGTCGGACGGGCCGACGGTGTCGAGTTCCTCACTCAGTTCGTACGGTCGCACACCGGCCTCGGTGAGTGCGAACGTCTTGCCGGCGTGTCCGATGATGTTGGTGTTGGCCGCGAAATCGAAGCCACCCGTGTGCGCTCCGCCGGTCCACGGTTCGCCGAGCTGGCGGGCCACCGAAGCAGACCGCACCCAGCGGTTGCGGTACCAGGTCGCCGCACCGTCGCGCAGCCGGATCCCGTGCGCCATGCCGTCGCCGAGGAACCAGTGATAGTGCTGCGGATCCGGAGCCCGCAGCGGATTGGGCCCCACGCGCAGATAGCGCCCGTCGAGGTAGTCAGGGATGGTCCCGGTGACCTCGAGGTCGGTGACGGTGACCTCGTCGTGCACCGGGGCGAAGTTTCCGCTCAGGAACGGATGTTCTGGTGCTTGCTGACTCGCTGCGATGGTCATACCAACACCATGCCCCTGCGTTCGGCCATCCGCGACGACTTCCCGGCTGATTGGTCTGTCAACCGAACGGTGGACAGCGCGCAGAGGACTCATGCCGTCGCCCGCAGGCTCAGGGAAAGCAACAACCGCACATCGGGATCGGTCAGTGACGTCGCCAGGAGCTGTTCGATCCGGCGTACCCGATAACGGACGGTGTTGGGATGAACATGCAGCCACTGCGCAGCCGTCGCGACGTCACCGAAGCTGTCCAGATAGGCGCGCAAGGTGTCGGCGAGTATCGGTTCGTCGGCCCGCAACGCCCGCACGCGCGGATCGATCAGCCGCTCGTCGGCGGCGATCGCCGTGATGATCTCGTCCAGCAGCACCGTGGTGCGGGCCTCGGCCAATGAGGTCACCTGACCAAGCGCGCCGGGGTGGCGTTCGGCGCTGTCCAACACCCGGTCCACTTCCGCCCGGGCGGAAGTGGCGCCGGCCAGCCCCGTCACCGGAGCGGCGATGACGGCGTGCAACTCGACACCCAGTTCGGCGCGCAGCGCCGCCACAGTGCCGCGGATCCACGATGTCACCGCGGCAGGCCTGCCGGTGCTCGGAAACAGCACGTAGACCCGCGAGTGCACCGAGGCTACCTGTGCGTCATGGCGAAAAGCGCTGGCACTCAACGACAATACGTCGGCGAGCCGGGAACTGGGCGCACTGCCGTCGAACCCGATCAGGGCCGCGCGGCCCGCAACCGCGATGCCGAGCTCGCGAGCGATGAACTCGACGTCAGGCGGATCGTCCGCATCGCGCAACCCCAGCAGTTCCTGCACCCGCACCGCGTGCGTCGACGGTGTCGCCGCCAGCCTCGCCATAATCCGGGCGGCCAACACCGCCGCGCCGCGCAGCACGTCGTCGGCATCCTCGGCGAGTGGGCGGCTGCCCTGCTGCACCCAGATGGTGCCGGCGAACGCCGGCGCACGACGCTCGTCGGCCGACGGCTGAAAGATCCCGATCGCCAACCGCGGACGCAGTCCCAACTCCGGACGCTCGGCCACATGCACCACGTCCGGTTTGGCGCGCAACGCGTCGAAGATGCCCCACTGGGCGATCCAGGCCAGGTGTTCCGACGGTCCCGCGCGACCCAGGATCGACAGCCGGCGCAGCTCATCGGCCTCGTCGTTGGACGCCGAGTACGCCAGCACGTGCGACTGGGCGTCCTCGATGCTGACCATGCCGTGGGTACGGTCGGCGACCGACTGCGCCAGGCTGAACAGATCAGTGCCCGAATCGTGCAGCGCCCGGTCGCCGTGGTGCTCGAAGACGTGATTGACCAAGCGGTACAACCGTTCCCACCGGGCGCGCGGGTCCACGGCCACCACGGCGGTGCCGGCTGCCACCGCCCGTGCCACCACCGCGGCTGCCGGTTGTTTGATGAAAATAGCGGTCGGCGGTCGCTGCGCGCTCTGGTGAGCGACCCAGTTCAGCGCGTCGTCGTCGGAGATGCCGAGCAGGAAGAACAGGTCGGCAGACCCGGCGGCAGGGGCCAGGCCGAGGCGTACGTCGTCAGAATCGATCAGCGCCGCCGAGGCCACCGGCAGGTCGAGCCCGCGCGGCGCCTGCACCAGTTGGACCAGCGTGGCATCCAGCGCCAACAGCAGTTGGCCCAGGCTGACGCCGGTTGACCGCATGTTGTCCGATTCTACTGATCGAGCGGCTCAGAGTTAGCCGATCGGACAAGAGTTGCGTGGGTCACGTCGGGGATTCTTATCCCATGGATGCCATCACCGACGTGCCGATGCCGGCCAACGAGCCGGTCCACGACTATGCACCGGGCTCGGGTGAACGCACCCGGCTCACCGCCGCTCTGTCCAACCTCACCGATGCGGCGATCGACCTGCCACACGTCATCGGCGGCGAACACCGCATGGGCGGTGGCGCACGCATCGACGTCGTGCAGCCGCATCGCCACTCCGCCCGGCTGGGCACCCTGACCAACGCCGAGCACTCCGACGCCACCGCCGCCATCGAAGCCGCGATCGCCGCGAAGAACGACTGGGCGGCGTTGCCGTTCGACGAACGCGCCGCAGTGTTCCTGCGGGCGGCCGATCTGATGTCTGGCCCGTGGCGGGAGAAGATCGCCGCGGCCACCATGCTCGGACAGTCCAAGTCCGCTTACCAGGCCGAGATCGACGCGCCGTGCGAGCTGATCGACTTCTGGCGGTTCAACGTCGCCTTCGCCCGCCAGATCCTGTCGCAGCAGCCGATCAGCAGCCCGGGCGTGTGGAACCGCACCGACCACCGGCCGCTGGAAGGCTTCGTCTACGCGATCACACCGTTCAACTTCAGCGCCATCGCAGGCAATCTGCCGACCGCGCCCGCGTTGATGGGCAACACCGTGGTGTGGAAGCCTTCGCCCACCCAGACTTTCGCGGCGTACCTGACCATGCAGCTGCTGGAGGCGGCCGGCCTGCCGCCCGGGGTGATCAACCTCATGACCGGCGACGGGATCGCGGTTTCCGAGGTGGCCCTTGCCGATCCGCGACTGGCCGGCATTCACTTCACCGGCTCGACGGCGACGTTCCAGCACTTGTGGCGCGAGGTGGGCGCCAACATCGACCGTTACCACACCTATCCGCGGCTGGTCGGGGAAACCGGTGGTAAGGACTTCGTGCTGGCGCACGCCTCGGCCCGGCCGGATGTGTTGCGCACCGCGTTGATCCGTGGCGCGTTCGACTACCAGGGGCAGAAGTGCTCGGCGGCCTCACGGGCCTTCGTCCCGCGCTCGGTGTGGCATGAAATGGGTGACGACTTCCTTTCGGCCACTTCAGAACTGAAGTACGGCGATGTCACTGACCTGAGCAACTACGGCGGCGCGGTCATCGACGAACGGGCGTTCGCCAAGAACGTCAAGGCCATCGAACGGGCCAAGAGCGCTGCGGGCGTCACCATCGCCGCCGGCGGTGAATACGACGACAGCGAAGGCTATTTCGTGCGACCTACCGTGCTGTTGTCCGACGACCCGACCTACGAGGCCTTCAACACCGAGTACTTCGGCCCGATCCTGGCCGTCCATGTCTACCCCGACGCCGAATACGACCGGATCCTCGATGTCGTCGACACCGGAGCGCGCTACGCTCTGACGGGCGCGGTGATCGCCGACGACCGGAGCGCCGTCCTCAAGGCGCAGGACCGGTTGCGCTATGCCGCAGGCAATTTCTACGTCAACGACAAGCCAACCGGCGCGGTCGTCGGTCAGCAGCCGTTCGGTGGATCGCGCGCGTCGGGCACCAACGACAAGGCTGGCTCATCGCTGAACCTGCTGCGCTGGACGTCGGCCCGGTCAATCAAGGAGACCTTCGTGCCACCGACCAACCACACCTATCCACACATGGGGATGTGACGATGGGCCTCTTCGCACGGGTCGCCCGTCCGGCAATCATGGCCGCGTCGCGCTCGCAGCGGTTGCGTCACACGGCCGAGCGGCTGTCGGTGACCCGCAAGGTGGTGGACCGGTTCGTCGCCGGCGAGACGGTCCCCGAGGCGCTTGATGCCGTTGCCGCGCTGCGGGATTCGGGGCGCCTCGTATCGATCGACTACCTCGGCGAGGACACTACCAGCAGCGAGGACGCCGAGCAGACGGTGCGGGCCTATCTGGCGCTGCTCGACGGCTTGCAACGGCGTGCCGACACCGCCACACCGGTGCGGCCGCTGGAGGTCTCACTCAAACTGTCGGCGCTGGGGCAGGCGCTGCCCCGCGACGGCGAGAAGATCGCGTTGGAAAACGCGCACACCATCTGCGCCAAGGCCCGTGACATCGGCGCCTGGGTCACCGTCGACGCCGAGGATCACACCACCACCGATTCCACGCTGTCCATCGTGCGGGATCTGCGCACCGAGTTCGATTGGCTCGGAACGGTTCTGCAGGCCTACCTCAAACGCACTTTCAGCGATTGTGAGGAGTTCGCCGCCGCGGGCGCCCGGATCCGGTTGTGCAAGGGCGCCTACGACGAGCCGGCCTCGGTGGCCCACCGGGACGCCGACGAGGTCACCGATTCCTACCTGCGCTGTCTGCGGACACTCATGGCCGGATCGGGCTATCCGATGGTGGCCTCTCATGATCCCGCGATCATCGCTGCCGTGCCCGGTCTCGCCGGCGAATTCGGTCGCGGTGTCGACGATTTCGAGTATCAGATGCTGTACAACATCCGCGACGGCGAGCAAAGCCGACTGGCCGAGGCGGGCAATCACGTGCGGGTGTACGTGCCCTTCGGATACGAGTGGTACGGCTACTTCGTACGGCGACTGGCCGAACGTCCGGCCAACCTCACATTCTTCCTGCGGGCACTGGCCGAGCGCCGCTGAGGTTTACCCGCTCGATCATGGCGTCGCCCGTTGGTGTAGCGCCAGCAGCGCCCACGCGGCGATCGTCTGCGCGTCGGTGATGACTCCATCGCGGATCATCTGCTCTACCTCGTCCCGCGTGAACCACTCGCTGTGCATGTCCTGTTCTTCGTGCTCGCGTTCATGCTCGCCCTCGGTGATATCGGTCGCGAGAAACACCCAACCGCGCTGACTGCTCATCCCCGGCGCGACGTCGAGCTGGCCGAGCCGATGCACCGTCGTCGCACGCAGCCCGGTCTCTTCACGCAGCTCACGCTCAGCCAGTTCGATCGGGTCGAGATGTTGTTGTTCGGGCGCGGTGCCCTGCGGGAATTCCCAGCGCCGCAGTCCCAACGGATACCGGAACTGCTCCACGAGGTGGAACCGGTCGCCATCACACGGGATCACCAGCGCATAGGTCGGTTTGTCGACCACGGCGTAAACCCCGGTACTGCCATCAGGACGCTCGATGTCGTCCTCACGCAGCGTCAACCAGTTGTTGCGGTACACCTCACGCGTCGAGACCTGGCGGATGGTTCCCATCGCCCCATTATCCGGCCGGGTAGCCTCACATGCGTGCTGCTGGCCTCCTTGAATCCCGCAGCGGTCGCCGCAGGCGCCGATATCAGCGACGCGGTCCGCATCGACGGTGCCGTGCTGAGCCGCAGCGATCTCGTCGGCGCTGGCACCTCGGTCGCCGAACGGGTCGCGGCTGCGCAGCGGGTCGCCGTGCTGGCGACCCCGACCGCGACGACAGTCCTCGCGATCGTCGGCTGCCTGATCGCCGGGGTGCCGGTGATTCCCGTGCCTGCCGACGTCGGTACCGCCGAACGCCGGCATATTCTCACCGACTCCGGTGCCCGGGCATGGCTGGGGGAGCGGCCAGATGAGGCGGAAGGGCTGCCCCACATCCCGGTCCGGCTGCATGCCCGGTCCTGGCACCGCTATCAGGAACCGGCGCCGGAATCGACCGCGATCATCATGTACACCTCCGGCACCACCGGCCCGCCGAAGGGCGTGCCGATCAGTCGACGGGCAATCGCCGCGGATATCGACGCGCTGGCCACCGCTTGGCACTGGACGGCTGAGGACACCCTGGTGCACGGCCTGCCGCTGTTCCACGTCCACGGGTTGGTGCTGGGCCTGCTCGGATCGCTGCGGATCGGAAACCGATTCGTGCACACCGGAAAACCCACGCCTGCCGGCTATGCGGAGGCCCAGGGTTCGTTGTACTTCGGCGTACCTACGGTGTGGTCGCGGGTGGTCGACGATGTTGACGCGGCGCTGGCATTGTCGTCGGCGCGATTGCTGGTCTCGGGCAGTGCGCCGCTGCCCGTACCGGTGTTCGAGAAGCTGACCCAGCTCACCGGCAAGCCACCGGTGGAGCGCTACGGCAGCACCGAATCACTGATCACGTTGAGCACGCTCGTCGACGGGGAGCGCAGGCCCGGTTGGGTTGGCCTGCCGGTCGCCGGAGTGCAGACCCGGCTGGTCGACGACGACGGCGAAGCGGTGCCCCACGACGGCGAAACCGTTGGGCGACTGCAGATCAAGGGTCCGATGGTGTTCGACGGCTATCTGAACCGGCCGGACGCCACCGCCGAGGCATTCGACTCCGACGGCTGGTATCGCACCGGCGATGTGGCGGTGATCGATGCTGACGGTATGCACCGCATCGTCGGCCGCGAGTCGGTCGACCTGATCAAAACCGGCGGCTACCGCGTCGGCGCCGGGGAGATCGAGACTGTGCTGCTGGGCCATCCCGGCGTCACCGAGGTTGCCGTGGTGGGATTGCCCGACGCCGATCTCGGCCAGCGCATTGTGGCGTTCGTGGTCGGCGATGCTGAGCCGGCCGTCCTGATCGACTTTGTGGCACAAGAACTTTCAGCGCACAAACGGCCCCGTGAAGTGCGGCTCGTAAACGGCCTGCCGCGCAATGCCATGGGCAAGGTTCTGAAGAAGGAACTGGCACAATGGGCTTGAGGTTCTCTGAGCTCTGCATCGACGCTCATGACCCGGAGGCGCTGGGCGCATGGTGGGCACGCGCGCTCGGATGGCCCAAGCACACCGACTCCGACGGAGACGTGGTGCTGACCCCGCCGCCCGGGGCCGGGCCGATCTGGTTGTTCCTCGCGGTGCCCGACGACAAGGTGGTCAAGAATCGCCTGCACCTCGACTTCACTCCCGACGATCAGCAGGCCGAGGTCGACCGGCTGATCAGCCTGGGAGCACGCCACGTCGACATCGGCCAGGGTGAACAGACCTGGGTGGTGCTGGCCGACCCCGAGGGCAACGAATTCTGCGTGCTGTCCGCCGACTAATTTCGGCGAGCGTGCGGGTCTGCTGCCCGACACGCCGTGGAACCCCAACATTCTGCGCACCTTCGTGGCCCGCGACAGTGCTGACGTACACGGCTGATGTACACGGGACACTCGCGGACACGGTGAATCAGATCAGGGTTTAACACCGATAACCGCAGGAGTAGCGTCGGACATACGGGTCGTGACGTTGGTTGCCGCACGGCGCCAAGCGGCGGGGTGGCTTCCTGACAACCCACGTCGCCGCTCTTGGTTCATCCAACAGCGGCGATGAGCAGGGAGGAGACCACAGGTGAATCTGAAGAAAATCGCAGGTACGGCAGTGATCGCCGGTGCGCTTGGCGCTGCTTCCCTTGGAGTGGTCGCGGGTACAGCATCGGCTGATCCTGGTTGGGGCCCGAACATTCCGTGGGTCCCGGGGCCTGGAGATTGGGTTGATTGGAATCCGGGCGTCAATTGGGGCCCGCCCGGACAAGTCAAGAAACTTTGTCCCTGGCACTCCCCGCCGGGTCACTGGATAGGCGGACCGCACGGGATCCCCTGTACCTAAGTCACGGTAGTTTCGACGTGCGGCGTTCGCTTGATGCCGGAAGTCAATACGAGAACTGACAGCACGAGAGCCACCAGAAGCAGTGCGGGGACATCACCCCACAGATGTCCCATGTGGTGGCCGGTGCCGAAGGATTGCACCGCCATTATTGCGGCGTGGACGACGCTCGAGACCACGGTGAACCAGATCAAGCCGAGATTGGCCTCGGGACGGCGCGCGGCGTTCCAGAGGAAAACTCCCAGCGTCGCGTACAGACCGACGATCATCATGAAGTAATCGGACTGATGCGGCGCGCCGGCATGCCATGCCCACCCCGACGGCCACACCACGGCGAGTGGATAGAGCAGGAGCATCACCGCACCGAAGACGACCAGCGCGATCTGAAGAAGTCGGTAGCTAAGCGAGGCTGTCACCGCGCGCTCCAAAGTTCGAGGATCGCCAATACGATCGTGAAATCAAGGTACGCGGGGCCGCCTCACCCCACACCCTCACCCCACACCGCGAACGTGCGGGTCTGCAGGCCAACACGCCTCTCAACACCGACGTTTGCGCACGCTCGCGCTCGGCGAAGGTGCGCGGAATCATGCCAAAACGCGGCGCGTCGACCAACAGACCCGCTCGCTCGCGGTGCAAAGCCGCGCAAAGATCAGTTCGCGTGCAGGGCCTCGTTGAGCGTGATCCCGGTGCCGTCACGTTTGACCACCTCGACCGCGCCCGACAGTGAATTGCGCCGGAACAACAGGTTGTTGGCCCCGGAGAGTTCGCGCGCCTTGGTGGTCTGACCGTCAGCGGTCGTCACCTTGGTTCCACCCGTCACGTACAGGCCGGCCTCGATGACGCAGTCGTCGCCCAGTGAGATGCCCAGCCCGGCGTTGGCGCCGAGCAGACAGCGCTTACCCACCGAGATGACCTCTTTGCCACCACCCGAAAGCGTCCCCATGATCGACGCGCCGCCACCGATGTCGGAGCCGTCGTCGACCACGACGCCGGCCGAGATGCGACCCTCCACCATCGAGGTGCCCAGGGTGCCGGCGTTGAAGTTCACGAAGCCTTCGTGCAT
Source organism: Mycolicibacterium sp. XJ870 (assembly GCF_053483975.1). Taxonomy (NCBI): domain Bacteria; kingdom Bacillati; phylum Actinomycetota; class Actinomycetes; order Mycobacteriales; family Mycobacteriaceae; genus Mycobacterium; species Mycolicibacterium sp. XJ870. Next base: position 86,979 of record NZ_JBEFTI010000008.1, read on the forward strand.
CACCGTCGTCCCCGACGCCAGATGCGCGCCCAGCCGCACGCGGTCCGCGTCGGCGATGCGCACCCCGCTCGGCGCCACGTAATCGACCATCCGCGGGAACTTGTCGATCCCGTAGACGGCGACCGCGCCCCGCCGGCGCAGCCGTGCCCGCGTGGTTTCGAAGCCGTCGACCGCGCACGGCCCGAAATTGGTCCACACCACATTGGCCAGGGCGCCGAAGATGCCGTCCATGTTGGCGCCATGTGGGGCGATCAGCCGGTGCGACAGCAGGTGCAGCCGCAGGTAGGCGTCGTGGGCGTCGGCAGGCTTGTCGTCCAGCGAGGCGATGGTGGTCCGTACCGCAACGACCTCGACGCCACGGTCCGCATCGGGACCGGTGAGGCCGTCGAAATCGGCGGGCACGTCGTCATCGGTCAGCCGAACCGTCCCGGACGGGCCATCGGCGTTCAGCTCGGGGGCGGGAAACCAGGTGTCGAGAACGGTTCCGTCGGCGGCGATGGTGGCCAGGCCGTGGCCAGATGCTGCAGTCACGTTGGCCTAGGTTACTGGACTACCGTTGACGTCCATGGGGCTAGACCTGCGTGCTGACCCGATCGCACTGACCGCGGCGCTGGTGGACATCCCCAGCGAGTCGCGGCACGAACAGCTCATCGCCGACGAGATCGAGGGTGCGCTGCGTTCCCAGGCTCCCGGCTTCGAAGTCATCCGCAACGGCGACGCGGTGCTGGCGCGCACCAATCTGGGGCGGCCTTCGCGGGTGATGCTGGCCGGCCACATCGATACCGTGCCCGCCGCGAACAACCTTCCGAGTCGCATCGTGGACGGTGAGATGTACGGCTGCGGCACCTCGGACATGAAGTCCGGCGACGCGGTTTTCCTGCACCTGGCCGCCACCATCGCCGAGCCCACCCACGACATCACGCTGGTGATGTACGACTGCGAAGAGATCGAAGCGAGCGCCAACGGGCTGGGCCGCATCGAGCGCGAGCTGCCCGAGTGGCTGGCCGCCGACGTCGCGATTCTCGGTGAGCCATCGGGCGGGTACATCGAGGCCGGTTGCCAGGGCACCATCCGAGTCATCGTCAGCGCCTCCGGAACCCGCGCCCACTCCGCGCGATCCTGGTTGGGCGACAATGCCATTCACAAGCTGGGCGCGGTGCTCGATCGGCTTTCGAGCTATCAGGCACGTTCGGTGGACATCGACGGCTGCGTGTACCGGGAAGGCTTGTCCGCGGTGCGCATCGAGGGCGGCGTCGCCGGCAACGTGATCCCGGACGCTGCGACGGTGACCGTCAACTTCCGCTTCGCGCCGGATCGCAGCGTCGAGCAGGCGCTCGCCCATGTGTGCGAGGTGTTCGACGGGCTCGACGTCACGATCGAGGAGACCGACGCCGCCGCCGGGGCGTTGCCCGGCCTGACGCAGCCCGCCGCGGCCGCGCTGGTAGCCGCGGCCGGGGGACAGGTACGCGCAAAGTACGGCTGGACCGACGTCGCGCGGTTTGCGGCGCTCGGGATACCCGCGGTGAACTTCGGACCGGGCGACCCGAACCTGGCGCACCGGGTCGACGAGCGAGTTCCGGTCACCGCCATCACCGCGGCCACCGACATGCTGCGCGCATATTTAACCGCTTGAACCCATCGGTACCATGGATCCCATGCTTGGACACAGTGATAGCGACGAGGCCGTCTCCGGGTAACGCCCGGGCCCTGTCCGTTCAATCGTCCTGCCCTATGTGCGCAGCGCGCAGCATCTTTGGAGTCCCTGCATGTCTATCGTCTGTTCGAATTTGTCGTTCTCCTGGCCCGATGACACCGAGGTGTTCTCGGACCTGTCCTTCACCGTCGGATCCGGCCGCACCGGACTCGTCGCGCCCAACGGCGCCGGAAAGAGCACCCTGCTCAAACTGATTGCCGGTGAATACCGACCGACCTCCGGTTCGGTGACGGTCGACGGCACCATCGGATACCTGCCCCAGAGCTTGCCGTTTGTCGCGGATCTGACGGTGGCCACGGTGCTGGGGGTGGCGCCGGTGCTCGACGCGCTCGCTGCTTTGGCATCCGGTGATGCCGGGGAGGCGGTGTTCACCACCATCGGTGATGACTGGGACATCGAGGAGCGCTCCCGTGCCCAGCTGGACCGACTGGGCCTGGGCGGTGTGGAACTGGACCGGCGCCTCGGAACACTGTCGGGCGGGGAGGTGATCTCCCTGGGGCTGGCCGCCGAACTGCTGAAGCGGCCCGACGTGCTACTGCTCGACGAGCCCACCAACAATCTCGATCTCAATGCGCGGCAACGTCTTTACGACGCGCTGGAGGACTACTCCGGGTGCCTGCTGCTGGTCAGCCACGACCGCGTGCTACTGGACCGGATGGACCAGATCGCCGAGCTGTACCGCGGCGAAATCATCTTCTACGGAGGGAATTTCACCACCTACCAGGACATCGTGGAAGCCGGCCGGCGGGTTGCCGAGAGCAACATCCGCAACGCCGAACAGCAACTCAAACGCGAGAAGCGTCAGATGCAAGAGGCGCGGGAACGTTCGGCGCGGCGGGCGAGCAACGCTGCCCGCAACCTCAAGGATGCCGGGCTGCCGAAGATCGTTGCGGGCAAGCTGAAACGCGACGCGCAGGAATCCGCGGGTCGGGCCGACGACGTGCACTCGCGCCGGGTCGACGACGCACGGTCCCGGCTCGACGACGCCGAACGTGCGCTACGGGACGACAAGGTGATCGTGCTCGATCTTCCCGACACGGTGGTGCCGGCCGGCCGAACCGTGTTCACCGGGGCAGGCCTGCAGATCAGCCAAGGTGGACGAAAATTGTTCGCCGACAACGGGGTTGACGTGTCTGTTCGCGGCCCGGAACGGATCGCGCTGACCGGGCCCAACGGGGCAGGCAAGTCGACACTGCTGCGGATCATCGACGGACAACTCGAGCCCGATTCCGGGACGGTGCAACGGGCCGACGGACGCATCGCCTACCTGTCGCAGCGGCTGGACTTGCTGGATCCGGAGCGGACCGTGGCCGAAAACCTGGCTGCGGCGGCGCCCAGCCTGCCCCACACCCGCCGGATGCATCTGTTGGCGCAGTTCCTGTTTCGCGGCGACCGGATCCACCTGCCGGTCGGGGTGTTGTCCGGCGGGGAGCGGTTACGGGCGACGCTGGCCTGTGTGCTCTACGCCGAACCGGCACCCCAGCTACTGCTGCTCGACGAGCCGACCAACAACCTCGACCTGGTCAGTGTCGGGCAGTTGGAATCCGCACTGAATGCCTATCAGGGCGCATTCATAGTGGTCAGTCACGACGAACGGTTCCTGGACGCGATCGGTGTCGACGGCTGGTGGCGCCTCGACGCCAGCGAACTGGAAATTACCGCTGCGGGTTGATGTTTCGGAACGCAGTGGGCACCGCATTGGCACCGGCCTGGGCAGGCGGCTCGATACCGACTTGGGCTCGGTTGCCGAGTTGGCCTGCCGGGCTTTCCTTTTCGCGATCTTCGGCCGTGTCCTTCTTGGCTTCGGCCGCATCGCCGTTGCCCTCGGCCTCGGCGTTGACCTTGCCGCCGGCCTCGGCCGCGGCACCCGCACCGCCCGCCGCGGCTTCGGCTCCACCGCCGGCACCTTGGGTGGCCGCCTCGACAATGCCCTGAACACCCTGGAAAACCTGCTGGGGCAGTTGACCCAAGCTTTGGGCCATGCCCTGGATCGGCTGGGTGATGCCTTGCATCATCTGACCGGCCATCTGGCTGAACTGACCCATCATCTGGCCCGCGCCCTGCGCGCCGCTGCCGGCCGCCGAAGCCGCGGGGGAGCCACCGGCCGAACCTGCCGCACCCTCCATCTGCGCGGCCTGCGACTTGAGCTTGTCTGCAGCGGCAACATCACCGCGGTCATATGCCTGGGAGGCTTGGCCGAGTAGTTCGGAGATCTTCGCCGACGCTGCCTGGGTGGCTCCCATCGCGGCGCCGCGGGATGAATACGCGCTGTCGAACGCATTCTGCATCGGATGGCCGATGGTGCCGTGGCTGTTGACCACCCCGGAGACTCCGGGAGCACCGTTCATCAAGTTGCCGACGTCAGAGCTGACGTCGGTGATCTGCTGCTGCCAGCCATTCATGGCGCCGGTGTGCGCCTTGAACTCCGTCATAGCTGAGGATTCTACGGTCGCTGCAGGCCGGTGTTGAGCGCATGTTTCACTCGGCTTGACGGGCCGCGTCGTTGGCAGCAGCCGACATGCCGAGGTCGCGATACCGCCCCGAAACCTCCGCAAGCGCAGCCTGATCTTTGGCCGCCAGTGCCTGCGCATGCTCAGCCGTCAGCCGACCGAACATGCAGTCCACCTCGATGCGGGCCAAGGCGTCGACCGCGCGGACATCTCCCAAGCGCACCGCGTCGTGCAGTGCCCGCAGCGCCACGGCCGACTGCCCGCCGCGTTCGGCGGTTTTGACGGCGTCGCGCGCTGCGGCGATGGCGCCCACCGAATCCCGACGTGCATAGCAGGTCCACGCCCGCGCCATCGCCAGCTCCGGCGCGAACAACATCGACTTGAGTCCGTGCCGGGATTCGGCCCGCGACAGCGCCTTGACCGCTTCCACCGGCATGCCGCGCTGAGCGAGAACCTGGGCCAACAACATCCACGCCAGCGGCGCCCAGGAGTATCCGGTGGGCGCCAAAGTGCTTGTCGCCCTGCGTAGTAGTGTGATCGCGTCATCCAGATCGCCCCGGACCATCAGCACATCGGCCACCAGCACCTCACCGACCGCCCGGCCGGGTTGCAGCAGTTGGGCGAAGTCGGTCAGCTGCTGTGCCAGGGCCTGCGCGCGGTCCAACTCGCCGGCGAGCACCAGCGTCGTCGTCTGTCCGAATCCACTTGTGAACCGCAACAACCCGGGATGACTGGCATCCAGCGCGCGTTGCGCCATCGCGTCGACTTCGCCGAACCGGCCGATCCGCGCGCAACTCAGCGCCGCCGCCGAGGCCGCCCAGCCGACTGCGGTGTCATCCGCGTCCGGTGAGGCCAACACCGCGCCCGCGATCTCCAAGGCACGCTGTGGCGCACCGGAATTCATCGCGAACGTCGCCGACAGTGCATCGAGGGTGATCTGCGCCCGCGGCGTGGACACCCGACCCCGGGTGGTGCGGAGGAACGCGGTGGCCCGCTCGGGCTCCGAGAGCATCCAGAACTGGTTGGCCGCCCGCGGCAACGCCCACGCCATCAACTCTGGTTCGGTCAACGCGGCCGGGTCGATCTCGGCGAGCACCGCGTCTGCCTCCCGGCCGCGGCCCTGCCAGGCCAGGGCATAGGCCAGCGTCAGCTTGGCCTCGAAGCCGCCGCCGAGAGACACCGCCGCCCGCGCCAACCGCTCGCTCAAATCCAGATCGCCGAGCCGCAACGACTCGGCAGCGGCGGCCGCCATCTCGGCGGTGGGCAGTGGGACGTCGCTGTCGAGTGCCAACACCGCCAGCCGCAGTCGATCCACCACGCCGGGACGTGGTGCGGTGACCATTCGTTCGACGAGCGCGGTGCGCAGCCTGCGCAGGCCCGGCCCGCCGACCGACCGGCGAACCGCGTCGAGGAACAGCGGATGCGCGCAGTGCACCATCGCGTCGTCGACGCGCACGGCGCCGGACTGACATGCGCGCTCGACGGCGGCCGCACCGGTCAGCGCCGTCACATCGGGCAATGGCAGCGGATCGTGCACCGCGAGGTAGCGAAGCGTCTGCATCGCGTCCTCGGGTAGATCGGCGATGAAGATCGCGACCTGATCGGCGAGCCGGACATCGTCGTGACGCGCAGGCCGCACCTCGATCCGGCTGACCAACCCGTTATTCCACAACGCCGCGACTCCATCGGGAACCGCCTGGTCTGCCGATGCGGTGACGATGAGCTTGGCCGCCCCGCTGCGGGCCAGTTGATACACCAGCGCGGCCGACAACCGGTCCAGCAGATGCGCGTCGTCGACAACCACCAGCAGGCCGGAGCCGAGCGATTCCCGGGCGGCGCGCAACACTTCGGCGGTCTTACCGGTGGAAGGCACGTCGATCAGGTGCGCGACCGCTGCGAACGGAATGCCCGCCGCCGACTCGGTGCCCGTCACCCAGGCCACCCGGCGGAATTCCGGGCCGACCCAGTTCGCTGCGGTGCGGGCCAGCGATGTCTTTCCGACGCCGGCGGGTCCGAGCAGAACGGCGCCGGAGCGCTCCCGCAGGCCCGCTTCCAAGCCGTCAAGCGTGCGGTCGTGGGGCGCGATCGCCCAATCGACAGGCATCTTCCGAATCTAGTGGGCGCACGGTTGCGTACCCGCCCGAAATCAGGCGTTCATTGAGAACCCTTACGTTATGTGCGTGCCGGACGAAGGTGACCGCCAGTGGGCGGTGTGTGTGTATTGCGCGTCGGGGCCGACGCATCCTGAACTGATGGCCCTGGCCGGTCAGGTGGGTTCGGCGATCGCCGAACGCGGCTGGACGCTGGTTTCCGGGGGCGGCAACGTGTCGGCGATGGGTGCGGTGGCCCGCGCTGCCCGCTCCAGGTCCGGCAACACCGTCGGCGTAATCCCGAAGGCGCTCGTCCATCGAGAACTGGCGGACGTCGACGCGGCCGAACTCGTCGTCACCGACACCATGCGGCAGCGCAAGCAGGAGATGGAGAACCGTTCGGACGCGTTCATCGCGCTGCCCGGCGGCATCGGCACGCTCGAGGAGTTCTTCGAAGCCTGGACGGCCGGCTATCTGGGCATGCACGCCAAGCCGCTGGTGCTTCTCGACCCGTTCGCCCACTACGACGGACTGCTGACCTGGCTACGCGGGTTGGTCGGCACGGGCTACGTCTCGCAGCACGCGCTGGACCGGTTGATCGTCGTCGACGACGTCGAAGCCGCCCTGGCGGCCTGCTCGCCGTAGCCGATACCGGCGGTAACGGGAGTCACCTGCGTGGTTAAGGTAGTTGGCCACAACACACCGGAGGGGATCCCGCGAATGACCGACCAGAAATCGGGCACCAGGAGCAGCGTCGGACTGCTTGACATCGCCAGCCAGGTGCCGAGCCTGCTGATGGACGCGCCGGTCATCGTTCGCGGCGTGCTCACCGGCTTTCTGGCCAGGCCGACGGCCAAGACTTCCATCGGCAAGGTGTTCCAGGAGCGTGCCGCCCAGCACGCCGACAAGGTGTTCCTCAAGTTCGAAGACGAGCGCCTCACCTACAAGCAGGCCAACGAGACGGTCAACCGCTATGCCGCCGTGCTGGCCGCCAAAGGGGTCGGACACGGTGACGTGGTCGGGGTGATGCTGCGCAACTCGCCCGACGCGGTGCTGCTCATGTTGGCGATCGTCAAGTGCGGCGCGGTGGCGGGCATGCTGAACTACCACCAGCAGGGCAAGGTGCTGGCGCACAGCATCGGACTGCTGAACGCCACGGCCATCGTCGCCGAAACCGACCTCGTCGACCCGATCACCGAAAGTGGTTCGGATACAACCGGTTTGATCACGCTGGAGGAGCTGAAGCGGCTTGCGGCGACGGCACCGACCGGAAACCCGGCCAGTGCATCGGCCGTGCTGGCCAAGGACAAGGCGTTCTACATCTTCACCTCCGGCACCACCGGTATGCCGAAAGCCAGCGTCATGACGCACTACCGCTGGCTGCGGGCGCTGGCCGGATTCGGCGGCCTCGGCCTGCGGTTGCACAGCGACGACACCCTGTACTGCTGCCTGCCGCTCTACCACAACAACGCGCTGACGGTCTCTGTCGGTTCTGCGCTGAATTCGGGTGCGGCTCTGGCCCTTGGCAAGTCGTTCTCGGCGTCGCGGTTCTGGGATGACGTCATCAAGTACGGTGCCACCGCCTTCGTCTACATCGGCGAGATCTGCGGCTACCTGCTCAACCAGCCACCCAAACCGACCGACCGTGCCCACAAGGTCCGGGTCATCGTCGGCAACGGGTTGCGGCCCGCCATCTGGGACGAGTTCACCGAGCGCTTCGGCATCGACCGGGTCTGCGAGTTCTACGGTGCGAGTGAAGGAAACACCGCATTCGTCAACGTCTTCAACGTGTCGAAATCCACTGGGATCTGCCCGAGCCCGGTCGCATTCGTCGAATACGACGCCGACAGTGGAGAACCCGTGCGCGGGGCCGACGGCCGGCTGCGCAAGGTCAAGACCGGCGAGCCGGGACTGATGCTGTCGAAGGTCAATGCGCTCCAGCCGTTCGACGGCTACACCGACTCCTCGGCGACCGAGAAAAAGCTGGTGCGCAACGCTTTCAAGGACGGCGATGTCTGGTTCAACACCGGTGACCTGATGCGCTCCCAGGGATTCGGGCACGCGGCGTTCGCGGACCGGCTCGGCGACACCTTCCGCTGGAAGGGAGAGAACGTGGCCACCACCGAGGTCGAGGCTGCGGTGGTGAGCAGTCCACTGATCGAGGAGTGCACCGTGTTCGGCGTCGAGGTGCCCGGCGCAGGGGGCCGCGCGGGCATGGCCGCGGTCCAACTCAAGGAGGGCCAAGAGTTCGACGGCAAGGCGCTTGCCGAGGCGTTCTACGGGCATCTGCCCGGTTATGCCGTGCCGCTGTTCGTCCGCGTGGTCGAGGAGTTGGCCCACACCTCGACGTTCAAGAGCCAGAAGGTCGACTTGCGTAAGCAGGGCTATGGATCTGATGTGTCCGATCCGGTGTACGTGCTTGCCGGCCGGGGCGACGGGTATGTGCCCTTCTACGACGAGTACCCCGAGGAAGTCGCGGCGGGCAAGCGGCCGAAAGGCTGATCGCACTCCTGGTGGTGGGCCAGGCACTATGGAGGCGTGTCGTCGATGTTCCTAGGTCGCCCGGTCGCCGGTGATCGCGCGCTCATCATGGCGATCGTCAACCGGACGCCGGACTCGTTCTATGACCGCGGCGCCACCTTCACCGACGATGCCGCCAAGGCGGCCGCCCAGCGCGTGATCGAGGAGGGCGCCGACGTGATCGACGTCGGCGGCGTCAAAGCCGGTCCGGGGAGCAGCGTCGACGCCGACGAGGAGATCGCCCGGGTGGTGCCGTTCATCGAATGGCTACGCACCACGTTCCCCGACCAGCTGATCAGCGTCGACACCTGGCGTGCGGCGGTCGCCAAGCAGGCCTGTTCGGCGGGTGCCGACCTGATCAACGACACCTGGGCGGGGGCTGACCCCGGGCTGCCGGAGGTCGCCGCCGAGTTCGGCGCGGGTCTGGTGTGCTCGCACACCGGCGGCGCGGTGCCACGCACCCGGCCGTTCCGGGTGAACTACGGCATCAGTGAACGGGGCGTGGTCGACGACGTCATCGCCGAGGTGACTGCGGCGGCCGAGAACGCGGTGGCTAACGGTGTGCCGAGGGATCGGATTCTCATCGATCCGACCCACGATTTCGGCAAAAACACTTATCACGGCCTTAGTTTGTTGCGCCACGTAAAAGATCTTGTTAAGACCGGATGGCCGGTCCTGATGGCACTGAGCAACAAGGATTTTGTCGGGGAGACTCTCGGTGTGGACCTGACCGAACGCCTGGAAGGCACGCTCGCCGCAACGGCACTCGCCGCAGCGGATGGCGCGGCCATGTTCCGGGTACACGAGGTGGGACCCACACGGCGCGTGCTCGAAATGGTCGCGTCGATCCAGGGAGTGCGGACACCCGCACGCACGGTGAGGGGACTGGCATGACGATTGCTTCTGATCTGACCGTCGCCGACGGCGTCGCCGGACACCGGTGGCTGACCGACCACAGCTGGAACCGGCCGACCTGGACGTTGGCCGAGCTGGAAGCCGCCAAAGCCGGTCGCACGGTCTCGGTGGTGCTGCCCGCACTCAACGAGGAAGACACCGTCGGCTCCGTGGTCGGCACGATCACGCCGTTGCTCGGTGGGCTGGTCGACGAGCTCATCGTGCTCGATTCCGGCTCCACCGATGACACCGAGATCCGTGCGGTCGCTGCCGGAGCCCGCGTGATCAGCCGTGAAGTGGCGCTCCCCGAGGTCACGCCGCAGCCTGGCAAGGGCGAGGTGCTGTGGCGCTCGCTGGCCGCGACCACGGGCGACATCATCGTCTTCGTCGATTCCGATCTGATCGACCCAGATCCGATGTTCGTGCCCAAGCTGCTGGGCCCACTGCTGACCACCGATGGCGTGCATCTGGTCAAGGGCTTCTACCGGCGGCCGCTCAAGGTCAGCGGCCGCGAGGATGCCAACGGCGGCGGCCGGGTGACCGAGCTGGTCGCGCGCCCACTGCTGGCCTCCCTGCGGCCTGAACTCAACTGCGTGCTGCAGCCCCTGGGCGGTGAGTACGCCGGCACCCGCGAGCTGCTGACCTCGGTGCCCTTCGCGCCCGGCTACGGCGTGGAGATCGGCCTGCTGGTCGACACCTACGACCGGCTCGGTCTCGATGCGATCGCGCAGGTGAACCTCGGGGTTCGTGCGCACCGCAACCGGCCGCTAACCGAGCTGGCGTCGATGAGCCGACAGGTCATCGCCACTCTGTTGTCCCGCTGTGGGGTCACCGACTCCGGTATGGGCCTGACGCAGTTCTTCGCCGACGGTGACGGCTTCTCGCCGCGGGTGTCCTCGGTGTCGCTGGCCGACCGCCCGCCCATGATCACCCTGCGCCCGCGCTGATTGTCGGAGGCGTGAGGCAGTATCGAAGGCGTGACACTGATACTGCTGTACCTGGTGGTGCTGGTCCTGATCGCCACGGTGCTCTTCGGGCTGGGCAGCGTCATCTTCGGTCGCGGGGAGAGGTTGCCACCGCTGCCGCGGGGAACCACTGCCACGGTGCTGCCGGCCTCCGGCGTCACCGGTGCCGACGTGGACGAGGTGAGATTCAACCAGGTACTGCGCGGATACAAGACCAGCGAAGTGGACTGGGTGCTGGACCGGCTGGGCACCGAACTCGACTCGCTGCGTGGTGAGCTGGCCGCCATCCGTGCGGCATACGGGTTCCCGGAAAAGGACGCCGACGCCGACGTCGACAATGCCGCCGACGCTGACAACACCGACCCTGACGACACCGACGATGACGAACCCGACGACGTCGAGGTTTCCGTCACCGCCGGTCAGATTCGCACGGATGACGAGTCGTCGTGACCGACGATGACCGTGTCCGCTGCGGCTGGGCGGTCCAGTCGGGCGACAGCCTCTATCGCGACTACCACGACACCGAGTGGGGGCGGCCGCTGCGGGATTCCGCAGCGCTGTTCGAGCGCATCAGCCTGGAGGCATTCCAGAGCGGGCTGTCGTGGCTGACCATTCTGCGCAAGCGGGAGAACTTTCGGCGCGCCTTCGACGGGTTCGACGCCGACCGGGTGGCCCGCTATACCGACGCCGATATCGGCCGCTTGATGGACGACACCGGCATCGTGCGCAACCGCGCGAAGATCGAGGCGACCATCAGCAATGCCCGGGCGGTCGCCGGCCTGGACGTCGACCTGGCGGAGCTGCTGTGGTCGTTCGCGCCGCCCCGTCGGCCGCGGCCCGCTGACCTGTCCGAAGTGCCCGCGATCACCCCGGAATCGCAGGCGATGGCCAAGGAACTCAAACGCCGGGGCTTCAAGTTCGTCGGGCCCACAACGGCGTATGCGCTGATGCAGGCGACCGGAATGGTCGACGACCACATCGCATCGTGCTGGGTGCCGGAGGCGTGATACACGCCACGTAGGTAGACAACCGAAGGGTCTTTGCACATCCTTCGTCGCCGATAAGGAACAATAGGGCTAGTTCAGTAGCAGTTCAGTGCCGGGTGCCGTCAACGAGTGGGCGGCTTCGGCCCACTCTGGCCCGCTGATGCGGACCGGCTCAGTTGGAGGGAGCACTCGATGGCGGCGATGAAGCCCCGGACCGGCGACGGTCCACTGGAAGCAACCAAGGAGGGGCGAGGGATCGTGATGCGGGTACCGCTAGAAGGCGGCGGGCGCCTCGTTGTCGAGCTGACTCCGGCCGAGGCTGCCGCCCTCGGCGACGAACTCAAGGGCGTCACCAGCTAGAGAAACCGGCGCGGCCGCTGCAAGTGGCCGCGCCGGTCCGCTACGCGGACACCTTGCGATAAATCTCCAACGTCTGCTCGGCGATATGTGCCCAGGAGAATTCCTGGATGCACCGTCGGCGCCCGGCTTCGCCGTACTTCCTGGCGGTCTCGGGCTCGGCCACCAGCGAGTTGACGGCATCGGCCAGGCGGGTTTCGAAGAACGCCGGGTCTTTCGGGTCGTAGTGCACCAGTAGCCCGGTCTGCCGGTCGGCGATGACCTCAGGGATGCCCCCGACGTCGGATGCCACCACCGCTGTCGCGCACGCCATCGCTTCCAGATTGACGATGCCGAGCGGTTCGTACACCGACGGGCAGACGAAAACTGTTGCAGCGGAAAGTATTTCGCGGATTTTGTTAATCGGCAGCATTTCGCGTACCCAGAACACACCGGTGCGGGCACGGGCCAGCTGCTGCACCGCCGAGGACACTTCGGCAGCGATCTCCGGGGTGTCGGGGGCCCCAGCGCACAGCACCAGTTGCACATCGGGGCTGAACTGGTGGGCGGCCGCGACGAGGTGCGCCACACCCTTCTGCCTGGTGATGCGCCCGACGAACGCCACGATCGGCCGGTTCAGGTCGACACCGAGCTCGGCAAGCACCGACTCGCCTTCTACCGGCGGCGAGGGAAACCAGACGTCGGTGTCGATCCCGTTGCGCACCACGTGTACCCGATTGGGATCCAGCGCCGGATAGGTTCGCAGGACGTCATGGCGCATGCCCGCGCTCACCGCGATCACCGCGTCCGCGGCCTCGACCGCTGTGCGCTCCACCCACGACGACACCCGGTAGCCGCCGCCGAGCTGCTCGGCCTTCCACGGCCGCAACGGCTCGAGGGAATGGGCCGTGAGCACATGCGGGATGCCGTAGAGCAGCGCCGTCAGATGGCCGGCCAGCCCGGCATACCAGGTGTGCGAGTGCACCACCGTGGCCTGCGCTGCGCTGTTGACCATGTTCAGGTCCGCCGAGAGGGTTGAAAGCGCCGCGTTGGCACCGCGCAGCGCCGGATCAGGTTGCGCCACGAATGCCCCCTCTCGAGGCGCACCCATGCAATGCACGTCGACTTCACACAGCTGGCGCAACTGGGCGACGAGCTCGGTTACGTGTACCCCCGCACCCCCGTACACCTCGGGTGGATACTCCCGAGTCATCATGGCCACCCGCATAACTGGAACGGTAGTGCTCGCCGCGCCGGGCCGCATCGTTGTGGACAACGTTTGCGCCAAAGACCTTGACAGCGAACCAGGTGCCAATCGTGCCATTGGCTAGCCGCGGTGCTTAGAGGCGGATAGGTTTGGACCATGAGGGAGTTGCCACATGTGCTGGGCATCGTTCTGGCCGGCGGAGAGGGCAAGCGGCTGTATCCGTTGACGGCGGACCGCGCCAAGCCCGCGGTTCCCTTTGGTGGCGCCTACCGACTGATCGACTTCGTGCTGTCCAATCTGGTGAACGCTCGATATCTGCGGATCTGCGTTCTCACGCAATACAAATCGCATTCGCTGGACCGTCACATCAGCCAGAACTGGCGGCTGTCGGGCCTGGCCGGTGAATACATCACCCCGGTGCCCGCCCAACAGCGGCTCGGGCCGCGGTGGTACACAGGCTCCGCGGACGCCATCTACCAGTCGATGAATCTCATCTACGACGAAGATCCCGACTACATCATCATCTTCGGGGCCGACCACGTGTACCGCATGGACCCCGAGCAGATGCTGCAGTTCCACATCGAGAGCGGGGCGGGCGCGACGGTCGCCGGGATCCGGGCGCCGCGCGCGGAGGCCAGCGCGTTCGGGTGCATCGACGCCGACGATTCCGGGCGCATCCGGGCATTCATCGAGAAGCCCGCTGACCCGCCGGGCACCCCGGACGACCCCGAGCAGACGTTCGTGTCGATGGGCAACTACATCTTCACCACGAAGGTGCTCATCGACGCGATCCGTGCCGACGCCGATGACGATCATTCCGATCACGACATGGGCGGCGACATCATCCCGCGGCTGGTGTCCGACGGGATGGCCGCGGTGTACGACTTCAAGAACAACGAGGTGCCGGGTGCCACCGAGCGCGATCACGGCTACTGGCGTGACGTCGGAACGCTCGACGCGTTCTACGACGCGCACATGGACCTGGTGTCGGTGCACCCGGTGTTCAACCTCTACAACAAGCGCTGGCCGATCAGGGGCGAGTCGGAGAACCTTGCACCGGCCAAGTTCGTCAACGGCGGTTCGGCACAGGAGTCTGTGGTGGGTGCCGGCAGCATCATTTCTGCTGCCTCCGTGCGTAATTCAGTGTTGTCGTCCAATGTCGTGATCGACGACGGCGCCATCGTCGACGGCAGCGTGCTGATGCCCGGCGTGCGGGTGGGCCGCGGTGCGGTGGTCCGGCACGCGATTCTGGACAAGAACGTCGTCGTGGGTCCCGGCGAGATGGTGGGCGTGGACCTCGACAAGGATCGCGAGCGCTTCGCGATCAGTGCCGGCGGGGTGGTCGCCGTCGGCAAGGGCGTCTGGATTTGACGCTGCCTCAGTTCGGTTCCGTGCCGGCGATGCGCTGGCGGGGATGCGCGGATTGTCGACGTCGCCGCCAACGCCAGAGCCGGAACACCCCATAGGCCAACGCGAGCAGGAACACCAGCACCAGCACGGGCAACAGGATCGCCGCGAACACCAGCCCGACACTCGTCGCATCCTCGACGGTGGACAGCACCGGGGCGGCCACCCCGGCCGTGGCGATGTTGGCAGGCGGCCGGACCGCCGACTTCGTCAACGACACCGCCAGCGCGGTGACCACTCCGATCACTACCGGAATCCATTGGCCGGACTCGGCGAAGGCTCCCGGATCGGTGACGGCCGCAGTCTCTGCCGCAGTGCCCGAGCCGAATACGATGCCACCCGCCGTGGGACGGATGAAGGTCTGGATGGTGTCGTTGATGGAATCCAGTGCGGGGATCTTGTCGGCGACCACCTCGACCATCAACAGCATCGCGACGATCGTCATCACCCAGCCGTTCTCCAGCCAGGCCCAGCCCTGCGGCAGTGCCACGAGATCGGTGAACCGGGACAGCAGGCCTAGGGCGAGCAGCGGGATGTAGGCGTTCAGGCCCGCAGCGGTTGCCAGCCCGAAGCCGGTCAACAGTTCCACAGCCTCATTATGGGCGGGACCAACCCCCGGCAGACGCTTTCTACGATCTCGCGCGTTGCGTGGCGCGGGCGGGTGCGTCGCGGTCCGTCGCTGTGATCACCACACGTAGGGGAGCAACCGGTAGCGCACCTGCTGCGTGTACTGGGCGTAACCGGCCAGCTCTTGCCTCAGCGCCTTCTCCTCGTCGAGGATGCGGAACACGAGGACCGGAACGCCCGGAGCGGTCAGAATCAGCCCCCAATACGACCCGAGCGCAACGGGCAGGCCGATCATCATGATCAGCGCGCCGAAGTACATCGGATGACGAACGAGCCCGTACAGGCCCGTGGAGACCACCTGCTGGCCGGCCTCGACTCGGACGGTCGCCGCGGCGTAACTGTTCTGGACGACCACCAGCATCGTGATGCCCAGACCGATCGCCACCACGGCGCTACCGATCAATGCCACCACCGTCGGCACAACCGACCAAGCGAATCGATGGTCGAGGCCGCTCACGATCGCCACGCCGAAGAACCACACATAGATGCCCAAGACGATGACCTTCTGCGCCGTCCGGGTTTCGGCGATCGGGCCCGAGTGCATCCGCCGTCGTAGTACCTCGGGATCCTTGATGCCGAGATAGACCGTGTAAACGGTGCTCAGGACGGCAAACATTGCGATGAAAAGCCAAGCCTCCCAATAGTTCAGGGTGCCTGCCGGCCAGAACAACAGCACCGCGATCAACACGAACCCGACAACCGAGAATGCGATGGCCTGCAGACCCGTCTTCATCGTCCCTCGCTCATGGCCATGTCCAGCCATTCACCAGACAAGCGGCACAAGGCGATATCGGACCTTGCGGATGTATTCGGTGTATCCGGCGAGTTCGTCGGCGAGCAGACTCTCCTCGTCCCGGATGCGTGAGACGAGCACCAGCACGCCGGGTACCAGGAACAGCAGGCCCCAGTAGGAGCCGAGAGCGAGTGGAATGCCGATCATCATGATGACGTTGCCGAAGTACATCGGGTGCCGCACCAGGGCATAGAGGCCGGTGGTCGTCACCGTCTGCCCGGATTCCACCTTGACGTTGGCTGCCGCGTAGCTGTTCTGGATAACGGTGAGCATTGCCAGGCCCAGTCCGCCGGCCACCAGGACATCGCCGATCACCGAGACCGCGGCGGGCATTGCCGACCAACCGAACCGAAAATCCAACGCGCTCAAGACGATCATGGCCGCCAACGACCCGAACGCCATGACACTGATGATCTTCTGCGCGGTTCGGGTCTCTGCGCCGGGGCCGGCTTGCATCCGCCGCCGCAGCGCCGCGGGATCCGTCACGGCCAGGTAGACGCTCGGAATCAGGGTCGCGAGCGCGAACACCGCGATGAACGTCCAGCCCTGCCAGTAGTCGAGGGTGCCCGCGGGCCAGAACACCAGGAGGCCGAAGACGGCCAAGCCGATGGGTACCGACACCAGCGCCTGCACAAGAGTTTTCATGTTCGTCG
This sequence comes from Mycolicibacterium sp. XJ870, assembly GCF_053483975.1. Taxonomy (NCBI): domain Bacteria; kingdom Bacillati; phylum Actinomycetota; class Actinomycetes; order Mycobacteriales; family Mycobacteriaceae; genus Mycobacterium; species Mycolicibacterium sp. XJ870. Next base: position 103,621 of record NZ_JBEFTI010000008.1, read on the forward strand.
TCCCTCACTTCACCAGACGTGGGGCACGAGCCGATACCGCACCTTGTGGGTGTATTCGGCGTAACCGCTGAGTTCGGTGCGCAGCATCTTCTCTTCGTCGGTGATGCGTACGCCGAGAACGGGCACCGCAGCGATGGTCGCGAGGATGCCCCAGTACGACCCCAACGCCAGGGGAGTGCCGAACATCATCAGCAGCGTACCGAAATACATCGGATGACGGACCAGCCCGTAGAGGCCGGTGGAGACCACCTGTTGTTCGGCCTCGACGCGGATGCTGGCCCCGGCGAAGCTGTTCTGGAACACCACGGCCTGGGCCAGTACCAGTCCGACCGCGACCAGGACATCGCCGGCGATGATGACCGCGGTCGGCACACTGGACCAGCCGAAGCGGTGGTCGAGTGCGCTGACGATCAGCACCGCGAGCACCGCGACGACCGTGGCCGATATGACGATCCGCTGCACGAGTCTGGTTTCAGCCGTCGGCCCGGCGTGCAACCGGCGCTCCAGCGCTGCCGGGTCCTTGACAGCCAGATAGAAGCTGGGCACCACCGTGGCGATCATGAACACGGCGATGAAAACCCAAGCCTGCCAATAGTCGAACGTGCCCGCCGGCCCGAACAGTGCCAGACCGAAGAACACCAGTCCGAACACTCCCGATCCCACTGCTTGCAATGCAAGTTTCATGATTCCTCCTGTACGGTTCACAGCGCGTCGCGTCGGCGATAGAGCCAGCCGGCGACCAAGGTCAAAAGCGTTGCGGCGGCGACCATCACCGCCAATGCCATCATCGGATAGTCGGACGGAGCCGTGGTCTGCCCGACCGGCGACAAGTCGATCAACCACTGCGGCAACCGCAGCAAGGCGCCAAGGTACAGCGCTGCGATGACGAAAGTGACTGCCAGCCAACCGATCCAAGAAGCGCGAAGCGCGACGGCCAATGCGGCGACAGCAGCCATCACCGCCAGGGCGGGTACGAACGCGAGCCCGGCCAAAGTCAACCGTGCGATCGTCTCAGGCTCGCCGAGAGTCAAACCTGCGCCCAGGCCGTTGCCCAGGCCGGCGCAGAACATCAGGATGACCGAACCGATCACCGCGGATGTCACCGCGCTCAACAGCCAGTGCCAGCGCGATACCGCACCGGCGAGCACCGGCTCACCCAGCCCGTTCTGTTCGTCGCTGTACACGCGCAGTACTGCCGAGACGACATATGCGGTGGCCGCCGCCGCCAGGAATTGCGTCATGGTGGTGTACACCCCGTCGTTTCCCTGCGCCGACAGCACGCGGGCGATCAGTTCATTGTCCTCGGCGGCATCCAGCAACGACTTCGTCATCGAGCCGAACGCCAGACCGGCCAGAAACAACCCCACGCTCCAGCCGATGGTCTGACCACGTTGCAACGTCAGGTGCAGTCCCAACGGCCTGGTGATCTCCGGTGCATTCGGCCGCTCGCCGGTGGACGGAATGGTGCCGTCGTCGTATTGGCGGCGCTCCTGCAATACGCCTGCCACCGCCATCAGGGCGATCGCGAGCGCCACCAGTAAACCGAATGGCCACCAACGTAATTCGACGAATGGACGCATCTGCTGAGCCCACGCGATGGGGGAGAACCAGCTCAGCGCGCTGCCGGAGTTGTTGATGACATCGCCGATCCCGCGGACCAGTACGGCCAGTGCGAGCGTCGCCATCGCCGCCCCGGTTGCGGTGCGGGCCTGGCGCCAGAGTTGCGCGGTGACGGCGGCGACGGCGCCGAACACCATGGCCACCGCGGTGACACCAAGGCACATCCCGGCGGTGTCGACGAATGCGAATCCGGTCGATGCCATCGCCACCGTCATGGTCAACGCCAGGATGGCGTTGACCCCGCCGACGAGAATCAGCGCCGCTGCGGTACGGGCACGACGGCCCACCACCGAGGACAGCACGAGTTCGGCTGCGCCGCTTTCCTCCTCGGCCCGGGTGTGCCGGATTACGGTGAGAATGGCCAGGATCGAGGTGGCGACGATCAACGTCAGCATCAGCTCGTTGGCCATCATCACACCGAGGTCGGTCTCTCTGGTGCCGAACAGCGGGCCGCCGAGCATCATTCCGGCCGGGGTCTTGAGCAGGTTGACCCGCGCCAGCCGCTGGGCCTCCTCGGGGTAGGCCAGCCGGAGCGCATTCGGGGTGTACGCCATCGTCAGGGTCAGCACCGTGATCCAGACGGTGAGCCGGACCCGGTCTCGGCGGATGGCCAGCCGAAGGAGCTCACCGACACCGGTGAACGGTGAGTTCGCGCCCGAGGAATGCCGGGCAGGCCGGGTCGCGGTGGCGGTCACGGTGTCACCCCCTGGTACTCGCGCAGGAACATGTCCTCCAGGGAGGCAGGCGTGACGGTGAGGTCTTCGATACCGAGATCGGTGAGATGCTCCATCGCGAATTCCAGGTCGGCGCGATCCACCGAGAAGGTGACTTGCCCGTCGTGGCCGCCGAAGTCATGGACGTACGGAAGTTCCCGCAGTGCCCGGCCGTCGGATCGGGTGCGGACCGCGACCTTCGTGCGCATGAGATGACGCAGTTCGGCCAGCGTGCCCGATCGCACCGTCCGGCCGGACCGGATGATCGTGACGTCGTCGCAGAGCTTTTCGACCTCGGCGAGGATGTGGCTGGACAGCAGCACTGCGGCACCGTGCTCGGTCACTTCCTCGACGCATCGCTGAAAGGCCTGCTCCATCAACGGGTCCAGTCCCGAGGTGGGCTCGTCGAGGATGTAGAGCTCGGCGTTGCAGCTGAATGCCGCGACGATCGCGACCTTCTGCCGGTTGCCCTTGGAGTAGGTGCGGGCCTTCTTGTCGGGGTCCAGTTCGAAGCGTTCGATCAGTTGGTCCCGTCTGCCGGTGTGGACGCCGTTGCCGCGCAACCGGCACAGGAAGTCGATGGCCTGCCGTCCGGTGAGGTTCGGCCACAACGTGACATCGCCTGGCACGTAGGCGATCCGGCGGTGCAGTGCCACTGCGTCGTGCCAGGGATCGCCACCGAGAAGACGTACGGTGCCGCTCTCGGCCCGCAGCAGGCCCAGCAGGACCCGGATGGTGGTGGATTTACCCGCGCCGTTGGGCCCGAGGAACCCGGTGATATGTCCGGGCGATACTGTCAGGTTCAGCCCGTCGAGGGCCTTGGTGCGGCCGAACGACTTTGACAGCCCTTGGATCTCGACGGCTGCAGACTGGTTCGTCATTGTTCTCCTCACGCTGGTTCCTTGGTGCCGGCGGCTGCGGAATCGGTGGATGTGCTGAACGGGATGCCCTGTTCGCGCTGATGCAGAAATGCGTCATACATCGTGGCGTCGGTCATCAGACCTTCCGTGTACAGCTCGAGTGCGGGCAGCACCATGTCCTCGCCGTAGTCGTGCAGCACCGCCCGCAGGTTGGTCGGATCGTCGTGCATCTGCAGGTACAGCAGGAACCCGCCGGCATTGCAGATCGCCAGGTATCTGGCACGCGCACGTGCGTCGCGGCTGGGCTTGAGGGTGCCGGCCCGCACCCCTTCCTCGAAGTAGTGCTCGGCGTTGTCGACCATGGTGCGCCAGAACGCCTTCGCCAGCTCACTGCCGGACTGCATGCTGCGCACCAGATACGCCATCAATGGCGCATACGACTCGATCTCGGACATCTGCGTCAGCCAAGTTGCGGGATCAGTGGCCTGCAAGGATTCCGTCTTGGTTTCCCGGACGACCTCGGCGACGTAGTCGTCGCACGCCTTGCGCAGGCCGTCCTTGGAACCGAAGTGGTGGATGACCAGTGCGGCGCTGACGCCCGCGGCTTCGGCGATGCTGCGCAGGCCCACGCTGAATCCGTGTTTGCCGTACTGGTCGATCGCCGCGTCGCGGATCCGGGCGACCGCTGTTCGATCATCGACTGAACGCATGTTTAGCACGCTAAACGCGCGTTTAGCGGCCAGTCAAGGGTGTGGTGTGTCAGGAATCCGTAAAAATCGGCCAACGCGCCGGAACAGCATTCCCGGTTGCTAAGTCAGCGATTTAGCAACCGGGAATGCTGTTCCGCGGGAAAGGGCGAAGAAAAAGTCAGTCGCGGGCGGCGGCGAGGAGGCCGTCGCCCAGTGGGATCAACACCGGGGTGAGCCGCTCGTCTTCGGCGATCAACCGGGCCGCCTCACGTACGGCGCTCACCTCGGCGTCGCCCGCAGCGGCGTCGCCGGCCCGGCCGCCCAATGCGGCGCGGTGCACCACGATCGCGCCGCCGGAGCGCAGCAGCCGCACCCCCTCGACCACGAACTGCGGCTGATCGATCGGGTCCGCGTCGATGAAAACCAGATCGTAGGAGTCGTCGGCGAGCCGGGTGAGCACGTCCTGTGCGCGCCCGCTGATCAACCTGGTTCGGCCGGGGCCCACACCGGCCTCGACGAACCCCTGCTTGGCGATCCGCTGATGCTCGGGTTCCACGTCGATCGTGGTGAGTACGCCGTCGTCGCGCATACCGGACAGCAACCACAGGCCGCTGACCCCGGCCCCGGTGCCCACCTCCACGACGGCGCGCCCGCCTGCGAGACGCGCGAGCACACTCAGCAACGCTCCGACCGCCGGTGTCACAGCCCCGGCGCCGATGTCGTCGGCCCGCTCTCTGGCGGCGGCCACGATCGCGTCCTCTGAAATCGACCGCTCGGCATGAGCGACGATCGCCTCGGCGCGGCTGGGGTGCGAGTGACCCTGAGGCTCGTCGGAGCTGACCATGCCCGCAGCGTAGGCCAGTCACCTGTACCGACGTCGCGACACGCCCGCATGCCGCGACAATTGCCCGGCAAATAGTCGCTGGTTCCCGCTGGTTGTGGGCTGTATCGTCGGCTTTCTCAGGGAAAGTTCAGTTTGCTCATATGCCCCCCACACCGGCATCAGGAACGGTATCCCCATGGAACACGGCGGCCAGTCGCGCTCAACGCAGCGCAATCGGAATAACGAAGTCGGCAGTCGTGTTGAGAAAATTGACCTTTGTCAGCAGGAGGATACGACGACCACCACATCTCAGCCGATCGCGACATCCCAGCCCGCCCCGGTGTCGATGGCACATCTGGAGCAATTCACCGAAGGCGAATGGGTGGAGCCGTCCGACGAACTGACCGGCACGGCGGTATTCGACGCCACCGGCGATCAGGCCACCATGCCGTCCTGGGACGAGTTGGTGCGCCAGCACGCGGATCGGGTGTACCGGCTGGCGTATCGGCTTTCGGGCAATCAGCACGACGCCGAGGACCTGACGCAGGAGACCTTCATCCGGGTCTTCCGCTCGTTGCAGAACTACCAGCCCGGAACTTTCGAGGGTTGGTTGCACCGCATCACCACGAACCTGTTCCTGGACATGGTGCGCCGCCGGGGTCGTATCCGGATGGAAGCGCTGCCCGAGGACTACGACCGGGTGCCCGCCGACGACCCGAACCCCGAGCAGATTTATCACGACTCACGCCTCGGTGCGGATCTGCAGGCCGCGCTCGACTCCCTGCCGCCGGAGTTCCGTGCCGCGGTCGTGTTGTGCGACATCGAGGGTCTGTCCTACGAGGAGATCGGCGCGACCCTCGGCGTCAAACTGGGCACTGTGCGCAGCCGCATCCACCGCGGACGGCAGGCACTGCGCGACTACCTGGCCAAGCACTCACCCGAAACCGCTCGGACTGCCTGACCGGTCGACGGGTGTCGTCGGCCGCGTCTCGCGCTACATTCAGAACAGGGCGTCGGTGCGTACGGAGAGGAGCTGGGTGATGGTCGAGCCGGGACACGTGTTCCGTCGTGCATTCTCCTGGCTTCCGGCGCAGTTCGCGTCTCAGAGTGACGCACCGATCGGCGCGCCGCGCCAGTTCGGTTCCACCGAGCACCTGTCGACCGAGGCGATAGCAGCGTTCGTGGACGGTGAGTTGCGGATGACTGCGCACCTGCGCGCTGCCCATCATCTCTCGCTGTGTCCCGACTGTGCGGCCGAGGTCGACGCTCAGAGCCAAGCACGCACGGCCTTGCGGGACTCTTGCCCGATCGCCATCCCGAACACCTTGCTGGGGATGTTGTCGCAGATACCGCACCATATTCCGCAGCCTCCTCCTGACGTGCCCGAAGAGACGCCGTTTGCTGATGACAAGACGCGGGCCCGGCGTAAGCGCCGGTAGGGTGGATCCAAGAATTGATCAGTGACCAGCGCCGGCCCACCTGGCTGGGGCGGGCGCTCCGATAGAGAGTGATACACCGGTGACCAACCAGGACCAGTCCGGCGATAACGGCCGCCTGGCGCCGCGCGGTGTCGAGCGGCCACCTGTCGACGCGGCATCGCAGCGTACGTTCGGCCGGCCGGCCGGTGTCGACGGATCTTTCCTCGACGCCGACAAGTATCAGGATCAGGGCGAGTACGCGCCCAAGGACCAACCACCGGACCCGGTGCTGGCCGAGGCGTTCGGGCGGCCCGGCGGCGCCGCTGAGTCGTTGCAGCGCCATCCCACCGATGCGGGCGCCCTGGATGCCGAGAAGAACGGCGACGACGACTTGGACGACCCGTGGCGCGATCCGGCGGCCGGCGTCGCGCTCGGCACCCCGGCGCAGGCGCCGTCGGCTCCGGTGATCGTGTCGGCACCGGTGGGCAAGCTGGGACTGCGAGAAGTGCTGTTCGGCGGCCGGGTGTCCTGGCTGGCCTTGACGACGCTCGCCCTGATCGCCCTCCTCGTCGCATTCGTGGGTGGCTGGGTGGGCCAGAAGACCGCGGGAACGGTCGAGGCATTCACCACGTCCAAGGTCACGCTGGAGACCGGCGATCAGCCCGATCCCGAGGCGGGCAGGTTCGCCTCGGTGGCCGCGGCGGTCGCGGACTCGGTGGTCACCATCGAGGCCAAGAGCAAATCCGAAGGTTCGCAGGGATCGGGCGTTGTGGTCGATGGCAAGGGTTTCATCGTCACGAACAATCACGTGATCTCCGAAGCCGCGGGCAAACCCGCCGACTACAAAATCACCGTCGTGTTCAACGACGGCGAGGAGGTCCCGGCCAACCTCGTCGGGCGTGATCCCAAGACCGACCTGGCGGTGCTCAAGGTCGACAACGTCGACAACCTCACGGTCGCGACGATGGGCGACTCCGAGAAGATCCTGGTTGGTGAGGAAGTCATTGCCGCAGGCGCGCCGCTCGGCCTGCGCAGCACCGTCACGCACGGCATCGTCAGTGCGCTGGACCGGCCGGTTCCGCTGTCCGGCGACGGCTCCGACACCGACACGGTGATCGACGGTGTGCAGACCGACGCCTCGATCAACCACGGCAACTCCGGTGGCCCGCTGATCAATATGCGGTCCGAGGTCATCGGTATCAACACCGCCGGAAAGTCGTTGTCCGACAGCGCAAGTGGTCTCGGCTTCGCGATTCCCGTGAACGAGGTCAAGAAAGTCGTCGAGACGCTGATCAAGGAGGGCAAGATCGCCCATCCGACCCTGCAGTTGACCGCCAAATCGGTGAGCAACAGCGTCGCATCCGGCGCTCAGATCGCCAATGTGGTTGCGGGCGGCCCTGCGGACCGGGCCGGGATTCTGGAGAACGACGTCGTGGTCAAGGTCGGTGACCGCAAGGTCGCCGATGCCGACGAGATGGTGGTCGCGGTGCGTCAGCTCATGGTCGGCCAGGAAGCGCCGGTCGAGGTGGTCCGGGAGGGCCGGCCCATGACGTTGATGGTCACCCCCATCGGCGACGACCAAAAAGCGCAGTAACCATGTTCGCCAACATCGGGTGGGGCGAAATGCTTCTGCTGGTGATCGCCGGGTTGGTGATCCTGGGCCCTGAGCGCCTACCCGGTGCGATCCGTTGGACCTCCAGCGCATTGCGGCAGGCCCGCGACTACGTCACCGGCGCCACCAGCCAGCTGCGGGAGGATTTCGGCCCCGAGTTCGACGACTTGCGCCAGCCGCTGGCCGAACTGCAGAAGCTGCGGGGTATGACTCCGCGGGCCGCGCTCACCAAACACCTGCTCGACGGTGACGACTCATTCCTGACCGGCAAGATCGACGACGGGCCGGCGCAGCAACCGCCGTCACCCCCGGCTGCCGCCTCCGAAAAGGCCCCCGGAATGGCTCCGGAAAAGCCCACCGGGACGGTGTTCGACCCCGACGCCACGTAGGCAGCTCGACGATTGCGTACGTCTCGCGGATTTGGGTGCGCGGTCAGCGACCCGCGGGATCCAGCCCGAGCGACATGCCGGCCAGCCCGCGCTTGCGCGCCGACAGGGCGTCGGCGATGCCGCGCAGTTCCTTGCCCGCGGGCGAATCCGGCGCGGACAGCACCAACGGCACGCCGCTGTCACCGGCCGATACCAGTGCCTGCTCAAGCGGCACCTGGCCGAGCAACGGCACCTCGGCGCCCACCGAGCGGGTCAGCGATTCGGCGACCTGTCGCCCGCCGCCTTCCCCGAACAGGTGCATGACTGAGCCGTCGGGCATCAACAGCCCCGACATGTTCTCCACCACACCGGCGATGCGCTGACGGGTCTGCAGCGCGATCGCGCCGGCCCGCTCGGCCACCTCGGCCGCGGCCAGCTGTGGCGTCGTCACCACGAGGATCTCCGCACCGGGAATCAGCTGGGCCACCGAGATCGCGACGTCGCCGGTGCCGGGCGGGAGATCGAGGAGCAGCACGTCGAGATCGCCCCAGTAGACGTCGGCCAGGAATTGCTGCAGCGCCCGGTGCAGCATCGGGCCGCGCCACACCACGGGCGTGTTGCCCTGGGTGAACATCGCGATCGAGATGACCTTCACGTCATGCGCGATGGGCGGCAGGATCATCGACTCGACCTGGGTTGGCCGGTCGGTGGTGCCCATCATGCGCGGCACCGAATGGCCGTAGATGTCGGCGTCGAGAACGCCCACGCTCAGGCCGCGCGCGGCCATCGCCGCGGCGAGGTTGACTGTCACGCTCGACTTGCCGACCCCGCCCTTGCCCGACGCCACCGCATACACGCGGGTCAGCGAATTGGGCTGGGCGAACGGGATAACCGGTTCGCGCGAATCACCGCGCAGCAGTTTGCGTAGCTCGGTCCGCTGCTCGTCGCTCATCACATCCAGGCTGACCTTGACCGCGCCCGTCCCGGGAACATCGGTGACGGCCGCGGAGACAAGCTCGGCGATCTCGTTCTTCTTGGGGCAGGCCGCGGTGGTCAGGTAGATCTCGACGTGCACACCGTGATCGGGTGCGATCTCGATGTTCTTGACCATCCCGAGTTCGGTGATCGGCCGCCGTAGTTCGGGGTCGACCACCTTGGCCAGTGCAGCGCGGACCGCGGGTTGCAGCTCAGTGGCAGATTCGGACATCACTGCTGAGTCTACGGCGGCTGAAAGGGGCCGAAGCGTCAGGCTGGACCGGGAGCGGGTCCGGGTGCAGGACCGGGCGCCGGTCCGGGTGCGGGCGGCACCGGCCCCGGGAGTGCGGGCGCAGGTGCACCCGGAGGTGGTGGAACCATCGGCCCGGGGGCAGCCGGCGGTGTGGCAGGCAGCGGCCCCGGTGCGAGCGCTGGCGTGGGCGGGGCCTGCTCACCCAGGCAGAACACCACGCATTCGGGCTGTCGGGGTTGCTCCCAGGGCGGAATCCACCGCGGCGGGGTCGGCGGTGGCGCGGCTTGCGCGGGGCCGGGCAGCGGCCCGAGCATCTGTCCGGGTGCAAAGCCCGGAACGTTGGTGGACGGCAGCTGCGTGGCGGTGTCGTTGCGGCCGAGCAGGGGTATCAGGGCCAGCGGATCACCCGCAGGCAGGCCGGTGGCGTTGACGGGCAGGCCGGGGCCGAGGCCCTCCTGGCTGTCGAGGTGCGAATCGCCGATCGGCGGGATCGAGCCGGTGATCGGCGGTAGGTCGACAGGCACGACGCCGGTGGCGTAAGCGGCGGCCCAGCCGAGCACGTTGTGTGCATATGCGACCGAGTTGTTGTACCGCAGGATGGCCGCCATGACCTGCGATTGGTCGCGCAGGTTGAGGCCGCCGCTGCACAGGTAGCGGGCCGCTGCCAGCGACGCGTCGAACATGTTCTGCACGTTCGCCTTGCCGTCGCCGTCTCCGTCCGAGGCGTATCGGGCCCACGTGCCGGGCAGGAACTGCATCGGGCCCATGGCGCGGGCGTAGACAACTCGGCCCGCCTGCGCGTTCTGGACGATGACCTCGTTGCCGGGCAACGTGCCGTCCAGAGCGGGTCCGTAGATGGGGCGGACGGCAGTGCCGCGGGCGTCTGTGGAACCCCCGTTGGCGTGCATTGACTCGATGCGGCCGATACCGGCCAGCAGATTCCAGCTCACGCCACAGCCGGGGTAGGCCGCGGACATCATCCGCTCGGCGTTGCGGTAGGCGTTCAGTGCCATACCTGGAATGCCAAGGGCGCCGGGTGAATTGACGACGAAGGCGGGCGGGGGAGCGGACGCCGACGAGGCGGCGATGCGGAACTTGGTGGGCGCCTTGGCAGCGGCGACGACTGCCGGGCCGGCACGGTCGGCCTGGGGTTGGACCGCGGCCAGCGTGGTGACCGCGGCATCGGTCGAATGCCGTGGGGCAGAGGCGCCGACCGCTCCGGCGAGGATGAGCGGGGTCAGGACGGCGACGCCCAACGCGGCGCGGGGGCTGGGGAGGGGCAAGTTGCCACGCAGCTGAGGAGCAAGGAACGGACCGCGCACGTCGGGGGCAAGGAAAGGACCGCGCACGTCATGGGCAGGTTTGGCCAGACCGCGCGTCAGCGCCCCCACCCCGCGCCGAGCGGCCAGAAACCCCGCTCCTCCCCCTACGCGCACTTATCCATCCTTGTCCGCTCTGAACCGACACTCATCCGACGATTGTGTTGTGAACCAAGTCACCATACCTAGTACACGTTCTCCTGTTGCGACAATGGTCCACTGCAGCCTCAGCCACTGCGTTTTGACCGGCGCTCCGCGCCATCGGGTTTGCCCGACCCGGATCGATCGGCGCCCGGGGCCGGTTGCTGCAGCCCGATGACCAGCTCGCGCAGCTCGTCCAACTCACGGCGCAGGTAATCGCGGGTTGCCACCTCGCCGACGGCGAGTCGCAGCGCGGCCAGCTCGCGAGCCAGGTATTCGGTGTCCGCTTTGGTCTGTTCGGCCCGACGTCGGTCTTCTTCGAGGGAGACCCGGTCGCGGTTCTCCTGCCTGTTCTGGGCCAGCAGGATCAGCGGGGCGGCGTAGGCGGCCTGGGTGGAGAAGGCCAGGTTGAGCAGGATGAACGGATACGGATCCCACTGCAGGGTGACTGCGAACAGATTCAGTGAGATCCAGATGATCACGAAGACCGTCTGGATCGCCAGATACCGGCCCGTGCCGAGGAACCGGGCGACGGACTCACCGACCCGGCCTACGGCCTCGACGTCGACATGCAGCCCGAGGCGACGCGTGCCGCGGGGAGTGTCCAGCCGCTGGCGGGCGCTGGATTCGCTCATGAGCCGGTCACCGGCAGCTCGGGCTCGTCGCGTTCGCGCCAGTCATCGGGCAGCAGATGGTCGAGCACGTCGTCGACCGACACCGCGCCCACCAGGTGGCTTTCGGCATCCAGCACCGGCCCGCAGACCAGGTTGTAGGCGGCGAAGTAGCGGGTCACCGCGGCGAGCGAATCCTGTGGGCTCAGCGTCGGCAGGTCGACGTCGACGATCCCGCTGACCAGCGTGGCCGGCGGCTCGCGCAGCAGTCGCTGCAGATGCACGCAGCCCAGATAGTGACCGGTCGGCGTGGCGGTGGGTGGGCGCGCGACGAACGCCAGCGACGCCAGCGCGGGGGTCAGGTCGGGATCTCGCACCCGGGCCAGGGCCTCGGCGACAGTGGTGTCGGGAGCCAGCACCACCGGTTCGGAGGTCATCAGGCCGCCCGCGGTGTCCGGCGAGTGGCTCAACAGCCGGCGCACGTCTTCGGAATCCTCGGGGTCCATCCGGCCCAGCAGCACCTCGGCGTCCGCGGGCGTCATCGCCCCCAGCAGGTCGGCGGCGTCGTCGGGATCCATCGCCTCGAGCACGTCGGCGGCGCGCTCGGTGTTCAGCTGCTGTAACACCTGAGCCTGCTCGTCCTCGGGCAGTTCCTGCAACACATCGGCGAGTCGTTCGTCGTCGAACGCCCGGAACAACTCGTAGCGACGTTTGGCGGGCAGTTCGCGCAGCGCCTCGGCCACCTCGACCGGCCGTTGCCCCTCGAACTGCTCGAGCAGCGAGGCCACGCCCTGGTCGGGCATCGCCAGACCCGAGGGCGTCAAGCCGTGCACGTTCTGCCAGTCGACGACGTGGATGTTGCTGCGCCGGCCGAGCCGACGTTGCGGGCGCACCGCGACCCGGGTGACCATCCAGTCCCTGGTCCGGGTTTGTTCGATGCCCAGATCGACCACCACAACGTCGATTCCGGCCAGTTCGGGCAGATCGGGATCGTCGATCCGGACCCTGGTCTCCAGCACCTGCCCCAGCACCAGGACCTCGCCGGGACGCTGCGCGAAGCGGCGCAGCGACACGCTGCCGGTGGCCAGCGTCACCGAACCGGGCTCGATCGCCGTCACTCGCAGGATTGGAACGAAAATCCTTCTCCTGGTGAGCAATTCGACCACAAGGCCGAGAACCCGGGGCTGCTGGCGGACGATGCTGATGCTGATCACCACGTCGCGGACGCGGCCGATCGACTCGCCGTCGGGGCCCAGCACCACCAATCCCGCAAGTCGGGCCGCGTACACCCTGTTCACCGCCGCCATGAGTCAAAGGGTAGAGACTGTGGTCGTGGACAACACGTATCGGCCCCGTAGAACGTGTCTCTCGGTTCCGGGTAGCAGCGCGAAGATGATCGAAAAGGCGAAAGCCCTGCCTGCGGACGAGGTGTTCCTCGACCTCGAGGACGCGGTCGCACCGGAGGCCAAAGAGCAAGCCCGCACCCAGGTGGCTGTGGCTCTGGCCGAGGACGGGTGGGCGGGCCAGCTGCGCGGGGTCCGGGTCAACGACTGGACCACGCCGTGGACCTATGCCGATGTCATCGAGGTGGTGTCGACCGCCGGTGCGACGCTCGATCTCGTCGTGTTGCCGAAGGTGACCGATGTCGCGCACATCCATGCGCTCGATCTGCTGCTGAGCCAGCTGGAGAGCACACACGGACTGCCGGTGGGCCGCATCGGCATCGAGGCGCAGATCGAGACCGCCCAGGGCCTGACGAACGTCGACGCGATCGCGGCAGGCCCACGCGTACAGGCGCTCGTGCTAGGCCCGGCGGACATGATGGCCAGCCTCAACATGCGCACTTTGGTGGTCGGCGAGCAGCCCGAGGGTTACGACGTCGGCGATGCCCACCACCACGTGCTGATGCGGATCCTGATCGCCGCGCGCACGCATGGGATCAACGCGATCGACGGGCCATACCTGAAGGTGCGCGACACCGACGCGTTCCGCCGGGTGGCCGCACGCTCAGCGGCACTGGGGTACGACGGTAAATGGGTGCTACATCCGGACCAGATCGAAGCGGGCAACGAGATCTTCAGCCCGCGGCAGGCCGATTACGACCACGCCGAGCTGATCCTGGAGGCCTACGAATGGCACACCTCGCAGGCCGGCGGGGCCAAGGGTGCGGTGATGCTCGGCGACGAGATGATCGACGAGGCCAGCCGCAAGATGGCGCTGGTGATCGCGGGCAAAGGGCGCGCCGCAGGCATGGCGCGGTCGGCTGAGCGGTTCTGCCCGCCTACCTGAGCTGGAAGTTCCTGTGCCGTAACGGAATTCGATGCACTACATCGACAGGCCGACGGCGATGAAGAACAAGATGGTGACCAGCGTGACCGCGGCACCGAGCGCAATGCCGGAGATCGCCAAACCTCGACCGCCCTGTCCGGTGGTCCTGATCTGGTTGAGCGCGATGATGCCCAGCACGATCCCGACGATCGCGGGCACGATTCCGGTGAAACAGAAGAAGAAGAACAAGACGCCCCCGCCGGAGGCGACGAGCGAGCCGATCGCCATGCCGTTGGTCGTCGGGGCCGCCGACAGGCCGTAACCGGTCGGATATCCACCGGCCGAATAACCGCCAGGCATGTTGTAGCCCGGCATCCCCGGGTAGCCGGGTGGGGGATAGCCGGGCGCGGCGGGGAACTGCTGTTGCTGCGGCGGCGCAGCGCCGTAGGGCGGCGGATATTGCGGATAGTCCGACGGCGGTTGGGGATAGTCCGGGTAGTTCACCGGCGGATAGGCCGGGCCGGCGTCGTAGGCCGGTGGCATCTCGTAGGGCGGCGGCGGCTCGTCGGGCGACGGCGTGTCGCCGATCTGCGGCCGATCCGCGGATTGCTCGATCGGAGGTGCTTCATAGCCGCCCGATGACGGTTCCGACGGCGTCCCGGATGGCGGCGTTTCGCCCGCGGGACCGTCCGGATTTGTCATGCTTTCAACCTAGCGCACGGATTGCGCAGCAATGATTGGGTAGAAGTGCGCAGCAATGATTGCGTCGAAGGTGGCACCAAATCCGGAGACAGGTCGTTGCTGTTGTAGGAGCAGTCGCACCAACCGGCGGCACAGAGGAGAATGAAGACCGATGACGAGCCCATTCCAGCCCGGACAGAAACCGAGCAATGCGTCCGGCACTCCGATGCGGGGTGCGCTGCCGACTCCGCCGCGAGGGTGGCCGATCGGCTCCTACCCGACCTACGTCGAAGCTCAGCGCGCTGTCGACTATCTGTCCGATCAGGAGTTTCCCGTCCAGCAGGTGACCATAGTCGGTGTCGACCTCATGCAGGTCGAGCGCGTCACCGGCAAGCTGAGCTGGGCGAAGGTGCTCGGGGGCGGCGTGCTGTCGGGTGCCTGGCTGGGCCTGTTCATCGGCCTGATCCTCGGCTTCTTCAGCCCCAGCCCCTGGAGTGCGCTGCTGACGGGTCTGATCGCCGGTGTGTTCTTCGGCCTCATCACTTCGGCGATCCCGTACGCGATGGCTCGCGGCACAAGAGATTTCAGCTCGACCATGCAGCTGGTCGCAGGCCGCTATGACGTGCTGTGCGATCCGCAGAACGCCGAGCAGGGTCGGGATCTGCTGGCGCGCTTGACGATCTGACCTCGTTATCGGCGTTGCCGACGGGCTGGCAAAGAACCAGAGGTCACGATTGTGATGCGCCCGTGCCGAAAGTGTTGCACATCACGCGTATCTGGCTCTACGGTTTGCGCGCGGGAGGTTCCCCGCCCGGAGCCGTTTCGGCGGTGACAGCAGACGGTGGAGCCGCTCCGGCGGTGACATCAGAGGGTGACGGGAGGCAGAGCGGTGCGCGCTCGGCGGCTATGTGCTGCGGCAGTGGCCGCACTGACGACGGCATCGGTGGTGTCGGCCTGCGGTTCGGAGACCGGCGGCATCGTCATCAACTACTACACACCGGCCAACGAGGCGGCCACCTTCACCGCCGTCGCCAAGCGCTGCAACGAGCAGCTCGGCGGCCGGTTCGAGATCGCGCAGCGCAACCTGCCCAAGGGCGCTGACGACCAACGGCTGCAACTGGCCCGCAGACTCACCGGCAACGACAAGTCGCTGGACGTGATGGCGCTCGACGTGGTGTGGACCGCCGAGTTCGCCGAAGCCGGTTGGGCCCTGCCGCTGTCCGACGACCCGGCAGGTCTTGCGGAGTCCGATGCGATGGAGAACACGCTGCCCGGCCCGCTGGAGACAGCCCGCTGGCAGGACAAGCTGTATGCCGCGCCGATCACCACGAACACCCAATTGCTTTGGTACCGGGCCGATTTGATGAGCGAGCCGCCCGCCACCTGGGACGGCATGGTGGCCGAGGCGACCAGGTTGCACGCGGCGGGTCAGCCGAGCTGGATCGCCGTTCAGGGCAAGCAGTACGAGGGCTTGGTGGTGTGGTTCAACACGCTGCTGGAAAGCGCAGGCGGCCAGGTGCTCTCCGACGACGGTCAGCGCGTCACGCTCACCGACACCGAAGAGCACCGCGCTGCGACTGTGAAGGCATTGCAGATCATCAAGTCGGTGGCTACCGCGCCGGGGGCCGACCCGTCGGTCACCCAGACCGATGAGACCACCGCACGCTTGGCGCTCGAGCAGGGCAAAGCGGCCCTCGAGGTCAATTGGCCGTACGTGCTGCCGTCGCTGCTGGAGAACGCGGTCAAGGGCGGAGTCAGCTTCCTGCCGCTGAACGACAATCCCGCGCTGGAGGGCAGCATCAACGACGTGGGCACGTTCTCGCCGACCGACGAGCAGTTCCAGATGGCTTTCGACGCGAGCAAGCCGGTGCTCGGCTTCGCCAACTATCCGGGGGTGCGGGAGGGCGAACCCGCGAAGGTGACATTGGGCGGGCTGAACCTGGCTGTCGCCAAAACAAGCCAGCACAAGGCCGAGGCGTTCGAGGCGATCCGATGCCTGCGCAATGTGGAGAACCAGCACTACACCTCGATCGAGGGCGGCCTGCCCGCGGTACGGGAATCGCTCTACGACGATCCCGCCTTCCAGGCCAAGTACCCGCAGTACGAGATCATCCGTGAGCAGCTGACCGATGCAGCCGTGCGGCCGGCAACCCCGGTGTATCAGGCGCTGTCGACCAGGATGTCGGCGACGTTGGCGCCGATCTCCGACATCGACCCGGAATCGACCGCGGACGAACTGGCCGAAGCGGCCCAGAAGGCGATTGACGGTAAGGGGCTCATCCCGTGACCCTCACGGCCACTACCGGAACCGACAACCGCAGGTCCGAGCGCAAGCTGGCGTTCTGGCTCATCGCGCCGGCGGTGATCCTGATGCTCGCGGTGACCGCCTACCCGATCGGTTATGCGGTTTGGCTGAGCCTGCAGCGGTACAACCTCGCCGAACCCGACGACACCGCCTTCGTCGGGTTGGAGAACTATCAGACAGTCCTCGCCGACGGGTACTGGTGGACGGCTTTCGCGGTCACTCTGGCGATCACGGTCATCTCGGTGGCGATCGAGTTCGCGCTCGGCATGGCGCTGGCAATGGTCATGCACCGCACCATCTTCGGTAAGGGCGTGGTGCGTACCGCGGTGCTGATCCCGTACGGCATCGTCACGGTGGCGGCGTCGTACAGCTGGTACTACGCCTGGACGCCGGGCACCGGGTACCTGGCCAACCTGCTGCCCCAGGGCAGCGCACCGCTGACCGAGCAGCTGCCCTCGTTGGCGATCGTGATCCTCGCCGAGGTCTGGAAGACCACGCCGTTCATGGCGCTGCTCTTGTTGGCCGGGCTGGCGCTGGTGCCGCAGGATCTGCTCAACGCCGCGCAGGTCGACGGGGCCGGCGCCTGGAAGCGGTTCGTCAAAGTGACTATGCCGCTGATCAAACCGGCGATTCTCGTGGCTTTGTTGTTCCGCACGCTCGACGCGTTCCGCATCTTCGACAACATCTACATCCTGACCGGTGGCGCCAACAACACCGGCTCGGTGTCGATCCTTGGTTACGACAACTTGTTCAAGGCATTCAACGTCGGACTCGGTTCCGCGATCAGCGTTTTGATCTTCCTGTCAGTGGCGGTCATCGCGTTCATCTACATCAAGATCTTCGGCGCCGCAGCGCCCGGATCACAGCAGGAGGGGCGCTGACGTGTCTAGTGGTGCGGGCGCCCGGCGCGCTACGGGGTGGACCGTCGTCAACATCCTCGTGGTCGTCTACGCGCTGGTTCCGGTGCTGTGGATTCTGAGCCTGTCGCTCAAGCCGACCTCAAGTGTCAAGGACGGCAAGCTGATTCCAGCTGAGTTCACATTGGACAACTACAAAGCGGTCTTCGAAGGTGACGCGTTCACCTCGGCGCTGATCAATTCGATCGGTATCGGGCTGATCACCACATTCATCGCGGTGGTGATCGGCGGGATGGCCGCCTATGCGGTGGCCCGGCTGGACTTTCCGGGTAAGCAGCTGCTGATCGGTGTCGCGTTGTTGATTGCGATGTTCCCGCACATCTCGCTGGTGACGCCGATCTTCAACATGTGGCGCACGGTGGGGTTGTTCGACACCTGGCCCGGCCTGATCATCCCGTACATCACGTTCGCGCTGCCCCTGGCGATCTACACGCTCTCGGCGTTCTTCCGGGAGATTCCATGGGATTTGGAGAAGGCCGCGAAGATGGACGGGGCCACGCCCGCCCAGGCATTCCGGAAGGTGATCGCGCCGCTGGCCGCGCCGGGCATCGTCACCGCGGCCATCCTGGTGTTCATCTTCGCGTGGAACGACCTGCTGCTGGCCCTGTCGCTGACTGCGACACAAAGGGCGATCACCGCACCGGTGGCGATCGCGAACTTCACCGGCAGTTCGCAATTCGAGGAACCGACCGGCTCGATCGCGGCCGGCGCGATGGTGATCACCATCCCGATCATTATCTTTGTACTGATATTCCAGCGGCGGATCGTCGCTGGCCTGACATCCGGTGCGGTAAAGGGGTAGTTGGATGGCCGAAATCGTGTTGGACCGGGTGACCAAGAGTTACCCCGACGGCGCAGGCGGTGTCAGGGCGGCCGTCAAAGAGTTCTCGATGACGATCGCCGACGGCGAGTTCATCATTCTCGTGGGGCCGTCCGGGTGCGGTAAGTCCACCACGCTGAACATGATTGCGGGCCTGGAAGACATCTCCTCGGGGGAGGTGCGTATCGGCGGGCAGCGGGTGAACGAGAAAGCTCCCAAAGACCGTGACATCGCGATGGTGTTCCAGTCCTATGCGCTTTACCCGCACATGACGGTGCGGCAGAACATCGCCTTCCCGCTCACCTTGGCCAAACTCAAGAAGGACGAGATCGCGGCCAAGGTGGATGAGACCGCGAAGATCCTGGACCTGGCAGAACTGCTGGACCGCAAGCCGGCCCAGCTGTCCGGCGGTCAGCGTCAGCGCGTGGCGATGGGGCGGGCAATTGTGCGCAATCCCAAGGCATTCCTGATGGACGAGCCGCTGTCCAACCTGGACGCGAAATTGCGTGTGCAGATGCGCGCCGAGATCGCCCGGCTGCAGAGCCGACTCGGCACCACGACCGTCTACGTCACGCACGATCAGACCGAGGCGATGACGCTGGGGGACCGGGTGGTGGTGTTGTTGGCCGGTGAGGTCCAGCAGATCGGCACGCCCGACGAGCTGTACAACAACCCGGCCAATCTGTTTGTCGCGGGTTTCATCGGATCTCCCGCGATGAACTTCTTCCCGGCGACGTTCACCGACGTCGGGGTTCGGTTGCCGTTCGGCGAGGTGACCCTGACCCAGGAGGTACACGACCTGCTGGCGCGTAATGTCAAGCGGGACAACATCATCGTGGGTATCCGTCCCGAGCACCTGGAAGATGCGGCGTTGCTCGACGGGTATGCCCGGATCCGGGCACTGACCTTTTCGGTACGTGCGGACATCGTGGAATCCCTCGGGGCGGACAAGTATGTCCACTTCACCATCGAGGGTGCGGGCGCTCAGGCCGCGCAGTTGGCCGAGTTGGCCGCCGATTCGGGTGGGGCGGTGAATGAGTTCGTGGCACGGGTGTCCTCCGAGTCGCGGGTGACCACCGGGCAGCAGGTGGATCTCGCGTTCGACACCACCAAGCTGGTGATCTTCGATGCCGAGACGGGCCTCAACCTGACCCGTGAGACCGAACCGGGCGAGGCCGCCGCACCAGAGCCAGCCGAACAGCCAGAACAGCCAGATCAGCCCGAAACAGACGCCGCCGACGAAGCCGATCCGGCCGGAGAGTCGGACGAACCGACAAAAGAGTGATCGACGTCCTGGCCGCCGTTCGGGCCCGGGTCGGTGAGCACTTCAGCGAAGCCGGCATCACCGGAGAGCCCGTCGGCGCCAGCATCACCTTTCTCGGCACCGAACGTATCGACGTGCTGCGCTTCGGCCCCGATCTGCGTGCCGACCGCGAAGACGTGTATCACTATGTGACGCTGGGTTGTTCGCGCCATCCGATGTTCGATCCGACCGAGCTCGTGTCCGACCCCATCCACGGCCCACGGGCCGAGGTGGTGGTGTCGTTGCGCGGACCGACCCCGACGGGGCTGGCCCGATCACTGGCCGTGCTGGCTGCGGCGCCGGCCGTCGAGGGGTTGATTCTGGACGCCGATGCCCTCGTCGACCTGGAGACGCCGTTGTTCGGGTCGGCGCCCTTCACCGCATTTCTGTTGGGCACCAGCGAAATTGACGAGGTGGTTCTACCTGACCCACTGTCGCCGGTGCGGGTGTTCTCGGCCACCCCGATCACCGCGACCGAGGCCGCCTGGGTGCGCCTCAAGGGTGCTGACGCGATGCGCGAGGCGTGGCGCACCGACGGCGTCGACGTATTGGATCCGTCCCGACGCGCCGCGAGCCCCAGCTAGAGCCAATGGTTTCGCCGGAACGTCACGTACAGGAATCCACATATGGCGACCATCAGGATCAGGATGGCGGGATAGCCCCAGACCTCTTTGAGTTCCGGCATGTGCTCGAAGTTCATGCCGTAGATTCCGGCGATCATCGTGGGGACTGCCGCGATGGCGACCCAGGCCGAGATCTTGCGCATGTCCACGTTCTGCTGCATGGCGACCTTGCCGGACGCAGCCTGAACCAGTGACGTGAGCATGTCGTCGTAGCTGGTGATCCGTTCGGACGCTTGCACATTGTGATCGAGTACGTCACGCAGATACCGGCGCACTTCGACCGATATGAGGTCGTTGTGGTCGGTACCGAGTCGCTGTAGCGCCTGGGTGAGCGGGCCGACCGACCGGCGCAACTCGACGACCTCTCGCTTGAGCAGGTAGATGGCTTCGATGTCGGTCTGTGTGAGCGGGGAGAAGACGTTCTCCTCCATGTCGTCGATGTCGGTTTCGATCAAATCGGTGATGTCGAGGTAGCTGTCCACCACATGGTCGGCGATCGCATGCATCACCGCGTACGGGCCGAGCTTGAGGCTCGCCGGGGTGGCGTCCATCCGATGCCGCACGCCGGCCAGGCCGCTGTGCTCGCCGTGGCGGACGGTCACGACGAAATCAGGGCCGACGAAGATCATGATCTCGCCCGTCTCGACGATCTCACCGGCGGTGGTGCCGGACTCGTGCGCGATGTAGTTGACCGTCTTCAACACGAGGAAGAGGGTCTTGTCGTAGCGCTCCAGTTTCGGCCGCTGATGGGCATGCACCGCGTCCTCGACTGCCAGTTCGTGCAGGCCGAACACTTCGGCAACCGACTGCATCTGGAACTCGTCGGGTTCGTGCAGGCCGATCCAGACGAAGGCCCTCTTATCGGCGGCCTGCAATTCACGTACTTTTTCCACGGCTGCGGCGTGGGTGTACTTGCCGGACAGTCGGGTGCCGTCGCTGTACACGCCGCAGTCGACCATCGCTCGGGCGACCGGAACATGAATGGTTGCAGCGTCGGTCGAGGTGGTTCGGCTGCGCGCCGCGGGACGGTGCAGCTGCGGTGGCAATGCACGGAACGACGGCATTCGCTGGATCTCCCCTCAGCCGTAACTGCACTTGAGATGGTACGCGTGCGTCCTGTTGCGTAACGCTCACGAAGGGGGAACCCGGCGATGTGAGATTCGTCGTTGAAGTACCCTGACGCGGTGTCGGAATCCACAGTCGCTTCCTCGTCCGAGCGCTCGTCAGAGGCGCGTACCCCGCAAGTTGTCATCGAAGACGCGGAGATTTTCGCCGCTCATGAAGGCGGCAAGCTCTCGGTCGAATTGAAGGCCCCACTGGACACCCAGCGGGCGTTGTCGATCGCCTATACGCCCGGCGTTGCCCAGGTGAGCCGGGCCATCGCCACGGACCACACGCTGGCCGCCAAGTACACCTGGGCCAACCGTCTGGTCGCCGTGGTCAGCGACGGCAGTGCGGTGCTGGGCCTCGGCGACATCGGTCCGGCCGCGTCGTTGCCCGTCATGGAGGGCAAGAGCGCACTGTTCAAGACGTTCGGCGGGCTCGACTCGATCCCGATCGTGCTGGCCACCAAAGATCCCGACGAGATCGTCGAGACCCTGATCCGGCTGCGCCCGACTTTCGGCGCGGTGAACCTGGAGGACATCTCGGCGCCGCGGTGCTTCGAGATCGAGCGCCGGGTGATCGAGGCGCTGGATTGTCCTGTCATGCATGACGATCAGCACGGCACCGCGATCGTCGTGCTCGCCGCGCTGCTGGGCGCCACCAAGGTGCTCGAGCGCGACATGCACGAGCTGCGGGTCGTGGTCTCCGGTGCGGGCGCCGCGGGTGTGGCATGCACCAACATCTTGCTGGCCAAGGGCATCACCGACATCGTCGTGCTGGACTCGCGGGGCATCGTCTCCAGCGGCCGTGACGGTCTCAACCCGTTCAAGGCCGAACTGGCCGAGCGCACCAACCCGCGCGGGCTGACCGGCGGCATGGCCGAGGCACTCAAGGACGCCGACGTCTTTCTCGGGGTGTCAGCCGGCCTGGTGCCCGAGGAGCTCATCGCGACGATGGCCCCCAACGGCATCGTCTTCGCGCTGTCCAACCCGGATCCGGAGATCCATCCCGATGCCGCTCGCAAGTACGCGGCCGTCGTCGCCACGGGGCGCAGCGACTTCCCGAATCAGATCAACAACGTGCTGGCATTCCCCGGTGTGTTCCGGGGTGCGCTCGACGCCGGCGCCCGGCGCATCACCGAGAAGATGAAGGTTGCCGCGGCCGAAGCGATCTTCTCGGTGGTCGGCGACGACCTGGCCGTCGACCACATCGTGCCCAGCGCGCTGGATCCGCGGGTCGGTCCGGCGGTCGCTGCTGCCGTCGCGGCGGCCTCCGAGGTCTGAGCCGTCACGTGCGCCGCACCCTGGCATTGGCGCTGCTTGCGCTGCTGATCGCCGGTTGCGGTGGCAACCCGGCCCCGGCCGCTCTGGCGGTCGGGGCGGGACCCGGGTCCGAGTCTGCGGTCGCCGGCCATCTGTACGCGGCGGCGCTGCGGTATTACGGGACACCCGCTGCGGTCGTCGACACCGACGAGGGAACGGGAGCCCTGGACTCCGGGTCGGTCACCGTGCTTCCGGGGTTCACCGGCAGGCTCCTGACGTCATTGGACCCCGCCGCCACGGCCCGCGCCGACGAACAGGTCTACCGCGATCTGGTCTCGGCGTTGCCGGAGGGTGTCGCCGCCGGTGACTACACCATGTCAGCCCAGGACAAGCCCGCCATCGTGGTGACCGAGGCGACCTCAGCGGATTGGGACGGAAGCGATGTGGCGGCACTGCGGCGCAACTGTGCCAAGGTGCGACCCGGATCGGTCGCCGGTGCGCGGGTGCCCGCGGAGGTGGGCTCCTGCACGTTGCCGAAGACCCGGGCGTTTCCCGACGAGGAGAGCCTGTTCGCGGCGCTGCGCGCCGGGACGATCAACGCGGCCTGGTCGACGACAGCCGACCCGACCATCCCGTCAGACCTCGTGGTGCTGGCCGACAAGACATCGTTGATCCGTGCCGAGAATCTCGTGCCGCTTTACCGCCGCAACGAACTCGGCGAGCGGCAGATCCTGGCGCTCAACGAGATCGCCGGCGTACTGGACACCGGCTCCCTGGCCGACATGCGGCGCCAGGTCGCAGAAGGCGCCGACCCCGGTGCGGTGGCCGACGCTTTCCTGCAGGCCAATCCTCTCGGCCACTGACGTAGCACCACGAGCGTGCGTGTCTGTTGCCCGGCACGCCGCGAATCAGCAGCATTCCGCGCACGGTCACGGCGATCGAGGGTGCGCCTAGCGCGGCATCGTCTTGCCGACGACGGACTGGAACAGCCGCTGGTAGCCCGAGCCGGTGATCCGCACGATGAGGTCGAGGACCTTGGCGTCCGGGCCGACGAGTACGCGAGCCTTGTTCTTGCGCACGCCGTCGAGGATGATCACGGCGGCGCGCTGTGGCGTCGTATTAGCCAGCTTCTTGTCGAATGTCTCGGCGAGTTCTTTGGCATCCAAGCCTTCGGCGGCGCCGGCATTGCGTGCGATGGCGGTCTTGATGCCGCCAGGGTGCACGGTGGTGACTTTGACCGGGTGCTTGGCCAGCACCATCTCTTGCCGCAGCGCCTCGGTGAACCCGCGCACGGCGAACTTTGCGGAGTTGTAGGCGGCCTGACCCGGCACCGAGAACAGCCCGAAGACGCTCGACACGTTGACCACGTGGCCGTCGCCGGAAGCGATGAGGTGCGGCAGGAAAGCCTTGGTGCCGTTCACGACGCCCCAGAAGTCGACGTCCATCACGCGTTCGATGTCTTTGAACTGGCTGATCTCGACATCGCCGGTGAAGGCGATACCTGCGTTGTTGTAGATCTGGTTGACCTTGCCGAAGTGTTCGGCGACCGCGTCGGCGTAGAGCAGGAACGCCTCTCGTTCGGTGACGTCGAGCCGATCGGCCTTGACCGGGGCGCCGATCGCCTTCAGACGCTCCTCGGTGGCGGCGAGCCCCTCGGTGTCGACGTCGCAGATGGCCACCTTGGCACCCGACCGGCCCAGTTCGATGGCAAGTGCCTGACCGATTCCCGATCCGGCACCGGTGACGACGGCGACCTTTCCGGCGAAGCCCTCCATACCCACACTCCTCGTGTCTGTTGGTTGGCACCGAGATTAGCCGGTACCCGCGGTCTCGTTTGTGTGGCCCTCGGTTCCGGCCCGCTGCTAACTAGCGACTGCGGGAGTGCTCGCGTCGCACCACGCATCGGCGAGCGCCTGTAGGTCGATCCCGAGTGCCGCACTGAGCCCGACCACGGTGCCGAACGCAGGAGAGGGCAGGCGCCCGGTCTCGATCTTGCGCAGCGTCTCCGGCGAGATGCGGGCTTGGGCGGCGACGTCGTCGAGGGTGCGCGACGCGCGGGCGGCGCGCAGGCTCGCTCCCAGGCGCCGACCGGCAGCGATCTGCTCGGGTGTCAGAGGGGTCCGGACCACGACACCACGCTAGCGCTGGTATTTATATACCGCTAGTGTTGGTATTTGAATACCGAGGAGGGCACGTGATCGAGCTGAAGACGGCCGACGAAATCGAACGCATGCGGGTCACCGGCAGCTTCGTCGCCGAAGTGCTCACCGAGTTGACCAAGCTCGCTGACATCGGGGTCAACCTGCTCGACCTCGAACTGCATGCCCGCGGCATGGTCGAGGGCCGCGGCGCGCAGTCCTGCTATTGGGACTACCACCCGTCGTTCGGCTCGAGCCCGTTTCGCAACGTGATCTGCCTGTCGGTGAACGACGCTGTGCTGCACGGCCTTCCGCATGACTATCGGCTACGGGACGGTGACGTGCTGAGTATGGACTTCGCGGTGTCGATCGACGGCTGGGTGGCCGACGCGGCCCGCACCGTCATCGTCGGAACGCCTGCGCCCGAAGACGTGCGCCTGGTCCGCGCCACCGAGGAGGCGCTGGCCGCCGGGACTGCCGCCGCGCAACCCGGCGGCCGGCTCGGCGACATCTCGGCGGCGATCGGTGCCGTCGCAGCCGATTACGGATATCCGGTCAACCTCGAATTCGGTGGCCACGGGTTGGGGCGCACCATGCACGAGGATCCGCATGTTCCCAACCGCGGCCGCCCCGGCCGTGGCATGCCGCTGCGTCCAGGCATGACACTGGCACTCGAACCGTGGTTCGCCCGCACCACCGACCGCATCGTGTTCGATCGCGACGGCTGGACGATCCGATCCGCGGACGGATCCCGCACCGCCCACACCGAGAACACCGTCGCGATCACCGCCGACGGCCCGGTGGTGCTGACCCGGTGAAGGTAGGCGTTAGGCGAACGCCTCGTCGATGATCTCCTGCTGCTCGACGGCATGCACCTTCGACGAGCCCGACGACGGTGCGCTCATGGCCCGCCGCGAGATCCGCTTGATCGGGGTGAAGTACTCCGGCAGCACCTCGGGCAGGGTCAGCCCGATCGACGGCCAGGCGCCCTGGTTGGCCGGCTCCTCCTGAACCCAGAACTTCTCCTGAACATTCGGATACCGGTCCAGTGTCTCGGCCAGCCGCCGCTTGGGCAGCGGGGCCAGCTGTTCGATCCGGACGATCGCCACGTCCTCGCGGTTCTCCTTGGCTTTGCGCGCTGCGAGCTCGTAGTAGAGCTTGCCGCTGGTCAGCAGCACCCGGCGGACCTTGTCGCGATCGCCGTCCCCATCCGTGTAGGTCGGCTCTTCGAGCACCGAGCGGAACTTCTGCTCGGTGAAGTCGCGGATGTCGCTGACTGCAGCCTTGTTGCGCAGCATCGACTTCGGCGTGAAGACGATCAGCGGACGCTGGATGCCGTCCAGGCCGTGCCTGCGCAGCAGATGGAAGTAGTTCGCCGGGGTGGACGGCACCGCGATCGTCATCGAGCCTTCAGCCCACAGCTGCAGGAAGCGTTCGATGCGACCGGAGGTGTGGTCCGGGCCCTGGCCTTCGTGGCCGTGCGGCAGCAGCAACACCACATCGGACAGCTGGCCCCACTTGGCCTCGCCCGATGAGATGAACTCGTCGATGATCGGCTGCGCACCGTTGACGAAGTCGCCGAACTGCGCCTCCCACAGCACCATCGCGTCGGGATTGCCCACCGAGTAGCCGTACTCGAAGCCCACCGCGGCGAACTCCGACAGCGCGGAGTTGTACACCAGGAACTTGCCGCCGGTCGGCGTGCCGTCGGTGTTGGTGGCCAACAGCTGCAGCGGGGTGAACTCCTCCCCGGTCTTACGGTCGACGATCACCGAATGGCGCTGGGTGAAGGTGCCGCGCTGGGTGTCCTGGCCGCTCAACCGCACCAGCTTGCCTTCGGAGACCAGCGTCCCGAGTGCCAGCATCTCGGCGAACGCCCAGTCGATCTTGCCCTCGTAGGCCATCTCGCGGCGCTTCTCCAGCACCGGCTTGACGCGCGGGTGCACGGTGAAGCCCTCCGGCAGAGCCAGGTGGGCATCGCCGATCCGGGCCAGCAGTGACTTGTCGACGGCTGTGGCGAGCCGCTGCGGGATCTGCTGATCGGCTTCCACCGACTCACTCGGCTCGATCGTGTGCTTCTCCAGCTCGCGGACCTCGTTGAACACCCGCTCCAACTGCCCCTGGTAGTCGCGCAGGGCGTCCTCGGCCTCTTTCATCGAGATGTCACCGCGGCCGATCAGGGCTTCGGTGTAGGCCTTGCGCGAGCCGCGCTTGGTGTCGATGACGTCGTACATGTACGGCTGGGTCATCGACGGATCGTCACCCTCGTTGTGCCCGCGGCGGCGGTAGCACAGCATGTCGATGATGACGTCCTTCTTGAACGCCTGCCGGAAGTCGACAGCCAGCCGCGCCACCCAGGCGCACGCCTCCGGATCGTCACCGTTGACGTGGAAGATCGGCGCCCCGATCATCTTCGCCACATCCGTGCAGTACTCGCTCGAGCGCGAATCCGTTGGGGCGGTGGTGAACCCGATCTGGTTGTTGACCACGATGTGGATGGTGCCGCCGGTGCGGTAGCCGCGCAGCAGCGCCAGGTTCAGGGTCTCGGCGACCACACCCTGGCCGGCGAACGCCGCATCGCCGTGCAGCATCAGCGGCACAACCGGATACTCGCCGGAACCGTCCGCGTCCTTACCGCTGTCGAGCAGATCCTGCTTGGCGCGCACCAGTCCCTCGAGCACCGGGTCGACGGCCTCCAGGTGTGACGGGTTGGCCGTCAACGACACCTCGATGTCGTTGTCGCCGAACATCTGGATGTAGTTGCCGCCGGCCCCGAGGTGGTACTTCACATCGCCCGACCCGTGCGCCTGCGAGGGGTTGAGATTGCCCTCGAACTCGCTGAAGATCTGGGAGTACGGCTTGCCGACGATGTTGGCCAGCACGTTGAGCCTGCCGCGGTGCGGCATACCGATGACGACCTCGTTGAGCGCGTGCTCGGCGCACTGGTCGATCACCGCGTCCATCATCGGGATGACGGTCTCCGCGCCTTCGAGCGAGAACCGCTTCTGGCCAACGTATTTGGTCTGCAAAAACGTCTCGAACGCCTCGGCCGCATTCAGCTTCGACAGAATGTACTTCTGCTGCGCGACGGTCGGCTTGTCGTGCTTGGTCTCGACGCGGTCCTGAATCCACTTCTGCTGTTCGGGTTCCAGGATGTGGGTGTACTCCACGCCGACGTGGCGGCAGTAGGCGTCGCGCAGCACCGACAGCACATCGCGCAGCTTCTTGTACTCCGCACCGGCGAACCCGTCGACCTTGAACTCGCGGTCCAGGTCCCACAGCGTCAGACCATGGGTCAGCACGTCGAGATCGGGGTGGCTGCGGAACCGGGTGTTGTCCAAGCGCAGCGGGTCGATATCGGCCATCAGGTGGCCGCGGTTGCGGTAAGCCGCGATCAGCTCGATGACGCGGGCGTTCTTGTCCTCGATCGAGTCGGGGTTGTCCCTGCGCCAGCGCACCGGCTCGTAGGGAATCCCGAGCTCGCGGAAGATCTCGTCGAAGAACTCGTCATCGAGCAGCAGCTGGTGGATCGTCCGCAGGAAGTCGCCCGACTCCGCGCCCTGGATGATGCGGTGGTCATACGTTGAGGTCAGGGTGATGAGCTTGCCGATACCGAGGTCGGCGATGCGCTCATCGCTGGCGCCCTGGAACTCCGCGGGGTATTCCATCGCGCCGGCGCCGACGATGGCGCCCTGGCCCTGCATGAGGCGGGGGACCGAGTGCACGGTGCCGATGGTGCCGGGGTTGGTCAGGGAGATCGACACGCCGGAGAAGTCCTCGGCGGTCAGCTTGCCGTCGCGGGCACGTCGCACGATGTCCTCGTAGGCGGCGATGAACTGGCCGAAACGCATTGTCTCGCAACGCTTGATGGCGGCGACCACAAGAGAGCGGTTGCCGTCCTTGCCCGGAAGGTCGATGGCCAGGCCCAGGTTCGTATGGGCAGGCGTGACCGCGGTGGGCTTGCCGTTGACCACGGTGAAGTGCCGATTCATGTTCGGGAACTTCTTGACCGCCTGGACGATCGCGTAGCCGAGCAGGTGGGTGAAGCTGATCTTGCCGCCGCGGGTGCGCTTGAGGTGGTTGTTGATGACGACGCGGTTGTCGATCATCAGCTTGGCGGGGATCGCGCGGACGCTGGTCGCGGTCGGTACTTCCAGCGACGCGTTCATGTTCTTGACGACGGCGGCCGCCGCGCCTCGCAACACCTGGGATTGGTCGCCCTCGGCTACCGGCGCGGGCTTGGCGGCAGGCTTGGCCGCCGGCGCGGGGGCTGCCTCGGGCGCAGGCTTGGCGGCTGTCGGCTTGGGTTCCGGCTTGGCGGGAGCCGGCTTGGCCGGTGCAGGAGGCGGGGCCGGTGCGGGCGTTGCCGGCGCGACGGGAGCTGTCGTCTGGCCGTTTGCGACTGCGCTATCGGTCGTTGGTTCGGGGGAGTAGTCGACCAGGAATTCGTGCCAACTGGGATCCACCGAAGAGGGATCTTCGCGGAACTTGCGATACATCTCCTCGACCAACCACTCGTTCTGTCCGAATGGTGAAGGTGAACTGCTCACGGCAGGCACTCGCCTCGATTCTTGTTCCCGGCAAGCTGTGGCAAGGACGCTCGCCGCTCGTGTTTTCCTGTGGGCGGTTGACCCCGCTCGACCGCCGCATAAAGGCTATCGCCTTTCGGCGCACACCGGCCACGGCACCACATTTCTGGGAACTGTGTGGGTCCGGGAGGGTTTGCGTGATCCCTAGGGCTGAGCGGACGGCAGCACATGCAACGTTGCGGGCCACCGTGGCGGGGGTGCGCCGAACGCCTTGCGTGCGTTGGCGACGATCTTCTTACCCATCAGCCGGTTGCCGACCCCGCCGATGACAGCACCGATACCCACCGGCAGCAGTTTGCCGACAGCCATCGCGCCGCGCTTGAGCGTATACCTCTTGACGAAGTACTTGAGCAGCCGGTTGTTGAGTTGGGACACCGCCGGCAGCGGCAGCGTCGCCGCGCCCTCGGACAGCCACGCGCCGCTCGTGCGGCCGGTACCCAGCAGATCGGCCATGGCGTGCTTGCTGTCCTCACCGACGAGGACCGAAAGTACGAGCGCACGACGGCGTTCGCGGTGCTCGGCGGGTATGCCATGAACTTCGGCGACCGCGAGTACGAACACCGAGGTGGCCTCGAGGAACACCACGGTCTCGCCTGCCACCGCCGACAACGCGGCCAGGGTGCCGATGCCGGGGAACGCCGCCGCCGAGCCGACGGCGGCCCCGCTGGCCATCACGGCTGCGAGGTAGTGCTTCTCCAGCTTGGTGACGATCTCGGCCGGGGTGGCGTCCGGATCGTGGCTGCGCAGCCGGTCCACATAGGCCTTGACGGCGGGCGCCTGAACGCGCGAACTGCGTTCGATGATCTGCGAGAGCACCTTGGCAGCGGTAGAAGGATCTTCTGACGGCCCGGCAGCACCGTCAACGGTCGCCGGCAACTGGCTCTTGGATCGAGCGCGCACTATCAGGGCCTCTCCATGTGTGAACCCGTCGTTGACTGTCCAGGCTATCCCGTCGGCCTGACATCGGTGAGAACGAACAGGAACCAGCCATAGGTGCCCGGCAGTGACAGCGATCACTGCCGGGCATCGGACGAACCGGGAACAAAAAACTGGTATGCGGAGCTAATCAATTTCATGGCATCATCGCCCGACGTGGGCCAGACGAATATTGCGGGCGCTCCGGGCCGTATCCGGATGATCCTGGTGCTCGGCGCGCTCGTCGCTCTGGGGCCGCTCACCATCGACATGTATCTGCCTGCGCTGCCGAAGATCGGCGAAGAGCTGTCGGTATCGTCCTCGGTTGCGCAGCTGACGCTCACCGGAACGCTGGCCGGGCTGGCCCTGGGCCAGCTGATCGTGGGCCCGCTGTCGGATTCGCTCGGCCGCCGACGGCCCTTGATGGCGGGCATCGTGCTGCACATGCTCGCCTCGATCCTGTGTGTGCTGTCTCCGAACATCGTGATGCTCGGCTTGGCGCGCGGCCTGCAGGGGATGGGTGCTGCCGCGGCCGCCGTGGTCGCGATCGCCGTCGTCGGCGACCTGTTCGCCGGTTCGGCGGCCGCCACGGTGATGTCGCGGCTGATGCTCGTCCTCGGCGTGGCACCGGTGCTGGCGCCGTCGTTGGGCGCTGCGGTGCTGCTCAAGGGATCGTGGCACTGGGTCTTCGTCGCGCTGGTGGTGCTGGCCGGTGGCCTGCTGCTGGTGGCCGCGCTGGCGCTGCCCGAAACGCTGCCGGTGTCGCATCGCCGTCCGCTCAAGGTGCGCGGCATCATCGGCACCTACGGCGAACTGCTGCGCGACTCCCGGTTTGTGATCCTCGTGCTGGTCGCGGGGCTCGGCATGTCGGGCCTGTTCGCCTATATCTCGGCGGCGCCGTTCGTGCTGCAGGGCCGGTACGGGCTCGACCAGCAGATGTTCGCGTTGGTGTTCGCCGCCGGCGCGATCGCACTGATCGGTTCGACGCAGTTGAACGTGGTGCTGCTGCGACGGTTCACGCCGCAGACCATCACCCTGACCGCTCTGACCGCGGCAGCGGTGGCCGGGTTCGGGTTCATCGGGCTGACCATCGCACAGGTCGGCGGGTTGTTCGGATTCCTCGTGCCGGTCTTCGCGATCCTGGCCGCCATGGGGCTGGTGATCCCCAACGCACCGGCACTCGCCCTGTCGCGGCATCCGGATGCCGCCGGTACCGCCGCCGCGCTGCTGGGCGCCGCTCAGTTCGGTATCGGGGCCGCCGTGGCGCCGCTCGTCGGTGCCCTCGGCAACGGCGCGCTGGCCCTTGCCGCGGTGATGACGGTCGGGATGCTGGTCGCCCTGGTGGCACTCGTGACCGTTGGCGCCCGCGGCGGTGATGACGACCTTGACGACTTCCCGCTGGACGACGACGTGGTTTCCGAGGCGGTTTCCGAACCGGCTTGATCCGGCCATCGGCCTCGGACTTGTCCGGATTCCGGTCGAACCGTAGCGTCGGCTGGGCGCCGCAAACCGCCGACCACTCACTGAACCCGTCATGTTCCCATCGCTGAACGCCCGGATCGAGGCCCACAACCCGTGGAACGCGTTGTGGGCCATGATGGTCGGCTTCTTCATGATCCTCGTCGACGCCACCATCGTTGCCGTCGCGAACCCGACGATCATGGCCGAGCTGGGCGCCGATTACGACGGCGTGATCTGGGTGACCAGTGCCTATCTGCTGGCGTACGCGGTCCCGCTGCTCGTCGCGGGCCGGCTCGGCGACATGTACGGGCCGAAGAATCTCTACCTCGCCGGACTTGCCGTCTTCACTGCGGCGTCGTTGTGGTGCGGGCTGGCCGGCAGCATCGAGACGCTGATCGCCGCCAGGGTGGTGCAGGGCATCGGCGCGGCGCTGCTGACACCGCAGACGTTGTCCACCATCACCCGCATTTTCCCGGCCGAGCGGCGCGGGGTCGCGATGAGTGTGTGGGGGGCCACCGCCGGGGTGGCGACGCTCGCCGGCCCGCTCGCAGGCGGCGTCCTGGTCGACGGACTGGGCTGGCAGTGGATCTTCTTCGTCAACGTTCCGATCGGAATCCTCGGCCTCGGCCTCGCGGTCTGGCTGGTGCCGGTTCTGCCCACCCAGCAGCACCGGTTCGACGTGCCCGGCGTCCTGCTCTCCGGCTTCGGCATGTTCCTCATCGTGTTCGCGCTGCAGGAGGGCCAGTCCCGGCATTGGGCGCCGTGGGTCTGGGGCACCGCAGCGCTGGGTGTCGGTGTGATGGCGGCCTTCGTCTTCTGGCAGGCGGTCAACACCCGCGAGCCGCTGATCCCACTCCGGATCTTCGCCGATCGCGACTTCAGCCTCGCCAACGTCGGCGTCGCGACCATCGGGTTCGCGGTGACGGCGATGATCCTGCCGTTGATGTTCTATGCGCAAACGGTGTGCGGGTTGTCCCCGATCCGGTCGGCTTTGCTGACCGCGCCGACGGCGATTGCCAGCGGGCTGCTGGCGCCGCTCGTCGGACGCATCGTCGACCGGGCCCATCCGATGCCGGTGATCGGTTTCGGGTTCTCCGCCATGGCGATCGGGCTGACGTGGCTGTCGATCGAAATGACCCCGACCACCCCGATCTGGCGGCTGCTCCTGCCGCAGCTGCTGATGGGCGTCGGCATGGCCTTCATCTGGTCACCGTTGGCGGCTACCGCGACCCGCAACCTGCCGCCGGATCTGGCGGGAGCCGGATCCGGGGTTTACAACACCACCCGTCAGATCGGCTCGGTGCTGGGCAGCGCGGGGATCGCGGCGTACATGACCTCACGGATCAGTGCCGAACTGCCGGGCTCGCCCGCTGCCGCTCCTGCCGGTGAGGGCGCGGCCGCTCCGCTGCCGGCATACCTCCACGAGCCGTTCGCGGCGGCGATGTCGCAGGCGATGTTGTTGCCGGCGTTCGTCGCCC
The DNA here is from genome assembly GCF_053483975.1 of Mycolicibacterium sp. XJ870. NCBI lineage: Bacteria > Bacillati > Actinomycetota > Actinomycetes > Mycobacteriales > Mycobacteriaceae > Mycobacterium > Mycolicibacterium sp. XJ870. The sequence continues at coordinate 136,887 of NZ_JBEFTI010000008.1, forward strand.
TGTTCGGGGTGGTGGCCGCACTGTTCCTACTGGGCTTCGGCACCGGGTCGGTCCCGACGCAGCCGCCCGCCGAAGAGGAGTCCGAGGAACAGACCGAGGCGCTGCGTGTGGTCGGGCCGGACAACCGCTTCCTGCCGGAATACCCCGACGATGACGAATACGTCGAGTACATCCTCGCGCGGGATGAACCGGTGCCACACGTGAGCCGGCCGGCCGACGACGACAGTGTCACCGAGCCGCTGACCGCGGTGCCCGTCGAGGATCCGTGGCAGCAGATCCTCGCCCAGCTTTTGGAGGAACCGCCGTCGACATCATCGGTTGAGCCGATCGGCAGGCATTCGCGCTCCGGCGACGAGTAGTTTCTCCGCGCGAGGTGGCTAGCTGAACAGCACTGCCGGGTTGAGGTATCCCGCCGGGTCGAACGCGGCCTTGACCGTGCGCATCGCCGCGATGTCGGCCTCGGTGCGGGACATCGCCACGTAGTCGCGCTTGCGGGTGCCCACACCGTGCTCGGAACTGACGTTGCCGCCACAGTCCGCGATCAACGCCATCATCGCGGCGTAGAGCCCGCGTTCGGCGTCGGCGGAGCAGCGCAGCACGTTGAGATGCAGGTTCCCCTCGCCGATATGACCGAACAACACCGGGATGGCATCAGGCGCATGCTCGGCCACCAGCTCGGCGGCCGCCGTCGCGAAACCCTGGATGGCTGACAGGGGAAGGGAGACATCGAATTTCAGTGGCGGCCCGAACAGGCCGAGCACCTCGGCCACCGATTCCCGCACCTGCCACAACCGTTGCTGAGCATTGACGTCGACGCCGACCGCCGGCTCACCACACAGCTGGGCACCGTCGAGCGCGTCGGCGAGACGTTCGGTCTGGTCGGTGTCGCCGGCCAGTTCGATGAGCAGCTGCCAGGCGCCGTCGACCGGCGCCGGAACTCCCAGATGCTCGGCGGTCAGCGCGCCGGCTCTGGCATCGATCAGCTCCAGTGCGGCGATGCCGTCCAAATCTCGGAACAGCCGCCCGGTTTCGACGAGTGCGCCCAGCTCGGCGAAGCCGCAGACCGCGGTCACCCGGTGAGTCGGGGAGGGATGCAGCCGTAGATCCAGGCCGGTGATGACCCCGAGGGTGCCCTCGGCGCCGACGAACAGCGAGGCCAGGTCGTAGCCGGTGTTGTCCCGACGTACCCGGCTGTGCCGGTGCACGATCGACCCGTCGGGCAGCGCCACATCAAGGCCCAGCACCTGCTCGCCCATGTTGCCGTAGCGCACAGTGCGCAGGCCGCCGGCGTTGGTCGAGGCCATCCCGCCCACCGTGGCCGAATCACGCGCCGCCAGATCCACGCCGAACACCAGGCCCGCCGCCGTCGCGGCGCGCTGCACGGCCGCCAGCGTCACCCCGGCACCCACGCTGACCCGGCGCTCCACCACGTCGACGACACCCATCTCGGTCAGTCGCTCGGTCGAGAGCAGGACGTCGTCGTTCTCGGGCACCGTTCCGGCGACCAGCGAGGTCCGTCCGCCCTGCACCGTGACACATACCCCGGCCTCGCGGCAGGCCCGCAGCACCGCGGCCACCTCGTTACCGTCGCGGGGGCGAACCAGCACCGTGGCCCGACCGCGATAGCGCCCGGTGTGGTCGACCGAGCGGCCTGCCAGCACATCGGGATCGGTGCTGACATGGCCGGCGCCGACGATTGCCGCGAGCCGTTCGGTAAGCGTTTCCGTCACTCCGTCGGTGTATCACACGCCCGCAGGAATGCACCCAACTCCACCATGCCGGCCGGAGTGGCGGGCAGGTATTCGGTCAGCGTGGCCGACCGCACGATCACCGCTGCGTACTTGGCCCGGCTGACTGCGACATTGAGCCGATTCCTGTTGAGCAGGAACGAGATTCCGCGTGGCACGTCATCGATCGAGGACGCCACCATGGAAATGAAGACCACCGGCGCCTGCTGGCCCTGGAACTTGTCCACCGTTCCGGCCCGGACCTCGGTCAGCCCCGCGGCGTCCAGCCGCCGGCGCAGCGCCACCACCTGGGCGTTGTACGGCGTCACCACCAGAATGTGCTGTTGGGCCAGCGGTGTGGTGCCGTGCTCGTCGGTCCAGGCAGAACCGAGCAGGCGCTCGATCTCGCCGACGATCACCTTGGCCTCCTCGGGACTGTCGGTGGCGTTGCCGTCGTGATCGACGAGCAGCACTCGCACGCCCGGCGGCTGTCCTTCGAGACGGCGGGCCGAGGTCACCGCGTCGACCGAGCGCAACCGCCCGTCGTAGGACAGCCGTGACACCGCCGAGCACACCGCGGGGTGCATGCGGTACGAGCAGTCCAGGAAGTAGCCCAGCTCGGCGGGCAGGGTGTGCCGGCCGTCCACCAGCCAGCCCAGCGCCGAGGTGTCCACCGGTTCGGGGTGAGTGCCTGCGCTGACCTGCGGCAGCTGTTGCGGATCACCGAGGAGCAGCAAATTGGCGGCCGCCGCAGCCACCGCGATGGTGTTGGCCAGGCTGTACTGTCCGGCTTCCTCGACCACCAACAGGTCCAGACTGCCCGGCTCGACGCGCGCGGGATTGGCGAAATCCCACGCGGTCCCGCCGATTACGCACCCGTGGTGGTCCGACACGAACGCCGGGTAGTCCTTCTCGGCGAGCTCGGTCCAGCATGGGTTGTTCCCGTGCGGCTTCTTGGCGACCACCTCCGCGTCCACCCCGGCCGCCACCACATCGCGGAACAGGTTCTCCACCACCGCATGTGACTGCGCGACAACCCCGATACGCCACCGGTGATCCTTGACCAGCCTGGCGATCACCGCCGCCGATGTGAAGGTCTTACCGGTGCCCGGCGGCCCGTGCACCGCCAGATACGACGAGTCCAACTCCAGTAGTGCCGCGGTGATCTCCTCGACCCGGTCGCCGGTCTGGGGGAGCGGCGCTCCGCTGCGGGTGCGTGGTGGCCGACGCAGCAGGATGTCGATGACGGCGTTGTCCGGCAGCTGCGGCAGCCCCGCGGCGATCTGGTTGGCGGCCGCCTCGATCGACTCGCGCAGCGCGGTGGTGCGGATCGGCGGCCCCGGCGTCAACGCGAACGGAAACTGATCGAATGTCGTGCCGCCCTTGGGTTCCCGTTCGAGAATCAGCACCTCGGACGGCGCGGAAGGATCGTCGACCTCCAGCACCTGCACGGACCCGCAGCCGCGTCGCTCCGGATCTTCGCTGAGACCAATCGGCGCCGGAGGCTCGTAGAGCCCGTACATCTCCTTGTTCAGTTCGCCGGTCGCCAGTGCGCCCGTGAGCCGTACCCGTCTTTGAGGTTTACGGGCCCGTGGCGGAGTTTGCCAGTCGGTGTCGACGACGGCAGTGTCTGCGACGAAAACCCCTGAGCCGTCGGCCCATTCCTCGACCGGATGGTTCAACCGGTCGAAATGCCCCCACCAGAACGGCTTGTCCTCGCGGCGGTGGTACCCCCTGGCGGCCGCGATCATCGCCACGGCCTGCTGTTGCGGGCTGCGGTCGGTGTCACCGGCGAAGCGGCGCAGCGTGCGGGCCAACTGATCCTCGGGTTCCACGGGCGCATCGCGGCCGACCGCCTGTGCGCCCATCGGCGGAACACTGTTTTCGATGGCCCGGTTGATCAGCCAGTCCCGCAACTTGCGGGTGGATGTGCAGTCGTAGCGGTTGTAGTCCTCGATCTCTTTGAGGACGGTTGCCGCTTCGTCGTCGCACCCGTCGGCGCGCAGCGCACAGTACTGCGCGTACTGGTTGATGGACGCGGTGGCGGTGGTGACGTCGCCGCTGCGCAGCTGGGAACCCATGTACAGCGGCTCAAGGGATTTGAGGCTGTAGTTCTCGGTGCCGACGCGAATACTCTTGCGCACCAAGGGGTACAGGTCGACCAGCACGCCATTGCGCAGCAGGTCGTCGACGGCGTCCTCACCCTCGCCGTAACGCCCGGCCAGCCGCAGCAGCGCGGTCTTCTCGTAGGCGGCGTAGTGGTAGATGTGCATGTTCGGATATCGCCTGCGCCGCTTGCGCACCATGGCGAGGAAGTCGCGCAGCGCTTGGCGCTCCTCGGCGCGGTTGTGTGCCCACAGCGGGTGAAAATCGTTGTCGGCCCTGGATGTGCCGGTGCCGAGCACGCCGAACATGTATTCCAGGCCCCACTGCACGCCGTCGTCGGTCCACAGTGGGTCGCCCTCGAAATCGAAGAACAGGTCGCCCTTGTCGGGGTTCGGCAGCGCCATGAGTGGTTGCGCATCCACCACCTCGTAGGGCGGCTTGCCGTCGACCCGCGGCGCGATTTGCAACCGGGCCTGCGCGGTCAGTCCGGTCAGGATGCGTGGATGCAGCCCGTCGACCGGACCGTGGTGTGCGGTGAGGGCGGCCACCGTGGTGATGCCTGCATCGATCAACCGGGCCCGCTGGCTCACCCGCATACCCGCCACCAACAACAGGTCGTCGTGGCCGCGCACCTCGATGCTGCATTCGGGGCAGCGGAAGCATGCCCGCACGCCGGCGTCTTCCCAGCTGACCGGCTCGCCGGCGGCCAAGTGGTCATCCAGCAGCTGCTGCAGGGCCGCGCGGCGGGGCCGGTACACCGGAAGCAGTTCGTCGACCGGGTAGCTGGCGGTGGCACCGTCGCCCAGCACCAGCTCTACCTCGGCGGCCACCGGCACGCCCGCCGCGGCGAGCGTCTCGGTGTACGCAGCCAGCTGGAGCAGCGCCTCGACCTTCACCGACCGGGCCAGCTTGGTGTCCCGCAGCCGGTAGCGTTCACCGTCCTCAGAGTCCGACAACAGCAGGAAGTCGGCGAACCCGGCGAACCGGCCGTCGAACATCGCGGCCTGATAGATCACCGGCGCCCTGCGGTGCACCGCCGCCAGAGTCGCTTCGGCGGCCGCACTCAGGCCGGGCACCGTGTAGGCCGGCCGGCCGATCACTGTCACCTCGGCCTCGCCGCGCAGCTCGTCGAGATGACGCTGTTCATGATCACCGCCGAGTTCTGCGGTGCGCGCGAGCAATTCGTCTTCCGCCGAGACCGCCGGACCCCGGCCGAGCTGAGCGTCGAACGAGCGCAACAGGGCGTACTCGCAGCGGGCGGCCGCGGCGAGGTCCGACGCGCTGTAGATCACAACGTCGTCGTCGGTGACGAACACGTTGCCACTGTAGGTCAGCCCGCCGACATCCCCGCGGAACTGCCGACATCCCCCCGGAACAGCATTCCCGGTTGCTAACCCACGCTCTTAACGACCCCGAGTTCTGCCTCGCGTTGCGCCCGTGCCGCCCTCACCCGATCGAGAATGTCGCGGGGACGGTCCTCCTTGATCACCCGGATGTGCAGCCAGCCTCGGCGCTGAATCATGCGGAGTCGTTTGGCGTCCCAGGCGTACCGCAAGCGGTCGGTCTGGTGCATCTCGCCGTCGTACTCGAGGGCGATCATCACGTCCTCCCAGCCCATGTCGAGACGGGCGAACGGGTAGTCGTAGTCGTTGAGCACCGGTATCTGCGTTCTCGGGCGTGAATATCCGGCGTCGATCACCAGGAGGCGCAGCCAGGTTTCCTTCGGGGATTCGGCGCCGGCATCCATCAGCGCGAGAGCCTCGCGACAGCGTCGAACCCCGTGGGCCCCCTTGAAATCCTCGGTGAGTGGCGCGACGTGGTCCGCCGTCAGGCCGGTCGCCCTGGCGAGCGCATCGAGGTGCGCGACGGCTGTGCCGCGAGGTAGGAAACGGCCGAGGTCGAGCGCCGCTCGCTGGAGTGTCACGACCGCCATGCCGTTGATCTCGACGACGTCGTCGCACGTGAACCGGTCGTTGTGGGTGATGATGCCGCGCGGTGGTCGGTTGTTACGCCAGATCAGTTCGATCGGCGCGTCCTCGTCGACCCACTCGGCTCCGTGCAGTGCTGCAGCGGCCCGACCGGTGATGACGCCGCGTCGTTTCGACCACAGCCACGCGCCGACGGTGTTGCGGTACAGCGACGGCTCGGCGATACGCGGTTGGTAGACGTCAGGAAATATCGGCCGGTACGCCGATCGCAGGCGGCCTCTGGTCAGTTCGCCACGGGCCAGCGCTTCGCTGCCCACGAATATCGTTCCCATGCGCCGAGCCTGGGGCGGTGCCCCGACATCTGAGGGGCTCCGGCTCGGGGTTATCCCCAGCCCACAGCCCACAGCCCACAGCCCGCATTCCGCGAGAGTGACGAGAGGGTCGTTAAGAGCGTGGATTAACAACCGGGAATGCTGTTCCGCGGCGAAATGGGGTCAGAGGTTGCCCATCAACTCGACGCCGTTGCCGTTCCAGCGGAACTTCACGGTGCTCGCCAACCCGTGAAAGCCGCCGGAGTACTGCAACGCCACGGTGTCGCCGGTGGTCGCCGACTTGTCGATGCCGTTGAAGCCGTAGGTGTCGGGTACCCCGGTCGGGATGAACTTGCCCAGGTGGAACATCACGGCCCGAGTGTTGGGCTGCTCGGCGTTGGTGTTGGCCCGCACGATCACGACCGACAGCGGCGCGCATTCGTTGTAGTTCCCGGCCACCGGTTCGGGACTCCAGGCCTGGTTGCTGCGCGGATCACGGGGAAGCTCGGAGACCGCCCTGGCGATTTCCGGGGCGGCGAGGTTGACCGCGCACGGATCGGCCTGCGGGGCCGCAGACGTCGGCGCAGCCACGGTGGCGGTCGGGCTCGCGGTCGCGGCCGAGTTCGGCCTGGCGTCGGGTGTTTTGGAGACGGTGGAATCGCCCGATCCGCACCCGGCAAGCGTGACGAGAGCCGCCAAAATCGCAACGACCTGCTTCACAGTTGGGCAACCTACCGTGCTTCCTCCGGCCGGTCCGGCAGGCACGCGCGGGGGTGCCGCCATTGGTATTGCGGGTCCGCCTGCGATTTGGCACTAGACTTCCGTCACGATGACGTCGACAGAGCCGGGCCCGAGCCCGGATCCCAGCCCGGATCCGGGGGATACCAACCCCACCTTTGCTGACCTGCAGATTCACCCGTCGGTGCTGCAGGCAGTCGTCGATGTCGGCTACGAGTCGCCCTCGGCGATCCAGGCCGCCACGATTCCGGCGATGCTGGCCGGCTCCGATGTTGTGGGCCTGGCCCAGACCGGCACCGGCAAGACCGCGGCGTTCGCCATCCCGATCCTGTCCAAGATCGACGCCTCGAGTCGGGCGACTCAGGCCCTGGTGCTGGCGCCTACGCGCGAGTTGGCGCTGCAGGTGGCTGAGGCATTCGGGCGCTACGGTGCGCACCTGCCCGGCGTCAACGTCCTGCCGATCTACGGCGGCTCGTCCTACGGCCCGCAGCTGGCAGGCCTGCGGCGCGGGGCACAGGTGGTCGTCGGTACGCCGGGCCGGGTGATCGACCATCTGGAGAAGGGTCACCTGGATCTCTCGCACCTGGATTACCTTGTGCTCGACGAGGCCGACGAGATGCTGCAGATGGGCTTCGCCGAAGACGTCGAGCGCATCCTCGCCGACACCCCCGAGTACAAGCAGGTGGCCCTGTTCTCGGCGACCATGCCGCCGGCCATCCGCAAGATCACCAACAAATACCTGCACGACGCCGTCGAGGTCGCGGTCAAGGCGAAGACCGCCACGGCGGACAACATTTCGCAGCGGTTCATCCAGGTCGACGGCCGTCGCAAGATGGACGCGCTGACCCGGGTCCTTGAAGTCGAGCAGTTCGCGGCGATGATCATCTTCGTCCGCACCAAGCAGGCCACCGAAGAGGTCGCGGAGAAGTTGAAGGCCCGCGGTTTCGCAGCCGCCGCGATCAACGGTGACATCGCGCAGGCGCAGCGTGAGCGGACCATCGCAAATCTCAAGGACGGCAGTGTCGACATCCTGGTGGCCACCGACGTGGCGGCCCGTGGCCTGGACGTCGAGCGGATCAGCCACGTCGTCAACTACGACATTCCGCACGACCCCGAGTCCTACGTGCACCGCATCGGCCGCACGGGCAGGGCGGGCCGGTCGGGTACGGCGCTGCTGTTCGTCTCTCCGCGGGAACGTCATCTGCTGAAGTCGATCGAGCGGATCACCCGGCAGAAGCTGATCGAAGCTGAACTGCCCAGCGTCGACGACGTCAACGCGCAGCGGGTGGCGAAGTTCCGCGACTCGATCACCGACGCGCTCAACGCGCCGGGAATCGAGTTGTTCCGCAAGCTGATCGAGGACTACGAGCGCGACCACGACGTCCCGATGGCCGATATCGCCTCCGCGCTCGCGCTGGAGTCCCGTGACGGCGAGGCGTTCCTGATGACCGAGCCACCGCCCGAGCAGCGCCGGGAACGCGCCGACCGGTCGTCCCGTGATGACGGCTCCCCGCGCAAGCGTCACGAGAAGACGCGCAGCGATCTGGCGACCTACCGCATCGCGGTGGGCAAGCGGCACAAGGTCGCACCGGGGGCGATCGTCGGCGCGATCGCCAACGAGGGCGGTCTGCACCGCAGCGATTTCGGCCACATCTCCATCCGGGTCGACCACTCGCTGGTGGAGCTGCCCGCGAAGTTGCCCGGCAAGGTTTTCAAAGCCCTGGAGAACACCCGCATTCAGGGTGTGCTCATCAATCTGCAGCCCGACCGTCCGCAACGCCACGAGCGGTCGGAGTACCGCGACCGGCCTGCCGGGGAAGGTAAGCCCCGCAAGAAGGCGAAGTGACGCTGTCGAAAGGCGTCAGCACGGTACCGGCGCAGGGCGGTCTGGAATCTGTATCCGCACCTGAACGGGTGGCCGCGCTGACGGGTATCCGTGCGGTCGCCGCATTGCTCGTGGTGTTGACGCACGCGGCCTACACCACCGGCAAGTACCCGCAGGGCTATCTGGGGTTGGTGTATTCGCGCGCCGAGATCGGCGTCCCGATCTTCTTCGTGCTCAGTGGGTTTCTGTTGTTCCGGCCGTGGGTCAAGGCTGCGGCCCAGGCCGACGCCCCGTGGCCGTCGGTGCGCCGCTACGCCTGGCACCGGGTGCGACGGATCATGCCGGCCTACGCCGTCACCGTGCTGATCGCCTATCTCGTCTACCACTTCCGCATGGCGGGCCCCAACCCCGGCCACACGTGGGAGGGGTTGTTCCGCAACCTGACGCTGACGCAGATCTACACCGACAACTATTTGTTCTCCTACCTGCACCAGGGCCTCACCCAGATGTGGAGCCTGGCCGTGGAGGCCGCGTTCTACGTGGTGTTGCCCCTGCTGGCCTATCTGCTTCTCGTCGTGCTGTGTCGAAGGCGGTGGCAGCCATGGCTGCTGCTGGCCGGATTGGCTGTGACGGCCGCGGTGTCGCCGGTGTGGCTGGCCATCGTGCACGACTCCACCGGACTGCCCGACGGGGCCCGGTTGTGGTTGCCCACCTATCTGGCCTGGTTCGTCGCCGGAATGGCGCTGACGGTGCTGCAGCAGATGAAAGTGCGGGGCTATGCACTGGTGTGTCTGCCGTTGGCGTTGGTGAGCTACTTGATCGCCTCGACGCCGATCGCGGGCGAGCCGACCACCTCACCTGCAGAACTGAGCGAGGCACTGGCCAAAACCGCCTTCTACACGTTGATCGCCGGTCTGCTGGTGGCCCCGGCGGCACTCGAGGACCGCGGCTGGTACACCCGGTTCCTCGCCAGCCGGCCGATGGTGTTCCTCGGTGAGATCTCCTACGAGATCTTCCTGATCCACCTGCTGATCATGGAGTTGGTCATGGTGGAGGTGATGCGCACTCCGGTGTACACCGGCTCGATCGTCAACCTCTTCGTGCTCACCATGGTGTTCACTCTTCCGGCTGCCTGGCTCTTGCACCGGTTCACCCGCGTCCGGTCCTGAGGTAAAGTAAGGCTATCCTTACTGACCTGGAGGAAGGGTGGTCGAAATGGCGGAGCAGACGGCGTCGCGCGGGCTGCTGGAAGGTGCGCTCGTCAAACTGTGGCGCGGAGGCGACTACCAGTTGACTGTCACCGGTCGCACCCAGCTCACCTCGAACTACCTACGGCTCCATTTCACCGCCGAGCGCCTGCTCGCCGAGCAGCGCCTGCATCCGACGATGTGGGTGCGGGGCTGGTTCCCTCAAGACGGCAAGGCCCACCAGCGCGGCTACACCCTTGTCAACCCGGACCCGGAGGCCGGCACCGTCGACATCGACTTCGCCATGCACGACGGCGTCGCCACCCGCTGGGCGAGCGGGGCCGAGGCCGGTGACGTCTTGGAGGTGACGGTTCTCGGAAGCAGTTTCTCGCTGCCCGAGCCGCAGCCGGCCGGGTATGTCATCGTCGGCGACACCGCATCGCTGCCCGCCATCAATTCATTGCTCGACGCGATCGGGGATGCCCCGGCGCGGGTGTTCCTGGAGGCCGGCTACGACGACGATCGGGAGCTCCCCGTGGCCGGCGACGCCGACATCGTCTGGGTGGACCGCGACGAGCAGGCATTGGTGGAAGCGGTCAGCTCGTCGGCGTTCGACGCCGTCGACCACTTCGGCTGGGTGGCGTGCAACAACCGCACCACCCGCGCGGTGGCGCAAGTGTTCCGCGAAGAGTACAACATCCCTCGCAAATCCATTAAGGCTCAGGCGTATTGGGTGGCCTGACCCTCAAATTCGAACGGCGCAGCCCTCGCAGCGCATAGTCTGTGCCTCTAGGGGCTCGAGCAGACGGGCCCTTCGGTGAGCGGACATGCCCATGAATGCGCCAGTCAGTCATCCCGCGGACGCCATCCGCCGCGATATCCTGCCGATCCCGGACACCCAGCACGTCGGGTTGACCACCTATGACGCCAAGGACCCCGACACCACGTATCCGCCGATCACCATGCTGCGGCCGCCCCTGGGCGCGCCCAATGTGCTGATCGTCCTGATCGACGACGTCGGATTCGGAGCCAGCTCGGTGTTCGGCGGCCCCTGCAATACCCCGACGGCCGAGCGGCTCGCGGCAGGCGGCCTCAAGCTCAACCGTTTTCACACCACGGCCCTGTGCTCGCCGACGCGTCAGGCATTGCTGACCGGACGCAACCACCACTCGGTGGGAATGGGCGGCATCACCGAGCTCGCGACCTCAGCGCCCGGCTACAGCAGTGTGCGGCCCAAGGACAAGGCGCCGATCGCGGAGACGCTACGGCTGAACGGTTATTCGACGAGTCAGTTCGGCAAGTGCCACGAGGTTCCGGTGTGGGAGGTGTCGCCGGTCGGACCGTTCGGCCAGTGGCCGACGGGCTCGGGTTTCGAGCACTTCTACGGGTTCATCGGCGGCGAGGCCAACCAGTACTACCCCGGCCTATACGAGGGCACGAAGCCCGTCGAGCCGGAGAAGACGCCGGAGGAGGGTTACACCCTCACCGAGGATCTGGCGGACCGGGCGATCACCTGGGTGCGTCAACAGCAGGCGCTCACGCCGGACAAGCCGTTCTTCATGTACTTCGCGCCGGGCGCCACCCACGCTCCGCACCACGTGCCGAAGGAGTGGCCGGACAAGTACAAGGGCAAGTTCGACGCGGGTTGGGACGTGCTGCGCGAGCAGATGCTGCCCAAGCAGAAGGTGCTGGGCGTCGTTCCCGAGGACGCCGAGCTCACCGGGCGGCACGCAGAGATTCCCGCCTGGGACGACATGCCCGCTGAGCTCAAGCCGGTGTTGGCGCGGCAGATGGAGATCTACGCCGGGTTCCTGGAGCAGACCGATCACGAGGTCGGTCGGCTGGTCGATGCGATCGAAGACCTTGGGGCCCTGGACAACACGTTGATCTACTACATCCTGGGCGACAACGGTGCGTCGGCGGAAGGCACCCCGAACGGCTGCTTCAACGAGATGTGCACCCTCAACGGCCTCGCCGGTATCGAGACGCAGGAATTCCTGTTGTCCAAGATCGACGATTTCGGCACCCCTGACGCCTACAACCACTACGCGGTCGGCTGGGCGCATGCGTTGTGCGCGCCGTATCAGTGGACCAAGCAGGTGGCCTCCCACTGGGGCGGCACCCGCAACGGCACCGTCGTGCACTGGCCCAAAGGCATTGCGAACAAGGGGGAGACGCGCGATCAGTTCCACACCGTGATCGACGTCGCCCCGACGATTCTGGAGGCGGCCAACATTCCCGCGCCGATGGTGGTCAACAGCATCCAGCAGGCGCCGCTGGAAGGCGTCAGCATGTTGGCGACGCTGCGCGACGGCGACGCATCCGAGACCCATACGGTGCAGTACTTCGAGATGTTCGGCAACCGCGGCATTTATCACAAGGGCTGGACCGCGGTGACCAAGCACCGCACACCGTGGCTGAACGATCAGCCGGCACTCGACGACGATGTCTGGGAGCTCTACGGCCCGGACGACTGGACTCAGGCCCACGACCTCGCGGCCGAGAATCCCGCCAAACTCGCTGAACTGCAACGGCTCTGGCTGATCGAGGCGACCAAGTACAACGTGATACCGATCGACGACCGGTCGTTCGAGCGGTTCAACCCCGACATCGCGGGGCGTCCTCAGCTCATCAGGGGTGACACCCAGGTGCTGTTCTCGGGCATGCGGTTGCTGGAGAACTGCGTGCTCAACATCAAGAACAGATCGCATTCGGTCACGGCCAAGATCACGGTGCCCGAGGACGGCGCCGCCGGCGTCATCATCAGCCAGGGCGGCGGCGTGGGTGGCTGGTGCCTCTACGCCCACGAGGGCAGGCTCAAATATTGCTACAACTTCTTCGGCATCGAGTATTACTACACCACCGCCGACGAGCTCATCCCGGCGGGCGAGCACGAGGTGCGAATGGAGTTCGCTTACGACGGTGAAGGTTTGGGTAAGGGCGGCAATGTGACGCTGCTGTGCGACGGTAGGGCCGTCGGTAGCGGTCGCGTCGAACAGACTGAGCCCATGGCGTTCTCGGCTGACGAAGCGTGTGACGTCGGCTCCGACACCGGTTCGCCGACGTCACCCGACTACGGACCACACGGCAACAAGTTCACCGGCCGGATCGACCGGGTGACCATCGACATCGGTGCCGACAGCCATGACCACCTGGTGACTGCGGAGGACAAGCTCAACATCGCGATAACGAGGCAGTGACGCGCGGTCAAAGTTCAGTGGCGATCGGCGCCGGGGTCGACGCGATCTCATCAAGCACGCGGACATTGCGTGCGACGTCGCGGCTCTCCTCGGCGGCGATCTCCCTGACCGCCCGGTCGATCACCCCGACCAGTCCGGGCGGGTCGAACACCAGCTCGCACTGATGGGCGACCTGCCGGTCCCGAGCCCAAATGGTCAGTGGCCGTGCGAAACCCGGCTCCAACGCCAGCACGGTCGCGAAGCGCCACGCGCTGTCGCGCAGAGACCGCACGGCCTCGTTGATCGCGAAGATCTGATGCTGCTTGAGGACCGCATAGATATCGGCCAGTGCCGGTGACAGTTCGTTGATGTCCTCGACGACGCCGCTGATCTGGCTGGCGAGCACCGCGTTGATGGTGTTGAAGTCCCGTTGCACCGGCGACAGCCGGAAGCCGCCTGCGGTTTGCACCACCGCGATCCCGAGGTCCAGCACGATATGAGCGGTCACCCCGGCGAGCATGTGTTGCACCAGGATCGGCTCTGGACGCTCGGCCCATTTGAAGCTGACCCGCCAGGACCGGGTGGGCTCGGGGTACTGGCCGGGATGGAAGTGTCCGTTCAGCGCGTCGAAGTAGCGGGACGCGAATGCCGCGTCGAGCCGGTCCATACCTGGGCCGTCCTCGAAGTCGCCCGCCTCGATGGCCTTACCGACCGCGATGGTGATTCGCTTGTAGAGCGAGGCGAAATACCCCAGTCGGCTCGAGTTTCGGACGGCCCAGTCGGTGATCGTCTCGATGGCGGCGATCACTTCGTCGATCGTTGCGACGGGTGGTATCGGTGGGAGCGGCTGGCCGGCCATACCGGAAGTATGAGCCGGCCGGCCGCTGGCCACGCCGATTTCGGCTAGTCCGCCGGCAGGACCGCGAGCACCACCCGCGGGGCGACGAACTCCGCGAGCATCGCGCGTTCGTCGGCTTCGTCGCCGCCCGGGAAGACCAGTAACGACACCATCACCCGCACCAGCCACCGGGCCCGCCGGCCAACGGCGTCGTCTGCCTCGTCAGCGCGCACCTCGGCATCCAAAGACCGGACGAAACCCTCGACAAGTGCCCTGATCACCTCGGAATGCTCGGCCATCTCGCCGCCGATCGGTGGTTGCGCGGTGGCGAACCACGAGGACAACGCGGGGCTGTCGCGCACCGCGCGCAGGGCGGTGACGACGCCTTCGATCAATCGTTGCGTCGGATCGGTCAGCCCGGCAACCTGCTTGCTCACCTCGTGGTACAGCCTGCGCGCCTCGCGGTGCACGTAGGCCGTGTACAGGGCGTCGCGGTTCTCGAAGTACCGGTACAGCGTCGCTCGGGAACACCCTGCTGCAGAGGCGATTTCATGCATGCCGACGGTAGCCGCGTCCTGCCGGGTGAACAGCGCGTCGGCGGCGTCGAGGATGCGGTCGGCGGCGACCTCGGTACGACGGGCAGCCAACCAGTCGCGCGCCATCACCCCCCCGCCCGGAACGGGACGGACAGTGGCCGCCGCACGTAACTGCCGCCGGCCCACACCACGCCGTCCAGATCGACCTCGAATTCCGGGAAGCGCGAGAGCAATTCGGTCAGCGCCACGCGGGACTGCATGCGGGCCGCGGCAGCGCCGAGGCAGAAGTGCGCGCCGTGGCTGAACGTGAGGATGTTGCGTGGTTTGCGGCGGACGTCGAGTTCTGCTGCATCAGGGCCGAATTCGCGTTCATCACGATTGCCCGACCCGTACAGCAGCAGCGCCTTGCGGCCCGCCGGAATCGTGGTGTCCCCGATGGTGACGTCGCGGGTGGTGGTGCGGGCCAGGCCCTGCACCGGCGAGGTCAGCCGCAGGAACTCGTCGATGGCCTCGGTGATCAGCTCCGGGTCCTCCACGAGCAGGCGACGCTGATCGGGCCGCTGCTGCAGCAGTTGCACTGCGCCGCCCAGCAATCCGGTGGTGGTGTCGTTGCCGCCGGTGACCATGGTGAAGGTGAACGCCAGGATGGACAGCACCCCGGCGATGTCGCCGTCCTCGCCGACCCCGGCGGCCACCAGATGCGAGATCGTGTCGTCACCGGGCTCGCGGCGTCGGCGCTCGATCAGCTCGGAGAAGTACCCCATCATCGAGGCCACCGCCTCACCGGCGGTTCCCATCGCGGCGGTGATCCCGCCGCTGGCGGTGTTGGCGGCGACGATGGCGTCGGTCCAGCCGTCGAACTGGGCCCGGTCCTCCTCGGGCACTCCGAGATAGTGCGCAACGACCATCGACGGCAGCGGCTTGAACAGTTCGGCGACGATGTCGCCGCCGCCGGTCGAGCGCAACCCCTCGAGGCGCTCGACCACGAACTCCCGCACCTTCGGTTCGACAGCCTCCACCTGGCGCGGGGTGAAGCCGCGGGACACCAGCTTGCGGAACTGTGTATGCACGGGCGGGTCCTGCATGACGAACGGCGGATTGTCGGCCAGTCCGATCATCTCCAGCTCGCCGTAGGTGATCGTGAGGCCCTGGGCGGACGAGAAGGTCTCGTGGTCGCGGGCGGCGGCCCAGATGTCGGCGTGCCGGGACAGTACGTAGTAGTCGTGTTCCGGGTGTTCGGCGGGCACCACGTGGTGCACCGGGTCGTGGTCGCGTAGCGCGGCGTACATGGGCCACGGGTTGGGCCAGGTGTCGGCGTTGGCGGGTTCGAAGCGCACCGGAGTCTGCTGAGACAAATCAACTGTCATGTCTTATTGCTACGACACATGGTCGTGATGTGTCAATAGCCCATGCCGGGTCTTCGCGTCGTCGCATTAGGCTCGGGCGCGTGAGCTACCCGTACCCGCCGCAGTCGCCTGCCGAGACGCCGACGTGTTATCGGCATCCGGACCGGCAGACCTATGTCCGCTGCACACGCTGTGGCCGCTACATCTGCCCAGAGTGCATGCGGGCGGCCGCCGTCGGGCATCAGTGCGTGGAGTGTGTCAACGCGGGGGCCAAGTCGGTACCGGCCGCGCGCACCCAGTTCGGCGGAGTTCAGCGCTCGGGTGCGCCACTGCTCACCTACACGCTGATCGCTGTGAACGTGCTCATGTTCGTCCTGCAGATGGCGTCGAAAAACCTCGAAACCGAGCTGACGCTGTGGCCGCCGGGGATCGCTCTGCATGACGAGTACTACCGCCTGGTGACATCGGCGTTCCTGCACTACGGCGCGATGCATCTGCTGTTCAACATGTGGGCGCTGTACGTCGTGGGGCCGCCGCTGGAGAACTGGCTGGGCCGGCTGCGCTTCGGTGTGCTGTATGCGCTGAGTGCACTCGGCGGCTCGGTGCTGGTCTACCTGTTGTCGCCGTTGGACTCTGCGACGGCTGGTGCCTCAGGAGCGATCTTCGGCCTGTTCGGCGCCATCTTCGTGGTGGCCCGTCACCTCAACCTCGACGTCCGCGCGATCGGCGCCGTCGTCGTCATCAACCTGGTGTTCACGTTCGTCGGGCCCTTGCTCGGCACCGGCGCCATCAGCTGGCAGGGCCACCTCGGCGGGCTGATCACCGGCGCCGCGGTCGCCGCTGCCTTCGTCTACGCCCCGCGCCAGCGTCGTAACGCCGTTCAAGCCGGGGTGTCGGTGGCCTTCGCGCTGCTGTTCGTCGCGCTGATCGCTTGGCGCACCAACGATCTGCTGGCGTCGGTCGGGCTTGCTTAGATCGCGGCACCCGGGTTGAGGATGTTGTCCGGGTCCAGCGCCCGCTTGATCCGCTGGTTGAGGGCCATGGCGTCCGGGCCGATCTGACCGGCCAGCCACGGTTGCTTCAACCGGCCCACGCCATGTTCGCCGGTGATGGTGCCGCCCAACCCGACGGCGAGGTCCATGATCTCGCCGAAGGCCAGCTGGGCGCGGCCGGCCATGTCGGCATCGGTGGGGTCGAACACGATCAGCGGGTGGGTGTTGCCGTCGCCGGCATGCGCGATCACCGAGATCAGCAGGTCGCGCTGCGCGGCGATCTTGGCGACCCCGCCGACCAGGTCGGCCAGTGCGGGCAGCGGCACTCCGACGTCCTCCAGTAGCAACGACCCCTTGGCCTCCACGGCGGGGATGGCGAACCGCCTGGCCGCCACGAACGCCTCGCCCTCCTCTGGGTCGGACGTCGAAAACACTTCGGTGGCACCGCATTCGGTGAAAACCTCAGCCATGAAAGTGGCATCGTCCGCACCTGCGGCGCCCCGGTCGTCGGAGGCGGCCACCATCATCGCCGCCGCGCTGCGGTCCAGCCCCATCTTCAGCTTGTCCTCGACCGCGTTGATCGCCACAGAGTCCATGAACTCCAGCATCGACGGCCGGATCTTCCCGGTGATCTTCACGACTGCGCTCGCGGCCGCCTCGACCGAATCGAAGCTGGCCACCACGGTGCACGCCGGATGTTGGGGCGGCAACAGCCGCAACGTCGCCTCGGTGACGATGCCGAGAGTGCCCTCGCTGCCGACGAAAAGCTTGGTCAAGCTCAGGCCGGCGACGTCCTTGAGGCGCGGCCCGCCGAGGCGCACCGCGGTGCCGTCGGCCAGCACGACCTGCAGGCCCAGCACGTAGTCGGTGGTCACGCCGTATTTGACGCAGCACAGCCCGCCGGCGTTGGTGGCGATGTTGCCGCCGATGCTGCAGATCTCGAACGACGACGGATCGGGCGGGTACCAGAGACCGTGGGCGGCGACGGCTTTCTTCACCTCGGCGTTGAGCAGGCCGGGCTGTACGACGGCCGTGCGGGTGACGGTGTCCACGGTGATGTCGCGCATCTTCTCGGTGGACAACACGATGCCACCGTCAAGCGCCGTCGCGCCGCCCGACAAACCGGTGCCGGCACCGCGCGGCACCACTGCGATCTTGTGCTCGCCGGCCCACCGAAGCACCGTCTGCACTTCTTCGGTGCGGTGCGGACGGACCACGGCCAGCGGCGTACCCGCGGCCGGGTCGGCTGCCCGGTCCTGTCGGTAGGAGGCCAGGATGTCGGGATCGGTGACCACGACTCCGTCAGGAAGTTCGGCGATCAGCCCGGTCAACGCATCGTTGTGCACTCCTTCGATGCTACGAGGAGAACACTCGGGTAACGAAACCTGTCTAATATCACTGGCCTATGCCATTACCGCCGCACCGCGCCTTCAGCACACAAGGCATGGCCACCATCGACGAGGTCTCCGACGCGCTGCGACCGAAGTACACGGTTGTTGCCGAGCCCGAACGGGCTGTCTCACGCACCTGGATCGACACATTCGATTGGCGGTTACACGACGCCGGGATCTCGCTGCGATTCGTCGATGATCGCCCGCTGACCGCGCAACTACCCGACGGGACGCAGTTGCAGTGCCCGGTGACGCCGAAGTGGCCGGCGATGGCCGAGGATCTGCCGCCCGGCCCACTGCACGCCGCCCTCGCCCCGATCATCGAGCCGAGGGCACTGCTGCCGGTCGTAGCCGTCGAGGGCACCGTGCAGGAATGCCGGGTGCTCAACACCGACGAGAAGACGGTTGCCCGGCTGCTGATCGAACACAGCAACAACGGGGTGGGCTGGCTGCAGGTGCAGCCGCTGCGCGGATACGACGCCGAGGCCGATCGCATCACGCGCGGGCTTGCCGCAGTCGACGGATTCACCCCGGCAGTGACGACCTCGTACGACGAGGCGCTGGCCCATGCCGAGCGCAAACCCCGCGGCCCCGCCGAGACCATCACTGCAGATACCCCCGCGTCGGTGGCGATGGCGCTGGTGTTGCAGCGATTCGCCGCCGCGATCGATGACAACGTGGACGGCACGATCTCCGCGATCGACACCGAGTTCCTGCACGACCTGCGGGTGGCGGTGCGGCGCACCCGGTCGATTCTCAAGCTGGTGGGTGATGTACTGCCCGACGATCTGGCGGCACGGTTCACCCCCGAGTTCAAATGGCTGGGCGATCTCACTACGCCGGTGCGGGATCTCGACGTTTACCTGCTCGGTTTCGACGCGATGGCAGCCGGCTTGACGTCCGCTGACCCGAAAGATCTCGCGCCGTTCCAGTCGTTCCTGCGCAAGCACCGCACAGCCGAACGTCGGATCCTGTTGCGCGGTCTGAGGTCTCGACGTTTCGAGCAGCTGATGCAGGAGTGGCAGAGCGAGCTCATCCGAGTGGCGGCGACCGGCGGCGGTCCGTCAGTCGACGCCCTGGCCCGCCAACGGGTGGGGAAGACGTTCAGCCGAGTCGCCAAGCGGGGCGCGGGGCTCGCCGCGGACTCGCCAAGCGCCGACGTGCACTCACTGCGCAAGCGGTGCAAGGAATTACGCTATCTGCTTGAGGTGTTCCGGCCGCTGCACGCCGAGGAGCCGCATCGCCGATTGGTGAAGGAGCTCAAGGCGTTACAGGACACGCTCGGGGATTTCCAGGACGGTGAGGTGCAGCGCGAAGCGGTCCGCGAATTCGCCGCAGTGATGATGAACGAGGGCACTGCGCCACCGGCAACCATGTTGGCGATGGGGGAGTTGGCCGCCCAACTCGACGCTCATCAATTGCGCGCCCGGTCGGAGCTGGTGGGCCGGCTGAAACCAGTCCTGGCAGAAGAGAATCGGGCCCGAGTGAAAGGGCTGATACGCCGGTGAAGATCTATGCGACGTACAACATCAAGGGGGGCGTCGGTAAGACCTCGGCCGCGGTCAACCTCGCGCATCTGTCCGCGCTGCAAGCTAACCGGACCTTGCTGTGGGACCTCGACCCCCAAGGGGCGGCGACGTACCTCTTCCGCGTCCGGCCGAAGGTCAAGGGCGGCAGCAAGGCGTTGGTGCGGGGCCGGACCACCCTCGACGACGCCATCAAGGCAACCGATTTCGATCTGCTCGACCTCGTGCCCGCCGATTTCACTTATCGCAACATGGATGTCCAGCTGGACGGCGCCAAACGGCCGACCCGCCGGATCCGGCAGCTGCTTCAACCTCTTGCCGACGAGTACGACGTCGTGTTTCTCGACTGCCCGCCCAGCATTTCGCTGGTCTCCGAGAATGTGCTGCACGCGGTGGATACCCTGCTGGTACCGATGATCCCGGCGACGCTGTCGGTGCGTACATTCGACCAATTGGTGAGCTTCGTAGGGGATTTCGACGGCAGACAGCCGACCGTCAAAGCGTTCTTCTCGATGGTGGACCGGCGTAAGAGGCTACACCGCGAGATGGTGGAACACCTTTCCCAGGAGCGGCCGGGGATTCTCGGCACGGACATCCCGGCGCTGTCGATCATCGAGCAGATGGCCGAAAAGCGAGCGCCGGTAACGGCTTTCGCACCCACTAGCCCGGCAGCCCGGCAGTACCAGGCGCTCTGGGGCGAGATCACCTGACCGGCCGGTCGAGTTCCCGCAGCGCCGGCAACCCGATCGCGACCACGCCGAGCACCAGCATGGGCAGCGCCAACGCCAGGAATGTCGCGTGCAGTCCGGCGGTGTCGGCCAGCGGTCCGGCCAGGATCAGGCCGAGCGGTCCGGCGGCGTAGGCCAGTGAGCCCATCACGCCGACCACCCGGCCCCGCAGGTGTTGCGGGGCCTTGGTCTGCATCACGTAGTTGTAGATCGGCGCGATCGGTCCGTACACAAATCCGACGACGGCGCACAGCGCCAGGATGAACGGCAGCGGCGGCAGGAACGCGATCACCGTCATCGCCACGCCGAGCGTCAGTACCGCTGTCAGCATGGTGGCGCGGCGGCTGACGTACTTCGACAGCACGGCGTAACCGAGCGCGCCCAGTAAGCCGCCGATGCTCAGCGCCATCAGCACCCAGCCCAGCTCGGTCGGCTCGTTGCGGTCCGCGAAGTACTTCGGGAACAACACGCTCTCCATGGGCATGTACAGGCCGGTGGCGACCAAGTCGACGACCGCCAGCGTGCGCAGTACCGGGGTGCGCCAGACGAACTGCAACCCTTCGACGATGCCGGACCACACCCCTTCCGGCAGTGCGGTCCGGTCGGGTTTCCCCGCACCCTCGAGCCGCAGCACCGATGTGGCCGCGATCGAGCACCCGAACGCAGCCGCGGTCACCCACATGGTGTTGATTCCGCCGAGCGTCGCGATGAGCAGGCCGCCGATCCCGGGCCCGACGATGTAGGCCAGGTTGAACACGGCCTCGTACACGCTGTTGGCGCGGTCCAGCGTCCAACCCGCCCGGCCCGCCGCCTCGGGAAGCATGGTCTCGCGGGCCGTCATGCCCGCCGGGTCGAAGAACGCGCCGAAGGCGGCCAACACCGCCAGCACCGCGACATTGATCGCGTCCACCCCGAAAGCCAGGGCCAGCACCGGAACAGCCGAAACCGACAGCGCCGAGAGCCCATCCGAGATCATCGACACCCGGCGCCGGCCCAGATAGTCGACCGCCGCACCGGCGATCACCGTGGCGACCAGCAACGGCAGCGTCCCGGCCATCGCGACGATCGACGCGTCGACCGCAGATCCGTTGCGCTGCAATACCAGCCACGGAAACGCGACGATCGAGATACCGTTACCCGCGCCGGCCATCAATGCGGCGAACAGGATCAACAGCAGTGGGCCGCGCCTGGTATTGGTCATGGGCTATCCCGGCCGAATCTAACAGCGCGTCCGTGGGTGCTGCGACGGAATTTCCGGCACAGTGGATCGGATGCCTCAACTGCGCCATCCAAGCACCGGCGACCTGTTCGAGTCTCCGGTGCCTCCCGGCACGGGCTGGCCGGGAGATCCGGCGACCGCCCAGACCCCTGCGGCCCGGACCGCGGCACAGGTGCGCCGCCTGGCCGCCACGGCGGGTTCGGTCGACGAACTCGACGCGCTGGTCTCGGTGTGCCGCGCATGTCCGCGGCTGGTGGCCTGGCGCGAAGAGGTCGCGGTGGCCAAGCGCAAATCGTTCGCCGATCAGCCGTACTGGGGCAGGCCCGCGCCCGGATTCGGAACTGGGGCTCCCCGCATCATGATCGTTGGTCTGGCGCCCGCCGCGCAGGGCGCCAACCGCACCGGGCGGGTGTTCACCGGCGACCGGTCGGGGGATTTCCTGTTCGCCGCGCTGCACCGGGCCGGCCTGGCCAACCAGGCGTTATGCGTCGATGCTGCGGACGGGATGCAGTTGTTCGACACCCGGATGGCCGCCGCGGTGCGCTGCGCGCCGCCGGGGAATGCGCCGACGCCGGCAGAGCGCGCCACCTGCGCCCCGTGGCTGCAGGCCGAATGGCGGCTCGTGCGCCCGACCGTGCGGGTGGTCGTCGCGCTCGGCGGTTTCGCCTGGCGAGCGGCGCTGGAGTTGATCGGCGCTCCCAAACCGGCGCCCAAGTTCGGCCACGGGGTGATTGCCCCGCTCGACGGGGTCACGCTACTCGGCTGCTATCACCCCAGCCAACAGAACACCTTCACCGGACGGCTCACCACGGCGATGCTCGACGAGATCTTCGCCACCGCCAAGTCGCTCGGGAACGAACTCGGCGGGAAATGACGTTGACGCTGTCATGCGGCTTTCTGTCCTCGACCTCGTCCCGGTGCGCACCGACCAGACCACTGCCGACGCGCTGACGGCCTCAACGCACCTTGCGCAGACTGCTGACCGGCTGGGATACACCCGCTACTGGATCGCCGAACACCACAACATGCCCGCGGTCGCAGCGACCAGCCCGCCAGTGGTGATCGCGCATCTCGCCGCGCACACCTCGCAGCTGCGGCTCGGTTCGGGCGGGGTGATGCTGCCCAACCATGCGCCACTGGCGGTTGCCGAACAGTTCGCGCTGCTGGAGGCCGCCCACCCCGGCCGGATCGACCTGGGCATCGGCCGGGCACCGGGCTCGGACCCAGTCACCTCGCTCGCTTTGCGCGGCGCCGCTGGACGCGACGACCGTGATATCGAGGCGTTCCCGCAGTACCTCGACGACGTGGCGGCGTTGATGGGCGCCCGCGGGGTCCGGGTACCGCTGCCACGGGATCTGATGCGGGAGAACTACATACTCAAGGCCACACCGGCCGCGGCCACCGAGCCGCGGCTGTGGCTGCTCGGCTCGTCGATGTACTCCGCACACCTGGCCGCCGCCAAGGGCCTGCCGTACGTTTTCGCCCACCATTTCTCCGGACACGGCACCGCTGAGGCGCTGGCCGTCTACCGTGACGAATTCGAGCCCAGCGACTTGGCGTCGGAGCCGGTGACGTTCCTGACCGTCAACGCCGTGGTGGCCGAAACCACTGATGAGGCAAAGGCATTGCTGCTGCCACAACTGCAGATGATGGGGCGGCTGCGTACCGGACAGCCGCTGGGCGCGCTGGACCTGGTCGAGGATGCCGAAGCGACCACCATGACCCCGCAAGCCCAGGCCGTGGTGGCAGCCGGCCTCCAGCGTGCTGTGGTCGGTTCCCCGGCCGAAGCTGCCGACCAGGTAAGGGCGCTGGCCGAGGAGTTCGACGTCGACGAGGTCATGGTCAACCCGGTGGCCTCTGCCCGCCGCGGCGCCGATCCGGCCACCGCGACCGCCCGCGACACCACGCTCGAACTACTGGCGAAGGAACTGTTCTAAGGCGTCAGCACCACGATCGGAATGGGCCGCGTCGTCTTCTTCTGGTAGGACTCGTAGCGGTGGGAATTGTTCTCGTTGACCAGCTTCCACAACCGCGCGTAGTCCGGATCATCGGGTAGCACGGGTTTCGCGGTCACGCCCAATCGCTTTGTGCCGACGTTGATTTCGACTTTCGGTTGAGCCTTGAGGTTGTGGTACCAGCCGGGGGACTTGGGCGCCCCGCCCATCGACGCGACCACCAGGTAACTCTCGCCGTCGCGGGCGTAGCTGAGCGTATTGATCCGCGCCTTACCGGTCTTGGCCCCGACGGTGTGCAACAACAGACTCGGCGGAACCCCGGGCAACCGGTGCCCGATCCGACCGTTGGTCTTCTGGTAGATCAGATCGTGGATGTGCAGCAGCCGCAGGCCGACCTGTTCCACCGGTGAGAGATGACTCATGGGTTCAATCCTGCTCGGCGGCGTCCAGTTGTGCCAGCGCCGCACGTAACAGTCGTCCGGACTCCTCCCGGTCCGGGTCGCGGCGCAGCAGCATGCCCTTGGCGAACGACAGTTTGTCGCCGTCGCGGCGCGGCACCACGTGCAGGTGGATGTGGAACACGCTCTGGAAGGCCGATTTGCCGTCGTTGATGACGATGTTGTTGCCGTCGGCGTGCAGCCCGGATTGCCGGGCGGCCCGGGCGATGCGCTGGCCGATGGCGGCCATGTCGGAGACTGTGGTCGGCGGGGTATCGGTCAGATCGACGGTGTGCTTCTTCGGGATCACCAGCGTATGGCCACGGCTGAACGGCCGGATGTCGAGAATTCCCAGGTAATCGTCGTCCTCGTAGATGCGGATGGCCGGTGCGTCACCGGCGACGATGGCGCAGAACACACATGACATCCCGTCACGTTAACCGTTGGCGGCCGCCCATTCGGCCACGCGGCGTTCCCGCTCTTCGGGTGAGTAGTCCTCGACGCGGGTCATCACGGTCCAGCGCTGGCCGAATGGATCCAGAATCGAGGCGAACCGGTCGCCGGTGACGAAGGTCTGCGCGGGTTCCCGGATGGTGGCGCCGGCCCTTTCCGCGCGCGCCACCACAGCGTCCACATCGGGGCAGTACAACCCCAGCGAGTGCGTGGCGGGCGCCGCCGGATCGGGAGCGGCGATCTGGAATGCGTCCTGTGGGTCGCCGAGCTGCAGGCGTCCTGTGCCGAAGTCCAGTTCGGCGTGGGCGACGGTGCCGTCGGGGCCGTCCATCCGCTCGACGACTTTCGCGCCGAACACGCTCTCATAGAACTCGATGGCCCTGGCGGCACCGTCGATACACAGGAACGGGGTCAGGCTGGTGTAGCCGTCCGGGATTGCTTTGTCGCTCATGCCGTCCAGTCTCGTAGCCTGTGTCTTGTGGCCGCTTGTAAAAACGCGCCAATGCGGGGCGTGGTCGGCCGTGCCGGCAGCAGCTCGGCATTCGATCTGAGCCGCTGGGCGCCGTCGGAGGACGCCGCGCGGTTCGTCGAGCATTTTTGGTCGGTCAGTTGGGACCGTCGTGACGAGGGGCCGTTCGAGAGCACCGTCATCACCTTCCCTGCGCTGCACCTCACCCATGAATGGGGAGAAGACCGCTGGCGTCACGGGTTTCAGCTGCCGTGCAGCTTGGTGCATGGCGTGGTGGACAAGGTGTTTCGGACGACGATCAGTGAGCGCGGCGCAGTGGTTGGCGCACGTTTCCGTCCGGGCGGGTTCTTGGCCCGGTTCGGTAGGGACGCCGCCGCACTGACGGGACGGGTCGCACCCGTCGACGACGAGTTATTCGGTGGGCGAATGATTTTCGACGACGATATCGAGTCTGCGGCCGCACAGATGGACGAGGCGATCGGGGCCTACGCGGGTGAACCCGACCCGACGTACCAGGCGCTGACCACGCTGGTGCGGCGGATCCGCGACGACGACACCCTGCACCGGGTGGAGCAGGTGATGAAGTGGTCGCCGTGGAGTGTTCGCACCACCCAACGGGTGTTCCGCCGTTATGTCGGCGTTCCGGTCAAATGGGTGCTGTGCCGGTACCGCCTGCAACAGGCCGCACTGGAGATCGAAAGCTGCCCGGGCGTCGACTTCGCCGACATCGCAGTGCGTCTCGGCTGGTATGACCAGGCGCACTTCATCAATGACTTCCGGACGATGCTGGGCTGCACGCCGGGTGAATACTCCACCAGGTATCAGAACGGTGGTGGTTCGTAGTTGGCGGCGAGCCAGGCTTGGCGTTGGCGTTCTTGTTCGGTGTTGAGTTCGGCGCGTTGGCGGCGTTCGGCGTTGATGCAGTCTGCGCGGTCTTGTTCGCGGGTTTGTTTGCGGGTGGGCATCATGATGGCGCGGTTGGTGGTGGGTGTTTGGGGTTCGGGCAGGCTCAGTTCGCCGGTGGGTTGGGCGAGGGTGGGGAAGAGTGCAGCGCCGTGGGGTTCGGTGGTGTAGGTGTGCCCGGTGGGCGAGGTGAAAACGATTGTGCCGTCGGGTAGTTGGCGGTCAGTCCAGCCGCCGGGTCCGGTGTAGAAGGTCTTGACGAGATGATGTGGACGGCAGTAGAGCTTGGTGTTGGACGGGTGGGTCGGCCCGGCAGGATACGGCGTGGTGTGGTCGATGTCGCAGCGGCCGGCGGGGGCGTCGCAGCCGGGGAAGCGACAGGTCAGGTCGCGCCAGCGGATGAATTCGGCCAACGCCACCGACGGTCGGTAGCTCGGATCAGTCTGATCGGCGGGCGCCGTCACGGGTTTGAGGGTGGCGGTTGTGGCGAGTTCGCGGACGGTGTCGGCGGGTTGGATGCCGAAGCCGGGGATATAGCCCGGCGCGTCGCTGGTCCCGTCGAGGGTGGCTTGGTCGGCCAGCACGTGGATCACCACGGCCGCGGCTTTCTTGTGTTCGGTGGCCACCGGGCAGTCCTGGAAGCCGCACTGGCAGGCCATCCATTCTTGGAGGCGGGCCACGGGCCCCAGGGCGTCGGTGCGGCGTTGTTCGAAGGTGCGGGGATCGCGGTCGCAGACGGTGTTGGCCACGGCGTCGAGGCGTTGGTCGAGGGCGGCGCCGTCTTCGGCGCGTACGGTGCCGAAGATGGTGGCGGTGCCGGGGCGGTCGGGTTGGATTTGGATGAAGCGTTTGTCGTCGACGGCGGGTGGGACGCGTACCCCGTTGGGGTCGAGTTTGGCGACACAGCGGTCGATGCGGTCGTTGAGTTTGCGTTCGGACAGTTTCATCCATCGCACCGCCTGGGTGGCCAGGGCCTCATCAAGCTGGGGCCAGACGGTTTCCTCGACGGTGTCGGTGCGGGCGATGAGGGCGGCGACCATTCGCAGGTCGATGACACCGGTGGCGAACACCGCCGCGACTTTGGGTAGCCGGTCGCGCAGCGCGCGGGCGTGGCGGATCCGCCAGCCGGCCCGCGAGCGGCTGATGTTGAGGGCGGCGGAGAGTTCGGCGGCGACGGCTTCGAAGGGGTCGGTGGTCCAGAGCGCCATCTCGGCCAGTTCCACGGCGCGGCGGGCATCGAGTTCGCCGATCACGGCGAACCGGTGGGCGATGGCGGCTGACTCTGCCCGCGACGCGGTGCTTAGCGCGTCGATCAGATCGGCGTCAGAGTCGTGTTCGAACATGTGTTCGATACTACTCCGGATGGCCGACAAATCGCTTCACTTACTTGCTGACGGCGGCCACGATGTCGTCCACTGCGGTGTCGATGCCCAAAGCCGTGTCCACCCGCAGGACGGGACTGTCCCACGGTTGATACTCCCGGCGCTGCACTTGCTCCCAGGTAGGAACTGTCAGTCCATCCAAATCCGACGTCCGAGCCTCAACCCGGTCGCGATGAAGGCGTGGGTCGCTGCAAATGACTTCGACGTTGAGCGACAACGCATCAGCTGCGACGGCGACCTCCGACCAGGACTGCCGGGTGACGACGAGGGGGTTCACGCTATCGGCGATGACGTTGTGCCCGGCACGCAGTAAGTCGGCCGCGAGCCGGTAGGCGACCTGATAACCCGCATCAGGGACAGCGTCCCAACCGCCCGCCGCCGCGACGATTCCGCAACTGACCATTGCGGATTCGATGGTGTCAATCCGCAGATGGACTGCGTCAAGACGCTGACTCGCCTGGCGCGCGATGGTGGTCTTACCGACCCCGGGAAGACCGGAGAGGACGACGAGCACACCGGTGCGTCCGGACTCGGCCATACCTCGGAGCATATGGCCTAAACCTCCAGTGCGGCCCGCCACGCGGCAAGCTTGGCTTCGTACCGCATGGTCTGCGCTGGGCTGGTCGATGGAGCCCGGACGGCGGGCAGCGAGACCGACCCGACCAGGCGGCGGTAGTTCGTTTCGGCGGCAGCGCCGTTGAACACCAGCCGCTCGATCCCTGGGTGGGCGGCAAAGAGTTGCGCAAAATCATTGGGCACCATGCTGTCCCGCTCGACGGCCGAGTCCAGGCTGCCGACCCGACGACAGGACCGCAGCACGTCCCACACCGCGACACCATGGCCACGCAGTGCCGACACCCGTGCCTCGTACGGCGCATCGAAGTCGAACTCGAAGATCGCCCCGGTGATCCGCCAAAACCCGTTCCGCGGATTGCCGTAGTACTGCTTGGTGGCCAACGAGATCGCGCTGGGCATGTTGCCGAGGATCAGCACGCGGGCGCGCTCGTCAGCGATCGGCGCCAACCCGTGCAGCACCTCAGATCGATACGTAGATCGCACCGTCGGTTTCGGTGACCTCATAGGTACCAAGGCTTTTCGAGGCGGGTCCGTTGAGCACCGAGCCGTTGGTGATGTCGAAGCGGCAGCCGTGGCACTGGCACATCAGGGTCGTGCCGGTGAGCAAGCCCGCTGAGAGCGGGCACGGTTCGACGGGGCACAGGTCGTCGAACGCGTAGAGCCGCCCACCCACGCGGGCCACCGACACCCGGTGCTTGAGATCGTCCAGGTAGAAGGGAATAACTGCGCCTTCGGGCAACTGGTTCGCGTCGCCGAGGCGCCGTAACGGCTTGGTCGGTGTGCTCACGGTGACCTCTTCAGTACGGATAATCGGGAACGATGTCTTCTTGCCGGGCATCCAACCGCAGCTCACCGGGCGCGCCGGCGGGCACCAACGGCCGGTGCGGCATCGTCGCGGCCAGCCTTTCGTATCCGGATCCGAGCGGCGGGCGGAGGTCGGCGTCACCCTTGTTGGGCCACAACGACATTGCGCGCTCGGCCATCGCGGTGATCATCAGCGACGGGTTGACGCCCGGGTTGGATGGCATCACGCTGCCGTCGAGGATGTGCAATCCGGGCTGGCCGAAGACGCGCTGATATGGGTCGACGGCACCGTGTTCGGCGTTGTCACCGATCGGCATCCCGCCGATGAAGTGCGCTGAGGCGGTGCGGTTGACGGACTCGAACATCAGCGCGTACTGCTTGCTGTTCATCCGTTTCGCGAGGCGGTCGGAGAATTCTTCGACAATCGGGATGTGCACCGGCGGCGAATTGGGCCCGCTCTTGCGGCTGCGCAGCATGCCGTTCTTCCAGTACAACTCGATCGACGTGTCGTCGGCCTGCATGCACAGCATCACCGCCATGCGTTCAGACCAATGCCGAACATCGTTGGCACCCAGAACATTGCCCGGGTTGGTCAACAGTTCTCTCAGCCAATCCCGCGTGGGGTGCTCCTGCTCGCCGCGCTGGTGATAGCTGAACAACAGCGCCATGAAGTTGCTCCCCGGTCCGTAGTAGACGGGTTCGATGCTCGTCATGTCGTCGGGCCATACACCGGAGGTGATGGAGACTGCGCCGGGGGTGACGTGGACCTTCTCCGGATCGCTCTTCCAATCGCTGTACGGACGAATGATGTTGAGCAGCTGCTCGGAGTTGGTGCGGGCGCGCTGGCCGAGCTCGGCGGACATGCCGTCGAGCTTCCCGTCGTGCTGCATGTGCAGGAGCAGCTTTGCCGTCCCGTAGGCATGCGCCGCGACGATCACCTGGTCCGCGGTGTAGCGATGGCGGTGCAGGTGAACCGCGCGCTGTGCCCAGCCGGGATGGCGGGTCAGTACCTCGAAGCCGCCGCCGTCGCGCCGGGTGACCTCGTAGACCTCATGCAACTCGTGGACGACGGCGCCGAGCTTCTCGGCCAGATACAGGTAGTTGACATTCAGCTTGTTCTTGGCGTTGCGTCCGCAGCCGATCATGCAGTCACCACAGTTGATGCAGCCCCGGCGGCGCGGGCCCACGCCACCGAAGTACGGATCCTCTTCTTCGACGCCGGGGGTGCCGAAGTAGACCCCGACCGGGGCCCGGTTGAACGTGTGGCCGACGCCCATGTCGACAGCCACCTGATGCATCTCGCGGTCGAAGTCGGTCGGCATGTACGGCACCCGAACGACACCGAGCATGCGACGGGCCTGGTCGATGTAGGGGGCCAATTCGTCAGCCCAGTCGGTGATGCCTGCCCACTCGGGTGCATTGAAGAACCGCCGCGGCGGTACGTACAACGTGTTGGCATACACATGGGAACCGCCGCCGACGCCGGCACCGGACAGAATCAACACGTCATCGAGAAACTCGATGCGTTGTACGCCGAACATTTCCAGTTCGGGCTGCCACAGGAACTTGCGGACATTCCAGCTGGTTTCGGGAACCTCGTCGTCGGGCCAACGCTTTCCAGACTCCATCACGGCGACGGAGTAGCCCTTTTCGGCGGCCCGCATCGCGGCAACGCTGCCGCCGAATCCGGAACCGACAACGATTACGTCGTAATGCGCGTCCACGTCTGACATGTGTCCTGAGCGTAATACGCGTCGAGTATCGCCAACGGCATTACCACGAAACTAATCCGAAGATTCGGATGACTTACCTCGTTGCGCCGGAGGAAAATTCAAATGCGGCCGATCAGATCTGACACGGTGGCGAATCGGTAACCGTCTGACCGTAATTCGGCAACAATGTGGGGGATTGCGGCGCGTGACGCGGCGCGGCTCTCGTACATCGCGTGCAACAGGATGATCGATCCCGGGCGCACCGAATCCACCGTTTGCCTGACGATCTCGTCCGTGCTCGGCTGGGATGCGGAATCCGGCTCCACGTCCCAGGTCACCGTGATGCGGTCATGCTTGGAGAGGTAACGCGGCAACGTCCACAGCTTCTTGCCGTAGGGCGGCCGAAATGTGATCGGGCCCTGGTAACCCGTCGCACGGATCGCGGCATCGGTCCGTTCGACCTCGTCGGCGACGGTTTGCGGTGACATCAGCAGCATCCGCTCGTGGGAGTAACTGTGATTGCCGATTTCGTGTCCCGCCGCGGCGATCGCCGCACCATGCGCAGGGGCGGCTTCCAACTCCCGGCCGGTCAGGTAGAAGGTTGCCGGCACGTCGGCATCTGCGAGAATCTGCAGCACTTCGGGGGTTTGGTCGGTCGGGCCATCGTCGAGGGTGAGTGCGACGACCTTTTCGGACGTGTCGACCCGGTCCACCAGTCGGCCCGCCAACTGGAAGGTTCTCGCGTTGGACACCCAGTACCCGCAGGCCGCCACTCCGACGATCACCGTCAATACCAGGGCCACACCCCACAGCCATCGGCGCATCCCTGCTGTATATCAACACCACGCAGGCGCCCCGAACGGCGTTGGGGGTATCACGTTCGGGGCGCCATGTGTGGTGGTCGTCAGCTCAGGTGATGGACCTCCTGCAGTCCGTACACCGGCGTCGCCAGCCCTTCGTAGCGGGCCTTGAGCTGCAACGCCAAATACAGTGAGTAGTGCCGGGATTGATGCAGGTTGCCGCCGTGGAACCACAGGTTGTCCTGTTGGGTGGGCTTCCACATGTTGCGCTGTTCGCCTTCCCACGGGCCAGGATCCTTCGTGGTGCCCGAGCCCAGACCCCAAACCTTGCCGACCTTGTCGGCGACCTCTTGCCCGATGAGATCGGCCGCCCAGCCGTTCATCGAGCCGAACCCGGTGGCGTAGACCACCACATCGGCAGGTAGTTCGGTGCCGTCGGCCAGAATCACCGCATCCTCGGTGAGCCGGTCGACCTGGCCGTGTGCGAGTTTCACGCTGCCATCGGCGATCAGGTCCGAAGCGCCGACGTCGATGTAGTAGCCCGAGCCGCGGCGCAGGTACTTCATGAACAGCCCGGAGTCGTCGTCACCGAAGTCCAGATCGAATCCGGCAGCTTCCAGCCGCGCGTAGAAGTCCTTGTCGCGCTGGCGAATTGCGTCGTAGATGGGGCGCTGGAAATCGGCCATGATGGCATACGGCAGTGAGGCGAACGTCAGATCGGCCTTCTCGGTTGTCATGCCTGCGGCCACCGCGCGCTCCGAGTAGAGGTCGCCCAGGCCGATCTCCATCAGCGAATCCGACTTGACGATGTGGGTAGAGGATCGCTGCACCATCGTGACGTCGACGTCGTTCTCGTACAACGCCTTGCAGATGTCATGCGCGGAGTTGTTGGAGCCGATCACCACGGCCCGTTTGCCGGCATACCGATCGGGGCCGGGATGGTGACTCGAATGGTGCTGGTCTCCGCGGAACACTCCCTGACCGGCCAACGTCGGGATGCTCGGCTTGCCGGACATGCCGGTCGCGAGCACAAGGTGCGTCGGCCGCAGCGTCACCCGGTCGCCCTTGCGGTCCACCTCGACTGTCCAACGCTGCTCGGTCTCGTCATAGCTGGCGGACAGGCAGGTCGTCGAACTCCAGTACGGTACCTCCATCACCCGGGTGTAGAACTCCAGCCAGTCGCCGATCTTGTCCTTCGGTGCGAACACCGGCCAGTTCGGCGGGAACGGCAGATACGGCAGATGGTCGTACCACACCGGGTCGTGCAGGCACAGTGACTTGTAGCGCTTGCGCCACTGGTCGCCGGGCCGTTCGTGTTTGTCGACGACGATGGCCGGCACGCCGAGCTGGCGCAGTCGCGCTCCGAGCGCGATGCCGCCCTGGCCGCCGCCGATCACCAGGGTGTAGGGCTGCTCGGAGTAGCCGAGCGTCAGCTCCTCGTCAAGGCGCTTCTCAGCCCACGAGCGGGTGTCGGGGTCAGAGCCGTGCACCGCACCCAGCACCCGGGTGGCACCTTTGCGCTCCTCGTGGCCTTTGATCTCCTGCAGGGTGGTCAGCAGTGTCCATGCTTGGTCATCCCGCAGCCGCAGATGCCCGTTTCCGCGGCCGGCCGCGGTTTCGAACTCGATGAACGCCGAGGTGATGACCGCATCGCCGTCGAATTCCTCGGTCGGCGTCTCCTTGGTCCGGAAGCCCGACGGGTCGGTGTCGTCGAGCCGCGCGGTCAGCATGTCGGCAATGCCGTCGTGCCCGTCGACGGTCTTGATGTTCCAGGTGAAGGCGACGAGGTCGCGCCAGAAGCTGTCGGTGGCGAACTTGTCGATGACGCGAGCGATGTTCCGGGAGGCCAGGGCGGACTCGAAGTCGGCCAGCCACGCATCGACCCGCTCCTGCGGTGACAGAGTGGCCAGCGGTGCAACGGTGGTCTGAGTCATGGGCCTAGCGCACACCGCGGTGCAAGGTTGCGACAAGGGTTGCACGGGGTTGCAGGACACCGACTGTTTGATTGCGGAAACATGACCCGCAACGTGTTGCAACTCTTCCGGCGCGTGCTCTGGGTCACCTAGAACAGCGGTATGAAAGCAGCCGTGTACTACGGACCGAACAAGGTCGAGGTCACCGACGTTCCCGAGCCCCAACCCGCGGCGGGCACCGTCAAAGTCAAGGTCGGATTCAACGGGATCTGCGGCACTGACCTGCACGAATACTATGCGGGACCGATCTTTGTGCCGACCGAGCCGCATCCGCTGACCGGCAGGCAACTTCCGCTGACCATGGGGCACGAGTTCTCCGGCACCATCACTGACATCGGCGCCGGCGTCACCGATTTCGCGCCCGGCGACCGGGTCGCGATCGAACCGATCTATCGCTGTGGAAAATGTGGTCCCTGCCGGGCCGGGACCTACAACATTTGTCAGCAGATCGGCTTCCACGGCCTGATGTCGGACGGCGGCATGGCCGAGTACACCGTGGTGCCGACCGACATGCTGCACCGGTTGCCCGACAACGTATCGCTGGAACTGGGGGCACTGGTCGAGCCGATGTCGGTGGCCTATCACGCAGCCACGTTGGGTGAGGTGGGCCCACTGCACACGGCGGTGATCTTCGGTGCGGGACCGATCGGGATCGGGTTGTGGTTCGCGCTGCGCGGCAAAGGCCTGGATTCGGTGTTCGTGTCCGAACCCTCACCCACCCGGCGTGCGGCGATCGAGGCGCAGGGCGCCAGGACCCTTGACCCGACGCAGATCGACGTTCCTGCGTTCATCGCCGACCACACGTCGGGGCGCGGGGCCGACGCCGCGTTCGACGCCGCCGGGGTCGCCCCCGCCGTCGAAGCGGCGACAGCTTGTGTCGGTGCACGCAGGCCGACCATCAGCGTCGCGATCTACGAGAAGCCGTTGACCACCCCGCTTCTGAATCTGGTGATGAACGAGTCCCGGATCCAGGGTTCGCTGTGTTACACCTCCGCCGATTTCGAAGCGGTCATCGACCTGATGGCGCAAGGGGTGTACGACACGACGGGCTGGGTGAGCGCGATCGGGATCGACGACGTCGTCGACGAGGGCTTCGAAGCCCTCCACGCGGGAACGAAGATGAAGGTGCTCGTCGACCCCGCGAAGTAATTCGGTAGGGGGATGCAGCACATTGCTGTGACATGGAGCACAATCGTGGGTGATGGCCGGTTCGTCGGTACCTGAGCCCGCGGTCGCGTCTGGCGACGACCCGCGGCGATACGCCATGCTGCTGTCCGAGGTGTACGACGCCACGATGTCCGGTTCCCGGGCGCCTGCGCGGCCTCGTGAACTGATCGCCGATTCGTGGAAACGCCTGATGGGCAAAGGTATCCATCCTGAGCGTCATTCGCCGCCGCAGATCGACACCAGCGGGCTGGATATGCTGCGGCAATCATCGGGGTTGCTGACCGTCCTCGACGACGTATCGCGTGGGCTGGATTCGGTGATCGACGAGGGCCACAACATCCTGGTGATGGCCGATGCCCGCGGCCGGGTGCTGTGGCGTTCGGGCTCGCCCCGCGTCTTGAGCCTGGCCGACCGGCTCGGATTCATCGAGGGTGCGGTCTGGAGTGAGAACTCGGTGGGCACAAATGGGATCGGCACAGCGCTGGCCTCCCACCGTGCGGTGCAGATCTTCTCCGCCGAGCACTTTCTGCGCAGCCACCACCCGTGGACGTGTGCCGGCGCCCCGATCAGGGATCCGCGCACCGGGCACGTCATCGGCATCGTCGACGTGTCCGGGCCGGCCGCGACCGTGCACCCGACCACCGTCGCGCTGGTGGATCTGGTGGCTCGACTGGCCGAGTCGAAGCTGCGCGAGGCGCACGACCGCACGCTCAACCGGCTGCGGACGGTGTCGGCGCCCATCCTGGCCCGAATGGGTGCTCCGTCGCTCGCCGTCGACCCGCATGGCTGGGTGGCGGCCGTCGACTCACTACCGCTGCACAATCGGATTCTGTTGCCGGAGAACGGCATACCGGGCCGGGTATGGATACCGCCGTTCGGGATGTGTGACGTGGAGTCACTGCCTGACGGTTGGCTGGTCCGGGTCGCCGACGAAGCCGAGGAAAGCCCCGCGCTGTCTCGGATCACCCTCGATCTGCGCGACGGGAACGAACCCTCGCTGGAGATGACCGGCCAATTCGGTAGCTGGCGGCGGGGAATCTCCAGCCGACACGCCGAAATCCTGCTCATCCTGGCCACCTGCCCGCAGGGCCGGTCGGCGACGGAGCTGGCCGACGACCTGTACGGGGACCGCTCGCGGGTGGTTACGGTGCGGGCGGAGATGTCGCGCCTGCGCAAGCAGTTCGCCGGTTTGGTCGCCGGAAAGCCGTACCGCTTCGGCGACTCGGTGGACGTCGAAATCCGGTACCCGCAGGACATGTCGACACTGCTCACATCGTCAACCGCGCCGGCTGTCCGCGCGGCCCGCAACCTCGGTTGAGCTGTCGAGCTTTATCGAATCTTCATCGAACGACTAGGGCAGCCACATCGACAGCGGGCAGGCTCGAAGTCATGTGGATACGGACAACTTTGGTAGGCGCAGGCGCTCTCGTGGCGGTCGCGGTGGCGGCAGGCTGTAGCAACGACACGGCGGATCAGTCGGCAAATACCCCAACACCGGCGCCCTCGATCAGCGTCACCAGCTCGGTGGCCCCGGGAGCCGAGGCGCACAACGACGCCGACGTGATGTTCGCCCAGCACATGATTCCGCACCACCGGCAGGCGGTCGAGATGAGCGACATGTTGCTGGCCAAACAGGGTATCGACGCGCGGGTGACCGATCTGGCCACGCAAATCAGGGCCGCACAGGCGCCGGAGATCGAGCAGATGCAGGGCTGGCTGAAGCAGTGGGGCAATCCGCCGATGCCGCCAATGCCGTCCGGGGACACGGCCCACGGGGGCATGGAGCACGGCGACATGGGCGACGGCGGTATGCCCGGCATGCAGGGGATGATGTCGGAGGCTGACATGACCGCACTGCAGAACGCCCAGGGCGTCGAAGCCGCGAAGCTGTTCCTGACGCAGATGATCGCCCATCACGAGGGCGCCATCACCATGGCGCAGGACGAGATCGACGACGGTCAGTTCCCGGCCGCGGTGGAGATGGCTCGCACCATCGTCACCACGCAGCAGCAGGAGATCGACACCATGCGCGGCATTCTGGGCACGCTCTAAGCGACGGTTGGCAGGGTGATCGTGAAGGTCGTTCCGGCCGCTTCGCTGGTCGCGGTGATGCGGCCGCCGTGGGCTTCGACGAGCGCCTTGGCGATCGCCAGGCCGATGCCCGACCCGCCGTGGCCGCGGTCGCGCGCGGTATCGGCCCGGTAGAACCGTTCGAAGATATGCGGCAGATGTTCGGCGGGTATGCCGTCGCCCGTGTCGGCCACGGTCAGCGTGACGGAACCGGCTCCCGGGCGGGCTTCGACCGATACCCTGCCGCCCGGCGGGGTGTGCTGCAGGGCGTTGTCGAGCAGGTTGCCCAGAACCTGCCCGAGCCGGTGCGGGTCTGCCCACAGCGACGGCAGGTCCGTGGGAATTGCGGAGTGCAAGGCCACGCCTTTGGCGTCGTACCGGTCGCGCGCCGCGGCCACCGCGGCGGCCACCACGTCGTCAACCGTGACCGAAACGGGGTGGAACGTGGCTTGGCTCTCCTCGGCCTGAGCAAGGGCGGCCGCGTCGCCGGCGAACCGCACCAGCCGGTGAGTCTGGCCGCGCAGCATCGAAACCGTCTCGGGGTCAAGGGTTCTCACTCCGTCCTCCACGGCTTCGAAGTAGGCTTCCAATACCGAGACAGGGGTGCGAATCTCGTGCGCCAGATCGCTGAAGAGCTGCCGACGGCTGGCGTCCACCGCCTCCAGTCGTCCTGCCATCTGGTTGAAAGCCCGTGCCAGAGCGTCGAAGTCGTCACCAAGGTGCGCTGGTGGCACCCGAGAGTCGTAGTGACCGTCGGCGACGGCAGTTGCCGCTCTGGCGACGTCGGTGACCGACCGCTGCAGGCGCCGGCTGACGTACCACGTGACGACGAGGGCGGCCAGCACGGCCACGAAGAGGGCGACACCGACCGAGATCGCCGTGGCGTAGACGTAGGCTTCCTCGGCGTGCATCTGCTCGGCCGAATCACCGGAAACCCCGGCGCGGTGCAGATGTTCACGGAACAGTGGCGGGCCGACGATGGCCGCCACCAGTCCGGTCGTCGCGGCACCGGTGCCCAGTACCAGTGCTTGGGCAAACAGCAGCCGGGCACCGAGGCCGGGCCTTGTGCCGGAGCGGCCGGTCACAGCCCGGTGCCCATGCGGTATCCGACGCCCCGGACGGTGACCACATAGCGTGGGGCCGCCGGGTCGTCGCCGAGTTTGCGGCGGAGGTGCCCGATATGGACGTCGACGAGGTGTTCGTTGCCGACGTAGGTTGGTTCCCAAACGGTTTCGAGGAGCTGACGACGGCTCAGCACCACCCCTGGCCGGTCCGACAACGCGGCAAGCACGTCGAACTCGGTGCGAGTCAACGTGATCGGGTCGTCGCCGAGGAACACCTGGCGCCCACCCACGTCGATCCGCAGCGCACCGAAAACCCTGGTGTCGGGCAGGTGCAGCGCAGACGGGCTACGCGGCCGGCGAAGCATGGCCCGGATGCGGGCGACCAGCTCTCGCGGGCTGAATGGCTTGGTCACGTAGTCGTCGGCGCCGACCGACAGCCCGACGATGGTGTCCATTTCGGTGTCGCGCGCGGTCAGCATCACCACGTACGCGTCGGAGAACGTGCGCAACTGGCGGCAGGCTTCGACCCCGTCGACACCGGGCAACCCGAGGTCGAGCACCACGACATCGGGGTCGACTTCGCGGGCCAGCCGCAGGGCCTCGTGCCCGTCGTGGGCGACGCTCACCTCGAACTGTTCGCGCACGAGGTAGCTGGCGATGACGCCCGCCAGCGGGACCTCGTCGTCGACGATCAGTGCACGGTAGCCGCCCGGGGTTCGATCCATAGTCCTATGGTGCATGAGGCCCAGCCTAATACCCTAGGGGGGTATAGTATGAAACAGAGAAACATCGTCAGTCTGTAGAAGGGAAGCCGAATGAGCATCCAAACCGTCACTGTCACCGGGATGACCTGCGGGCATTGCGCCTCCTCGGTGCGTGAAGAGGTGGGCAGCATTCCGGGCGTCACCGCAGTCGATGTCGACCTGGCCAGCGGGCTGGTCACCATCGACAGTGCCGGTCAGGTCGAGCCCGGAGTCATCCGGGACGCCGTGGCCGAGGCCGGCTACGCAGTAGCGGGCTGAGCGGAACCGTGACCGCGACGCAGAAGATCGCCGGATTCACCGCGGGCCTCGCGGTGATATTCGCCGTCGCCCTCGGGCTCGGCATGGTGTGGGGACCGGCGAACACGCCGGCCACCCCGGCCTACGCACTGGAACTCGCCGACTCGCAGCCGGCGTCAGGTGACAAGGTGCCGGTGCGGTTCCGCATCACCGACAGCTCGGGTGCCGCGGTGACGGACTACGTCGAAACGCATGAAAAGCCCCTGCACCTCATCGTGGTGCGCCATGACCTCACCCGATACCAGCACGTGCACCCGACGTTGGACGACACCGGCACATGGAGCGTCGACCTCAATCTGCGCAGCGCAGGGGACTACCGCGTGTTCGCCGACTTCGTCCCGGCGGGCACCGATGGCCTGACGCTGGGAGCCGACCTGCGGGTGGCCGGCGACTACGAGCCGCAGCCGCTGCCCGCACCGGCCGCCGCGACGACCGTCGACGGATACACCGTCACCCTGGCGGGCTCGCCGAAGGCGGGCGAGCCGTCCGAGCTGACGCTGTCGGTGAGCCGGGGCGGCAAGCCGGTCACCGACCTGCAGCCCTACCTGGGCGCGTACGGGCATCTCGTCGCCTTGCGTGCCACGGACCTGACCTACCTGCACGTGCACCCGATGGGTGAACCCGGTGACTCCGTCACCCCGGCCGGTCCGGCGATCGGATTCCACACGAGTTTCCCGAGCGCGGGGGACTACCGGCTGTATCTCGACTTCAAACACCGCGATGTGGTGCGCACGGCCGAATTCACCGTATCCGTGTCCGAGTCGGCGCACGGCGACGCGGAACACGGCCAAAGTCACAGCCACTGAAAGGAACCGCCATGACGGTTGAATTGCAGATCGGTGGGATGACGTGTGCCTCGTGCGCCGCGCGCATCGAGAAGAAGCTCAACAAGCTCGACGGCGTCACCGCCACCGTGAACTATGCGACGGAGAAGGCCAACGTCGACGTCGTGGGCGATGTTTCGCCCGAGCAGTTGATCGAGGTCGTCGAAACCGCGGGCTACACCGCGCACCTACCGCAGCCGGAACCTATCGAAGCGGGCGTCGAGAACGATCCCACGGCCGCGTTGCGTACCAGGCTCATCGTCTCCGCGGTGCTGACGGTTCCCGTCATCGCCATGGCGATGATCCCCGCGCTGCAATTCACCAACTGGCAATGGCTGTCGCTGACTCTCGCCGCCCCCGTGGTGGTTTGGGGCGCTTTACCGTTCCACCGTGCCGCCTGGCTGAACCTGCGCCACGGCACCGCCACCATGGACACCCTGATCTCGATGGGCACCATCGCGGCGTTCGGTTGGTCGCTGTACGCGCTGTTCTGGGGGACCGCGGGCGTCGCCGGTATGACGCACCCGTTCACCCTGGCCATCTCCCGCACCGACGGCACCGGCAACATCTACCTTGAGGTCGCCGCCGGGGTCACCACCTTCATCCTGGCCGGCCGCTACTTCGAGGCCAGGTCCAAGCGTCGTGCCGGTGCGGCATTGCGGGCGCTGCTCGAACTGGGTGCCAAAGATGTCGCGGTGCGCAGAGAAGGTATGGAGCAACGAATTCCGATCGAACAGCTGATTGTCGGAGACGAGTTCGTGGTGCGGCCCGGTGAGAAGATCGCCACCGACGGCGTGGTGGTCGAGGGTTCCTCGGCGGTGGACGCGTCGATGCTCACCGGGGAATCGGTGCCGGTCGAGGTCGGACGCGGTGATCAGGTGGTCGGGGCGACGGTCAACGTCGGCGGCCGGCTCGTGGTTCGGGCCAACAGAATTGGATCCGACACCCAGCTCGCCCAGATGGCCCGGTTGGTCGAAGATGCCCAGAACGGCAAGGCGCAGGCACAACGCCTGGCCGACAAGATCTCCGGCGTGTTCGTACCCATCGTGATCGCGCTTGCGGTGGCGACGCTGGGCTTTTGGATCGGCACCGGGGGATCGGTCGCCGCGGCGTTCACCGCTGCCGTCGCGGTGCTGATCATCGCCTGCCCGTGTGCGCTCGGTCTGGCCACCCCGACCGCGCTCATGGTCGGCACCGGACGGGGCGCCCAGCTCGGCATCCTCATCAAGGGGCCCGAAGTGCTGGAGTCCACCCGCCGGATCGACACGATCGTGCTGGACAAGACGGGCACCGTCACCACCGGCACGATGACACTGCTCGATGTGATCACAGCCGACGACGAGGAACCCGGCGAGGTCCTTCGCCTGGCGGGTGCGGTGGAGGATGCCTCCGAGCATCCGATCGCCAGGGCAATCGCCAAGGGTGCCAAAGAAAAGGTCGGGGAGCTTCCTGCGGTCGAGGATTTCGCCAACGCCGAGGGACTCGGCGTCCAGGGCGTCGTCGACGGGCACGCTGTGGTGGTCGGCAGGAGCCGGCTGCTGGCGGACTGGGCACAACTACTGCCGCCCAAGCTCAACGACGCGATGCGCGAAGCCCAGGGCCAGGGCCGCACCGCAGTGGCCGTGGGCTGGGACGGTAAGGCGCGTGGGGTTCTGGTGGTCGCGGATGCGGTCAAGCCGACCTCTGCCGAGGCGATCAAGCAGCTGCGTGCGCTCGGGCTGAAACCCATCATGCTGACCGGCGACAACGAGGCCGCAGCCCGGGCCATCGCGAAAGACGTTGGTATCGAGGATGTCTATGCCGACGTGCTGCCCCAGGACAAGGTGGACGTGATCAAGGGCCTGCAGGCCGAAGGCGACGTGGTCGCCATGGTCGGTGATGGAGTGAACGACGCGGCGGCGTTGGCGCAGGCCGACCTGGGTTTGGCAATGGGCACCGGCACCGACGTCGCCATCGAGGCGAGCGATCTGACCCTGGTGCGCGGTGATCTGCGGGCCGCGCCCGACGCGATTCGGTTGTCCCGCAGGACGTTGGCCACCATCAAGGGCAACCTCTTCTGGGCCTTCGCCTACAACGTCGCTGCGCTCCCGTTGGCTGCCGCGGGGCTGCTGAACCCGATGCTGGCCGGTGCGGCGATGGCGTTCTCGTCGGTGTTCGTGGTCAGCAACAGCTTGCGGCTGAGGCGGTTCCGTTGACGCGATTCGCCCTCATCGCGGCGATCGTATGCTGGGCGCTGGTCGCCGCGGGACAGTGGCAGTCGGTGTCGGACGAACCTGCCCACCATCCGCACGCCGTCGCGGCGTCGATCGGCGACCAGGCCGGCGTCGTCATCGATCATCCGCACGCCGGCGATGGAACGGACGCACACCTTCCTGACAGCTTCGCCAGTGCCGTTCTCCCCAGGGCGGCAGGGTCATTGACAACACTCGCGCTGGTCGCGTTCATCTTGGGCTGCGCCGTGTTGTGCGGATGCATCCTGCTACGCGCCACCAGGGGGCCGCCGGACCGCCGAGCGTCCGTCCACACCGGTCAGTCGATTCTGATTCGGTTCTGCATCGCGCGCCGCTGACAGGCAGCGCCGGGCGATTCCAACTGTCGCCCAACGCTGTCCAGGCCGATTGCCGCGCATGGCGTGGCTCCGATGCAGAAACGACAACCACATGTACCTTGCCCTGTCCCAAGGCCTGCGCCGTAACCGCGGACCCAACACCATGGTCGGACACACTCCGGCACTGTGGATCTCCACACCCTTCACCGACGATGCCCGCGGCTTCTGGGCCAAGTTGGAGGGTTTCAATCCCGGCGGGATGAAGGACCGGCCCGCCATGCACATGGTGGAGCGCGCCCGCG
This sequence comes from Mycolicibacterium sp. XJ870, assembly GCF_053483975.1. Classification (NCBI taxonomy): domain Bacteria; kingdom Bacillati; phylum Actinomycetota; class Actinomycetes; order Mycobacteriales; family Mycobacteriaceae; genus Mycobacterium; species Mycolicibacterium sp. XJ870. The sequence continues at coordinate 178,964 of NZ_JBEFTI010000008.1, forward strand.
CCCGAGGTGATCTGAAACCGGGTGCCAGGATCATCGAATCCACCAGCGGCACACTCGGTCTCGGTCTGGCATTCGCCGGAACTGTGTACCGCCATCCCGTCACTCTGGTGACCGATCCGGGCTTGGAGCCCATCCTCGCGCGGATGCTCACCGCCTACGGCGCCGACGTTGACGCGGTGGCCCAGCCGCATCCCACCGGTGGCTGGCAGCAGGCCCGGCGCGACAGAGTCGCCGAATTGCTCACCGCTCATCCGGGTTCCTGGTATCCCGACCAGTACAACAATCCCGACAACGTCAACGCGTACCGGCCGCTGGCGCTGGAACTCAATGCACAACTCGGACAGGTCGACGTGCTGGTCTGCTCGGTCGGAACCGGCGGTCATTCCGCCGGGGCGGCACGGGTACTGCGCGAGTTCAACCCGCGGTTACGGCTTATCGGGGTGGACACGATCGGTTCGACGATCTTCGGCCAACCCGCAGCCAGCCGCATCATGCGCGGACTGGGCTCCAGCATCTATCCGCGCAACGTCGACTACGCCGCGTTCGACGAAGTGCACTGGGTGCCACCGGCGGATGCCGTGTGGGCCTGCCGCACGCTGGCCGCCACGTATTACGCGACCGGGGGCTGGAGCGTCGGTGCGGTCAGTGTGGTCGCCGGCTGGGCTGCCCGTAATCACCGGCCAGGCACCACCGTTGCCGCCATCTTCCCGGACGGGCCGGAGCGGTATTTCGACACCGTGTACAACGACGACTACTGCCGGCAGCACCAGCTGTTGGTCGGTGATCCGCCGCGCGAGCCCGACGTGATCGACCGGCCGGGGGATCGGGTGGTGCAGTCCTGGACCCGTTGCGAGACGGTGGAAGACCCCATGGCGGTGGCCCAGTGAGCGGATTCGTCACGGAGTTCCGCAGTTTCGACATGCCGAGCAGGCTGTTGATGGTCAACCAGTTCGGCATCAACCTCGGCTTCTACATGCTCATGCCGTATCTGGCCGGGTATCTCGCGGGTCCGCTGGGTTTGGCGGCCTGGGCGGTGGGGCTGGTGCTCGGCGTGCGCAATTTCTCCCAGCAGGGCATGTTCATCGTCGGCGGCACGCTGGCTGACCGGCTCGGCTACAAACCGCTGATCGTCGCGGGGTGTCTGTTGCGCACGGCCGGTTTCGGCCTGCTCGTAATCGCCGATTCGCTGCCCGCGATCCTGATCGCCTCGGCCGCAACCGGGTTCGCCGGAGCGCTGTTCAACCCGGCGGTGCGGGCCTATCTCGCTGAGGACGCCGGTGACCGGCGGCTGCAGGCCTTCGCGACGTTCAATGTCTTCTACCAGTCCGGGATCCTGCTGGGGCCGCTGGTGGGAATGGCGTTGTTGGCATTCGACTTCCGGGTTACCGCCGCAGCGGCGGCCGGTGTGTTCGCGGTGCTGACGGTGGCACAGCTGTTCGCCCTGCCGCGTAAGAAGGTACGCCCAGTGGCGCAACGCAATTCGGTTCTGGTGGACTGGCGCAGTGTCCTGGCGAACCGGTCGTTCCTGCTGTTCGCGGCGGCGATGGTCGGTTCCTACGTGCTGTCCTTCCAGGTGTACCTGGCGTTGCCATTGCAGGCCGCGGTGCTGCTGCCGGGTGCTGAATCGGGGCTCGTGGCAGGAGTTTTCGTGGTCTCAGGGGTGGTGGCCGTAGCCGGGCAGCTGCGGATCACCCGATGGTTCGCGGCGCGCTGGGGTAACGGGCGCAGTCTGGCGGTCGGATTGGCGGTTCTGGCGGTGGCCTTCTTACCGTTGGCGGTGGTGCCCGACGCGGACCGGTTCGGAACGCCTGCCGCGGTGGCTGCTCTGATCCTGACGGCCGTCCTGCTGGCGCTGGGCTCGGCAGCGGTGTTCCCGTTCGAGATGGACACCATCGTGGCGCTTTCGCGTGATCGGCTGGTGGCCACGCACTACGGGTTCTACAACACGATCGTCGGTGTCGGCATCCTGCTCGGCAACGTCGCGACCGGATCGCTCATCGGTGCTGCCCGCGGTGCCGGCCTGGCCTCGCTTGTGTGGCTCGGCCTGTTCGCGGTCGGCGCAGTGTCCGCGTTGGCGCTGTATGCGCTCGACCGCGGTCAGCATTTGAAGAGCCCGGGCGTGGAGGCGCCCATACCCTGACCGACAGCGTGGGGCCGACGTCGTCACTGGACCGGTACGGTCAGCCCTTCGGACGGCTGGACAATGACGAAGCCGTTGCCGTGGAACGCCACCTGCAGTGCCTCGCCCGAACCCCGCCCGATCAGCGCGCTCGCCTTGAAGCTGGTCTTCAGCTGGGTCTGCAGGTGAGCCGACCAAGCCACCACGGCATTGGTGTCGGCGAAGGTCGGCGCTTCGGCGGCGTTGAGCACCACGGGCGGGCCGTCGGTGGTCAGCGCCACCCACCCGGTGCCGCGCAAGGTGGTGTTGAACAAACCGCCCGTCGCGATGCTGCCGCCCCTGACCCGCTCGATATTCCAGTCCAGGCTCGAGGAGAAGGCCAGCACGTTCTTGCCGCTGATGGACAGCCCGGCATTTGACAGTTGCAGCATGTGCACGTCGCATGCCTGGTCGGCGAGGAACACGTCACCCTGGCCCTGGCACCGCATCAGCGGCAGGCCTTCGCCGGTCAGCGCCTTCTTGATGAACTTGGACGCGCCGCCGCCCTCGAAGGCGAAGTCGACGTTGCCCTGATAGGCGACCATCGAACCCTGCCGGGCCATGAACGGCTCACCCAGGCGTACGCGCAGCATCTTTTTGTTCTGGTTGGCGATCGGCGTCGCCTCTTTCTCACTGAACCGGCCGTCGACCAGATCGCCGCTGATTCCGGCGAACCCGTCGCCGGCCGGGACCGGTGCGCTGGGTGCCGGTGCCTGGGCCTCGGGCGGTGGCCCCAGCGGGGCCTGGTGGACCTGGCCCTGATGCGACACCTGGTCGGTCCAGGACTGTCCGTCCCACCAGCGGTACTCGTAGCGGCCTTCGGGATCCGGCAGCCAGCTGCCAGGGCGGGGACCGTTCACGGATTCACTCCTTGAGTCGTGTTGCGGGGGACGGTGACGACCCTAAGGCACCGGCGCCGCCAATCGACAGCGTCGAAACCGCCGTTTGCGGTCGAACACTGGCATTCTGGTGGCATGGCAAAGGAAATCGACCCGATTCGCGCCAAGGGCGCGCTCGCGGTCTTCAAGCAGCACCCCGGCCTGGTGTTGTTCGCCGCGTCACCCGTGCTCGTCGCATTGGGCGCGGTGTGGTGGGTGCTTGGACCGGGCTGGGCCGGGCTGCTGCTGGTCGCGCTCCTGCTGGCCGGGGGCGCCGCACTGCTGATGAAGCGCAACTAACTAACTCCGACGGACAGTTGTTCGCCCTTGGTGAACACTGCTCTATCTGCGATGTAACGGTGTAATCATGTAATCATGAGGCATCAACATCATCGCCACGATGCGAGCGAAGCCGCCGAGTGGTTCGCCGGACGCCTACCCGAGGGCTGGTTCACCGGTGATCCGACAGTCATCGTCGACCGCGAGGAGATCACTGTCATCGGCCATCTCCCCGATCCGGAGTCCGAGAGCGAGGCCAGAGCTTCCGGCCGGGCCGCCAGATTCCGGGAAGAGACTCGCGGTGAGCGAATGCGCATCGCCGACGAGGCGCAGGATCGGTTCGGCCGCAAGGTCTCCTGGGGTGTCGAGATCGGCTCCCCGCCCGAACGAATCCTCTTCACCCACATCGCCGTTCCGGTGATGACGCGGTTACGGCAACCCGAACGGCAGGTGCTCGACACCCTGGTCGACGCAGGCGTGGCCCGGTCCCGCTCCGACGCGCTGGCCTGGTCGGTACGCCTGGTCGGAGAGCATGCCGAGGAGTGGCTGGCCAAGTTGCGTGATGCGATGAAGTCGGTCGACGATCTGCGCGCCGAAGGCCCTGGCGTCTAAGCGCGTCGGATCCCCACGTAGGCCGAACTCAGCGCGGAGGTCTGGGAGAGCGGATCCACCGAGGTGCGGTCGACCAGCAGGTTGCGGTTCACCCCGAAGGACTGTGGCTCGCCGCCGTGTGGGTCGTAAACCCTTGACCCCCAACCGTGGTCGATCACCACGACCCCCGGACGCGGGCGGTCGCTGATCGCTGCAGTCAGTTCGACAGCGCCGGTATCCGAGAACACCCTGACCAGATCGCCGTCGCCGATACCCAGACGCGCGGCGTCGTCGGGATGGATCAGCACCGCGTTGCCCTTGCCTGCCGGATGCAGGCCGGGCAGCTCGTTGAGCCATGAGTTCATCGAATGCCGGTGGCGGCGGTTGCCGAGCAGAAACGGGTAGCTCGGCGGTGCGGCCGGATGTTCCTCACCGAGCAATTCGTGAGCGCGCGCAACGAATTCGGCGGGCGCGACATGCACCTTCTTGTCCGGAGTCCGCAGCGCGGCCCGGAAGTGGCCGAATTCCCGCGCACCGAGCACCATTCCGTGCGGGTTGGCCAGCAGATCCCGCCATTTGAGCTTGCGCCCGTTGATCTTTCGCGACGTCGCGATCAGGATGCGGTCCAGCCAGTGTGGTCCGAAGGCCAGCCCTGGCCTGCCGGTCAGCCGAGCCGCACCCCGGGTGGCGCGGATGAACGCATTGAGACCCTTCGCGCCGAACAGCGGCCTGCCCATCGCCAGGGCCAGATCGGTGAAAATGCGCCATTCCTCGCGGGCCGCGGCGGGCGGTTCGACGACCTTGGCGCCGTATTGCACATAGGGCTCGTCGTGCATGCCGCTGGTGAGCGCCAGCAGATCGTCGCGTTCCAGCCAGTGCACCGCGGGCAGCAACCAGTGCGCGTGCCGGTGACTTTCGCGCTGCACGAGGTCGATCACCACCAGCAGGTCGAGCCCCGCCAACGCGGAGTCGAGCCGGGCCCCGTCGGGCCCGGAGATCACCGGATTGCCGCAATTGATCAGCATCGCCCGGATCTGCCCGGGCCCCGGCGTACTGATTTCGTCGGGCAACTCGGCAAGCGCATGCGCCCCGGCCACCATCTCGCGCCCGGCCAGTCGGCTACGGTGCGGCTTATTCCCGGCCAGGCTCGCCAGCCGCAGGGTATCGACATAGCCCGGCTCGAACCTGCGCCCGCCCGGTCGGTCCATCCGGCCGGTGATCACGTTGAGCACGTGCCCCAGCCATTCCGCGACGGTGCCTGCCGCGTGCAGCGATACGCCCGTGCGCGTGACCACCATGGCGCCCGGCGCTGAAGCGAATTCGCGGGCTATTCCCTCGATCACCTCGCGGCCGACGTCACAGCGGGCCGACAGGTCGTCGAGGTCGGCGGCGCCGACCAGGGCGCGCAACTCGTCGACCCCGGTGGCCAGATCCGCGCAGTCGCCTCGGTGCTGCAGCCCGTCGTCCAGAATGACCTTGACCATGGCCAGCAACAGGGCCCAGTCCTGACCGGGCCGCACCGCCACGTGCAGGTCCGCCTTGTCCGCGGACTCGGTGCGCAGCGGGTCGACCACGACAATGCGGGCGCCCCGCTGTCGGCGCGCGAGCGCCCGCCGCCAACCGCCGGGCACCGATTCAACCCAGTTCCATGCGCTGACAGCGGGATTCGTGCCGACCAGCAGGAAGTAGTCGCAGTTGTCGATGTCGGACACCGGCACCATCAGCTGCGAGCCGTACATCGCCTGCGCCACCACATGCAGTGCGTTCTGGTCGACGGATCCGACCGCATAGCGGTTGTGGGTACCGATGGCGTCGAGCCAGCCGTTCATGAACACCAGATTCGACGACGAGTAGCCCGCCGGGTTGCCGTAGTACGCGCCGACCGCATCCGGGCCGCCTGCGGCGATGACGTCGTTCATCCGGTCGGCGATGTCGCGGATCGCCTCGTCCCAGGTGGCCTCGACGTACGAATCGCCCACCCGGCGCATCGGGCGCAGGAGGCGTCTGGGGTGCTCGACGACCTGGGCCGCGGTGCGACCCTTGGCGCAGAAGTCGTGCCAACTGTGCGGATTGAGCTTGTCGGCGGAGATCTTTTGTACCCGGTTGTCCTCGACCGTCACCTCGACACCACACGACGCGAGGCAGTACCTGCAGAAGGTGTGCATGGTGCGGGTCGTCATTACACTGAGAGTACGGTTTGTAACGGTTCCAGGTGTTAAATCCGCGCCATCTCCCAGTATCTGCCGTGCCGCGCCATCAGCTCCTCGTGGCTGCCGCGTTCGACGATCTTTCCGGCGACCATCACCAGGATCAGGTCCGCGTCGCGGATCGTGGAAAGCCGGTGGGCGATGATGAAACTCGTGCGGTCCCTGCGCAGCTCCGCCATGGCGTGCTGGATCAGCAGTTCGGTGCGGGTGTCCACCGAGCTGGTGGCCTCGTCGAGCACCAGCAGCTTGGGTCGGGCCAGCACCGCACGGGCAATCGTGATCAGCTGCTTCTCCCCGGCGCTGATGCTGCCGCCGTCGTCGTCAACCCTTGTGGCGTACCCGCCCGGCAGGGTGTGCACGAACCGGTCCACATACGCCGCTTTCGCCGCCTCGATCACCTCGTCTTCGGAGGCGTCCGGCCGGCCGTAGGCGATGTTGTCGTAGATGGTGCCGCCGAACAGCCAGGTGTCCTGCAGCACCATGCCGATCGAGGATCGCAGCGATTGGCGGCTCACCGTCGAGATGTCGACGTCGTCGACGAGGATGCGGCCGGAGTCGACCTCGTAGAACCGCATCAGCAGATTCACCAGGGTGGTTTTCCCGGCCCCGGTGGGCCCCACGATCGCCACGGTGCTACCCGGCTCGGCTACCAGGGACAGATCCTCGATGACGGGCGTGCCCGGCAGGTAGCCGAAGCTGACGTGCTCGAACTCGACTTTGGCGGTGCGGTTTTCGAGCGCGACAGGTGTATCGGGAGATTGCTCGGGCGAGTCGAGCAGCTCGAATACCCGCTCCGCACTGGCCACTCCGGATTGCAGCGTGTTGTACATCCCGGCGACCTGGGAGAGTGGCTGGTTGAACTGCCGCACGTACTGGATGAACGCCTGGATGCTTCCCAGCGTGATCTGTCCGGTGGCGACCTGCAGGCCACCGACCACCGCGACGGCCACATAGCTGAGGTTGCCGATGAACATCGTCGCCGGCCCGACCAGGCCCGAGAAGAACTGGGCGCCGGATGTGGACTGGTACACCTCGGAATTCAGCTCGGCGAAGCGCTGCTGCGCGGCTGCCCGGTGACCGAAGGTCTTGACGATGGTGAAACCGCTGTAGGTCTCCTCGATGTGCGCGGAAAGCCGCCCGGTGTTGCGCCACTGTGCGACGAACAGCCGCTGCGACCTACGGGTGATCCAGCGGATGGCCCACAAGGTCAGAGGCACCGTGATGACTGTCAGCAGCGTGAGCAGCGGCGAGATGGTCAGCATCATCACCAGCACCGCGAACACTGTCAGCACCGAGGTGAGCAGCTGACTGATCGTCATCGACACCGACGTCTGGAGATTGTCGACGTCATTGGTGACGCGGCTGAGTACCTCACCGCGTTGACGGGAATCGAAGTAGGACAACGGCAATCGGTGCACCTTGGCCTCGACCTCGGCCCGCAGTGCCACCATGGTGCGCTGGACGGTGACGTTGAGCAGCAGGGCCTGCAGCCAAACCAGCAGGGCAGCAACCAGATACAGGCCGAGCGCCAGGGCCAGGGTGCGTGCGACGGCACCGAAGTCCACACCCTGGCCGGGGATCACGTTCATCCCGGAGAGCAGATCGGCATACGTGGTGTCACCGCGTGCCCTGGCCGCCTCGATCGCCTGCTCCTTGGTCAGGCCGGCGGGCAGCCCACGCCCTATGACCCCGTTGAACAGCAAGTCGGTGGCGTGGCCGAGAATCCGTGGACCGATCACGCCGATTGCGATGCCTGCGACGCCGAGCAGGATCACCGTGATCGCCAAACCGCGCTGCGGAACTAACAGTTTCACCAGTCGCAGCGCCGAACCCCGGAAGTCGCGGGTGCGCTCGAGCGGCGCGGCCGGGGCCCCTGAACGACGCATCATCGGACCGGTCATCTGGGGTCTCCCGCGGCGACCGACTGGGATTCGGCGAACTCGGCGTAGGTGGGGCAATCAGTCAGCAGGGTGTCGTGGGTGCCGATACCGACGATGCGGCCGTCCTCGACGACGATCACCTGGTCGGCCTCGGCAACGGTGGAGATCCGTTGCGACACGATGACGACGGTGGCTTCGCCGGCCACCTCGCGCAAGGCCGCCCGGACCCGGGCGTCGGTGTGCACGTCGAGCGCGGAGAACGCGTCGTCGAACAGGTAGATGGCAGGCCGGCGGATCACCGCTCGGGCGATCGCGAGCCGTTGCCGTTGTCCGCCGGAGAAATTGATGCCGCCCTGTGCCACCGGCATGTCCAGGCCGTCGGCGTGGGTCCCGACGAAGTCGTCGGCCGCGGCGACCCGCAGCGCCTCCCACATCTCGTCTTCGCTCGCGTCGGCCTTGCCGTAGCGGAGATTCTCGGCGACGGTCCCGGAGAACAGGTAGCCGCGCTGCGGCACCAGGCCGATCGCCGACCACAAGTGCTCGATGTCGAGATCGCGCACATCGACGCCATCCACCCGCACCGTGCCGGCGGTGGCGTCGTAGAGCCGGCAGATCAGGGACAGCAGGGTCGATTTTCCCGAGCCGGTCGATCCGACCACGGCGGTCGTGGTGCCGGGGGGTGCCGTGAACGAAACATCCTGTAGCACTGGGCGATCCGCTCGCGGATAGCTGAAAGTCGCGTCCTGCAGACTGATCTCGCCGGTGATGATCGGCGGGCGCACCGGCTGGGGCGGGCTGACGATCGCGGCGCGCGTCGACAGCACTTCGTTGATGCGGTCGGCGCACACCGCCGCCCGGGGGAACATCACCATCATGAAGGTGGCCATCAGCACGGCCATCAGGATCTGCATGAAGTAGGCCAGGAACGCGATCAGCGAGCCCACCTGCATCTGGCCGGCGTCGATGCGCAACCCGCCGAACCAGATCAGCGCGACGCTGGAGATGTTGATCACCAGCGTGGTGACCGGCAGCATCAGCGCCTGCCACCGGCCGCCATCCAGTGCGGTGTCCGACAGGGCCTGGTTGGCGTCACCGAACCGGCGCTGCTCCACGGGCTCACGGGCAAACGCCCGGATGACCCGGATGCCGGACAGCTGATCGCGCATAACCCGGTTGATCCCATCGATGAGCAGCTGCATGCGCCGGTAGATCGGCATCAGGTGCCGGATGATCCAGTAGTTGGCCAGCGCCAGCACCGGCACACTGACCAGCAGCAGCCAGGACAGCCCGGCGTCCTGATGCAGCGCCATGAAAATCCCGCCGATCGACATGATCGGTGCGGTGATCAGCATCGTGGCGGTCAACTGCAACAGCTGCTGGATCTGCCCGACGTCGTTGGTGGTTCGGGTCAGCAGCGACGGCGCGCCGAACCGGGCGGTCTCCTCGGCCGAGAACGTCGTGACGTGGTTGAACATCGCGGCGCGCAGGTCACGGCCGAAGCTCGTCGCGCCGCGCGATCCGAAGTAGACGGCGCCCACCGCGCACACCACCTGCAGCGCGGTGACTGCCAGCATCACCCCGCCCAGTTCGACGATCCTGCCGGTGTCGCCCTTCGCCACGCCGTCGTCGATGATCGCGGCGTTGACGGTCGGCAGGTACAGCGAGGCCAGCGTGCTGATCACCTGCAGGGTGGCGACTGCCGCAAGTAGCCGCCGGTACGGCCGCACATACTGTCGCAGCAACGCCCAGAGCATCCAGCTACTGTCGCACACCTGCCGGTGTCGGTTCCTGTTCGGCCGTCGCCGTGTCATCAGTGCCGAAAGTCCAGGTCAGTCGGCATGTCGGTGGTTGGGTAGTCGCGCTGCCGCTACAGTGCATGGCGTGACTGTCAGCACGGCCGTTATGCCCCGGACCCGCAGCGCCAGGACCTTGGCGGTGTTGGCGGCTGCCCTGGTTCCGGTATTCGCCGCGTGCTCCAGCGAAGAGCCCGCGTCCCCCGAGGTACCGCAGAGCGACGCGCCGAGCGCGGCGGATGCTACGCACGGTCCGTTCTTCCCCCAGTGTGGCGGTATCAGCGATCAGACCGTGATCGAGCTGACCCAGGTGCCGGGGCTGGTGAACACCGCGACGAACTCGTCGGGCTGCCAGTGGCTGCAGGGTGGCAGCATTCTCGGCCCGCACTTTTCGTTCACCTGGTTCCGCGGCAGTCCAATCGGCCGGGAACGCAAGACCGAGGAACTGTCGCGCACCAGCGTGGAGGACATCAACATCGAGGGACAGAGCGGTTTCATCGCGACGGGGGAGGACCCGCTGGGCAGGCCGGGCGACGTCAACCTGTGTGAAATCGGCATCCAATTCGAGGACGACTTCATCGAGTGGTCGATCAGCTACAGCCAGAAGCCGTATCCCGATCCGTGCGAGGTGGCCAAGGAGCTCACCCGTCAGTCGATTGTGAATTCCAAATGAGTTCGGGAATGAGCCTGCGCCGCGGCGTTGCAGCAGTGGCGGCCGGGCTTGCTGTGTTCGCAGGCCTGACCGGCTGCACGCGCACGGTTGACGGCACCGCGGCCCGCGAGGGCGCTGGCGGCGGGCCCAGCAACAACAATTCGGAGCGGCAGTACCCGAACCTGCTCAAAGAGTGCGACGTCCTGACCGAGGACATTCTGGCCGAGACGGTCGGAGCCGACCCTCTCGACATCCAAAGCACCTTCGTCGGCGCGGTGTGCCGCTGGCAGGCGGCCAATCCGGCAGGCCTGGTTGATATCACCCGGTTCTGGTACGAGCAGGGCAGCCTGGACAACGAGCGCCAGACCGCGGAGCAACTCGAGTACCAGATCGAGGACCGCCGGGTGCAAGGTGTGCAGTCCATCGTGATGCGGCCCGGCGGTCCCAACGGGGGGTGCGGCGTGGCCAGTGACGCCGCAGGTGTCGTCGGCTGGTGGGTGAACCCGCAGGCGCCCGGCATCGACGCGTGTTCGATGGCCATCAAGCTGATGGAACTGACGCTCGCCACCAACGCGTAAGCGCTACCGCGGCACGTGAAACGTGACCAGCCCGGCGCCGCCCAGTGCGAGTTCCCGCCACGTGCCGGCTGGGTGAAGCACCGCGATCGCCGACGTCGGGAACTTCAGCGAGATGCTCTCGGCGGCAGTGGTATTCGTTCCGTCGGCCAGGCCGAGCGCCACCGCGGACATCGCCGGTTCGTGACCGATGACCAGCACCGTGGCCAGTTCAGTGCCGAAACGTGACTCCACGCCGTTGATCTCGTCGATCACCGTGCCGGGGGTGGCGTCGTAGATGCGGTCGACGTACTCGACAGGCGCGGCGATCCCCGTGCGCTCGAGCGTCTGACGGGTCCTGGTCGCGGTCGAGCACAGCACGGCGTCGATCGTCGGGGCATTGGCGCGGATCCAGTCGCCGGCCAGCCCGGCTTCCCGAACCCCGCGCGGGGCCAGCGGCCGGTCGTGGTCGGCGACCCCGTCGGGGTAGTCCGACTTGGCGTGGCGCATCAGCAGCAGGGTTCTCACGCAACCAGGCTAGGGCATGCCGCCGCAGGTCCCAGGACTTGTCGGGGCCCAGACCTACACTCGCCTTGCTTGTTAGATGAACCGCCGCAAACAGAGGATGAGAGGACGGGCCGCGATGCGATTCCTGCACACTGCTGACTGGCAACTCGGCATGACCCGTCACTTCCTCAATGGCGAGGCGCAGCCAAGGTATTCGGCTGCCCGCCGCGATGCCGTCGCCGGTCTGGGCGCACTGGCCGCTGAATCGGGGGCCGAGTTCGTCGTGGTGGCCGGCGATGTCTTCGAGCACAATCAGTTGGCGCCGCGCGACGTCAGCCAGTCGTTGGAGGCGATGCGAGCCATCGGCGTCCCGGTGTACCTGCTGCCCGGCAATCACGATCCGCTCGATGCGTCGTCGGTCTACACCAGTCCGCTGTTTCTCGCCGAACGCCCGGACAACGTCGTCGTGCTGGATCGGGCCGGTGTCCACGAGGTGCGGCCGGGCCTGCAGATCGTCGCGGCACCGTGGCGTTCCAAATCGCCGACCACCGACCTGGTCGGCGACGTGTTGGCCGATCTGCCCGCCGACGGTGTCACCCGGGTGCTGGTCGCCCACGGTGGGGTCGACATCCTCGATCCGGACAAGGACAAGCCGTCGCTGATCCGGTTGGCTGCGGTCGAAGAAGCCCTCACGCGTGGTGCAGTGCACTATGTGGCGTTGGGGGACAAGCATTCTCGCACCGAGGTGGGCGGCAGCGGTCGGGTGTGGTACTCGGGTTCGCCCGAAGTCACCAACTACGACGACATCGAGTCCGATCCCGGTCACGTGCTGATCGTCGACATTGATGAGGCAGACCGTAGCGTTGCGGTGACCGCCGAGCGCGTCGGCCGCTGGCGGTTCGTGACGCTGCGTCGGTCGGTCGATACCGACCGCGACGTCGCGGATCTCGACATCAACCTGGATCTGCTGGACGACAAGGAGCGCACGGTGGTGCGGCTCGCGCTGACGGGATCCTTGACCGTCACCGACAAGGCCGCCCTCGACGCCTGCCTGGACAAGTACGCGCGGCTGTTCGCCGCACTCACCACCTGGGAGCGGCACACCGACATCGCCGTCCTGCCCGCCGACGGCGAGTTCGACGACCTGGGCATCGGTGGGTTCGCCGCCGCCGCGGTCGACGAATTGGTAGCCGCGGCGAGATCGAACGCCGACAGTGCTGATGATGCCCGCGCCGCGCTCGGATTGTTGTTGCGGTTGGCGGATAGGGGTGCCGCATGAAACTGCACCGGCTCGTCCTGACCAACTACCGCGGTATCACGCACCGCGACATCGAATTCCCCGATCACGGCGTGGTGGTGGTGTGCGGCGCCAACGAGATCGGCAAGTCGTCGATGATCGAGGCGCTCGATCTGCTGTTGGAGGCCAAGGACCGCTCGACGAAAAAGGAAGTCAAGCAGGTCAAGCCCACCCACGCTGACGTCGGGGCCGAGGTCAGCGCCGAAATCTCCACCGGCCCTTATCGATTCGTGTATCGCAAGCGGTTCCACAAACGCGCAGAGACTCAGCTGACGATACTGGCTCCGCAGCGTGAGCAGCTCAGCGGCGACGAGGCGCACGACCGGGTCCGCGCGATGCTGGACGAAACCGTGGACATCGACCTCTGGCAGGCTCAGCGGGTACTGCAGGCGGCGTCCACCACGGCGGTTGACCTGTCCGGTTCGGATGCACTTGCCCGGGCCCTGGATGTCGCGGCGGGCGAGGCGGTGGCGTTGTCGGGAGACGAGCCGCTGCTGGTCGAACGGATCGACGCCGAGTATCAGCGGTATTTCACCGCCACCGGCCGACCCACCGGGGAGTGGGCGGCCGCGGTCAAGCGGCTGCGGGCCGCCGACGAGGAGGTGGCCCGCTGCGCGGCCAAGGTGGCCGAGGTCGACGACGCAGTGCGTCGGCACGCCGAGTTGAGCGAGGATGTGGCACGGCTGGCAGGCGAACGGGAGCAGGCGGTGGTACGCCTGGCCGCCTCGCGAACCGCGGCCGACGCCGTGGCGGCGCTGGTCCAGCGGCTCAAAGAGGCCGAGGTAGTGGCTGAGGCCGCGCAGGTCACATACGCCGCGTCGGTGGCGGCCCTGGCCGAACGACGTCGCCTGCGCGCCGAAATCGATGAGCGCGCTGCGACAATCACCGAATCGGAGGCCGCACTCACCGCGACGAGTGCGGACGCCGAGACCTCGCGGGAGGTGCACGAAGCCGCCGAGGACGCGGTCGAACAGGCGCAGATCGCCGTGCACGACCATGCGACCCGGGTCGAAGCCGCCCGCGCTGCCGTCGAGCGGCTCGCCGACCGCGACGAGGCTGATCGGCTGGCAGGGCGGCTCACCAAGATCGACGCGGCAGTCCGTGAACTCGACACGGTCACCGGCGAACTCGCACAGATCACGCTCGACGAGCCTGCCCTGCGGGCCATCGAAGCGGCCGCTATAGCCGTCGAGCGTGCCACCGGACAAGCCGAACTCGCCTCGGCGCGAATCGAACTGGTCGCAGAATCCGATCTCGGCGTCCGGGTGGATGGTGCGGAGGTGGCACTGCAGTCCGGGTCGGCGTGGTCGGTCAGCACCACGGCCCAGACCGAGGTCGACGTGCCGGGTGTGCTGAGGGTGCGGGTGCTGCCGGGGAGTCCCGCGGCCGAGACTCAGTCCCGGCTCGACGAGGCCCAGGGTTTGCTCGCCGCCGCGCTGGCCGCCGCCGGGGTCGGGGATGTCGCGGCGGCACGTACGGTCGACGGCCGTCGCCGTGAGCTGATCGGTAGTCGGGACCGGTTGCGCGCCACTGTGGACGCGTTGACGGGGGACGACCGGGTGCCAGACCTGCGTGCCCGGCTTGCTGTGCTGCGCGACGGCCAGCCTGACGAAGACGCGTTGTTCGACCTGGACGGCCCCGCCGATATCGCCACTGCCCGAAGCGAACTCGACAGCGCTGTGGCCGCCCACCGGCAGGTGGTCGCGCAGTGTGAGACCAGCCGTAAGGTCCTCGCCGCGGCAGCGCAGCGGCTGACCGAGAAGTCCACCCGCGTCAGTGTGCTGACCGAGAAGCTCAGCGCAGCGCAGACCGAGTTGGCGGTCAGCAGCGGACGGCTTGAGGTGCAGCGCGCCGCCGCCGGCGATGAAGCTTTGGCTGTCAAGGCCCAGGCCGACGATGAGCAGGCCCGAGCCGCCACCGACCGGGTTGTCGCGTTGCGAGACGAGTTGTCTCGCAGCGCACCGGATTCGGTGGCCGCCGAGCTCGATGACGCAACCCGGCAGGCCGAGGTCCTGGGCGCGCGGTACGACGCGGCGGTCGAGGAGTTGCGCGATGTCACCACGCGGCTGAAGGTGTACGGCACCGAAGGCCGCAAAGGCCAACTCGACGCCGCCGAAACCGAACGCGAGCACGCCGAGTCGGAATACCGGCAAGCGCATCGGCGTGCCCGCGCCGCAGAAATGCTGCGCTCGGTGATGACTCGGCACCGCGACGCGACCCGTCAGCGGTACGTCGACCCGTTCCGCACCGAGGTGCAACGGTTGGGCCGGCTGGTGTTCGGCGACGACTTCGAAGTCGACATCGACAGTGCATTGCGCATCCAGACCCGCACCCTGTCGGGCCGCACCGTCCCCTACGAATCACTGTCCGGGGGCGCCAAAGAACAACTCGGCATCGTGGCGCGCTTGGCGAGCGCCGGCCTGGTGGCCAAGGAGGACGGTGTGCCGGTCGTCATCGACGACGCGTTGGGGTTTTCCGATGCGGGTCGGCTGGCGAAAATGGGCGCCGTGTTCGACGCGGTGGGCGGCGACAGTCAGGTCATCGTGTTGACGTGCAGCCCGGACCGGTACGCCAGCGTGGCCGGCGCCCACCACATCGAGCTCACCGCATAAGGGCGTCTGAGCCGGCCGGTTCGTGACAGACTGCGGCGGGTGGACGCCGATTACATCGTGGTGGGAACCGGTTCGGCCGGCTCAGTCGTGGCCAACCGCCTCAGTGCCGACCCGAACGTACAGGTCGTGGTCTTGGAGGCGGGCCTGCCCGACAAAGACAAGTTCATTCGCATCCCAGCGGCATTCGCCAAGCTGTTTCGCAGTGCGGTGGACTGGAACTATCTGACCGAGCCCCAAGAGGAACTCAGCGGCCGCCAGATCTACTGGCCCCGAGGCAAAATGCTCGGCGGCTCGTCGTCGATGAACGCAATGATGTGGGTGCGTGGCTTTCCCGCCGACTACGACGAGTGGGGTCAACACGCCGGTACGGATTGGAACTACGCGCACGTCGAAAAGTACTTCCAGCGCATCGAGAACGGTCCTCTGGAGATCTCCGCCCAACGCAGCCCACGCAGTTCGACCGCCGCGTGGTTGACCGCCGCGCGGGAATGCGGCTATGACGACGTCTGCGAAACCCGGGTCACGCAGCATCGCGGTGCCCGGTGGAGCACCGCTGACGCCTACCTCAAGCCGGCGCTCAAACGCCCCAACCTGACCCTGTTCACCCAGGCGACCGCCACCCGGGTGCTGATCGACGGAAACCGCGTCACCGGGGTGGAAATCCAACAGGCCGGCACTCGTCGGACCGTCACCGCGCGCCGCGAAGTAGTGCTGTGTAGCGGTGCCATCAACAGCCCACAGCTGTTGATGCTGTCCGGTATCGGTGACCCCGACCAACTCGCCAGACACGGCATCGACGTCGTCACGCGCGCACCCGAAGTCGGCGCCAACCTGCTTGACCACCTCGTGGTTCCGTTGGGCTTCGATGCGCCGCATGACACGTTGTTCGCCGCCGAGAAGCCGCTGGAATTGGTCAACTACCTGATTCGCCGGCGCGGCATGCTCACCTCGAACGTCGGTGAGGCGCACGGGTTCGTCAAGAGCAGCCCTCAGTTGGAATGGCCCGATCTCGAGCTGATCTTCGCCCCGGCGCCGTTCTTCGACGAGGGCATCGGCGACCCCTACTCGGGGCATGCCGTCGTCATGGGCCCGATCCTGCTCAAGCCGAACAGTCGCGGCACCATCAGGTTGCGGTCGGGCGATCCGATGGACAAGCCCGTGATCGACCCGCGGTACCTCACGGATCCCGGTGATCGCGCCGCCCTCATGACGGGGCTGCGCATGTGCGCGACGATCTCCCAGTCACGAGCGCTCAAGGGCGTCATCGGCAAGATCGCCCGGCCGCTCGACGCCCGCGAGCTGACCGAGGAAACCCTCGACAAGGCGCTGAACACCATTTCGCACACGCTGTATCACCCGGTCGGCACCTGCCGCATGGGCAGCGACGAGGCCAGCGTCGTCGACCCACAGCTGCGGGTCCGCGGCGTCGACGGGCTGCGGGTGGCGGACGCGTCGATCATGCCCACGATCATTCGTGGCCACACCCACGCGCCCAGCGTGCTGATCGGGGAGAAGGCCGCCGACCTCATCCGCAGCTGAGGTTGGCATCCTGAGGTCATGACCGAACGCGATCGTGACGAGTTCGGTCGGGCGCGCAGCACCCGTCCGCGTGACGCCCTGGGCCGACCGCTTCCCCGGGGCAGCAACGGTGTGCCGCGGATCCCGGACGACCTGGAGTTGCCGCCGGCCGAAACGCTGGCCTACGCCCAAGACTTGCTGGACCGGGGCCTGGCCTTCAACGCCCACGAGGTTCTGGAGGCCGCGTGGAAGAACGGCCCCGACGCGGAGCGCACGCTGTGGCAGGGCCTGGCCCAGCTCGCGGTCGGAATCACCCACATCCAGCGCGGCAACGTCAAGGGAGCGCAAACCCTGCTGCGCCGGGGCGCAGGGCAACTGGTGCACCACCGGCCCGCACCGCATGGCATCGACACCGCCGGGTTGATCGCGCATGCCGAGGCGCTGCTCGACGATCTGGAGTCCGGTGCCGCGATCAGCCCCGAGCGGCTATCCCCGCGCCTGGTGTTTTGACCGCGTCTGCGGCGGGTATCCCTCGGAGGTCTCTCGACAGAGGTTGGAGGCTGCCATGGAAAGCCGCGCGAAGATACTCGGTCACGCCATACATCCGATGCTGATCCCGTTTCCCTTGGGCCTGTTGGCAACGGCAGTGGTGTTCGACATCATCTGGCTGATCACCGACCGGCCCGCATTCACCGTGGCTGCTGCATTCGCGATAGCCGCGGGAATCGTCGGCGGCGCGGCGGCAGCCCCGTTCGGTTGGATCGACTGGTTCAAGATCCCGGCTGACACCCGCGCGAAGCGCGTCGGCCTGGTCCACGGGCTCGGCAACGGCCTGGTGCTGGTGCTCTTTGCGGTCAGCTGGCTGATCCGCGCCAACGCCGACGGCTGGGCACCGACCAATTGGGCGTTGGCGTGCAGTTTCGTCGCGGTGGTGCTCGCGGTGGGCACCGCTTGGCTGGGTGGCGAGCTGGTGGAACGGCTGGGCATCGGCGTCGACGAGGGCGCCAACACCGATGCGCCAAGTTCATTGAGCCACAAGCACGTAACGACCTGACGTGTTGTGACTTGTGGAGTTCCAGCCGTGCTGCATACGGCGAAAACGCCACAAATCGCTACTTCATGTAGCCGATCTTGGTGTAATCCAGATCGCCGATGCCGGCAGGCCCGTAGTTGGCCAGGTTACTGCGGACAGCGAGGTTGCCCGGCGTCTGGAACAGCGGGAGGCTGAACCCCTCAGCCCAGATCAGCTTGTCGAGTTCGTTGGCCAGCGTCCTGGCTTTCTCCTCGTCGAGCTCGTTGAAGGTCTCCTCGACCTTGGCGTCGATCTCGGGGCTGCTGATCTTGCCGAAGTTGCTCTCGGCGCCGGTGGTGTAGATCTGATTCAGGCAGCACAGCGAGAACGCGTCGCCGACCCAGGCGAACTGGGCAATGTCGAAGTTTCCGGGAATGATCCAGTCGGTGAAGAAGCCGGTGCCGGGCTTGGCTTCGATCGCGAGCTCGACACCGATCGAGGCGAGCGTGTTCTGCGCTATCTGGGCGATCTGCCTGGTGCTCAGCGAGTCGTAGATGACATCGCGGATGACCAGCCTCTTGCCGTCCTTCTCGCGGAACTGTCTGCCCTCGGGCAGTTTCCAGCCAAGCGCGTCGAGTTCGGCCTTGGCCTTCTCCGGGTCGAAGGCCACCACTCCGCTGTTGTCCTGGTAACCCTGTTCGCCGGCAACGTAAATGTGGTTGTTCAGCGGGGTCGGGTTGTCGGCGAGGCCGCGTTGGCTGATGTTGGCGATGGCCTGACGGTCGATGCCCTTGGCGACGGCCAGTCGCAGCGCCTTGTCTGCCAGGATCGATCCGGGCGCGCCGTTGAAGGTGAAGTGGTACCACTGCGGGCTCGGTGCACGGCGGATCGAGAGGCCCGGGGTATTGCGCGCGATGGTCATCTCGTCCAGTGAGCCCACGCCGGTCGCGTCGATCGCATTGTTCTGCAGGGCGGGAATGCGAGCCGCGTCATCGAGTACCGAATAGGTGATGCTGTCCAACAGCGGCGGGGTACCCCACCACTTCGGGTTGCGGGTCAACGTGATTCGCTGCGCGCCGCGGTCCAGGTTGGAGATCACGAACGGGCCGGCGGACAGACCGGGGCCGTTGAGGTGACCCTTGTTGAATACCTCGGGGTTGGCGGTCATGCTCTTGGGCAGCAGCATGGCATTGCCTGCGAACATGCCCTGCCATTCGGAGAAGTGCTTGTCGAACGTCATGACGGCCTGGCGGTCGTCGACGCCCCGCGTGACGGATCGGACCCGGTCGGCACCATTGGTCGAGGCGATCAGGAACGCCCTGTCCTTCCCGCTGTTGGCGTGGATATGGGAGGCGATGTCCTCCCACGTGATCGGAGTGCCGTCGCTCCACACCGCCTTGGGGTTGATCGTGTAGGTCACGACCTGTGGTTCGGTGCTGGTCAGTTCGACGCTGGTGAAGTAGTCGGTGTTGACCGTTGTCGAACCGTCCGGCGCGACTCGGAACGCCCTCGGCAAGGTGGGACGCAGCATCGAGGCCAGGGTGGCCTCGTTGCCGTCGATGTGCAGGGGGTTGAAATTGGCCGGGAAGGCAGGCAGGGCCAGGCGCAGATTGCCGCCTTGACGCAGGTTCGCCGGATCCTGCGGGTTGATGTCGTTGGTCGCGCCGACCTCGGCGGCACCGCCCGCCGACGGCACCTCTTGTTCCGTGGTGGAGCACCCGGTGAAGGTCAGTGCGGCGACGAGGGCCGTGATCGCGAGGCGACGGACTTTGATCCCGTTCATCTCGCCGATGCTAGAGGTAATCGAGCCGAGGCTGCGCAATACCTACGAGTCTCTGGGTTCGGGTTGTGGCACCGCGGCCAGCAGTCGGCGGGTGTATTCGTGCTGGGGGTTGACGAACACGGCGTCGCCCGAACCCTGTTCGACGATCGCGCCCTTGTACATCACCGCGACGTCGTGGGCCAGATGCTTGACGACGGACAGATCGTGGGAGACGAACAAATACGACAAGCCGAACCGGTCCTGCAGATCGAGCAGCAGATTGATGATGCCTGCCTGGATCGACACGTCGAGCGCCGAGACCGGTTCGTCCAGCGCGATGATCTTGGGTTGGGTGGCCAGCGCGCGGGCGATGCCGATGCGTTGCTTCTGTCCGCCGGAAAACTCGGCGGGGTAGCGGCTGGCATCGGTGCGGCGCAGTCCCACCAGCTCCAACAGTTCTGCCACCCGGTCGGTTACCTGCGACTTGTCGAAGCCGTTGGCGGCCAACGGCTCTGCCAGCACATCGAACACCGGTAGCCGCGGATCGAGGGACGCCACCGGGTCCTGGAACACCATCTGCAGGTCGGTGCGAAGGGCTTTGCGGGAGCGGCGGTCCAGTTGGGCGACGTCGGCACCGAGCACTTCGATCGTGCCGGATTGCGGCGCCGCCAGGTCCAGGATCTGGTGCAGCGTGGTGGACTTGCCCGATCCGGATTCGCCGACGATGCCCAGCGTGCGGCCGCCCCGCAGTTCGAAGCTGACGTTGTCGACCGCTTTGACCTGGCCGACCTGACGGCGCAGCACCACACCTTTGGTCAGCTTGTATGTCTTTACCAGGTCGCGCACGCGCAGGACCAATGGGGCATCGGCAGCCGGTTCGGCGTCCGCGGGCGGTGGTGGGACGTCGTAGATCTCGGCGGCGGTGTGCCGGGCCACCTCGTCGGTGCGGATGCACGCGGCGTGGTGATTCGGCGACAGTTCGATGAGTTCGGGTTCGGCGGCTTCGCATGCACTGATCGACAGCGGGCACCGTGGGACGAACGGGCAGCCCTGCGGTATCGCGGTCAGCGCCGGTGGTGAGCCGGGGATCGGAACCAGTCGGGTGCCTTGTGGCGCGTCGAGCCGCGGGACGGAGCCGAGAAGCCCGACGGTGTAAGGCATTCGGGCTGCCCGGTACAGCTCGGCCACAGGGGCATCCTCGACGGCCCGTCCGGCATACATCACCAGCGCCCGATTCGCGAACTCGGCCACCACGCCCAGATCGTGGGTGATGATCAGCACCCCGGCGCCGGTCACGTCGCGTGCCGTCTTGAGCACCTCGAGAATCTGGGCCTGCACGGTGACATCCAGTGCGGTGGTGGGCTCGTCGCAGATCAGTAGGTCCGGATCGTTGGCGATCGCGATGGCGATCACCACGCGCTGGCGTTCGCCGCCGGACAGTTCATGGGGGAAGGCGCGGGCGCGTTGTTCGGGCTGCGCGATCCCGACGAGCTCGAGCAGTTCGACAGCGCGCGCCCTGGCGGTCCGGCGGCCCAGTTCGCGGTGGTGGATTTGGAGCGCCTCGGCGATCTGGTCGCCGACGGTGTAGACCGGGGTCAGCGCGGACATCGGGTCCTGAAAAACCGTTCCGATCGTGTTGCCGCGCAACGCGGACATCTCCCGGTCGGACAATCCCAGCAGCTCCTCGCCGCGCAGCCGCACCGATCCCGAAACCTCGGCGAACTCAGGCAGCAGCCCGACGACGGCCATGGCGCTGGCCGACTTCCCTGCGCCGGATTCGCCTACGAGTGCGACGACCTCGCCGGCGTCGACGTAAAATTCCAGGCCCCGCACGGCGTGCACCGGCTCGGCGTCGGTGGGGAACGCCACCTGCAGGCCCGTCACCTCGAGGAGTCGGGTCATCTGCGGGTCCTCCTCCGGCGCAGCTGGCCGGCGCCCGGATCGAGCGCGTCCCGCAGGCCATCACCGACCAGGTTGGCGCACAAGATGATCAGCACGAGCACCCCGGCCGGGAACAGGAATACCCAGGGGAACGTCGTAGCCGACTTCGTGCCGTCGGCGATCAGCGTGCCCAGCGATACGTCGGGCGGCTGGATACCGAAACCCAGGAAGCTCAAACCGGTTTCGGCCAGAATTGCCAGGCCGACGTTGAGTGCGGTGTCGATGATCAGCAGGGACGCCACGTTGGGCACGATGTGGCGCACGATGATCCGCCAGTTGCTCACACCCATATACCGTGCAGCCACGACGAATTCGCGCTCGCGCAGGCTCATGGTCATGCCGCGCACAATGCGAGAGCTGATCATCCAGCTGAAGGCCGACAACAGGATGATCAACCAGAAGACGCGGTCGGATTGGCTCAGCCGTGGCGTCACGATCGCGATCAGGATGAAGCTGGGCACCACCAACAACACGTCGACGATCCACATCAAGCTCCGGTCGCGCCAGCCGCCGAAGTATCCGGCGATCGATCCGACGGTGGCCGCGATGACCGTCGAGATGAACGCCACGCACACACCGATCAACATGGATTTCTGCATCCCGCGCAGAGTTTGGGCCAGGATGTCCTGGCCGAGCGCATTGGTGCCGAACCAATGCCGGACGGTCGGTGGCTGCTGCAAGGCGTAATAGTCGAGATCGGTGTAGCTGTAGGGCAGCAGCAACGGCAGGGCATAGCAGCTGACGAACATCAGGACCAGCAGCACCAGAGACACCACTGCGGGTTTGTTGCGCAGAAAGCGGCGCCACACCAGGGTGCGCCGGGTGGCGAACTCCTCGGTGTGCAGACCCGACTGTGCGGAGGTGGTAGATGCGTCGCTCATCGCACTCTCACCCTCGGATCGAGCGCCGCATAGATCACGTCGGACAGCAGCCCGGCGAGCAGTACCACGGTGCC
The DNA here is from genome assembly GCF_053483975.1 of Mycolicibacterium sp. XJ870. NCBI lineage: Bacteria > Bacillati > Actinomycetota > Actinomycetes > Mycobacteriales > Mycobacteriaceae > Mycobacterium > Mycolicibacterium sp. XJ870. Next base: position 201,560 of record NZ_JBEFTI010000008.1, read on the forward strand.
GGTGAACACCGTGATGGCGGCGATGATGTTGGTGTCCTGAGTCGCGATGCCCTGCACCACCCATTCGCCCATGCCGTGCCAGCCGAAAATCTTCTCGACGAACACCGCCCCGGTGACGAGGCCGGCGACCCCGTAGGCGAACAGGGTGGCCATCGGGATGAGCGCGGTGCGCAGGCCGTGCTTGAACAGTGCCTGTCGCCGCGTCAGGCCTTTGGCCCTGGCAGTGCGGATGAAGTCCTGGCCGAGCACGTCGAGCATGGCATTGCGCTGATACCGGCTGTAGCCGGCGATCGCTGCCAACGCCAGCGTGATGGTCGGCAGCACAAGGTGCTGGATCCGGTCGGCGAACTGATTCCACCAACCGCCCACGGTGTCGGGGGAGGTTTCGCCTGTGTACTCGAACAACTGGACGCCCAATACGGAGTTCACATTGAGCGCGCCCAGGATCAGCATGTTGGCGATCACGAACGTCGGAGTGCTCAGCACGAGCAGGGACAGCACGGTGATGACCCGGTCGGATAGGCGGTACTGCCGGATGGCGCCCCAGGCCCCGACGACGACGCCGATGATGGTGCCCAGCACGGAACCGATGATCAACAACCGCAGGCTGACGCCGATACGTCGCCACAATTCGTCGCCCACCGGCTGGCCGGCCACCGTGGTGCCGAAGTCGCCGCGGATCGCTCCGGATGTCCAGTCGAGGTACCGGATGGGGATGGGCTTGTCGAGTCCGAGTTCGGCGGCTTTCGCGTCGATCGTGGATTGGGGTGGCCTGGGATTGCGCTGAAGCAGGCTGTCGAGAGGTTCGAAGGCCAGCGAGGTCAGGGTGAACGTAAGAAACGATGCCAGCGCCAGCAGCACGATGTAGTTGAGCAGCCGGCGCGCGAGGAAACGCGTCATACGGTCGGTCCCGCCGGGTGCTGCATGGGAGACAGGGTAGAAGAGGACGGACTTCACAGCTGTCATGTGGGGGTTCTGGCGTGCCGGGCAATTGCCAGCGCAGAACCAGCCTGCACATAGGAATGCCGCGTTTACTCGATTCGACCTGCAGTATCTCGATCGTGAACGTCTGCAGCGACCCGAGGAAATGGCCGATCAGCGGTTTCGCCTCGGGCTGTTGCGGCTACCCGACAGAGCAGAGCTGAAACCGAGAGGACACCGGAGGTGAACAGGTGGATTCGGAGAAGAACCGTCAACAACTGAAACTTGCAGCCGCAGGTGTGGGAGCCGCCGCGGGGTTAGCGATGGCGGTGGTGGGTCTCGGTATGAGTGAAGGCCTGGCGGGGGCACAGAACAATGTGGAGCCGCCGGCAATCACCACAGGTGAGACCATCACGCAGACGACGCCGCCGACCTCACCCGAAACGTCGATGGCCACCCCGCCGATCAGCGTGACCACGCCGTCCGGGTTTGCTGTGCCGCACTGATCGCCTGATCTGAGGTTTGGTCTGCGGTGGACAGGCTCGCCACAAGCTGCTTATGGTGACGCCCGAGCGCACGGGGGAAATGCGTTCAGTCGTGAACTGTTCGACGGGCCTACCCGCTGAACGGGAGGCCCTGACCCGAGCCAAGAATGGGGTGGTCAAGGTGACCGGAGAACAACACAAAAAGCAATACAAGCTTGTGCTGGCCGGTGCCGGCGCTGCCGCGGTGGTGGCGATGGGCGCATTCGGCGCAGTGCTGGGTCAAACACCGGCCCTCGGCGCTGAGCCGGGCGGTGAGATTGGCGAGACTGTAACGGAGACAACAGCTCCCAGTGAGTTGGAGACTTCGGTGGCGACGCCTCCCGTTGAGGTTGAGCTGCCCGACGGTTACGGAATGGGCTAGACCGCCAGCCGTACACTCGGACGGCTGCACTGAGTTTGCTGTGAGCCGGTTGTGCCGTCGCTGTGTCGAGGGACGTCCCATCTTTCTCACAGCCGGCACATAGAAACCGCACAGGCAGGCCCTATCGGGCGGGCGAATAATGGGCGCCGTGGTAACCGACACGGAGTCCGGACGCGCAGTCATGCGCCGCGCCGACGGCAACCCCATCCAGGTCCTGGTGGTCGATGACGAGCCCGTACTGGCGGAGCTTGTTTCGATGGCGCTGCGGTACGAGGGCTGGGACATCGCCACCGCCGGGGACGGTGCCACTGCGATCGCCTTGGCGAGGGAGAACCCGCCGGACGTCGTCGTGCTCGACGTCATGCTGCCCGATATGAGCGGCCTGGACGTGTTGCACAAGCTGCGCGCGCAGATCCCCGGACTGCCGTTGCTGCTGCTGACCGCCAAGGACTCGGTCGAGGATCGCATCGCCGGGCTCACCGCGGGCGGCGACGACTACGTCACCAAGCCGTTCAGCATCGAAGAGGTAGTGCTGCGGTTGCGGGCCCTCCTGCGACGCACCGGGGTCGCCAGCGCCGACGGCGGCGCCAAGATCGTCGTCGGCGATCTTGTGCTCGATGAGGACAGTCATGAAGTGACTCGCGGCGGGGATGAGATCACCCTGACCGCGACGGAATTCGAGCTGTTGCGATTCATGATGCGCAACGCCAAGCGGGTGCTGAGCAAGGCCCAGATCCTCGATCGCGTGTGGAGCTACGACTTCGGCGGCCGCTCCAACATCGTGGAGTTGTACGTCTCGTACCTGCGCAAGAAAATCGACAGCGGTCGCGAACCGATGATCCACACGTTGCGCGGTGCGGGGTATGTCCTTCGACCCCCGCGCTGACGCGCACGGCGGGCCGATTACCAAGGGGACCAAGTGGTGGGCGCCGCGCACCTGGACGTTGCGTGCCCGGCTTGTGGTGACACAGGTCGCGCTGCTCGCGGTGGTGTGCGCAAGCATCGGCCTGGCGACCGAGTTTGCACTGCAACGCTTTCTGATGAATCAGCTGGACGATCAGCTGGTCGAAGCGGGCCGCCGCTCGGCCGCGATCTTCGAACTGCCACCCCCGCCGATGGGCTTCCCCCCGCCGGTGATGATCGGACCGGAAACGGGGCCCCCGACCGGCCCGACACGCCACGGCCGCTACCGAGTGATTTTCGACCCCGAACAGGGGCCCGGGCCTGGATTCCTCAACGCACCGGGTCAGGCCGCGCGCACTGTCGGCGCGGTCATCGCGCCGGGCCGGCCGGTCGACGCCGGCGTGATCACCGCTGACGGCGATCGCGAGGAGGTCAGCGCAGCCGCGGCCGACCAGCTCGCTCAGATTCCGGCGAACCGCGTGCCGGAGACGGTCGACCTCGATGGGCTCGGCCGGTACCGGGTGATCGGCGTTCACCCACGGCACGGCGGCCCGCAGACGATCGTGACCGGCCTGCCGACCGCGGTGGTGGACGACACGCTGCTTTGGGTGCTCGGCATGTTCTGCATCCTGGCGGTGATTGCGCTGATCGCAGCGACCACCGGGGGCATCCTCATCATCCGGCGTCAACTCGCCCCGCTGTCAAGGGTTTCCGCGGCCGCCCGAGATGTCGCCAATCTCGAACTCGACCGCGGTGAGGTCCGCTTGCCCACGCCCATCGTGCGGGTCGACCCGGCCGCCGCGCACACCGAGGTCGGCCAGCTCGGCACCTCGCTGAACCGGATGCTCGACCGGATCTCCAGCGCACTGTCCGCCCGGCATGCCAGCGAGACCCGGGTGCGCCAGTTCGTCGCGGACGCCAGCCACGAGTTGCGCACGCCGTTGGCCGCCATCCGCGGCTACACCGAGTTGGCGCAGCGTAAACGCGACGATCTGCCCGGCGATGTCGCCCACGCGATGAGCCGGGTCGAGTCCGAAACGGCGCGGATGACGCAGCTGGTCGAGGACATGCTGTTGCTTGCCCGGCTGGACGCCGGGCGGCCGCTGGACCGCGAGCCGGTGGATCTGTCCCGGTTGATCGTGGACACGGTGAGCGACGCGCACATCGCCGGACCGGATCACCAGTGGGCGCTTGACCTGCCCGAGCATCCAGTGGTCATCGACGGGGACGGGGCCAGGTTGCATCAGGTCCTGGCCAACCTGCTGGCCAATGCGCGCACCCACACCCCACCGGGTACGTCGGTGACGGTGGCGTTGAGCGCTGACGACACGGACACCGTCACCGTGACCGTCGCCGACGACGGCCCCGGTATTCCAGAGGCTTTGCTGCCCAACGTGTTCGAGCGGTTTGCCCGCGGCGACTCGTCGCGGTCGCGGCGCGAGGGCAGCACCGGGCTGGGGCTCGCGATCGTCGCGGCGGTCGTCAAGGCCCATAGCGGGACCATCGACGTGCACAGCGTCCCCGGTGCTACGGAGTTCGTGGTGCGCCTGCCCGGCTCACAGCGCACACACAGTTTGGACAAATCGGGCACCTAGTCGCCGCAGCGACGATGGACAGGTGACCCTGGTTCTCCCTGCCGAGCAGTCGCAGACTCGCACAAAACCCGCGCCGGTAATGCGATTCTCTGTCTGCTCGCACCGGGTGGCGCTCGGAGTGCTGTTGGCCGGCACGGCGGCGCTGTACCTCTGGAACCTGTCGATCAGCGGATGGGCCAATGCCTTCTACTCGGCAGCGGCCCAAGCTGGGGCGCAAGACTGGACGGCGATGTTGTTCGGGTCCAGCGACCCGGCCAATGCGATCACCGTGGACAAAACCCCTGCCGCCCTGTGGATCATCGACATCTCGGTGCGGCTCTTCGGCCTGAACCCGTGGAGTGTGCTGGTGCCGCAGGCCCTGATGGGGGTCGCCTCGGTTGCGGTGCTGTACGCCGCGGTTCGTCGCGCGAGCGGGCCTACCGCCGCGTTGTTGGCAGGTGCGGTGCTGGCACTGACGCCGGTGGCGGCGTTGATCTTCCGGTTCAACAATCCCGACGCGCTTCTGGTGCTGATGCTCGTCATCGCCGCCTACTGCGTGCAGCGCGGGATCGAGAAAGATGCCAGCCGTTGGTGGTTCGTCGCAGCGGGTACGGCCGTCGGGTTCGGTTTCCTGGCCAAGATGCTGCAGGCGTTCCTCGTGTTGCCGGCGTTCGCCGCGGCAGCGCTGGTGGCCGGGGACCGTCCAGTCGGCAAACGGATCCTTGACCTCGTCGCGGCGGGCGCCGCGCTGCTGGTCAGCGGCGGATGGTATCTGCTGCTGGTCGAGCTGTGGCCGTCGTCGGCGCGGCCGTACATCGGCGGATCACAGAACGACAGCATCGTCGAACTGGCCCTGGGCTACAACGGTTTCGGTCGGCTCACCGGTGAAGAGACCGGCGGGCTGGGCAATCTGAACTTCGACGTCGGGGCAGGTCGGCTGTTCGGCTCGCAAATGGGCGCCGACATCGCCTGGCTGTTACCCGCCGCGCTGATCTGCTTGGTGGCCGGGCTTTACGTCACCCGTCGCGCGCCGCGCACCGACCGCACCCGCGCCGCATTCATCCTGTGGGGCGGCTGGCTCCTGATCACCGCGGTGGTCTTCAGCTTCATGAACGGCATCGTGCACCCGTACTACACCGTGGCGCTGGCTCCCGCAATCGGCGCGGTCATCGGCATCGGTGCGACGCTGCTGTGGCAGCGTCGCAAGGATATTCGGGCCGCGACCGCGATGTCGGGAGCTGTGCTGGTGACCGCGATCCTGGCGGCGATGCTGTTGGGCCGCCACGACTGGATGCCCGGACTCCGTGCTGTGGTGGTGGTCGGGGGAGTGGGCGCGGCAGTGCTCTTGCTTGTGGTCGGGCGGTTGGACCGTCCGGCGGCGCGAGCGGTGGCCGGGCTGGCCGTACTGGTCTGCTTGGCCGGACCTGCCGCGATCTCCGTTGCCACAGCGGCAGGCCCGCACAGCGGAGCGATACCGTCGGTCGGCCCATCACGTGGAGGGTTCGGCGGCCCGTTCGCGGCGCCGGATCCCGGCGAGTTGCTGACGGCGACGCTGGCCACTGATGCCGAGAAGTACATCTGGGCGGCGGCCGTAGTGGGATCCAGCAATGCCGCCGGTTACCAATTGGCCACTGACGCGCCGATCATGGCGGTCGGCGGCTTCAACGGCACAGACCCGGCGCCCACCCTCGACGAGTTCAGGCACTATGTCGCAGAGGGGCAGATCCACTACTTCATCAGCAGCCGGATGATGATGGGCGGATTCGGTGGGCACACGCCGAGCGGCAGCCGGGAATCCGCCGAGATCACCCAATGGGTCGAATCCCATTTCGCCCCCATCACGGTCGACAACGTCACCGTCTACGACCTGACGCAGCGTGCGCCGAACACATAGCAGGCGCACAGTTTCGCCCCACGCCGATCACAAGCCACCGAACAAGCATGGAGACATGACAGAGACCGCTACGCCACCCGACACCGATCGGTTCCGCTTCGCCTCGCGGCCCAACGCCGCGCTGGCCGCCCGCGCATCCGGAGTCCCGGTTCTCGATGTGGTCGTGCCGGTGTACAACGAGGAAGCGGCGCTGGCACATTCGGTACGCGGGTTGCACCGCTATCTGCAGGACAACTTCCCGCTGCCGGCCCGCATCACCATCGCGGACAACGCCAGCGTCGACGCCACCGCACGCATCGCCGCCGAGCTTGCCGCGGAACTGGACAACGTGCGGGTGGTCCGGTTGGAAGAGAAGGGCCGTGGCCGTGCCCTGCACGCCGTGTGGTCCACCTCGGATGCTCCGGTGCTGGCGTACATGGACGTGGATCTGTCGACCGACCTGACGGCGCTGGCGCCGCTGGTGGCCCCGCTGATCTCCGGTCACTCGGATCTGGCGATCGGCACCCGGCTGGGCCGCGGCTCGCGCGTGATTCGCGGCGCCAAGCGTGAGTTCCTCTCCCGCTGTTACAACTTCATCCTGAAGTCCACGTTGGCGGCCCGGTTCTCCGACGCCCAGTGCGGATTCAAGGCGATCCGCGCCGACGTGGCCGAGCGGCTGCTGCCGCATGTCACCGACACCGGCTGGTTCTTCGACACCGAGTTGCTGGTGCTGGCCGAACGCAGTGGTCTGCGTATCCATGAAGTTCCCGTCGACTGGGTCGACGATCCCGACAGCCGGGTGGACATCGTTGCCACCGCAACCGCCGACCTCAAGGGCATCGGCCGGTTGTTGCGCGGATTCGCCAACGGTTCGATTCCGGTCAATACCATTGCCGCTCAACTCGGTTCGTCACGAAAGTCGGCCGCACCCAGGTCGTTGTTGAGGCAGGTTGTGCGGTTCGGGGCAGTCGGCGTGGTGTCCACCCTGGCCTACCTCGTGCTGTTCGTGGCGCTGCGGTCCGGACTCGGCGCGCAGGCCGCGAACCTGGTGGCGCTGCTGCTGACCGCGATCGGCAACACCGCCGCCAACCGGCGGTTCACGTTCGGCATCGCCGGGGCCGGAAGCGTCACCCGCCATCATCTGGAAGGGCTGACCGTCTTCGCGATCGCGCTGACCATCACCAGCGGCTCACTGGGCCTGCTGCACGCGGTCACTCCCCAACCGCACGGTGGCTTCGAACTCGGCGTGCTGGTGGCGGCGAACCTCGCGGCCACGATCGTGCGCTTCGTGTTGTTGCGCGGCTGGGTTTTCCATCCGTCCCGCACGCGACGCTGAACTCCGACCCGAAAGACTGCAGATATGACGACCATCGCTGACGTCGGCGCGGGCACCGCCGCGGTGTCCACACCACCCCATGCCCAGCCGCGCTGGGAGTGGCCCGCCTACTGGGCGCTACTGACCGGCACTGCCGTGCTGTACCTGTGGGGGCTGGGATCCTCGGGATGGGCCAACAGTTACTACGCCGCCGCGGCGCAGGCCGGAACGCAGTCGTGGAAGGCCTGGCTGTTCGGGTCGTTGGATGCCGGCAATGCCATCACGGTGGACAAGCCGCCGGCCACGATGTGGGCAATGGGTTTGTCGGGCAGGGTGTTCGGCTTCAACGAGTTCACCATGCTGCTGCCGCAAGCGCTGATGGGCGTGGCCGCCGTTGCCATCCTGTACGCCGCCGTGCGGCGGACGAGCGGTCCTGCCGCCGGCTTGATCGCGGGAGCGGTGTTGGCGCTGACCCCGGTGGCCACGTCGATGTTCCGCTACAACAATCCCGACGCACTGCTGGTGCTGCTGCTGGTGGTTGCGGCCTACTGCATCGTGCGGGCCATCGGTGACGTCTCGGCCAGAACCAGCACGCTGTGGGTCGGGTTGGCCGGGTGCGCATTGGGTTTCGCGTTCCTGACCAAGATGTTGCAGGCCTTCCTGGTCATTCCGGGTCTGGCGCTGGTCGTGCTGGTCGCCGTGCCTGTTGCCTCCGTGTGGAAGCGCGTGGGCATGGTTTTGGTGGGCGGTCTCGCGATGGTCGTGTCGGCCGGGTGGTACCTCGCGCTGGTGGCGCTGTGGCCGGCAGACTCGCGGCCCTACATCGCCGGGTCGACCGACAACAGCCTGCTGCAGCTGGCATTCGGATACAACGGGATCGACCGCATCGTCGGGAACAATCAGCCTGGCGGCGGCCCCGGCCACGGGCCCGGTGGCGGCGGGCCCAACCTGTTCTTCGGCGGTGAGTCAGGCATCGGCCGGTTGTTCGGGCTGTCCATGGGTACCGAGGCATCCTGGTTGCTGCCCGCCGCGCTCATCGGTCTGGTCGCCGCGCTGTGGCTGACGCGGCGCACCCCGCGTACTTCGGGTCCGCGCGCCGGCCTGCTGATGTGGGGTGGCTGGCTGCTGGTGACCGGAGCCGTGTTCAGCTTCATGGACGGCACCATTCACCCGTACTACACCGTGGCGCTGGCCCCGGCCATCGCGGCACTCGTGGGCATCTCGGTGGCCGAGTTGTGGCGGGTGCGTGGGCAACTCGGCGCACGTCTGGTGCTGGCTGTGATGATGGCCGGCACCGGAGCGTGGGCTTTCGTCCTGCTGAACCGCACCCCCGACTGGCTGCCGGCATTGCGCTGGATCGTGCTCATCGGCTCGATCCTCGTCGCTGTGGCGCTGGCCGTAGGTGCGCACCGGTCGGGCCGGGCGACGGCCGTCCTGGCCTTGGCGGCAGCGGTATTCGGGCTGGGCGCGACCGCGGCCTACTCGATCGAGACGGTGCGACACGGGGGCGGCAGCGGTCCGATGGCGACGTCGGGTCCGCAACGCGACGAGGGCTTCGGCTTCGGGGGCCCGGGTGGCCCGGGTGGCCCAGGCGGTCCGGGTGGTCCACCGCCCGGATTTGGGCGCGCGGATGACCCGGCGCTGGCCGATCTCATCGCGGGCGCCGACAACCGTTGGGCAGCAGCCAGTGTGGGCTCGATGTTGGTCAGCGACCTGGAGCTCAAGACAGGTGAATCACTCATGGCGATCGGCGGGTTCACCGGAGGTGACAATTCGCCCACCCTGGCGCAATTCCAGCAGTATGTCGCGAACGGCGAGGTCCGCTATTTCCTGGACCGCTCGGAAGGTGAGCGCGGTGGCCCGCCCGGCCCGCCCCGCGACCAGAACAGCAGCGGCACTGCGATCACCAACTGGGTGAAGCAGACTTTCACTAAAACCGAGGTCGGAGGTACCGCGGTCTACGATCTGCAGGAACCGCGCGCCTGATCCTGTTGCGGCGATGACGACCGGCGCCGAGTGTGCGGTTTGATCCGCGCGCATCGGCGAGCCGCGGATGAATCCGCACATCGACACAATTTTCATCCTCCACCACGGGGCGCAGCCCCCGGATAGCTGTTCGGTGGCTTCCTGATTCTGAACCGTGACGTATGGGCGTGAAGGGGTTAATCTCCGCCCATGTCTGTCACCGATCAATACTTGGCCAACAACGCGGAGTACGCCAAGGCCTTCACTGGACCGTTGCCGCTGCCGCCCAGCAAGCACGTCGCGGTGGTGGCGTGCATGGATGCCAGGATGGACGTGTATCGGATCCTCGGCCTGGCCGACGGTGAGGCGCATGTCATCCGCAACGCCGGCGGTGTCATCACCGACGACGAGATCCGGTCCCTGGCCGTCAGCCAGCGGCTGTTGGGCACCAAGGAGATCATCCTGATCCACCACACCGACTGCGGCATGCTGACCTTCACCGACGACGGGTTCAAACAGCAGATCCAGGACGATACGGGGCTCAAGCCCGAGTGGGCAGCGGAGGCGTTTCAGGATCTGGACGAGGACGTCCGGCAGTCCATGCGCCGCATCGAGGCCAGCCCGTTCGTCACCAAGCATGAATCATTGCGCGGCTTCGTCTTTGACGTCGCCACCGGCAAGCTCAACGAGGTCACGCTGTAGCGCTCAGCCGATCTTGTAGGTCGCGATCGCTTTGGCGACCGGTTCACCGGACGGCGTGACGATGTCCACGTCGCAAATCACCAGCGACTTGCCGCGCCGCAGCACGCGTCCGACACCGACGAGGTCGGTGGCCCGCGCCGGCGCCAGGTACTGCAGCGTCATCGACACCGTAACGCCGCGAAGGGAATCCGGCACCTCGGCGTCGGCCCAAGCAGCGGCCATCACCGTGACGTCGGCCAGGGCGGCGATCGCACCGCCGTGCACCATGTCGGCGAGCGTGACGTTCGACGGATCCCACGGCAGCCGCAGCCGGACCTCGCCGTCGAGACGTTCGGGCACGATCCCGAGCTTCGAAACGAACGGTGATTGCGGGATGAACTGCGCCATCACCTCGGCGCCGGTCTGAGTCATAGCCCGAAGTCTGCTGACCGGCGATCGGCGTTTCAATTACCTACGGGGTAATCGGAGCGGGCCAGGGCGGCCAGTGCGTCGGCGGTGCGGTCGCAGAATTCGTCGCGGTCGGTCAGGCCCCAGGTCATGGCGCGCACCACAGTGGTGGCCCGGAGGAAATCGAACACGGTCTCGGCCCGCGCAGCGTCGCCGTCGAGCAGGTCGACCATCAGTGCGCGCACATCGGTCTCCGCGCGCAGCACGAGCCGTTCGTAGATCGATTCGTCGCGGTGATAAGCCGTGAGCAGGCCGGGCAGGGCTGCCCGGGTCACCGGGTCGGCGAGCCAGTCCAGGAACATCGCGACCCAGCCGCGCAGATCCGCGCGCAGATCGCCGGTCGGGGTAGGCACGGGCAACTGGTCGCTGTGTCCGAACGCCGCGTCCTCGACCAGGGCCTCCTTGGTGGGCCAGCGTCGGTAGATGGTCGGCGCGCCGACACCGGCGCGCCGGGCGATCGCCAGCACCGTGGTGCCCTGGTAGCCCTCCTCGACCAGGAGTTCCCGGGCGGCCGTCAGCACGGCGACATCCTTGGCGGGGTCGCGGGGCCGCCCGGCGGCGATGGTCATGTTCAAAAACCTATCCTCATCGGCTCACGCCTGTTACGTTACGGCACATAACGTAATTACCGGAAGGATCGCGATGCTCACCCCACACGACGAACTGCTGTGCCATCAGTTGCCGACCACGTTCGACCACGTCGCCCAATCCGATCTGCGATGGACCGAACGCATCGTCATGTACGGATTCGACCGCTCGGGCGACATCAACGTGATGACCGGCCTGGCGCGCTACCCCAACCGCAATGTCACCGACGCGTACGTGATGATCACCAAGCGCAGCGGCGAGGCGCGCGTGGTGCGCATGTCGACAGAACTCAACCCGCAGGCCGGCGCGCTCGGCAGCTATACCGTCGGGCCGTACACCTACAGCATCGAGGAACCACTGCGGACGGTACGGGCCGTGCTGGAGCCCAACGATCAGGGCGTCAGCCTGGATCTTCGGCTACGGGGCCAATTTCCGGCCTACGAGCAGACTCCCGCGTTCCACCGCAGCCGCGGTCGCGTCAGTGAGGACGCGCGCCGGTTCTACCAGAACGGGGACCTGGAGGGCTGGATCGAGATCGACGGCGAGCGCATCGAGATCGACTCGTCCCGTTGGTGGTTCGGCCGTGACCACTCGTGGGGCGTGCGCAATGGCCCCGGCGGCGGCAGCTTGTCGGAAGGTGCGAATCTGCAGCCCCAGGAGATCCCGGAGGGCACGCTCTACTACATGGGCATCTTCGAATTCGAGGACGAGCTGGTGCATTTCGCCCAGCGCGAGACGAGCACGGGGGAGCGGTGGCAATTCGAGGGTGAGGTTCTGTACCCGATCCACACCGACCGTCCGGCGGGCGCCATCATCGACGTCGAGCACGATTTGAAATTCCGCGACGACCTACGCGTGATCAGCGGTGGCACCTTTACCGTGCATCGGGGTGACCGGACCACCAGCACCATCGAGGTAACGCCGATCACCGACTTCTGGCCGGGGCTCGCCGGCTACATGGAGGTCAAGGGATACGCGTCCGGGCATTGGCGCGGAACCGATTTCATCGACGGGTTCACGGCCGACATCAACGACCTCGATGTCGTCAAACCCGTCAGCTTCCTCTCGGAGACCTTGTGCGAGGTCAAGATGAACGGCAAAACAGGGCACGGCTTGGTCGAGATGGTGTTCGTCGGGGCATACCCGCGCTACGGATACACCGGCTGGTGAGGCTCCCGGCAGAGGAGCTGCCTGCAGCTCTCGAAAGCATTGCGCGGCAACGGGTTACCGGAGCGTCGCAGGCCCGTGTGACGAATTGGACGCCCAGCCCGGGTGGCTTCTCCACCGAGACCTTCCTGTTCGACTTGGAGGGTCTCGATGACGGAGCGACGCACGGCCTGGTGTTCCGTCGGCCTCCCGAGTTTCAGATCCTGCCAGATTACGACCTGCGTCGGCAGTATCTCGTCATGGAAAGGCTTGCCGCCTCGCCTATTCCGGTTCCCACGGTGCGCTGGATCGATGCCACCGGCGACGCAGTGGGCACCCAGTACCTGGTGATGGACCGCATCGACGACGTGGTCGGCGTCAGTGACGTGCCGCCGTACCACGAGGCCGGAATCTACGCGGAGACCGACGACGCAGGCCGAGCCACGCTGTGGAACGGCTGCGTCGGCATGATCGCGGCGGTGCACCGGCTCGATCCGCAGGCCTACCGGTTAGGGTTCCTCGGCACCCCGACGCCCACCGCGTTGGTGGACTTCTTGCGCTACGCGATCAACTGGGCGTACGGCGACAAGCCGATCCACCCCACGCTCACCAAAGCCCTGAACTGGCTGGACGCGCACCTCTACACCCCGGAGCGGGTCGGATTGTGCTGGGGCGACAGCCGGATGTCGAATGTGCTGTATCGGCCGGACCTGTCGCCGGTCGCGGCACTCGACTGGGAGATCGCCTATCTGGGCGACCCGGCCGCCGACATCAGCTGGCTGCTCATGACCGACTGGGTGAGCAGCCCGCTGCCCGACAACGCGCCGGCGCCGGGCACCCCGAGCCGGGCGGAGACCATCGACCGTTACGAGTGTGCGGTGGGCCATCAGATCGGCAACATCGCGTTCGGTGACGTCACCGCGCCGCTTTTGCTGGCGGTCGCCATGGTCCGGCTCAATCGCAGGTTCGACATCCCCGGCGTCGACCTGGCCGATGTTTGCGCCCGGCGCATCGACTTCGTGCTCGGAAGCTGAGGGTGACCCGCCTGCTGCATTAGATTTCCCGGGATGTCCGCAGCCGAGCGTCCCCCCTTCCCACGGGGAATGGCGCTCTTGGTTGCCGGCGCATTCTTCATGGAGATCCTCGACGCGACGATCATCACCCCCGCGATCCCGCTGATCGCATCGTCGTTCGAGGTTGACGCCGTCGACGTCAACGTGGCGATCTCGGCCTACCTGGTCACCGTGGCGGTGCTGATCCCGGTAAGCGGATGGCTGGCCGACCGGTTCGGCATCCGACGGGTGTTCATCGCCGCGATCGCGGTGTTCACCCTGGCCTCGGTGGGGTGTGCGCTCAGCGTCTCGCTGCCGATGCTGGTCGGCATGCGGGTGCTGCAAGGGGTTGGCGGCGCGATGATGGTGCCCGTCGGGCGCTTGGCGGTGTTGCGCTACAGCGACAAGTCGGATCTTGTGCGGGCCATCGCGCTGCTGACCTGGCCCGCGCTGGCTGCGCCCGTGCTGGCGCCGGTACTGGGCGGCGCGATCGCGACGCTGGGCAGTTGGCGGTGGATTTTCGCGGTGAACATTCCGATCGGGCTGATCGGAATTCTGTTCGCACTGCGGCTCGTTCGCGGTGCGCCCAACCCATCGCCCCGATCGCTGGATTGGCCCGGCCTGCTGGCGCTCGGCTCCGGGATTGCTGCGGCGCTCATCGCGCTGGAGAACATCCGGGTGGCCGGCACCGACTGGCTGCTGGTCGGTTCGTGCGGTGCGGCCGCGGTGATCCTGCTGGGTGGTGCCCTGTGGCGACTGCTCACCGCGGCCGCGCCGCTGGTGCAGTTGCGTGTGCTGCGCGTGCGCACCCTACGCATCACCGTGCAGGCTGGGTCGCTGTACCGGTTGGCGATCACCGCGGTGCCGTTTCTGCTGCCGCTGCAGTTCCAGTTGGAGTTCGGCTGGACTCCGTTCGCCGCGGGCCTCATGGTGGCCGCGCTGTTCGCGGGCAATCTGACGATCAAGCCGGCCACCACGCCAGTGATGCGCCGGTTCGGCATCCGCGGCGTGCTGTTGGTCAACGGGGTGGCCTCGGTCGGCTGCTTCGGCCTGTTGGCCCTGCTGCAGCCCGGGCTGCCTGTCGCGGTGATGGTCGTCGTCCTCTACCTCAGCGGTGCGCTGCGGTCCATCGGGTTCACCGCCTACAACAGCCTGGCCTTCTCTGATGTGGACACTGGCCAGCTGACCCACGCCAACACCTTGAATGCGACGGTGCAGGAACTCGCCGCCGGCCTCGGCATCGCGGTGGCGGCGCTGCTGCTCAGTCAGTTGACCTCCTATTCGTCGACGTACCTGGTGCTCGGCGCACTGCTCGCGGTGACCCTGATCGAGACCCTGCGGCTGCCCCGTAGCGCGGGTGCGCACGTCAGCGGGCATAGATGAGGACATCGCCACGTTGACACCGAAACGGCTCGCCGGTTAGATTTCAGGCCATGCTTGCAATTTTGGCCATTCCTACCAACTTAATGGGGAAGTAGTGACCACAGCTGAGACACCCGAGAAGCAGTCCGACCACTCAGGCCACTACGAGCTGAGTCATCTGCGCTCGTTGGAGGCCGAGGCCATCCACATCATCCGCGAGGTCGCCGCGGAGTTCGAACGGCCGGTGCTGTTGTTCTCCGGCGGCAAGGACTCCATCGTCATGCTGCATCTGGCGATCAAGGCGTTCAAGCCGGGGCGGCTGCCGTTCCCGGTCATGCACGTCGACACCGGACACAACTTCGACGAGGTCATTTCGACCCGCGACGAACTGGTCGCCGAGCACGGCGTCCGGCTGGTCGTTGCCAAGGTGCAGGACGACATCGACGCCGGGCGGGTGGTCGAGACGATCCCGTCGCGCAACCCGTTGCAGACCGTCACGCTGCTGCGCGCCATCCGGGAAAACAAGTTCGACGCCGCTTTCGGCGGTGCCCGTCGCGACGAGGAGAAGGCCCGCGCCAAGGAGCGGGTGTTCAGCTTCCGCGACGAGTTCGGCCAGTGGGACCCCAAGGCGCAGCGGCCCGAACTGTGGAACCTGTACAACGGACGTCATCACAAGGGTGAGCACATCCGCGCGTTCCCGATCTCCAACTGGACCGAGTTCGACATCTGGTCCTACATCGGCGCCGAGAAGATAAAGCTGCCGAGCATCTATTACGCCCACCAACGCAAGGTGTTCGAGCGTGACGGCATGCTGCTCGCGGTCCACAAGTATCTCCAGCCCCGCAAGGAGGAGCCGATCATCGAGAAGTCGGTGCGGTTCCGCACCGTCGGCGACGTGACCTGCACCGGTTGCGTCGAGTCAACGGCCGCAACGGTTTCCGAGGTGATCGCCGAGACCGCGATCTCGCGGCTGACCGAGCGTGGTGCGACGCGCGCCGACGACCGGATCTCTGAGGCCGGCATGGAAGACCGTAAGCGTGAGGGGTATTTCTGATGAGCACGTTGCTGAGGCTCGCGACCGCAGGATCTGTCGACGACGGCAAATCCACCCTCATCGGCCGGCTGCTCTTCGACAGCAAGGCCGTCATGGAGGATCAGCTCGCGGCCGTCGAGCAGACCTCCAAAGAACGTGGCCACGACTACACCGACCTGGCGCTGGTCACCGACGGTCTGCGGGCCGAGCGTGAGCAGGGCATCACGATCGACGTCGCGTACCGCTATTTCGCCACGGCCAAGCGCAAATTCATCATCGCCGACACCCCGGGGCACCTGCAGTACACCCGCAACATGGTGACCGGTACGTCCACCGCGCAGCTGGCCATCGTGCTCGTCGATGCCCGGCACGGACTGTTGGAACAGTCACGCCGGCACGCGTTCCTGGCCTCCCTGCTGGGCATCCAGCACATCGTCCTGGCCGTGAACAAAATGGACCTGATCGACTGGAACCAGGAGAAGTTCGAGGCGATCCGCGACGAGTTCCACGCGTTTGCAGCGCGGTTGGACGTCCATGATGTGACGACGATTCCGTTGTCGGCGCTGCTCGGCGACAACGTGGTCACGAAGTCGGATGCGACCCCCTGGTACGACGGGCCGGCCCTGCTGAGCCACCTCGAAGACGTGTACATCGCCGGGGACCGCAATCTCGTCGACGTCCGGTTCCCGGTGCAGTACGTGATCCGGCCACAGACCCATGAGCATGCCGACCATCGCAGCTATGCAGGCACCGTCGCCAGCGGGGTGCTGCGTCCCGGTGACGACGTGGTCGTGCTGCCGGCCGGGAAACTCTCGCGGATCACCCAGATCGACGGTCCCGGCGGCGTTGTCGACGAGGCGTTCCCACCGATGGCGGTGTCGATCAGTCTGTCCGACGACATCGACATCTCGCGTGGCGACATGATCGCGCGGCCCAACAACCAACCCCGGGTGGTGCAGGACTTCGACGCCACGGTGTGCTGGATGGCGGACGAATCGTCGCTGGAGCCCGGTCGCGAGTACCTGATCAAGCAGACCACCCGCACCACGAGGGTGAAGGTCGTCGGCCTGGACTACCGCCTGGACGTCAACACCCTGCATCGGGACAAGACCGCGACTGCACTCAAACTCAATGAGCTGGGCCGTGTTTCATTGCGGACCCAGGCGCCGTTGCTGCTCGACGAGTACAGCCGCAACGCGACCACCGGGTCGTTCATTCTGATCGACCCGAACACCAACGGCACCGTCGGAGCGGGCATGGTGCTGCGTGATACGCGCAACGAGACCGCGAGCCCGAACACGGTGCGGCACGATTCGTTGGTTACGCCGCAAGACCGGCTCAGCCGCGGCCGCACGGTGTGGTTCACCGGGCTGTCGGGTTCCGGCAAGTCGTCGGTGGCAATGCTGGTCGAGCAGAAGCTGCTCGAAAGAGGTGTTGCCGCTTACGTACTCGACGGCGACAACCTGCGGCACGGCTTGAATGCCGACCTCGGATTCTCGATGGCCGACCGGGCCGAGAACCTGCGCAGGCTCGCTCATGTCGCGTCGCTGCTGGCCGATTCCGGCCAGGTCGTGCTGGTTCCG
This sequence comes from Mycolicibacterium sp. XJ870, assembly GCF_053483975.1. Lineage (NCBI taxonomy): Bacteria > Bacillati > Actinomycetota > Actinomycetes > Mycobacteriales > Mycobacteriaceae > Mycobacterium > Mycolicibacterium sp. XJ870. Next base: position 218,930 of record NZ_JBEFTI010000008.1, read on the forward strand.
GCGATCAGCCCGTTGGAGGAGCACCGCGAGCTGGCTCGGCGCGTGGCGACCGAAAGCGGCGTCGACTTCTTCGAGGTGTTCTGCGACACCCCGCTTGAGGACTGCGAGCGCCGTGATCCCAAGGGGCTCTACGCCAAGGCGCGCTCCGGTGAGATCACCCACTTCACCGGGATCGACAGCCCGTACCAGCGGCCGAAGAACCCTGATCTGCGCCTCACCCCGGACCGCACGCCCGAGGAGCTGGCACAGCTGGTGATCGACCTGTTGGACAGTCGCCGGTGAACGATCACGAACTGGCCGCCCGGCTGGCCACGCGGGCCGGGGATCTGCTGCTCGACGTGCGCGCCGACTTCGCCGACGCCTCGGAAGCTGATCGGAAAGCCGAGGGGGACAAGCAGTCTCACGACTTCTTGATGGCTGAGCTGGCGGCCGCGCGTCCCGGCGATGCGGTTCTGTCAGAGGAAGCGTCCGAAAAAGACAAAGCCGATCCGGCCAGGTTCAATGCCGAGCGGGTGTGGATCGTCGACCCGCTCGACGGGACCCGGGAGTTCTCCGAACTCGGCCGCGACGACTGGGCCGTGCACGTGGCCCTGTGGAGCGCAGGCACACTCGTCGCCGGAGCCATCGCGCTGCCCGCACAGAACACCACGTTGTCCACCCCCGAGGTGGCCGCGCCGCGCGCCTTCGACGGCCCGCCGCGCATCGTGGTGTCACGGACCAGGCCGCCCGCGGTGGCGCTCGCGGTGCGCGATGCGCTGGGCGGCACTCTGGTGGAAATGGGTTCGGCGGGCGCGAAGGTCGCTGCGGTGATCCGCGGGGTCGCCGACGTGTACGTGCATGCCGGCGGTCAGTACGAGTGGGATTCGGCGGCCCCGGTGGCGGTGGCCAGGGCGGCCGGACTGCACACCTCACGGATCGACGGTTCGCCGCTGGTCTACAACTCAGCCGATCCGCTGCTACCCGATCTGCTGGTGTGCCGACCCGAGCTTGCCGAGCGGGTCCTGGCCGCCACCACCTAACTCGGCGTCAATCGCCGATGTCCGGACAGGCGATCTTGAGGTCGTGCAGTGCCGATGTCGCACCCTGCATGCCGCCCATGTAGTCCTTGTCCGGGAAGCCGTTCGGTGGACTGCTCGGGTTGCCTCGGCTGACCCGGTCCAGCGCGGTGGCCAGCGCCAGCACCTTGGTTTTCAACGTCGAGTCCGTGATCGAGTCAGCCTCGCCGCGGATTGCGTCGGCGGCGTCGGCCGTGTCGCGGGAGAGGTTCGGGGTTTCGGCACCGCCCGCCAGCCCGGCGTGGATGCCGGGAATGACCACTGCCCAGTGTCGGGCCGCGGTATCCGCATGCGCACAATCCGGGTTCTGGCCGCTCGACTCCTGCGCGTAGCCGACGATCACCCAGATCGTCATGAAGGGCGCGGCGATCGCAAGCATGACGAGCCTGACCTTGGCGCTCGACCAATCCCGGATCGACACCAATGCAGACTACGGCGTCGGCGCGGGCCAGTACGCTGACCGGCATGACCCGTCCTACGCTGCGCGAACTCGCAGGCCTGCCAGCCGCGCCGGTCGGCCTTGCCGAATCCGCCCTGGTCCTCATCGACTGCCAGAACACCTACACCCAGGGCGCCTTGGAGCTCGAAGGGGTGCAGGCCGCTCTGGATGAGACGGCTCAACTGCTCGACCGGGCCCGCACGGCCGGCATCCCGATCATCCACATCCAGCACTCCGATGGGCCGGGATCGCTCTACGACGTCGACGGCGAGAGCGGGGCCATCGTCGCCGCGGTGGCACCCCGCGAAGGCGAACCCGTTGTGGTGAAGAACTTCCCGAACTCGTTCGTGCAGACCGACCTTCAACAGCGGCTACAAGAGGTGAACGCGTCGCACCTGGTGCTGGCGGGGTTCATGACGCACATGTGCGTGAATTCCACCGCTCGCGGCGCCTTCAACCTCGGCTATGCGCCCACGGTGGTGGCCGCCGCCACCGCAACGCGCACCCTGGCCGGACCGGATGGGGCTCCGGTACCTGCCCCGGCGATGCAGTCCGCGAGCCTGGCCGCGATGGCCGACCTGTTCGCCATCGTCGTGCCGGACGCGGGCAGCATCCCGGACTGATACCGCATGACCCACCCCTCCACACGTATCACGAGACTTGACGAGAAGCAGAGCACCGAGCGCCGTCAGCTCGACGAGCTGCTGGACAGCACGCCGCTGGCCACCATAGCGTTGGTGCGCGACGGCCATCCGGTGGTCTTCCCGACCGGATTCGCCCGCGTCGGAGACGAATTGGTGATTCACGGCTCGACCGGATCGCCGTGGCTGCGGGCCCTGGCGGCCGGTGCGTCTGCCGCGGTCTCGGTGACCGCGCTCGACGCTGTGGTGGTGGCGCGCAGCAGCTTCGAATCGTCGTTCCGCTATCGCAGCGCGGTGCTGTTCGGATCGTTCGAGCCCATCGCCGAGGACGACAAGAACCGCTACCTCCAGACCCTCACCGACAGTTTCATTCCCGGGCGGACGGCCGAACTGCGGGCAAGCACCCGCAAAGAGCTCGCCGCCACCGTGGCGATGCGGCTGCCCATCGGTGCCGACAATTGGTCGCTGAAGATCAGCGACGGCTGGCCCGAGGACGCGGACGAGGACATCGCCGCGGGCGGGTGGGCCGGTGTTGTGCCGTTGACGGTGCAGTACGGGACTCCGCAGCAGGCTCCGGATGTCACGCCGGGGACACCGGTACCGCCGTCGGTGCGCGCCATGGCAGGACACCTACGGAACACGCCGGAGCGGTAGGGCGACCGCACCCGAATTGTCCGGCTGGCACAATCCACAGCATGCGGATGTCGGCGAAGGCGGAATATGCCGTCCGCGCCATGGTCCAACTGGCCACTGTTGGCGATGGCGGCCTGGTGAAAACCGACGACCTGGCCAAGGCGCAGGGCATCCCGGCGCAGTTTCTCGTCGATATCCTCTCCGACCTGCGGACAGATCGGCTGGTCCGCAGCCATCGCGGTCGAGACGGCGGGTATGAACTGGCCCGTCCGGCCGCCGACATCAGCATCGCTGACGTGCTGCGCTGCATCGACGGGCCGCTCGCCAGCGTGCGTGACATCGGGCTGGGGGATCTGCCGTACTCCGGCCCGACCGCAGCGTTGACCGACGTCTGGCGCGCACTGCGGGCCAGCATGCGCTCGGTGCTGGAGGAGACCAGCCTGGCCGACGTGGCCCGCGGCAAGTTGCCCCCCCACGTCGCGAAGCTGGCGGGTGCCTACATCAATCAGGAAGAGCAGCGCGGACACGGCTAGTTGCACCGCCGCGCAGTGCGATGCCGTCGATCAGCATCCGCAGCGCGCCGTCGAAGTCGTCGGTGACCGACGTCCGCGCAGCCACGTGTGACAGCGCTTCGATATGCGGGTACTCGGCGCCCGCGACCGATCCGATCCGCGCGGCAGCCTCGGGAGCGCCACCAGTCAAAGGGCCGGCAAGTTCGGCTTGCGCGGATCCGGTGACCAGGCCCAGCACCGCGTGGAAGGCCGAAAGCCGGTCGCTGTCGGACAGGCCGGCACGACCGAGCGCGGCCACCAGCGCGTCGGCGATCGCGAAGCCGGTCGCCGAGGACATCCGGCGCGTCAGCACCAATGGGACGGCGGCCGGATGGGCCCGCACGCCCCGCCACATCGCCGTGGCGATCGAGTGCACGTCGACCTGCCAGTCGCCGGTGGCGCCGGGCACGGTGATCTCGGCGACCACCGCGGCCACCACCAGTTCCTCCAGCGCCTCTTTGTCGGCGACGTAGTTGTACATCGTCATCGGGCCGGTGCCCAATGCACTGCCCAGCGCTCGCATGCTCAGCGCGGCCGGTCCGGATCGGTCAACGATTTCCAATGCTGCCGAGGCGATTTCGTCGACCGTGAAGCGTGCGCGCATCTGAGGACCCCTTGACAAGTACGGCGTACGTAATGAAGTGTAGCCAATACGTACATCGTACTTATATTGGAGGTCGGAATGTCGGTCGTCATACCCACCAGCCGCGTCAGTTTCATGTCCGGAACCGCGGAGTGCGCAGCCTGGCTGACACTGCCCACGACGCCTGGGCCGCACCCGGCCGTCGTACTGGCCCATGGTCTCGGTGCTACGCACGACATGATGCTGGGGCAGTACGAGCAACATTTCGCGGCTTCGGGCATCGCCACCCTCGCGTTCGACTACCGCCACACCGGCGCGTCGGAAGGCATGCCACGACAACGCATTTCGATACGACGGCAATGCCGGGACGTGCATGCGGCGTTGAACCACCTGCGCACTTGTGCTGATGTCGACGCCAGTCGGCTGGCTCTGTGGGGGACCAGCCTCGGCGCGATGAACGCGGTTCGGGTGGCCGCCGAGCGGACCGATGTCGCCGCCACCGTCGTGCAGTGTCCAATCGTGCACGGCCCGGGCGCTGCGCGCAGCCTCGGGCTTATCGGTCCGCTACGCCTGGCGCCGGCGATCGTCGAGGACTCGCTGCGCGCGCTGTTCCGCCGGCGGCGTCGCTACGTACCGATTGTCGGGCCGCCCGGGGGATATGCACTGGTCACCGCGCCGGGAGCCGAAGCCGGCTGGAACTCCACCGTGCCGTTCGGGGCCGCCTTCGACAACCGCCTCGTGGCAGCCGACGCCATCGGCATCGTGGCGGGTTCGGCGCTGCGGCAGGCACGGCGGGTGCGCGCACCCCTGCTGGTCTGCGTGTGCGAGCGGGAGAATCTGATGGATCCCCGCCACGCCGAGCAGATAGCGCTAAGTGCACCCAATGGTGTGGCCCGGCACTATGATTCCGACCATTTCGCGATCTATCACCCGCCACTGGTCACCCGGGCACTGGCGGATCAGACCGACTTCCTCAAGGAGCATCTCAGTGTCGACGCGTGAGGTGTTGCGGGCCAATGACACCCGGTTCGCCGCTGTTGCCGCGACGCTGGAGCCCGAGGAGTGGGCGGCGCCCAGCCTGTGCGCGGAGTGGACCAACCACGAGGTGCTCGCCCACCTGGTGGTCGGATATAGCTGCGGTGTCGGCACTTTCGCCATGCAGATGTATCGCCGGCGGGGCTTCGACCCCGCCAACACTGCGCTGGCCCGGACGCTGGCCGCCACCCGCAGTCCCGACGATCTGCTGGCAGACTTCCGCGGGTTCATGGTCCGACCGTCAGGTATGGGCCGGTACTTCCCGCGCCGGCTGCTGGTCGGCGACCACGTCACGCACGAACTCGACATCCTCTACGCCCTGGATCGGGAACCTCGGATTCCCGCCGAAGTTCTCGTCGGGGTGCTCAATACCCAAGTATCCCTGCCGAATCCGTTCGTCCCGGCATTCCGCAACAGTCGTGGGCTGAGGCTGGTGGCCACCGACGCGGATTGGACGCACGGCAACGGCGGCCCGCTGGTGGAGGGCCGTGCGGCGGATTTGGTCTCAGTGCTGGGGAACCGCGCCAAGATGCTCCCACGGCTGCGCGGTGCGGGCGTCGAACTGCTCTCGCGGCGGGTGCTCAGCCGCCGTACGGTCGGGTGATGATCTCCAGGTAATGCCCGGAGGGGTCCGGAAAGTACACGCCGCGGCCGCCGTCGTTGTGGTTGATCTCGCCGGGCCGCGTCTGATGCGGATCTGCCCAGTGCTGCAGGCCCCGCTCGTGGATTTTGTCGTAGATCGCGTCGAATTCAGCCTCGGACACCAGGAATGCGTAGTGCTGGGGGTGAATCTCCGCGCCGGGGGCGACTTGGGCGTAGTCCAGGCTGACGCCGTGGTTGAGTGTCACCGCGAGAAACGGTCCGAATTCCTGCGGGCTGGGCAGGCCGAAAAGTTCGGTGAAGAAGTCCGCAGACTCTTGCCGATCCCTGGCGGCGACGATGGTGTGGTTGAAGGTGATGGCCATGTGGATCCAGTAAACCCGCTGTGGGATGTGATCGGCAACGGTGCAGGATGAGCGCATGGCCGAGATCCTGAGCGGGCGGCGGGTACTGCTGCGGGCGCCCGTCGTCACCGACGCCGAGGTCCTGTTCGCCCGGGTCGCATCCGATCCCGACGTGACGCGCTACCTGTCGTGGCGTCCGCATCCGGGTGTGGAGGAAACACGGCGGGTGATCACCTCGTTGTTCAACGTCGGTGAGGAACGGACCTGGTTGATCGAGCTTTCCGGCGAGGTGATCGGGGTATGTGGCATGCGGCGTCCGCAGCAACACGAGGCCGAACTGGGGTACTGCCTGGGACGTCAATGGTGGCGGCAGGGATTGATGACGGAGGTGGTTACGGTGTTGTTGGACGAGGCGGCGCGCGACCCGTCGGTCTACCGGGTGTCGGCGTACTGCCATGTCGACAACGTCGGATCGGCCGGGGTCTTGCAACGCTGCGGGCTGACACTGGAAGGGCGGCTCGCGCGCTACGGCCAGTTCCCGAACCTCAGTGACGAACCCCAGGATGTGTTTCTCTTCGGAAAGGCGGTGCGGTGATGAGCGGATTCGACCTACGGGGACTGCGACGGCCGGTGATCGTCGCACCGATGGCCGGTGGGCCGTCGACCCCGCAGTTGGCTGCGGCAGGCAGCAACGCCGGCGGGCTCGGATTCATCGCCGCCGGGTATCTCACGGCCGACGGGCTTGCCGAGCGCGTCGCTGCAGCGCGCCGGCTGACCACCGAACCGTTGGGCGTGAATCTCTTTGCGGTACAGCCCAGTGCGGGGACACCGGCCGAGATCGAGGCTTACGCGCAGGCGCTTGCCGGTGAGTCGGTTCGGTACGGCGTCGCACTGGGCGAGCCGCGTTATGACGACGACGCGTGGTCGGCCAAGTTGGACGTGGTGGGTGACCTGCGGCCCGAGGTGGTGTCTTTCACGTTCGGGTTGCCGAGCGTCGAAGAGGTCGCGCGGTTGCGCAGCGCCGGGGTGACGACCGTAGGCACGGTGACGACCGTCGACGAGGCACGGTTGGCCGGGGCCCGTGGTGTCGATGCGCTCGCGGTGCAGGGACCTGCTGCGGGCGGTCACCGCGGCACCTTCGACCCCGCCGCAGCACCTGGGACGCAGCCGCTGAACCAACTGCTGGCTGAGATTCTTGCCGTGGTGGACCTACCGGTGGCCGCCGCCGGTGGGCTGGCGACCGCCGACGACGTCACCGTAGTGCTGTCCGCCGGTGCGGTGGCCGCCCAACTCGGCACCGCGTTCCTGCTCGCCGACGAAGCCGGCAGCAGCCCGGTGCACCGCGCTGCGCTGCAAAGCCCCGAATTCACCGAAACCGTTGTCACCCGCGCATTTTCCGGGCGCTACGCCCGCGGCCTGCGCAACCGGTTCATCACAGAGCACGAGGGACAAGCTCCGTTCGGCTACCCGGAGATCCACTATCTGACCAGCCCGGTGCGCAAGGCGTCGGTGGCCGCGGGCGACCCGCACGCCACGAATGTGTGGGCAGGCGCGGGCTTCCGCGAATCCCGGTCGGGTTCGGTGGCCGAGATCATGGACAGGGTGGCGCCGCAGAGCTGAGATCGCTCCCACCTCATCGATGTTCGACACGAGCAGCCTCGATGATCACCGCGCCGTCGTCCGTGCGTGCCGTGATCTCGCTGGCCGCGTTGGCGGGTGTGCTGGTTTGGGGCACCCGTACTTCCGTCGATTCACTCGACTGTGCGAGCACCAGGTAGGGACCGGGCTCCGGCAGCCCGATGACCACGTCCCCCTCGCGGCTTGTCGCCTCGACTGTGCGCGGTGGCGCTTCCTTGAAATCGACCGTGATGTCACCGTCTGAGGTGGTGGCGCTGAAGTGCTCGGTGACCGCGATCGGGTCGCGGGTCGTCACATCGCCGCTGACCGTGTGTACCTCGATACGCCGAGCCGCGCCCCCGAGAATGATCGGCCCGTCGTTCGTGCGCGAGATGAGTTGATCGAGGTCGGCCTGCGCCATCACCATCCCGATCTCTTGTTCGGTGCGTACGGTCATCCGGCGCGCCTGCTCGGGCGGCAAGGCGATGGTGATCTCCCCGCCGCGGGCCCACTCCAACATGGGCGAGGGTTGGCCCGCGATACTGATCCGGGTTTCGCTGCCTTCGGTGGTCACATTCAGCTCATGTTCGCCGCTGTGGCTGGTGTTGACCAATCGCAGATCTGCGCCGGCTTCCCGGGTTTCGCGGTCGGCCGTGATGCGGATGGCGATCGGCACCGCCGCGGTGTCCACCACCAGCGATCGCATGTTTGCCGGCAAGGTCTGGTGGTCGGTGACCACCCGGACGGCGCTCACGCCCCAGGCCGCGACGCCGAGCCCCACCACAGTGGCGGCCAGCAGGAGCGCTGCCGCGGCAATCAATACCAGGCGGAAAGCCGTGCGGCCGCCGGGAGTCAGCTGGGGCGGCGGCGCAACCGGCGGTGGGGCGGTGATGGTGGTCACGATGAAAGTCCTTCCCGATATGGATGTTTGGGTCTACGTCTCGAGGTAGCGCAGCACTGCCAGCACTCGGCGGTTCTCGCTCTCATCGGGGGCGAGGTTCAATTTCGCGAAGATCGATGCGATGTGTTTCTCGGCCGATCCGACCGAGACATGTAGTGCGGCAGCGATCGCCGAATTCGTCTTCCCCTCGGCCATCAACTGCAGAACGTCGCGCTCGCGCGGGGTCAACTGGTCCAGGGCGCTGTGTCGGCGAGAACGAACCAAGATCTGTGACACCACCTCAGGATCGAGCACGGTACCGCCTCCGCCCACCACCTCGACAGCGTCGAGAAAAGCCGGCACATCGGCCACCCGGTCTTTCAGGAGATAACCGAAACCCTTGGTGTCCGAGGCGATCAGATCGGCCGCATAGCGCTCCTCGACGTAGTGCGAGAGCACCAGCACCGGGGATTCCGGGTTCTGGCGGCGTAGCAGTGCCGCTGCCCGGATGCCCTCGTCGGTGAATGTCGGTGGCATCCGAACATCGAGGATGGCCAGGTCGGGTCGGTGCTCGTTGACCAGTCGTAACAGGTTGGTGGCATCGGGAACTCCGGCGACCACTTCGTGTCCGGCGTCGGCGAGGATGCGCTCGATGCCGGCCCGCAACAGTGCCGAGTCCTCGGCGATCACGATCCGCATGGCAGCACCGCCGTGACGATCGTCGGCCCGGTAGCCGGACTGGTCACGCCGAACGTGCCCCCGGCAGCGCGTACCCGTTCGTCCAATCCGCGCAGCCCGGTGGCGTTCTCGCCGGCGTCGATCACCGCCCCACCCTTACCGTCGTCGAACACCGACACGTGCAGCACGTTGGCGACTTGGTCCAGGCGCACGGTGACCACGGCCTGGGTGGCGTTGGCGTGCTTGGCGATGTTGGTCAGGGCCTCGGCGACGACGAAGTAGGCGACCGATTCCACTTCGTCGGGGAGTCGGTGCGGTATCTCGACGTGCAATGTCGTTGGCACGCCTGAGGTTTCGGCGCGTTGTGCCACCGACGACAACGCAGCGTCCAGACCGCGGTCGGCGAGGATCGTCGGGGCGATGCCGCGCACCACGTTGCGCAGCTCGACGAGGGCACTCTTGGCGTCGTCGTGAGCCTCGGCGATCAATGCTTTCGCCGCCGGCGGGTCGGTGTCGAGCTTGGTCTGTGCCAGGCCGATCGTCATCGCAAGGGACACCAGGCGGGGCTGCACACTATCGTGCAGATCCCGCTCGATGCGGTGACGTTCGGTCTGCGCCGAGGACACCGCGCCTTGCCGAGCGTCGGCCAAAGCGCTCACCTGGTACTGCAACACGGCAGTGGGCGACGGGGATAGCAACCAGCGGTCGATCGCGGCGTCCAGGGCAGGGGCGAAGATCAGGATCGCCACTGCGGCGGCGACCGCGACGATTGCCAGCAGCCAGGCGATCGGCGGCGAGACGAACATCAGGCCGGCGTCGTCGTCACTCTGACGGATCGCGATCGCGGCGGCGGGGCCCAGGAACGCGAACACCAGCAATGCGAACGCGAGACCGGTGGCCAGCATGTCGTAGGTCATGCGCAGGTAATGATGGGCGAAGCCTTTCCAGAAGCGAACGCTGCTGAGGTCCAGCCACAGCTGGTGTGCCCACCGCTGGAAACCGGCGTAGGGCGACATCCGGCGCGGCGGTACGCCGATGCCGAGGCCGAACACCGCTTCGCTGCGGGCCCGCTCGACTGATTCCACCCCGCGTATCAGGTAGACGAACACCACGGCAGCCAAGACGAACCCGATCACCGACGGAATCGACGAGAAACCGATGACCATGATGGACAACGGAATCCAGAACCAGACGAGAGCGACGGCCGCACCCGTGACCATCGAGGCGGTCGGTACGAGCCCGATGTTGCGTTGTCTCGCCATGGGCTGGGTAGCTGTGGGAACGACTGTTTCGCTGATGGCGACCATGCCTTCAACCTACGAACTTCGGCCGTCAAGCGACACAGCGTTTTCCCGAGACCCCGCTGGGGGATAACCCCACCCTGTGCTTACCAGGGCGGTTTACCAAGGCCCCGTACCAGGGCGCCCCTTACACCGCGACCGTGCGCGTCTGTTGCCCGCCACGCCGCAAAGTGCCGGCATTTTGCGCACGCTCGCGCCCGAACGCCGGCCAAGCTACTTCGGCGCGGTCAGCTCCAGCGCGATGTTGTCCGGGTCGCGAAACTCCAGGATGTACGCCGGGCCAATGTCCTTGGCGGGTTCGTGCGCGATGCCCAGATCGTCGAGATGTCGCGACGCCTCGTCCAGCTCCGCCAGGCTGGCGAGCCGGAAAGCCAAGTGGTCCAGGCCTGTTCGATCCTCGTCGAAGCGGTCCCGGGCTACCGGGCGCAGACCGATCAACGTGCCGCCGAGGTCATAGATCACCCCGCCGAACAGAAAGCTCAGCCGATCCCGGGTGGCCTCATCGGCGTTCTCGGGTTGCTCGATGAGAACCGGCCAGCCGAACACGCTTTCGTAGAACTGCCGTGATCGTTCGATGTCGGTGACAGTGAGCCGAACGTGCGCGATGGAGGACGTGGTGATCGCCATCCGTTCATGCTGCCACCCGATGCGTCTCCGCTGAACGCAAAAGTGGTGACCCGCGCTGCGGATCACCACTGATGGAAGAAAAGCCGTTCTGCTTACGGGCCTTCGGCCTCGGGCTGTGCGGCTTCGCTCTCCGGTTCTGCGCCGGGGGTCCAGCCGTCCCTCAGCCTCTCAGGGAAGCCGGTCCAGCCCTCCCTGAGCTTCTCCGGATAGTTCGTCCAGTTGTCCTTGAGCTTGCCGGGGAACGTCTCCCACGCGTTGGCTTGAATCGGGACCGCACAGGTCCATGCCTCGGTGGAGGTCGGCGTGCCGCCCTTCTCGATCTTGTCGATGACGTTGGAGCAGTTAGGTGCGGCCGATGCCGGCGCAGCGAGTGCAATACCGGCGCCAAGGGCTCCTGCGGTCAATGCCACTGCGATGAGCTTGTTCATGATCGTGCCCCTTGGCTTGATGTTGACGCCTGCCGTGACTGTATACCTTTCACGTGCAGTTTGCTGAAGTATTTTTCCGCGCCATTTTCCCGGGCGTGTCGACACCCGCTCTCCACGCGGCGCCAGGCGGATGGCACAGCCCTCGATATACCTTCTATCGGGCAATTTCGGCCCGTGGGCTAGCTCCGGCGAATGCTACCGCCCACCCGCCCCCAAGCCGCCAACGTGGGCCGGGCCCGATGTTGCCAGAATTCACCATCGGCGGCCCGTGCCAGAATCCCTACGTGCAGGTTGGGATGACGATGCCGGTGATGGAGCCAAAGCTGGATGCCGCGACGCTGCGAGCCTGGGCGCACGTCATCGACGGTGGTCCTTTCTCGTCGCTGTGTTGGGGGGAGCGGATCGCGTTCGACAACCCCGACAGCCTCACGCTGCTGGGTGCGCTGGCGGCGTGGACGGATCGGGTGCGGTTGGTCACCACGGTCGTCGTACCCCAGCTGCACGACCCCGTCATGCTGGCCAAAGGTCTGGCCACCGGGGACATGCTCAGTGGTGGCCGGCTCACCGTCGGCATCGGTGTCGGCGGTCGCCACGAGGACTACCGAGCTGTCGGCGCCGACCCGGCCAGCCAGACCCGGCGTGGGCTGGCCGAGCGGGTTGCCGTGATGAAGCGGGTGTGGGCTGGCGAGAAGGTCACCGAATCGGTGCTGCCGGTCGGCCCGCCGCCCGTCCAGGCCGGCGGGCCGCCCCTGCATATCGGGACGATCGGGCCCAAGACCGTGCACGACGCCGCTGTCTGGGCCGACGGCGTGGCGGGGACGACGTTGGACCTGGATCTGGTCAAACAGGCTGAGCTGTTCGATATCGCCCGCTCGGCCTGGGCCGAGGCAGGCAAGCCCAAGCCGCATCTGGCGACATCGTTCTGGTTCGCCATCGGGGAACCCGAAGAGGCCCGCGCGCAGGTGCACCGCCACCTGCGCCGGTACATGAACTGGATTCCCGCCGAGTTCGTCGACGCTATGGCACCGACCACCGGCTGGGCCGGCAGCGAGGACCAATTGGTCGAGATTCTCGGCAAGTTCGAGGACATCGGCACAGACGAGGTGCACCTCATCCCGACCACTTCCAACATTGACCAGCTCCGCCGGGTGGCCGACGCGGTGAAGAGCTTCGCCTGAGAGCTGGTTCGAATGGCAGGCTCTTGATATGACTGCCAACCCGCTTCCGCCGATCGTTCCTCGCGCCGAGTGGGAGGCGCAACGCGCGAAACTCCTTGTCCGCGAAAAGGAACTGACGCGGATGAAGGACGCCGTCAGCGCGGCCCGCCGACGGTTGCCGATGGTCGAGGTCACCGAAGACTACGTATTCGACACCGTAAGCGGCCCACTGTCCCTGCTCGACCTGTTCGACGGGCGGCGCCAACTGATCGTGCAGCACTTCATGTTCGGTGCGGACTGGGAGCAGGGCTGCGACGGCTGCTCGATGATGGCCGACCACATCGGCCCTCTGTCGCACCTGCATGCCAAGGACACGTCGTTCGTGCTCGTCTCGCGGGCGCCGATGGGCAAGCTGCTGGCGTTTCGGGATCGGATGGGTTGGATGTTGCCGTGGGTATCCTCGGGAGCGACGACGTTCAACGAGGATTTCCATGTCACGGTCGAGGGTGAAGAACGTCACGGCGTCAGCGTGTTCCTGCGCGATGGCAAACGTGTCTTTCACACGTGGTCGACCTATAATCGTGGTGAAGAACCGTTCATGGTGGTCTTCGACCTGCTGGATCTCACCCCGTACGGGCGTCAGGAAACCTGGGAAGACTCACCGAACGGGTGGCCACAGCAACCGCCCTACGAGTGGATGCGATTGTCAGATTCGTACTGACCTGGCTGTTTAACGCCTGCGGCCAGCCGAACGATAGACACACAGAGGCCGCAAATCGGCTGATGAGGAGCAAAAGATGAAGTTCGTGAAGAAGATCGCCACAACCGCAGCCACCGTCGGTGCGCTGGGCTTCGCCGCTATCGGCGTCGGTGCCGGTCAGGCCAACGCCGACGACCCGTGGTGGTGGGAGCCGGTGCCATCCCCGGGCCACTTCGTGCCGTCGCCGGGCCACATCAGCCACCTGCCCTTCGTCCCGCCGCCAGGGCATTGGGACAAGCCTGGCAAGTGGTTCAAGTAGCCGCTCTCGCTGGATTCGGGCGAAATGTACGAGCTGTCGGCGGCGGTCGTGTCGCTGAACAGCGCCGACTGCTGCTGACGAATCGCGTGGTACTTGCCTGAGAAAACTACAGAATGCGTAGTTGTGATAGCCGCGCACACACGGATTCGTAGGTGCCAGACTTAGCGCGACCCTTTTGAGTGGTGGGGGAGCGCTATGGTTTCGTCGCGCATCTATGTCGGAGCTGGTATTTGCGTGCTCGCGATCGGTGTGACGATAGGTGCTCCGGCAGTCGCTGCCGCCGATCCCGAGGCAGTCGGTGCCGTCACGGCAAGCAGCGATGAGACTGCGAACGTCTCGCTGGACGACGCTACGACGTCGGCCGGCGCCGCCGACAGCGCCGCAGACGCAGAGCAAAATGCCGTTGAAGGCGTCGTGACGACCACGTTCGGGTCGGGACGCGAGCCAGGCGACCCGGTGCTGACCAGTGCTGACAGCCCGACGAGCACAGTCGGTAACGCACCGGCGCCCACCAGCCTGGACAGTCCGCCCGAAGCGCCGGCCGTCCCGGTGAGCGCGCCTGAGGACGACTCGGCTGTCATCACGGACGATTCCGATTCCGTCACGTCGAATCCACAGCCAATGAGCAGTGATTCCGATCCGAACATCGGCGTGGCCACGCCCGCGGCTGTCGAACCGGAACCGGCAGGCATTGAGACGCCGCCGATTCAACAACCAGTTGCGTCAAATGTCCCGCCGATCGAACCGGCGCCGGCCATCTATGGGACACCGCCCGTGCCCTATCTGGTCTTGTTCGGTGCGTGGGTCGTGGCGCCGATTTTCGATGTCGTCGCCGCCGTGCATTACGTGGTCACGGCAGTTGTGGTCGGGTCGCTCACACAGTTGCAATACGGACTGGCTCAGTTATTCGCCGTCACCGGCGTCGAACCAGTATTGGACAGCCTCGCATTAGCGGGAGTCGAGGTGCGGCCGGCGGCGGGGGCGCCGTTGGGGTCGCAGTTTGCCCCGGCCTCGCCATTCTCGATTCTTCTCAACGCGGGGTCGACGCTCACACCGCTGAACGCGGCCCTGTCCGGCGAATCGGTAGCGCCCGCGCACGTTGCAACATCCGCGGCCTCCGCACCGGGCAAGTCGGTGGCAGACAGCGTGCAGTCCTTCATCAGCGATGTCGGCCGCAAACTGCTGGAATCCCCGTCACTGATGGCGTTGGCTGTGGCCGCCCTGCCGGGCCTCGGCGGGCTGGTGCTCCTCACCACGAGTGGAGTACGGATTGGATACCGTCAGGCCAAAGTCAGTTTCGTCATGCGTCAGCAGGACATTGCACGGTTCGCGCTGATGGGGCCCATCGGCATCGCCCGGTCGCAGTCCGTGGTGTCCGTGCATGTGCGAGCATCTCGCGCGCACGCACTGGACCAGAACGATTCCCGACGAAGCCGCTTGAAGCTGGTCTGCTGAGCCCTGAACAACGACAATCCCGCGCCACCGGCGCGGGATTGTTGGCTTCACCAGGTTAAATGGGGTGCCCCCGGCAGGATTCGAACCTGCGGCCTTCTGCTCCGGAGGCAGACGCTCTATCCCCTGAGCTACGGGGGCGCATTGAAACTCAAGCTGCGCCGATTGGGCGTGGATAGCGTAGCGCATGTGCCCGCGAATACGGATTCGGGGCGTGAGCACCCCAGACCATAGGATGGACCCTCGTGACCCCCGCCGACCTTGCTGAGCTGCTCAAGGCGACTGCCACGGCAGTGTTGACCGAACATGACCTGGACACGGCTGCATTGCCGGCCACCGTCACGGTCGAGCGTCCCCGCAACCCCGAGCATGGCGACTATGCCACCAACATTGCGCTGCAGCTCGCCAAAAAGGTCGGAGTCAATCCGCGTGAGCTGGCCGGATGGCTGGCCACCGCCCTCGCCGCCGCCGACGGGATCGCCGCGGCCGAGGTGGCAGGCCCCGGCTTCGTCAATCTGCGCATCGAAGCATCCGCGCAGGGCGTCATCATCACCAATGTCCTCACCGCAGCCGGCCACTACGGCGCATCGGCCGAACTCAAGGACCAGAAGGTCAACCTGGAGTTCGTGTCCGCCAATCCCACCGGTCCGATCCATATCGGCGGTACCCGCTGGGCCGCGGTGGGGGACGCGCTCGGACGGCTGCTGGCCACTCAGGGTGCCGACGTCGTCCGCGAGTACTACTTCAACGATCACGGTGCCCAGATCGACCGGTTCACCAACTCGCTGATCGCCTCGGCGAAGGGTGAGCCTGCCCCCGAGGACGGCTACGCCGGTGCTTACATCGCCGACATCGCCACCCAGGTGCTGGCCCAGGCGCCCGATGCGCTCAGTCAGTCCGACGAGCAGCAGCGCGAAACCTTCCGGGCCATCGGCGTCGATCTGATGTTCACCCACATCAAGGAGTCGCTGCACGAGTTCGGCACCGACTTCGACGTGTACACGCACGAGGATTCGATGCACACGTCCGGCCGTGTCGAGCAGGCCATCGCGAAGCTGCGTGAGACCGGCAACATCTATGAGAAGGACGGCGCAACCTGGTTGCGCACCACTGAGTTCGGTGACGACAAGGACCGCGTCGTCATCAAGAGCGACGGCAACGCGGCCTACATCGCCGGGGATCTCGCCTACTTCCTGGACAAGCGTCAGCGTGGGTTCGATCTGTGCATCTACATGCTCGGCGCCGACCACCACGGTTACATCGCGCGGCTGAAGGCGGCCGCGGCCGCGCTCGGCGACGATCCGAACACCGTCGAGGTGCTGATCGGGCAGATGGTCAACCTGGTGCGCGACGGCCAGCCGGTGCGGATGAGCAAGCGCGCCGGCACTGTCATCACCCTCGATGACCTGGTGGAGGCAATCGGTGTCGACGCCTCCCGGTACTCACTGATCCGCTCGTCGGTGGACACCCCCATCGACATCGACCTGGCGCTCTGGTCGAGCGCGTCCAGCGAAAACCCGGTCTACTACGTGCAATACGCGCATGCTCGGCTCTCGGCGCTGGCCCGCAACGCCGCGGATCTGGGTGTGGCCGCCAGCACCGAGAAGCTGGATCTGCTCACCCACGACAAAGAGGGCACGCTGATCCGTAACCTGGGTGAGTTCCCGCGGGTGCTCAAGTCCGCTGCGGCCCTGCGCGAGCCGCACCGGGTGTGCCGATACCTCGAAGATCTGGCCGGTGACTACCACCGGTTCTACGATTCCTGCCGGGTGCTCCCGCAGGGCGATGAAGCTCCCGGTGACCTGCACGCGGCGCGACTTGCGTTGTGCGCGGCCACCCGTCAGGTCATCGCGAACGGCCTGGCCATCCTCGGCGTCAGCGCCCCGGAGCGGATGTGAACGCCCATCCCGCCGGGCCTCGGCACGCTGAGGAGGTCCACCACGCCGGTGCGCCCGCCAAACCGCAGAATGCCGACGAGATCATGCTGCTAGCCCCGAATGTGTGGCCACGCAACCTGACTCGCGGTGGCGACGGAGTCGTGTCGATCGCCGGAGTTTCGGTCGCCGATCTGGCGGCCGAGTTCGGCACGCCGCTGTTCGTGATCGACGAGGACGACTTCCGGTCGCGCTGCCGCGACATCGCCGGAGCTTTCGGCGGTGGCGAGTACGTCCACTACGCAGCCAAAGCCTTCCTGTGCTCCGAGATCGCGCGCTGGGTGGACGAGGAAGGTCTGTCGCTCGACGTGGCGACCGGCGGAGAGCTGGCTGTCGCGCTGCACGCCGGCTTCCCCGCACAACGAATCACGCTGCACGGCAACAACAAATCTCTTGATGAGCTGTCCATGGCGGTCAAGGCCGGAGTCGGCCACGTGGTGCTGGACTCCGACATCGAGATCGAGCGACTCGACGCGATCGCCGGTGAGGCCGGTGTCGTCCAGGATGTGTTGGTACGTGTCACTGTCGGCGTCGAGGCCCACACCCACGAGTTCATCTCCACCGCGCACGAGGACCAGAAGTTCGGACTGTCGCTGGCCACCGGCGCGGCGATGAATGCCGTGCGCCGGGTGTTCGCAACGGACAACCTTCGCCTCGTCGGTCTGCACAGCCACATCGGTTCGCAGATCTTCGACGTGGCCGGATTCGAGCTTGCCGCACACCGGGTCATCGGCCTGCTGCGCGACGTGGTCGCCGAGTTCGGGGTGGAGAAGACGGCGCAGATCTCGATCGTTGACCTCGGTGGCGGGCTGGGGATTTCGTATCTCCCGCAGGACGATCCGCCGCCGATGCAGGAGCTGGCCGACAAACTGCTGGCCATCGTGCGCAACGAATCCGCGGCAGTCGGTCTGCCCGCACCCAAACTGGTCGTCGAACCGGGCCGCGCCATCGCCGGGCCGGGAACCATCACGCTCTACGAGGTGGGCACCGTCAAAGACGTGGCGGTCAGCCCGACCGCGCATCGCCGCTATGTCAGCGTCGACGGCGGGATGAGCGACAACATCCGCACCTCGCTGTACGCCGCCGAGTACGACGCCCGATTGATCTCGCGGATCAGCGACGCACCGCCGGCGCTGGCCCGGATCGTCGGAAAGCACTGCGAGAGCGGCGATATTGTTGTCCGCGATACCTGGGTGTCCGATGATATCGCGCCTGGTGACCTGCTCGGGGTGGCCGCGACCGGCGCGTACTGCTATTCGATGTCGAGCCGGTACAACCTGCTGTGCCGTCCGGCTGTGGTGGCGGTGAAAGACGGCACGGCGCGGTTGGTGCTGCGACGAGAGACCGTCGACGATCTTTTGAGCCTGGAGGTGAGTGGTCAATGAGTGAAAAGCCCATCGGCGTAGCGGTATTGGGGTTGGGCAACGTCGGCAGTGAAGTGGTGCGCATCATCAACGAGAGCGCAGCCGACCTGGCCGCCCGCATCGGGGCGCCCCTGGAACTGCGCGGCGTGGGGGTACGGCGGGTCTCCGATGACCGGGGCGTCTCACCCGACCTGCTCACCGACGACATCGCCGGCCTGGTGTCGCGCGACGATGTCGACATCGTGGTGGAATTGATGGGCCCCATCAAGCCCGCGCGCAAAGCGATCCTTGCAGCGTTGGAGCAGGGCAAGTCGGTCGTCACCGCCAACAAGGCGCTGATGGCGCAGTCCACCGGCGAACTCGCGCAGGCTGCCGAAAAGGCGCACGTCGACCTGTATTTCGAAGCCGCGGTCGCGGGGGCGATCCCGGTGATCCGCCCGCTGACGCAGTCGCTGGCCGGTGACTCCGTGCTGCGGGTGGCCGGCATCGTCAACGGCACCACCAACTACATCCTCTCCGAGATGGACAGCACCGGAGCCGATTACGCCACGGCATTGGCCGACGCCGGGGCGCTCGGGTATGCCGAGGCTGATCCCACCGCTGACGTGGAGGGCTACGACGCCGCGGCCAAGGCCGCGATCCTGGCCTCGATCGCATTCCACACTCGGGTGACTGCCGACGACGTGTACCGCGAGGGCATCACGAAGGTCAGCTCTGAGGATTTCGTGTCGGCGCGGGCACTCGGCTGCACGATCAAGCTGCTGGCCATCTGTGAACGCCTCACCACTGACGAAGGCAAACAACGGGTTTCGGCCCGCGTGTATCCGGCGTTGGTTCCACTGACCCATCCGCTGGCGGCGGTCAACGGTGCATTCAACGCCGTGGTGGTGGAAGCAGAGGCGGCCGGGCGGCTGATGTTCTACGGGCAGGGCGCCGGGGGAGCCCCGACGGCCTCGGCGGTGATGGGCGACCTCGTGATGGCGGCGCGCAACCGCGTCCAGGGCGGCCGCGGTCCACGCGAATCGAAGTACGCCAAGCTGCCGATTGCGCCCATCGGGTTCATCCCCACCCGTTACTACGTCAACATGAACGTTGCCGATCGGCCCGGCGTGTTGTCCGCTGTGGCAGCGGAATTCGGTAAGCGGGAAGTCAGCATCGCCGAGGTGCGCCAGGAGG
Organism: Mycolicibacterium sp. XJ870; assembly: GCF_053483975.1. NCBI lineage: Bacteria > Bacillati > Actinomycetota > Actinomycetes > Mycobacteriales > Mycobacteriaceae > Mycobacterium > Mycolicibacterium sp. XJ870. The sequence goes on from NZ_JBEFTI010000008.1 coordinate 238,444, forward strand.
GCATGATCGACGAGGCCGGTCAGCCCTGTGGTGCCCGCATTGTCGTCGTCACCCACCAGGCCACCGACGGGGCGCTGTCGGAGACCGTCGACGCGCTGGCTGATCTCGACGTGGTGCAGACCATCAACAGCGTGCTCCGCATGGAAGGAAATGGCGCATGAACAGCCCGACGCGAGGACAGACCAGCACAGGACCGGTGCACCGGCCCTGGCCGGGCCTGATCGAGGCCTACCGTGACCGGCTGCCGATCGGCGACAACTGGACCCCGATCACCTTGCTGGAGGGTGGCACGCCGCTCATCCACGCCAAGCGGTTGAGTGAATACACCGGCTGCACAGTGCATCTGAAGGTCGAGGGACTCAACCCCACCGGCTCCTTCAAGGACCGCGGCATGACGGTCGCGGTGACGGAATCACTGGCGCGCGGGCAGCAGGCAGTGCTGTGCGCGTCGACCGGCAACACCTCGGCCTCGGCGGCCGCGTACGCCGCGCGCGCCGGCATCACCTGTGCGGTGCTGATCCCGCAGGGCAAGATCGCGATGGGCAAGCTGGCTCAGGCCGTCATGCACGGCGCCAAGATCATCCAGATCGACGGCAACTTCGACGACTGCCTGGAACTGGCCCGCAAGATGACCGCTGATTTCCCGCAGATCGCGCTGGTGAACTCGGTCAACCCATACCGCATCGAGGGCCAGAAGACCGCGGCATTCGAGATCGTCGACGCGCTGGGCACCGCACCGGACGTGCACGCGCTGCCGGTCGGCAACGCGGGCAACATCACCGCCTACTGGAAGGGCTACACCGAGTATCACCGCGATGGCTTGACCGATCGGCTGCCCCGCATGCTCGGCACCCAGGCGGCCGGCGCCGCACCGCTCGTTCTCGGCGAACCCGTCAAAGAACCGGAAACCATCGCCACCGCAATCCGCATCGGGTCACCGGCATCGTGGAGTTCGGCGGTCGAAGCCCAACAGCAGTCCAAGGGCCGGTTCCTGGCCGCAACGGACGAAGAGATCCTGGCCGCTTACCACCTGGTCGCGCGAACCGAGGGCGTGTTCGTCGAACCGGCATCGGCTGCGAGCATCGCGGGTCTGCTGAAGTCCGTCGAAGACGGCTGGGTCAAGCGCGGCTCCACTGTGGTGTGCACCGTCACCGGCAACGGGCTCAAGGATTCCGACACCGCCTTGAAGGGGATGCCCGCCGTCACCGCGGTGCCGGTTGATCCCGTCGCCGTGGTTGCCAAACTGGGTCTGGTCTAGCGGAGCGTTCAGTGACTCACACTCTGCCCGTCGGTATCACGGCGACTGCTGTTGTCGCGGCGTCCAGTGCCAACCTCGGTCCGGGGTTCGACAGCCTGGGCCTCGCACTGAGCCTGTATGACGAGATCGTCGTCGAGACAACAGAATCCGGCCTTCACGTCGAGGTCGAGGGCGAGGGGTCGGGTCAGGTTCCCCTGGATTCGAGACATCTGGTGGTGCGGGCGATCGAGAAGGGCCTGCAGGCCTCCGGATATTCCGCGACCGGCCTGATTGTGCGCTGCCGCAACGATATTCCGCATTCGCGCGGACTGGGCTCCTCGGCGGCAGCCGTGGTCGGTGGCCTCGCCGCAGTCAACGGCCTTGTGACACAAGCTGGTTCGGATCCGATGGACGACGCTCGGTTGATTCAGCTGGCCGGCGAATTCGAGGGCCATCCGGACAATGCCGCAGCCGCGGTGCTGGGCGGCGCTGTGGTGTCCTGGACCGACGAGGTGACCGAGAACGGCGGGGGTCCTCGGTACTCGGCCGCGTCGGTGCGGTTGCATCCCGATATCCGGCTGTTCTCGGCGGTTCCCCAGCAGCGATCCTCCACTGCCGAGACGCGGGTACTGCTGTCTGAACAGGTAAGCCACGTCGACGCCCGGTTCAATCTGAGTCGCGCGGCGCTGCTGGTCGTCGCGCTGACCGAGCGGCCAGATCTGCTGATGGCGGCCACGCAGGATGTGCTGCACCAACCGCAACGCGCGGCCGCGATGCCGGCCTCGGCGGAATATCTTCAGATCCTGCGGCGTTATGGCATTGCAGCAGTGCTATCCGGGGCAGGTCCCTCGGTCCTCGGCATGAGTTCGCAGGTGGGACTACCTGCAGAAGCCCTGGAATATGGCATTGCCAACGGGTTCACCATCAAGGAGATGTCGGTCGGTTCGGCCGTACGTTGGACCTCGGGTGTGGCCGCGCGGAGCTGATGGCACCCACTCGGAACGTATCCAGCGCCACACCCGGAGCAGCGACGTTGCTTGATTCCTGCACCAAAGCGGGTTATTCTCGCTTTCGTCCAGCAATCGCAGGGTCTCTGCCTGCGTCGACACCAGGACGACCACCCAATCTTCTTGTGTTCTACTCGTGGACTGACGGTTCGCCGTTCGACGGTGAGCCCTGGCGATCGCCGTGCCCCGCCGACGGCGTGAGCCACGCGTTCAGCGGTTCGGCTGAATGCGCATTGACCTTTGGGGATCCCTCGCGCAACGGAATCAGCGAGGAAAGAAAGGAAATCCGTGACAGATACGGACCTCTTCACGTCTGACAACGCCAATGAGACTGGCGAATTGTCGAATGCCGTGACTTCAGACAGCGCTGCAACCGCTGATACATCTGCGCCCTCGGCGCCCTCGTCGGACACCGCGCCGCGCGCATCGAGCGCCCGGCCCGCGTCGCTGTCGACCATGGTGCTGCCGGAGCTGCGCGCACTCGCCAAGGAAATTGGTGTTGAAGGCGCGTCCGGTCTGCGCAAGAGTGAGTTGATCGCAGCCATTCGCGCCCATCGTGGCGACGCCAATGGCCGGACTGCTGAGGCCGGCAGCCCGGCAACCGCCGACGCCCAACCGGACGCCGGCACCGAGGCTGCGGCCGAGCAGCCCGTCACTCGGCGGCGCGAGCGGCGTGGATCGTCCCGTCAGGCCGGAGCACCCGTCGAGGACACCGCCAGTGTCGACACCCCCAGTGTCGGGACCGCGAAGGTTGACACTGCCGGCGACACCGCCGTCAAGGACGACACCGTCAAGGACGACACCGCGAAGGACGTCGCCGTCAAGGAGGAGACCTCCAAGGACGACACCGCCAAGAAGGACGGCGGGAACGTCGAGGCGGAGGCCGAGCCCAAGAGCGCCGACGCAAAGACTGAGCCCGCGCAGGAGCAGGGCAAGCGTGACCGGCAGGACCGCCAGGACCGGCCAAAGCGAGACAGGCAAGACCAGGGCAAGCAGGACGCCCAGGGCAAGCAGGATCACAAGCAGGATCAACGGGACAAGCAGGACTCCCAGGGCAAGCAGGACCAACGGGACAAGCAGTCCGCGGGCGATCAGTCCGATCAGCAGAGTGACCAGCAGAACCGCGGTGGTAATGCCGGGGGCAACGCGGGCGACGACGATGGTGACGGTCGGGGCGGCCGGCGTGGCCGCCGGTTCCGTGACCGCAGGCGCCGCGGCGAACGCGGTGGTGAAGGCGGCCCTAACGAGACCGAGCAACTGCGTGAGGACGACGTCGTACAGCCCGTTGCCGGCATTCTCGACGTTCTCGACAACTACGCTTTCGTCCGGACCTCGGGCTACCTGGCCGGACCGAATGACGTCTACGTCTCGATGAACATGGTGCGCAAGAACGGGCTGCGCCGCGGTGACGCGGTGACCGGTGCGGTGCGCGTTCCCCGCGAGGGCGAGGGCGGTGGCCAGAACACCCGCCAGAAGTTCAATCCGCTGGTGAGGCTCGACACCGTCAACGGCGGTTCGGTCGAGGATGCCAAGAAGCGTCCCGAGTTCAGCAAGCTGACGCCGCTGTACCCGAACCAGCGACTGCGCCTGGAGACCACGCCCGAGCGGTTGACCACCCGCGTGATCGACCTGATCATGCCGATCGGCAAGGGCCAGCGGGCCCTGATCGTGTCGCCGCCCAAGGCCGGCAAGACGACGATCATGCAGGACATCGCGAACGCGATCACCCGCAACAATCCGGAATGCCACCTCATGGTGGTGCTCGTCGACGAGCGCCCAGAAGAGGTCACCGACATGCAGCGTTCGGTCAAGGGTGAGGTCATCGCCTCGACCTTCGACCGGCCGCCGTCCGACCACACGCAGGCCGCCGAGTTGGCCATCGAGCGGGCCAAGCGCCTGGTCGAGCAGGGCAAGGACGTCGTCGTGCTGCTGGACTCGATCACCCGGCTGGGCCGCGCGTACAACAACGCGTCGCCGGCGTCGGGCCGCATCCTGTCCGGTGGTGTGGATTCCACCGCTCTGTATCCGCCCAAGCGGTTCCTCGGTGCTGCGCGAAACATCGAATTCGGTGGTTCGCTGACCATCATCGCGACGGCGATGGTCGAGACCGGCTCCACCGGTGACACGGTCATCTTCGAGGAGTTCAAGGGCACCGGTAACGCCGAGCTCAAGCTGGACCGCAAGATCGCCGAGCGCCGGGTGTTCCCGGCCGTCGACGTCAACCCGTCCGGCACCCGCAAGGACGAGCTGCTGCTGTCGCCGGACGAGTTCGCGATCGTGCACAAGCTGCGCCGCGTGCTCTCGGGGCTCGACTCCCACCAGGCGATCGACCTGCTGATGAGCCAGCTGCGCAAGACCAAGACCAACTACGAGTTCTTGGTGCAGGTTTCCAAGACGGCCCCAGGTGCGGGCGGGATGGATTCCGACTAACCAGCACGCGACCAAAAGGCCCCGCCACGGCGGGGCCTTTTGCGTTCCCGGGTTGCCGTTCCCGACAGAACTACTCAACCTTGACTACCATTGTGGCATGAAGCCGACGACGATCCCGTTGCTGCCCTGCACCGACCCGGACGCCACAGTCGAGTTCTTTCAAGCCCTCGGGTTCGACACCTCTGACCAGCAGACTAAGCCCTACCTCTACCTGGCGTTCGCGCTGGCCGACATCGATGTGCATTTCAAGGAGCCGGCGCCCAGCCTGAACCCGGCCGAGGAACTGTCCGGTGGGTGCCTCGTGATGGTCGACGACGTCCGTGACCATCACGCCAGATTCTCCATGGGGCTGCGCGCGCACTACGGTCATCTGCCGACGAGCGGCCTGCCGCGGATCACCCGACTGCGGCCGGGGCAGACCCGGTTCAGGCTGTTCGACCCGTCTGGCAACTGTCTCGTGTTCATCCGCCGCGACGAGGCAGACATCACCTACGGCGGCTCACGTTCGCTGTCCGGCCTGGCCAAGGCTCTCGACAACGTCGCGATCTTCCGGGACTTCAAGGACGATGACGTGCTTGCGGCGCGCGCCCTCGACGTCGCGCTACGCAAATATCGCGGCAGCGCGCCGAGGATCGACCTGGCCAGAGCGCTTGCCGACCGGATCGAGCTCGCCGTTGCGCTGCGCGACGATGCGACCGCCGATTCCATTGCCGCCGAGCTCGATTCGATGGCGTTGACGCCTGCCGAGCTCGGCGCGGTGGCCACCGAATTACAAGCGATAACGGACCTGCGGCAATGGCTGGCGTAGCCGCGCCGACCGTCCGGTTGCTGGTGCTGGGCGTGGTGCGGACGCGCGGAGACGCGCACGCTTACGCGATTCATCGGGAACTGATGTCCTGGCGCGTCGACACCTGGACGGCGGTCAAGCCCCCGTCCATCTACCACGCCGTCAAACAACTTGAGCGCGAAGGCAAATTGCGTTCTGTACGCGCCGAGCTCAGTCCGCGGGGGCCGGCCCGGGTGGTCTACGCCGTCACCGATTCCGGCGTCGACGAGTTCTACCGACTCCTCGAAGCGGCCCTGCTCAGTCCCGACATCGAGGAGTTCGGAGCCGGCATCGCATTCATGGGCAGCCTGCCGCGAGATCGCGTGGTGGCACTGCTTACCGAACAGCTCGCTGTCAGCAGGCGGATCGGTGATGAGCTGCAAGCCATGAAACCCCAGTGGCCCGATCCCGCCCAGCCCCCACATGCGCAGCATCTGCTGGATCTGTGGACCGGAGTGTTCGGTGCCAACGCCGGGTGGACCGCGACGATGCTCGGCCGGGTGCGGGCCGGTGAGTTCCGGTTCGCCGACGACCGCTAAACCGCCGGATCGGCCTTCAGACCGGGCATCACATATCGGCGCAGGTGGGTCAGCACGGCGTCGAAGTCGCTCGCGTCGAGCTGTTCGCCCGGGACCGTCGCGAACGTAAGCAATACGCGCGCAACCCATTCCGTTGCCTCGCCGATATCGGTATCGGCATGGATCTCGCCGGCGTCGCGGGCCACCACCAGGTACCGCGACCAGAACTCGGCGAGGTCGGGCACCAGGCCCTGCACGCCGGCACCGGCACATGCGGCGAACTCGTCGGGCTCCTCGACCCGCAGCTTCATCAACAGCGCGCCGGGATCGTCGTAGGCGGTACGCCCACGCAGGATGCCGGCCGCAAGCTTCTGATCGAGGCCTTCGAACTGGTCGAGCATCGCGTGCGCCTCAGACCAGTACGCCTCGTTCAGTCGCACGATCGCGGCACCCAACAGCGTCACCTTGTCCGGGAAGTGCCGATACAGCCAGCCGCGGGAGACTCCGGCGCCTTCGGCCACCTCGGACACGGTTGTCGCACGAATTCCCTTGGCGCGCAGGCACATCTCGGCCGCATCGATCAGTCGATCGCGCACGCTGCGGGGGGCCTTGCCAGTCAACTCGGTACTGGTCAACGGGTGACTCCTGGTCATGGGGTCCGGATCGGTACATGATTCTGCCAAGGCCTGACGCTACCGGGTCGAGCCACAATCATGGTAGACAGATTTCCCGATCTGTTCACTTGCCTCTTGGGGGTGCGCCAATGGCCGATACGCTGCAGCAGTTGCTCCGGGAACGCGCAGGGCAGGACACCATCGCCGTCAAGTACGACGACCGCAGTTGGACCTGGCGCGAACACATCGCCGAGGCGTCCGCGCAGGCGGCAGCCATCATCGCCCGGGCCGATGCGACGCGGCCGCTGCACGTCGGCGTGCTGATGGCGAACACTCCGCAGATGCTGACAGCACTGGCCGCCGCAGCGCTGGGTGGCTACGTGCTGTGCGGCATCAACACCACCCGCCGCGGTGATGCGCTGGCCCGCGACATCAACCGGGTGGACTGCCAGGTGCTGCTAACCGATACCGAACACCTGCGCCTGCTCGAAGGTTTGGAGCTGCCGGGCGTGACGGTGATCGACGTCGCGGAAGCAACCTGGACCGAGCAGGTAACCCCCGGTGCTCGCGTGCGCGAGGCGCTGACCCCGCACCGCGAGGTCGGGCCGGACGACACCTTCATGATGATCTTCACCTCGGGAACCAGCGGTGAGCCCAAGGCGGTGGAGGTGCCGCACGCAATGGTGCTGTTCGCCGGCAGCGCACTGGTCGAACGGTATGGCCTGACCAAAGACGACATCTGCTATCTGGCGATGCCGCTGTTCCACTCGAACGCCGTGTACGCGGGGTGGAGCGTGGCGGTGGGTGCGGGCGCCGCCATGGCACCCGCGGCGTTCTCGGCGTCGGGCTTCCTGCCCGACATCCGCCGGTACGGCGCCACGTACATGAACTACGTCGGCAAGCCGCTGGCCTACATCCTGGCCACCCGGGAGCGACCCGACGACCACGACAACCCGCTGCGCATCGCATTCGGCAACGAGGCCGCCGATCGCGACATCGAGGCATTCGGCAGGCGCTTCGGCTGCACGGTGTGGGACGGCTTCGGCTCCACCGAGACCGCGGTGATCATCACCCGCCCGGACGACTGCCCGCCCGGTTCGATCGGTAAGGGTTTTCCGGGCGTGGCCATCTACAACTCCGAGACCATCACCGAATGCGCGGTCGCCGAGTTCGACGCCAACGGCGCGCTCATCAACGGCGACGCCGCAGTCGGCGAACTGGTCAACACCGGCGGAGGTGGGCTGTTTCGCGGCTATTACAACGACCAGGGCGCCACCGACCAGCGCATGCGCCACGGGATGTACTGGTCCGGTGACCTGGCCTACCGGGATGCCGAGGGCTGGATATACCTCGCCGGGCGCACCGCCGACTGGATGCGCGTAGACGGCGAGAACATCACCACCGCACCGATCGAGCGGATCCTGCTGCGACTGCCCGCGATCAACCGTGTCGCGGTCTACCCGGTGCCCGACGAGTACGTCGGCGATCAGGTGATGGCGGCGATCGTGCCGCAGGACGACGAGACGCTGACCCCCGACGAATTCGAGGAGTTCCTGGCCGCGCAACGCGACCTGTCGCCCAAGGCGTGGCCGCGCTACGTCTGGGTCGCCGATGACCTGCCCACGACCGCGACCAACAAGATCCTCAAGCGCGAACTGGTCGCGCGCGGAATCGAACCCGACGGTCGGGTGTTGTGGCATCGTGACGGCACCCACTTCAGCGCGCAGCGCCGAACGGCCCCGCACTGATCGGGTGGCTGACCAGGAATATCGCCGGAAGGGCGCGCGTTTAGGAGACTGGCGGTTGCCCTGGCATAATGGACCGCTGACCCTCGGTCCCGGTTCACGTCTCATCTATTCGGGCGACCCGGGTCCACGATTGAAGAGGAACCATGAAAACAGGCATTCACCCTGAGTATGTAGAGACCACCGTGCACTGCGGTTGTGGCAACACGTTCACCACGCGCAGCACGAAGCAGAGCGGACAGATCGTCGTCGAGGTCTGCTCGCAGTGCCATCCCTTCTACACCGGTAAGCAGAAGATCCTCGACAGCGGCGGCCGCGTGGCCCGCTTCGAGAAGCGCTACGGCAAGCGCAAGCCTGCCGGTGGCGATTCGGCTTCCGAAAAGACCACCGCAGACAAGTAGCTACGTCAACGGCGCCCGGTCTGTCGCATACGCGTCAGATTTGGGCGCTGTTCTCGTTTCAGGTCACAAAGTTGGAGGAGGTCGACGTGACGGAAACAGCACCCGCGATCGAGGCGCTGTTGGCCGAGCACGCCGATCTTCAGCGCCAGCTCGCCGACCCCAACCTCCATGCGGATGCGTCGGCTGCCCGCAAGGTCGGGCGGCGGTTCGCGCAGGTCGCACCGGTCGTCGCCGCCTACCAGAAGCTCGAAGCCGCACGTGGCGATCTCGAGGCGGCCCGTGAGCTGGCCGCCGACGACGACAGCTTCGCCGCCGAGGTGGACGAGCTGAACGCGACGGTCGCCGAGCTCGACACCCAATTGACCGATCTGCTTGCCCCGCGCGACCCGCACGACGCTGACGACATCGTGCTAGAGGTCAAATCCGGTGAGGGTGGCGAGGAGTCGGCGCTGTTCGCGGCCGATCTGGCGCGGATGTATCTGCGATACGCCGAACGGCACGGCTGGACCGTGACGGTGCTCGGCGAGACGTTCTCCGATCTCGGTGGGTACAAGGACGCGACGCTGTCGATCCGGGCTAAGGGAACACCCGCGGACGGCGTGTGGGCACGGCTGAAGTTCGAAGGTGGCGTGCACCGTGTGCAGCGCGTCCCGGTCACCGAGTCGCAGGGTCGGGTGCACACCTCGGCCGCAGGCGTCCTCGTCTACCCGGAACCCGAGGAAGTCGAGCAGGTGCAGATCGACGAGTCGGACCTGCGCATCGACGTGTACCGCTCATCCGGCAAGGGCGGGCAGGGCGTGAACACCACCGACTCGGCGGTGCGTATCACGCATCTGCCCACCGGCATCGTCGTCACATGCCAGAACGAACGCTCGCAGCTACAGAACAAGGCGCGGGCCATGCAGGTACTGGCGGCTCGGCTGCAGGCGCTCGCCGAGGAGCAGGCGTCGGCTGACGCGTCGGCCGACCGGGCCAGCCAGATCCGCACCGTGGACCGCAGCGAGCGGATCCGCACCTACAACTACCCGGAGAACCGGATCGCCGACCACCGGATCAACTTCAAGGCGCACAACCTTGACCAGGTGCTCGACGGTGACCTGGACCCGCTGTTCGACGCGCTCGCCGCGGCCGACAAGCAGGCCCGCCTCCAGAAGGCATGACCTCGATGCGGCAAGCGATCGCGGCCGCCACAGCGACGCTGGCCCGAGCGGGCGTCGGCTCGCCCCGCATCGACGCCGAACTTCTGGCGGCACATGTCGCGGGTACCGAGCGTGGTCGCCTGATGCTGCTCGACGATCCCGACGAGGCATTCCTGCGGGCTTACGACGAACTCGTGGCGGCCCGGTCCCGACGGATTCCGCTGCAACACCTCGTCGGCACCGCAGCGTTCGGACCGGTGCTGCTCGACGTCGGCCCCGGCGTGTTCACCCCCCGCCCGGAAACTGAAGCGCTGCTGGAGTGGGCTGCCGCTCAACAACTTCCGCCCGATCCCGTGATCGTCGACCTGTGCACGGGCTCGGGTGCGTTGGCGTTGGCGCTGGCGAAACACCGGCCCGACGCGCGTGTCATCGCAGTCGAGGATTCGGCGGCCGCGCTGGAGTATGCCCGGCGCAATACGGCCGGGACACCGGTGGAGGTGCTCGACGCGGACGTCACCACGCCCGGGCTGCTTCCCGAACTCGACGGGCGGGTGGACCTGCTGGTCGCCAACCCGCCCTACATTCCCGAGGGCGCAGACCTGGAACCCGAAGTGGCCGAACATGATCCGGCGCATGCGCTGTTCGGTGGCCCGGATGGTATGTCGGTGATCAATCCGATCGTGCGCCTTGCCGCCCGATGGCTGCGGGACGGAGCAGGCTGCGTCGTCGAACACGACGACACCACGTCGCAGCGCACCGTCGCGGCTTTCATCGATGACGGAAATTTCACCGAGGTGGCCGCGCACCGCGACCTGGCGGGGCGGGCCCGCTTTGTCACGGCCACCCGAATTGGGCGAAGCTTGAACCCATGACAGCCGACGAGCGCTTGCGCGAGGAGCCATATGCCTGACCTCTTCGACTGCGCCGACGCCGATCAGCGGGCCACCGGTATTGCTTCGGCGGTCAGTGCCGTCAAGGGCGGCCGCCTTGTGGTGATGCCCACCGACACCGTCTACGGCATCGGCGCCGACGCCTTCGACCCGGACGCCGTCGGCGCCCTGCTGTCGGCCAAGGGCCGCGGCCGTGACATGCCCGTCGGCGTGCTCGTCGGGTCGTGGACGACCATCGACGGGCTGGTCTACTCGGTGCCGCGCACCGCCCGCGAGCTCATCAGGGCCTTCTGGCCGGGGGCGCTCAGTCTGGTCGTGCAGCAGGCGCCGTCGCTGCAGTGGGACCTCGGCGACGTCAGGGGCAGCGTGATGTTGCGGATGCCGTTGCACCCGGTCGCGCTCGAACTGCTGCGCGAAGTCGGTCCGATGGCGGTGTCCAGCGCCAACATCTCCGGCCGGGCGGCAGCAGTCACCGCCGCCGAGGCCCATGACCAACTCGGCGACCTCGTCGAGGTCTACCTCGACGGCGGACCTGCCGAACAGCAAGCCGCGTCGACCATCGTGGACCTGACCGGAGCGCATCCCCGCATCCTGCGCGCGGGTCCGATCAGCGCCGAAGACGTCGCCAGGGTGCTGGAAGTCGAGGCCGCAACTCTCATGACAAAGACGGAGTGATCTCAGCTTGCTGCAGTACGGTGCACCGGTGATCTCGGCCGGCGAAACGATACTTGCGCTGTCCGAACAGGGTGCCGGTGTTCCACTGCGCGAGCTCGCGCTGGTGGGTCTGACCGCCGCGATCATCACCTATTTCGCCACCGGTTGGGTACGAGTGTTGGCCATCCGGCTCGGCGCCGTCGCTTACCCACGCGAACGCGATGTGCACCTGCAGCCCACTCCGCGAATGGGCGGCCTGGCGATGTACGTCGGGGTGGCCGCGGCCGTCCTGCTCGCCTCCCAACTGCCCGCGCTCACGCGTGGTTTCGTCTATTCGACGGGGATGCCCGCCGTGGTGGTGGCCGGCGGATTGATCATGGCCATCGGGCTGATCGACGACCGGTGGGGCCTCGACGCACTGACCAAATTCGCGGGCCAGATCACGGCGGCCAGCGTGCTGGTCACCATGGGCGTGGCGTGGAGCGTGCTCTACATCCCGATCGGGGGAGTGGGCACCATCGTGCTGGACCAGGTGTCGTCGATCCTGCTCACGCTGGCGCTGACCGTGTCGATCGTCAACGCGATGAACTTCGTCGACGGACTCGACGGGTTGGCGGCCGGACTCGGGCTGATCACCGCCCTGGCCATCTGTGTCTTCTCGGTCGGGCTGCTGCGGGACCACGGCGGCGATGTCCTGTTCTATCCACCCGCGGTGATCTCGGTGGTGCTTGCCGGCGCGTGCCTGGGCTTCCTGCCGCACAACTTCCATCGCGCCAAGATCTTCATGGGCGACTCCGGGTCGATGCTGATCGGCCTGATGCTGGGTGCCGCGTCGACGACGGCTGCGGGCCCGATCTCGCAGAACGCCTACGGGGCCCGCGATGTGTTCGCCCTCATGTCGCCCTTTCTACTGGTGATCGCGGTGATGTTCGTTCCGGCGCTGGACATGTTGCTGGCCATCGTCCGGCGGACCCGGGCCGGACGCAGCCCGTTCAGCCCCGACAAGATGCATTTGCATCACCGATTGCTGCAGATCGGCCATTCACACCGGCGGGTGGTCCTGCTGATCTACCTATGGGTGGGCATCGTCGCCTTCGGTGCGGCCAGCACGATCTTCTTCGATCCGGGCTACACCGGCGCGGTGATGGCGGCGGCCATTCTGGTCGCGATCGTGGCGACTCTTATCCCGCTGTTACGGCGCCGTGCGGAGGGCCTGAACGAGCAGCTGGACGACTAGTACGACGAAAAGTAGTAGGCCCCCTTTTGGGCTGCCTACCATGTGGTACCGTGCTGGCAGAACCCGAAAAACCTCGCGGGTTGCCGGCCCGGCCCATCGGTTCGCAAAGCCGATCGGCGCCGATCAACGACCGACAAAGGGAGCTACCCCTTGGGTGATTCCAGCGCGCCCGTCGCCCTCCGATACGCTCGTCGGGCACGCACAGGATTCTGCCAGGCAGTACTCATATCAGGGGACAGTTCTCGTGACCGCGGGATTGAGGTGAAGCAGTGACGACGCCAGCGCAAGACGCGCCGTTGGTGTTTCCGTCGGTGGCATTTCGGCCACTGAGACTTCTGGTTGTTTGCCTTGCCCTGACCGCCGTCGCGGTACTCGCGGCTGGTTTCACCGGGCACCTCTTGTTCGGAGTCTTCTTCGGCGTGGGCTTGGGCCTAGGGCTGATCAATGCCCTGCTCGTGCGCCGGGCGGTTGAGTCGATCACCGCCGACGAGCACCCGCTCAAGAAGAAGATGGCCGTCAACTCGGCGACGCGCTTGCTGGTCATCACCGCCCTCGCGCTCGCAATCGCATTTTTCTTCAGAACCTCGGGCGGCATCGCGGTGCTGTTCGGGCTTGCGGTGTTCCAGGCGTTGCTGGTGATGAGCACCAGCATCCCCGTGATGCGGAAGATCCGCACAAATGGCCTGGACGTCTTGGATACGGAATCGAAGGGTTGAGCTGACCTCTATGACTCAGACGACGACCGTGTTGGCCGCCGAAGAGGGTGGCCCCGCCATCCACGTGGGTCACCACACGATGGTGTTTGAACTGTTCGGCATGACGTTCAACGGTGACACCATCCTGGCCACCGCGGTCACCGCGGTGATCGTGATCGGGCTGGCCTTCTACCTGAAGTCCAAGGTCACCTCCACCGGCGTGCCCGGCGGCGTCCAGCTGTTCTGGGAGGCCCTCACCATCCAGATGCGCGGGCAGATCGAAGGCGCCATCGGCATGAAGGTCGCGCCGTTCGTGCTGCCGCTGGCGGTGACGATCTTCGTGTTCATCCTGGTCTCCAACTGGCTGGCGGTGTTGCCCCTGCAGTACGGCGGAGCCGATGGTGCCGCCGCCGAGTGGTACAAGCCGCCGGCCTCCGACATCAACTTCGTGCTGGCACTCGCACTGTTCGTGTTCCTCGCGTACCACGCCGCAGGCATTTGGCGGCGCGGCATCATCGGGCACCCGCTCAAGGTGGTCAAGGGCCACGTCGCCTTCCTGGCGCCGATCAACATCGTCGAGGAGATCGCGAAGCCCATCTCTCTGGCGCTCCGACTTTTCGGCAACATCTTCGCCGGCGGCATCCTGGTGGCGCTCATCGCGATGTTCCCCTGGTACATCCAGTGGGCCCCCAACGCCATCTGGAAGACCTTCGACCTGTTCGTCGGCCTCATCCAGGCGTTCATCTTCTCGCTGCTGACGATCCTGTACTTCAGCCAGTCGATGGAGTTGGACCACGACAACCACTGAGCAAGACCCGATAGATCCCTACGACCGAACGATACGAACCTCTGGCGGCACGGCCACCAGTTATCAAGGAGGATAAAAGGAATGGAACTCGATCCCAACGCCATCATCACGGCTGGCGCTCTGATCGGCGGCGGATTGATCATGGGTGGCGGCGCCATCGGCGCAGGTATCGGTGACGGTATCGCGGGTAACGCGCTGATCTCGGGTATCGCCCGGCAGCCCGAGGCCCAGGGCCGGCTGTTCACCCCGTTCTTCATCACCGTTGGTCTGGTTGAGGCTGCGTACTTCATCAACCTGGCCTTCATGGCGCTGTTCGTCTTCGCCACCCCGGGCCTGCAGTAGTCCGTCGGCATGGGTGAACTGAGCGCAACAATCCTGGCCGCCAGCCAGGCAGCGGAGGAAGGCGGTGGGGGCCAGAGCAACTTCCTGGTCCCCAACGGCACCTTCTTCGCCGTGCTGATCATCTTCCTGATCGTGCTCGGCGTGATCGCGAAATGGGTTGTGCCACCGGTCGGCAAGGTGCTGGCGGAGCGGGAGGCGATGCTGGCCAAGACCGCAGCAGACAACCGCAAGTCAGCCGAACAGGTAGCGGCGGCACAGGCCGACTACGACGAGGCGATGGCCGGGGCGCGTGCCCAGGCGTCGTCCATCCGTGACGAGGCCCGCGGCGCGGGCCGTCAGGTGGTCGACCAGAAGCGAGCCGAAGCCAGTGGTGAAGTGGCCGAAACCGTACGCCAGGCCGACGAGCAACTGTCCACGCAGGGCGACCAGGTGCGTTCCGGCCTGGAGTCGTCGGTGGACGGACTGTCCGCCACGCTGGCCAGCCGAATCCTCGGCGTCGACGTGAAATCAGGTGGGACGCAGTAGATGTCGATATTCATCGGGCAGCTGATCGGCTTCGCTGTCATCGCATTCATCATCGTGAAGTGGGTGGTACCGCCCGTCCGGAACCTGATGCGCAAGCAGCAGGATGCCGTGCGGGCCGCCCTCGCCGAGAGTGCCGAGGCGGAACGCAAGCTCGCCGACGCCGATGCGATGCACGCCAAGGCGCTCGCGGACGCTCGGGCCGAGTCGGAGAAGGTGACCGACGAAGCCAAGCAGGACTCCGAGCGGATCGCCGCGCAATTGACCGAGCAGGCCGGCTTGGACGCCGAGCGGATCAAGGTCCAAGGCGTCCAGCAGATTCAGCTGATGCGCCAGCAGCTCATCCGTCAACTGCGGTCGGGTCTCGGGGAGGAAGCGGTGGCCAAGGCCGACGCCTTGGTGCGCGCACACGTCGCCGATCCGCAGGCCCAGGCGGCCACTGTCGACCGGTTCCTGGCCGAGCTGGAGCAGATGGCGCCGGCGAGCGCGCTGATCGACACCGCCGCAACGGCCAAGCTGCGCGCCGCCAGCCGCGAGTCACTGGGTGTTCTGGTCGAGAAGTTCGACTCGGTGGCAGGCAGCCTCGACGCCGACGGGCTCACCACCCTCTCCGATGAGTTGGCATCAGTGGCAAAACTTCTGCTGTCCGAGTCGGCGCTCAACAAGCACCTGGCCGAGCCCGCCGACGACGCCGCACCCAAGGTGCGGTTGGTCGAGTCACTGCTGTCCGGCAAGGTGGGCGACACCGCGCTGGACCTGCTGCGGACCGCCGTCTCGCAGCGCTGGTCGACCGAGTCGAACCTGGTCGACGCCATCGAACACACCGCGCGTCTGGCGCTGCTCAAGCGGGCGGAGACCGCAGGCGAGATCGACGAGGTGGAGGACCAGCTGTTCCGGTTCGGCCGCGCCCTCGACGCCGAGCCGCGACTGTCCGCCCTGCTGAGCGACTACACCACGCCGGCTGATGGCCGGGTTGCCTTGCTGGACAAGGTGCTGACCGCTGGCTCCGAAGTGAATGGGACGGCGGCGGCGCTGCTGACCCAGACCGTGGGACTGCTGCGGGGTGAGCGTGCCGACGAGGCCGTCATCGACCTCGCCGAGCTGGCCGTGGCCCGTCGAGGTGAAGTGGTCGCGCATGTGACCGCCGCCGCCGACCTGAGCGACGCCCAGCGCACCCGCCTGACCGAGGTGCTCAGCCGCATCTACGGCCGTCCGGTGTCGGTCCAGCTGCACGTCGACCCGGAACTCCTCGGTGGCCTGTCGATCACCATCGGTGACGAAGTGATCGACGGCTCGATCGCCTCCCGACTGGCCGCCGCTGCGACACAGTTGCCGGACTGATAACAACCAAGAACCACCCAAGAACAAGGTAGGAAGACGAAAAACCATGGCAGAGTTGACAATCTCGGCTGCTGATATCGAAGGTGCCATCGAGGACTACGTATCCTCGTTTTCCGCCGACACCGAGCGCGAAGAGATCGGCACCGTCGTCGACGCCGGTGACGGCATCGCCCACGTCGAGGGCCTGCCCTCGGTCATGACTCAGGAGCTGCTTGAGTTCCCGGGCGGCGTCCTGGGCGTGGCGCTCAACCTCGACGAGCACAGCATCGGCGCCGTCATCTTGGGTGACTTCGAGAAGATCGAACAGGGCCAGCAGGTCAAGCGCACCGGCGAGGTGCTCTCGGTGCCCGTCGGCGACGCGTTCCTGGGCCGCGTGATCAACCCGCTGGGCCAGCCGATCGACGGGCAGGGCGACATCGCGTCGGACACCCGCCGTGAGCTCGAGCTGCAGGCCCCGTCGGTGGTTCAGCGCCAAGGCGTCGGTGAGCCGCTGCAGACCGGCGTCAAGGCGATTGACGCCATGACCCCGATCGGCCGCGGTCAGCGCCAGCTGATCATCGGTGACCGTAAGACCGGCAAGACCGCTCTGTGCGTCGACACCATCCTGAACCAGCGCTCGGCCTGGGAAACCGGAGACCCGAACCAGCAGGTGCGCTGCGTGTACGTCGCGATCGGCCAGAAGGGCACCACCATCGCCAGCGTGAAGCGGGCGCTGGAAGACGGCGGCGCGATGGAGTACACCACCATCGTCGCGGCCCCCGCCTCGGATGCCGCCGGCTTCAAGTGGCTTGCGCCGTACACCGGTTCGGCCATCGGCCAGCACTGGATGTACGACGGCAAGCACGTGCTGATCGTGTTCGACGATCTCTCCAAGCAGGCCGATGCCTACCGTGCGATCTCGCTGCTGCTGCGCCGGCCGCCGGGTCGTGAAGCCTTCCCGGGCGACGTGTTCTACCTGCATTCGCGCCTGCTGGAGCGTTGCGCGAAGCTCTCCGACGAACTCGGCGGTGGTTCGATGACCGGGCTGCCGATCATCGAGACCAAGGCCAACGACATCTCGGCGTTCATCCCCACCAACGTCATCTCGATCACCGACGGCCAGTGCTTCCTGGAGTCCGACCTGTTCAACCAGGGCGTGCGACCGGCCGTGAACGTCGGTGTGTCGGTGTCCCGTGTCGGTGGTGCCGCGCAGATCAAGGCGATGAAAGAGGTCGCGGGGAGCTTGCGCCTAGATCTGTCCCAGTACCGCGAGCTCGAAGCGTTCGCCGCTTTCGCCTCCGACCTGGATGCGGCATCCAAGGCTCAGCTGGACCGCGGCGTTCGCCTGGTCGAGCTGCTCAAGCAGCCCCAGTACAGCCCGATGCCGGTCGAAGATCAGGTCGTCGCGATTTTCCTCGGTACCAAAGGCCACCTGGATTCGGTTCCTGCCGAGGATGTTTCGCGTTTCGAGGCCGAGCTCATCGAGCACGTCAAGGCCAGCCACTCCGACGTCCTCAGCGGGATCAAGGAGTCCAAGAAGCTCTCCGAGGAGGCCGAGGAGAAGCTGGTCTCGATCATCAACGAGTTCAAGAAGGGCTTCTCGGCTTCTGACGGCAGTTCCGTGGTCGTCAAGGAAGCAGACGCCGATGCGCTGGCTGAGGAGGACCTGGGCAAAGAATCGGTCAAGGTCCGCAAGCCGGCCCCCAAGAAGGCCTAGGTAACACATGGCAGCCACACTGCGCGAGCTACGCGGACGTATCCGCTCCGCCGGGTCGATCAAAAAGATCACGAAGGCCCAGGAGCTGATCGCCACGTCGCGGATCGCCAAGGCGCAGGCCCGAGTCCAGGCGGCTCGGCCCTACGCGACCGAGATCACCAACATGCTCACCGAGCTGGCCGGGGCCAGCGCCCTGGACCACCCGCTGCTCGTCGAGCGGGAGAAGCCCAAGCGGGCCGGTGTGCTGGTGGTGTCCTCAGACCGCGGCCTCTGCGGCGGCTACAACGCCAACGTGCTGCGCCGGGCCGAGGAGCTGTTCTCACTGCTGCGCGAGCAGGGCAAGGACCCGGTGCTCTACGTCGTCGGGCGGAAGGCTCTGGGCTACTACAGCTTCCGGCAACGCAGCGTGACCGAGTCCTGGACCGGCTTCTCCGAGCGTCCCACCTATGAGAACGCGAAGGAGATCGCCGACACCCTGGTGACTGCGTTCCTGTCCGGCGCCGACGACGAGGGTGACGACGCGGGTGCCGACGGCATCTTGGGTGTCGACGAACTGCACATCGTGTCGACGGAGTTCAAGTCGATGCTGTCGCAGACCGCGGTGGCTCTGCGGATCGCACCGATGGTCGTCGAGTACGTCGGCGAAGCCGAGACCGGCCCGCACACGCTGTTTTCGTTCGAGCCGAGTGCGGAGACCCTGTTCGACGCGCTGCTGCCCCGCTACGTCGCCACCCGTGTGTACGCGGCGCTGCTGGAGGCGGCCGCCTCGGAGTCGGCGTCACGCCGACGCGCCATGAAGTCGGCCACCGACAATGCCGACGACCTGATCAAGGCGCTCACGCTGGCGGCCAACCGTGAGCGTCAGGCACAGATCACCCAGGAAATCAGCGAGATCGTCGGTGGCGCCAACGCGCTGGCCGACGCCAGATAAGCCCCGTAGGAAGCGAAGAAAACATTATGACTGCTGTCGCTGACACCAAGACAGACACCAAGACCGCGGGTCGCGTTGTCCGAATCACCGGTCCGGTGGTGGACGTCGAGTTCCCGCGTGGCGCTGTGCCCGAACTGTTCAATGCGCTGCATGCCGACATCGCGTTCGGTGCGCTCGCCAAGACCCTGACGCTTGAGGTCGCCCAGCACCTCGGCGACAACCTTGTGCGCTGCATCTCCATGCAGCCCACCGACGGTCTGGTCCGTGGCGTCGAGGTTTCCGATACCGGTGCCTCCATCTCGGTCCCCGTTGGCGACGGTGTGAAGGGCCACGTGTTCAACGCGCTGGGCGACTGCCTCGACGATCCGGGCTACGGCAAGGACTTCGAGCACTGGTCGATCCACCGCAAGCCGCCGGCCTTCGCCGACCTCGAGCCCCGCACCGAGATGCTGGAGACCGGCCTGAAGGTCGTCGACCTGCTCACTCCGTACGTGCGTGGCGGCAAGATCGCACTGTTCGGTGGTGCCGGCGTGGGCAAGACGGTGCTCATCCAGGAGATGATCAACCGCATCGCGCGAAACTTCGGTGGCACCTCGGTGTTCGCCGGCGTGGGGGAGCGCACCCGTGAGGGCAACGACCTCTGGGTCGAGCTCGCCGATGCCGACGTGCTCAAGGACACCGCGCTGGTGTTCGGTCAGATGGACGAGCCGCCAGGCACCCGTATGCGCGTCGCGCTGTCGGCGCTGACGATGGCGGAGTACTTCCGTGACGAGGCCCAGCAGGACGTGCTGCTGTTCATCGACAACATCTTCCGGTTCACCCAGGCCGGTTCCGAGGTGTCGACCCTGTTGGGTCGCATGCCTTCGGCCGTGGGTTACCAGCCGACGCTGGCCGACGAGATGGGTGAGCTGCAGGAGCGCATCACCTCGACCCGTGGTCGCTCGATCACCTCGATGCAGGCTGTATACGTGCCCGCCGACGACTACACCGACCCGGCGCCCGCCACGACCTTCGCGCACCTGGACGCCACCACTGAGCTCTCGCGCGCGGTGTTCTCCAAGGGCATCTTCCCCGCGGTGGACCCGCTGGCATCGTCCTCGACGATCCTGCACCCCAGCGTGGTCGGCGACGAGCACTACCGCGTCGCGCAGGAAGTCATCCGGATCCTGCAGCGCTACAAGGACCTTCAGGACATCATCGCGATCCTCGGTATCGACGAGCTGTCCGAAGAGGACAAGGTGCTGGTGTACCGGGCTCGTAAGATCGAGCGCTTCCTGAGCCAGAACATGATGGCCGCCGAGCAGTTCACCGGCCAGCCCGGTTCGACGGTTCCGCTCAAGGAGACCATCGAAGCCTTCGACAAGCTGGCCAAGGGCGAGTTCGACCACCTGCCCGAGCAGGCGTTCTTCCTGATCGGTGGCCTGGACGACCTGGCGAAGAAGGCTGAAAGCCTCGGCGCCAAGCTGTGATGACCGCTTGCGCGAAGAACCAATGGGTTCAGCTGAGCGTTCCGACTCGAAAGGTGGTGTGGCATGGCTGACTTGAACGTCGAGATCGTCGCCGTCGAGCGTGAGCTCTGGTCCGGCCCCGCTACGTTCGTCTTCACCCGGACCACCGCCGGTGAGATCGGCATCCTGCCGCGGCATATTCCGTTGGTGGCCCAGCTGGTCGACGATGCGATGGTCCGAGTCGAGCGTGAGGGCGAAGACGATCTGCGTATCGCAGTCGACGGTGGCTTCCTGTCGGTGACAGAGGAGACCGTGCGGATCCTGGTGGAGAACGCGCAGTTCGAATCCGAGATCAACGCCGACGCGGCCAAGCAGGATGCCGAATCGGACGACGAGAGCACTGCGGCGTGGGGCCGGGCGCGGCTTCGCGCCCTAGGCCAGATCGACTGATCAGCCGATGAGCGCGTCCATGATGGTCATGGTCGCGCTGGTCGGTGTGCTCCTACTGCTAGTCATCGCGCTGTGCTACCGGCTGTGGAAGTTGCGCCAGGTGGGCGGAACTGCCGCCATCCTTCGGGATTTCCCCGCGGATGGCGGCCACGGCTGGCGGCACGGCGTGATGCGCTATCGCGGCGGCGAAGCCGGGTTCTATCGACTCTCAAGCATTCGCTGGTGGCCCGACCGCCGGCTCAGCCGCCGCGGCCTGGAAGTGGTGTCCCGTCGTGCCCCACGCGGGGACGAATTCGACATCATGACCGATCAGATCGTCGTGCTCGAACTGCGCGACAGCAGCAGCGAACGACGCCAGGGCTACGAGATCGCGCTCGATCGGGGTGCGTTGACGGCGTTCACGTCGTGGCTGGAGTCCCGGCCGTCACCGCGGGCCCGCCGACGCAACTACTGACTCGAGCCGGGCTTCCAGAGAACATCGCCGTCCGGATTGGCGACCCGCGACAGGATGAACAGCAGGTCCGAAAGCCGGTTCAGGTACTTGGCGGGCAAGACGCTCACCGAATCCCCGTGTTCGGCCGCGGCGGCCCACGCCGAACGCTCGGCCCTGCGCGCAACGGTCCTCGCGACGTGTAGCAGCGCCGATAGTGGGGTGCCCCCGGGCAGGACGAACGAGTTGAGTGCGGGCAGAGCCTCGTTGAACTCGTCGCACCACACCTCGAGTCGGTCGATGTAGGGCTGCGATATCCGCAGCGCAGGATGCTCGGGATTCTCGACCACTGGAGTGGACAGATCGGCACCGGCGTCGAAAAGGTCGTTCTGGATCTGTCGCAATGCAGCAAGGATTTGCTGATTCGGGTTGCCCAGCGCCACGGCCACGCCGATCGCGGCATTGGCTTCGTCACAGTCGGCATAGGCGGTCAGCCGCGCATCGGTTTTGGAAACCCTGCTGAAATCGCTCAACCCGGTGGTCCCGTCGTCGCCGGTGCGGGTGTATATGCGGGTGAGATGAACTGCCATGGATTGAACCGTACCGGGCCGGCTGACAAGGCATACCGGCTCGCGGGTTATCGGCGGCGTTCTGAATCTGGCTCGCGGGCTGCTTACACTAGCCCGCGTGAGCGAGCGTTTCGTGGTGACCGGCGGCAACCGGTTATCAGGCGAAGTTGCTGTCGGTGGCGCGAAGAACAGCGTTTTGAAGCTGATGGCCGCCTCGCTGCTGGCCGAGGGTACGAGCACTATCACCAACTGCCCCGACATCCTTGATGTTCCGTTGATGGCGGAGGTGTTGCGGGGGCTTGGAGCCACCGTCGAATTGGACGGGGCGACCGTCCGGATCACCTCGCCCGACGAACCGAAGTACGACGCGGATTTCGCCGCGGTGCGACAGTTCCGCGCATCGGTGTGCGTGCTGGGCCCGCTCGTCGGCCGCTGCAAGAAGGCCAAGGTCGCCCTGCCCGGTGGGGACGCGATCGGGTCCCGTCCGCTCGACATGCATCAAGCCGGGCTGCGGCAGTTGGGCGCCACCTGCAATATCGAGCACGGCTGCGTGGTCGCAGAGGCGGATCAACTGCACGGCGCCGAGATTCAACTGGAGTTTCCCTCGGTGGGCGCGACCGAGAACATCCTGATGGCTGCCGTACTCGCCGAAGGTGTGACGACGATCCACAATGCGGCCAGGGAGCCCGACGTCGTCGACCTGTGCGCGATGCTCAACCAGATGGGTGCCCAAGTAAGTGGAGCGGGCACCTCGACTTTGACGATCACCGGCGTGGACCGGTTGTACCCGACCGTGCACCGGGTGATCGGGGACCGCATCGTCGCGGCGACGTGGGGAATCGCGGCGGCGATGACGCGCGGCGACATTTCCGTGACCGGCGTCGATCCGCAACACCTACAGCTGGTACTGCACAAGCTGCACGACGCCGGCGCCACGGTCACCCAGAACGACGACGGGTTCCGGATCGTCCAGTACGAACGGCCGAAGGCGGTGAATGTCGCGACGCTGCCGTTCCCGGGATTCCCGACCGACCTGCAGCCGATGGCGATCGGGTTGGCCGCGGTGGCGGATGGAACGTCGATGATCACCGAGAACGTCTTCGAGGCTCGGTTCCGGTTCGTCGAGGAGATGATCAGACTCGGGGCCGATGCGCGGACCGACGGACACCACGCAGTGGTGCGCGGCATCCCGCAGCTGTCGAGCGCGCCGGTGTGGTCTTCGGACATCCGCGCCGGCGCCGGCCTGGTCCTGGCCGGCTTGGTCGCGGACGGAGACACCGAGGTCCACGACGTTTTCCACATCGATCGGGGCTACCCGCTGTTCGTCGAGAACCTGGCGAGTTTGGGAGCGGAGATCGAGAGGGTAAGCTCTTAGCAAGTGCCCGACGGACACGCAGGTTCTACTACTGCGAGGCCGCACGAGCCGGAGATCAGGACTTGACGTCCGCGCCAGCCGCGTACTAAGCTGGCGAGGTTGCCTCAGACCGGATGAAATAAGCCGGAGAACGCAACTTGACACTCCAGCCAGATAAGAATTAAGCTGGCAGGGTTGCCCCGAAACGGGGTAACAAAAAATGTAGGTC
>NZ_JBEFTI010000009.1:0-244455 GCF_053483975.1 Mycolicibacterium sp. XJ870
CAAACTGCTGCTGTTTGACGGCGTGTCGGGCAACTGACGCGCACGCTCGCGGTGCAGGGTGACCCCCTTGACCTCTAGTCCACGTCGAAGGCGCGGGCGCGCAGTGAGCGCTCGACGCCGGCGCGGCCTTCGACCACCAGGCGGCGTAGAGCGGGTGGCACGTCCGGGTCGGACAGGAACCGGTCGGCCGCGTCCAGCCCGTCCTGGCTGATGTCCCATGACGGGTAGAGCCCGATGACCACGGTCTGGGCGACCTCGCTGGAGCGTCGCTGCCACACGCCGGAGATCGCGCCGAAGTAGCGGTCCCGATACGGCGCCAGCAGCTCGGCCTGCCCCGGCTGTACGAAGCCGCCGACGATCGCGCGGGTGGTGATGTTGGCCATCGTGTCGTCCTCGATGACCTGCTCCCAGGCCGCGTCCTTGACCGCCGCTTGCGGCCGGGCCGCCGACGCCGCCGCGGCCTGGCGCTTGCCCGCCGCTGTCGGATCGCGCTGCGCCTCGGCATCGATGAACGGCGTCTGCGGTCCGTCCGCGTCGACCTGTCCGGAGCGCGCCAGCGCGGTGACGATCCGCCAGCGCAGGTCGGTATCGACCTCGACGCCCGGCAGTCCCAGCGTCACCGGATCCTTGTCCAGCAGATCGGCCAGCACGATCGCGTGCTGCGTCGACAGCACCGAGGTGCACAGCGCGTTGATGAACGCCAGCTGATGATCGGATCCGGGCGCGGCGCCGCGGGCCAGCTCGAGCAGGCGGTCGGCGAACGCCGGCCAGCCATGGGTGGCGGCCCATTCCGGATCGGCGTAGGAGATCAGCGCGGTCTGCGCCTGCAGCAGCAGCCGCTGCGCCACTCCGACCTCGGTCTCGGCGTGCACGCCGCCGGCCACCAGGGCCACGAAGTCGCGGGCCTTCATCTCGGCCTCGCGGGTCATCTCCCAGGCGGCCGACCAGGCCAGGGTGCGGGGGAGCGGTTCGGCGATGTCGGCGATGCGGGTCAGCACCGTCGACAGCGATTCGGGATCCAGACGCAGCGAGCAGTAGGTCAGGTCATCGTCGTTGACGAGAATGAGCTTGCCGCGTGGAATACCGACCAGCGCAGGCACTTCGGTGAGGTCACCTTCAACGTCGAGCTCTTCGCGGTGTACCCGCACGAGCTTGCCGTCGACGTCGTCATACACCCCGACCGCCAACCGGTGCACGCGCGTCTCGCCTGCGCCGGGCGCCGCGCCGGACTGGGCGATCGCGAACCTGGTGAACGCGCCGGAGCCGTCCACGTCGAAATCGGCACGCAGCGTGTTGAGTCCCGTTGTCTTCAGCCATTGCCGGCCCCACCCCGACAGGTCGCGCCCGGAGGCCTTCTCCAGCGCGCCGAGCAGATCGCCGAAGGTGGCATTGGCGAAGGCGTGGTCGCGGAAGTAGTCACGCAGCCCCGCCAGGAATTCCTCCAGCCCGACGTAGGCCACCAATTGCTTCAAGACGGATGCGCCCTTGGCATAGGTGATCCCGTCGAAGTTCACCTCCACGGCGGCCAGGTCCGGAATATCGGCGGCCACCGGATGCGTCGAGGGCAGCTGATCCTGCCGGTAGGCCCACGACTTCTCGACGTTGGCGAACGTCGTCCAGGCCTCCTTGTACTCGGTCGCCTCGGCCTGGCAGAGCACCGAGGCGAACGTCGCGAACGACTCGTTGAGCCAGAGGTCGTCCCACCAGGTCATTGTGACCAGGTCGCCGAACCACATGTGCGCCATCTCGTGCAGCACGGTCTCGGCACGCCGCTCGTAGGACGCCCGGGTGACCTTCGACCGGAAGACGTAGTCCTCCAGGAAGGTCACCGCGCCGGCGTTCTCCATCGCGCCCGCGTTGAACTCCGGCACGAACAGCTGGTCGTACTTGCCGAACGCATACGGCGCCCCGAAATTGGCGTGGTAGAAGCCGAAACCCTGCTTGGTCTCGGTGAACAGCCGCTCGGCGTCCATGAACTCGGCCAGCGACTTGCGGCAGAACAGGCCGAGCGGAATCTTGCCGTGCTCGTCGGAGTATTCGTCACGCCACACCGCGTACGGGCCGGCGATCAGCGCGACGAGGTAGGTGCTCATCCGCGGCGTGTTGGTGAAAACGTGGGCACCACCATCGGCACTGACGGTCGCCCCGTTGGAGATCACCTCCCAGTGCGGCGGCGCGGTGACCTGGACGTCGAAGGTCGCCTTGAGGTCGGGCTGGTCGAAGCACGCGAACATCCGCTTGGCGTCGGCGGTTTCGAACTGCGAGTACAGGTAGACCTCGTCGTCGAC
This sequence comes from Mycolicibacterium sp. XJ870, assembly GCF_053483975.1. Classification (NCBI taxonomy): domain Bacteria; kingdom Bacillati; phylum Actinomycetota; class Actinomycetes; order Mycobacteriales; family Mycobacteriaceae; genus Mycobacterium; species Mycolicibacterium sp. XJ870. The sequence goes on from NZ_JBEFTI010000009.1 coordinate 2,289, forward strand.
GGGGTCCACGAAGCGGTGCAAACCCTCGCCGGTGTTGGAGTACAGGCAGTCGGCGTCGATGACGACGACGTTGTGCTCGGCAAGGCCGGTCAGCGCAATGCCGTCGCACTCGTCGTATGCGGACACGTCGATCGCCTTGCCGTTGAGTGTCGCGCTGTGGATCTTGTCGGCCGCGAGGTCGAGGAAAGTGTCCGCACCGGCCAGCGCGTCGAACTCGACGGTCGTGGTCGACCGGAAAGTGCGTTCGCTCGGCTTGCCTTGGCCGTCGGTGAGGTCGAGGACGATGCGGTAGTTGTCGACGGTGACCAGAGCTGCGCGCTCGATGGCCTGATCGCGAGTGAGATTGGGAAGTGCCACCCGTCCAACTTATCGGCTGCCTGACGGGCGGGCCCGGCTACGGGCGCAGCAGGTTCAGACCGGGGGTCGCCAGCATGCTCAGCAGGGTGCCGTTGTTGATGGACGAAATCATCTGTGGGCAGTACATCGAGATCGCGATCCCGGTGAAGAAGGCCGCCATGTCCGGTGAGATGCCGTTGTCGCCGCGCAGCCTGGAGGCGACCGAGGCGAACGATTTGCCCGGCTCGACCAGCATCGGACACACCTGCTGGCCGAGCGCGACAGCCGCGCCCGGATCGTTGTAGGTCACCCCGCCGCTGTTGAGTGCGGCCAGGAACGAATCGTCGATCGGGTCGGCGTGGGCCGGTGCAGCGGTCAACATCGCCGCGGCGACGCCGGCGATCACAGGGGCGATCATGGTGCGAGCGGTCATGAACCGGCTCCTCCAGTTGTCACGGAGAGCACTCAGAGCGCTCTAGTACCTTTGGCAACACTGGTGTACCAGGGTCACAGAGGCAACACGATTCGATAAAGATCCGCACACTATGCGTTTCCTGTGCGCGGTTTCCGCGGCGGGTGTGCAAACAGCCGTCACACCTCGATCGTGTGAACCGTCGCGTCGTCGTCGAGCACCCGCACCGTGACCACGTCACCGTGGTCCTGCTCGGCCTTTGTGGCCTCGGCGATCGCCTCGCGCATCACGGTGCGCTTCGCCTCGGAATCCGGCCTGGTGTCCGACGTGGTGAACCACAGCGTGAACGGTGTGGCCGGGTCGGCCTGAAGGCGGGTTTCGATTATGGTCCGCACCACCGACGGGTTGGGGTTGCCCGACGCACCGTTACCGCTCAGCACATAGTGCTCGGCCAGGACCCGGCGCGTGAATTCGGCGCTGACGTTGTGCTCCGCGCCGTGGTGCTGCACCTTGAGCACATTGCACCGGAACGGTTCGCGGCGAAGCAGTTTCGCGGCCTTGAGCCCGTCGATGATCTCCGGTTCGGCCGCGTCTCCGGTGAGCAGGCAGGTGCGGCCGTGTTCCTCGGCGAGCAGGATGATCGACGCCCGGTTGGGTACGGTCACCTTAGATGCGTTGGCTTTCTTGATGATCTCGGCCTGGGCGGTCACGTTCTGGATCAGTTCTTTGGACGCGTCGAGCGCCATGTCCAGCGGGACGCCCCCGATGGCCAATGCCGGGCTGCGTGAGCCCCCACGGCGGGTGCCTCGTGGCGGCGCGGCGTCGAGCAGCACCTTGAATTCTTTGCGCAATTCGGTGATGTGCTTTTTCGCCGGTCCCAGCACGCTGAGCTTGAGCTCACCCAGATTCTCGACATGAATCGGACTGCGCAGCAACACCATTCCGTTGAACGGGTGGTTGAACGGGATCGGCACCCTGCCACCTTCGATCTTGAGCATCAGGTCCTCGCCCTGCTTCACGCTGGTGGCGAGGTTGGCCAACGCCAGCGCGGGTTCGGGCACTTCGGTGGCGTCGGCGCCGTATGCCAGGTCGACCGCAGCTCCGACGCTCTGTGCCAGATTGCCCGCCGGGTCGGCGAGCTTGTCGCCGAGTTGGCGACGCCATGAGTTGTGCCAGATCCCCTTGATTTCAGGTGGTTTCGGAACCTTCGGGGGCCGCAGGGTGTCACGTTCGTCCGGGTCAGCTTGCTGGTGTTCGAAACTAGCCCACTTCTCCACGGCATCCAGGAGCGGGATGATGCCGGTGATGTGGTCGGCGTCGATGTGGGAGACCACCACGAGGTCGAGCGCCTTGCCTTCGGTCGCCAGTGCATCGAGCATCGGCTGGGTGCATTCCTTGAAGCTGGTGCGCCGGCCGCCGTCGACGAGAACCCGGTGCCCGTCGGCCGATTCGAGCAGCATGCAGTCCCCGTCGGTGGCATGGAATACGTGCAGCTTCATTTTCGGTCCCCTGCGTTGTAACTGGCTGCTTCTGCGACGCAACCCGCAGGGTTGATCAACCCGAAGCCGGCGTCTTTTCGCCAGTTGAAGTTGTGTCCGATCAACGGCGTGGACGTCGCCCGGATGATGCCCTGGATCTGCGCGGCGGTGAGCCACGGGTGTGCTGCCAGCATCAGCGCCGCGACCCCGCACACATAGGGGCTGGCCATGCTGGTGCCCGTCATCGCCGTCCACTGGTTCCATGGATCGAAGCCGCACGCCGCGACCACATCGGTACCGTCGGCGCCGATATCGGGTTTGCAGCGGCCGTCTCGGGTGGGGCCGCGGCTGGAACTGACGTTGACCTTCTCGCGCCGGGCGTCGATGTTGGCCACCGCGATCACCCGGTCCGGGCAGGCCAGCGAGTTGATCATGCGGTCGGCGCTGTATGAGCCCGGTCCGAAGTAGGACGGGAAATCCCACAGGTTTCCGCCCCAGCGCTGCGGATCGTCGCGTTCGATCCAGGCGTCAAAACCGCCGTCGCGCACCACGATTCCGTGCAGTCGCACGGTCCACTGCCCCGGCGTAATGGGTTTCGGCGGTGGTTGCATGCCGTCGACCGGATCGGGGAACCGCGGCGAGAGCAGTATGGAGATCCGATTGGAACCGTTTGCCGGATAGTAGGTTTCGTTGACGATGCTGACCCGGGTGCCGTCGTCGAGGCGCTTGTTGATCAGCTCCTTGTTGGGTTTGATCCACGGGCTCCAGGCACCGCCAGGTGGCCGGACTGCCACCTCGATTCTGTCCTGTGCGTGGTACCAGATCTCCATCTCGTTCTCCGAGACGTCGGCGATCTGGTCATTGCCCTCGACGATCCAGGTGAGGTCGCGGCGCAACCCGGTGGCCCGCAGCGTGCCATTGGCATGGATTCGGCCGGTGATGAAGCCGCGGTCCTCGCTCGTGGCCGGTTCGGTCTGCCCCGAGTTCCCGCTGGCGATCGCGATGCTGCGGCCACGGTTCGACAGCGCGTGATCGATCCACTGCGCGGTGGGGCTCGTGGAATCGTGGGCATGTCCGTTGGTGCCAAGGCTGATGTTGAGCGACACGGACAGCGCGCCGCCGTCCCCGCCGAGTTCGGCGGCGAGGTCCAGCAGGTAGTCGACGGCGTCGGTGACGCGGGTCGAATCGTAGAAGCCGACCGGGGCTTCCCCGGACTGGCTGCCGAGGTCGATCAGCACCCCGGCCAGCCGGGCCTTGCGCGCCACACCGCGGTTGCCCGCCGCGATCGACGCGACATGCGTGCCGTGCGATCCCGGCACCATCTGCGACTGGGGTTCGAGCGAGGTGGCCGCCATCCGGCGCTCGGCGGCGGCATCGATCGCGGTGTCCATGTGGCGCTTCCGGATCAGCGACCCGTACTCGAAGCCGTTCTTGTCGCCGGCCCGCCCTGACGGCGGCGGACGGGTGCCACCCCCTTGATCCCAAATGGCTTCGAAACGGGTGTGGCCGGTTTCGTCGAGGAAATCGGGGTGGGCGAAGTCGAACCCGTTCACGTCGATGATTCCGACAAGGACACCCTCGCCGTACTTGTGTTGTTGCCGGCATTTCGTGATGCGGCGAAGACCGAAGTCCGGGGCACGATCGGATTTGGTTTCCGTGGGCCTCGGCGCGCTGAGACTCAAGCCGGTCTCCACGTAGCCGACACCTGGAATGAGGGCGATCCTGCCGACATCGCGGGTGCTCACCTCGACCATCGCGGTGTTGGACTTCCATCGCACCCGGCGCGCCGTCCCCGCCAGCGCGTCGGTCACGATGCGCCGGCTGTTGTCGTCGAGTTCGGCGTCGAGGTGCACGTAGACGCTGATCATGGTTTCGGTGGGATGGGCGGCGTCCACTGCTACCGATGAGCTTTGCCGGGCCCGCGCGTGGTTCGTCTGCTCGGAAGTCATCGCTATCACTTCCACCTTGGGCGCCAGTCCCATTGCAGCCGGTTTTGGATCGGCGTTGATCATGTGTGCCTCTCTGCCCACCAGACCAGTGCGATCACGATAGAACCGGGCGGCCGCACCGCGGATGCGTAATCGACTACTCGTTTTTTGTCCGCTCCCCGACTTTGCTGCCGCGGCGGCGCGAGCGGCAGGATGGGTATGACGGGAACAGTCCGGGGGCGCCCGGAGTTGTGCTGCACGGAGTTCTGCCCAGGTTCGCATCGAGAGGACATGTTGATGGCTCAAAAAGATGTCGCAGGTTTCTGGTTCGACCCGCTGTGCCCGTGGTGCTGGATCACTTCACGCTGGATCCTCGAAGTGGAGAAGGTCCGCGACATCGAGGTGCAGTTCCACGTGATGAGCCTGGCGGTGCTCAACGAGGGCCGCGATCTGCCCGAGGAATACCAGGAGATGATGAAGAAGGCCTGGGGTCCGGTCCGGGTCGCCATCGCCGCCGAGCAACTCAAGGGCCCGGAGATCCTCTCGCCGCTGTACACCGCGATGGGCTTCCGGATCCACAACCTGGACAACAAGGATTTCGACGAGGTCATCGCGCAATCCCTCGAGGAGGTCGGGTTGCCTGCCGAACTGGCCGAGGCCGCCAACACCGACAAGTACGACGAGGCGTTGCGCAAGAGCCACCACGCCGGCATGGATGCCGTCGGTGAGGACGTCGGCACCCCGACCATCCATGTGAACGGCGTCGCCTTCTTCGGCCCGGTGTTGTCGAAGATTCCGCGCGGCGAAGAAGCCGGCAAACTGTGGGACGCGTCGGTGATCTTCGCCTCCTACCCGCATTTCTGGGAGCTCAAGCGCACCCGCTCTGAGCGCCCCGAATTCGACTAGGCCCATTCAGCTTGCGTTACACCGCGGTTCACGCCACGGTGTAACGCATGACAGCCCCTGAGCCCAGCACCGACGGCTCTTATCGCGACCGAATCGCAGCGGTCGAACCCGGCGGCAACGAGTTCATCGCCGAGGCGGATCGGCACGGTAAGCCCAGTCAGCTGCTGTGGACCTGGGCATCACCCAACCTGGAGTTCGCCACCATCTTCCTCGGCGTGCTCGCCGTGGCCTACTTCGGAATGACCTTCTGGCAGGCGGCAGCGGGCATCGTGATGGGTGCCGGCCTCGGTGCGCTCGCGCACTTCTTCCTGTCCGCCCGCGGACCGCGACATGGTGTGCCGCAGATGGTGTTGGGGCGCTTGCCGTTCGGTTTCAAGGGCAACATCGTGCCGTCGACGTTGATGGCGATCACCGCCGGCGTCGGCTGGTTCGCCACCAACAGCGTCAGCGGTGCATTCGCGCTTTCGACGTTGTTCGGGATCGGCCCGCTGCTGGCGCTGGTGTTGGTGGTCGCGATCCAGACTGCGCTCGCGTTCTTCGGGCACAACTTGGTGCAGGCGTTCGAGCGCTGGGCGTTCCCGGTGCTTGCGGTGATCTTTGCGATCACGTCGGTCGTGATCCTCACCAACGCCGATCTGGGTGCGCCTGCGGTCGAGGGTGGCCTGGGCGGGGTGGGTGGTTTCCTGCTGACGGTCGGGACCACCTTCGGTTACGTGGCGGGGTGGGCGCCATATGCGGCCGACTTCAGCCGCTATCTGCCGAGCACTGTGTCGCCGGTCCGCACCGGCTTGTTCGCCGCGGCAGGCCTTTTCCTGGCGTGCACGGTCCTCGCGATCGTCGGTGCGGCCTCGGTCACCATCGTCACGGCCGCCACTGACAACCCGACCGACGCGTTCACCAGCTCGCTGCCCGGTTGGCTCGCCGCGGCGACGCTGCTGGCCATCGCGATCGGCGCCGTCGCGGCCAACGCGATCAACGTCTACTCGGCCGGGATGGCGTTCGTCACCACCGGAGTCAAGCTGCCCGCGCACCTCGCGCGGGCGTTGGCCACGGCATTTTTCGGGGTGGCCGGGTTCCTCATCGCCTGGTGGGCACTGGCCGATGCGGCCACCAGCTACAAGGGATTCCTGTTCCTGATCGCCTACTGGGTCGGCCCATGGCTGGGCGTCGTCTTCGCCGATCAGTATCTTCGCCGCGGTCACCGGGTCGACGGATTTCTCTATGACCGCAATTACTCCAACTGGCCGGGGCTACTGTCGTTCCTGATCGGTCTTGTGGTGTCGGTGCTGCTGTTCTGCAACCAGGAGTTGTTCGTGGGCTATGTGGTCCGGGCGGTGCACGAGCTGGGCGATATCGGGTTCTTCGTCGGATTTGCGCTCGCCGCCGGCTGCTATCTGACGCTGTGCCGGTCCAAGATCCAATCCGAACGGGTGGCGCTGTGAGTCCTGGGGAAATGCTCGACGTCGCGGTCGAGGAAGCTCGAAAAGGGTTGGCCGAGGGCGGTATTCCCATCGGAGCGGCACTGTTCACCACCGACGGGGTGCTGCTGGGCAGCGGACGCAACCGCCGCGTACAGAATGACGACCCGTCCGTGCACGGGGAGACCGACGCGTTCCGCAACGCCGGCAGGCAGCGCGACTACCGGTCGACGGTGATGGTGACGACGCTCTCGCCGTGCTGGTACTGCAGCGGGCTGGTGCGTCAGTTCAACATCGGCGCGGTGGTGATCGGGGAGTGCCGCACGTTCACCGGCGGCCACGATTGGCTGGCCGAAAACGGTGTACAGATCACACTGCTCGATGATCAGCGGTGCGTGACAATGATGGAGGAGTTCATCGCGGCACGGCCCGAACTATGGAACGAGGATATCGGGGTGGCTGAGTGAGTGCCATTGCGACGGTTGATATCTCACGCTGGTATGCGGGCGGCGCCGAAGCGGACGCAGTTGCCGCCGAGGTCGACGCTGGTCTGCAGCGGGCCGGGTTCATCGTGGTCACCGGCCACGGCGTGGACACCGAGCTGGCCGCTCGGGTGCGCGCGGCCAGCCGCGAGTTCTTCGCGCTGCCCGATGACGTCAAACAGCGCTATTCGGTGCCCGTCGGGGGGCACGGCTGGATCGGCCCGGGCGCCGAGGCCAACGGCTACGCCGAAGGCACCGAGACGCCACCGGACCTCAAGGAGAGTTACAGCCTGGGCGCCGAGACGGCCACCGGCGATCCCGAGGTCGACCGGATCTGGTTCGCGCCCAACGTGTGGCCGGCCGAGGTGCCTGCACTGCAGCCGTTGATCGCCGAGTACACCGCGGCGATGCGCAAGCTCTCCGACGATCTGCTGGAGCTGTTCGCCCACGCGCTCGGACTCTCCGTGAATCCCTTTGTGGCACTTGCGGACCAGCCGACATGGACGATGAACATCAACCACTATCCGCCGGTGAGCGTGGTGGGTGAGCCAGAGCCGGGACAGTTCCGGATCGGGCCGCACACCGACTTCGGAACCGTGACGGTGCTCGACCGCGAGCCCGGCGCCGGGGGACTGCAGGTGTACTCCGAGGCCGAAGGCTGGGAGGACGCTCCTTGGGAACCGGGTGCCCTCACGGTCAACATCGGCGATCTGCTGGAGTACTGGAGCGGACGGCGCTGGCCCTCGGGTCGCCACCGGGTGCTACCGCCCCAGCCGCATGCACCGGAAGAGGATCTGGTTTCGCTGATCTACTTCTACGAGGCCAACCACGATGCGTTGGTCACTCCGCTGGAACCACCGATCGGCCGGGTGCCCGGACTGGAGCCGGTGACGTCGTCGGCGTTCATCAAGGAGCGTCTCGACGCCATCACGATCGGGTGACACCGGCGTCTGCCAGAATGACCGGCATGCGCGTCTACCTGGGTGCCGACCACGCCGGACTCGAATTCAAGCAAACGATCATCGACCATTTGAAGAAGAACGGCCACGAGCCGATCGACTGCGGGGCGTTCAGCTACGACGCCGAGGACGACTATCCCGCCTTCTGCATCGCCGCCGCGGAGAAGACGGTCGCCGACCCGGGCAGCCTCGGCATCGTGCTCGGCGGCTCGGGTAATGGCGAGCAGATGGCCGCGAACAAGGTGCCGGGCGCCCGCTGTGCGCTCGGTTGGAGCGTCGAAACCGCGAAGCTGGCCCGTGAGCACAACAACGCACTGCTGATCGGTATCGGTGGCCGCATGCACACCACCGAGGAGGCCCTGGCGATCGTCGACGCGTTCCTGTCCACGCCGTGGTCGGGCGCCGAGCGGCACCAGCGCCGCATCGACATCATGGCCCAGTACGAGAAGGACCACGTCGCACCGCCGGTTCCGGGCGCGCCGGCCTGACCCGTGCCTGAGGGGCACACCCTGCACCGGCTGGCCCGGCTGCATCAACGCCGCTTCGGCCGGGCGCCCGTCATGGTGTCCAGCCCGCAGGGCCGGTTTTCCGACGGTGCCGCAGCGGTCAACGGCCATACCCTCAAACGTGCCAGCGCGTGGGGCAAGCATCTGTTCCATCACTACGACGGCGGCCGGGTGGTGCACATCCACCTCGGGTTGTACGGCGCATTCACCGAGGTGCCGGTGCCCTTACCGGTGCCGGTCGGCCAGGTGCGGATGCGGATGGTCGGCGCAGAGTACGGCACCGATCTACGTGGTCCCACCGTCTGCGAGTTGATCGCCGAACCCGAGATCGCCGATGTGATCGCCAAACTCGGCCCCGACCCGCTCCGCGCCGATGCCGACCCGACGCTGGCCTGGAAGCGGATCACCAAGTCGCGCAAGGCTATCGGTGCGTTGCTGATGGACCAGACGGTCATCGCGGGCGTCGGCAACGTCTATCGCAGTGAACTGCTGTTCCGCCACGGCATCGACCCCTATCTGCCCGGTATCCGATTGGGACAGGACGAGTTCGACGCACTGTGGACCGATCTGGTCGAGCTGATGAAGGTCGGGGTGCGCCGCGGCAAGATCGTCGTGGTCCGGCCTGAGCATGACCACGGTGCACCGTCATATGGACCCGGCAGGCCCCGCACCTACGTCTACCGCAGGGCGGGGGAGCCGTGCCGGGTCTGTCGGACGCCGGTGCGCACCGCAGTGCTGGAGGCCCGCAATCTGTTTTGGTGCCCCACCTGCCAGGTGTGAACGGGCTGGGGGTTAGGCGTCAGAACCCGCCGAAATCCCCACCGAAGTCGCCGCCGCCCCAGTCGCCGCCGGTGTCCATGCCGCCCCAGTCGCCCGCGCTGTCGCCGCCGCCGTCCATCCCGCCGTCCTGTCCTGAGGCGAGTCCATCGGAGGCGCCGTCGCCGTGGCCGCTCTCGAAGGCCTGGGCGTCATAGCCGACGCCTGCCATGCCGCTGAACATCGTGCTGAACAACAGCGCCGATCCGATACCCCAGGCGCCCGCGACGAGCGCAGGCTTCCACCACGGTTCGGAGTACCAGCCTGCGGGGACCGGGCGTCCCGCGACGCGTCCGCCGGGGTAGTAGTTCGGGGTGCGCTCCGAGGGTGTCGGGGAGGCCTCGATCTGGCGGCCTTCGAACTCGACGCGTCGATCCTCGGTGACACTGCCCGCGGTGCGTTGGCCCGCAAGGGATTCCAGTTCGGGGCCGGGATCCATGCCCATCGCCGTCCGCGCGGCGCGGACGTAGTAGAGCCCCTCGATCGCGCTCTCCTTGGCCAGTGCGGCCTGCGTGGCCGTGGTGGCCTGGTCGATCTGCGACGACGCCGCTGTGTAGCGCTCGGACGCGTCGACGAGAGCCTGCCTGGACGCTTCGTCGTTGCCGGTCAGGTTGAGCACCTGGCCGCCGAGCCGCTCGATGATTCGGCGCGCGTCCGCCTTGGCGTCGGCCAGGGATTCCGCCGAGCGACGGCTACTCGCCTTCGACGAGCTGTAGACCGCGAAAGCGATCCCAGCGATGACGAGAATGATCAGTACCAGCACGACGCTGTTCATGGCGTCCAGCGTACCTACAGGAAACGGTGTTTCCGGGTCTGTGAACAGGCCCTTAAATTACGCCCAGAGCGGAGTACACCTCGTTGGACAGCGCGACGGTGCGTGGGTCGGCGTTGCACTTCGTGGCGTCGAAACGATTCATCACGTACGCGTAGCCGATCCGGTGTTCCAGGTCGACGAATGCGAACGAGCCACCGGATCCGCCGTGGCCGAACGTGCGCGGGTTCGGGCCCGCCACCCGACGCTGATTGAGCATGTAACCCAGGCCCCAGCCGTGATCGGCGACGCGCGGACCGAGCACGACGTCGGTGTCGAATCCGCCCTGCGAGACCCGGCACAGCTCCATGTGCTCCCGGCTCAGCAGCTTCTCCTGGGCCAGGGCGTTGTAGAACGTCGCCATGCCCAGCGCCGACACGTGCGCGTTGGTGCTCGGGAATTCGGCTGCCCGCCAGGTCCCGATGGCCCGGGCCCCCAACTCGTCGTCGGGCACGAAGTTCATCGACACCGCCCAGCCGGCCATCGGATGGGCGTCGAGCCCGTCGGGCGGCGCTGAGACTCCGCTGTCGGCTAACAGCCCACGCACCGTGGGCTTGTTCACCATTTCGGCGCAGCGGTGGTGCTCGGCGGCGGGCAGCCCAATATGGACATCGATACCGAGTGGCTCGGCGATCTCGGTGCGCAGATACTGGCCCAGCGTTCGGCCCGTCACCCGGCGGATCACCTCACCGAGAATGAACCCGAACGTCACCACGTGGTAGCCCTGCGCGGTACCCGGCGGCCACCACGGCTCAGCGACCGCGATGCGCTGGCAAACACTGTCCCAGTCAGCGACGTCACGCCAGCCCATGGGTTCGCGCGGGCCGATCACCCCCGACCGGTGTCCGAGCACCATGGCCAGCGTGATGTCCTGTTTGCCCGCCTGGGCGAACTCCGGCCAGTAGCGGGCCACCGGTGCGTTCAGGTCGATCTCACCGCGATCGGCCAGCAGGTGCACGCAGGTGCTCGCCAGGCCTTTGGACCCGGAGAAGACGCTGGCCAAGGTGTTTTGGGTCCACGGCCGGCCCGCGGCGGTGTCGGCATGCCCGCCCCACAGGTTGACCACCAGATCACCCTCGACCCAGACAGCGACGGCAGCGCCGACCTCGCCGCGCTCGGCGAAGTTGTGCTCGAACGCGTCGCGCACCTTCTCAAAGCCGGACGCGCAAGTCCCGTTGGTCGTGACTGTCGGTTGGTCCCTCAACGATCCCTCCCTATATCGGCGAAGGCCCTGACCCGAGCGGGCGACTTCGATAGCACCCGCGAACCGATCCGAATGTCTGTATCGCCCGATCGTAGGCGGCTGTCGCCCAGTACACCGATAGCCGGAGCGGGATTGTTACTGCCTCGGAACCTTCGGCATTTTCCACGGGGTGGCCTTGATTCGCTGAGTAAAGTCAGTGTCAGGGTCCAGTTCTACGTGGTGTGCCGACGGGTCGCGGCCGCGGAGATAGGCAGACGCTGCCAGCGCACCACCCGAAAAGGGGAGGTCGGACGCGTGGCAAAGCTCAGAGGTCGTCAGATTGTGGTCGGTAGCGCTGCCGGGTTCGCGTTGTCGGTTGGTGCGTTGTTCGGGTCCGGCCTGGCGGGCGCCGCCCCGCCGGACGTCGTCGGCGAGACGTATGCCGACGCGGCGTCCACGCTCGAGGAGGCCGATCTCACACCCAAAGTGATCGCCACCGTCGGCGGCCGGCTACCTCAGGACGAGTGCATCGTCACCAGCGTCAGCGATCACAAATACCTGCGCCCGGCGACCGACGACACCATCTATGAGTACAGCTGGGACGAAGTGTGGCTGTCGTTGAACTGCAATGGCAGCCATGCCACCGCCAACTCACCGGGTGCGTCCGTGGCTTCTCCGGAAGGGCGCGAGGCTGCAGACCATGAGGAAGAGGTGCAGTGGCGTTCGGAGAATCCCGAGTGGTGCGAGGACGCCATGCTCGAGCATCCGGAGTGGGGCGAAATGGAAGGCTGCACCTACGAGTGAGCCAAGGGCGCGACGACGATGGTGCCCAGCTGTTCGCGCTGGCGCTGGCCCGGTTCAGGCGAGTGAAGTAGGCCAACGCCGACGACCACGCCGAGGCGATGGGCGGCTGGACGCGATGGCAGCCGCACCGGACTACGGGGAAAACGTTGTGCCGCTGAGAGGTTGATGCGCGATTGGCTGCGCTTTCACCAAGCCATCATGTCTACGAGTTCGATGTCGGTATCGAACGGCACGTGCATGTTGGAGTCTGACGCTGGAGTGCCGTCAGGTAGCTGGGATTTCCGGTACCACACGGTGACTCCTGGGGCCGCGCCTTCGTTGACGTGCTTGACCTTCAGGATCTTCAGGCCGTAGTTGTAGCCGTTCTCGTGGGCACCGATCCACTGACCAATGTGGGTGTCGTTCAGGTCGCGGGCCTTAATGCGCACAACTCTTACGGCTGCGTGCGTCTCCGGTCCACCGGGGACAACATCGACGATGGCCATCTCGGCTTCTTCCGGGTCAGGTGTCATCCGAACCTCCGTTGGGTGAAGTGTTGTGCCGCTTCCCCCTACTGCTGGATGTGTCCGCTCTCGAACCAGCCAACAAGGGTCACTGCCAGGATTACTGCTGACTCGGCCTCTTCCTGGGTGACGGCAGGAACCCCGACAGTCGAGGGTCCACCGTGGCGGTCGTGGTGACCGCGCCAGAGGGTGCGGAGCATGCCGACGAGGACGTCGTGGGTAGGCGCGAGATGGTGTTCCCGAAGATGCGGGAGCCTCCAGGTTCCGCCATCAATCGTGCGGATGACATCGCCGAGCGTCGATTCAGCCTTGCCGGTCGGCACCACCGGGATGGACGCATCCTCCACTGCTTTGACCGCCAGGGCGTAGGCGTTCGACGGGTCGGGGTTGACGCCGAACGCCTCTTCCCACGCAGCCGCCAATCTCTTACCCGCGTTGGGCTTTTGGAATGCCGCTTCGGCAGCGGTCTTGACTCCCTGGGGTACGCGGCGGACAAGTCCGGACTTGCCCTGTCGGTCACCGATCTCCCAAGCGGCCCCTGATTGGACGAGGATCTTGCCCAGCTCGTCAATCGCTCCGCTCCGGCGGTGAAGTTGCGACGCGAGAAAGTCGACCAGCCGCCAGGTCAAAAGGTCTGGGCCCCGGACTGCGTTCTGGACAGCGTGAAAACTCTCGTCGGGGTACGGGCCATGGTCTGCGATTGAGATCTTCAGGACTCGTTCACATTCCCGCGCGAGGCGGGGATTGAAGATCCGAGTCCTCTGTGTCGAGCCAGACGCCGAGAACCGATCGAAGATCCATGTCCACAGTGACCGGTAGAGGTAATCTGGCACGCCCTCGCGGAGCGCCGTGAACACCTCGACCTCAACTTCTCCAAGTTCGAGAGGTTCCCACTGGTCGTCGGTCATCGTCATGCTTCCGGTCCTTCGGTCCGCCCTTGGCGGCATTTCTCAGGGCTCTGTCGTAATCGAGCCCGACTGCAATTCACGGTATACGAACATCTGTTCGATGCAATGCGACACGCCGGGCGCGGGGTGGCCATGAGTGGCCGTCACGCAACACTGGTAACTCCAGGCTCGGGAGTCCCAGCGGTAACAAAGGAAATGCCCGTACCGCTCTGAGTGGCGGTACGGGCGCGGTACGGGAATTCCGTCCGAACGTCTGCGCTACCGCGTCGCCGCAGGTAGCTGGTGGAGCGGGCGGCGGGAATCGAACCCGGCGTAGCTAGTTTGGAAGGTTATTGCCGGCGTCGAACGGGCTGTGTACACCACGGGTTTCGGCAGGGTGTCGCGGACGGGCACCGCGAGTTCCGTGTGTTGCCTGCCTGCTCGAATTGGCGTATCCCTGGTGTCACTTTGCAGTCCGTAATCACAAGGAAGTTCAGGGCGGCCTATGCATCAGCGGGATAAACCCCCAGTGGGACGGGTCGGCCGCGTCCTCCGCGGGCGGCATGAGGGCTTTTACGTTGAGGTCGACGATGACACCAAGCGGCCGACAGGCAGCGGCTACTACGTTCTGTGGTGGACCCCTGATGTGTGTTACGACGATTGGGTTCTGGACTGGGAGGCCGTTGCCGAAGTCCTCGGCGAATCCGAGATTGAATGGCTAAGCCTTGAGGAATCCAACCGGATTGCGGGCCGACATCGCCACGGGCCTTGATGCCGCCTCGTGACGGTTCAGTCGTCGAAACTTCGTTCGCCCTGGTAAACACGCCTTTCCAGGGCTTTGATGGAGCGGGCGACGGGAATCGAACCCGCGTAATCAGTTTGGAAGACTGAGGCTCTACCATTGAGCTACGCCCGCATGTTGCAGCACCAGCACTGTACCGGTGCGCCCCGAATCAAATCCAATTGAATGCTCCGTGTCGCCAGCACGTAGTATCTCGCGTGGTCCTTTCGCGGGTTTTCGCTTGCGGGTCGGCCACGAATACGGGGTGTAGCGCAGCTTGGTAGCGCATCCGCTTTGGGAGCGGAAGGCCGCAGGTTCAAATCCTGTCACCCCGACTTACCCGCCAGTACGACAGAGACATCTGGAAAGACATCGAGGAGCACAAGAGTGAAGAGCACGGTCGAGCAGTTGAGCCCCACGCGAGTGCGCATCAATGTGGAGGTGCCCTTCACCGAGCTTGAGCCAGACTTTGACCGCGCGTTCAAGGAGCTGGCCAAGCAGGTTCGGCTCCCCGGCTTCCGCCCCGGCAAGGCCCCGCGCAAGCTGCTGGAGGCCCGCGTCGGTCGCGGCGCCGTGCTGGAGCAGGTCGTCAACGACGCGCTGCCGAGCCGGTACAGCGAGGCCGTCACGACCCAGGACGTGAAGCCGCTGGGCCAGCCCGACATCGAGATCACCAAGCTCGAGGACAACGAGGAGCTGGTGTTCACCGCCGAGGTCGACGTCCGCCCGGAGATCACGCTGCCCGATCTGGAGGCGCTGAAGATCACCGTCGACCCGATCGAGGTGACTGACGAGGAGGTCGACGCCGAGCTGCAGACCCTGCGGGCCCGGTTCGGCACGCTGACCGGTGTCGAGCGTGGCGCACAGGAAGGCGACTTCGTCTCGATCGACCTGTCAGCCACCGTCGACGGCAAAGAGGTCCCGGAGGCAGCCACCGAGGGTCTGTCCCACGAGGTCGGTTCCGGTCAGCTGATCGAGGGCCTCGACGACGCGATCAAGGGTCTCAAGGCTGATGAGTCCAAGGTGTTCACCACCAAGCTGGCCGCCGGCGAGTACGCCGGGCAGGACGCCGAGGTGACGGTCACGGTCAAGTCGGTCAAGGAGCGCGAGCTGCCTGAGCCCGACGACGAATTCGCCCAGCTGGCAAGCGAATTCGACACCATCGACGAGCTCAAAGAGAGCCTCACCGACCAGGTGCGCCGGGCGAAGAGCGTGCAACAGGCCGAGCAGATCCGCGACAAGGCGATCGAGGAACTGCTGGAGCAGACCGAGGTTCCGCTGCCGGAGAAGATCGTTCAGGCGCAGGTCGACGACACGCTGCACAACGCGATCCACGGTATGGAACACGACGAGGACAAGTTCGCCGAGACGCTGACCGAGCAGGGCAGCAGCCGCGAGGAATTCGACGCCGACAACCGCAGCAACGCCGAGAAGGCCGTCAAGACCCAGCTGCTGATGGACGCCGTCGCTGACAAGCTCGAGATCGAGGTCGGCCAGAACGACCTCACCGAGCGGCTCGTGCTGATGTCGCGCCAGTACGGGCTGGAGCCGCAGCAGCTGATCCAGATCTTGCAGCAGAACAACCAGCTGCCCGCGATGTTCGCCGACGTGCGCCGTGGACTGACCATCGCCGCGGTGGTGCACGCCGCCACGGTCACCGACACCGACGGCACCGTGATCGACACCGCGGAATTCTTCGGACCGCCGGCTGATCAGGCCGCCGCCGAAGACACTGCCGAGGTTGCCGACGACGCCGAGGGCAGCGAAGCCACAGACGAGGCCGACGACACCGACAAGTGACGCTGTGAGCGAACGCGCGCCTTTACGGGAGTGCACGGCGGTTCAGGTTGGTTAGTGTCGTCAGTACCAAGACGTAAGAGAAAGCAGGTATCCAGTCGTGACTGACATGCGTGGCGCCGGGCAGGGGCTCAACCTTGTCGACTCGGTGTACGAGCGGCTGCTCGCCGAGCGAATCATCTTCCTGGGTTCCCAAGTGGACGACGACATCGCCAACAAGCTGTGCGCGCAGATTCTGCTGCTGTCGGCGGAGGATCCGACGAAGGACATCCACCTCTACATCAACTCGCCGGGTGGATCCATCTCGGCGGGCATGGCGGTCTACGACACCATGGTGCTGGCACCGTGCGACATTGCCACGTACGCCATGGGCATGGCCGCCTCGATGGGTGAGTTCCTGCTCGCCGCGGGCACCAAGGGCAAGCGCTACGCCCTTCCGCACGCGCGGATCCTGATGCACCAGCCGCTGGGCGGTGTCACCGGCAGCGCGGCCGATATCGCCATCCAGGCCGAGCAGTTCGCCGTCATCAAGAAAGAGATGTTCCGGCTCAACGCCGAGTTCACCGGGCAGAGCATCGAGCGCATCGAGGCCGACTCCGATCGTGACCGTTGGTTCACCGCGCCGGAGGCACTCGAATACGGCTTCGTCGACCACATCATCACCAATGCCAACGTCAACGGTTCAGGCCCAGGAGCAGGACTCGACAAATGACCGACCACACGGACCCCCGTCTTCAGCCCCAGGCGCGCTACATCCTGCCGTCGTTCATCGAGCATTCGAGCTTCGGCGTCAAGGAGTCCAACCCGTACAACAAGCTGTTCGAGGAACGCATCATCTTCCTCGGCGTGCAGGTGGACGACGCGTCGGCCAACGACATCATGGCCCAGCTGCTCGTGCTGGAGTCGCTGGATCCCGACCGCGACATCACCATGTACATCAACTCGCCCGGTGGCTCGTTCACCTCACTGATGGCGATTTACGACACCATGCAGTACGTGCGCGCCGACATCCAGACCGTGTGTCTGGGGCAGGCCGCCTCGGCCGCCGCGGTGCTGCTGGCCGCCGGCACGCCTGGTAAGCGGATGGCGTTGCCCAACGCCCGCGTGCTGATCCACCAGCCCTCGCTGGGCGGCGTCATCCAGGGCCAGTTCTCCGATCTGGAGATCCAGGCTGCCGAGATCGAGCGGATGCGCACGCTGATGGAGACCACGCTGGCCCGCCACACCGGCAAGGATGCCGAGGTCATCCGCAAGGACACCGACCGCGACAAGATCCTCACCGCCGAGCAGGCCAAGGACTACGGGATCATCGACACCGTGCTGGAATACCGCAAGCTGTCCGCGCAGACCGCATAGGTTCTGTTCGCAAAACGACACGGGCCCCCGGGGGACCCGTGTCGTTTTGCGTTGTGTCCCCCTCACACTTTGACAGCGGTGACAAGCAGATACTCGGCCTCATAGGCCGTGCGCTCGATGGCCTGATTGGTCTCGGTCAGGAAAGTCAGAAAGGCGTGGTCGAGTGCCTCGACGCGTTCGGGGGATTCGGCGTTGAAGTTGTAGACCGCGATGGTCGGCCCGTAGTTGGCCTTCCAGTACTCGCGGAATTCCTCCGGCGTGGCGCAGTGGTCCATGGTGATCGTTCGGCGGTGCATCGTCAGCGCAGTCACCCTGTCGCCGAACAGCTCTCGTACATGGTCGGGATCTCCCCACAGCGGCGCCGGGCTGGCGCCCGGCGGTAGGGGAGGCGCATAGGGCTTCATCGTGGCGAACAACCGGCCGATGAATCCGGTGGGCGTCCAGTTGATCATCGCGATCGTGCCGCCCGGTCGGCACACGCGCACGAGTTCGTCGGCGGTCGGCTGGTGGTGCGGTGCGAACATGGCGCCGACACAGGACATCACCACGTCGAAACCGTTGTCCGCGAACGGTAATGCCTCGGCGTCCGCTTCGGCCCACGTCACGTCGACGCCGCGCTGGGCGGCGATCGCGCGGCCGGCGTCGAACAGTTCGGGAGTGAGATCGCTTGCGGTGACCGCCGCCCCGGCTGCCGCGGCGGGGATCGCAGCATTGCCGGCTCCCGCGGCGACATCGAGTACGCGGTCGCCGGGGCCGAGCCCGCTGGCCCGCACCAGCTCGGGGCCGAGTTGTGGGATCAGGTCCGCAGCGACCGCGGGATAGTTTCCGGACGCCCACAGGGCGCGCTGCTTGGCCTTGAGTGCACGGTCCGCGTCGGTCGCGGAGGCTGTTTGGGTCATACCGCGATACTTGCGCGCTGCGTGCACGGGCACATGAGGCGTTTGCCTCAACTTCTCGTCGGCCGCTACACCGGATTCACCAGACCGTGGCGCAGCGCGTACATGCTGGCGCCGATGCGGTTGGACACCCCGATCTTCGCGTAGGTGCGCTCGACGTGATTGCGGGCCGTCTTCTGGCTGATCACGAGCGATTCCGCGATCTCCTTGTTCGACGCGCCTCGCGCAACGAGGCGCAGCACGTCGACCTCGCGCGGGGTCAGACCGTCCGGCCGTACTTTCGGGCGTTCGGCGCGGTGTCCGGCAGCGTGCAGTACCGCCGCGACCGCGGCGGCGTCGAGTTCACCGGCGGCCACCCGCTCGCGAAGCCGTCGTGCCGCGGCTGTGGGAGTCAGCTCCTCGCGGTATGGCCTTGGCTCACAACCGGATTGGTAGCCGACGGCAGCAGCGAGAATCCGGTCGGGCAGGCTGAGCGTCGCCTCGGTGAGGCCACGCGGATACCCTGAGCCGTCGAGGCATTCATGGTGGTTGCCTGCGAGCTGGGCCACCGGACCAAGCCCCCGCACCTGGCTGAGGATCCGCACCGTCAGATACGGGTGCAGCCGCACGCGCTCGAATTCCGCCGCGGTCAACGGTCCCGGCTTGGACCAGATCTGGTTCGACACCCCGATGCGGCCCAGATCGTGGACGTGGCCCGCCCGCCGAACCAGCGCCACCGCTGCGGCATCGAGGCCTGCCGTTGTGGCAGCGTCTGCCGCCAGCGCTGCCACTGCCCGCGAATGCCCGAGAGTGAACGGGCACTTGAGATCCACGAAGTCACCCAGGGCCATGAGCAGCGAATCCAGGCCCCGGTCGTCGAGCTCGTCGTGGCGATCCGGCGCCTCCTTCAGCGCGGCCGCCCACGCGTCCCCGGTCGGCGGGCCGGCAAGGATCGCGTCGGCATCACGCACGAACACGTCGACTACCTGCGGATCGAACTGGCCGCCGCGCCGGCGCGACGCCATCGCCACCGCACCGGCGACCCCGTGGGTCCGGTGGTGCACTTCGGCCAGATCGGCGAGCTGTGCGACCCGCATCTGTATCGGAATGTCGTCACCGCGCACGCCGGCGGGCATGCCGCCGCCGTCGTAGCGTTCGAACGCGAACGCCAGCGCGGCCTGGACGTCGGGTCCGAGTCCCATCCGGTCAGCCAGCAGGGCAGCGGACGTGCAGTGCGAGTGAATCATCCGGGACAGGTGGCCGCGGGCGTTGACCATCAACGTCGCCATCACCTGCAGCCGGTGTGCCAACGGCTCACCGCGAGCGACGTTGTTGACCAGAAACCGCAGGAACGGCAGCCCCGACACGTCGACGGAGTAGGTGTCGTGGCGCACCGCGATGTCGTCTCCGAACCACTGTGCGTACTCATGTGAATCCGCGTGGCACCCGATCCACATGATCAACGTCGTGTAGTAGATGCAGTCGCGCTGCGGCCTGCTCAGGCCTAGCCGATCGGCGAGCCTGGTCGCGATCAACGCCGACCGCAGCATGTGCTCACTGGGCTGGCCGAGCCCGAGATCGACCGCCACCGACAGGGCCGCCAGCAACTCGGCCCGACTCGGTGATCGGATCGACGGCTCCGGCGGAGCCGGCTGCGAAGCCATTCGCTGATTATGCGCCCAGGTCCGGCGTCGTTCCGTCGATCAGGACGGTGCGGGCGGCGCGGTGCCGGGCCGCGTCGAACGTGTCGAAGTGTCCGGAACCGACCACGAAGATGCCACGCTGCGGGGGCCGGAAGTCGGCCAGCACGGCCTGGCGGTCCAGTGGTCCGGCCGGACCGAGGTCGGTGCCCTGCAGCACGGCGTGCCCGTCTGCGAGCCACACCTGTGTCGGCGCGATCATGAAGTGCTGGCCGTTCGGGGCAGTCCCGGCCAGTTGGATGGTGCCCGCGCGCAGCAGGGTTCCTGCCGTGCGGCCGATGAGCGCGAGCATGGCCGGACTGGTCCACGCGCGAGTGGGCAACCACCCGCCCAGAGTGCTGACCAGGCGCGTCGACCCGGTCGAGCGGATATCGACGGTCCATTCCAGCAGTCCGGGGATACCGACGAACAGCGACCACGGGTCCACCCAGGCGAAGTCGATGTCGCACTGGACCGCGTCGTTCGGTGTCGCCGAGCTGAAATACCTGGCACAGCTCTGCTGGCCCGGGGTGGTGGCGTAGAACGTCCACACGCCGGTCGGATCGCGGTGCCACACCGATCGGTAGCCCGGCGAGAACGTCGTCGCGGGGAAGTGACGCAGCGCCAGGTAGTGGCCACTGGCGAAGGGAAATCCCATGACGCCGAAGCCGACGAACCTCTCGTCGGCCCCCGCGGGCAGGGTCGGATCGGTCAAGACTGCCGTTGCGGCGTCCAACGGGGTACGTGGTTTTGTCATGTGCACCACCCTGCAGCGGGCCATAACCGCAGCGCATGGGGCGTTTGCCTCAACTTCGCGACCGGCCCCGACGGCGCGCACGGTATCGTGGTGACCGGCGAACATCACGGTTTTGGCGTTGTTCTCAGACCTCTGTCCGATTACCGCGGCGACACGCCAGGGACACAGTCCGCGTGCTGAGGGGTGGCAAGCCACCAGGAGCGATATGTTCTCCTGCACACGGTAAATACCAACGGAGCGATTCGGGCTTAACGGTCGCACCGTGACGGAACGAACGGGTAGCGTCGGGTTTACGCCCGAGGTGACCCACCAAGTGGCGTAAGACCGACGCGAACAGGAAGTAGGGCCTCCCCATATGGCGCGCATTGGAGACGGTGGTGACCTGCTGAAGTGCTCGTTCTGTGGGAAGAGCCAGAAGCAAGTCAAGAAGCTCATCGCGGGGCCGGGCGTATATATCTGCGATGAGTGCATCGACCTGTGCAACGAGATCATCGAGGAGGAGCTCGCCGACGCCGACGACGTCAAACTCGACGAGCTGCCCAAACCGGTCGAGATCCGCGACTTCCTCGAGGGCTATGTCATCGGCCAGGACACTGCGAAGCGGACGCTGGCTGTGGCGGTCTACAACCACTACAAGCGGATTCAGGCGCAGGAGAAGGCGCGCGATTCCCGATCCGAGCCCGTCGAGCTGACCAAGTCCAACATTTTGATGCTGGGCCCTACGGGCTGCGGTAAGACCTATCTGGCGCAGACGCTGGCCAAGATGCTCAATGTCCCGTTCGCAATTGCGGATGCGACGGCACTCACTGAAGCCGGCTATGTCGGTGAGGACGTCGAGAACATCCTGCTCAAGCTGATCCAGGCTGCCGACTATGACGTCAAGCGCGCCGAGACCGGCATCATCTACATCGACGAGGTCGACAAGATCGCCCGCAAGAGCGAGAACCCGTCGATCACCCGCGACGTCTCCGGTGAGGGCGTGCAGCAAGCCCTCCTGAAGATTCTGGAGGGCACCCAGGCGTCGGTGCCGCCGCAGGGTGGACGTAAGCATCCGCACCAGGAATTCATCCAGATCGACACCACGAATGTGCTGTTCATCGTCGCGGGGGCCTTCGCCGGGCTGGAGAAGATCGTCTCCGACCGGGTCGGCAAGCGGGGCCTCGGCTTCGGCGCGGAGGTACGCAGCAAGGCCGAGATCGACACCCAGGACCACTTCGCCGATGTGATGCCGGAGGACCTGATCAAGTTCGGTCTGATCCCGGAGTTCATCGGCCGCCTGCCGATCGTCGCTTCAGTGACCAACCTCGACAAGGAATCACTGGTCAAGATCCTCTCGGAACCCAAGAACGCGCTCGTCAAGCAGTACCTGCGACTGTTCGAGATGGACGGCGTCGAGCTGGAATTCACTGAGGAAGCACTGGATGCCATCGCCGATCAGGCCATCCACCGTGGCACCGGAGCCCGCGGGCTGCGCGCCATCATGGAAGAGGTGCTGCTGCCGGTGATGTACGACATCCCCAGCCGCGACGACGTCGCCAAGGTCGTCGTCACCAAGGAGACCGTGCAGGACAACGTGCTGCCGACCATCGTG
Source organism: Mycolicibacterium sp. XJ870 (assembly GCF_053483975.1). Taxonomy (NCBI): domain Bacteria; kingdom Bacillati; phylum Actinomycetota; class Actinomycetes; order Mycobacteriales; family Mycobacteriaceae; genus Mycobacterium; species Mycolicibacterium sp. XJ870. The sequence goes on from NZ_JBEFTI010000009.1 coordinate 24,554, forward strand.
CCGCGCAAGCCATCTCGTTCCGAGCGCCGCGACAAGAGCGCTTAACTTTTCTGCTCGCGGCTAGTGCTTCACGCGGTCGGGACGGGTGTAGACGTTCATCGACTCGCCGCGCAGGAACGCGACCAGGGTCAGGCCGGACTGGCTGGCCAGGTCGACGGCCAGTGACGACGGCGCCGAGACAGCCGCCAGCACCGGAATGCCCGCCATCACTGCCTTCTGGGTGAGCTCGAACGAGGCTCGACCGCTGACGAGCAGTACGGTGCCGGTCAGCGGTATCCGATTCTGTTCCAGCGCCCAACCGATCACCTTGTCCACCGCATTGTGCCTGCCGATGTCCTCCCGGACGGTCAGCATTGTGCCGTCCGCCGTGAACAGGGCTGCACCGTGCAGACCGCCGGTGCTGGCGAAAACCTTTTGGGCGTCGCGCAGTTGGGCGGGCATCGCCGAAAGGGTCTCGGCGGCGACCGTGGATGGATCGTCGCCAGGGCAGTAGCGGCTGATCAGCCGGACGGCGTCCAACGAGGCCTTGCCGCACACGCCGCATGACGAAGTGGTGTAGAAGTTTCGGGTGACGTCAACCTCTGGCGCCGGCACATCCTGGCCAAGTGTCACGTCGAGCACGTTGTAGGTGTTCACACCTTCGTCGTTCGCGCCCCGGCAGTATCGGACGGTGAGCACGTCCTCGCGACCCCGGATCACCCCCTCGGTCAGCAGGAACCCTTGCGCCAGTTCGATGTCCGACCCTGGGGTGCGCATGGTGACGGTGATCGGTGTGCCGTTGACCCGGATCTCCAACGGTTCCTCGACGACGAGCGTCTCCGGCCGGGCCTCGGCATGGTCCGCGGTGACGTGATGAGCGCGGCGGCGCGCGGTCACTCGGCCCATGGCTCGAGCCTTATGACGACGGCCTTGGACACCGGGGTATTGGACCGCTCCGCGGTGTGGTCGAGCGGAACCAATGGGTTGGTCTCCGGGTAGTAGGCGGCAGCATTGCCCACCGGGGTCGAGTATTCGACCACAAGAAAGTCCTTCGCCCGGCGTTCCTCGCCGTTGAACTCCGACACCAGATCAACCCGGTCGCCCACCTTGAAACCCAACCGTTCGATGTCGGCGGGATTGACGAACACCACCCGGCGGCCACCCTTCACCCCGCGATAGCGGTCGTCGAGGCCATAGATGGTGGTGTTGTACTGGTCGTGGCTGCGCAGGGTCTGCAGCACGAGCCGGCCCTCGGGCACCGGAACCCACTCCAGCGGATTCACCGCGAAGTTGGCTTTACCTGTGTGGGTGTGGAATTCGCGGGAATCCCGCGGCGGGTGGGGGAGTTGGAACCCGTCGGGCTGGCGCACCCGGGCGTTGTATCCCTCACAGCCGGGCACGACAGCGGCGATGGCGTCGCGGATCGTGTCGTAGTCGCCGGCGAAGGTCTCCCACGGGACAGGATGATCTGGGCCGAGCAGGGTACGAGCGAGCTGACAGACGATGCCGACCTCACTGCGCAACTGATCGCTGGGCGGGTGCAGGCTGCCGCGTGACAGATGCACCATCGACATCGAATCCTCCACCGACACCTGCTGTTTGTGGCCGTTGATGATGTCTCGGTCGGTCCGGCCCAGTGTCGGCAGGATCAGCGCGGTCGCACCGTGCACCAGGTGACTGCGGTTGAGTTTCGTCGAAATCTGCACGGTCAGGGTGCAACTGCGCAACGCGGCCTCGGTGACCTCGGTGTCCGGGGTGGCTGAGACGAAGTTGCCGCCCATGCCGATGAACACCTTCGCGCGGCCGTCGCGCATCGCACGGATCGCGTCGACGGTGTCGTAACCATGCTTGCGCGGGCTGGCTATCCCGAACCGGCTGTCGAGGGCAGTCAGGAACTTCTCGGGCATCTTCTCCCAGATACCCATCGTGCGATCGCCCTGCACATTCGAGTGGCCACGCACGGGGCACACCCCGGCGCCGGGCTTGCCGATCATGCCGCGCATCAACAACAAGTTGGTGGCCTCGCCGATGGTGGCCACCGCGTGGCGCTGCTGGGTCAGACCCATCGCCCAGCACATCACGGTGCGCTGCGAGGCGATGAGCATGTCGGCGACCCGCTGCAGCTGTGCGCGATCGACACCGGTGGCCGCGGTGACGATGTCGAGGTCCACAGCGCGGGTCTGGGCGGCGTAATCGTCGAATCCTGCGCAGTGCGCGGCGACGAAATCATGGTCCACAACAGGCGAGCCGGTGCCGCCGGCCATTTCGTCAGCCTCCAGCAGCAAGCGGCCCAGTCCGGCGAACAACGCCATGTCGCCGCCGATGCGGATCTGCACGAACTCGTCGGCGATCGAGACACCGTGGCCCACGACGCCGTGCACCTTCTGAGGATCCTTGAACCGGATCAGCCCCGCTTCGGGTAGCGGGTTGACGGCGATGATCTTGGCGCCGTTGGCTTTTGCCTTCTCCAGGATCGACAGCATGCGGGGATGGTTGGTGCCCGGATTCTGCCCGGCGATCAGGATGACGTCGGCCAGCGTCAGATCCTCGACGGTGACCGAACCCTTGCCGATGCCGATCGATTCGGTCAACGCCGTGCCCGACGATTCGTGGCACATGTTCGAACAGTCCGGCAGGTTGTTGGTGCCGTAGCTGCGCACCATCAACTGGTACAGGAACGCGGCCTCATTGCTGGTGCGTCCGGAGGTGTAGAACAGCGCTTCGTCCGGTGAATCCAGCGCGTTGAGCTCGTCGGCGATCAGCCGGTAGGCATCGTCCCAATCGATGGGGCGGTAGTGGTTGTCACCGGGCCGCAGCACCATCGGATGGGTGAGCCGGCCCTGCTGCGACAGCCAGAACTCGGGTTTGGCTTCGAGCTCGTCGACGGTGTGACGTGCGAAGAACTCGGGGGTCACCACGCGCTTGGTGGCTTCCTCGGCGACCGCCTTGGCGCCGTTCTCGCAGAACTCGGCGAGTTTGCGGCCGCCGTGCTCCTCCGGCCAGGCGCAACCGGGGCAGTCGAAGCCGTGCCGCTGATTGAGCCGGGTCAACGCCGCGGCCATGCGCAGCGGTCCCATCTGCTCAATCCCTCGCTGCATCGACACCATGACGGCCTTGACGCCGGCGGCCTCGTGCTCGGCCCCGGTGACCACCGCGGCATGGTCGTCGTAGTCGGCTGGGTAGTCGGAATCGGGATTGCGGGCCATGTCTCTATCTTGCTCCGTTCCCAAAAGCAGCGGCGCATGAACCTAGGCAATACACCTTGGACTCCTGTGGCCTGCGAACCGAACCGTTGTTCTGAGTGTGCCCTTTCATACGCAGTTCACGGCGCGCCGCGTATGAAATCACACAATCGGCAACCGGTCCGTTAGGCGCCGGGGATGGAGGCGCGGTCGACCATGGACACCTCGACGCGCTCGCCGGTGTTCAGTGATTCGACGCCGGCAGCGCATACCGCGGCCGCGGCGTAGCCGTCCCACGCTCGCGGGCCATCGACGTTGGCGCCGGCTCGGACGGCGTCGACCCAGCGCTGGAACTCGATGTCGTAGGCCAGGCCGAAGCGCTCCCGGAAGCCTGGCGTGATCTGACCACCCCAGGTGCCGGGTACTCCCTTGCGGATCAGCCCGACGTCGAGTCCGATGAATGCCGAGCCCTTCTCGCCGACGAGTTCGGTGCGGACCTCGTAGCCGACGCCGGTGGTGACGAACAGCTCCACGTCTACATGCTTGCCCGAAGCGGTGCGCATGATCGCGATCTGCGGATCTTGAATGCCTTCAGGCGCACCCGGATTGGTTGCCGGGCGGACGATCTGGATCGACGTGATCTCTTCGTCGAACAGGTACCGGGTGACATCGACCTCGTGAACCAGCGAGTCCTTGACGATCATCGAGCTGTCGAAGGACGGTGGCACAGCGGCATTGCGGTGCACGCAGTGCAGCACCAGGGGCCTGCCGAACTCGCCGGCGTCGAGCAGCGATTTCAGCTGCATGTACTCGGGGTCGAAGCGGCGCATGAAACCGACCTGGATGAGCCGCGTGCCGAGTTCGGCCTCGCGCCGTACCACCTCGAGTGCTGAGTCGACATCGGTGGTCAGCGGCTTTTCGCACAGCACCGGCTTGCGATGTTCCAGGCATGCCAGCAGTTGCTTGTCATGCGTCGGTCCCGGCGTCGCGAGCACGACGGCGTCGACGTCGGGATCGGCGATGGCGTCCAGAGGATCGCCCACCACCCGGCAGCCGGGGACACCGGCGGCGATCTGTTCAGCCCTCTCGGTGATGAAGTCGTTGACGACGGTCACCCGGGCACCGGAAATCCGGGCCGACAACCGGGCAACGTGATCGGCGCCCATGATGCCGACGCCGAGGACGGCGACGCGGAGATCGGACATGGCTAGTTGAACCTCACTGACGGGACACCGCACGAACCCAGGTAGGACCGGGTGCGCTTGGCGATGGGCAGGGGAGCTTCGACCTCGCAGGGATACATGTCCTGCTCGACGATCGCGAACACATCGATGCCCAGTTTTTCGACCGCGGCCAGAAGCGGTGGCATATCGGGGATTCCACGCGGCGGTTCGGTCATCGCGCCGAGTTTGACGGCTTCGCCGAACGGCAGATCCTCGGCTTCGACCTTGGCCCGCACCTCGGGATCGACCTGCTTGAGATGTAGATAGCCGATGCGCTCGGGCGCGCGTTCGATGATGGCGATGTTGTCGCCGCCGCAGTAGGAGATGTGCCCGGTGTCGAGGCAGAGGTTGACGAACTCGCCGTCGGTGCCGTCGAGGAACCGGTACACGTTCTGCTCGGTGTCGACGTGGCTGTCGGCGTGCGGATGGTACTGCGCACGCACACCGTACTTCTCGAACATTGCCTTGCCCAGTTCGTTCATGCCCTGAGTCTTCTTCTTCCACTGCTCGGGCGTGAGGTTGCGGTCCTCGAGGACCGCGCCGGTGGCCGGATCTCGCCACATCTCCGGGATGACGACGACGTGCTTACCGCCCACGGCCGCAGTCAGTTTCGCGACGTCCTCGATCTGACTCCACACCGCGGACCACGAATCATCCTGGTGCAGGTGCTCGAACACGGTCCCCGCCGACAACTTGAGATCACGCGCCGCAAGTTCGTCGGACAGTTGCTTGGGATCGGTGGGCAGATAGCCGTAGGGGCCCAGCTCGATCCACTGGTAGCCGGATGCGGCCACCTCGTCGAGGAACCGGGTGTACGGGGTCTGCTGCGGGTCGTCCGGAAACCAGACGCCCCAGGAGTCGGGTGCGGAACCAACCAGAATCGTGCTCATTGTTTCTTTCAGCGATCGGAGGGATTGACAAGGGGGCGTTGGACTTTCTTCCAGTCCGCGTAGCGTTGGTAGGCCTGTTGCGTCGATGCCAGCGTTGATACCTGGCTGACCGGCACGTCCCACCACGACTGGCTGTCCGGCGCGAAGATCATGGGGTCGGTTTCGACGTAGATGACCGTGGTGTGATCGCCGGCCTTGGCGACCTTGACCGCGTCGGAGAACTCCGCGGCCGTGCCCACCTTGATGACGTCTGCGCCCAGGCTGGCCGCGTTGGCGGCGAGGTCCACCGGCAGCGTGTCGCCGTCGAGGCGGCCGTCGGCGCTGCGGTACCGGTAGGCGGTGCCGAAGCGTTGTGAACCCACCGACTCGGAAAGCCCACCGATCGAGGCGAATCCGTGGTTCTGCACCAGCACGGGGATGATCTTGACGCCCTCTTGGACGGCGGTGACAAGCTCGGTGGCCATCATCAGGTATGAGCCGTCGCCGACCATGACGAAGACGTCGCGGTCCGGGGCGGCCATCCGAACCCCGATGCCGCCGGCGATCTCATATCCCATACACGAGTAGCCGTATTCGACGTGGTAGCCCTTGCGGTCCCGGGTCCGCCACAACTTGTGCAGGTCGCCCGGCATCGAGCCGGCAGCACACACCACGACGTCACGCGGGTCCGACAGCGTGTTGACGAGGCCGATCACCTGGTTCTGGTTGAGCGCAGCCGTGTCCTCGGTCGCGTAAACCGAGGACACTGTGTCATCCCACTCCTTGGCGAGTTCAGCAGTGCGGGAGCGGTATTCGTCACTCACGGAGTAGCCGTCCAATGCGGCGGTCAACCCGTCGATGGCCTCCCGCGCGTCGGAGACGACGCTGACACCGCCCTGCTTGACCGAGTCCAGTGACGCCACATTGATGTTTACGAACCGGACATCGGGATTGTTGAACGCGGTGCGCGATGCCGACGTGAAATCGCTGTAGCGGGTGCCGATCCCGATGACGACATCGGCTTCGGATGCCAACGCGTTGGCCGCGGTGGTGCCCGTCGACCCGATGGCACCGACCGACTGCGGATGGTCGAACCGCAGCGACCCCTTGCCTGCCTGGCTCTCACTCACCGGTATCCCGGTCTGCTCACAGAACGTCGCGAGGGTGTCTGAGGCGCCGGAGTAGATGACCCCGCCGCCAGCCACGATCAGCGGCTTGGTGGCCGACCGGATGACTTCGGCGGCCCGGGCGATCACTGACCGCTCCGGCAGCGGTCGGGCCACGTGCCAAGTGCGTTCGGCGAACAAGGATTGCGGCCAATCGTGTGCCTCGGCCTGAACGTCCTGGGGGATGGCAACCGTCGCCGCCCCTGTTTCGACGGGATCGGTCAGTACCCGCATGGCGCCCAGCAGCGCGGCGGGCAGCTGCTCGGGCCGCCACACCCGGTCGAAGTAGCGTGACAGCGGCTTGAAGGCGTCGTTGACCGTGACGTCGCCCGAGGACGGCAGTTCGAGTTCCTGCAGCACCGGGGAGCTGACGCGGGTGGCGAATGTGTCGGCGGGCAAGAGCAGCACCGGAAGCCGGTTGATGGTGGCCAGCGCGGCGCCGGTGAGCATGTTGGTGGAGCCGGGCCCGACGCTGGCGGTAACCGCCCAGGCCTGCAGGCGGTCCTTCTGCCGGGCGTAGGCGACCGCGCTGTGCACCATGGCTTGTTCATTGCGGCCCAGCACGTACTTGAGCCCGGGATCGCGTCCCGCCTCGGAGGCTTCGACCTCATCTTGTAGCAGCGCCTGGCCCAGCCCGGCGACATTGCCGTGGCCGAATATGCCGAAACAACCGGCGAAGAACTTCGCTCGCTCGCCGTCACGCTCAACGAACTGGTTGGCCAGAAATCGAACGGTGGCCTGTGCCACCGTGAGTCGCACGGTCGGTTCGTTGTCGACGAGCTTGTCGGTCGATTTCGGTGCGGTCGAAACCATTTTGCTCAGGCTCCTTTTTCGTGCAGGGGCAGCCGCGGATCGATTTCCTGGTCATCCCAGGTGCCGCGCAGCCAGGTGTGCTCGGGGTCGTCGACGATCTTCCAAGCCCGTTCGGCGCCCGGGCCTGCCATCACATTCAGGTAGTACATGTGATAGCCGGGCGCTGCGACCGACGGGCCGTGATAGCCGTGGGGCACGAGCACCACATCGCCGGTACGCACCTCTTCGAGCACCTCGATCGGTCGGTCCGGCGTGCCGTACACCCGGTGATAGCCGAAACCACGCGAACCGTCAGGGCCCGGGGCGATCTCGAAATAGTAGATCTCTTCGAGCGCGGTCTGGGTCGCCGTGTTCTCGTCGTGTTTGTGTGCCGGATAGCTCGACCAGTTGCCGCCCGGCGTGATGACCTCGCACGCGATCAACGAGTCGGCCTCGAACGTGTCGGCGGTGCCGAAGTTGTGCACCTGGCGGCTGCAGTTGCCGGCGCCGCGTAATTCGAGCGGCACGTCGGCGGCCGCGACCCGACGGTTGGGGAAGGACCGCTTGGCCCGTGCCCCGCAGATCGCGAACCTCCCGGCCCCCGACAACAGGTACACCTGGTCGATGCCGAGGTAGACCATGTCGGCGGGGCCGTCGAAAACCGATGCGCGCGGGGACAGTTCGAAGGTCTCACCGCCGCATTCGACGGTGCCTCCGCCGGCAAGGGGGAGGATCATCACCTCGGTTCCCCCGGTGTGCAGCTCGGCGGTCTGACTGTCATCGAGTTCGATCACCTGAAGCGAGGATTCGGTCCAGCCGGCCGATGCCGGGGTGACGTCGACGGTGAACGGCAGCTCGGCGCTGCGGGCTGGGATGTACAAGTTGCTGTGCATTCGTTACCTCACCAACTTGACGGCGGTTGCGACGGCCGAACTCACATCATCGTCGACCGGATATAGGAGCGTGCGTCCGACGATGAGGCCGCGCACCGACGGCAGGGCCAACGCCTTCTCCCAACTGGCGAACGCCTCGTCGGGATCGGTCGGGTCGCCGCCGAGGAGCAGCGTCGGCATCGTCGTCGATTCCATGACCCGGTCCATTTCGGGGACCACGGGCAGCTTCATCCAGGTGTACGCCGAGGTGGAGCCCAGCCCCTGACTGATGTGCACGGATTTGATCACCGCATCGGGGGTCAAATCGTTGCGGACCTTGCCGTCAACCCGGCTGGACATGAACGGCTCCAGCATGGCGATCAGGCCGTGGGCGGCGAGCTCATCGACGGCCCGGGCGCACGCGGTGAGCGTGGACACCGTGCCTGCGTCGTCAAGGTCGATGCGGCACAGCATCTTTCCGCCGTTCATCCGCGCTGCCGCGGTGGAGGCGGCGCTGGCACCGGTCATCCGGTCGTCCAGCTCGAACGACGAGCCGGCCAGCCCGCCCCGATTGAACGAGGAGAACACCACCTTGTCCTCCAGCGCCCCCAGCAGCAGGAGATCGTCGAGGATGTCGGCGGTGGCAAGCACACCGTCCACGCCGGGATCGGCCAGCGCCGTGCAGAGCCGGTCCAACAGATCGGTACGGCTGTTCATCGCAGTGGGGCGGGAGCCGACGGCCAGCGCGCCGCGGGCAGGGTGGTCGGCGGCCACGATCATCAGCCTGCCGTCACCGCGCACGGTCGGACGGGTGGTGCGGTCCTGCCATGCTCGTGCCACCGCAGCGGGGTCTCCAGCACGCAAATCGGTGAGCTCGGAGTGGTTCTTGCACAATGCGTCAGACATTGACGGCCCCCACTGCGGTTTGCTCGGCTAGATCGGCCACCTCCACAGCGGTCGGCATCGCGGTTGAGCATTCCAGGCGCGAAGCGACGATTGCTCCGGCAGCGTTGGCGTAGCGCAGGGTCTTCTCCAGCGGCCAGTTGCGCAGCAGGCCGTGAATGAGACTGCCGCCGAACGCGTCCCCGGCGCCGAGGCCGTTGACGACGTCGACTTCGTTGGGTAGCACGGTGACCGAGCTGTGTCTGGTCTTACCCAGCACGCCGCGGGGACCCTGCTTGACGATCGCGAGTTCGACCCCCAAGTCGAGCAATGCCTCGGCAGCCTTGTGCGGGTTGGACTCCCCGACCGCGATCTCGCACTCCTCGCGGTTGCCGACGGCGACGGTCACGTGTTGCAGCGCGCGTTGTACCTGTTCGGTGGCGGCGGCGGGGGTGTCCCAGAACATCGGCCGGTAGTCGAGGTCGAGCACCGTCAGCGGAGCTCGGTCGCGAATCCCCCAGGCTGCGAAATGGGCGCTGCGGCTTGGTTCTTCCGATAGACCGGTGACCGTCGACCAGTAAAGCCGGGCACTGCGCACCGCGGCCTCGTCGATCTCTTCGGCCCGGATCTGCAGATCGGGCGCCGACGGCTTGCGGTAGAAGTACAGCGGGAAGTTGTCCGGCGGGAAGATCTCACAGAACGTCACCGGCGTCGGGTACTCGCCATGTGTGGCGACGAACCGGTTGTCGACGCCGAGGGCTGCGAGTTCGTTGCGTACGTACCGGCCGAACGGATCGTCGCCGACACCCGAGATCAGCGCGCTGTGGTTGCCCAGGCGGGCCGCTGCGACGGCAACATTGGCGGCGCTGCCGCCCAGGAACTTGCCGAACGATTCGACCTGCTCGAGCCCGACGCCGATCTGAAGCGGGTACACGTCGACGCCGCAGCGCCCGATGGCGAGGACATCGAAAGCCTGGTTGGCGGTATCGGTCACGATTGACTCCCGGGTCCTTATGTCAGCGGGGATGGCGTGAGCGGCGACAAATCCTCCTGCTCTCGATGTTGACTGTGCGCCCCGCCACCGTCCAGTGTCAAGACTTTGTTCGGACATTCTTACTTTCAGTCATCAGCAGGTACCCTGAGGAATCACCCACGCAAATCCTGCATGGAGCTCATGACGATCGGAGCGAGAGTGACCCCGACACTGACCGTCGAAATCGACCGTTCGAGTCCGGTGCCGCTGTACTTCCAGGTTGCGCAAGTCTTCGAAAAGGCCATCCTCGACGGACAACTCAAGCCTGGGGACCGATTCGAGAACGAGCTCGCGCTGGCCAGCCGGCTCAACCTGTCGCGTCCGACGACCCGACGCGCTATCCAGGAACTCGTCGAGAAAGGGCTGCTGGTGCGCAAGCGTGGCGTCGGCACCCAGGTCGTGCAAACCCCGGTCCATCGTCCCGTGGAGCTCACCAGTTTGTACGACGATCTGGCTCGCGCCGGGCAGGAGCCGGCCACCACGGTGCTCGAGTACACGCTGGGCCCGGCATCCGACGACATCGCCGAGCGGCTGAACCTGACGCCCGGCAGCGAGGTCGCGAAGATGCGCCGGCTGCGTACGTCTGGCGGCCAGCCACTCGCGCTGATGACCAACCATCTGCCCGTCGCACTGGCGCCGGACCGAGACGAACTCGAACGGGCCGGGCTCTATCAGTCGCTGCGCTCGCGTGGGGTGCACATCCGGTTGGCCCGCCAGCGGATCGGCGCCAAGGCTGCCGATCGGGATGAGGCGCGGCTGCTCGACGAGAAGCCCAAGGCCCCGCTGTTGGTGATGGAACGGACCGCGTTCGATGACTCCGGGCGCATCGTTGAGTACGGCAGCCACGCGTATCGGGCATCGCGGTACTACTTCGAAACCACGCTCGTGGATCGATAGGGAACGGTCAAAAGCGGTCTTTGTCAACTCTTTTCCCGCAACTGCCCGGCGGCGGCGGTCGCATCGCCCTGCGCTCTGCGCATTTGATATGCAGTCCTAATGTCCGAACAAAGTCTTGACTTTCAGATGTGAGCGGTATTACATCAGGAGCGAGGCCGCGCCGCTTGTCACTGGAGTCCAGACGCACAAGCACCGGTGACGTCGAGACGAGGAGAAGCAATGAGATTGAGTCGGCTTGTGGCGGCAGCCGGGGCTGGTGTGCTCGTGCTGAGCGCCGGCGCGTGTTCCAGCACCGGGGGCAAGCCGGAGAGCAACGGCAACGGCATGGGAGCGGGAACAGCCGACACCCCGCGGATGACCATCGCGATGATCACCCACGAGGTGCCGGGTGACTCCTTCTGGGACCTGGTCCGCAAGGGCGCCGAGACCGCGGCCAAGAAGGACAACATCGAACTGCGCTACTCCAGCGATCCCGAAGCGCCCAACCAGGCCAACCATGTGCAGACCGCGGTGGACAGCGGCGTCGACGGCATCGCGGTGACGCTCGCCAAGCCCGACGCCATGAAACCGGCCGTGCAGAACGCCGCAGCCAAGGGCATCCCGGTTGTCGCGTTCAACGCCGGGCTCGATGCCTGGCGGGCGATGGGAGTCATGGAGTACTTCGGTCAGGACGGTTACATCGCCGGGCAGGAAGCAGGCAAGCGGCTGGCCTCCGAAGGTGCCAAGAAGGTCGTGTGCGTGATCCAGGAGCAGGGCCATGTCGACCTCGAAGCCCGCTGCGCAGGTGCCAAAAACACGTTCCCCGGCACCGAGGTCCTCAACGTCAACGGCAAAGACATGCCGTCCGTCGAGTCGACGATCACCGCGAAACTGCAGCAGGATCCGGCCATCGACACCATCCTCACACTGGGGGCGCCGTTCGCGCTCACCGCGGTGCAATCGGCGCGCAACGCCGGCAGTTCGGCCAAAGTCGCGACCTTCGACACCAATGCCGCGCTGGTGGACGCGATCAAGAACGGCGATGTCCAGTGGGCCGTCGATCAGCAGCCGTTCCTGCAGGGATACCTCGCTGTGGATTCGCTGTGGCTCTACCTCAACAACGGCAACGTCATCGGCGGCAATCAGCCGACACTGACCGGGCCGTCGTTCATCGACAAGTCGAATATCGATGCTGTCGCTGAGTACGCGAAGAACGGGACGCGCTGATGAGCGCTTGCGCGAAGAAGAGAGAACAGTGATGAGTACGCAAGCAGATCTTGACATCGAGTCCCACAAGGTCGTTCACGACGAACGCGTCAAAGAACAGAACAAGCTGCAGCGCTTGATCATTCGTCCGGAGATGGGCGCTGCTGTGGGCGCCGTCGGCATCTTCGTCTTCTTCCTCATCGTCGCGCCGCCGTTCCGCTCGCCCGAGTCGCTGGCGACCGTGCTGTATGCCAGTTCGACCATCGGCATCATGGCTGTCGGTGTCGGGTTGCTGATGATCGGTGGCGAGTTCGATCTTTCGGCCGGCGTCGCGGTCACCACCAGTTCGCTGGCCGCCTCGATGCTCGCCTACAACCTGCACCTGAACCTGTGGGTAGGTGCCGCGCTGGCGCTCATCGTGTCGCTGGCGGTCGGGTTCTTCAACGGTTATCTGGTGATGAAGACCAAGATCCCGTCGTTCCTCATCACCCTGAGTACGTTCTTCATGTTGGCCGGAGTCAATCTGGCTGTGACCAAGCTGCTTTCGGGACAGGTCGCCACGCCGAGCGTGTCGGACATGCAGGGTTTCGAGTCCGGCCGGACCGTCTTCGCGTCGTCGATCTCGGTGGGGCCGATCGAGGTCAGGATCACCGTGTTGTGGTGGATCCTGTTCACGCTCGTCGCCACCTACGTGTTGTTCAAGACCCGCATCGGCAACTGGATCTTCGCCGTCGGCGGTAACCAGGACAGTGCGCGCGCGGTCGGTGTGCCGGTGACCAAGGTCAAGATCGGCCTGTTCATGGTGGTCGGGTTCTGCGCCTGGTTCGTCGGCATGCATCTGCTGTTCTCGTTCAACACGATTCAGTCTGGCCAGGGCGTAGGGAACGAGTTCTTCTACATCATCGCCGCGGTCATCGGTGGCTGCCTGCTCACCGGTGGGTATGGCACGGCGATCGGCGCCCTGATCGGAGCGCTGATCTTCGGTATGACGAACCAGGGCATCGTCTACGCCGGATGGAACCCGGACTGGTTCAAGTTCTTCCTCGGCGCGATGCTGCTGTTCGCGGTGATCGCCAACAACGTCGTCCGCAATTACGCAGCGAAAAGGTAAGTAAATGAGCACAACTGCTGAAGCTCCTATCGCGGAGACGCCATCGGGCGGCGAGGTGCCGCTGGTCGAACTGCAGCACGTCGGAAAGAGCTACGGAAACATCATCGCCCTCAAGGACATCAACCTGCGGGTCGGCGCCGGTCAGGTCACCGGCGTGCTCGGTGACAACGGCGCAGGCAAGTCCACGCTGATCAAGATCATCGCGGGTCTGCACAAGCCGACGGAGGGCGAACTGCTCATCGACGGCAAGCCCACGGTGTTCGATTCGCCCAAAGATGCTTTGAAAGCGGGCATCGCCACCGTGTATCAGGATCTGGCTGTGGTGCCGCTCATGCCGGTGTGGCGAAACTTCTTCCTGGGCAATGAGTTGCGCAAGAAGGGCTTGCTGAAGCCGTTGGACATCAACGGGATGCGCGCCACCACCATTTCCGAACTGCGCAAGATGGGCATCGACCTGCCCGACGTGGACGCGCCCATCGGGTCGCTGTCCGGCGGTCAACGCCAGTGTGTGGCAATCGCGCGGGCGATCTTCTTCGGCGCCCGCGTGCTGATCCTCGACGAGCCCACCGCGGCGCTGGGTGTCAAGCAGTCCGGCATGGTGCTGCGCTACATCACCGCGGCCAAGGACCAGGGTTTCGGCGTCATCTTCATCACCCACAACCCGCACCACGCGCACATGGTGGGCGACCACTTCGTGCTGCTCAACCGCGGACGGCAGAAGTTGGACTGCACCTACGACGAGATCACGCTCGACCACCTCACCCAGGAGATGGCGGGCGGAAACGAACTTGAGGCCCTGTCCCACGAACTGGGCCGCAAGTAGTCTTCGCGATCCCTATTTTCGCGAGCGTGCGGGTCTGCCGGTCGACACGCCGCGTTTTCACTGCAGTTTGCGCACGCTCGCCGTCAGCGGCGGGTCAGGGCGAACACGCGCAGATCGCGATCAGTGCGCCGACGGTAGGCCGCATACATCGGATATTCGAAGAACTTGACCAGCGCCTGCTCGCGCTCGGAGTCCCGCAGCTGAGTCGCGGTGACCGGGATCTCCTCACCGGCTATCGACACCGCGGCTTCGGGATAGGCCACCAGATTCGAGGACCAGCTGGGATGGCTCTTGCCGCCGAAGTTGCTTCCCAGCACCAGTATTCGATCGCCGTCACGCAGATACGACAGTGGTGTCTTGCGGGGCTGTCCGGATTTTCGGCCGGTCGATGTCAGCAGCAGCTGAGGTAGGGAAGTGGGCCCGAAGAGTGTGTAGCGGCCGTTGGTGCGGTTCATCACCTTCCGATCCAGCGGCACCAGCCGGCGGATGAACCAGGATCCAAACGGCGTCGACGCGAACGCGTACACAGGCTTGAAGACCGGCGAGATACCCTCGCGGCCCCAGCGTGGCTCCGGGAACGGGTCATTGGCCATGCCCATCATTCTGCGGCGTGCGGCTGGCGAGCGTGCACAAAATGCTGCGTATCCACGGTGTGTCGGGCAACAGACCCGCACGCTCGCGGTGCGACCCGGGCCGCCCTACGAGAACGCGGCGCGGAAGGCGTCCAGAGCGGCGACGCTGTCGCCCGCGGCGTAGGCCTCCATGCCGATGGTTCCGGTGTACCCGCTGTCGCGCAACGCCTTTGCGATGGCGGGGTAGTGGATCTCGCCGGACCCCGGCTCGCACCGGCCGGGGACGTCGGCCACCTGGATCTCGCCGATCGCCGATCCGGCCCGGCGCACCAAGTCGACAAGATTGCCCTCGCCGATCTGCGCGTGGTAGAGGTCGAGCATCATCTTGACGTTGGGATGCCCGACGGCCTCGATGAGGGCGAGGGTGTCCTTGGCGCGTGCCAGTGGGACGCCGGGGTGGTCGACGATCGTGTTGAGATTCTCCAGACAGAACGTGATATCGGCCTCGGCGCCGAGTTCGCCCAACGCCTCGAGGCCGCGTAACGCCGAGAACCACATTTCGCCGGTGGCGCGGTATTGGGGCCGGGCGGCCTGACCGTTGACCAGCTCCCCGGGATGCACCACGAGCCGTGGAACACCAAGGACAGCAGCGGCTTTGACCGCTTGGTGGGCTGTGCGCACTACTTCTTGCGCGCCCTCACGGTCGTAGAGATCACCGTGAAGATAGCCGGTCATCGATGAGAAGCGTGCTCCCGTCGCTGCCAAGGCGTCGAGGTCCTTGTCGTGAAAACTCCAGATCTCCACCGAGAAGCCCAGATCGGAGATGCGTCGGACACGCTCGACGATGTCGAGATCGGTGAACACCATCTCGGCACAAACAGCCAGGTCGAATGTCATCGCGGCACCAATCCTGCGGCGCGGTAGGCCGCGTCGACGTAGGACATGTTGGCCACCGCATCGGCCGGACCGAACGGCAGCGCCTCGCCACGCTGCACGTGGTCCGCGAAGGCCTGCAGTTGGTAGGTGTAGCTGGGCCGGGTGCCCAGCCGCTCAACCCGCTCGCCCGCCGTGGAACGGACTGTCAACCGATCGTCGTCATTGGGCCGGATGAAGTCGTGCACCAGCAGGTCGCCGTCGCTGCCGACGATGCGGATGGTGAACGAATACTCCTCAGCCACCATCGAATTGGTACTCAAACCAGTTGCACCGCCGGGGAATGCGAGCTCGACGTGACAGCGCGCGTCCACCCCGGGCGTGCGCTGCTCGGCGACTGCACCCGCGATCGACGGTTGCCCGCCGAGGCCGTCGATGTCGAGGCGGCCCAGTGACCGCATGACGTGCATGCCGTAACAACCGAGGTCCATCATGGCCCCGCCAGCGAGCTCCAGTGACCAGCGCGGATCGCCGTCGTCCGGGGCCGGCATGGCCATGCGCACCTCCACCTGCGTGATCCGGCCCAGTTCGCCTGCGGCGGCCGTCGTGAACGCGCGCTGGGTCACCGGATGAAAGTAGTAGTGGAAGCCCTCGAAAACGGTCACCCCGGCGGCCTCAGCGGCATGCGTCACCGTCGCCGCTTCAGACCGGTTGCGGGCGAACGGCTTTTCGGTGAGCACCGGCTTGCCCGCGGTGACCGCCGCCAGGTTCCACGGGGCGTGCAGCGAATTGGCCAGCGGGTTGTAGATGACGTCGACCTCGGGGTCGTCGATCACCTCGGCATAAGAGCCGAGTGCTCGTTCGACACCGTGTTTCTCGGCGAACTCCACAGCGCGCAGCGGATCGCGCGCCGCCACGGCCACCAGCCGGTGGCCGAGTTCGTTGGCGGGCCCGACGATGGCCTTCTCGGCGATCCTCGATGCGCCGAGAATTCCGATGCGCAGCCCTGTCATGCGGTGACGGACCTCAGATAGGCCACGCTGTCCAGCACGTCGCGCACCGGACCCTCGTCGCTGGGCTCACCGTCGAGGATGGTGTCCTGCTCCAGCACGAACCAACCGTCGAAGCCGTTGTCCCGCAGTACGGAAATGATGCCTGCGATGTCGATGTCGCCGGTACCCAGCGGGGTGTACATGCCGGCCCGCACCGCGTCGGTATAGCTCAGGTCACCGGCCTGGACGCGGGCTGCCAGTGCGGCGTCGACGTCCTTGAGGTGGGTGTGCTTGATGCGCTGCGGCACGGCTTTCGCCAACTCCAGCGGGTCGGTGCCGCCGATCAACAGATGACCGGTATCCAGGCACAGCGGAATCGACGACCCGGCCAGTACCCGGTCCACGTCGGCGCGCGTCTCCACCATCGTGCCCACGTGCGGGTGCAGCACGGCCAAAAGGCCGGCCGCTGCGGCGATCCCGGAGAGCCGGTCGAGGTTGGCCAACAACGTCGCCCACTGCGAGTCGTCGAGTTCGGGCCGCGAATCGTAGCCGTCGGCTCCGGAGGCTGCGGCCAGCACCACTACGCCCGCACCCGCCGCGCGCAACGCCGCCAGCGGCCCGGCCAGATCGTGCGCCGGATCGTGGCCGGAATCGTGCAGCACCACCGGCACGAACCCGCCCACACATGAAAGATCCTGTGCCGCAAGAACTGCGGTCAACTCCGCGGTGTCTGCAGGGAGAAAACCGTCGGGGCCCAACTCGGTGGCGGTCAGCCCGGCGCTGCGCATTTCGGCGAGCACTCGGTCCCGCTCCAATTGGTAACCCCAGCCGGGAACTTCACACACGCCC
Organism: Mycolicibacterium sp. XJ870; assembly: GCF_053483975.1. Classification (NCBI taxonomy): domain Bacteria; kingdom Bacillati; phylum Actinomycetota; class Actinomycetes; order Mycobacteriales; family Mycobacteriaceae; genus Mycobacterium; species Mycolicibacterium sp. XJ870. The sequence continues at coordinate 41,854 of NZ_JBEFTI010000009.1, forward strand.
CACGAGATCGGGGCCCCCGCGATTTTGATCCCCCGGTCGCTTCGCTCCTGCCCGCCGACCTTAATCGTGCTCATGCGTTCCGGACCTCCTCGATGCGCACCGGGACGCCCCGGCGCAGGGATTCGGTGGCCGCCTCGGCCAGCCAGGCAACCTCGACCGCATCGGCCACCGTCGCGCCCAGGATCGCATCGCCCTTGACCACCGTGACGAACCCGGCGAGCTCGGCGCGGAACGCCTCGGTGAACCGGTCCATGAAGAAATGGTGTGGGGGACCCGTCGGGAACGCGTCGTCAGACTGGAAGCGGGGATCCATGTTCCGCACCGGAGCGCCCTGGTCCCAGCCCGCCACCACGGTGTCGTTGAAGCCGTGCACCTCCAGGCGGCAGTCGTATCCGCGGGCGTTGTAGCGGGCCGCCGAGACGATGCCCATCGCACCGCCGTCGAACGTCACCACCGCCGCTGCGGTGTCGACGTCGCCGTATTCGGCGAACCGCGGGTCACCCTGGACGGTTCCGGTGGCGTACACCTCCACGGCGTTCTGCCCGGTGATCCAGCGCAGCACATCGAAATCGTGTACCGCGCAGTCCCGGAAGATGCCGCCGGAGCCCTTGATGTAGTCCATCGGCGGGGGAGCGGGATCCATCGTGGTGCTGCGCACCGTGTGCAGGTGGCCCAACGAACCGGAGTCCACGGCGCGTTTGGCCGCTGCGAAGGCTGCGTCGAACCGGCGCTGGTAACCGACCTGGACGGGTACTCCGGAGCGCGCGATGACCTCGGCGACATGCGCGCTTTCGGCGGCGGTCGACGCGATCGGCTTCTCGCAGAACGTGGGCAGGCCCCGGTGCACCGCGGCCAGGGTCAATTCGGCGTGGGCCGGCGTGGCCGCGGCCACCACGACGCCGTCGACTCCGGAATCAAGCAGGTCTTCTACCGAATCAGCTGGTTTGGCACCGTGTTTGGCGGCGACTGCGGCCACCACGTCGGGCCGTTCGTCGGCGACGACGAGTCCGTCGATGCCGTCCAGACCGGACAGCGTGTCGACGTGGAAGGCGCCGATGCGACCGAGTCCGATTACGCCGAGCGTGGTCATGGGATTCTCCGTTCGTTCTGCAGGCTGAGGATGGTGTCGAGTTCTGCGGGGTCGAGACCGTCGGCGAGTGCGGCGAGCACGGCGTCGACCTGACTGGGCGGCGCGAGGCTGCCGATGGGTTGGTCGTGGTCGAGATTGGTCGGGAAGGCGTAGCCCTCGGCGGTGGCATTGACGATGTTGGCCAGTTCGCGCTCCGGGCGACCGGCGGTCTTCATCGCCAGTAGTTCGGGGTAGACGGCACGGATCATCGCGGTGCGGTCCAGCGACTCCATCGCCCGGCCGAACGGCGACGAGATCTGTAGCAGGTTGGCCATCCGCCGGATATCGGTTGACGTATTGGCGCCCGCACCGTGGAACAGCGCCGGGTTGAAGAAGACGGCGTCACCCTTGGCGAGCGGAAGCTGTACCTGATGCGCAGCGAAGAACTCGATGAACTCCGGCTGGTAAAAGGCGATGTAGCCGCCGGGAAAGCTTTGTGAGTAGGGCAGCAACATGGTCGGGCCACTCTCCAGTGGCATATCGCAGTGGGCGACCGCGCCTTGCAGGGTCAGCGCGGGCGAGAGCCGGTGCAGGTGCGCGGGATAGCCGGCAAGTTGTCCGGGGTCGACGAACCCGAGATGGTAGTCGCGATGCGGAACCTGCGCCGCGCCACCGGGATTGACGATGTTGACCTGCGAGGTGACCTGGTAGCGCGGGCCAAGCCAGGCTTGGGAGACAACCGCCAGAACGTCGTTGGCGTAGTACTCGGCAAAGACCTCGGGGAAGCGCAGCGCCAACTTCTGGGCGGCGTTCCAGATGCGGTCGTTGGCGCCGGCCTTGCCGAAGTGGTCGCCTGCGGCCCCTCCTTCCGCATGCTGCGCCTCGATCAACGCGGCGAACGCTGCGCTGGCCGCATCGACGGCTTCTTCGTCGAATGCGCCTTCGAACATCACCACGCCGGGCCCATCGGTCAAGGCGGCGATCAGTTCCGATTGCAGCTCGCGGCGCTCCGCCTCGGTCATCGTTTCCGCCGCGTACACCGGCACGTTGGCCCGGACATCCGCGGCGTGCGGGTAGTCGGCCGGGTCGGTTTCGCGGTCGACGTGAGCGCGGAAGTCGTCGATTGAGCAGTCGATCTCGCCGATCCATGCGCGGTGCGTGGCGGTCGATGCGGTCATGGCAGCCAGTCTTGCTGTGCGCTGTGCCACAATCAACGGCAAAAAGCCATCAAAAAACCATCACCAATCTGCCGAGCAGACGCACACTCGCACTCTTCGGCACCGTGGAGTGCGAGTCTGCGTCTGCTCGCCGGGAGGAGTCCCCCCAACATGGCGCATCGCTACAAGGTCCGGGAGATAGCGCAGCAGTGCGGCTTGAGTGAGGCGACCGTCGACCGGGTGCTAAACAATCGGCCAGGGGTGCGGGAGAACACGCGCGCCGAGGTGCGCCAGGCGATCGCCGATCTCGACAAGCAGCGGGCGCAGTTGCGGCTCAACGGGCGGCGGTACCTGATCGATGTGGTGATGCAGACGCCGCAGCGGTTCTCCGACGCGTTCCGTACCGCTATCGAGGCGGAGTTGCCCGCGTTTGCACCGGCCATGCTGCGGGCACGGTTCCACCTGTGGGAATCCGGCTCGACGGCACAGATGATCGATACGCTCGCGAGCATCCGCAGCAGTCACGGCGTGGTGCTCAAGGCTGCCGACGAGCCCGAGGTGGCCGAGGCCGTCGATCGTCTGGTGTCGTCCGGAGTTCCGGTGGTGACCTACACGACCGACGTGTCGGCCAGCGCGCGCTGCGCATACGTCGGCATCGACAACCACGGTGCGGGGGCGACGGCGGCCTACCTGATCGAACAGTGGCTCGGCCCGGCTCCCTCCGGGGTGCTGATCACCCTGAGCCGCACGGTGTTCCGCGGCGAGGGGGAGCGCGAGGTGGGATTTCGATCGGGGCTGCGCGGCTCAGGCCGAACCGTTGTGGAGGTGACCGACAGCGACGGCATCGACGCGACTGTCGAACGCCTGGTGCTCGACGCCCTTGAGCGTCACCCTTTGGTGGAAGCCGTCTATTCACCCGGCGGCGGCAACACCGCGACGGTCGCCGCGTTCGAGAAATTGGGACGCCCGTGCAAAGTCTTCATTGCACACGACCTCGATGCCGACAACCGCAGACTGCTGCGCGACGGCCGGATCTCGGCGGTGCTGCACAACGATCTGCGTGCCGACGCCCGCTTGGCGATGCGGTTGATCCTGCAGCAACATGGCGCGCTACCTGCAGAGCCCGGGCGCCCGGCGCCCATCCAGGTGATCACCCCGTACAACCTGCCGGCGTGAACACCCAGCGTTGGCAGCTACCATTTCGGCCCACGGCCACATCGGTGTGTGTGGACCGCCGCCAGACTGTGACCGATCGTGACCGGGAGACTCATCCATGCCGCCAGAGCTAGTCCCCGGCGTGACCGTGCTCGGCAACCTGGCGATCGACATCATCGACGGCGCCGAGCCGAGTCCCGGCGGCTGTGCGTCGTTCGCCGGGGTCGCGTTGCAGGCGGCCGGCGGAACCGGCCGGATCGTCGCGATGGGCGCCGAACGCGACCACACGTTGTTCGATCCGCTCCTCGATCGGTTCGGGCCGTTGGTGCGGATCCTGCCGTCGGACCGGACGAGTTCGTTCAGCCTCGATTACGACGACACGGATCACCGCCATATGGGGGTGGGAGCGATCGGCCCGGTCTGGGCCCCGGCCGATATCGAGGCCGCTGACCCCGCCACCACGTGGGTTCACCTCGCTCCGCTGTTGCGCACCGACTTCCCGGCTGCCACGCTCGCCGCCCTGGCCGAGCGAGGGCATCGCATCGCCTATGACGGGCAGGGCCTGGTGCGGGCTGATCGATTGGGCCCACTGGTCGAGGATCGTCATTTCCCGGCCAACCTGCTGACCAATCTGGACATTCTCAAACTCGCCGAGGACGAGGCGGTCATCGTCGCGGACGGCGCCTTCGATCTCTCGACCGCACAGCGGCTGGGCGTGCCGGAGATCCTGGTGACCTACGGCTCCGAGGGCTGTGACATCTACCTTGACGGCGCGGTGTCCCGTGTCCCGGCAGCCTGGCCGGTGCTCGGCGTTCAGACCACCGGCGCCGGGGACATGTTCACCGCCTGTTACGTCGCGCACCGCGCCGCCGGGGCGGATCCGCACCGGGCCGCCGAACTCGCCAGTGCGCTCGTGGCAGGGGAGCTGGATAAGAGGCCGCAGGTGGGCTCGACCGACCGGGTGTAGGTCGACGCGCGTCGAGTTGCCGCAAGCCACTGCTAGCCACCAGCTACTGACGGGTAGCCTTTTCCTTAGAGAATGACATTCTCCTAAAAGTGACGAAAGCCACACTTTTGTCTCAAACCGGCCTTCTTCACGTCGGTGAGCAGCGTGTTCAGTCAGGATCGGCCTGCGTGTCGAACCCCGGCGGGGTAAAGCCCAGCCTAAGAGCAGTGCAATAATCGGTACTGGTAGTGACACAAAATTTTCCGGTGTACGTCGAACCGACTGGCCCGTCGCGCGATGCGACCGGTGAGACGCAGCCGAACAGCGTGAAAGGCGGGAGCCGTGGGTGAGAACGGCAACGGCAATGGCGCCACTCCGCGGCAGAAGCTGGAGAAGGTCGTCATCCGATTCGCCGGTGACTCCGGCGACGGTATGCAGCTGACCGGTGACCGGTTCACCTCCGAAGCCGCCTTGTTCGGTAATGACCTTGCGACCCAACCGAACTACCCGGCCGAGATCCGTGCCCCCCAGGGCACGCTGCCGGGTGTTTCGTCGTTCCAGATCCAGATCGCCGATTACGACATCCTGACCGCAGGTGACCGTCCCGACGTGCTCGTCGCGATGAACCCCGCCGCGCTCAAGGCCAATGTCTCCGATCTGCCCCGGGGCGGCCTGATCATCGCCAACTCCGACGAGTTCACCAAGCGCAACCTCGCCAAGGTCGGCTACGACGCCAACCCGCTGGAGTCCGACGAGTTGTCCGACTACGTCGTGCAGTCCGTCGCGATGACCACCCTGACGCTCGGTGCGGTCGAGGCGATCGGCGCCACCAAGAAGGACGGCCAGCGCGCCAAGAACATGTTCGCCCTCGGCTTGCTGTCGTGGATGTACGGCCGCGAGCTCGAGCACAGTGAGACCTTCATCCGGGAGAAGTTCTCCCGTAAGCCCGAAATCGCCGAGGCTAACGTGCTGGCGCTCAAGGCCGGATGGAACTACGGCGAAACCACCGAGGCGTTCGCGACCACCTATGAGGTTTCGCCGGCCAAGCTCAAGACCGGTGAGTACCGGCAGATCTCAGGTAACACCGCCCTTGCCTACGGCATCGTGACCGCGGGTCATCTGTCCCAGATCCAGGTGGTTCTCGGTACCTATCCGATTACTCCGGCTTCGGACATCCTGCACGAGCTGTCCAAGCACAAGAACTTCAACATCCTGACCTTCCAGGCCGAGGACGAGATCGCCGGAATCGGTGCGGCCATCGGCGCTTCGTATGGCGGTGCGCTGGGCGTCACCAGCACGTCGGGTCCGGGTGTCTCGCTGAAGTCCGAGGCGATCGGCCTGGCCGTGATGACCGAGCTGCCGCTGATCATCATCGATGTGCAGCGCGGTGGCCCGTCCACCGGTCTGCCCACCAAGACCGAGCAGGCCGACCTGCTGCAGGCGCTGTTCGGGCGCAACGGTGAGTCGCCGGTCGCGATCCTCGCGCCACGGTCGCCGTCGGACTGCTTCGACATCGCCGTGGAGGCAGCCCGCATCGCGGTGAACTACCACACCCCGGTCATCATCCTGTCCGACGGCGCGGTGGCCAACGGCTCGGAGCCGTGGCGGATCCCCGATATCAGCACCTACCCGGCGATCGAGCACACGTTCGCCAAACAGGGCGAACCCTTCCAGCCGTATGCGCGGGATCCGGAGACGCTGGCGCGGCAGTTCGCGGTCCCCGGCACCCCCGGTCTCGAGCACCGCATCGGTGGTCTGGAGGCCGCCAACGGCTCGGGCAACATCTCCTATGAACCCAAGAACCACGACCTGATGGTCCGGCTGCGCCAAGAGAAGATCGCCGGCATCAACGTGCCGGACCTCGAGGTCGACGATCCGACCGGTGACGCCGAGCTGCTGATGCTCGGCTGGGGCAGCTCGTACGGGCCGATCGGTGAGGCCTGCCGCCGCGCCCGGCGCAAGGGCATCAAGGTCGCGCAGGCGCACCTGCGGCACCTCAACCCGTTCCCGGCCAACCTGGGCGAGGTGTTGGGCCGCTACGAGAAAGTCGTTGTGCCGGAAATGAATCTGGGACAGCTCGCGTTGCTGCTTCGCGGCAAGTATCTGGTGGACGTACAGTCGGTGACCAAGGTGGAGGGCATGGCCTTCCTTGCCGACGAGGTCGAAGGAATCATCGACGCCGCCCTGGACGGCACCTTGGGTGAAAAGGAAAGTGACAAGGCCAAGTTCGCGCGGTTGGCGGCAGCCACCGTAGAAACTGGTGTGGGAGCGAACGCATGACTGACCTTATCGGCGCAGACCTGGGACTGACGGAGGGTGGTCTGAACAAGACCAGCCTGGTGCCCAGGACGGATCAGCCGCAGAAGGGTAAGGATTTCACCAGCGACCAAGAGGTCCGTTGGTGCCCCGGCTGCGGTGATTACGTCATCCTCAACACCATCCGCAACTTCCTGCCCGAGTTGGGCCTGCGGCGCGAGAACATTGCGTTCATCAGCGGCATCGGCTGCTCCAGCCGCTTCCCCTACTACCTGGAGACCTACGGTTTCCATTCCATCCACGGCCGTGCCCCGACCATCGCCACCGGCCTGGCACTGGCCCGGCCCGACTTGTCGGTGTGGGTCGTCACCGGTGATGGTGATGCGCTGTCGATCGGTGGCAACCACCTGATCCACGCGTTGCGCCGCAACATCAACATCACGATTCTGCTGTTCAACAACCGGATCTACGGCCTGACCAAGGGCCAGTACTCCCCGACGTCCGAGGTCGGCAAGGTCACCAAGTCCACGCCGATGGGCTCGCTGGACTACCCGTTCAACCCGGTGTCGCTGGCGCTTGGCGCCGAGGCCACCTTCGTGGGCCGGGCTCTGGACTCCGACCGCAAGGGTCTGTCCGAGGTGCTGCGCGGTGCCGCAGCGCATCGTGGCGCCGCCCTGGTGGAGATCATGCAGGACTGCCCGATCTTCAACGACGGGTCCTTCGATGCGCTGCGCAAGGAGGGCGCCGAGGAGCGGCTGATCAACGTCACCCACGGTGAGCCGATCACCTTCGGCACCGACGGTGAGTACTGCGTGGTGAAGTCCGGCTTCGGCTTGGAGGTCGCCAAGACCGCCGACGTGCCGGCCAGTGAAATCGTGGTGCACAACGCCGAGATCGACGACCCGGCGTACGCATTCGCGCTGTCGCGCCTGAGCGAGCAGAACCTCGATCACATGGTGATGGGCATCTTCCGGCAGGTCAACCGGCCCACCTATGACGATTCCGCACGCCAACAGGTCGACACGGCGATCGAATCAAAGCCCCATGACACCGCCGCTCTGCAATCCTTGCTGCGTGGCAAAGACACCTGGACCGTCGACTGACCGCGTTGACCTGAGTTCGACCGCCCCGCTCGCCGCCATCGTGCTGGCGGGCGGGGCTTCTCGTCGGATGGGACGCGACAAGGCGACCCTGCCGTTCGACGGGTCCACTCTGGTTGAACGGGCGGTGTCGACGGTGAGTATCCGCTGTTCGCCCGTTTTCGTGATCGCGGCGCCAGGCCAGCCCCTGCCGGAACTTTCCGCACACGTGTTGCGCGACGAGGTCCGTGGCGTGGGTCCGCTCGTCGCCACCGGCCGTGGTCTGCGCGCTGCGGCCGAGGCGGGCCGGGACCTGGCCTTCGTCTGTGCGGTCGATATGCCGTACCTCTCTGTTGACCTGATCGACGCGCTGATCGGACCTGCGAGGCGGTTGCAGGCCGATATCGTGCTGCCCTGGGATGGCCGGGACCACTATCTGGCGGGGGTCTACCGCTCCGCGTTGACGGAGCGGATCTCGACTCTGGTGAGTGCAGGCGAGCGCAGCATGCGGGCGCTGGCCGAGACGGTCGACACCCAGCGGATCGTGATGGAACCTCAGCGAGCCCTGACCAACGTCAATACGGCCGCCGATCTGTCCTGACACTCGGTATTTCACACACCGCGCTGCAGCAAATTTCGAATTACGTCGGCTAAAGGGCTGCATTTATCGTTTCGATATTAGTCTGCGATTATTTCGTCATTTATCGCGTGCCGGTACGTTGCCTGATTGGCGACCCATTGTCTGTGTTTTGATCGAGCGAATCGCCGAAATATCTTGGCACCGTTGAGATTTGGTCGGAGATTCGGTTGGCGGGCCAGCTCCGTTATTTGGTGGGCTAACGGTCGAGAGGGACGCTTTAGCGGAGCATATCGGCGCCGGCCATGCGCATTGCTGCTGCTCGCGGGCCTGGCGGGCGTGGACAGTTCCAACCCGTAGGCCGGAGGTATCCGGCGAGGGGCTCGAAATTTGTTGGCGTTCCCCAGTTTTCATCTGGCGACTGCCGCTGGCGAATGTCCTGTCCCGTGCCGCAGGCCGTCAACGGACTACGAACGACCAGGGATATCGGTTGCGGGACAGGATGATTGGCATGGGCCGCCGGCTCGAGGCTCACGGTTGGGCAGCGAACAATCGCCGACTGTCGCCGCCGTGTGCCATTCGCCAGTGGCGTCTACCTGCGTGTTTTCTGGCCAAGGCGGTGCTCATGGCCCTTGACCGGCACGAATAGCGTGGCACAGCTCACAAAAAGCGGGTGATCTACCTCACGTTTGAAACGCTCCGCATGAGAAGTGCGCAGGTCGCAAAACCCAGAGTTGACCTGCATAAACGAATATCTAATCGTCTCGTTATCTGTCTGTGATCTTTCCGCGATTGCTTCGACATCGATATGACTTCCGTTCGAGACCTTTGTACGGTCCCTGGGACTCCTCAACGGAGCAAACAATTTCAAACCCAAGTACCTGCGTGTGAGTGGGGCCGCGGCGGCGAAAGCGCCCACGCGGGAGCCGGGCCGCAGGCCCGGTGGGGCGTTCTGGCCCCCCCTTTCGTGCCTGACCGAGACGGCACGAACCAACCCCTCCTGCCTGGATCCAGGTAGCCGCGCCCGCGTGAGCGGGTGTGGATGGTGCGCGCTTGGCGAAAGGAACGAAGTGAAAAACATCCGCAAGACGTTTGGCCTCGGCATCATCGCCGGAGCGCTCGCTGTGGCTCCCGTGGCGCTGGGTGCCGGCACCGCCAATGCGGACAGCGTTAACTGGGATGCCGTTGCGGCCTGCGAGTCGGGTGGCAACTGGTCGATCAACACCGGTAACGGCTACTACGGCGGCCTGCAGTTCAACCTGGGCACCTGGAAGTCCCACGGTGGCTCGGGCATGCCCCACCAGGCTTCGCGCGCGGAGCAGATCCGTGTCGCCGAGAAGGTGCTCAACACCCAGGGCATCGGCGCCTGGCCGACCTGCGGGAAGCGCGGCTAGGCACAATCGACGCGAAACCGTCGAGATGGCGGCCAGGCAGCCCCTTGGCCAGCAATTACGCCGGTTTCCAGAGTGATCACCAGTCACTCACCGAAGCATTGCGGAAGCGGTGCCGGGCAGATCGCCCGGCACCGCTTTTGTTTCCTCATCATGCTCTGCGGTTACTCCAGCCCCCAGAAGAACAACAGCCTCCGCTGTAACGGGTGAGGTTGGTCACACGAAGTCATTAGTGACCGCACGGTTGCACGAATGTGACCCATGTTTGGTTGCGGTCCAGGTGTCGAGGTCGGGGAAGGACCGCGATGAGGAACATCAGAAGGGCGATAAGCAGGAGTTTTTGGCTCGCCGCGCTGTGCGGGGCGTTCGCTGTGGGCCCACTGGCCCTCTCGCCTGCGACGGCGGGCGCGGACAGCGTCAATTGGGACGCGATCGCGGCCTGTGAATCCGGGGGCAACTGGTCCACCAACACCGGCAACGGTTTCTACGGGGGTCTGCAGTTCAAGCCGTCCACCTGGGCCGCCCACGGCGGGGTGGGATCACCTGCCATGGCGTCCCGCGAGGAGCAGATCCGGGTGGCCGAGAACGTGCTGGCCAACCAGGGGCTCGGCGCGTGGCCCAAATGCGGTCCCAGCGGCGGAGCCCCGGCAGGGTGGGGAGCCCCGAGCGCAGGCACTGTAGGCAACGGTTGCAACGCCGTGCGGCCGGGCGCGGTGCTCGGCATCTTCGATCTGCGCCGGCTGTGCTCGACGTTCCTGAACCCGCTGGGTGCCTTCGGGCGCTGAGCCTCAGCGCACCGGCGTGAACGCCGAGCGTGGCGATCGGTCGAATCTGTCCACCGACGTGGATTCCCGCCGCCGAGTTGGGATCGGTAGCCTGCCCGCGGCGGCACGCTGTGCTCGCAACTCCCGCGCCGAAGTCAGCGGGGGACAAACCCTGAGAGGAACAGATGAAGATGACCCGCTTCGGCGTTGCGCTCACCGCTACCGTGCTCGCAGCCTCCGCGCTAAGCGGTTGCGCGAAGGTCGACGAGATCAAGAAGGTGGCCTCTGACGCGGCCGAGCAGGCGGTCTCCACGGGTACGGAGAAGATCACCGAAGCCGTCTCGGGCAACTTGTTCACCGCCGAAGGAATCGACAATGCCTATGCGGCGATTGCGGAAAAGGTCGGCGCCAACCCGATGCAGGTGGTGGAGGTGAACATCGCCCCCGGCGTGCTGTCCATCGAGGCTGTTGATCCGAACGCCCCGACCGAGCTGAATCAGTGGTCCTACACCGCCGGCGCCGTCGGACCGTCGCGTCCGGTCGATTACGACGACGACGGCGAAGCGCTGAAGCAGAACCTTTTCGCCATCACCGACGTCCCGACAAGCGCCATCGTCACCGCCATCGATGCCGCGGTGCCGGCAAGCCAGATCGACGGTGGCACCGTGCAGACCGTGACCATCAAGCGCAATCTGCCGTTCGACGAGAATCTGCTCATGTTCATCGGCGTGGACAGCGACCGCAGCAGCAAGCAGGTGCGTGCGGACAGCGCCGGCCAGATCACCGACGTGGTCTGAGCCGGCAGCGCCGCTACCGTGGGTGACCATGACGCCGTTTCACGATCTCGACGAGTACCTCGCACTGCCACGGGTATCGGGCCTCGCGGTATCGCCGGACGGTTCGCGACTGGTCACCACGGTCGGCGCACTGAACGATAAGAAGATCGAATTTCGCACTGCCGTATGGGAATTGGATCCTGACGGACACAGGCCCGCGCGGCGGCTGACCTACGGGATCAAGGGAGAGTCGGCGCCGGTGTTCGCCGTTGACGGCGACGTGTTGTTTCTCGCCGCCCGGGCCGCCGATGACGAAGAATCCCCTGCCGCATTGTGGCGGTTGCCTGCGGCCGGCGGTGAGGCGTTCGAGGTGCTCGCGATGCCCGGAGGGGTCACCGGCGTGGCAACTGCGCGGGCCGCCGACGTCACAGTGGTCACTGCGCCGCTGCTGGCCTCGGCCGGAAGTGTCGACGACGACAAGGCGCTGCGGGATCGGCGCAAGGACAACAAGGTGTCGGCGATTCTGCACACCGGTTATCCGGTGCGGCACTGGGATCACGATCTCGGAGCCGAGCAGCCACATCTCTTCGACGCGGAAGGGCCTCGGGACCTCACGGCCGATGCGGCTACAGCATTGCGGGACACCACATTCGACGTCAGTTCCGACGGCTCCTTCCTGGTCAGTTCCTGGCACGTGCCTGGCCCGGGTGCGGCGATGAGGTCGGTTCTGGTCCGCATCGACCGCGCCACCGGCGGGCGCACCACGGTCGCCGCGGCACCTGACGCCGACTTCGAGCATCCGGTCATCGCGCCGGATGCCCACGCCGTGGCGTTTACCAGGGAAACCCACTCCACACCGACAACACCACCGCGGATCACCTTGTGCTGCATGCGCTTCGGTGCCGAGCCGGTGGAGCTGACGGCGGACTGGGATCGGTGGCCGAGCTCGGTTGCGTGGTCGGCGGACTCGTCGACTCTGATCGTGACCGCCGACGAGAACGGGCGCGGACCGATATTCGCCGTGGATCCGGTCACCGGCGTCGTCACGCGCCGCACCGAAGACGACTACGCCTATACCGACGTCCGTACCGCGCCCGGCGGTGTGATCTACGCGCTGCGCAGCAGCTACACCGCGCCGCCGCATCCGGTGCGGCTCGATGTGGACGGCACCGTGACGGAATTGCCGTTCCTCGACGCCCCGGAACTGCCCGGCACACTGACCGAGGTGACGGGCACCGCCGCCGACGGTACGCAGATCCGGTCCTGGCTGACGCTGCCCGCCGGTGCGGAGCCTGCGCCGCTGGTGCTCTGGGTTCACGGCGGGCCGTTGGGTAGCTGGAACAGTTGGCACTGGCGCTGGAACCCCTGGCTGCTGACCGCTCAGGGCTACGCGGTGCTCATGCCTGATCCGGCGCTGTCCACCGGCTATGGGCAGGGGTTCATCGGCCGCGGCTGGGGGGCGTGGGGCGCCGAGCCGTACACCGATCTGCTGGCCGCGACCGACGCGGCGTGTGCCCATCCGCGCGTCGATGCGGCCAGGACCGCCGCGATGGGCGGCTCGTTCGGCGGCTATATGGCCAACTGGATCGCCGGGCACACCGATCGGTTCGACGCCATCGTCACCCACGCGAGTTTGTGGGCGCTGGACCAGTTCGGCCCCACCACCGACGGCGCCTACTGGTGGGCGCGCGAGATGACGACCGAGATGGCGCAGCGCAATTCGCCGCACCGGTTCGTCGCGCAGATCAACACCCCGATGCTGGTGATCCACGGCGACAAGGACTATCGCGTGCCGATCGGCGAGGCGCTGCGACTGTGGTACGAGCTGCTGACGGAGTCGAGCCTGCCGGCCGACGACAACGGCGAAAGCCCACACCGATTCCTCTACTACCCGACGGAGAACCATTGGGTGCTGGCCCCGCAGCACGCCAAGATCTGGTACCAGGTGGTGACCGCTTTTCTCGGTCAGCACCTGCTCGGCGAAGCGGTCGAGCTGCCAGAACTGCTCGGGTAGCGTCGGAAGGGTGACGCAGCGCGAGTTCGATCTGGTTCTGTACGGGGCGACGGGATTCGCCGGAAAGCTGACCGCCGAGTATCTGTCCAGAGCGGGCGGCGAGGCGCGGATCGCGCTGGCAGGCCGCTCGGAGGGCAAGCTGCGGGCGGTGCGTGCCACGCTCGGCGAATCCGCGCAGGACTGGCCGTTGGTGATCGCCGACGCCACCGAGCCGTCCACGCTCGACGCGATGGCCGCGCGCACCCAGGTAGTGGTGACGACGGTGGGCCCCTACACGCGTTACGGCATGCCACTGGTGGCGGCGTGCGCGGCGGCCGGCACCGATTACGCCGATCTCACCGGCGAGACGATGTTCATCCGCAACAGCATCGATCTGCACCACAAGCAGGCCGTCGACACCGGTGCTCGCATCGTGCACTCCTGCGGATTCGATTCGGTGCCATCCGATCTCACCGTGTTCGCGCTGTACCGGAGAGTCAGCGCCGACGGCGCCGGTGAACTCGGCGACACGAACCTGGTGGTGCGTTCGTTCGCCGGCGGGGTGTCCGGTGGCACGGCCGCCTCGATGCTGGAGGTGCTGCGCACCAGTTCCAGCGATCCCGAAGCACGCGCGCTGATGAACGATCCGTACACGCTCAGCCCGGACCGGGCCGCCGAGCCCGAACTGGGCGCGCAGCCCGACGTGCGGTGGCGCCGGGGTGGTGAGATCGCGCCGGAATTGGCCGGGTACTGGACCGGGGCCTTCGCCATGGCAGCGCCCAACACCCGAATTGTCCGACGCAGCAACGCTTTACTGGACTATTCCTATGGGCGCCAGTTCGAGTATGCCGAGCAGATGAGTGTCGGCCGCTCGCCGGTCGCTCCCATTGCCGCAGCTCTGGTAACCGGCTCCAACGCCGCCACAATGGGCCTGGGCGGCCGGTACTTCGACCGACTGCCCGCCGGTTTGGTCGAGCGGGTGATGCCCAAGCCGGGCACCGGCCCCAGCGAGCGGACCCGGGAACGCGGCCACTACCGGGTCGAGACGTACACCACGACAACCTCGGGCGCTCGCTATGTCGCGACGATGGCCCAGCGCGGCGACCCGGGGTACAAGGCCACCGCGGTGCTGCTGGGGGAGTGCGGGCTGGCGCTGGCGCGCGACCGCGACAAGCTTTCGGACCTTCATGGTGTGTTGACCCCGGCGGCCGCGATGGGTGACGCGCTGCTGGCCCGCCTGCCGGCCGCGGATGTGACGTTGGAAACCACAGCACTGGCTTGAGCCGGCGCCACTTGAATTGCCCCCGCGCGCGCAGAAGACCTGTCGGACAAGATCAATTCGACTAGTGTCGGGGCCGAGGGCTTCAACTACGCCAGCAACGAAGGTGGGATGGAACATGGCCGGTCTCGACGAACTTTTCGCGCAGATCCCGGTAGGGGAGATCGCAAACAAGCTTGGCGCCGATGAAGGCGAGGTGAACTCCGCCATCAAGACGTTGGTGCCTGCGCTCGTCGGTGGTCTTGCGGAGAACGTCCAGTCCAACGAAATCGACTCGAGTGACCTTGAGTCGGCGGTCACCTCCCAGGCGGCGAGCGGCCTGCTCGACGGCGGCGTGAGCGTCGATCAGGTCGATGAAAAGCAAGGCGACCAGATGGTGGCGAAGATCTTCGGCGGCAACGACAGCAATCAGGTCGCGTCGGCCTTGGCCGGTACGGGTGCAGGTGGCGGTGATCTGATCAAGAAGCTGCTTCCGATTCTGGCCCCGATCGTGCTCGCTTACATCGGTAAGCAGTTCTCGCAGCAGAACGCCCCTGCGCAGTCGGCGCCCCAGGCTCAGGCTTCCGGCGGGGGGCTCGGCGACATCCTCGGCAGCATTCTCGGTGGCGCCGGCGGCGCAGGCGGCGGTAACAATCCGTTGGGCAGCATCCTCGGCAGCGTGCTCGGGGGCGGCGGTAGCGGCGGTCAGGGCAACGCCATCGGCGAGATTCTCGGTGGTCTGCTCGGCGGCGGCAGGAGGTAGACCTCTTCCCTTTGCGAGCAGACGTAGGAGCCCCCGCACGCCCGGCGTGTCGGGGGCTTTTACGTCTCCTCGCCCCGCTTCCATAGAATCGACCGGTGACCCCCACCCCTGACAATCGCGCCGATGCCCTCCCCAAGTCGTGGGATCCGGGTTCGGTAGAAGCCGACCTGTACCAGGGCTGGGTGGATGCCGGATATTTCACCGCCGATTCGAAGAGCGACAAACCGCCGTACTCCATCGTGCTGCCGCCGCCGAATGTCACCGGCAGCCTGCACATGGGCCACGCGCTCGACCACACCCTGATGGACGTGCTCACCCGCCGCAAGCGGATGCAGGGCTACGAGGTGCTGTGGCTGCCCGGCATGGATCACGCCGGTATCGCGACGCAGAGCGTGGTGGAGAAGCAGCTCGCCGTGGACGGCAAGACGAAGGAAGACTTCGGCCGTGAGTTGTTCGTCGACAAGGTGTGGGACTGGAAGCGCGAATCCGGCGGCACCATCGGTGGGCAGATGCGCCGCCTCGGCGACGGGGTCGACTGGAGCCGCGACCGCTTCACGATGGACGACGGACTTTCCCGCGCCGTGCGCACGATCTTCAAGCGGCTGTTCGACGCGGGCCTGATCTACCAGGCCGAGCGGCTCGTCAACTGGTCACCGGTGCTTGAGACCGCGATCAGTGACCTCGAAGTCTCCTACACCGACGTCGAGGGCGAACTGGTCTCGTTCCGGTACGGGTCGATGAACGACGACGAACCGCACATCGTGGTGGCCACCACCCGAATGGAAACCATGCTCGGAGACACCGCGATCGCGGTGCACCCCGACGACGAGCGCTACCGCCACCTGGTCGGAAAATCGTTGCCGCACCCGTTCGTCGACCGGGATATGGTTATCGTCGCCGACACCCATGTCGATCCCGAATTCGGTACGGGTGCAGTGAAAGTCACGCCCGCACACGACCCGAACGACTTCGAGATCGGGCTGCGTCACCAGCTCCCGATGCCGACGATCATGGATGCCAAGGGCCGGATCGCCGACACCGGAACCCAATTCGACGGGATGGACCGCTTCGAGGCGCGGGTGAAAGTGCGCGAGGCGTTGGCCGCCCAAGGTCGAATCCTCGAGGAGAAACGCCCGTACCTGCACAGCGTCGGCCATTCCGAGCGCAGCGGCGAACCGATCGAACCCCGCCTGAGCCTGCAGTGGTGGGTCAAGGTCGAGGCGCTGGCCAAGGCGGCCGGCGACGCGGTCCGCAACGGCGACACCGTGATTCATCCACCGAGCCTGGAGCCGCGGTGGTTCGCCTGGGTGGACAACATGCACGACTGGTGCATCTCCCGGCAGCTGTGGTGGGGCCACCGCATCCCGATCTGGCACGGCCCGGGTGGCGAGACGGTGTGCGTCGGGCCGGACGAGACTCCACCGGACGGGTGGGAGCAGGACCCCGACGTGCTCGACACCTGGTTCTCCTCGGCGTTGTGGCCGTTCTCCACGATGGGCTGGCCCGAGCACACTGCTGAGCTCGCCAAGTTCTATCCGACCTCAGTGTTGGTGACCGGCTACGACATCCTGTTCTTCTGGGTGGCCCGGATGATGATGTTCGGCACCTTCGTCGGCGATGATCCGGCGATCACGCTCGAAGGCGATCGTGGCCCGCAGGTTCCGTTCGAGAACGTGTTCCTGCACGGCCTGATACGCGACGAGTTCGGCCGCAAGATGAGCAAGTCGCGCGGAAACGGCATCGACCCGCTGGACTGGGTGGAGAAGTTCGGCGCGGACGCACTGCGATTCACCCTGGCTCGTGGCGCCAGCCCCGGCGGCGACCTGTCGATCGGCGAGGATCACGCGCGGGCCTCCCGCAACTTCGCCACAAAACTGTTCAATGCCACGCGATTCGCGCTGATGAACGGCGCCGCACTCGCGTCGCTGCCCGCCGTGGCCGAGCTGACCGATGCCGACCGGTGGATCCTGGGCCGGTTGGAAGAAGTTCGCGCCGAGGTCGATTCCGCATTCGACAGCTACGAGTTCAGCCGGGCCTGCGAGTCGCTCTACCACTTCGCCTGGGACGAGTTCTGCGACTGGTATGTCGAGTTGGCCAAAGTCCAGTTGAACGAAGGTGCCACTCATACGACCGGCGTGCTGGCGTTTGTCCTCGACGCACTGCTCAAACTGCTGCACCCGGTCATGCCGTTCGTCACCGAGACGCTGTGGAAGACGTTGACCGGTGGCGAGTCGGTGGTCGTCGCGCAGTGGCCGGAGCCGTCCGGGTACGCACTTGATCGTGATGCCACGCAACGCATCACCGATATGCAGAAACTGATCACCGAGGTGCGCCGATTCCGCAGCGATCAGGGCCTGGCCGACCGGCAGAAGGTCCCGGCGAGATTGTCCGACACCGCCGCGGCCGACCTGACCGCACAGCTGCCCGCGATCAGCTCGCTGGCCTGGCTGACCTCACCCGGTGATGGATTCACCCCGTCGGCTTCGGTGGAGGTGCGGTTGTCGCGGGCCACGGTGGTCGTCGAAGTCGACACCTCAGGCACCGTCGACGTTGCGGCCGAGCGCCGTCGGCTGGAGAAGGACCTGGCGGCCGCGCAGAAGGAATTGGCGGGCACCACAGCCAAACTCGGTAACGACGCCTTTCTCGCCAAGGCGCCCGCCGACGTCGTCGACAAGATCCGCGGCCGCCAGCAGTTGGCCGGCGAGGAAGTCGAACGCATCACCGCACGTCTGGCAGCACTCAGATGACCGATCCGGTACCCACACCGGACGAGATCGCCGCGCTGCTGCAGGTTGAGCACCTGCTCGACCAGCGGTGGCCGGAGACGAAACTGGAGCCCAGCACCGCGCGCATCGTGGCATTGCTGGAGCTGCTCGGGTCCCCGCAGCGGTCCTACCCGTCGATCCATGTCGCCGGGACCAACGGCAAGACCTCGGTGTGCCGCATCATCGACGCCCTGCTGACCGCCCTGCACCGCCGCACCGGACGGACGACGAGCCCGCACCTGCAATCCGCTGTCGAGCGCATCTCGATCGACGGAAAGCCCATCACTCCAGCGCAGTACGTGGATACCTACCGCGAGATCGAGCCGTTCGTGCAGCTGGTGGACCAGCAGTCCGAAGCTGCCGGTGGCCCTGCCATGAGCAAGTTCGAGGTACTCACCGCGATGGCGTTCGCCGCATTCGCCGACGCGCCGATCGATGTCGCCGTGGTCGAGGTCGGGATGGGCGGGCGTTGGGACGCCACCAACGTCGTCAATGCCCCGGTCGTTGCCGTCACCCCGATCGGGATCGATCACACCGACTACCTGGGTGACACCATCGCGGCGATCGCGGGGGAGAAGGCCGGGATCATCACCAAACAGGAAGACGATCTGGTGCCAACCGACACCGTTGCGGTGATCGCCAAGCAAGATCCTGAGGCCATGGAGGTGCTGCTGGCCGAGGCGGTACGCGCCGACGCCGCAGTGGCCCGTGAGGATTCCGAGTTCGCGGTGCTGGGCCGGCAGGTCGCCATCGGCGGGCAGCTGCTGGAACTGCAAGGACTGGGCGGGGTGTACTCCGACATCTTCCTGCCGCTGCACGGCGAGCATCAGGCGCACAACGCGGTCCTCGCGCTTGCAGCCGTGGAAGCGTTCTTCGGTGCGGGCGCGGACCGGCAACTGGATCTCGACTCGGTGCGGGCCGGGTTCGCGGCGGTGCGCAGTCCGGGTCGGCTGGAACGGATGCGAAGTGCGCCAACAGTTTTCATCGATGCGGCGCACAATCCGGCGGGTGCGACGGCGTTGACGCACACCCTTCAGCAGGAGTTCGACTTCCGGTATCTGGTCGGCGTGGTGTCGGTGATGGGGGATAAGGACGTCGACGGAATCTTGACCGCGCTTGAGCCGGCTTTCGACCAGATCGTGGTGACCCACAACGGCTCTTCCCGGGCCCTCGACGTCGAATCGCTGGCGATGCGGGCCGAGGAACGATTTGGCCAGGACCGGGTGATCGTCGCCGCGACTCTGCCCGACGCCATCGAAACCGCGACCGCCCTCGTCGAGGAATCAGGCGGCGACGGTGAGGGGATGTCCGGGGCAGGCATCGTGATCACCGGTTCGGTGGTCACGGCCGGCGCGGCCCGGACCCTGTACGGACGGGATCCGGCATGAGCGAACAACCGGCACCGACTGACCCGTGGAAAAGTTTCCGTGGGGTGATGGCCGGGACCCTGATCCTGGAAGCCATCGTGGTGCTGCTGGCGCTGCCGGTGGTCGCGAACAGCGGCGATGGTCTGACACCGGTCTCCGGCGGCTACCTGGTGGGGCTTGCCGTGGTGCTGATCCTGATGTCCGGGGTGCAGGGCAGGCCGTGGGCGATCTGGGCGAACGTCGGCATCCAGGTCGTGGTCATCGCCGGAGCCTTCATCCACGGCGCGATCGGATTCATCGGCGTGGTGTTCGGCGTCGTCTGGCTGCTGATGGTCTATCTCCGGGCAGAGGTCAAGCGCAGGCAGGACCGTGGTCTCCTTCCTGGTCAGCAACCCCCCTCCGAATAGCCGCGGGACCGTGCTGGCGGGCGTTGATTACCGACCGGTACGCTTCTGCCGTGACTGAGCAGACCCTCGTGTTGATCAAGCCCGACGGCGTCAAGCGCCAACTCGTAGGGGAGATCCTCAGCCGGATCGAACGTAAGGGCCTGACCCTGGCGGCCCTCGAACTCAAGAACGTCAGTGACGACCTGGCCCGGCAGCATTACGCGGAGCACGACGGCAAGCCGTTCTTCGATTCGCTGCTGGAATTCATCACCTCCGGACCTGTGGTCGCGGCCATCGTGGAGGGTCCGCGGGCAGTGGCCGCGTTCCGCCAGATCGCCGGCGGCACCGATCCCGTGGAGAAGGCCGTGCCCGGCACAATCCGCGGTGACCTGGCCCTTGTCACCCAGGACAACCTGGTGCACGGGTCCGATTCGCTGGAATCGGCGGCCCGTGAGATCGCTCTGTGGTTCCCCAGCGAAGCGACCGTCTCCTAGCTGCACTTCCCGCCCGTCGCGCCCATCTGGTCAGTGGCGCGTCAGTGATGTGGGATACTGGTTGCGGGTAACCGTCCTCAACCGAGGTCGGGCACCCGAATGAAGACTTCGACGAGCGCGACCACCGCAACCCGGTGTGGCGCCGACCGTCCAGCCATCATTCAGCCAGGCACCGGGTGAGTGCGGTAAGCGGACCGCTCGGAGCGAGACCACAACAAGTCCGGGGAAAGTGTCCCGGGCCAATAGCGGAAGCCCTCGCGTGGCCGCGTCGAAACGACGCGCCCGGGGGCTTGAGGAGAATTCGTGGCCGAAGATGCCCATACCCAAGACCTATCAACCCAGACTCCGCAGGACGGACTCCCAGAGCGGCTGAGAGTCCATTCGCTCGCGAGGGTGCTCGGTACCACCAGCCGGCGGGTGCTCGACGCACTCGCCGAGTTCGATGGACGCCAGCGCAGTGCGCACTCCACCGTCGACAAAGTCGATGCCGAACGGGTCCGTGACGCCCTGGCCGTCGAACCCGTCGAACCCGTCGAACCGGTCGCCGAGCCCGTGCAGGTCGCATCGGTCACTGTCTCGATGACCGAAAGTGCTCCGGTGCCGCCGGTCGACGAACCGGCCGACAAGGGCGATCAGCCCGCTGAAGTCGAAGCGCAAGCGCAAGCCGAACCTGAGTCTGAGTCCGCAGCGGCGGTGTCGCGCGAGGCCGCTCTGGTGGGCGATGAGCCGGAGTCTCGGCTGATCCTGGAGACCGCCAACATTCCCCCGGCACGCGAAGTCACCATCGAGCGGGCCGATTATCTGCCGCTGTTCGTCGCGCCCCAGCCCGTCATGTTCGCTCCGGTCGAAGCCATCGACGATGAGGACGACGACGAGGACAGCGAGTCCGGCACCGACACCGACACCGACACCGACGATGAGCAGGGCGACAAGCCTGCCGCACGCCGCCGGCGTCGCGGCCGCCGTGGCCGTGGCAGGGGCCGGGGCGAGCAGAGCGACGACAACGCCGAATCCGATGGCGACATCGACGAGGACGAGGCCGGCGACCAGGATTCCGGTGACGAATCCGAGGACTCGGATGAGTCCGGCGACGAGGACTCGGGCACCGAAGGCGGCACCCGCAGGCGTCGCCGCCGCCGCAGGCGCAAGGCCGGCTCGGGCGACGGCGACGACGGCACGACGGTCTCGCCTGACGATCCGCCCAACACTGTCGTCCACGAGCGCGCACCGCGCTCGGACCGGTCCGACAAGGCCGACAAGTCCACCGGCGACGACCAGATCCAAGGCATCAGTGGGTCGACCCGGCTGGAGGCCAAGCGGCAGCGCCGGCGCGACGGGCGCGACGCGGGCCGTCGTCGTCCACCGATCCTGAGCGAAGCCGAGTTCCTGGCGCGCCGGGAAGCTGTCGAGCGCACGATGATCGTGCGGGACAAGGTGCGCGCGGAGCCGCCGCACGAAGGTGCCCGGTACACCCAGATCGCCGTTCTCGAGGACGGCGTCGTCGTCGAGCACTTCGTGACGTCGGCGGCCCAGACCTCGCTGGTCGGCAACATCTACCTCGGCATCGTGCAGAATGTGCTGCCCTCGATGGAGGCGGCGTTCGTCGACATCGGTCGCGGCCGCAACGGTGTGCTCTACGCAGGCGAGGTGAACTGGGAGGCCGCAGGCCTCGGCGGTGCACAGCGCAAGATCGAACAGGCACTCAAGCCCGGCGACTACGTCGTCGTCCAGGTCAGCAAGGACCCGGTCGGGCACAAGGGTGCCCGGCTCACCACACAGGTGTCGTTGGCCGGCCGCTACCTGGTCTATGTGCCCGGGGCATCGTCGACCGGAATCAGCCGCAAGCTGCCGGATACCGAGCGCCAGCGCCTCAAGGAGATCCTGCGCGAGGTCGTTCCCTCCGACGCCGGTGTGATCATCAGGACGGCGTCAGAAGGCGTCAAGGAAGAAGACATCCGGTCCGACGTCAACCGGCTTCAACAGCGCTGGACCGAAATCGAGGCCAAAGCCGCCGAGATCACCGCGAAGAAGGCCGGTGCGGCCGTCGCGCTCTACGAAGAGCCCGATGTGCTGGTGAAGGTCATTCGCGACCTGTTCAATGAGGACTTCTCGACCCTGATCGTGTCCGGTGACGACGCGTGGGACACGATCACCAAGTACGTGGACACCGTCGCACCCGACTTGATGGGGAGGCTGACCAAGTACGAACCCGCGGGCGGCTCCGAAGGGCCCGACGTCTTCGCCGTGCATCGCATCGAGGAACAGCTCGCCAAGGCCATGGACCGCAAGGTGTGGCTGCCTTCGGGCGGAACCCTTGTCATCGACCGCACAGAGGCGATGACCGTCGTCGACGTCAACACCGGCAAGTTCACCGGTTCGGGCGGCAACCTCGAACAGACCGTCACGCGCAACAACCTCGAAGCCGCCGAGGAGATCGTGCGGCAACTGCGGCTGCGCGATATCGGCGGCATCATCGTCATCGACTTCATCGACATGGTGCTGGAATCGAACCGCGACCTGGTGCTACGCCGGCTGACCGAGGCCCTGGGCCGTGACCGTACCCGCCACCAGGTGTCTGAGGTGACCTCGCTCGGGTTGGTCCAGCTGACCCGCAAGCGATTGGGAACCGGCCTGGTCGAGGCGTTCTCGACGTCGTGCTCGCATTGTGCCGGCCGCGGCATCGTGCTGCACGGTGACCCCGTCGACTCCGCGTCGGCGAGCACTGGCCGCAAGGCCGACTCCAGCGGCGGCGGACGCCGCGGCAAGCGGGGCAAGAAGGGCAACGCCCGCCCCGAAGAGGTTCACGTGGCCAAGGTGCCCGATCACACACCAGGCGAACATCCGATGTTCAGGGCGATGGCGGCGGCCAACGGCCGTCACGACGAGGACGGCGACGAGGACACCACCGCGCAGGAGGTCCTCGAGTCCGAAGGCGACGACGAGCAGGTCGCGGCGGCCGGACACCGGGAGCCTGAAAACGGTCGTGCGCCTACCGACGACGAGTTCGAAGACAGCGAAGACGAGGACACCGACGAGGATTCCGACGATGACTCGGACAGTGACGAGTCCGAGGAAGAGATCGACCTCGACGACGATGATGACGAGGATGACCTCGACGAGGACATCGAAGTGATCAACGACTCAGACGACTCGGACGACGAGGACTCGGACGACGACTCCGACGACGAGGACTCCGACGACGAACCGGCGGTCGCGATCTACCAGCCGCCGGTGGCGCGGGGTCGCGTACGCCGGCGCGCCGCAGCGCGTCCTGCCGGGCCGCCCGCACACGAGGGCTGACCGGTGGCGTTCACCGACGAGGAGATCGCCTACCTGCGGTCGCAGCCGTTGGGCCGGTTGGCGACGGTGAACGCCGATGGGCAGCCTGATGCGGTGCCGGTCGCCTATGAGGTCGACACCGCGGCAGACGGCGTTTTCTTCTGGGTGGGCGGCGTCGGAGCCGAGGTGCTGCGTACCCGCAAATTCGTCAATATCGGCGACGGCCGGACCAAGGTGTCGCTGGTGATCGACGACCTGGTGTCGATGGAGCCGTTCGTTGCCCGCGCCATGCGCATCTACGGCGACGCTGAGCCGCCGGTCGAACGCGTCGGCATGGTGGGACCCGGCTGGTACGCGCGGATCACCCCGCGCGTGGCGTGGAGCTGGAATCTGGCCGGGGAACCGGCAGGTGAACAGCCCTACGGCGCGCGACGCACCGCACATTAGGGCCGGTTTGACCCTTTACCCGCTGGTCACGTACCCTTGACCAGTTGTCGTCAGTGCCTGTAGTTGGCAGGCCGGCGACGGCGGGGCACCCCGCCA
The DNA here is from genome assembly GCF_053483975.1 of Mycolicibacterium sp. XJ870. Classification (NCBI taxonomy): domain Bacteria; kingdom Bacillati; phylum Actinomycetota; class Actinomycetes; order Mycobacteriales; family Mycobacteriaceae; genus Mycobacterium; species Mycolicibacterium sp. XJ870. Next base: position 65,872 of record NZ_JBEFTI010000009.1, read on the forward strand.
CCCAAGACCCGCGCACGCACCGTCCCGGTAGCGCGCGCGCCCGCAGAGCAGCAGAGCAGAGGACACGATGGCGACATACGCAATCGTCAAGACCGGCGGCAAGCAGTACAAGGTTGCCGCAGGCGACGTGGTGAAGGTTGAGAAGCTCGACGCCGAACCCGGCGCGTCGGTATCGCTGCCCGTTGCCCTGGTGGTCGACGGCGCAAACGTGACCAGCAAGGCCGACGACCTGGCCAAGGTCGCCGTGACCGGCGAGGTGCTGGAGCACACCAAGGGTCCCAAGATCCGCATTCACAAGTTCAAGAACAAGACCGGCTATCACAAGCGCCAGGGGCATCGTCAGCAGCTGACCGTGCTCAAGGTCACCGGAATCAAGTAGCAAGGGAGCGAACCAATGGCACACAAGAAGGGCGCTTCCAGCTCACGAAACGGCCGCGACTCAAACGCCCAGCGGCTCGGCGTCAAGCGCTTCGGCGGCCAGGTCGTCAAGGCTGGCGAGATCATCGTCCGCCAGCGCGGCACTCACTTCCACCCCGGCGTCAACGTCGGTCGTGGCGGCGACGACACCCTGTTCGCCACCGCACCCGGTGCTGTCGAGTTCGGCCTCAAGCGCGGACGCAAACTGGTGAACATCGTCCCAGTTCCGCGCCCGGAGGCGTAAGACTTCGAGGACCCCGCCCGCGAATGTGAAGCAGCTGCGAGTTCTCGATGGAACTTCGCGATAGCTTCACATTCGACGGAAAGGATGTCCGATGTCCCGGTTCGTCGACCGCGTCATCATCCACGCGCGAGCTGGCAACGGCGGCAACGGCTGCGCGTCAGTACACCGCGAGAAGTTCAAACCACTCGGCGGTCCTGACGGCGGCAACGGCGGTCGCGGCGGCAGTATCGTGTTCGTCGTCGACCCGCAGGTGCACACCCTGCTCGACTTCCACTTTCATCCGCATGTCGTGGCCCCGTCGGGCAAGCCGGGCGCGGGCAACAACCGTGAGGGTGCTGCGGGCGCCGATCTGGAAGTCCGGGTGCCCGACGGCACTGTCGTGTTGGACGAACAAGGCCGGATGCTCGCCGATCTGGTGGGCGCGGGTACCCGATTCGAGGCCGCGGCCGGTGGTCGTGGCGGCCTCGGCAATGCCGCGCTGGCGTCTCGGGCCCGTAAGGCACCCGGTTTCGCGCTGCTGGGTGAGCAGGGCCAGGTTCGCGATCTCACGCTCGAGCTCAAGACCGTCGCCGATGTCGGGCTGATCGGTTTTCCGTCCGCCGGGAAATCATCACTCGTCTCCGTCATCTCGGCCGCCAAGCCCAAAATCGCCGACTACCCGTTCACCACGCTGGTGCCGAATCTCGGTGTGGTGTCAGCGGGAGACCATACGTTCACCGTCGCCGACGTCCCCGGCCTGATCCCCGGCGCATCCGAAGGGCGCGGTCTCGGGCTGGAGTTCCTGCGTCACCTCGAGCGTTGCGCGGTGCTCGTGCACGTAGTCGACTGCGCGACCATGGATCCCGGACGCGACCCGATCTCCGATATCGAAGCACTGGAAGCTGAACTCGCGGCCTACACCCCGACCCTGCAAGGCGATTCGACGCTGGGCGATCTGGCCTCGCGACCGCGGGCGGTGGTGCTCAACAAGATCGATGTCCCAGACGCGCGGGAGCTTGCCGACTTCGTTCGCGACGAGGTGGCTCGCCGTTTCGGCTGGCCCGTGTTCGAGGTGTCGACAGTAGCCCGCGATGGACTGCGCCCGTTGACCTTTGCGCTGTGGGAGATGGTGAAGAGCTATCGGGACAGCCAACCCGCGGTGGTTCCGCGGCGCCCGGTGATCCGGCCGATCCCCGTCGACGAGAGCGGCTTCACCGTCGAATCCGACGGGCAGGGCGGCTTCGTGGTGCGCGGTAGGCGGCCGGAACGCTGGATCGCCCAGACGAACTTCGAGAACGACGAGGCGGTCGGCTACCTCGCCGACCGGTTGGCCCGCTTGGGCGTCGAGGATGAGTTGCTGAAGCTGGGAGCCAAGCCCGGCTGCGCCGTCACGATCGGCGACATGACGTTCGACTGGGAGCCACAGACCCCGGCCGGGATCGACGTGCCACTCACCGGACGCGGCACCGATGTTCGACTCGAGCAGACCGACCGGGTCGCCGCCGACGAGCGTAAGGCCGCACGGAAGGCACGCCGGGAGAGCAGCGAATGAGCGTCCAGTCCGGCGCATCGGCACCCTCGGAGCACAGGGAGGCTGTGCGGACCGCGCGCAGCGTCGTCGTCAAGATCGGTACCACCGCGCTGACAACCCCGTCCGGCGTGTTCGACGTGAGCCGCCTGGCCACGCTGGCCGAGGCCATCGAGGGCCGCATGAAGGCCGGCTCGGACGTGGTGATCGTGTCTTCCGGCGCGATCGCCGCAGGCATCGAACCGCTGCGCCTGTCCAAGCGTCCGACCGATCTGGCCACCAAGCAGGCCGCGGCGAGCGTCGGGCAGGTTGCCCTGGTCAATGCGTGGAGCGCAGCCTTCGCGTCATACAACCGCACCGTCGGCCAGGTGCTGCTGACCGCCCACGACATCTCGATGCGGGTGCAGCACAACAACGCCCAGCGCACGCTGGACCGGCTGCGCGCACTGCATGCGGTGGCGATCGTGAACGAGAACGACACGGTGGCCACCAACGAGATCCGGTTCGGCGACAACGACCGGCTGTCCGCGCTGGTGGCGCAGCTCGTCGGTGCCGACGCGCTGATCCTGTTGTCCGATATCGACGGGCTCTACGACTCAGATCCACGAAAAGGTAACGCCCGCTTCATTCCCGAGGTGGCCGCAGCCGGCGACCTCGACGGCGTGGTGGCCGGCCGGGGCAGCCATCTCGGCACCGGCGGCATGGCGTCGAAGTTGTCCTCGGCCCTGCTGGCCGCCGACGCCGGCGTGCCGGTACTGCTGGCCGCGGCGGCCGACGCGGCAGCCGCGCTCGAAGACGCATCAGTGGGCACGGTGTTCGCGCCGCGGCCCGAACGGATGTCAGCGCGCCGGTTCTGGGTGCGCTATGCCGCGGAGTCGGCGGGGGCGCTGATCCTGGACGACGGTGCGGTGCGCGCGGTCGTCAAGCAGCGTCGGTCGCTGCTGCCGGCCGGGATCACCGAGGTGACCGGACGTTTCCACGGCGGTGACGTGGTCGACCTGCGTGCCCTTGACGGGCGGACGGTCGCCCGCGGCGTGGTGGCCTACGAAGCGGCCGAACTCGCGTCGATGATCGGCCGCTCGACGCCGGATCTGCCTGCCGAGATGCGCCGGCCCGCGGTGCACGCCGACGATCTGGTCGCCACCTAGCGATTTGGGCGCATCTACCGGCGGTGAGCGCCGGTGGATGCACACAAATCGCCGGGTTTTGTGAGCTCACCGGCGAGCAGGGTCAGCATTTCGGAGCAGCCGGCCTCGACTTTCACGGTGGCGTCCTCGTCGCCGCGGGTAGAGCCGCGGTTGATGATCGCGACGGGAATGCCGCGCGCCACCGCGTGCCGCACGAACCGGTAGCCCGAGTACACGGTCAGCGAGGACCCCGCCACCAACAAGGCCTGGGTGTCGGCGAACAAGGAAAAAGCTTGCTCTACACGGTCTTTCGGCACACTCTCGCCGAAGTACACGATGTCGGGCTTGAGCATCCCGCCACAGGCCGGGCAATCCACGATCACAAATGACGCGGTGTCGCTCACCACCGCGTCGGCGTCAGGCGCGACGGCGATGCCCCCGACGGCTTCGGCCCGTTCGATGAAACCAGGATTGGCGGCTTCCAGCAGGTCCGCGAGCCGACCTCGCGACATGGTGTCTCCGCAATCCAGGCACACCACCTGCGCGTAGCTGCCATGCAGATCGACCACATTGCGACTGCCCGCCTTCGTGTGGAGCAGGTCCACGTTCTGGGTGATCAACCCCGTCACCACACCCGAGGATTCCAGCGCAGCCAGCGCACGGTGCCCCGCATTGGGCATGGTGTGATCCATGTGTCGCCAGCCGACGTGGTTACGGGCCCAGTAGCGTTGCCGGAACACCGGATCGGCAGTGAACTGCCGGATGGTCATCGGATTACTGGGCGGGGAGTCCGGGCCTCGGTAGTCGGGGATGCCCGAGTCGGTCGACATACCCGCGCCGGTCAGCACGACGATGCGGCGACCGCCCAGCAGGGCGACAAGTTCGGGAGCGTCCACCCTTTCGAGGGTAGGCAACTGTTGGTCGTTCAGTGAGCGGTAGTGATCGATACTGCGTGTTAGTGAGCGGGGTCGGCGCGACGATCAGCTTGTCGGTGGTGGCTGTGAGTATGTGGGCGTGGCCAAGCGGCGGTTGTTGCGGCGGGTCGCTGATCCGGTGGTGGCGGCGGCCCCGGCGGGGGTGCGGATCCGGACCCGGATCCATCCGACTGTCGATGAGGCAGCGGCGTTGACCGCGATCGGCGAGTTGTTGGGGTCGGTGTATCGCGGTGAGTTGGCGACGCGGATCGCGCTGGGCCAGTTGGATCCTCAAGGTCATGCGGTGTGGCGGGCCGGACGCAAGCAGGCGTTGACGGCGGTGTCGTCGTCGCGGTGGGCCGGGGCGATCACCCGCGCGGTCGAGGATCAGTATCAGTTGGGGATGCGGGGGCTTGCCGCCCAGGTTGCTGATCTGCGGGCCGCGGTCGAGGTGCTCGAGGCGCGCTGTGCGCTGCGGCCGGGACAGCTCGCACCCGCCACCGACGGCGAGGGGCCTGCTGGGCGGGGGCGGTTGCGGCGGGTGCGCGGGTATCGCAGCGCCGCGGAACGGTTCGCCAAGACCCGCCGCCTGGCCATCCTGAAAACACGGCTCGCCATAGCTGAGGCGGCATTGGCGGCGGGGCGGCCGTCGGTCACCGTGGGTGGAAAGCGGTTGTTGCGTCACCGCAACCATCTCGATGCCGCCGGGTTGACAGAAGAACAGTGGCGGGCGCAGTGGGATGCCGCGCGGATGTTTCTGACCGCCGACGGTGAGTCCGGCAAACCGGGTGGCAATGAGACCATCCGTGTCGACGAGCACGGACACCTGCGTGTCAAAGTGCCCGCAGCGCTCGTCGAGCGGTTCGGAACCCACCTCACGGTCGGCGCGCCGGTGGCGTTTCACCACGGTGCCGAGCAGTGGGCGGAGCGGGTGGCTGGGCGGCGGGCGGTGCGCTACGACATCAGCTATGACCCGCGCCGTGACCGCTGGTATCTGGACGCGTCCTGGAAAACCGCGCCTGATTCGGCACCCGGGATTGACGAGTTGCGGGCCGGGCCGGTGCTCGGGGTGGACCTCAACGCCGATCATCTGGCGTGTTGTGTGCTCGACGCGTCGGGTAACCCGATCGGGGAGCCCGTCACCATCGGGGTCGAGACCGCGGGTTTGCGGGCGTCGCGGCGCGATGGGCGGGTCCGCGCGGCCATCACCGTCTTGCTGGATCTGGCTGTCCGGCACAACTGCGCTGCCGTCGTGGTGGAGAATCTGGATTTCGCCGACGCCCGGGCGACCGGCCGCGAAACGCTGGGCCGCGGAAAGCGTGGGAATCGGTTGCGCCGCACCGTCGCCGGGTTCCCCACCGCCAGATTCCGGACCCGCCTGGTCGGTATGGCCACCCGCCGCGGCATCGGGGTGATCGGGGTGGACCCGGCCTACACCAGCCGCTGGGGCGCTAGGCACTGGCGCACACCGTTACAGCAGCAGACTTCCGATCCGGCTACCGTGACTGGTCATCATGGGGCGGCGGTCGCGATCGGTAGACGTGGACTCGGCGTGGCGATCAGGCGTCGGCCGGCAGGACCCCGCACCCGACAGCGGACGGGTGCGGGCACTCCACCGGCCAGGCCTGAGCACCCCCCGGGAACCACACGACGGTGCCGTAGTCCCGGCTCACCGCCACGCCCACCATGAGGCGCGGCGGTCCACCGGACAACCCCCACCGCCAGCGGCCAACACCGTTCGGGCCGCACAGGACACACTCCTGCTCACTAACCAGGAACGGTAGAGCGGCCGTCAAAGCGGTTACCCAGAGCGCATGCGCGCACTCACCGTGAAACCCGGCCAAGCCGGATCTGTGGAGATCCGCGACGTGCCCGATCCCGTCCCGCAAACCGGTGAATTGCTGGTCGAGGGCATCGCGCTCGGCGTCTGCGGCACGGATCGGGAGATCGCCGATGGCGAATACGGGTGGTCGCCACCGGGCGCCGAGCGACTGATACTCGGACACGAAGCACTGGGTCGGGTTCGCCAGGCGCCCGAGGGCAGTGACTTCGCGGTCGGCGATCTGGTCGCTCCGGTGGTGCGCCGGCCCGATCCGGAGCCGTGCGGAGCGTGTGCCCGCAGCGAGTTCGACATGTGCCGCAACGGCCGCTACACCGAACGCGGCATCAAGGAACTCGACGGGTATGGTAGTCAATTATGGGCGGTGCCAACTGATTACGCGGTACTCATCAATGCTTCGCTGCAACGGGTCGGGGTGCTGACCGAACCCGCTTCGGTATTGGCCAAGGCCTGGGACCAGGTCGACCGGGTTGGTGCCCGCAGCTGGTTCGAACCGCACACCGTACTGGTGACCGGCGCTGGGCCGATCGGGCTGCTGGCCGCCCTCGTGGGTGTGCAGCGTGGACTGGAGGTGCACGTGCTCGACCGGGTCACCGAAGGCGTGAAACCCGACCTGGTATCGGACCTGGGCGCCACCTACCACCACGAGGACATCGACACGGTGGCCGGCGAGTTGCAGCCCGACATCGTGATCGAGGCCACCGGGGCGGCCGCCGTAGTGTTCGGTGTGCTGCAGCAGACCAGCAGCTACGGCATCACCTGCCTGACCGGCGTATCGCCGTCGGGACGCCACATCCAGGTCGACGCCGGTGCGGTGAACCGGGAGATCGTGTTGGAGAACGACGTGGTGATCGGATCGGTGAACGCCAACCTGCGCCACTATCGTCAGGCCGCCGACATCCTGGCGGCTGCCGACTCCGGTTGGCTGGAGCGACTGATCACGCGGCGGCTGCCGCTGGAGGAGGCCGTCAGTGCGTTTGACGGTGACGGCAGCGACGTGAAGGTAGTGATCGACCTCCAGTGACCGCCAATCCGATGACGCCCGACGACCTGGCTGACCGCAGTGCGCGGGCCGCTCAGGCGGCGCTTGACGCCGGTCGAGCACTGGGAGTCGAGGCCGACCGAGCCACGGTGCTGCATGACGCCTTCTCGGTCGTCGTTCATCTCGAACCGGCTCCGGTGGTCGCACGGATCCAAGTGGTGCTGCCGACAGGGATCACACCTCATACTCAGGCCGCACGGCAACAGCGCGAACTCGACGTGGTGGCCTGGTTGCACCGCGAGGGCGTCGTCGCAGTGGTGCCGCCGGCCCCGCAGGTGCCCCGGTCGCCGGTGCGCCGCGACGGGTTCGGAATGACATTCTGGGAATTGGCCGATGTCGCCGAGGACCACGAGCCGTATGCCGCAGTCGACATGTCGTACAGCGCGGCTCTGCACGAGGCGCTGGGCGCATACCACGGGCAGCTGCCATTCCTCGCTCCGTTCAACGCCGGGGTTGGTGACATGCTCGATTCGCTCGACGCCTCTGGAGGACTGCACGCGGCAGATGTCGCCCGGGCCAGGGCCGAATATGCGCGGCTGCGGTCAGTGTTGGCAGACCGTGCCGCGTTCGAGGCCAGATATCCCGGTGTGACCGCCCAGCCCATCCACGGGGATGGGCCGTCGCACAACGTTATTCGGACGACCAATGGCGTCGTGTTCTCGGATTTCGAGGACGTCACCTGTGGGCCGGTCGAGTGGGATCTCGCGTTGGTCGGCCCGGCGGAGGTCGCCGAATACGACGAAGCGGCTCGGGCACACGGACTTCGGACCACCGATCCTGCAGTGCTGGAACTCATGAACGCCGCCCGAATGTTGCAGATGATCAGTTGCCTTGCGCTGGTGCCCCAGCTGCCTGTTCTCGCCGAGGGTTTGGCGCCGCTGGTCGAATCCTGGCGCGCTGCTCCGTCAACTGCCTGAAGCTCAACGCAGGCAGTCGGCCGCCGGCAGGATCTCGGCGCTCATGTTTCGCTGCATCATCCGTAACGCCGCATCGCCCAAGGTCGGGTCGATGTGGGCCACCGCGTCGGAAGCCACCGTTACATCGAAAAGCCGTACGTATGCGTCGAGTGCGCTGTAGAGGATGCACTGCTCGGTGACCTGGCCGACCAGCACCACGCGTTCGGTTCCCAGTCGGCCCAACAGGTACTCCAGCGCCGTGGCGTAGAAGACGCTGTGCCGGACCTTCGTCAGCAGGAGGCAGCCGGTGTCGGGGACGATCGGGCGGACAAGATCCGGCCGCTCACCGTCAAGCGCCGACTCCACGATGTCGCTGAACTGTGCAGTGAAGTCGCCGTAGTTGTCATTGACGTAAATCAGGTCGACGTCTTCGCGCTCGCGGGCCGCACCGATCAGCTTGACCAGCGGATCGATGATCTCGGCGACGTTGGGCGTCAACTTTTCGGCATCCTCGTGGTCGTAGCAGTTCATCATGTCCACGACCACGACAGCGGTATCGCTCATCAACTGTTGGTACCCCGTCACCGGATCTTGACACTTCGCGGGCGACAATAGGGGTGATGGACTTCTACTCGGCCTACCACCACGGTTTCGCGCGGGTTGCCGCCTGCACCCACCACACTGCACTGGCGGATCCGCCGGCCAATGCCGAATCGGTGCTGAGACTGGCCGAAGCCTGCCACGACGATGGTGTCGCAGTCGCGGTGTTTCCCGAACTCACGCTGTCCGGGTATTCGATCGAGGACATCCTGATGCAGGACGCCCTGCTGGAGTCCGTCGAAGAGGCACTCATCGAAATCGTCGCCGCCTCGGCCGTGCTCGCGCCGGTGCTCGTGGTCGGCGCCCCGGTGCGCCATCGGCACCGGATCTACAACACGGCAGTCGTGATCCACCGGGGTGCGGTGCTCGGGGTCGCCCCGAAGTCGTATCTGCCGACCTATCGGGAGTTCTACGAGCGCAGGCAGATGGCGGCGGGCGACGAGGTGCGCGGCACGGTCCGGGTCGCAGGTGCCGACGCGCCGTTCGGGCCGGATCTGCTGTTCGTGGCGTCCGATCTTCCCGGCTTCGTACTGCACGTCGAGATCTGTGAGGACATGTTCGTGCCCGTTCCGCCGAGCGCGCAGGCCGCGCTGGCCGGTGCGACGGTGCTGGCCAACCTCTCTGGCAGCCCGATCACCGTTGGACGCGCGGAGGATCGGAGTCTGCTGGCCCGGTCGGCATCGTCACGGTGTCTGGCTGCGTACGTGTATGCCGCCGCCGGTGAGGGGGAGTCGACCACCGATCTGGCGTGGGACGGGCAGACCATGATCTGGGAGAACGGCGTGCTGCTCGCCGAGAGCGAGCGCTTCCCACGCGGTGAACGACGCGCGGTCGCCGATGTCGATCTGGAATTGCTGCGTGCCGAGCGGTTGCGGATGGGCACCTTCGATGACAATGCCAGACACCACCGGGCCGACGCGGATTCCTTCCGCCGGGTGGAGTTTCAACTCGATCCGCCGACGGGCGATATCGGGTTGTTGCGCGAGATCGAGCGGTTCCCGTTCGTGCCATCGAATCCGGAACGGCTGCAACAGGATTGCTACGAGGCGTACAACATCCAGGTGGCGGGTCTGGAGCAGCGGCTGCGGGCGCTGAACTTCCCGAAGGTGGTCATCGGCGTATCGGGTGGCTTGGATTCCACGCATGCGCTGATCGTCGCGGCGCGTGCGATGGACCGCGAAGAACGCCCGCGTAGCGACATTCTCGCGTTCACGCTGCCGGGTTTCGCCACCGGGGACCGCACCAAGAACAACGCGATCCGGCTGGCGCAGGCCCTTGGTGTGACGTTCGAAGAGATCGACATCAAGGCGACCGCCGAACTGATGCTCACCGAAATGGACCATCCGTTCGGCCGCGGCGAGAAGGTCTACGACGTCACGTTCGAGAACGTGCAGGCCGGACTGCGCACCGACTACCTGTTCCGGCTCGCCAACCAGCGCGGCGGCATCGTGCTCGGCACCGGTGATCTGTCCGAGCTTGCACTGGGCTGGTCGACCTACGGGGTCGGCGACCAGATGTCCCATTACAACGTCAACGGCGGAGTGCCGAAAACCCTTATCCAGCACCTGATCCGGTGGGTCATCTCGTCCGGCCAGTTCGGGGATGACGTGAACGAGGTGCTGCAGTCTGTGCTGGACACCGAAATCACCCCTGAACTGATCCCCACCGGCGAGGACGAGGAGATCCAGAGCAGCGAGGCCAAAATCGGACCTTATGTGCTGCAGGACTTTTCGCTGTTCCAGGTGCTGCGCTACGGGTTCCGGCCGTCGAAGGTGGCCTTCCTGGCCTGGCATGCCTGGCACGACGCAGCCCACGGCGACTGGCCCGTCGGCTACCCCGAAGACAAGCGACCGACGTACTCTCTCAAAGAGATCCGGCACTGGCTGCAGGTGTTCGCGCAGCGGTTCTATTCATTCGCACAGTTCAAACGCTCGGCAATGCCGAACGGGCCCAAGGTTTCGCACGGCGGCGCGCTCTCGCCCCGCGGCGACTGGCGGGCACCGTCGGACATGTCGGCGAGAATCTGGCTCGACGAGATCGAGCGCGAGGTTCCGGAGCGCTAGCTGTCAGTACACCTAGCGCTTGAGTCCCATACCCGGCAGGAACCGGCCGACTTGGGCGAGATAGTCGCGGTAGGTATCACCGTGTGCTGACAGCAGGTACGGCTCTTCAACCACTCGGACCTGCATCTCGATCGTCGCAGTCAGCAGGGCAAAACCGATGATCGCCACCAGATTCGGTGTCACCAGGGCGATGCCGAGTCCGAAGATCAGCATGGCGGTGAAGATCGGGTTGCGGACCCGGCCGAACGCGCCGGTGTGCACCAGCGTGGTGCTTTCGGTGGGGTCGACGCCGATGCGCCATGAATCGCCCATGTCGATCTGCGCGTAGACCGTCCCGGCGATGCCGACGACGGCGAGCGCGATGCCGGTGAACTGAATCCAGTTGCCGTGCAGGAGACTCAGCGGCGACACCACCCCGACCAGTTGCAGCACCGGTGCGAGCACGGTGGCGACGATGGCGCCGACGAACCCGGCTCCGGCGAACCACTCCGCGGATCCGACGCGTCCGCTGACCCCTTTGAAACCGGTCGATCCGGTGCGACGCCATTGATGCCAACTACGCCAGCCAAAACCGAGCAGGGCGAAGACGGCAGACAGTGCGAGCGCGATGACGGGCATCTCGATTCCCCTCCCTAGCAGCACGGGTCGCCGCGCCAGGCGTTGATGCCTTCGCGGACCGCCAGTGCGGCGATCACCAGGGCAGCGACCCCGTCGGCCCAAGCCCATCCGAACAGCGCGTTCAGCAGTAGACCGACCAGTAGTGCGGCGGACAGATACGTGCACAGCAGGGTCTGTTTGGAATCGGCGAACGCCGAGCGCGAACCCAACTCACGCGCGGTGCGGCGCTGAGTCAGGGAGAGCACGGGCATGATGATCAGGCTGGCGGTGGCAAGCACGATGCCGACGAGCGAATGCCGGGCTTCGCCCACGCCGAACAGCGACATGGTCGCGTCGACGGTGACGTAGGCGGCCAGGGCGAAGAACGAGAACGCGATGAGCCGCAGCGCCGTCCGCTCGCGGGTTTCGGGATCCTTGGCGGCGAACTGCCACGCCACCACCGCCGCTGATGACACCTCGACCGCGGAATCCAGGCCGAATCCGATCAGGGCTGACGACGACACCCGGGCACCCTCGGCGAGTGCGATCACCGCCTCGATCACGTTGTAGGTGATGGTGGCGGCAACCAGCCAGCGGATTCGGCGGGCCAGCACGTCCTGTCGCGTCGTCGTGGGCATCAGCAGCAGTCCTCTGTCTCGGCTGCCGGGCAGCACGCCGGGTCGACGGTCAACACCAGGCCGACCAGATCGTCGAGGGCGTGGGCGATGCGGCGGTCGGTCAGTTCGTACCGGTTACGCCGGCCCTCCGGTTGGGCGACAACCAGCCCGCAGCCGCGTAGGCAGGCCAGGTGATTGGACAGGATCTGCCGGGATACCCCGATCGCCTCGGCCAGGTCGGACGGGTAGCTCGGCCCGTCGCGCAGCATGAGCAGGATGCGCGCCCGCGTCGGATCGGACAGTGCACAGCCGAACCTGGACAGTGCGTCGCTGCTGATCGCCGTCTGCATAACTCCAGACGGTACATCTGAAACTGAATTCAGGGAAGGGTGAACTAACGCGCCTAGAGCCGGCCGTTGGCTCGAAGCTCGGGGTGCACCCAGTCCGGCGAGCGCCGTTCCTTGAAGGAGCGGAAGCCCTCGACGGCCTCGGCACCGCTGTAGCTGGCCTTCATCCCGATCCGGTCGTACAGGCCGAGATAGTTGTCCAAGCTGGACTTCACCACACCGCGTGCGCCGGGTGCGGTGCGGCAGCACTGACTCAGCACTTCGCGGGCCGCGTCGAACACTTCGTCGTGCGGCACCACGCGCGCGACCATGCCCCAGTCGACGGCCTCCTCGGCGCTGAGCGTGCGCCCGGTGAACATCAGATCGCGCGTTCGCACGGGCCCGATCAGCCTCGCCAGCATCTGGCTGTAGTAGGTGTCGGCGATACCGCGGTACAACTCGGGGACGCGGAATGTGGCGCGGTCGCTGACCACCGCCATATCGCTGCACATCGCGATCTGCAGACCGCCACCCTGACACAACCCGTTGACCGCACTCACCACCGGTTTGACTGATTGCCGCAGGATTTCGAACGGCGTCACATCCATCGAGAGCGCCGCGCCGAAGCTCATCCAATCGTCGACACCGTCGCCGCCGCCGAGATCACCGCCGGGTGCGAACACGTCTCCGGTGCCGGTGATCAGCAGGCCTGCCAGGTCCGGATCGGCCTCGACGTGGGTGACCGCATAGCGGATGCCGAAGTACATCGCCGGCGTCATGGCGTTGCGGGCCTCGGGGCGGTCCAGCGTGACGACGCCGAACGGCCCCTGCCGGTCGAACTTGAGATAGGGCGTGCCGAGCCAGTCGCCCTCGGGCGGTCGCGGTGTCATAGCTCGCGACTATAACGGCAACGGTATCGGCTTCAGTTGGGTGCGTCAGTTCGTCAGCACAGCGTCGATGTCGGCCTCTGTAGGCGCACAGTTGCCGGCCCCGCGCACGAGCGTCGCCAGGGCACCGGCCGCGCATGCCCGCCGCAGCGCATGCTCGTACCCGGTGAGCCAGCCGGCGGCCAGAACGCCCGCGAACACGTCACCGGCGCCCGCGGTGTCCACCGCCCGCACCGCCGGTGAGGGCACATCGAACCGTTCGCCGTCGCCCAGATAGCTCGCCCCCCGCGGACCACGGGTGATCACCAGATGCGCGACCGGCCAATGCCAGTCGGCAGCTTCGGTCTCGTTGACCACCACCACGTCGGCCAGTTCCGAGAGTGCGAGCAGGTGGTGCGCGGCGGTACCGCCCGGTGAGGCGTTGAGCATGACGACCGCTCCGGCCGCGCGGGCCAACCGAGCCGCGGCGATGGCAGTCGGTGCGGGGATCTCGAGCTGCAGCAGTACCACGTCGGCCGCGGCGACCGCGGCACGGGCGGGCGGTGAGTCCACTGTCAGCTGCGAGTTCGAACCCGGAGCCACCACAATGCTGTTCTCGCCGGCGGCATCGACGACGATGACCGCCGATCCGCTCGGGCCGGGCAGGCCGACCACCGCTGCCTGGTCCACGTCGTTAGCCCGCAGGTGGGCGCGCAGCGAGTCGGCAGCGCTGTCTTCGCCGACCGCGGCCACCAAGGCGACGCAGCCGCCGGCGCGCGCTGCGGCGACCGCTTGATTGCCACCCTTTCCGCCCGGTGCCGAGGACAGTGACGACGCGAGCACGGTCTGGCCCGGACGCGGCAGGCTGTCGACGGAGAACGTGAGGTCGGCGTTGATACTTCCGACGACGCACACCCGCGCAGCGGCCATAGCCGACAACCTAATCCAGCCCGGGCCTGACGCGTGTCGAAGCCCTTCAACAGGTCCGATACGCTGGCTAGATGAGTGTCCAGACCCCGTCGATGACGGCTGCGGCACCGCAGCCCGACCTGCGTGAACAGGTGCACGCCGCCGCCCGGCGGGCTCGCGTGGCCGCCCGCACCCTTGGCACGCTGAGCGCCGCGACGAAGAACAGTGCCCTGCACGCCGCTGCGGACAGTGTGCTCGCGCATGTCCATGACGTGCTGGCGGCCAACGCGGCCGATCTTGACGCCGCCCGCGCTGCCGGCACCCCCGAGGCGATGCTCGATCGCCTCGCGCTCACCCCGCAACGCGTCGACGGCATCGCCGCCGGCCTGCGCCAGGTTGCCGGCCTGCCCGATCCGGTAGGGGAGGTGCTGCGCGGCAGCACGCTCCCCAACGGCCTGCAACTGCGCCAGCAGCGGGTGCCGCTCGGTGTGGTGGGCATGGTCTACGAGGGCCGGCCCAATGTGACCGTCGACGCCTTCGGCTTGACGCTGAAGTCCGGCAACGCGGCGCTGCTGCGCGGCAGTTCGTCGGCGGCCCGGTCCAATCAGGCGCTGGTGGAGGCGCTGCGGTCGGCGCTGGCGGCTGAGGGTCTGCCGATTGATGCCGTGCAACTACTGCCGAGCCAGGACCGCGCAAGCGTCACCCATCTGATCCAGGCCCGAGGCCTGGTCGACGTGGTGATACCACGCGGCGGAGCGGGGCTCATCGATGCGGTGGTGCGCGATGCGCAGGTGCCGACGATCGAAACCGGTGTCGGCAATTGTCATGTCTACGTTCACGAATCGGCCGATCTCGACCTCGCCGAGAAGATTCTGTTGAACTCCAAGACGCGGCGGCCCAGCGTGTGCAACGCCGCCGAGACGCTGCTCGTGGACCGTGCGGTGGCCGAGACTGCGCTGCCACGGCTGACCGCGGCATTGGGGGATGCCGGGGTAACCGTGCATGCCGACCCCAGCGAGGAGGAACTGCACGCCGAGTTCCTCTCGATGGACATCGCCGTCGCGGTGGTCGACGGGCTCGACGCGGCCATCGCGCACGTCAACGAGTACGGCACCGGCCACACCGAGGCCATCGTCACAACGGATCTCGCTGCCGCGCAACGCTTTACCGAACGGGTGGACGCTGCAGCGGTGATGGTCAACGCCTCCACCGCGTTCACCGACGGTGAGCAGTTCGGCTTCGGCGCCGAGATCGGCATCTCCACCCAGAAACTGCATGCCCGTGGGCCGATGGGCTTGTCCGAACTGACATCAACCAAGTGGATCGTGTGGGGCGACGGCCAAACCCGCCCGGCCTGAGACAAACAGGAGAGATACGTGAGCTTGCCCGCACGCCCGGCGCCAATGTTCGCCGACATCGACGATGTCGCACGACGGTTGGCCGAGACCGGTTACCTACCCGATACCGCCACTGCCACAGCGGTTTTCCTCGCCGACCGGCTGGGTAAGCCGCTTCTGGTGGAGGGCCCGGCCGGGGTCGGCAAGACCGAGCTGGCCCGCGCTGTCGCCCAGACCACCGGATCCGAGCTGGTCCGGTTGCAGTGCTACGAGGGTGTCGACGAGGCGCGCGCGCTCTACGAGTGGAATCACGCCAAGCAGATCCTGCGGATCCAGGCAGGCAACCAGGGCGGTGGCGACTGGGACCAGACCAAGATGGACGTGTTCAGCGAGGAATTCCTGCTGACCCGCCCGCTGCTGACCGCCATTCGACGCACCGACCCGACAGTGCTGTTGATCGACGAAACCGACAAGGCGGACATCGAGATCGAGGGCCTGTTGTTGGAGGTGCTCTCCGATTTTGCGGTGACCGTCCCGGAACTGGGCACCATCAAGGCCGAGCGCGCCCCGTTCGTGCTGCTGACGTCCAACGCCACCCGGGAGCTCTCCGAGGCGCTCAAGCGTCGCTGCCTGTTCCTGCACATCGACTTCCCCGATCCGGACCTTGAGCGGCGCATCCTGCTGTCCCGGGTGCCCGAGTTGCCGGCGCACATCGCCTCCGAGCTGGTGCGGATCATCGGTGTACTGCGCGGTATGCAGCTCAAGAAGCTGCCGTCCGTCGCCGAGACCATCGACTGGGGCCGCACTGTGCTGGCGCTGGGCCTGGACACCATCGACGACGAGATGATCGCCGCAACCCTCGGTGTGGTGCTGAAACACCAATCCGACCAGCAGCGCGCCGCCGGTGAGCTCAGGTTGAACTGATGGCGTCCCGCCGGACCCGACCCGCTCAGCCGCTGGCCCCGCACGGCCTGCCTGGGCATCTCGTGGAGTTCGTCGAAGCCCTTCGCGCGCAGGGGATTTCGGTGGGGCCCTCGGAAACCGTGGACGCCGGCCGGGTGATGACGGTGCTGGGTCTGGACGACCGGGAGGCGTTGCGGGAGGGGATCGCGTGCGCGGTGCTGCGCCGCGCCGACCATCGCGACACCTACGACGCGATGTTCGACCTGTTCTTCCCGGCGGCGCTGGGCGCGCGCACGGTGCTCGATGACGACGACCCGGACAACGCCGACGACGCAGGCCTGCCGCCCGAGGACATCGAGGCGATGCGCGCAGCGCTGGTGCAGATGCTCACCGACAACGATGAGCTGGCCAACCTCGACGATCGGCTCGCGGCGATGATCGCGCAGATCGTCGAGGCCTATGGCAGATACAACTCCAGCCGTGGTCCGTCGTACTCGTCCTACCAGGCGCTCAAGTCGATGAGCCTGGACGATCTGGAGGGTCGGCTGTTGGCAGGCTTGCTCGCCCCCTACGGCGAGGAACCGACGCCCACCCAGGAGGAGATCGCCAAGGCGCTGGCGGCGCAGCGCATCGCGCAACTGCGCAAGATGGTCGAGGCGGAAACCAAACGGCGCACCGCCGAGCAGTTGGGCCGCGAGCACGTGCAGATGTACGGGGTGCCGCAGCTGGCGGAGAACGTCGAGTTCCTGCGCGCCTCCGGGGAACAGTTGCGGCAGATGCGGAAGACGGTGGCGCCGCTGGCCCGCACCCTGGCCACGCGGTTGGCCGCCCGGCGGCGCCGTTCCCGGGCCGGTGAGATCGATCTGCGCAAGACGCTGCGCAAGTCGATGTCGACCGGCGGGGTGCCGATCGACGTGGTGCTCAAGAAGCCGCATCCGGCCCGCCCCGAGCTCGTCGTACTCTGCGATGTGTCCGGTTCGGTGGCCGGGTTCAGTCACTTCACGCTGATGCTGGTGTCCGCGCTGCGCCAGCAGTTCTCCCGCGTCCGCGTCTTTGCCTTCATCGACACCACCGACGAGGTCACGGAATTGTTCGGCCCGGAGTCCGATCTGGCCGTAGCAGTACAGCGCATCACCCGCGAGGCCGGGGTGTACACGCGCGACGGGCACTCCGATTACGGGCACGCGTTCGTGTCGTTCCTGGAGAAGTACCCGAGTGTGCTCTCGCCGCGCAGTTCGCTGCTGGTCCTCGGGGACGGCCGCAACAACTACCGCAATCCGGAGACCGAGCTGCTGGCCCACATGGTGTCGTCGAGCCGCCACGCCCACTGGCTCAACCCGGAGCCCAAGCACCTGTGGGGCAGCGGGGATTCGGCGGTGCCGAAATACCTCGACGTCATCACCATGCACGAATGCCGCTCAGCCAAGCAGTTGGCCACGGTCATCGACGGGCTGCTGCCGGTCTGAGGGCGCGCCGGTGCTGCCGTAAGCTGGCTATTCGTGGCATCTCGACGCAGGCTTGGTGTAATGGGTGGGACGTTCGATCCCATTCATAACGGGCACCTGGTCGCGGCCAGCGAGGTTGCCGATCTCTTTGAGCTCGATGAGGTCGTGTTCGTGCCGACCGGACAGCCGTGGCAAAAGCACGATCGGCGGGTCTCCGCGGCTGAGGATCGGTATCTCATGACGGTGATCGCGACGGCTTCCAACCCGCGGTTCTCGGTCAGCCGGGTCGACATCGACCGCGGCGGCGCCACCTACACCAAGGACACCCTGCGCGACCTGCGCAACCTGAACGAAGACGCAGATCTGTACTTCATCACCGGCGCCGACGCCCTGGGGTCGATTTTGTCCTGGCAGAACTGGGAGGACCTGTTTTCGATGGCGAAGTTCGTCGGCGTCAGCCGACCCGGCTACGAACTCGACGGCGAGCACATCGCGGCGGCCGTGCGGGAACTGCCCCCTGACGCGCTGACCCTGGTCGAGGTGCCTGCACTGGCGATTTCGTCGAGCGATTGCCGCGCGCGTGCCCAGAAGGCGAGGCCCATCTGGTATCTGGTGCCCGACGGGGTGGTGCAGTATGTCGCCAAACGCAGGCTCTATACCGCGGACGCGCGGAGCACAACAGAATCGGAGGTAGCCCGATGACCGCCACTACCGAGGCCGTCGAGATGGCCATCTTGGCTGCGCAGGCGGCGGCTTCCAAGCTTGCCGACGACGTTGTGGTCATCGATGTGTCGGGGCAGCTGGTGATCACCGACTGTTTTGTCATCGCGTCGGCGTCCAATGAGCGCCAGGTCAACGCGATCGTCGACGAGGTCGAAGAGAAAATGCGGATGGCAGGCTACAAGCCTGCCCGCCGGGAAGGCACCCGGGAGGGGCGCTGGACATTGCTCGACTACGTCGACGTCGTGGTGCACATCCAGCATCAGGAGGAACGCAACTTCTATGCCCTTGACCGGTTGTGGCGGGACTGCCCGCTGGTTCCGGTGGACCTGGATCGGCCGCGGGAGGCACCTGAATGAGGGTGCGCCGACTGGTGATGCTGCGCCACGGCCAGACCGAGTACAACGCGGGCAGCCGGATGCAGGGACAGCTCGACACCGAGCTGTCGGATCTCGGTCGTGACCAGGCCGCCGCAGCAGCCGACGTGCTGGCGAAACGCCAACCGCTGCTGATCGTCTCGTCGGATCTCAAACGTGCGCTCGACACCGCTGTGACGCTGGGGGATCGCTCCGGCATTCCCGTGGAGGTCGACCGGCGGCTGCGCGAGACACATCTGGGGGACTGGCAGGGCATGACCCATCTGGAGGTGGACGCCGCCGCACCCGGTGCCCGGCTGGCTTGGCGCGAAGACGCACGATGGGCGCCGCACGGCGGTGAAAGCCGGGTCGACGTCGCCGAGCGGAGCCTTCCCGTGATCGCCGAAATTGTTGCCGAACAACAGGAGTGGGGTATCGACGGACCCGAGCGGCCGGTGGTGCTGGTCGCCCACGGCGGGCTGATCGCGGCGCTGACAGCCGGACTACTCAGGCTGCCGGTCGACAACTGGCCCGTGTTGGGCGGAATGGGCAACGCCAGTTGGGTTCAGCTTTCCGGCCATTCCGAAGATGCGGCAGACTTCGCTGCCATCCGGTGGCGCCTCGACGTGTGGAACGCCTCGGCACAGGTCGCCAACGATGTCCTCTGATCCGCGCAGACCCACGCTGTTGGTATTCGCCGATTCACTGTCGTACTTCGGCCCGACCGGTGGTCTGCCGGCAGACGATCCCCGGATCTGGCCCAATATCGTGGCCGACCAACTTGATTGGGATCTGGAGCTCATCGGCCGGATCGGCTGGACCTGCCGGGATGTGTGGTGGGCGGCGACCCAGGATCCCCGGTCGTGGGCGGCGTTGCCGCGGGCGGGCGCGGTGATCTTCGCGACCAGCGGTATGGATTCGCTGCCGTCCCCGTTGCCGACCGCGCTGCGGGAGTCGATCCGCTATGTGCGTCCGCCATGGTTGCGGCGCTGGGTCCGGGACGGGTACGGCTGGGTGCAGCCGCGGCTGTCGCCGATCGCCCGGTCGGCCCTGCCGCCGCACGTGTCGGTCGAGTATCTGGAGATGACGCGCGGCGCCATCGATTTCAACCGGCCGGGAATTCCCATGGTGGCTTCGTTGCCGTCGGTGCATATCGCCGAGACCTACGGTAAAGCCCACCATGGCAGGGAGCCGACGGTGCGCGCGATCACGGCGTGGGCGCAGGAGCACGATGTCCCGCTGGTGGACCTCAAGGCCGCCGTCGCCGACGAGGTGCTCAGTGGGCGCGGCAATCCCGACGGTATCCACTGGAACTTCGAAGCCCACCGGGCGGTTGCCGAGCTTATGCTCAAAGGCCTCGCCATGGCCGGTGTGCCACAAGAGAACTCCGACGACTGATATGGCAGTCGTGGTAGTCACCGACTCGTCTTCGCGCCTGGATCCGGATCAGCGCGAAAAGTGGGCGATCCGGCAGGTGCCGCTGCATGTCCTCGACGACGGCACCGATCTGCGTGACGGCGTCGATCCGGTGCCCCCCGACATTCATGATCGCGCCAAGGTCACCACAGCAGGTGCGACTCCGCTGGAGCTTGCCGACACGTACCGCCAGGCCCTGGCCGACAGCGGTGGGGATGGCGTTGTCGCCGTTCATATTTCGGCCGCACTGTCGAGTACGTTCAGTTCGGCGGTGTCGGCGGCGCGCGAGTTCGGCCAGGCGGTGCGGGTGGTGAACTCGCGCTCGGCGGCAATGGGTGTGGGGTTCGTCGCGTTGGCCGCTGCGCAATGTGCTCAGGCGGGTGCGGGTTTGGATGCCGTCGAGGCTGCGGCCCGGGCCGCGGTTCAGCGCGGACACGCGTTCATCGTGGTGCACCGGCTGGACAATCTGCGGCGTAGCGGCCGGATCCGTAGGGGAGCGTCCTGGCTGGGCACCGCATTGTCGCTCAAACCGTTGCTGTGCCTGGATATGGACGGCCGGCTGGTGCTGTCGCAGCGGATTCGCACCACCTCGAAAGCGCATGCGGCGCTGGTGGATCAGGTCGTCGAAGTGGTCGGTGACGGGCAGGCGAGTGTGGTCGTGCACCATGTCGACAACCGCGACGCTGCCGATGAACTCGGCGCCGCGTTGACGGCGCGGTTGCCGCAGCTGCAGGAACTTTCGGTGACCGACATGGGCCCTGTGCTCGCGGTGCACGTCGGCGGCGGCGCGGTCGGCGTGTGTGTGTCCATCGACGACCGCGACGGCTAGCCTCAGCCCGCGAAGCGCCCGGTGATCGGCGGCAGGTCTTTGAGCGTGACGATGCCGGGCGGGGCCGCCACCACCGCGGGTACCGCATTGGTGACCGGCAGCGCGGTGTAGATCATGCCAAGGCCCATGAAACCGGGCTCGGTCCAGTCCTTCGGCGGCAGGCAGTGCAGCACCGTCCGCATGTTGGGCAACCCGAAGACTTGGATAACATGCCCGTGCTCAAGGGGTTTGGGCGGTGTGACGTGATCGCCCATGGTCCAGTTGAAGCCGACACTGACGACGTTGCGGTCGCCGACCCAGCCGCGGTGGTAGCCGTACACGCCCGCCACCGTGCCCGCCGGGATCCGCATGAAGCCCAGATCGGAGTCGCCGGTTGCGGCGGTGAACGTCACGTCGAACGTCATGCGGTCCAGCTTGGCGCCGATGGCGTCGGCCATCATCGCCGCCGATTCGGCGAACACCTCGCTCTCGCGCCGCACGCTCTCGGCCAGGCCCGGGGTGTCGGGGGCCTGCGAGAAGCCCATTGCAGTTTGGGTGCCTGCGGATTCGTACGTCGAGCAGTCCACCGACTCGGTGATCCGGATCTCGTCGACGCGCTCACAGGACCCGGACAGCACCATCCCGACCATGTTGGTCATGCCGGGATGCGCTCCGTTGCCGAAGATCGTGGAATTGCCTGTCTCGCAGGCATTCCTGATCCGCTGCAGGTCTTCCGGAGTCTGCTTGCCGCCGGTGATCCACGCCGCGCTGGAGCAGATGTTGACGCCTGCCGACAGCAGCCGGGTCAGTTCGTCGATATCGGGCCACAGCGGGTTGTAACAGCAGGCGTCGGGTTTCAGTGCGATCAGTTCGTCGATGGAGTTGGTGGCCCGCACCCCGGTTGGCTCCGGCCAGCCGGCCAACTCGGCGGCATCGACGCCGACCTTGTCAGCGCCGTGTGCGTACACGCCCACCAGTTCCATGTCGTCGCGCCCGATGATGGCGTGCAGGGAACGCCGGCCGATATTGCCCGTGGTCCACTGGATCACCCGAATCGGCTTTTGCGCTGTCATGAATCGTCTCCTCGGTGGGCCGGCACAGTGCAGTAGACACTATCGAGGAGGTTGTTCACCACCGTCGCTGCCTCCGCCGACGTGGCGGCAGCCGCACCGGCGTCGCACAATCGAACTATGGGGTGAACAACTCGCCCGCACTGACTCCATGGATCGAGGCAGATCATGGACATGCTCTATTCGCTCGGGGTGACGGCGGCCGCCGCAATGGCTCTGGCGGTCCTGTGCTTGGGCAACATCCGTGTGGTCAAGCAGTACGAGAGAGGTGTGGTGTTCCGCTTCGGCCGGGTCCGAAACAGCGTCCGGCAACCTGGCCTGACGATGTTGATACCGGTCGCCGACCGCCTGCAGAAGGTCAACATGCAGATCATCACGATGCCGATCCCCGCGCAGGACGGAATCACCCGCGACAACGTCACCGTGCGGGTCGACGCGGTCATCTACTTCAACGTGGTGGACCCGGTGCGGGCCGTGGTCGACGTCCAGGACTACATGTCCGCGATCGGTCAGGTGGCGCAGACCTCACTGCGGTCGATCATCGGCAAGAGCAACCTGGACGATCTCCTGTCCAACCGGGAACGGCTCAATCAGGGTCTGGAGCTTCTGATCGACAATCCCGCCGTGGGGTGGGGCATTCACATCGATCGGGTCGAGATCAAAGATGTGGTGCTGCCGGATTCCATGAAGCGGTCGATCGCGCGTCAGGCGGAGGCCGAGCGAGAACGCCGGGCCCGGGTGATCACCGCCGACGGTGAACTGCAGGCCTCCGAGAAGCTCGCCGCCGCTGCTGATGTGATGGCCGCTGAACCCGCGGCCTTGCAGCTGCGGCTGTTGGAGACGGTTGTCGAGGTGGCCGCGGAGAAGAACTCCACCGTCGTGCTGCCGTTCCCCGTCGAACTGCTGCGATTCCTGGAACGGGTGACGCCGCAGCGAGCGGTGACAGACGATCCGCCTGCCGCCAGGTCGACCCGCGCGGCCGGGTAGCGCAGGTTATCCACAAAGCGGAGTTCATCCACAGCCGCTCAGGAGCGGCGTCGCGGCCGGCCCGAATCGTCCGCGTTCGCACCTACCGTCGCGGGCATGGGAACCGAACTGCCCGTGCAGCGGCTGCGCCGCCGACTCGGGGCGCATGATGCGGACGACGACGCAGGGGAGGGCCCCGGCGAGGTTCCGGACACCACGTTGTCGAAGTGGCTGCCCGACACGACCAACGCCGAATCGGACGGCTGGTTGGCGGCCGCGCGCGCCGACCCTGGACGTGCCGGGGTGATCGGCCTGGCCGCCGTCGGGGTGCTCGCGGTGCTCGTCACCGTCTTCACGCTGATCCGGGACAGCCCGAAACCTGTCACCTCGGCGAATCTTCCTCCGGTCCAGATGGTTTCGTCGGCCAGCCCGACGCCGGCCGCTGGGCCGGACGGGCCGGTGGTGGTCAGCGTCGTCGGCCTGGTGCACAAACCGGGATTGGTGACCCTTGATGCCGGAGCGCGGATCGCCGATGCGCTCACCGCGGCCGGCGGTGCGCTCGACGGCGCCGACATGATCGGGCTGAACATGGCTCGCCGGGTCACCGACGGTGAGCAGATCGTCGTGGGCATCGCCGCCGCGCCCGGGCAACCGACCACCATGGGTAGTTCGGTAACCGGCGAGACGACAACCGCGACAGCCGGTGAGCCGTCGGAAACCACTGCTGGTCCAGTGGATCTCAACACCGCCACCGCCGAGCAGCTCGACGAGCTCCCCGGGGTGGGTCCGGTGACCGCGGAGGCGATCATCGCCTGGCGGGACGCCAACGGCCGGTTCGGCAGCGTGGACCAGCTCGGCGAGGTGGACGGGATCGGCCCGGCCAAGCTGGAGAAGATTCGCGAGCTGGTCCGGGTGTGACGCTGGAGTCTCCGGCGGCTTCGCCCGACGGCGATGGCCTGGACCTGCGGATCGTCCCCGCGGCGTTGACCGCCTGGGCGGTGACCGCGGCCGGAATCCTCTGGAATATCGGGGGATCCGTCATCGTGCTGGCCGTCGCGACGGTGCTCACGGCGGTAACGGCACGAGGTGCAGGCGCGGCAGGCCGCGGCGGCACCGCTGCGGTGGTGGCCGTGGCGTTGGTCGGTGTCGGCTTCGCCGCGGCGGTCGGCATGCGCGGGTATCAGGTCGGCCACCACCCGATCGTCGAGCGGTACGGCGCCACCACCGAGGTAGTGGTCAGGCCGGAGGAGACGCCGCGGGTGCTCAATGGTGGCCGGCTGATGTTTCGGGGCACGCTCACCGAACTCGACGGCGTCGCCATGTCCGGACGCGTGGTGGTGTTCGCGCCGACGACCGGCTATGCCGAGGTGACCGCGGGGCGCCCGACACGGTTCCGGGCCACGGTCGCCCGACCGGAGCGGCGGGATCTCACCGTGGCCGTGCTGTCGACGTCGGGGCGGCCCTCGGTGGGGGAAGCCTCCGCGGTGCAACGCGCCGCCCAGCGCGTCCGGACGGATCTCGCCGACTCGGCGCGGTCGGTGCTGCCCACGGATCAGGCGGCGATGTTGCCGGCACTGGTGCTCGGGGACACCTCGACCGTCACCGGGCAGACCACCGCGGAGTTCCGGGCGGCCGGGCTCACGCACCTGACCGCGGTATCGGGCGCCAATGTCACCATCGTGTGCGGGGCGCTGCTGCTGACGGCCGCCTTGGTGGGCCCGCGGATCGCCGTCGGACTGGCAGCGGTGGGGCTCGTCGGGTTCGTCATCGTGGTGCAACCGTCGGCCAGTGTGCTGCGAGCGGCGGTGATGGGTGCTGTCACGCTGCTGGCTGTCCTGACCCATCGGCGGCGGCGAGCCGTCCCTGCGCTCGGCGCCAGCGTGTTGGCGTTGATGATCGCGGCGCCCGAACTTGCCGTCGACGCCGGATTCGCGTTGTCGGTGTGCGCAACGGCGGGCATCGTCGTCGTCGCGCCGCTATGGACGCGTCGCCTCGAAGACCGTGGCTGGCCGCGACCGGCCGCGGCAGCTGTGAGCGTCGCGGTCGTCGCCCAACTGGTCACCGCACCGCTCGTCGCGGCGATATCGGGCACGTTCAGCGTGGTGGCCGTCGCAGCCAATCTGGCGGTCGCAGGGGTCATTCCGCCCATCACTGTGCTGGGTACCGCGGCGGCGGCGATGGCGCCGGTGTGGCCGGGCGGCGCACAATTGCTGATCCGGTTCACCGGGCCTGAGTTGTGGTGGCTGTTGTCGGTGGCGCGCTGGGCCGCCGCGGTCCCCGGATCGGCAGTTTCGACTCCGTCAGGGCTGGCCGGGGTGGTGTCGGTGGCGGCTGCCGGCATCGCGCTGACCGTGCTCTGGCGGTACCGGTGGATCCGTCGCAGCCTGGCTGGGCTGGCGTTCGGTCTGCTGGCCTGGACGCTGGCGGGCGCACTTCAAACCTGACTGCCGGCGTTGTCGGGCCGGCGTGACACGATCATCCCGTGAGCCAACAGGCCGATGGACTGCACCTGGTACTGGGTGATGAGGAATTGCTGGTCGAGCGCGCGGTGGCGGCTGTGTTGCGTGAGGTGCGCGAGCGGGCCGGATCCGACGACATTCCGGTGGACCGCCTGCGTGCCGGTGAAGTGAGCACCAATGAGCTCGCCGAGTTGCTCAGCCCGTCACTGTTCGCCGAGGAACGCTTGGTGGTGCTCGAGTCCGCGGCCGAAGCGGGCAAGGACGCCGTCAACCTCATCGCCTCAGCCGCCGCGGATCTGCCGCCGGGGACCGTACTCGTGATCATCCACACCGGTGGGGGTCGGGCCAAGGCGCTGGTTGATCAGCTGAAAAAGCTTGGTGCGCAAGTACATCCGTGTGCACGGATCGCCAAGCCGGCCGAGCGGGCGGATTTCGTCAGGGGTGAGTTCCGCAGCCTGCGGGCGAAGGTGTCCGATGACACCGTCACCGCGGTACTGGATGCGGTGGGGTCGAACATCCGTGAGCTGGCGGCGGTCTGCTCACAACTGGTGGCCGATACCGATGGGCAGGTCGATCCGGCCGCGGTGCGCCGCTATCACAGCGGTAAAGCGGAGGTGAAGGGCTTCGATATCGCCGACAAGGCTGTCCTCGGCGATGTGGCCGGGGCGGCGGAGGCGCTGCGGTGGGCCATGCTGGCCGGCGAACCTCACGTGGTGCTGGCCGATGCGCTGGCCGAGGCGGTGCACAGCATTGCGCGCGTAGGGCCGCTGTCGGGTGATCCGTACCGGCTCGCCGGAGAACTGGGAATGCCGCCGTGGCGCGTGCAGAAGGCGCAGAAGCAGGCCCGCCGATGGTCGCGCGATTCGGTCGCTGAGGCGATGCGAGTGGTGGCCGCGCTCAATGCAGACGTAAAGGGCGCAGCGGCAGATGCCGACTACGCCCTTGAGGCTGCAGTGCGCCGGGTGGCGCAACTCGCAGCCGGGTGACCGGAAACGGTCAGAGCTTGTTGAGCGCGACCGCGAGCGCCGACTTCTTGTTGGCCGCCTGGTTCTGGTGGATGACGCCCTTGCTGGCGGCCTTGTCCAGCTGGCGGCTGGTGGTCGCCAGCAACTCGGCGGCCTTGTCCTTGTCACCTGCATCGACAGCCTCGCGGAAACCGCGGACGGCCGTGCGCAGCGACGACTTCACCGACTGGTTACGCAGCCGACGGCGCTCGTTGGTGAGGATGCGCTTCTGCTGCGACTTGATGTTGGCCACGTAGGAGTTCCTTCTTGATTCTCTAGCTGGGGTTACGAAGTCTGTGTGTGCCTACCTGCACGGCGGGCAGCGACTGTTCAGGGTACCAGCGTGCCGTCCGATCTCCCAAAGCGGCGACTGCTGAACCCCGGCCCTCCGTCACCCTTTTACCATCACAACCCACCTGCTGGCCTGCCGAAACGCACTGTGCCGTTGAACCGGCAAAAAACCCGCAGGTGGTGCAGCATGTTGTGGATGGACGTTGGACCGCGAGGAGCGCAAAAGGTACCGCGGACGCGAGAAGTAGACGAGGATCTGCCGCCCCAGTCCGCGCGGACGACGCGCAGCAACAACTCCGCGGCTCGCGCCAAACACCAGGGCGTCTTCGACGGCTACAACCAGCTCGGCCGGTATTCCGAGGCCTTCGACGAGATGTTCGACGCGGCCGGCAACGTGCGTGGGCCGTACAAGGGCATCTTCGCCGAGCTTGCTCCGTCGGACGCGTCCGAGCTGCAGGCGCGCTCGGAGGCGCTGGGCCGGGCCTTCATCGACCAGGGCATCACTTTTTCGTTGTCCGGGCAGGAGAGGCCGTTCCCACTGGACCTCGTGCCGCGGGTGATCTCGGCGGCGGAGTGGTCACGGCTGGAACGGGGCATCACCCAGCGCGTCAAGGCATTGGAGATGTACCTCCACGACATCTACGGCGAGCAGGAAATCCTGCGTGATGGCGTGATCCCGCGACGGCTGGTCACCTCGTGCGAACACTTCCACCGCGAGGCGGCGGGCATCGTCCCGCCCAACGGGGTTCGCATCCATGTCGCGGGTATCGACCTGATCCGCGACGCCAAGGGCGACTTCCGGGTGCTCGAGGACAATCTGCGATCGCCGTCCGGGGTGTCCTACGTCATGGAGAACCGGCGCACCATGGCCCGGGTCTTCCCGAACCTGTTCGCCACCCACCGGGTGCGGGCGGTCGGCGACTACTCGTCGCATCTGCTGCGGGCGCTGCGCAATGCCGCCCCCACCAACGTCGCCGATCCCACGGTCGTGGTGCTCACCCCGGGCGTCTACAACTCGGCGTACTTCGAGCATTCGCTCTTGGCCCGGCAGATGGGCGTGGAGCTGGTCGAGGGCCGCGACCTGTTCTGTCGCGACAACGCGGTGTACATGCGCACCACCGAGGGCGAGCGCCAGGTCGACGTCATCTACCGCCGCATCGACGACGCCTTTCTGGACCCCATGCAGTTCCGGCCGGACTCGGTGCTCGGGGTCGCGGGACTGCTCAACGCCGCCCGCGCCGGCAACGTGGTGATCTCCAGCGCGGTCGGCAACGGGGTCGGCGACGACAAGCTGGTCTACACCTATGTGCCGACCATCATCGAGTACTACCTCGGGGAGAAGCCGGTGCTGGCCAACGTGGACACCCACCGGTGCTGGCTCGACGACGAGCGTGAGGAAGTGCTCGACCGGATCGACGAACTGGTCATCAAACCGGTCGAGGGGTCGGGCGGGTACGGCATCGTGTTCGGTCCGGACGCGTCGGCCAAGGAGCTTGCGACGATCAGCAAGAAGATCCGCAGTGACCCGCGCGGCTGGATCGCGCAGCCGGTGATGCAGCTGTCCACCGTGCCGACGCAGATCGACAGCAAGCTGGCCCCACGGCACGTCGACCTGCGGCCGTTCGCGGTCAACGACGGCAACGACGTGTGGGTGCTGCCCGGTGGACTGACCCGGGTGGCGCTGCCGGAGGGCTCGCTGGTGGTCAATTCCAGTCAGGGCGGCGGGTCGAAGGACACCTGGGTGCTGGCGACGCGGACCTCGGTGGCCGATCGTGAGCTGGCCGCGGCCGAGGTTGTGCGGTCCCTGCCCAAGGCCGCCAAAGGTCCCAAAGCCGATGGCGCTGATGAAGATTCGTCGCAACAGCAACAGCAACAGCAGTAGGGGGTGAGAGACAGATGCTGGCACGCAATGCCGAATCGTTGTACTGGATCGGACGTTACGTGGAGCGGGCCGACGACACCGCACGCATCCTGGACGTGACAGTGCATCAGCTGCTGGAGGATTCGAGCGTCGACCCGGATCAGGCGTCGCGGACTCTGCTACGGGTGCTCGGCATGGACCCACCCAAGGAGCGTCTCGACGTCTGGTCGCTGACCGACATCGTGGCGTTCAGCCGCGATACCTACGGCGGTGCCTCGATCGTCGACGCCATCTCGGCGGCCCGGGAGAATGCCCGCGGGGCCCGCGAGGTGACGTCCACCGAGATCTGGGAGTGCCTCAACACCACCTACAACGCGCTCGCCGAACGGGAACGGGCAGCCAAGCGGCTGGGCCCGCACGAGTTCCTGTCCTACGTCGAAGGCCGGGCGGCGATGTTCGCCGGGTTGGCCGACTCGACGCTGAGCCGCGACGATGGATACCGGTTCATGCTGCTGGGCCGCGCAATTGAACGCGTGGACATGACGGTACGGCTGCTGCTGTCCCGGGTCGGCGACAGCGGGTCCTCCCCGGCCTGGGTGACGTTGTTGCGCTCGGCCGGTGCGCATGACACGTACCTACGCACTTACCGCGGGGCGCTCGACGCGGGTCGAGTGGTCGAATTCATGATGCTGGACCGGTTGTTCCCCCGGTCGATCTTCTTTTCGTTGCGGTTGGCCGAGATCAGTCTCGACGAACTGCTCAACCGTCCGGACAACCGGCTCGGCGCGAAGGCGGAAGCACAGCGGCTGCTGGGCCGGGCCCGCAGCGAGCTGGAGTTCCTGCAGCCCGGCGTGCTGCTGGAATCCCTGGAGACGCGATTGGCCTGGCTGCAGGAAACCTGCCGAGACGTCGGAGAAGCGTTGGCGCTGCAGTATTTCCACTCCGCGCCGTGGGTGGCCTGGACGGACGCCGGGCGTGGCGAGGCAATGGTCATCGAAGAAGGCGAGATCTAGGCGATGAGCGCTTGCGCGAAGAGGAGACGATGATGTGGCGCATGCGGGTTGTGCACTCGACCGGATACGCCTACAAGTCACCGGTGACCGCGTCCTTCAACGAGGCACGGTTGACACCACGCTCGGACTCCCGGCAGAACGTCATCCTCAACCGGGTGGAAACCGTGCCGGCCACCAGGTCCTATCGGTATGTGGACTACTGGGGCACCGCGGTGACGGCGTTCGACCTGCACGCGCCGCACACCGAGTTGGAGGTGACGTCATCGTCGGTGGTCGAGACCGACGTCGGGGAAAGGCCTGCCGAGCCGGTCAGTTGGGACGATCTGCAGACCGAGGCTGTGTTGGACCGGTTCGACGAGGTACTGAGCCCCACCCACTACACGCCTCGTAGCAAGCGCATCCAGCGGGTGGGCGAGCGGATCACCAAGGATCACGAACCCCACGACGCAGTCATTGCCGTGGCGCGGTGGGTGCGCAGTGAACTCGACTATGTGCCGGGTACCACCGGAGTGCACTCGTCGGGTCTGGATGCGTTGCAGGAAGGCAAGGGGGTCTGCCAGGATTTTGCGCATCTGACGTTGATCCTGTTGCGCGCCATGGGCATTCCGGCCCGCTACGTGTCCGGTTACCTGCATCCGAACCGGGAGGCGGCATTGGGCGAGACCATCGACGGGCAGAGTCACGCGTGGATTCAGGCGTGGACAGGTGGTTGGTGGAACTACGATCCGACCAACGACGCGGAAATCAATGAGCAGTACGTCAGTGTCGGTGTGGGCCGGGATTATTCGGACGTCACTCCGCTCAAGGGGATCTACTCCGGCGAGGGGTCGACGGACCTCGACGTCGTGGTGGAGATCACCCGGCTGGCCTGACACACACCCCGGGATGCACCTCGACTCTGTGCAGATCGTCGCCGAGTTCGATCTGCCGGTCGAATTCGGACGCGGCCAGCGACCGCCACTGTTCCTCGGTGCCCGGGGCGATGGCAGGCACGTAGTGGGTGAGGATCAGAATCCCGACGCCGGCCCTGGCCGCAGTCGCCGCAGCTTCCTGCACCGACGAATGGTAGTCGCAGATATCCCGGATCCGTTGCTGCGGAAGCTTTTCGATGAGGTCCTTGCGGATCGCAGTGTGCACGAGCGCGCCCGCGCCCGCGGCCAGGCTGTCGAGGTCGTCGCACGGCACGGTGTCGCCGGCCAGGACCACTGACGCACCGCTGTGCTCGATCCGAAAACCGATGGTCGGCGCTACCGGTCGGTGGTCGGTGGGCGCCACCCGGATGCGCAGGCCGTTGTGGTCCCACACCATTCCCTCGGTGCTTTCGTGCACCTCGACCGGCGGTGGGCCGGTGAGATCGGCGTGGTGGGCGATGCGGTAGCCGATATCGAAACCGAAGGCCTTCAGCGTCGCCTCCACCACCTCGGCGGTCCCGGGTGGTCCGATGATGGGCAGTGGCGGCATGTCCGGGGTGAACGTGCTCACCCACCGGGTGATGAGCACGTCGCCCAGATCGGCGATGTGGTCACTGTGTAGGTGGGTGAGCAGTACCGCGCTCAGCCGATTGGCGCCAGAACCGACTGCGGCCAGTCGCTGTTGTACGCCACGGCCGCAGTCGATGAGGAAGCTCTGATCACCGGCACGCACCAACGTCGACGGTCCGGCGCGATGCGGGTCGGGGATGGGACTGCCGGTGCCGAGCAACGTGACCTCGATCATGAGGTCATTCCTACCGCGTCCAAGCCGCCGAGATCACTGATTCGCCTGCAAGCATGAGTTTTTCGCGTCGCGGACTACTCCCGGCCCGCCGAAACCCAGGAAAGATCGCTGTAGCGATCGCCCGACACCGCTGCGCCCGCGGCATCCAGCGCCGTGAGCTGGTCGGGTGTCAGGGCCAACGCCAGCGAGCCGAGGTTCTCCTCGACGCGGGTGGCGCGTCGGGTACCCGGAATGGGGGACGAGGCGATGCCCAGGGACTCGGCGCGGTAGCGCAGCCAGGCCAGTGCCACCTGCGCCGGCGTCGCCTCGACCTCGGTGGCGATCGATCGAATGACACCCACCACCGCGAGGTTGGCGTCCAGCGATTCTTCGGCGAAGCGGGGCATGGTCTTGCGGAAGTCGGTGGGCGACGCGAGATCGGCGGCCGACTGGACTGTGCCGGTGAGGAAACCACGGCCCAGCGGCGAGTACGGCACGAATCCCACTCCCAGCTCGACGGCCGTGGGGATGACATTGCGCTCGACGTCACGGCTCCAGATCGACCACTCGCTCTGCACCGCGGCGATCGGGTGCACCGTCACGGCGGCGCGCAGCTCGTCGGCGGTCACCTCGGACAGTCCGAGATGGCGCACCTTGCCTGCTGCCACGAGTTCCGCCATCGCCCCGACCGTCTCCTCGATCGGCACGGTCACGTCGCGACGGTGCATGTAATACAGATCGACGACGTCGGTTTCCAGGCGCCGAAGGCTTGCGTCGATGCTGCTCCGTACATACTCGGCGTCTCCTCGGGCGGTTGGGCGGCCTGCGGCGCGGTCGGCCGGGTTGCCATCGATGCCGAACTTGGTGGCCAGGGTGACCTCGTCGCGCCGGTCGGCCAAAAGCCGGGCGATCAACCGCTCGTTGTCTCCGCCGCCGTAGATGTTGGCGGTGTCGATGAAGGTGACGCCCAGGTCCAGGCAGTGGTGCAGCGTGGCCAGGGAGTCCTCGTCGTTCACCTCCCCGTACACCGGAGTCAGGGCCATCGCCCCGAAACCTATTGCGCTGACTGTCAATTCGTCACCCAACCGAGTGGTGGCGACGGACGGTGCACTGCTCATCGTGGGCTCCCTTGTTCGATGGTCACACGATTTCGGGACGTGCAGCCGATCCTCAGGCCGATTTATTCCTCTGCGAGAGACGGCCGAACCCCTTTCGCGCCGACCGCCACCGACCTAGCCTGTTGTGAGATGGATCACGATCGGAGGCGGGCGATGCGGATCGCGGACGTGCTGAAGAACAAGGGCACTGCAGTGGCGACGATCTCGCCGGAGACCACGGTGACCGAGCTGTTGGCCAGCCTCGCGGAGATGAACATCGGCGCCATGGTCGTCCTCGGACCCGGCGGGCTGATCGGCATAGTCTCGGAGCGCGATGTGGTGCGCAAGCTGCACGAGCGGGGCAGCAGCCTGTTGGCGCAGCCGGTGTCGGAGATCATGACGACGGTCGTCGCGACCTGCACGCCGCGTGACACGGTCGACCATCTCAGCGTGCTGATGACCGAGAACCGGGTTCGGCACATCCCGGTGTTGGACAACGGCAGGCTGGCCGGCATCGTCAGCATCGGGGACGTGGTCAAGACCCGCATGGAAGAACTGGAAGCCGAGCAGCAACAACTGCAGGCCTACATCACGCAGGGGCGTTGACCGCGTCGAAAGTCCGCCAAAGGCCAGCGCCACAAGGATTGCCGCGTCGTCGCTGTTATGGGTCGACGAGGTGTGCGATGGTGGGCCGGTGGCAGCTGTCGACGTTCGTCCCGCACGCAAATCCGATGTCAGGCGCTTGGCTGCCGTCCTCGGCCGGGCGTTCTACGACGACCCGGTGATGCAGTGGGTGCTGCCCGATGATGCGCGACGGTCCAAGGGCCTGCCGAAGCTGTTCGCAGCCATTACCCGCCACCACTTCCTGCGCGGCACGGCCGCCGAGGTGGCAAGCCGGGGCGGTGAGATCTCAGCGGCGGCGTTGTGGGATGCCCCCGGCCGGTGGAAGCAGACGCAACTCGAAGAGCTGCGCATGCTGCCCACCCTCATGTTGGCGTTCGGGCGCAGCATGGGGCGGGGCCAGCAGGTCGTCGAGCTCATGAAGGAGCATCACCCCGAGGAGCCGCACTGGTATCTGGCGGTGATCGGCAGCGATCCAGCGGTGCGCGGCGGTGGTTTCGGGCACGCACTGATGCATTCGCGCCTGGATCGGGTGGACGCCGAGCACGCACCGGCCTATCTCGAGTCGAGCAATCCCGACAACGTGCCGTACTACATGCGGTTCGGGTTTGAGGTCACCGGGGAGATCCGGTTGCCTGACGGCGGGCCCACGATGACGCCGATGTGGCGGCAGCCACGCTAGTCGAAGACGCCTGAGATGTTCATCACCAGCAGCACGCCGGCAGCGACGAACAGCGCAACCAGAAGCGCGAGACCCACCATGGCCGTGGCGGATGTGGGCGTCATCTTCCGCTTGGGGCGCGGCTCGGGCTCGCCGAGTCCGGAAGTCTGTCCCGAGTCCGGCGGCGTTGCACCGGGAGCGACGCCGCCTCCGGGCTCCAGGTCGGGAGTGTCGGCCGGATCGGGATCGGGCGGTACAGCGGTCATGGGCAGTGAATGCCCAATCGCGCCGAATTAATACCGCCGAACGTCAACTCCAGGAGTATTCGGCGCGCAGCCGCGCGGCGATGACCTCGAACCGGTCACGGTCGAGGATCGCGCCTTCGCGGCGGATACCTTCCTCCGGCACGTCGAGCACGCGGTCCAATCGGACCCAGCTCGCCCGGCCGTCGTAATCCCAGTTTCCGGTGCCGATGCCGACCCAGTCGGGATCCTCGCGGTGGTAGTCCTGGCTGGACAGCATCAGCCCGAGCAGGGTGCGCTGGTCGCGGCCCACCACGAGCACCGGCCGGTCCTTGCCTTTCGTCGGATCGTCCTCGTAGACGACCCAGGTCCACACGATCTCCCCGGGATCGGCGCGGCCGTCCAGGTCAGGTGAGTACACGAGCTTTCGGGCGCGCTGCTCTGTGGGAAGGCTGTGCTGCGATACCGGCCGTCCGGCGGCGAGCGCGGGAGCCTTCTCTGTCGGCCCACCCGCCAGGACGTCAAGACCCAGCCGGATGCCCTGCTGAATGCCCTGCTGCACGGCGCGCGGCACGTTCTCGGGATTCTGTAGTTGGCGCACGAATTTGGGCGCCTCGTTGAACACGAGGTTCTCCGCAAAACGCTGGAACGTCTTCCATTGCGACGCCATCTGTCGAGCATAAGTCAGGACCACCGGCGGACCGGAGCGCAGCGACCCGGGGATGGCTGCACCCGGCGATTGTGTCGCGAGGGGCGTTGCTCGATACCCTGGAGGCGCACACCACGTGCCAGACAGACGCGCTCACCAGGAGATTCCCATCAGCAGTTTCGCCGACAAAACCTTCACTGCGCCGGCGCAGATTCGGAACTTCTGCATCATCGCCCACATCGACCACGGCAAGTCGACGCTGGCCGACCGGATGCTGGGCATCACCGGCGTGGTCGCGGATCGCGATATGCGGGCCCAGTACCTGGACCGGATGGACATCGAACGCGAGCGCGGGATCACCATCAAGGCGCAGAACGTCCGGCTGCCGTGGGAGGTCAACGGCGAAGAGTTCGTGCTGCACCTGATCGACACGCCCGGCCACGTCGACTTCACCTACGAGGTGTCGCGGGCGCTGGAGGCCTGTGAGGGGGCCGTGCTGCTGGTCGACGCCGCGCAGGGCATCGAGGCGCAGACGCTGGCGAACCTGTACCTGGCGCTGGACCGGGATCTGACGATCATCCCGGTGCTCAACAAGATCGACCTGCCCGCCGCCGATCCGGATCGTTACGCGGGCGAGATCGCGCACATCATCGGGTGCGAACCGTCCGACGTACTCCGCGTCTCCGGCAAGACCGGTGAAGGTGTCCGCGAGCTGCTCGACGAGGTGGTGCGGCTCATTCCGGCCCCCGTCGGTGACTCGGACGCACCCG
Source organism: Mycolicibacterium sp. XJ870 (assembly GCF_053483975.1). Taxonomy (NCBI): domain Bacteria; kingdom Bacillati; phylum Actinomycetota; class Actinomycetes; order Mycobacteriales; family Mycobacteriaceae; genus Mycobacterium; species Mycolicibacterium sp. XJ870. Next base: position 101,221 of record NZ_JBEFTI010000009.1, read on the forward strand.
CACGGGCGATGATCTTCGACTCCGTCTACGACATCTACCGCGGCGTGGTGACCTACGTGCGCGTGGTCGACGGCAAGCTCAACCCGCGCGAGAAGATCGCGATGATGTCGACCGGCGCCACCCACGAGCTGCTGGAGGTGGGCATCGTCTCGCCCGAGCCGAAGGCCACCGTGGGCCTCGGGGTCGGTGAGGTCGGCTACCTGATCACCGGCGTCAAGGACGTGCGTCAGTCCAAGGTCGGTGACACGGTGACCACGGCCCGTCACGGTGCCAAGGAGGCGCTGACCGGCTATCGCGAACCCAGGCCGATGGTCTATTCGGGCCTGTATCCCGTCGACGGCTCGGACTACCCGGTTCTGCGGGACGCGCTGGACAAGCTGCAGCTCAACGACGCCGCCCTGACCTACGAACCTGAGACGTCGGTGGCGCTGGGCTTCGGGTTCCGCTGCGGCTTCCTGGGGCTGCTGCACATGGAGATCACCCGTGAGCGGCTGGAGCGCGAATTCAACCTCGACCTCATCTCCACGTCGCCGAACGTGGTCTACCGCGTCGTCAAGGACGACGGTTCCGAGATGGTGGTGACCAACCCGTCGGACTGGCCTGAGGGCAAGGTCCGTGAGGTCCACGAGCCGGTGGTCAAAACCACGGTGATCGCTCCTAGCGAGTTCATCGGCACCATCATGGAGCTCTGCCAGCAGCGTCGCGGCGAGCTCGGCGGCATGGATTACCTGTCGCCGGAACGTGTCGAGCTGCGCTACACCATGCCGTTGGGCGAGATCATCTTCGACTTCTTCGACTCGCTGAAGTCGCGCACCCGCGGCTACGCCAGCCTCGACTACGAGGAGGCCGGCGAGCAGGAGGCCGCACTGGTCAAGGTCGACATCCTGTTGCAGGGCGAGGCTGTCGACGCGTTCAGCGCGATCGTGCACAAGGATTCGGCGGCGGCCTACGGCAACAAGATGACCACCAAGCTCAAGGAGCTCATCCCGCGCCAGCAGTTCGAAGTCCCCGTGCAGGCCGCGATCGGTTCGAAAATCATTGCGCGAGAAAACATTCGGGCAATCCGTAAAGACGTGCTCTCGAAGTGCTACGGCGGTGACATCACCCGTAAGCGCAAGCTGCTGGAGAAGCAGAAGGAGGGCAAGAAGCGCATGAAGACCATTGGCCGGGTCGAGGTTCCGCAGGAAGCGTTCGTCGCGGCGCTGTCCACCGATGCCGCCGGGGACAAGTCCAAGAAGTAGCTGATTGACGCCGGTACCCCCGCGCGTACCTGCGCTGTCGGCGACAATGGGTAGATGGCAATCGGCACGGGCTGGGCCCGGCTGTGCACGGCGGGCGCCGCCGTGATCGCGTCGGTACTGCTGGCGGGATGCGTCACCACGGTGACCGGTTCGGCGCTGCGGGATCCCGACGCCCCGCCGCTGGAGACCACGCTGGAGGAATCCGACCTCGACGGTGTGCTCCTTCCGGTGGAGGATCTCAACAACATCGTCGGATCATTCGACCTTGAGGTCTCGTTGGATCTCGACGATCTGAACGACAACTCCGCCGCTGTGTCGGATCAGGATTGTCTCGGCGCCGCATTCGGCGCGCAGGAACGGGTGTACGGGGACAGCGGATGGACCGCGGCACGCGATCAGATCGTGCGGGAACCAGGCGACGACAATCCGCACTGGCTCGAGCAGGCGGTGGTGCTGTATCCGTCGGCCGAGCAGGCGCAGGACTTCTTCGACGTCTCGCAGGCAATGTGGGACAGCTGCGTGGGCTCGATCGTGACGTTCGACAGCGAAAACCTGCCGCTGGAATGGGCGGTCAGCGAGGTAACGGTCGAGGAATCCTTGATCAGCCAGATGTCCACCCCGAAGGGGGCTCCGAGCGGCGGGTGCCACCACGCGATGTCGGTGGCTTCCAACGTGATTGTCGAGGCGTGGGCCTGTGGCGACGACATCGACAGCCAAGCCGCGGAGATCGCCGCTCAGATCGTCTCGAACATCGAAAACATCTGAGCCTCTGACGATCAGCGGACGCGCAAGACCGCCTTGCCTGCGACTGTACGACTCAGCAACGCGTGCGCTGCAGCCGAAACGTTGTCCCACGAATCACGCAGGCCGATCTGCGGATCGAGCTCACCGTCGGCCAGCAGCGTCAGCAGGTATTGCAGATCATCACCGATGGGTGCGTGAACGGTGAACGGCTCCAACCGTTTCCGGTTGCCGAGGCGGCGTTCGTGTTCGAAGTCGATGGTGGTGGGCTCGTTGGAGGCCATCCCGATCGACTGCACCGACCCGCCGTCGGATACGAGACTGAACGCCTGTGCAAGTAGGTGTCCGCCGACGTTGTCCAACACACCGAACACCGGCTCGGTCACGCCGTCGAGCCCGACGACCACCTCGGCTGCGCCCAACTCCGGGAGGCCTGCCCCGCGCGCCGGGCTTCCGACCGCGGCGATCACATGGGCGCCGGCTCGGGCGGCCAGTTGTACCGCGAACCGGCCGACACCACCGGAGGCGCCCGTGATGAGCACGCGTCGTCCGACGACCGGGCCCAGCGCGCGTAGCGCCTGCAGAGCCGTCACACCGGCCACCGGTATCGCGGCGGCTTCCTCGAATTCGACGAACTCCGGTACCTCGGCCAGATTCTCGGTGTCCAGAGCGCGGCGCTCGGCCCAGCCCGCCCCGCCGTTGAAACCGACCACGCGGGTGCCGAGCGGGGGTCCGGAGCCGTCAGCCGCCGGCTGCACCACCACCCCGGCGCTGTCCCAGCCGGGCACCTCTCCGGGTTTCCGAGCATGATCGATGAAGTGCAGCTCGCCGAAGTTCAGGGCGATCGCGTGCACGTCGATCAATGCCTCCGATTCGGCTACCGGTGGTTCGGCCACCTCGTCGAACCGAAGATTGGCAGGGGCTTGCGGGTCGTAGACGATGGCTCGCATGACGGGGCAAACCTCGCCGGTGACGCTGCTATTCCCTGGCGGTCCGTAGGGTGACCGCGTGAGTGCGCAGGATCGGGACCGGTGGGACGCGACGTACGCGGACCGGGTGCCGCGCGAGGAGGTTGGCCCGCCCTCGGTTTTCGGTCCGTACTCGGCCGTCTTCCCAGTCGCGGGCACGGCACTCGATCTCGCCTGCGGGCCCGGGCTGGGGTCGGTCTGGTTGGCCAAGCGTGGGCTGACGGTCCGTGGCGTCGACGTGTCCGAGGTGGCGGTCGGTCAGGCGCGAGCCCTTGCCGAGCGGCACGACGTGGCGCAGCGTTGCCGCTTCGATGTCGTCGACCTCGACGACGGCCTGCCCGCCGGGCCACCCGTCGACGTCGTCCTCTGTCACCGGTTCCGGGATCCCAGGCTCTACCCGGCCATGGCCGAACGCCTCAGCCCCGCAGGCATTCTCGCGATCTGCGCGCTCAGTGAGGTTGGCGCGGCTCCCGGACGATTCCGCGCCCGCCCCGGTGAGTTGCCGGCAGTGTTCGCCGGGCTCGACGTCATCGCCGCAGGGGAGGGCGACGGCGAGGCGTGGCTTTTGGCGCGGTCACCGGGCGAGGCTGACGAGCCTGTCACCCGCGAGTGTGCGGTTTGATCCGAGCACACCGGCGAGCCGCGTACGAAACCGCACACTCGACACAATTTTCAAGGGCTGCAGGCGATCTACATAGGCGCGTTGGCGGGCACGAAGACCCCGGAGCTGTCGGCTTCCTCCTCGGCCCGGATGACGTGGACCACCGCGTTGATCAGAGCCAGGTGAGTGAAGGCCTGTGGGAAGTTGCCCAGGTGGCGGCCGGTGCGCGGCTCGATCTCCTCGGCGTACAGGTGCAGCGGGCTCGCGAAGGACAGCAACCGCTCACACAGATGTTTGGCGCGGCTCACCTCGCCGATCTCGACAAGGGCCGACACGAGCCAGAACGAACAGATTGTGAACGTGCCCTCTTCTCCGGACAGGCCGTCGTCGGTCTCCTCGACCCGGTACCGCAGCACCAGCCCGTCCTCGGTGAGCTCGTCGGCGATGGCCAGCACGGTCGCCCGCACCCGGGGATCGTCGGCCGGCAGGAATCGGGTCAGCACAGCCAGCAGCAGCGATGCGTCCAGCGCGTCGTCGCCGTAGCGCTGAGTCAGCACCCCACGGGAGTCCACTCCGCGGGCCAGGATGTCGGCCTTGATCTCCTCGGCGATCGCCCGCCACTGTTGGGCGTAGCTCTTCTCACCCTGGAGTTCGGCCAGCTTCGAGCCGCGATCCAGTGCCACCCAACACATGATCTTGCTGGAGGTGAAGTGCTGAGGCTCGCCGCGGACCTCCCAGATGCCGCGGTCGGGCTCCTTCCAGTGCTTGATCGCTTCCTCGACCTGATTCTTCAGCACCGGCCACAGTGCCTCGGGAATCTGCTCGCGGGACTTGGCGTGGAGGTACACCGAGTCGAGCATGGTGCCCCAGATGTCGTGCTGACGCTGGTTGTATGCGCCGTTGCCGATGCGGACCGGCCGGGAATTGTCGTAGCCCGACAGGTGCAACAGCTCTTCCTCGACCAGGCTGCGTTCCCCGCCGACGGCGTACATCACCTGCAGGGGGTGGCGTTCGCCGTTATAGGCGCCCGACACGTCGGCGATGAACGCGAAGAAATCATCGGCCTCACGATCCAGGCCGAGCGTGTACAGGCCCCACAGGGCGAACGTCGAGTCACGCACCCAGGCGTAGCGATAGTCCCAGTTGCGTTCGCCCTGTGGGGTTTCCGGCAGCGAGGTGGTGGGAGCGGCGAGCAGGGCGCCGGTTGGGGAGTAGGTCAGCCCTTTGAGGGTCAGCGCGCTGCGTTGCAGGTAGGACCGCCAGGGATGGTCGGGGAAGTTGCCGACGTTGATCCACTGGCGCCACGATTCACTGGTCTTCCACATCTTGTCCGCCGCCTCGTCGTACGTTTGCGGCGCCGGATGCTTCGACCAGCTCAGCGCGACATAGATGTTGTCGCCCTCGGTGAGCCGGGTCCGTGCCCGCGCTTCGCGTCCTTCCAAGCCGATCCGCAGATTGGTGGTGAGCCGCAGGGTGGGGTGGGAGTCGGGATTGCGGCTGGCCCGCGCGATCGCCTCGCCATAGGCAGGGCCGGAGTATTCCCAGGCAGCGCCGACGCGGTGATAGTCGAAGGACGGCTGGCAGTCCATCACGATCTCGACCGTGCCGCTCACACAGCGCACGGTGCGCAACAGGATGTGCTCGGCGTCCCAGTCCATCGGGGTGCGACGGTGGGTGCGCGAGCGGGTGTCGATGTCGTGCCAGGGGCCCATCACGAGGGCATCGCGCACGATCACCCAACCGGTGTGGGTCTGCCACGTGGTTTCCAGGATGAGGCTGCCGGGCAGATAGCGACGCGCGGCCGGCACCGACACCCCGTAGGGCCCCAGCCGAAAGTGACCGGCGCCGCGGTCCAGGATCGCGCCGAACACACTGGGCGAATCCGGCCGCGGCACACACAGCCATTCCACCGACCCGGCCGACGAGATCAGGCAGGTGTTCTCACAGTCCGACAGGAACGCGTAGTCCGCGATCGGCGGGAACGGGTTCCGCAGCGCGGCGGCGGGTGCATACGGCACCGGAGCCGTCATCGTCAGCGGCGCCTCGTGTGCTTTTTCGCCCGCACTGGCCCCGTGGGTGCGCTCGGTGTGTTGCAGAACCATCCGCACATCATCGACTGCGGATAGAGGTGACGTCTACCCGACAGGCCCGTGTCGAAGGTTACGGGCGGGGCCGGGATGAATCAGGATGAATCCCGCCCGTCGCATACGCTTGCCGCATGAGCGCGATCCTGAGCTGGTGGGACGGCGTCGAGCTGTGGCTGACCGGGCTGCCGTTCCTTGCCCAGACGGCGGTGGTGATGCCGGTGGTTCTGCTGCTGGCGTACGGCACCGCGGTGCTGCTCGACGGCGTTTTGAGCCAGGGGACCCAAGGCATCCGCCGACTGCGCCGGGCCGGCGCCGATGACCGGGCCGACGAATCATGACCGGCATGCCCCGTTCGCGCGTGACTCTGGCCCTGGTGGCCCTGGTGGTGTTGGTCATCGTCATGTGGTGGCTGACGCGCTGAACTGGCTCGCCGCGGGGCGCCATCCCGGAATTCTGTTATTCTTCGCGCCATGCACGCAGCGCCCGGCACCACGGAGAGCCACCTCCTGGCTCTCCTTGCCGTGGGTTCATGCGCTGCTGCTGACGTCGACTGTTGTCGCTGACTCCAACCCGTCAGCGGTTTGGTGTCAGTAGCGGCCATCCTTGTGCCCGGATACTGATCCATCGCCTTTCCGCAATGACGGACCTCCACTGTCCGGTGTTCGCAACGAAAGGTCATCAGGGCCCACTATGAAGTCCAACTTGAGCAGGTTCTGGCTGAACGTCGCCAGGAATTCGGCCGTTCTGGCCACCACCGGAGTACTGGCAGTCGGTTGCGCCGGCGGCGCCAGCGACGTTGCCGGAGACGACGGCTCCGCCGGGGGAGCGGGCACCAAGCTGACGCTCGTCGCGTATGCGGTGCCGGAGCCGGGTTGGAGCAAGATCATCCCGGCGTTCACCGCCACCGAGGAGGGCAAGGACACGGCGGTGACCACGTCCTACGGCGCCTCGGGTGACCAGTCGCGCGCGGTCGTCGACGGCAAGCCGGCCGACATCGTCAACTTCTCGGTGGAGCCCGACATCACCCGGTTGGTCAAGGCCGGGAAGGTGGCCGAGGACTGGAACGCCGGCAACACGAAGGGCATCCCGTTCGGCTCGGTCGTTTCGCTCGTCGTCCGCAAGGGCAACCCCAAGGGCATCAAGGATTGGGACGACCTGCTCCAACCGGGCCTCGAGGTGGTCACCCCGAGCCCGCTCAGTTCCGGTTCGGCCAAGTGGAACCTGCTGGCCCCGTATGCGGCGAAGAGCAACGGCGGCAAGGATTCGGAAGCGGGCCTGGATTTCGTCAACAAGCTGGTGACCGAACACGTCAAGACGCGTCCCAGTTCGGGCCGCGAAGCCACTGACGTGTTCTTGCAGGGCACCGGTGACGTGCTGATCAGCTACGAGAACGAGGCGATCAACGTCGAGCGGCAGGGCAAGCCCGTCGAGCACATCAATCCGCCGCAGACGTTCAAGATCGAGAATCCCGTCGCGGTCGTCAGCACCAGCCCCCATGCCGATGCAGCCAACGCGCTGAAGAACTTCCTCTACACGCCCGAAGGACAGAAGCTGTGGGCCGAGGCCGGTTTCCGACCGGTTGACCCGGCGGTCGCCGCGGAATTCACCGAGGACTTCCCGACGCCTGAGAAGCTTTGGACCATCGCGGATCTCGGTGGCTGGGCCGGGGTGGACCCGGCGCTGTTCGACAAGGACAATGGGTCGATCACCAAGATCTACAAGCAGGCAACTGGATGACCGCTCCCGCGGAGGCTGAGCCGGCATCCGCGACCGCGCCGGGAGCTTCGGCTCCCGGCGCGGTCCGCGGGCGCTACGGCACGACGTCTCTTCGGGTCGGTGCGGCGTCGATCTGGTTGAGCGTCATCGTGCTGCTGCCGCTGGCCGCGATCCTGTGGCAGTCCGCAGGCGGGGGCTGGAATGCGTTCTGGGCCGCGGTCACATCCAACGCCGCGCTGGATTCGTTCCGGGTGACGCTGACCATCTCCACCGGGGTCACGGTGGTCAACCTGGTGTTCGGCCTGCTGGTCGCGTGGGTGCTCACCCGGGACGATTTCCCGGGGAAGCGCATCGTGGATTCGTTGATCGACCTGCCGTTCGCGTTGCCGACGATCGTGGCGAGCCTGGTGATGCTGGCGCTCTACGGCCCGGCGAGCCCGGTGGATCTCCATCTGCAGCACACCAAGTGGGGTGTCGGTGTCGCGCTGCTGTTCGTGACCTTGCCGTTCGTGGTGCGTTCGGTCCAACCGGTGCTGCTCGAACTCGACAGGGAAGTCGAGGAGGCCGCGGCTTCGCTGGGTGCCAACAACCGGATCATCTTCACCAAGGTGATCCTGCCCGCACTGCTGCCGTCGTTGCTGTCCGGCGCCGGCCTGGCGTTCTCCCGGGCGATCGGCGAATTCGGGTCGGTCGTGCTGATCGGCGGCGCAGTGCCAGGGGAGACCGAAGTATCCTCACAGTGGATCCGGACCCTCATCGAAAACGACGACCGTACCGGCGCCGCAGCGATTTCGATTGTGCTGCTCGTTGTTTCATTCTTGGTGTTGTTCGTGCTGCGGGTGGTGGGGTCGCGGACCGCCAAACGCCAGGAGCTCGAGCGATGACGTTGTCGCCGTGGGCCCGAAATCTGGCGCGCTACCTGGCGCTGGCCTACATCGCCGTCCTGGTCATCGTGCCGGTGGGGCTGATCCTGTGGCGCACATTCGCACCGGGGTTCGGCGCGTTCTTCGCATCGATCAGCACGCCCGCGGCGATATCCGCGCTGAACCTGTCGCTGCTCGTGGTGGCGATCGTGGTGCCACTCAACGTCCTGTTCGGTGTGCCGACGGCGCTTGTGCTGGCACGCAACAGGTTCCGCGGCAAGAGTGCCCTGCAGGCCGTCATCGACCTGCCGTTCGCCGTCTCACCTGTGGTGGTCGGTGTTGCGTTGATCCTGCTGTGGGGATCGGCAGGTCTGTTCGGTTTCGTCGAGAACAACCTCGGTTTCAAGATCATCTTCGGTCTCCCCGGCATCGTGCTGGCCAGCATCTTCGTGACCGTTCCGTTCGTCATACGCGAGGTGGAACCGGTGCTGCACGAGATCGGCACGGACCAGGAGGAGGCTGCCGCCACGCTGGGATCCACGTGGTGGCAGACGTTTTGGCGGGTAACGTTGCCGTCCATCCGCTGGGGTCTGACCTACGGCATCGTGCTGACCATCGCGCGCACTCTGGGTGAGTTCGGCGCGGTGATCATGGTGTCGTCGAATCTGCCGGGCGCCTCCCAGACGCTGACGTTGCTGGTGGCCGACCGATACAACCGCGGTACCGCCGAATCGGTGTACGGCGCGTACGCGATCTCGACCTTGCTGATGGCCGTCGCGGTGATCGTCCTTGTGGTTCAGGTGATCCTGGATCGACGCCGCACCCGGGCCGAACAGTCTTAGAAGGAGTGGCCATGTCCAACGGGATGTCCGACACGGGGACCAACGCGATCGTGGTGCGGGGCGCCAACAAGCACTACGGCGATTTCGCGGCGCTGGACAACATCGACTTCGAGGTGCCCGCGGGTTCGCTGACGGCGCTGCTCGGGCCGAGCGGTTCGGGGAAGTCGACGCTGCTGCGCGCGATTGCCGGGTTGGATCAACCCGATACCGGCACGGTCACCATCAACGGGCGTGACGTGACCGGGATTCCGCCGCAGCGGCGCGACATCGGCTTCGTGTTCCAGCACTATGCGGCGTTCAAGCATCTCTCGGTGCGCGACAACGTCGCCTTCGGCCTCAAGATCCGCAAACGCCCCAAGTCGGAGGTAAAAGAGAAGGTCGACAATCTGCTGGAAGTGGTGGGGCTGTCCGGATTTCAGAACCGCTACCCCAACCAGTTGTCCGGCGGGCAGCGCCAGCGCATGGCCTTGGCCCGTGCGCTCGCGGTCGATCCGCAGGTCTTGCTCCTCGACGAACCGTTCGGTGCGCTGGACGCCAAGGTCCGCGATGACCTGCGGACCTGGCTGCGTCGTCTGCACGACGAAGTCCACGTCACCACCGTGCTGGTGACCCACGATCAGGCCGAGGCCCTCGATGTCGCAGACCGGATCGCGGTGCTCAACAAGGGCCGCATCGAGCAGGTCGGATCGCCGACGGAGGTCTACGACGAGCCGGCCAACGCGTTCGTCATGTCCTTCCTCGGCGCTGTCTCGGAGCTCAACGGAATCCTGGTGCGCCCCCACGACATCCGGGTGGGCCGCAATCCGGAGATGGCGATCGCCGCGGGCGACGGCACCGCGGAGGCCACGGGCGTGCTGCGGGCCACCATCGACCGGATCGTGATGCTGGGCTTCGAGGTCCGGGTCGAATTGACCAGCGCCACAAACAATGTCCCGTTCACCGCACAGATCACCCGCGGCGACGCCGAGGCATTGGGACTCGTAGAAGGTGACACCGTGTACGTGCGAGCCACCCGGGTCCCGCAGGTAGCGGGCGCCGAGACGAACCTCGCGCGAGCAGACGCTTAGGTACCCGAGAACGCGCGTTCTGCGGTACCTCCGCGTCTGCTCGCGGGAAGATCTAAGCCGCGAATCCGGCGCTGCGCGCGGCGAGTGCTTCCTCGTAGCGGTCGAGCACGGTCGCGGCAACCAACCGGTGCGGACCCAGTGGTTCAGCCATCGGAATGCCTTGGCTGCGGGCGAACTCGGCCACCCGGTCGGTGATGCGGCCGTGTGCCAGGAACCACGGGGCGATCACCAGTCGCTGGGCGCCGCGGGCGCGGAGCGCTTCAACCGCTTCGGGCACCGACGGCGTCTGGCCCGTCGCAAACGCGACCTGGACACCGGCCCAGCGAGTGCCGTCGGCCAAACTGCCGGCCAGTGCCGCGGTGCGGGCGTTGGCGGCCGGGTGTGACGATCCCACGCTGACGAGAACCACACCCAGGCCGGCATCGAAGCGTGAAACGCCTAGCGCGGCAAGCCGTTCCCGGACCACCTGCAGCAGCCGCGGGTCCTCGCCGAGCACGTCGGCCTGGTGTACCTGTGCGCCGGACGACGCGACGAGCGCGGGGATGTCGGTGCGGGCGTGATAGGCGCTGGCCAGCAACAGCGGGGTCACCACGGAGCCCGGCGCGGCGTCGGACAGCACGTCGACCAGATTCGGTGCGTTCTGCTCACAGAACGCCACCCGCACATCGGTGTCGGGCAGCAGTCGACGCAGATGGCCGGCGATCGCATGCGCGTTCGCCGACGAGCGCGGATCTGCGCTGCCGTGTGCGGTGAGAAGGAGTGTCACCGAGACCTCACGAGGCGTGCAGCCCGCATTCCGTCTTGGCCTGGCCGGCCCAGCGGCCGCTGCGCGGGTCGGCGCCCTCGATGGGCTTGCTGGTGCACGGCGCGCAGCCGATCGATGGATAACCCTCGTAGACAAGCGGATTGACGAGAATGCCGTTCGCGTCGATGTAGGCCTGCATCTGCTCGTCGGACCACGCCGCGATCGGATTGATCTTCACCAGGCCGAATGCGGCGTCCCAGCTGATCAGTGGAGCATTGGCGCGGGTGGGCGCCTCCACCCGGCGAATCCCGGTGACCCACGCCGAGTAACCGGAAAGTGCCTTGCTCAGCGGTTCGACCTTCCGCAGCCGGCAGCATTCACCCGCGTCGCGCGCGAACAGATCTTTCCCGAGCAACCTGTCCTGCTCGGCGACGCTGTGCTCGGGCGTCGCGTTGACCACCCGGACGTCGTAAACCGCCTCGACGGCGTCACGGGTCCCGATGGTCTCGGCGAAGTGGTACCCGGTGTCGAGGAACAATACGTCCACGCCCGGGCGCACCTTCGCCGCCATCTCGACCAGTACCGCGTCCTGCATGTTCGACGCCACCACATAGGCGCCACCGAAGTGCTTGTCAGTCCAGCGCAGCAGCTCCTCGGCGCTCGCGTCGGCCAACTCGACCGCGCTCTGTTCCGCAAATTCCCGTAGCTCGGTCTCCGTCGTCAAACCACTCACGTTCACGCTCACCTCAAATCAGCTTCGTCGGCCCGTACGGCCCACTGGGCGAAACGCTCATCGGCGTCGCGTTGTTTCACGAAGTTGCGAACGACCCGTTCGATGTAGTCGCCGAGCTCGCTGGCCAGCACTTTGTGCTGACGGAGCTTGCGTCCGAAACCGCTGTCCAGGCCCAGGCTGCCGCCCAGGTGAACCTGGAAGCCTTCCTCGGGCCCGTTGCCGTCGTCGACCATCTGGCCCTTGAACCCGATGTCGGCGACCTGGATGCGGGCGCACGAGTTCGGGCAGCCGTTGATGTTGACGGTCACCGGGACGTCCAGTTCGGCATTGAGGTCACCGAGGCGAGCCTCCAGCTCCGGCACCAACACCTGAGCCCGGCCGCGGGTGTCGGCGAACGACAGCTTGCAGTACTCGATGCCGGTGCAGGCCATCAGATTGCGCCGCCAGTGCGAAGGACGTGACTGCAGGCCCAGCGCCTCCAGGCCGGTGCGCAGCGCATCGACCTTGTCGTCGGGCACGTCGAGAATGATCAACTTCTGGTAGGCGGTGAAGCGTGCGCGGTCCGCACTTGCGGCCTCCATCAGATCGGCCACCTTGGTGAGGATGGTGCCCGACACCCGGCCGGCGATCGGCGAGACGCCAACCGCGTTGAGGCCGTTCTTGATCTTCTGGACGCCGACGTGATCGATGGTGTGCGGCACCTGCTCGGGAGCGGGGCCGTCGATCAGGGGCCGGTGCAGGTATTCCTCTTCGAGAACTTTCCTGAATTTTTCGGTGCCCCAGTCCTTCACCAGGAACTTCAGCCGCGCCTTGGACCGCAACCGCCGGTAGCCGTAGTCACGGAAGACCGCGGTGACGGCCTCCCACACGTCGGCGACCTCGTCCAGCGGTACCCACACGCCCAGGCGCTGGGCCAGCATCGGGTTGGTCGACAGACCGCCACCGACCCACACATCGAGGCCGGGGCCGTGCTCTGGATGGTTGACACCGATGAACGACACATCGTTGATCTCGTGGGCGACATCCTGCAACCCCGAGATCGCGGTTTTGAACTTGCGCGGCAGGTTCGAGAATTCCGGGTTGCCGATGTAGCGGCGTTCGATCTCGTGCAGCGCCGGGCTCGGGTCGAGCACCTCGACGAGCGAATCGCCGGCCAACGGGGAGCCCAGCATGCCGCGCGGGCAATCGCCGCAGGCCTCCATGGTCTGCAGCCCGACCTCGTCGAGTCGGCGCCACACCTCGGGCACATCCTCGATCCGCAGCCAGTGGTACTGCAGGTTCTCCCGGTCGGTGATGTCTGCGCTGTCCCGCGCGAAATCGACCGAGATCTGGCCGAGCGTGCGAACGGCCTGGGCCGACATCGCCTTGCCGTCGGTGCGCACGCGCATCATGAAGTACTCGGCTTCCAGCAGATCGGCGTTGTCGTCGCCGGTCCAGGTGCCGTCGTAGCCCTCGGTGCGCTGGGTGTAGAGGCCCATCCAGCGGAACCGGCCACGCAAATCGTTCTTCTCGATGCTGCCGAAGCCGTCGCGCGAGTAGATGTTGATGATGCGGTCACGCACGTTGAGCGCGTCGTCGTCTTGCTTGAACTGTTCGTTGGGGTTGAGCGGCTCGCGATTGCCCAGCGCCCATTGGCCTTCATCGCGGGGACGCTTGGCGGGCCGATCGGCCTTGGCGGGTGCCTCGGGGGTTGTCACTGTAGGTGCTCCTTCGAAGGAGGAGCCGGCGTGAGGACGGCGCTGATCACCGGTGGCTGTCCGGCGGCGCAGATCCGGCGGCCAGCTGGAAAGTACAGGTGGGCGGGTCTACGGGATCAAGGCAGACAGCAACAGCTACAAACACGCTTGAAATCGACATGCCGCCGGGCCACCAGCGGGACGCTGGTGGTGCTGTTGCGGGCGGAAGTCACGCCCACATTCTGCCACGATCAGACCCATAGCCCCTAACCGGGCGATATTTGCGCTCACTGTGAGCAAAAGTCCTGGCTGGACAGTCTGGGAAACTGGTGCCATGCCCACCCGGACCGCGTCCGCACGCCAGCCCGACCTGGCCCGTCGGCCCGGCCGTCCGTTCGGCATCTATATCCATGTCCCGTTCTGCGCGACGCGCTGCGGTTACTGCGACTTCAACACCTACACACCAGCCGAGGCCGGGGGCGCCAATCCCGACGGTTGGCTGGAAGCGCTGCGCATCGAATTGCGGTTGGCCTCTGAACGAGTGGGCGTTATGGGCCCAGTGCCTGTTCAGACCGTGTTCGTCGGCGGCGGCACCCCATCACTGCTCGGTGGTGCCGGGCTGGGCGCGGTGCTCGACGCGGTTCGCGACAACTTCGACCTGGCCATCGATGCCGAGGTGACCACCGAGGCCAATCCGGAGTCCACCTCGCCGGCGTTGTTCGCGGCCCTGCGCGAGGCCGGGTACACCCGGATCTCGCTCGGGATGCAGTCCGTGGCGCCACACGTGCTGGCGGTGTTGAACCGCACACATTCACCGGGCCGGGCACTCGCGGCCGCGGCCGAAGCCAGGGCCGCCGGTTTCGCGCACGTCAACATCGACCTGATCTACGGCACACCGGGGGAGTCCGACGACGATCTGCGGCGGTCGGTCGACGCCGCGGTGGACGCCGGGGTCGACCACATCTCCGGCTATTCACTGATCGTCGAGGAGGGCACCGCGCTGGCCCGTCGGGTCCGCCGCGGTGAGATTTCCGCCCCCGACGACGACGTCCTCGCCCAGCGCTACGAACTGCTCGACACCCACCTTTCGGCGGCGGGCTTCCAGTGGTACGAGGTTTCCAACTGGAGTCGTCCGGGGGGCGAGTGCCGGCACAACCTCGGCTATTGGAACGGCGGCGAGTGGTGGGGCGCCGGACCCGGCGCACACGGGTTCCTCGGCACGACGCGATGGTGGAACCTCAAGCACCCCAACTCTTATGCGCAATCGCTGGCCGACAACGCCCTACCGGTCGCCGATTTCGAGGAGCTCGACGCCCAGGCATTGCACACCGAGGACGTGATGCTGCGGCTGCGGCTGCGGAGCGGATTGGCCTGCGGCGATCTGACGGCGGCGGAGCGTGCGCGAGTGCCGGGCCTGGTGGCCGACGGGTTGATCGACGTGTTGGACGAACGCCTCGTCCTCACCGATCACGGCAGGCTGCTCGCCGACGGCGCGGTGCGGATGCTGCTCGGATAGTGCCGGCGGGACTCGTGACGTTGCTCACGCCACATCGCGCACCCGCGACGGAACACCCAACGCGTTGGACCATTGTGCGAGCATGGTGCCCATGTTTCTCGGTCGATTAGGCAAGGCTATCCACGCTTCGTTCGCCGACCTCCCCGCCCGCTGAAGTTGAGCCCGACAGTGAACGACAAGCTTTTGCCGGAGCCCATCGCCGTCATCGGAATCGGCTGTCGCGTGGCCGGCAATGTCGCCACGCCGTCGGACTTCTGGACCTTCCTGATGGAAGGCCGCAGCGACGTGCGGGAGGTGCCCGAGGAGCGGTGGGAGCCGTACCTGCGCCGTGACCCGCGCAATGCGTCGGTGCTGCGGGAGACCACCAAGTGGGGCACGTTCCTCGATGACCTCGCCGGTTTCGACGCCGAGCATTTCGGCGTGTCGCCGCGCGAGGCCGAGCTGATGGACCCGCAGCAGCGCCTGGCGCTGGAAGTCAGCTGGGAGGCGCTCGAGCACGCCGGGGTATCGCCCAAGACGCTCGCCGGCAGTGACACCGCGGTGCTGATGGGCGTCAACTCCGATGACTACGGCAAGTTGATCATGGAGGACCTGCCGGGGATCGAGGCGTGGACCGGGATCGGCACCTCACTGTGCGGCATCGCCAACCGGGTCTCACACCTGCTCGACCTCCGCGGCCCCAGCGTCGCCCTGGATGCGGCGTGCGCCGCCTCGCTGGTCGCGGTGCATCAAGCGTGTCAGATGCTGCGCGCCAGCGAGACGTCCCTGGCGCTGGCCGGTGGTGTCAGTGCGCTGATCGGTCCCGGGCTGACCCGGGTGCTCGACGAGGCCGGGGCCACCGCTCCCGATGGCCGGTGCAAGACGTTCGACGCGGCCGCCGACGGTTACGGACGCGGCGAGGGCGCGGGCGTCGTCGTGCTCAAACGGTTGGCCGACGCCGAACGCGACGGTGACCGCGTCCTGGCGGTGGTGCGCGGCGGTTCGATCGCCCAAGACGGTCGGACGGTTGGCATCATGTCGCCCAACGGGCAGGCGCAGGCGGACATGTTCCGGCTGGCCTCGCGCGCTTCGGGTATCGCGCCGGCGAGCATCGGCTATATCGAAGCCCACGGAACCGGAACTCCCACAGGCGATCCCACCGAAGTCGACGCGCTGGCCGAGGTCTACGGCGCCGGGCGCCCAGCGGCCGATCCGTGCCGTATCGGTTCGGTGAAGCCCAACATCGGTCACCTCGAAGGCGGCGCGGGTGTGATGGGACTGATCAAAACGGTCCTGGCGCTGCATTACGAGGCGATTCCGCCGACTGCCGGGCTGCGCCAACTCACCCCGGCGGTGGACTGGCCGAACAGTGGGCTTCGGGTGCCCACCGAGCCTGAGCCGTGGGCGCGGACCGACATTCCGCGCCGAGCGGCGGTGTGCAGCTACGGCTACGGCGGCACCATCGCGCACGTGCTCCTCGAAGAGGCACCGCAGGCCGACCGGCGGCCGGCGCACATCTCCGCCGAGCCGGTCGTCGTCCCGCTTTCAGCCCGCTCCGTTGAGCGCCTGGCGCGCCATGCCGAAGCGTTGGCCGACCACCTCAGGCGAGGCGAACAGCCCGTGGCGCCGGTTGCGGCCACTCTGTGGTCCCGGCGCACACACGAGCCGGTCCGGGCCGCGGTCGTGGCAGCACACCAGCACGAGCTGATCGCCGGCCTCGATGCGCTGGCCCGCGGGGAAGCCGGCGCCAATCTGGTGACCGGCACGGCCGAAGCGGCCTCCGACGCCGTGTGGGTGTTCTCCGGACACGGTTCGCACTGGGTGGGCATGGGCCGCGAACTCATCGACGCCGAGCCGACTTTCGCCCACGTGATCGACGAGGTCGACGAGGTGTTCGGCACTGAACTCGGATTTTCCGCTCGAGAAGCCCTGAGCACCGGCGAACTCGGCGGCACCGACCGGGTGCAGGCACTGACCTTCGCCATGCAAGTCGGGCTCGCCGCGGTGCTACGTGAGCGAGGCGTGCAGCCGGCAGCGGTCATCGGGCACTCGGTCGGCGAGGTCGCGGCCTGCGTCGTCTCCGGGGTGTTCGACCTGCGGCAGGGGGCCGCGGTGGCCTGCTACCGGGCCCGCGGCTTCCGCAGCGTGATGGGCGCCGGCGCGATGGCGCTTGTCCGCCTGCCGTTCTCCGGTGCCGAGCAGAAACTGGCCGGCCGTACCGATGTCGTCGCCGCCATCAGCGCCTCGGCGGATTCCTCGGTCATCTCCGGGCGGTCCGACGCCGTGGAAGCCGTCTGCAGAGCGTGGTCCGACCAGGGCATCGAGGTGCGCCGAGTCAACACCGACGTCGCCTTCCACAGCCCGGCGATGGACGCGCTGACCGGCGAACTTGCTCGCCTCGTGGGCACCCTCGAACCACCCCGGGACGCCGATATCCCGCTGTACACAACGGCTTTGGCCGACCCGCGGTCGAGCGCCCCGCGCGGCCCCGACTACTGGGCCACCAACCTTCGCGGGCAGGTGCGCTTCGCCGAAGCCGTGGCCGCGGCGGCCCACGACGGACACCGGGTGTTCCTCGAGGTGTCCGCGCATCCCGTGGTGTCGCATTCGATCGTGGAGACGCTGCTGCACCTCGGCCTCGACGAGCACGCGGTCATCCCGGTGCTGCGCCGCGATTCGCCCGAGGTTCGTGCGGTCGGTACCGCGGTGGGCTCGTTGTACTGCCACGGCGCCACCGTTGCGCACGGCGTCACCGCGGCGCACGCCTGGGCGGGTGACCTGCCCGCCACACAGTGGCAGCATCGCCGGTTCTGGCGGGTCCCAACCCCTCCGCCCGGCGGGCGCGGTGTGCACGACCCGCTGAGCCACACTCTGCTGGGCGGCCGCACGGACGTCGCCGGAATCGTCGCCACCAGAATGTGGCAGACCAGGCTGGACCTGGACACCCGGCCCTATCCCGGCGACCACCCGGTTCAGGGTACCGAAATCGTGCCTGCCGCAGTGCTTTTGAACACCTTCCTGACAGCATCCCGCGTTGGTCTCGCCGATGTGTGGCTGCGCACACCCGTCGCCCCGGCGCGGCCGCGCGACCTGCAGGTGGTGCTGCAGGATCGGCAGCTGACGCTGTCCTCGCGCCTGGTCGCCGACGATGAGCAGGACGGCGGGTGGCTGACCCACAGCAGCGCCGTGGCCGTCGCGGATGACATCGACCATCTCGTCGAGACGAAGGTCGACCTCGACTCGGCTCGGCAGCGGTGCACCGAGGTGTTGGGGCCGCGCCACGTCATCGAAACCCTGGCGACGTTGGGTGTTGCGGCGATGGGATTCGGGTGGGACATCAAGGATCTCCGGCGTGGCGAGGGCGAACTGTTCGCCGTGGTGGCTTCCGAAGCCGACGGCTCGGTGCCCACGTCGTGGGCGTCGCTGCTGGATGCGGCGACATCCGCCGCGTCGACGACGTTCGACGGTCCGCCGCAGCTTCGGATGCCCGCCCGTATCGAGCGCGTCCACGTGCACGGCGCACCGCCCGCGGTCGCGACGCTGCTGGTGCACCGGCGCCCCGGAACCACCACCACCGACGTGGCGATCGCCGACGAGTCCGGTTCGGTCCTGGTGTCGATTTCGGGGATGGCGTTCGAGGAGCTCGAGAATCCCGGCCGGGAGTGGACGGTCAACGATGCCCGCCGGATCGTGCACCGGGTGGCCTGGCATCCGGTGGTGCCGCGCGAGCATGGACGCCCCAGCGGCGTCGTGCTGGTCGGCGGCGACGCCGACGGTCTGAACTGCGCCGTGCGCGATCTGACGGCGGCGGGTGTGCCGTATATAGCCATCGAGGACCCCGCGGAACTTGTCACCGACGTCGATTCTCTCCCTGCTGAATTCGGTGGCAAAGCAGTGATTCTCGTGCTTCCGCGGCGCGACGACTCGCCCGCGGCCGCAGTCGACCTGGTGATGCGGACGCTCATGCTGCAACAGCAGTTGGGCCTGTCGGCCCGGCTGTGGGTGCTCACCGTCGGCGTGCACGAGGGCGCCAACTTGACCCACGCGCCGCTGTGGGGTCTGGCCCGGGTGGCCGCCGCCGAACATCCGCAACTGTGGGGCGGCGTAATCGATGTCGCCGACGGCCGCGTGCCGCTCGCCGGGCTCGGGTCCCTGCACGGCCACGGCGTTGTGGTGGTCCGCGACGGCACTGTTTCCGTGGCACGGCTGACCACTCCCGAACCGGGAACTGCCGCACCGATGGAGTGCACGCCCAGCGGCACCTATCTGATCACCGGCGGGACCGGCGCGCTGGGCCTGCGGATGGCCCAGCGCCTCGCCGACCTCGGGGCACGCCGTCTGGTGCTGCTCTCGCGCTCGGGCCTTCCGAACCGGTCGTCCTGGGCCGACGAGGGCCAATCGGCGTCGGTCCATGCGGTTTCGGCGCTTGAGGAGCGTGGCGTCTCGGTCACCGTTGCCGCCGTCGACATCGGCGCACCGGGTTCTGCCGACGCGTTGCGCGCGGTGCTGAGCGACCTGCCCCCGGTCCGCGGCGTCATTCACGCCGCCGGTGTGGAAGCCGGTGCGCTGCTTGCTAATACAACGGCCGACGAGTTCGCGGCGGCCATGCATCCCAAAGTGGTCGGCACGCTCGTGCTGCACGAGGTGTTCCCGCCCGAGCAGTTGGACTGGATGGTGCTGTTCTCGTCGTGCGGGTACCTGGCGGGCTTCCCCGGTCAGGGTGCCTACGCCTGTGCCAACTCGTTCCTCGACGTGATGGCCCGGCATCGCCGCAATCTCGGCGACCGCACCACCGCGGTGGCGTGGACGGCCTGGCGCGGGCTCGGTATGGGTTCGGCATCGGAGTTCGTCGCGGCACAACTCGACGCGCTCGGCATGGGCACGGTCGGCGCCGACGACGCGATGCGCGCCCTCGACCTGGCGATGCGTGATGATTCCCCGAATCTGGTTGTGCTGCCGGTACTTCCGACAGCCGCCGGGGTGCCGATCCTGGCTGATGTGGCGCCCGACGACCAGGAGGAGGATGAGAGCTCGTTGCCCTCGCCGTTGACCGCCGGGGACGTCGAGCCCGACCGGGTCGCCGAGCAGGTGCTGGCCGCTGTGGCAGGCCAGCTGGGGCTGTCGGAAACCGACGTCGACGTGGATCTGCCGCTGGTGGAACTGGGCGTGGACTCGATCATGACGGTGCGGCTGCGCCGCCAGCTCGAGAAGCAGACCGGGTTGTCGTTGCCGCCGACGCTGCTGTGGGAGCACCCGACGGCGGCGGCCGTCACCGCCAGGATCATCGAGATGCTGGCCCCGCCGGTGGAAGCCGAGGTCTCCTGACGGAGGCTTCAGCCGGTTATGGCTGCGACAAGCTTCTTCTTGTCGATCTTTCCCACGGCCGTGGTGGGCAGCGACGGCATCGGGACGAGCACGTCCGGCCTGGCATGTGCGGAGGCTCCGCGCTCGTCGAGAAACTCGTTGAGTTGGACGAGGTTCACCGGGGCCCCTCTGAAAACGACTGCCGCGCAAATCTTCTCACCGAGATACTCGTCAGGAAGGGCCACGGCGGCAGCTGCGTAGATGGCGGGGTGCGTGAGTAGGTGGTCTTCGAGATCGGTGGCGGACACCGTCTCGCCGCCGCGGTGGATGACATCCTTGATCCTCCCGGTCACCTCGACGTAGCCGGCCCGCGGTCCCTCGGCGAAGATTCGCACGCGATCGCCCGTGCGGTAGAAGCCATCTGGGCTGAACGAGCGGGCGTTCGCCTCCTCGGCACGGTAATAGCCGTTGAGGGTGTACGGGCCGCGCACCAGCAGTTCACCTTCTTTGCCGGGGGCGACATCGTTGCCCTCCTCGTCGACCACCCGCATCTCGTCGTGCGGTGACATCGGCCTGCCCTGGGTGTGCTCCACCACCTCGACCGGGTCACCGGGCCGGGTAAAGTTCAGCATCCCCTCGGCCATGCCGAAGATCTGTTGAAGTCCCGGGGTCAGGCCCTGGTGGATGAACCGGGCTTCCTCGGGTGACATCCGGGAGCCGCCCACCTGTACCAACCGCAGCGATGTGGGCAGCACCGGCTCCCACTCGCAGGCCTGGGTCCATAGCTTCGCCAAGGCGTTGACGAGTGCGGTCACCGTGACACCGTGGGTGTTGATCAGGCCGAACACCGACTCGGGGCTGGGGTCGTCGGTGTAGATGGTCGTCGCTCCGACCGTCATCGATCCGAGCAGGCCCGGGCAGGCGAACGGGAAGTTGTGCCCGGCAGGCAGCACGGCGAGATAGACGTCGTCGTGGACCAGCCCGCAGGCCTCGGCGCAGGCCACCGTGTTGTAGACGTAATCGTCATGGGTGCGGGGGATGAGCTTGGGCAGCCCTGTCGTCCCGCCGGATACCAGCAGCACTGCGGGGGCGCTGGTGTCGACGGTGACGCTGGGCGGTCCGGGTTCGGTGAAATCTGCCAATTCAGACCATGATTCGAACGGGCCGGATTCGCCGTGGACCAGGACATGGCGCAAGTTCGGGTGAGCGTCGACCAGTTGTGTGGCCAGCTCGCGGTAGTCGAAGCCGGCGATTACGTCGGGGATCACCAGTCCGACGGCGCCACTGACCTCGGCGAAGTGGCCCAGCTCGGCCGAACGGTGGCCGGGCAGGCACAACACCGGGACGACTCCGGCTCGCAGCAGGCCGAATGCGGCGACGGCGAACTCGCGAGAGTTGGGCAGTTGCAGGAGCATCCGGTCGCCCGGCGTGATCCCGCGGTGCGCCAGCGCGGCCCCGATGCGGTCGGCGAGCGCGTCCAGTTCGGCGAAGGTGTGGCTGCCGGTGCCGTCGATCACCGCGGGCTTGTCGGGCCAGCGCTCGGCAGCCTCGCGGAGGATGGTGTCCAGGGCCCGGCCCTGCCAGTAACCGGCTTGGCGATAAACGGCCGCGCGGTCGTCGGGAAACGGCACGAATCCGTGTAGGAGGTCCTGTTGTCCGCGCTCAAAACCGATGGTCATCGGTGATCTCAACCCCCATAGGTGCGTGTGTTGGGCACCTTGAATATAGGGTAGCCTCCACGAGTTAGGGCAGCCTGTACTAATTTTTCGGAGGGTAATGGTGAGTGGTGCTGCGACGAATTCTCAGACGGTCCGCGGCGAGGTCGCCGAACTGCTGGGGATAAGCCCGGATGCCCTCGACCCCGACGCCGACCTGATCGCTTCGGGCCTGGACTCGATCCGGATGATGTCGCTGTCAGGGCGCTGGCGCAAGCAGGGCATCAACGTCGGATTCGCTGCACTGGCAGCCAATCCCACCGTCAATGCGTGGATCGACATGGTCGCCGAACACGCAACCGACATCGCTGAGGGCGGCGCCGACACCGAGTCCGAGGAGTCCGATCCGGACGAACCGTTCCCGCTGGCCCCGATCCAGCATGCGATGTGGATCGGCAGACAGAGCGAACAGCAACTGGGCGGTGTCGCGGCCCACCTCTACGTCGAATTCGATGGCACCGCAGTCCATCCCGATCGGCTGCGGATTGCCGCGGACAAACTCGCCGCGCGCCATCCGATGCTGCGGGTCGAGATCCTGCCGGACGGCACCCAGCGGATCAGCGACCGGAAACTGCCCGTCAATGTCTACGACCTGCGCGACCTCGAGCCCGCTGCCGCCGAGGATCGGCTGGAGGTCATTCGCGACGAAAAGTCCCATCAGCTGCTCGAAGTCGACATGCTCGAGCTGAGCCTGACGCTGCTTCCGGACGGGCGTACGCGCCTGCACGTCGACATGGACATGCAGGCTGCCGACGCGGTGAGCTACCGCAACTTCATGGCCGACCTCGCCGCCTTCTATCGGGGTGCGGAGCTGCCCGAACTCGGCTACACCTACCGGGAGTACCGGACCAAGCTGACTGCAGCCACCCCGCCGCCGCCGGCCCAGGACGTCGCCTGGTGGGCCGAACGGGTGCTGCAGCTGCCCGATCCGCCTGCGTTGCCGCTGGTTCCGCCCTCCGAGCAAGAGAATCCGTTGCGCAGCATCCGGTTGTGGCACATCTTCGACGTGCCTACGCGCGACGCGCTTTTCGCCGCCGCGCAGCGCCGCGGCATCACCCCGGCGATGGCGGTGGCGTCGACCTACGCCAACGCGCTGGCCCGGTGGTCGACCAACTCGCGGTTCCTGCTGAATCTCCCGATGTTCGGGCGCGAGCCGTACCACCCCGATGTCGAGAAACTGGTGGGCGACTTCACGTCCTCGCTGTTGCTCGACATCGACCTGGCCGGCGCCGATACGCCGGTGGCACGGGCGCGGGCGGTGCAGGAGACCCTGCATGCCACGGCCGAGCACTCGTCGGTCTCCGGGTTGAACGTGCTGCGCGACATGGGCAGGCACCGGGGAACCCAGATGCTGGCCACGATCGTCTACACGAGCGCACTCGGACTCGGCGACCTGTTCGCCGGGGATGTCACCGACCAGTTCGGCGAGCCGGTGTGGACCATCTCCCAGGGCCCGCAGGTGCTCATCGACGCCCAGGCCACCCCGCTCGCCAAGGGTCTGATGATCAACTGGGACGTGCGCGCCGAGGCGTTCCCGCCAGGGGTGCCCGAAGCGATGTTCGCCCACCAGCTCGCCGAACTGGAACGGCTGGCCACCGACGACGCAGCGTGGGAAGAGCCCGATCCGCCCGCCGTCGCCGAGGCGTCCCGGGCGGCCCGTGAAGCGGCCAATGCCACCGCCGCGGCGCCCAGCGGGGACAACCTGGTCGACGGATTCTTCCGCAACGCCGAGCGCACACCGGACGCGACCGCTGTGATCGGCTCGGCCGAGACGCTCACCTACGCGCAGCTCAAAGAGAAGGTGCTGACGGTGGCAGCGGCGCTGCAGTCGCGCGGCGTCCACCGCGGCGACATCGTCGCGGTGATGGGACCCAAGAACGCCGAGCAGATCCCCGCGCTGCTCGGCATCCTGACCGCAGGTGCGGCGTATCTGCCGATCGGTGTCGATCAGCCCGATGAGCGGGCCGCCACGATCCTCGATACCGGGGGTGTGGAGTTCGCGCTCGTCACAGGCACTGCTCACCCCGATGTCCTCGATCGCTGCGGAGTGCCGGCGCTCACCGTCGCCGACGCCGAGATCGTAGGCGACCCAGCGCATTTCGAAGCTCCGGCGCTCGACGTGCAGGATCTGGCGTACGTGCTGTTCACGTCGGGGTCCACCGGTGAACCCAAGGGCGTGGAACTCACCCACGATGCCGTGATGAACACGCTGGAGTTCCTGTACCGGCATTTCGAGATCGGCCCCGACGACCGGGCGCTGGCGCTCTCGCACCTCGAATCCGACATGTCGGTGCCCGACGTCTTCGGGACGCTGCGGGTGGGGGGCGCGGTCGTGGTGGTCGACGAGGAGCACCGCCGTGACCCCGACACCTGGGCACGGCTGATCGATGAGCTCCGGGTGACCGTGGTCAACTTCCTGCCGGGCTGGCTGGAGATGCTGCGCGAGGTGGGCGGTTCGCTGGCCTCGCTGCGGGTGGTGCTCGCCGGCGGCGACTGGGTGCGCCCCGATCTGGTCCGGGCCTTGCGCAAGCGGGTCCCGGGGCTGCGGTTCGCCGGTCTCGGCGGAGCCACCGAAACGGCTGTGCACGGGACGATCTACGAGGTTGGCCAGGACCTCGAAGCGACGTGCCCGGCCAACTGGCCGTCGGTGCCCTACGGGGTGCCGTTCCCGAACAACGCCTGCCGGGTGGTCAACGCCGGCGGCGAGGATTGTCCGGACTGGGTCACCGGCGAGCTCTGGTTCTCCGGTCGCGGCATCGCGCGCGGCTATCGTGGCCGCGCCGACCTGACCGCCGAGAAGTTCGTCGAGTACGAGGGCAAGACGTGGTACCGCACCGGTGACCTCGCGCGCTATTGGCCCGACGGCACCCTGGAGTTCGTCGGACGCGCCGACCACCGGGTGAAACTCAGCGGGTACCGCATCGAGCTCGGCGAGGTCGAGGCCGCGTTGCGGCGGGTCCCCGGGGTCGGTGGCGCAGTGGCCGCGGTCGTACCGGTCGAAGGCGGGCGCGACGTGCTGGGTGCGCTCATCCGCACCGATGATCCTGCGCTGGATCCCGACACCGTCACCGCGAAGTTGGGTGACCTGGTGCCGGCCCACATGATTCCGCAGCTGCTGGTCCTCGCCGATCAGCTTCCGTTCACCGTCGGCGGCAAGATCGACCGCAGAGCGGTGGCCACGCGTCTCGCCGCCGCAGAGCTGCCCACCCACCGTGGCTTCCGCGAGCCGTCCACGGCCGTCGAAGCGGCGCTGGCGGCGATCGTCAGCGAGGTCCTCGGACGGGCCGGCGTGGGCGTCGACGACGACTTCTTCGCGCTCGGCGGGGACTCCGTACTGGCCACTGCGGTGATCGCGAGAATCCGGGACTGGTTGGACACCCACACCGCGGCGGTCGCCGATATCTTCGCGGCCAGGACGGTGGCGGAGCTGGCGAACGTGCTCACCGCTCGCGAGTCCGACCGGGATCGTCTGGAACAGGTGTCCGAGCTCTACCTCGAGGTGGCCGGAATGGACAGTTCGGAGGTCGTTTCGGAGCTCGAGCGCACCGCAGCCGAATCGTTGTCGTCACCACGATGAGCTGCGGTTCGAGCCGCTGCCGAGTGGTCGATGTCACCGGGTTGGCAATCGAGGTAGGTATACCGGACCGACCCCGATAGAGTACCTTCAGCGAAGTTAGGACAGCCTGTGCTAATCATTCGGGAGGCCGTTATGGACGATATTGCTCTTGATACCACGCGGAGCATCCGGGAAACGGTCGCCGAAATCCTGGGGGTCAGCAGCGACGCCGTGGATCCCGAGGCGGACCTCGTCGAGCAAGGCCTGGATTCCTTACGCATCATGTCACTCGCGGGTCGCTGGCGCCGACAGGGCGTCGCCGTCGACTTCGCGGCGCTGACCGCCGCACCAACGGTGTCTGCCTGGGCACGGCTGGTGTCGTCGGGCAGGCGTGCGCCCGGCGCACCAGTAATCGCGCCCCGCGCCCTGCATCACGGATTCTTCGCCCGCGCTGCTGCGGCGCCGGCCGCCGTCGCGCTGATCGGGCCCGATGGTGAGCAGAGCTATGCCGAGCTGCGCACCCAGGCCCTCGCTGTCGCCGGTGCACTCGGCGTGGCCGGAGTCCGCCCGGGTGACCGCGTCGCGGTGCTCGGCCCGGCGGGCCCCGACACTGTGACGGCACTGCTCGGGATTCTGGCCGCCGGCGCCGTCTACGTGCCGATCGCGGCCACCGAGCCCACCGAGCAGTCCGCGCAACTGCTCACCCGGGCCGGCGTCCGGATGGCGCTGTTCGCCGGGGACGAGCACCCGAGTTGGCTGCCCGCGCTCACCGTCGCGGAGGCGCTTCGGGTCGGCGCTTGGGCACACGATGTCGACGCTGCGCAGCCGGATCCCGACCATGAGGCCTATCTGGTGCTCGGGACCGCGGTGACCCACGCCGAGGCGGTGGACGCGGTCGACGAGCTCAATCGTCATCTCGGCATCAGCACCGAGGACCGGATCGCCGCGGCGCCCGGGCGGGAAACCGAGCTGTCCGTTCTCGCGGCGGTCGCCGCCTTGACCGCAGGCGCGGCGCTCGTCGTCGCCGACTATCCGCGCGCCAAGTCGGTGTCGGCCGCACTCGACACCGCCGCGGCATCGTGACCCGCCCGGATACGCAGGTCACCTTCAAGCCCTGGATCAAGCGGTATCCGGGGATCGACCGAGCCGCTCGGCCAACGCTGGTGTTCCCACATGCCGGTGGCGCTGCGGTCGCCTACCGGTCGCTCGGAACCGCTTTGGCTGCAGCGGGTTCCGACGCCTACGTGATGCAGTACCCGCAACGCGGCGATCGGCTGAGTCATCCCGCACCGGTGACCGTCGGGGAACTCGCACGAGATCTGTTCGACGCGGGCGATTGGTCGCAGCTGGGTCCGCTGCGCCTGTTCGGACACTGCATGGGTGCGGTGGTGGCCTTCGAGTTCGCCCGGGTCGCCGAGCGTAACGGCGTTGCGGTCGACGCGCTGTGGGTGTCGGCGAGCGAGGCTCCCTCGGCTGTTGCCTCATCGCCTGCGCTGCCGACCGCCGAGTCCGAGATCATCGCCGAGATGGTGGATCTGGGCGGCACCGATCGACAGCTGCTTGCCGACGAGGACTTCGTGGAATTGCTGCTCATGGCCGTGCGGGCCGACTACGCGGCATTCAACCGGTATGCGTGCGAGAACGATGTGACCATCGCCGCCGACATCTACACCCTCGGCGGTGAACGCGATCACCGCATCAGCGAGGACATGTTGCGCCGCTGGGAATTCCACACGACAGGCGCGTTCACCTGCTCGATGTTCGACGGCGGCCACTTTTACATCAACGAACACACCCGGGATGTGGCGGAGCTGGTCAATGAGCTCTGACGGACCTTTCTCCCAGCCCGACGGCACTGATCCAGTGGTGATCGTGGGCATGGCGCTGGAAGCTCCAGGCGGCATCGACACCGCCGATGACTACTGGGCGTTGCTGTCCGAAGAGCGCGAAGCCCTGGCGCGGTTCCCGACCGATCGCGGCTGGAACATCGCTGACCTGCTGGAGGGTTCGCGCCGCGACGGCTTCAAACGCATTCACGATCTCGGCGGATTCCTCTCCAGTGCAGCAGAATTCGACCCGGCCTTCTTCGGGATCTCGCCGCGCGAAGCCGACGCGATGGACCCGCAGCAGCGGATCGGGTTGCGGCTGACGTGGCGTGCGTTGGAGAACAGTGGCATCAACCCCGACGACCTCGCCGGGCACGACGTCGGTTGCTACGTCGGCGCGTCCGGGCTCGAGTACGGACCAGAACTGTCGGAGTTCTCCCACCACAGCGGGCATCTCATCACCGGCACGTCACTGGGGGTCATCTCCGGGCGGATCGCCTACACGCTGGACCTCGCGGGCCCGGCCCTGACCATCGACACCTCATGTTCCTCCTCGCTGACCGCGTTCCACACCGCCGTCGGCGCGGTACGAGCCGGTGACTGCGACATGGCGTTGACCGGTGGGGTCTGCGTGATGGGCACGCCCGGCTACTTCGTCGAGTTCTCCAAGCAACATGCGTTGTCCGATGACGGGCACTGCCGGCCCTACAGCGCGCACGCCAGCGGCACCGTCTGGGCCGAAGGCGCCGCAATGTTCGTGCTGCAGCGCCGCTCTGGTGCCCAGCGCGACGGGCGACGCATCCTGGCCGAGGTGCGTGCCACCGCCGTCAACCAGGACGGCCGGACCACCGGGCTCACCGCCCCGAGCGGCGCCGCGCAACAGCGCCTGTTCGGCAAGGCCATCACGCAAGCCGGGGTGCGTCCGGAGGACGTCGGCATGATCGAGGGGCACGGCACCGGGACCCGCCTGGGCGACCGCACCGAACTACGGTCGCTGGCACAGACTTACGGGGCGACAGCCCCGGGCGCCGGTGCGGTGCTGGGCTCGGTGAAGTCCAACGTCGGGCACGCGCAGGCGGCCGCGGGCGGGCTCGGGCTGGCCAAGGTGCTGATTGCCGCGCAGCGCGCGGCGATCCCGGCGACCCTGCACGTCGACGAGGCGAGCCGGGAGATCGACTGGGACGCCCAGGGTTTGCGCCTGGCCACCAAACTGACACAGTGGCCATCGGTGGGCGGTGAGCGGATCGGCGCGGTATCCGCGTTCGGAATGAGCGGCACCAATGCGCACGCGATCGTCGCGATCCCCGACGAGGGGGAGGCTGCCTGATGCGCCTACCCGACGGCCGCGTACCCGTCCTGCTCAGCGCTCACGCCGAAGACCTGATCGGCCAGGATGCTGCCGCCATCGCGCGGTACCTGGACCGGCAGCCGACAGCCGATCCGGACGCCGTCTCGCACACCGTGCTCGCCACCAGGCGGTTACGCCGTCACCGTGCGGTGGTGCGGGCCGCCGACCGAGCCGACCTCACCGGCGCACTGCGCGCCCTCGCCGACGGCCAGGAACATCCACTGGTCACGCGGGCGTCGGGAAGCCCGGCGCAGCACGGAGCGGCGCCGCGGATCGCCTTCGTGTTTCCCGGTCAGGGCAGCCAATGGCCGTCCATGGGGGTCGAGGCGTACGGCAAGCTACCGGAGTACCGCGCCGAGGTGGACAAGTGTGCGGCGCAATTCGATGCCGCCGGCGCGGCGTCGCCATTGGATTATCTTCTGGCCCAACCGGATTCCGGCGTCACGACGAACGACTTCACCCAGGTCCAGATCCAGGGCGCGCAGTTCGTGCACGGTGTTGCGCTCGCCCGGGTCTGGCGGTCCTGCGGTGTGCTGCCCGACATCACCGTCGGACACAGCCTCGGGGAGATCGGCGCGGCATACGTGGCAGGCAGCCTCACGCTGTCCGAGGCCGTCGCGGTGGTCATCGCGCGCGCCACCGTGCTGGACCGCCTCACCGGTCCGTACCGGGTTGCGGTGCTGGGCATCACCGCCGAAGAGGCCGAGGCGGTGATCGCCGAGACCCCGGGCTGGCTGGAGCTGTCGGTGGTGAACTCCCGGTCATCCGTGGCGGTTTCGGGGGAGACCGAGGCCGTCGCCGCGGTGGTACGGACCGTCGCCGGGCGAGGGGCCTTCGCCAAGGAGATCGAGATGTGGTTCCCGGCGCACACCACCGCGCTGGACTCGGCGCGACCCGAACTCGAAACACTGCTTCCGGCAGCACAGTTCGCCGAAAGCCCGGTGGAGTTCGTCGGCTCGGCCACCGCTGACGTGGTCGAGGCCGGCACCGACTTCGCCGACTACTGGTACACCAACCTGCGCAGCACCGTCCGGTTCGACCGAGCGATCCGCACGGCCGCCCGCCGCGGGGCACGCATCTTCGTCGAACTGTCCGCCCATCCGGCGCTGCTGTTCGCCATGGCCGACCTTCTCGACGCCGAGCTCACCGCTGTGATGGTGGGTTCCGGACGACGCGACGAACCGCTCACCGACCGGCTATCCGCCAACATCGCCACGGTCGCACTGGCCGACCCAGGGTACCGGTGGGGCGACCTTCTTGGTGAGCAACGAAACCCATTGCGCGACTTCCCGTTCGCGCCAATGCGGGCCGCACACCACTGGGCACGTCCCGAGCCGCTGCCACCCGTTCCGCGGCTGACGGTCGCGGTAGAACACTGGCAACCGATGCCGGAGGCGCCGGTCGCCCGTGGTGCGCGCCGGGCGACGGTGCTCGACCTCGACAACGGTGGACCGGTGGCCCCGGCGCTGCGCGCCGCGATCGAGCGTCAGGACGGTGTCGCGGTAACCGAACCCACCGATGCCGACCTGCTGATCGTGGTCGCGCCGGTGCTGACCCTTCCCGACGCGGTCGACTCCGCCGAGGAGTTGAGCCGCCGAATCAGCGACGGCCTGCTCACCTACGTCAACGCGACCACCTCGAACACCCGCGACGTCTGGCTGGTCACCGTCGGAGGCGAGCAGGTTTCCGGTGCCGACGACGGTCCGAGGCCCGCGGCGGCGGCGCTGGCCGCGATGCACCGCAGCATCGGCTTCGAGCATCCCGACCAGACCTTCCGACACCTGGATGTGCCCACTGATGTGGACGCTGCTGTGGCGGCAATGGCCGTCACCGCCTTCCTCGGCGAGGACGAAGATGTTGCGGTGCGCCGCAACGCTTCCGGACCAACCCTGTACCGACGCTCGATGATCGACGATTCATCGTCGGCGCCGGCCTGGTCGGCCGATTTGGGAATTTTCGACGACGTGGTCATCACCGGCGGCACCGGTGCGGTAGGCCTGCACTACGCCAGGTACCTCGCCGAACACGGCGCCAAGCGCATCGTGCTGCTGAGCCGTCGCGGTCTGGAGACCGACCGGCTGGCCGAACTCGGCGGCAGACACGGCGCCGAAATCCTCGCGCCCTGCTGCGATCTGACCGATCCGGTACAGGTGGCGGCCACGGCCGCCGAATTCGCCGCAAGCGGTGCCTCTTTGGTCATCCACGCCGCGGCCGCCGCCACGATCGTGCCCGGCTCAGAGCTGACCGGTGCGGCGGCACGTGCCACGTTCGAGGCCAAGGTGGCCGGGATCGCCAACCTCGTCGCGGCGTGGCCGCTGCGCTCGGACGCCCGAATTCTGTTGTGCTCGTCGGTGTCCGGATTGTGGGGTGGCTACGGCCACCCCGCCTACGCGGCCGCCAACCGGCTGCTCGACGGGCTGGCCGGGCAACTGCGAGCCGACGGGCGGCACTGCACCGCTGTGCGCTGGGGCCTGTGGCCGGGCGCGGGCATCATCGACACGGACGAGATCATCCGGGTCGAGCGGTCCGGGCTGCGGGCCATGGCACCTGACCGGGCGGTGGAAGCGAGCCTGCGTGACTATCCGGCGGATCCATTGGTCTTCACCGCGGACACCGAGCGATTGCAGATGTTCCTCGGGGCCGGCGAAGACCTCGACCCGCTCACCGAACTCGCGAGCAGACGCGCAGGTACCCCAAATGCCGCCGTCGTTTCGGGTACCGACGCGTCTGCTCGCCCGGACGAGGCGGTACGCGTCGCGTTAGGGTCTGTGCTGAAACTGACCGACACATCGGGGCTGGATCTCGATGCGTCACTTCTGGATCTCGGCGTCGACTCGCTGCTGGCACTCGACCTGCGCAAGAAACTCAAGAAGGCCACCGGACAATCCGTGCCCCTGGCCACCATTCTCGGCGGCGTCACCGCCACCGAGTTGATCGAGCACCTGAAAAGACCTGAAAAGGAAGCATTTTCGCGTGACTGACATTGCACATGCCGATCTGGGCGCCACCCGCACCGCCGATGCTCGTCTGGAGCTGATGCGGCGCAAGCTCGCCGAGCGCGGTCTGGCGTCTCACACCGGGGCGGCCGACGGCGCAGCCGCGGCCATCGATCCCACCGTGCTGTCGGATGGGCAGCGCCGCATGTGGTTCGTGCAGGGTTTCGATCCCAGCGGCGTGTTGCTCAACATCAGCCTCTCTTACCGGCTGACCGGCGAGATCGACGCGGATCGACTGCACGGTGCGCTCAATGCGGTCGCGCGGCGCCACCCAATCCTGCGGACCACCTACCAGGCCGACGAGAACGGTGAGCCCCGTGCGACCGTGCACGAGGACCTGGCTCCGGCATGGACCACCCACGATCTGTCCGACAAATCCGAGCGGGCACGCAAGCTGCGGCTCGAGGTGCTGGCGCAGCGGGAATTCGGCACGGCGTTCGATCTGGGCGCCGACTCGCCGTTGCGCATCACGCTGATCAAGACCGGCCCGGCCGAGCACATCATGCTGCTGGTCGCCCACCACATCGCCTGGGACGACGGCTCATGGCGGGTGTTCTTCACCGACCTCACCCACGCCTATTCCGGTGCCGAACTGCCGGAGACACCGCGTGTCGCGGCCCCGCCGGCTGACACCACTGAGCAAGACCTGGCGTACTGGCGTGAGGTGATGGCCGACCCGCCTGAGCCGCTGGAACTTCCCGGCCCGATGGGGTCGGTGGTGCCGTCCAGCTTCCGGTCACAGCGCAGCACCCTGCGGCTGTCCGCGGACACCGTCGACAAGGTTTCGGCCCTTGCCCGCGACACCGGTGCCACGCCGTACATGGTGCTGTTGGCGGCGTTCGGCGCGCTGATCAACCGCTACACCCACACCGACGACTTCCTCGTTGCGACACCGGTGCTCAACCGGGAGAGCGACGAGACCATCGGCTACTACGGCAACACCGTGGCGATGCGCATGCGGCCCCGCGCCGCAGGCGGATTCCGCGAATTGATCGCCGCGACCAGGGACACCGCGCTCGGCGCGTTCGCCCACCAACGGGTCAACCTCGACCGGGTGGTGCGCGAACTCAACCCGGACCGGCGACACGGCGCCGAGCGGATGACGCGGCTGAGCTTCGGATTCCGCGAACCCGACGGCGGCGGCTTCAGTCCCGGCGGC
This sequence comes from Mycolicibacterium sp. XJ870, assembly GCF_053483975.1. NCBI lineage: Bacteria > Bacillati > Actinomycetota > Actinomycetes > Mycobacteriales > Mycobacteriaceae > Mycobacterium > Mycolicibacterium sp. XJ870. The sequence continues at coordinate 133,900 of NZ_JBEFTI010000009.1, forward strand.
GTGACCTGTGCACGCGCCGAGCTGCGTGGCCAGCACACCCAGCTGCCGCTGGGCTTCATGGTCGAATGGGATACCGCCGGCGCAACCCTGGAGGCCGAACACCTCACCGAGGTGATGAACGCTGACCTGGCCGCCCAGATGCTGCGGCACTTCGCCGTGCTTCTCGAACATGCGCTGGCCGACCCCGACCTCCCGCTGTCGCGCCTGGACCTGTTCACCCCGGAGGATGCCGAGTGGATGCGCTCGGTCGTCACCGGAGAGGAGTTCCACACTCCCGGCAGCACTTTGACGGAGCTCGTGTCCGAGCAGGCGGCTCGAACCCCTGATGCCACGGCCGTGGTCTACGAGGGGCGCCACTACAGCTACCGCGAGATCAACGAGTCGGCGAACCGGCTGGCGCACTGGTTGATCGAGCAGGGCATCGGCACTGAGGACCGCGTTGCCGTGCTGCTGGAGAAGTCACCCGAACTGGTGATCACCGCGATCGGCATCGTCAAGGCCGGCGCCGTATATCTACCCGTCGACCCGACCTACCCAGAGGACCGGCTCACCTACATTCTGTCCGACTCCGACCCGAAAATCGTGCTGCGCGAGCCCGTCACGGGATTGGAGCAGTACCCGGCGACCGACCCGACCGACGCCGAGCGGGTCCGCCCGCTGCGGCCCGACAACACCGCGTATTTGATCTACACGTCGGGATCCACCGGCCTGCCCAAGGGCGTGCCCGTTCCGCACCGCCCGATCGCGGAGTACTTCGTCTGGTTCGGCGGCGACTACGACGTGACGAACGACGACCGCCTTCTGCAGGTGGCATCGCAGAGCTTCGACGTGTCGATCGGCGAGATCTTCGGCATGCTCGCCGCCGGGGCCCGCCTGGTGATCCCAAAGCCGGGCGGCCTGAGCGACATCGGCTACCTCACCGACCTGCTGCGCGACGAGGGCATCACCTCGATGCACTTCGTCCCGTCACTGCTGGGCTTGTTCCTGTCCCTGCCCGGGGTGAACGAGTGGCGCACGCTGCAGCGCGTTCCCATCGGTGGCGAGGCGCTGCCGGGTGAGATCGCCGACAAGTTCCACGCCACGTTCGACTCCCTGCTGCACAACTTCTACGGCCCCACCGAAACGGTGCTCAACTGCACCCGGTACAAGATCGAGGGCAAGCAGGGTGCCCGCATCGTGCCCATCGGCAAGCCGAAGATCAACACCACGATCCACCTGCTCGATAACGCGCTGCAGCCCGTTCCGGTCGGCGTGATCGGCGAGATCTACATCGGCGGAACACATGTCGCGCACGGCTACCACCGGCGCCCCGGCCTCACCGCCGAACGCTTCGTCGCCGACCCGTTCAATCCAGGCGGCCGGATGTACCGGTCCGGTGACCTGGCGCGGCGAAATGCCGACGGCGACATCGAATTCGTCGGCCGCGCCGACGAGCAGGTGAAGATCCGCGGCTTCCGCATCGAACTCGGCGAGGTCTCTGCGGCCATCTCGGTCGACCCTTCGGTAGGCCAGGCCGTCGTGGTGGTCAGCGACCTGCCCACGCTCGGCAAGAGCCTGGTCGCCTACATCACGCCCGCCGCCGATGCCGAACGCGTCGAGATCGACCGGATCCGAGCGAGGGTGAGCGCCGCGCTGCCCGAGTACATGATTCCGGCGGCTTACGTGGCTCTGGACGAGATCCCGATCACCGCGCACGGCAAGATCGACCGGAGGGCGCTGCCCGAGCCGGAGATCAAGTCCGCCACCGAGTTCCGCGAACCGGCGACCGACGCGGAGCGGGACATCGCGGCGCTGTTCGCCGAACTTCTCGACCGCGACCAGGTGGGAGCCGACGACTCATTCTTCGACCTCGGTGGCCACTCGCTGCTGGCCACCAAGCTGGTGGCGGCGATACGGGCCCGCTGCGGTGTCGAGGTCGGGGTGCAGGACATCTTCGAGCACGCCACGGTGTCGGCCCTCGCAACCCACGTGGACGCACTGTCGGCATCGGGCGCCACCACTGGCAGACCCGCGATCGTCGCGGTGCCGCACGACGGACCGCTGCAGATGTCGGCGGCGCAGCTACGGCAGTGGTTCCAGTTCCGCATCGACGGTCCGAACCCGGTGAACAACGTGCCGTTCGCCGCGCGGCTGACCGGGCCGTGCGACGTCGAGGCACTGATCGCCGCGGTCGGTGACGTGGTCGACCGCCACGAGATCCTGCGCACCACCTACCGCGAAATCGACGGTGCGCCATACCAGGTCGTGCACCCGAGCCGACCGCTGACAGTCCGACGGGCCCGCGGTGACGACGAGGCGTGGGTGCAGCGCGAGCTCGACGCCGAACGCAAGTACTGCTTCGATTTGGAGACCGACTGGCCCATCCGGGCGGCGGTGCTCTCCACGCCCGAGGCGCATGTGCTCTCCCTGGTCGTGCATCACATCGCCGCCGATCATTGGTCGGGCTCTGTGCTGTTCACCGACCTGCTCACGGCCTACCATGCGCGCCGGGCCGGGCAACCCGTCGAGCTGGCGCCCTTGCCCGTGCAATACGCGGATTTCGCGGCGTGGCAGGCCGAACTGCTTGCCGAGGGCCAAGCACCTGGGACCGGCACTGCCGAACAGCGCGAGTACTGGACCACGCAGCTGTCCGGAGTGCCCGAGAACAACGGTTTGCAGCCCGATTTCCCGCGACCGCCGATACCCACCGGCGAGGGCGAGGCATTCGACTTCAGCATCGACGCGGTGACCCGCGCCAAGATCGTCGAACTCACCCGCGAGGTCGGCGTCACCGAGTTCATGCTGCTGCAGGCCGCCGTCGCGATCGCGCTGCACAAGGCCGGTCAGGGCACCGACATACCGCTCGGCACGCCGGTGGCCGGGCGCACCGCCCCCGAACTCGACGCGCTCATCGGCTTTTTCATCAACATCGTGGTGCTGCGTAACGACCTGTCCGGAAACCCGACACTGCGGGAGGTGCTGCGCCGGTCCCGTGAAATGGCGCTGGCGGCCTACAAGCATCAGGATCTGCCGTTCGACCGTGTCGTCGACGCGGTGAGCCCGGTGCGGTCGCTGTCACGTAACCCACTGTTCGGCGTGGTCGTGCATGTGCGTGAGAACCTGCCCACCGACCAGCTGATCGATTCCACCGTCGACGGTGAAACCCGTTTCAGCGCATTGGAACCCACGTTCGATGTGGCGCACGCCGACCTTTCGCTGAACTTCTTCGCCGAAGCCGGCGCCGGATATAAAGCCACGGTCATCTACCGCACCGAGCTCTACGAGGCGGCGTCCGCGCAGCGACTCGTGGGTTGGCTTCACCGTGTGATCGAGGCGTTCGCCACCGACGCGGAACAGACGTTGCGTGACATCGCGGTCATCGAACCGGCAGAACGCGCACTCCTTGTGGAGGACTGGAGCCGCAAGGCGGCCCCTCCCGAGGGACTGCCGCAGACCGACGGCGCGACGAACGTATACGTGCTCGACGAATCCGCCGAACCGGTGGCCATCGGCGTGATCGGCGACGTGTACTACGCCGGTGGAGGCGTCGACGAAGCGGCCGGCAAGGCAACCGGCGCCGACGCAGACCGATTCGTACCCAATCCTTTCGGCGACGGGCAGCTGTACCGCACCGGGGACCGGGCGCGGTGGACCGCCGACGGTCGGCTCGAGCCGATCACCACGGGTGAGCCGCGCCTGCAGGCCGCGCTCGAGGCGGTCGACGGTGTTGCCGCGGCCGTCACAAGGAACTGGGCCGGACGTGGCGCCACCCTCCTTGCCGGTTATGTCGTTCCCGACCGGCCGGTCGAAGACCACGCGACGTTCATCGAGTCGGTGCGGGCTGCGCTGGCCGAGGAGTTCGCCCACGCGGCGATCGTCGTGGTCGACGACATCGCGCCGGAAACCCTGACCCGGCCGCGGGTGTCCGTCACGGCACCGACCGAGCCGCCTGCCACCCCGACCGAGCAGGCGCTGGCCGGCCTGCTCGTCGATCTCCTCGGCGTCACCGAGGTGGGCCGCTACGACGACTTCTTCGTCCTCGGCGGAGACAGCATCCTGGCCGTGCAACTTGCGGCGCGGGCGCGTGATGCCGGTGTCGCGATGACGGCACGGATGGTGTTCGAGCATCCCGAGTTGGCCGAACTTGCGGCGGCGATCGACGCCGCGGAGAACGCAGACACCTCCGCTGACACCCAATACGCCCCGATGGCCGCCTCTGGCCTGTCGGCCGACGAGTTGGCTTCCTTGGCGGGGTGGGGACAAACCCAAGACGGGACGCCATGACCTCAACCGGAACCACACCGCCCGGTGTCGAGGACGTCCTGGCGCTGAGCCCGCTGCAACAGGGGCTGTACTCGCTGGCAGGGTTGACCGAAGGCGATGAGGGGGCCGACCCGTACGTCATCGCGATGGCCGCCGACGTCGACGGGACGCTTGACGTCGCGTTGCTGCGGGCGTCTGCCGAGGCGATGCTGGTGCGCCATCCCAACCTGCGCGCCAGCTACTTTCAGGGCAACCTGAGCCGTCCGGTGGCAGTCGTCCCGACAGGGATCGAGCTGCCGTGGCGGCACGTGACGGCGACGGCTGACGAGGCCGTGGCGCTCGAAACCGACGAGCGCAGCAGGCGATTCGACCTCGGGCGGGGACCGTTGATCAGGTTCCTCCTGATCGAAAAGCCCGAGCAGCGTTGGCGTCTGGTCGTGGTGGCACACCACATCGCGATCGACGGCTGGTCGTTGCCGGTGTTCGTCGGCGAGTTCATCGCGTTGTACGCGGCCAAGGGCGACATCTCAGCGCTGCCGACTTCGCCCCGCCCGTACCGCGACTACATCGGCTGGCTGGCCGGCCGCGACCAGGAGGTCAGCCGCGCCCGGTGGCGTGCACACCTGGCCGGGCTGGACGCCCCGACACTGTTGTCACCGACGCTGGCCGGTCGTGAATCTCAGCCCGGCCTCCCTGCGCGCACCGAGGTCACCCTCGACGAGGAGCGTTCCGCCGAGATCTTGGCGGCTGCCCGCGCACGAGGCGTCACGGTCAATACGTTGTTTCAAATGGCCTGGGCGGCAATTCTTTCGGCCTTCACCGATCGCACCGATGTGGTCTACGGCGTGACCGTGTCCGGCCGGCCCGACGAGTTGTCGGGCGTGGAGTCGATGGTCGGGCTGTTCATCAACACCGTGCCGTTGCGGGTACGCGTCGACCCGTCGGAGCGCGTCGGCCGCCAGTGTCTGGCACTGCAGCGCGAAGCCGCCGAATTGCGCGACCACAGTTACCTCAGCCACACCGAACTGCGCTCGCTCGGCGGGATCGGCGAGCTCTACGACACCCTGCTTGTGTACGAGAACTTCCCGCCCGGCGGGCTGGTCGGCAGCGACGAATTTCCCCTCGACAGTGCGGTACTGCGCCCGTCGGCACTGGAGAGCCTGTCGCACTTCCCGATCACCATCGCCGCCCACCCGACGCACGGTCGGCTCACAGTGCTCGTCGAAACCCTCGACGGGGCACTGGGAATGCTCGACCCGCAGGTCCTGGGGCAGCGGGTGTTGACCGTGGTGCAGCGCCTGCTGCAGTCGTGGGACCGGCCGTTGCGCGAGGTCGCGGTCACGCTCGACGACGAGCTGCGGTTTGCCACACCCGTCCAGGTGAGCGAGCCGCACGATGGTTTCCACACAGCCTTTTCGGAGGCGGCCGGTCAGCGCCTGGCGTCGATCGCGTTGAGCTGGGACGGCGGTGAACTCAGCTATCGCGAGCTCGACGAGGCCGCCGACCGGTTGGCCGCTGAGCTGAACCGCCGCGGCGTGGGTGCCGAGACGCCGGTGCCGATCCGGCTGGGCCGCGGTCCCGACTACGTCGTGGCGATGCTCGCAGTGCTCAAGGCCGGCGCGATGATTGTGCCGCTGGACCTTGCCATGCCCGACGAGCGGGTGACCGAGATCGTCCGCCAAACCGGGGCGAACCTCATCATCGACGACGCCCTGCTGGCCGCTGTCGATTCGGAACCGCCTGCCGACTACCGTCCCGTACAGGTCCACCCCGGACAGGGCGCCTACATCGTCTTCACGTCGGGTACCACGGGTAAACCCAAGGGCGTCATCGGAACTCACGAGGCATTGCTGGCTTACGCCGCTGACCACGCCCGGCACGTGCTGCGCCCAGCCGCCAAACGGCTCGGTCGTCCCTTGCGCGTCGCACACGTGTGGTCGTTCACGTTCGACGCGGCGTGGCAGCCGTTGGTCGCGCTGCTCGACGGGCACAGCGTCCATATCGTCGGCGACGATGTGCAGCGCGACGCCGAGGCGGTTGTGGAGACCATCGGCCGCTTCGCGATCGACATGATCGACACCACGCCGTCGATGTTCGCCCAACTGCGGGTCGCCGGTCTGCTCTCGACAGTGCCGTTGGCTGTGCTGGCGCTCGGCGGCGAAGCCATCGATACCGCCGCTTGGCAGGCGATTCAGGCCGAGTGCGAGCGCACCTGGATGTCCGCACACAACTGCTACGGCCCGACCGAGACCACCGTCGAAGCCGTCGTCGCGGCGATCGCCGAGCATCCCCGACCCTGCATCGGTCACCCCACGGATTCGACCGCGGCCTACGTCCTGGACGGCTGGCTGCGTCCGGTCCCCGACGGCGTCGCCGGCGAGTTGTACCTGGCGGGTGGACAACTCACGCGCGGATATGTCGGCAGGCCGGGGGAGACGGCGGGGCGGTTCGTCGCCGATCCGTTCGTCGCGGGGGCCCGCATGTACCGGACCGGCGACGTGGTGCGTCGAGATCCCGACGGAGCCATCCACTTTCTCGGCCGCAGCGACGACCAGGTCAAAATCCGGGGGTTCCGGGTGGAACCGGGTGAGGTGGTCGCGGCGCTGCACCGGCATCCCGGCGTGCGGCACGCCCATGTGGCCGTGCGTCGTCATCGCAGCGGACCGCGCCTGACGGCCTACGTGGTGACCGAGACGCCGGTGGCGGACCTGCGTCGCGTGCTGACCACCACCCTGCCCAGATACCTCGTGCCACACCACATTCTGGTGGTGGACGAGATTCCGCTGACCACCAACGGCAAGGTCGACGATGCCGCGTTGGCCGCACTCGACGCCGCAAGGCAGTCCGATCAGTTCGAGGGGCCGGCGACCGAAACCGAGAAGGTAGTGGCCGAGGTGCTGGCCGAGGTACTCGACGCCGGCGAGGTGGACGTCACCGCCGACTTCCTGGATCTCGGCCTGGACAGCATTGTCGCGCTCTCGGTCGTGCAGGCCGTGCGACGCCGCGGCCTCGTGCTGCGGGCGCGTCTCATGCTGGACTGCTCTACGGTTCGCGAACTCGCCGCGGCGATCGACTCCGACTGCGAATTCCATCACGACGACGAGCTTGATGCCGAAGCGGGGCCGATTCCGTTGTTGCCCAACGGATGCTGGTTGTATCAGTACGGGGATCCGCGTCGGCTCGCGCAGACCGAGGCGTTCCGGTTGCCTGACGGCGTCACCCGCGAGCAACTCGACACCTTACTGCGCAACGTCATAGCCGGGCACGAAGTGCTGCGCACCCGGCTGGACCGGGTCACCAGAACTTTGGTCGCGCACCCGCCGCGCGACGTTCTCTCGGAAGTGAACGGGTCCGGCAATCTGGCCGCCGCGGTGACCGATGCGGCCCGGCTGTCCGTGGAACGCATGGATCCACAGCAAGGTTCGATGCTCGACGCGGTGTGGCTGCACCACCCCGACGCCGGTGCGGGCGTGCTCATCCTGACAGCACATGTGCTGGCCATGGACCCGGCGTCATGGCGGATCATGGTGGGTGAGCTCGAAACCACCTGGCATGTACTGGCTTCCGGGCGGAAACCGGCGCCGGTGCGGGAACACACCTCGCTGCGGCAGTGGTCGCGGCTGCTCTCCGAGCGGGCGCTGAAACTCGACACCTGCGACTTCTGGCACCGCCAGTTCGACGGTGACGATCCCGATATCGGCACCAGGCGCATTCACCCGGAAACCGACCGCATGGGCGATGTGACGATCGACATGGCGTTCGCCGAACCCGACGTGACAGCCCGCCTGCTTGAAGGTCCCGTACCGGTGACCGACGTGCTGGCCGCGGCAACGGCGCGTGCCATGACCAATTGGCGCAAACATCGTGGCCAGCCGACACCTGCTCCGTTGCTCGCGCTCGAAACACACGGCCGTTCAGACGCAGTGGTCTCGGCCGGTCTGGGCGACGATTCTTCCGTGGCGGCCCGCGACGTCGATACCGGCGATACCACCGGACTGCTGAGCATGATCTATCCGCTGCGGCTGACGACTGACGATGCCAGCGGGGTGGCCGCCCAGGTCGCGGCCATCCCCGGCGACGCGATCGACTACGGGCTGTTGCGCTACCTGCGCGAGGACACCGCCGAACGTCTTGCGGCAGAGCGAGATCCGCAGGTGCTGCTGAACTATCTGGGCCGCATCGAACTCGATTCGGCCGACCATGCCCTGTTGCAGGACCGAGCCCTGATGGCGAATGTCACGCCGGTGCCCGAGCCCAACGTCGCGGTACGCCACGAGCTGACGATCATGGCCGCGGTGATCGACCGCGACGGCTCGGCGGTGCTGGGCACGCAGTGGCGAACCCTGCCCGACATCTTGTCCGCCGATGATGTCGCCGTGCTGCAGGCGATGTGGCTGGACGCGTTGCGAGAGGTGATCGAGTGAGTACCCCGACCCTGGCTGTCATCGGCGCCGGACCCAAGGCCATCGCCGTCGCGGCCAAGGCGGCCGAGCTGCGTGCGATGGGCGTGCCGACCCCCGACGTCGTCGCAGTCGAACGCGCCGGGGTCGCCGCCAACTGGCAGGCCGGCGGCGGCTGGACGGACGGCAACCACCGGCTGGGCACGGGCCCGGAGAAGGACGTCGGATTTCCGTACCGGTCGTCGCTGGTGCCGCGCCGTAATGCGGAACTCGACGAGCGGATGACCCGGCACAGCTGGCAGGCCTACCTGGTGGCGACCGGCCAGTTCGCCGAGTGGATCGACCGGGGCAGGCCCGCACCCACCCACAAGCGGTGGAGCCAGTACCTGCGCTGGGTTGCCGACGACGTCGATATGACCGTGTTTTCCGGTGAGGTGGAACGGATCTCGATCAGCGATCGTGCCGAGGACGGCGAAACCCGCCGGTGGGCGCTGCACACCACCGACGACACCGTGTACGCCGACGGCCTGATGATCACGGGCCCCGGGCAGGCCGAGCGGTCCGTGCTGCCGGGCAATCCGCGGGTGATGTCGATCGCGCAGTTCTGGCACCACGCCGGCAGGCACGAACTCATCGCCGCCGAACGGGTCGCGGTGATCGGCGGCGGTGAGACTGCCGCGTCGATGCTCAATGAGCTGTTTCGGCACCGGGTTTCGACCATCACGGTGATTTCGCCGTCGGTCACGCTGTTCACTCGCGGCGAGAGCTTCTTCGAGAACACGCTGTTCTCCGACCCGACCGGGTGGACCGGACTGACGCTGGCCGAACGCCGGGATGCATTGGCCCGCACCGACCGCGGGGTGTTCTCCGCGAGAGTCCAGGATGCGCTGCTGGCCGATGACCGGATCCGCCATCTGCGTGGCCGGGTGGCGCATGCGGTGGCCCGCGATGGGCGAATCCGGTTGACGCTGTCCACCAATCAGGGCGGGGAAGCGGTGGAGACGGTGCACGGCTTCGATCTGGTGATCGACGGATCCGGGGCCGACGCGCTGTGGTTCGTGTCGCTTTTCGATCAGGACGCTCTCGATTTGTTGGAGCTGGGCCTGGGCGGCCCGCTCACCGGCGACTTACTGCAGGAACACATCGGCGACGATCTCGCTCTGACCGACGTGTTCCCGAAGTTGTTCCTGCCCGGCCTGTCCGGGCTCACCCAGGGGCCCGGCTTCCCCAATCTCAGCTGCCTTGGGCTGCTGTCCGACCGGGTGCTGGGCTCGGACCTGAACCGCGACTCGATGAGGAGACTCGATGAGTACCAATCCGTTCGATGACGAGGACGGCACGTTCTTCGTGCTGGTGAGCGACGAGGATCAGCACAGCCTGTGGCCGGCGTTCGTCGATGTGCCTGCCGGTTGGCGCGTGGTGTTCGGGGCGAGCACGCGCGCCGATTGCCTGGCGTACGTCGAGGAGAACTGGACCGATCTGCGGCCGAAGAGTCTGCGCGAAGCGATGGCCCAGTAGCGGAGCGAGCGAATTACGCCTCGCTTGGCTGCAGCGAATCCATGTCGAACAACCGCGCGTGCAGGATGGTGCGGTTCCGTAGCGCCGCGCGCACGGCTCGGTGCAGCCCGTCCTCGAGGTAGATGTCGCCGCGCCACCTGACCGCGTGGGGGAAGAGGTCGCCGTAGAAGGTCGAATCCTCGGACAGCAGCCGGTCCAGCGCGAGCACGGTGGTCGTGGTGACCAACTCGTCGAGGCGCAGTTGCCGGGGCGGTATGCGGGACCAGTCCCGATAGCTCAGCCCATGCTCCGGGTACGGTTTGCCCTCGAGGACGCCTTTGAAGATCATGGCCGGCGCGCCTGCGAGGTGTCCGGGCCCGGTTTCGCCATCGGCATGGGTGCTAAGGCTAGTACTCGCACGCCGATTTGCCATCGGTTGATTTGACCCGCGGTGCGCTACGGCGCAGACGCGGTGCGTAAAGGTCCTGCTGGTCCCCGTAAAATGGAATCAGCAAAATGGGCGCAGCGCAGTTCCGAAGGGCAGGTGAACCAGTGGGTAGTGCCGACGATCGTCGTTTCGAGGTGCTTCGCGCGATCGTTGCCGACTTCGTGTCCACGAAGGAGCCGATCGGCTCCAAAACCCTGGTCGAACGGCACAACCTCGGTGTTTCCAGCGCTACCGTGCGTAACGACATGGCTGTGCTGGAGGCCGAGGGCTACATCACTCAACCGCACACCAGCTCCGGGCGGGTGCCCACCGAAAAGGGCTACCGCGAGTTCGTCGACCGGATCGACAACGTCAAGCCGCTGTCGACGTCGGAGCGCCGCGCAATCCTCAACTTCCTGGAGACCGGCGTCGATCTGGACGACGTACTGCGCCGCGCGGTGCGGCTGCTCGCCCAGCTGACGCGGCAGGTGGCGATCGTGCAGTACCCGACGCTGTCCACCTCGACCGTGCGTCATCTCGAAGTGGTGGCGTTGACCCCGGCGCGGCTGCTGCTGGTGGTCATCACCGATTCCGGGCGGGTGGATCAACGGATCGTCGAACTCGGCGACGCCATCGACGACCACGAACTGTCGAAGCTGCGCGAGATGCTCGGCCAGGCGTTGGAGGGCAAGCCGCTCGCGGCCGCATCGATTGCGGTGTCGGACCTGGCGTCCCACCTCAACGGCGGCGGCAGCCTGGCCAAAGGCTTGGCCGACGCCGTCGGGCGGTCCGCGACCGTTCTGGTCGAGACGCTCGTCGAGCACGCCGAGGAACGGCTGCTCCTGGGCGGCACCGCCAACCTGACCCGCAACACCGCCGACTTCGGCGGTTCGCTGCGGTCGGTGCTGGAGGCCCTGGAGGAGCAGGTTGTGGTTCTGCGACTACTGGCAGCCCAGCAGGAGGCAGGCAAGGTGACCGTGCGCATCGGTCACGAAACCGAAGCCGAACAGATGGCCGGGACGTCGGTGGTCAGCACCACCTACGGCAGCTCCGGCAAGGTGTTCGGCGGGATGGGTGTGGTTGGTCCCACCCGAATGGACTATCCGGGAACTATCGCCAATGTCGCGGCGGTTGCTCTGTACATCGGCGAAGTCCTCGGTAGTCGTTAAGGCAAGCCGGTCACCCCGGCACGGAAAGGTCAGGCAAGGTCAGCGTGGCACGCGATTATTACGGCCTGCTCGGAGTGAGCAAAGGCGCGAGCGATTCTGAGGTCAAACGCGCCTATCGGCGTTTGGCACGTGAGCTGCATCCCGACGTCAATCCCGACGAGGAAGCTCAGGCGAGGTTCACCGAGATCCAGGTCGCCTATGAGGTGCTGTCGGATCCGGAGAAGCGACGCATCGTCGACATGGGCGGCGACCCGATGGAATCGGTGGGCGGATCGCCCAACGGGTTCGGCGGGTTCGGTGGTCTCGGCGACGTGTTCGAAGCGTTCTTCGGGGGTGGGACGACCTCTCGCGGGCCGATCGGGCGTGTGCGGCCCGGCGCGGACTCACTGCTGCGGATGCGCCTGGACCTGGAGGAATGCGCCACCGGCGTGACCAAGCAGGTGGCCGTCGATACCGCTGTCCTGTGCGACCTGTGCCAGGGCAAGGGCACCAACGGCAAGTCCACGCCCGTCACGTGTGACACCTGCGGCGGCCGCGGCGAGATCCAGACCGTGCAGCGGTCGCTGCTCGGTCAGGTGATGACCTCGCGGCCATGCCCGGTGTGCGGCGGCGTGGGCGAGGTCATTCCCGATCCGTGCAACCGGTGCGGTGGGGACGGCCGGGTACGCGCCCGCCGCGAGATCACCGTCAAGATCCCGGCCGGCGTCGGGGACGGCATGCGGGTACGGCTGGCCGCCCAGGGCGAGGTCGGACCGGGCGGCGGTCCCGCCGGCGACTTGTACGTCGAGGTTCACGAGAAGCAGCACGACACGTTCGTCCGCGACGGCGACGATCTGCACTGCACCATTTCGGTGCCGATGGTCGACGCCGCGCTGGGCACCACAGTCACCGTCGACGCCATCCTGGACGGCCCCACCGAGATCACGATCGCCGCAGGCACTCAACCCGGTGCGGTGACCACGTTGCGTGGGCACGGGATGCCGCATCTGCGCTCCGGCGTGCGTGGTGACCTGCACGCCCACATCGACGTCGTGGTGCCGCCCCGGCTGGACCACACCGACATCGAACTGCTGCGCAAGCTCAAGGAGAACCGCAGCCGCGACGTCGCCGAGGTGCGCTCGACGCAGGCGTCGGCCGGCTCCGGTGGCCTGTTCAGCAGGCTGCGCGAGACGTTCACCGGCCGCTGACGCCGTGAGCGCAGCGCTTTTCTACGTCGACGCGCTGCCCGGGGCAACCGAGCTCGCGGTCGTCGACGGCGACGAGGGCTTTCACGCGGCCAATGTCCGGCGCATCCGGGTGGGCGAGGAGATCGATCTCAGCGACGGGGCTGGCGCGCTGGCGCACTGCGTCGTCGAGGAGGTCACCAAGGGCCGGCTGTCCGCCCGGGTGCTGGACCGTCGCACCGTCGCGCCGGCCAGCCCGCTCGTCACGGTCGTTCAGGCGCTACCCAAGTCAGATCGCTCCGAGCTGGCCGTCGAACTCGCCACCGAGGCCGGTGCCGATGAGTTCATCGCGTGGCAGGCGGCGCGGTGCGTGGCGCGCTGGGACGGCCCGAAGGTGGAGAAGGGCCTGCGGCGCTGGGGTGCGGTCGCCCGATCAGCCGCGCGCCAGTCTCGCCGCGCATACATCCCCGTCGTCGACGGTGTGGTGTCGACGGCAGGCCTGGTGGGCCGTGTCGCCTCTGACGTCGACGCCGGTGCGGTGGTGCTCGCGCTGTACGAGTCTGCAACCGCGCCGATCACCGAACTCCCACTGGCCCAGGCGGATTCGCTCATGCTGATCGTCGGCCCGGAAGGCGGGATCTCCGACGACGAAATCGCCGCACTGACTGCGGCCGGCGCCCGCCCCGTGCGGCTCGGGCCTTCGGTTCTGCGCACCTCGACGGCCGCCGCGGTCGCCTTAGGGGCGATCGGTGCGCTGACGTCGCGCTGGGAGTTGTAGCCGCGTCCTATCCCGTCGTCGAGATTGACGTGAGGGTCGTTGTCACCGCGATTTCACAGCCCTGGTGTCGAAATCGGCGCCAGACAAGAGGCGGTACCCATCGGGTTCCGGCGTCTTCAGGCGGCGGGACACATGCTTGATCGGGTAAAAAGCGCACTACCTGCAACGATGCTAGAATGCCTGCATGCGCACGACGGTTGAGATCACCGAGGAGCAGCATCGCGCCTTGAGTGTCCTGGCGCAGCATCGAGGTGTGCGCGGGTTCTCACCTCTTGTTCAAGAGGCGCTCGATGCGTACCTCGCGAGTATTGCCCCCGATGAGATCGATGCACTGCTCAGCTTGGAGGGTGCGTTCACGGATACCGATGCCGACCAGGCGACGCTGGCGGTTCACGAGTTGCGGGGCACGTGGCGGGCCTCGTAGTTGTCGATACCGACCTGGTAATCGACTTCCTGCGAGGCAAAGGAATTGGCGTTTCGCTCGTTCGCGACTTGATCAGTTCTCGTCGGATCCGGTTTACGGCCGTCACCGCCTTTGAACTTCGTACGGGCACCGACTTTCACCGTCGCCACGCAGACATTGTGAAGCTGCTGAAGTCGCGTACTCTCCCGCTTGACATTGCTGCTGGACTACAAGCGGGGGAGGCCGCGTCGTTTCTGCGCGACGCGGGCACGCCAATCGGTTTCGCCGACTGCCTGCAGGCTGGAATCTGCATTCGTAACCAACTGCCGTTCGCCACGCGAAATCGGCGGCACTTCGAGCGGATCCCCCAGCTCGATCTCGTTGATCTCGCGAGCGTGTGACGATCGATGCGAGGATCGCTGGTCGGCGAAGTCCTCGCATCGCTAGGTGTTGCGGGGCAGGACGTTCGTGACGGCGACGGGGCAGCGGAATGGTCTGGGGCGGTTAGCGAGTTGTCCATTCGCCTCCGTTTACGGCGATGGTCTGTCCAGTGATCTGGCGTGCGCCGGGCGAGGCGAGAAAGCGTACGGTAGCGGCGATATCGGCGGGCGTCCCATGCGAGTTGCTCGACGGGATCTCCACCGACGAGCAGGCCAACCTCGAACACACACTACGACTGCTCATGCAACATCTTTCACTGCTGCTGGGAGAACGAGGTCAGCCCGGACACGTCGGACACCCCGGTGTCGGAGAGAAGGGCTGATGGCCCGGTGGCCGGCGTGCCGGGTTCATCACTCCTGCGATGGATGCCCAGAACGTTGCTGCGCAAAGCGCGCGATCACGGAGTCCGGCATCGGAATTGCCCCGCGGTCGAGATCCATCGGCATAGGTGGCAGGTCGCCGTGCAAGTCGCGGTGTAGGCGTTGCATCTCCTCGTCCAGCCGAGCCGCCGTGGTCGCGGCTTCTCTGAGGTCATGGGAAATGTCCGTGGGTACAGCACCGTCGAACTTGTAGAAGATCTTGTGTTCCAAACTTGCCCAGAAATCCATTGCGACAGTGCGTAATTGCACCTCGACGGGAACTGTAACGGTACCGGTGGAGAGGAATACGGGCACCTCGACGATCACGTGAAGGCTGCGGTATCCGTTCGGTTTCGGCTCGCGCACATAGTCTTTGACATTCAGCACAGAGATGTCGTCCTGACGGGTCAGTGCATCCGACACCTGATAGACGTCAGCGATGAACGAACAGGTCACCCGTACGCCGGCAATGTCAGTGATGCCGGCGCGGATTGCCTCGAACCGCGGCTCGCAGTTCTTGCGCTGCACTTTGTCGAGGACACTCTCCGGCGTCTTCAAGCGGCAGGACACGTGCTCGATCGGGTTGTACTGCTGCAGGTATTGGAACTCCTGCTGCAGGATTCCGACCTTCGTGGCGACCTCTTCCATACCGAACTTGTAGGAGAACATGAATCGCGAGAATTCGTCGCGCAGAGTTCGCAACTCTTCCAACAGGGACAGGGAACTCTGGCCGAACGTGTCATCCATGCCTTCCACCATGCCTAACAGGTTCATCGTGCAAGACGTGACGTCAGGACGCACCGGCGTTCACTTCGACATGCGTGATCCTGTCGGCGTCGAATTCTGCGGCGGGTTCGTGGCCAGCACGCTGCGCGGCCAGGAGACCCTCGACGACTACAGCCCGGGCAGATCTTGACCGGAGTTGTGGGCCGGCTTACGTGAGTCTGGCTGAAGAAATTGGCGCGTACGGCCCGGCCGGGTGCGCATTACGCTGGCCTGGCCCGCCTGTGATCTTGGGGTGGACAGCACCGACACATGCCCGTTGTATCCCGAGGAGGATCCAACCGTGAGTTTGCCGCCCCAAGGTCCGCCGCCGCCATACGGGCAACCCCACTGGCCTCCGCCGCAGGCGCAACACTGGCCGGGCCCGCCGAGCGGTCCGCCGCCAACCGGTCAGCCCCCGTACTGGGGCCCACCTCAAGGACAGCAATGGCAAGGGCCCCCGGCCGGGCCGCCGGGTCGGCCACCGTCGAAGAATACGGGCCTCATCGTCGGAATTGTCGCAGTAATCGCGCTCATCGGTGTCTTTGCATTTGTCGGCAGAGCGCTGTCGTCGAATTCTGAAAAGAACGCCGAAAGTGTTGTGGTCAGCGATGAGGAACGTGCGGCGAACGCGAAGGCAGCCGAATGGCCGGACGACTTCGATATCGTCTGCAAGAACGGTTCGGTGAGCAACGCGGGGGACTACGCAGAGCCGTACACGGCCGTCGCGTTCTACCCAGGGATGCAGCCTGACGCGTGGTATGGCGTTGCAGGCGTAAACGATTCCGCGTATGACTTCTCGAAGATCAATGTGGTCGCGTGTCTGTCGCGCAAGGCAGGCACCGAGGTGGAATCCGGGCAGTGTGAAAGCAAATCGTGGGATAAGCCGATCAGCATCGATTATTACTCGGTCCAGTACGATATCGAGCTCCGTGAGGCCAAGACCGGCAAGAAAATAAAGGACCTGGGTACAGTGAACGGCCCTGCCGTCGATTGTCCGTCCGTTACTTTCTTCGACTGGGTTCCTCCGAAGCTATTCGGTGAGCCGGATGGCGCGGCTGTGGAGGCCAAGCTGGCGGAAGCCGCCGAATAGCGGCCCCGTGCACGCGGGCGTCAGTTAATCGTGGGCAGGTGGACGCCTCGGTTCATCAGAGCTGCTGACCCTTAACCATTGGGACGTGTCACTGACCAGCGGTAAACTGGCTTTCAAATACTTCAAGAGCACAGAAAGCAGGCAAGAAACCCCACGTGACGCCCCGCGAGACAACAGCTGACTCGTCGCCGGATGCATCGGTCCGCAGCAGCATCACTGTTCCGCCCGACATCATCGTGGGCCTGCTTGGCTCGGCCGATGAGAATCTGCGGGCACTCGAAAATCTACTGACTGCCGATATCCACGTGCGCGGCAACGAGGTCACCTTTACCGGCGAGCCGGCCGACGTGGCGCTCGCCGAGCGCGTCGTCGCCGAGCTGATCGCGGTGGCATCGAGCGGGCAGCATGTGACTCCCGACGCCGCGCGGCACAGCGTCGCGATCCTCACCGGCACCGGTGACGAGTCGCCCGCCGAGGTGCTGACCCTGGACATCCTGTCGCGGCGCGGCAAGACCATCCGGCCCAAGACGCTCAACCAGAAGCACTACGTCGACGCCATCGATGCGCACACGGTCGTGTTCGGCATCGGACCGGCAGGCACCGGCAAGACGTACCTGGCGATGGCCAAAGCGGTCAACGCACTGCAGACCAAGCAGGTCAACCGCATCATCCTCACCCGCCCCGCGGTGGAAGCCGGTGAGCGCCTTGGCTTCCTGCCCGGCACCCTGATCGAGAAGATCGACCCCTATCTGCGCCCGCTCTACGACGCGCTGCACGACATGATGGATCCCGAAGCGATCCCGAACCTGTTGAGTGCCGGGGTGATCGAGGTTGCGCCTCTCGCATTTATGCGTGGTAGGACGTTGAATGACGCCTTCATCATTCTCGACGAGGCGCAGAACACCACCGCCGAGCAGATGAAGATGTTCCTGACCCGTCTCGGGTTCGGCTCGAAAGTCGTTGTCACCGGCGATATCACGCAGGTGGACTTGCCCGGCGGTGCCACCTCGGGGCTGCGCGCGGCCATGCAGATTCTCGACGGCATCGAGGACATCCACTTCGCTGAGCTCACCAGCGCCGATGTGGTCCGCCACCGGCTGGTGTCGGAGATCGTCGACGCCTACGCACGACACGAGGAACCGGCGTTGATCAACCGGGCCCAGCGTCGCTCGTCGGGTGGGCGGCCCCGGCGATGAGCATCGAGGTATCCAACGAGTCGGGTATCGACGTCTCCGAATCCGAATTGATCAGCGTCGCGCGGTTCGTCATCGCCAAGATGGACGTGCATCCGGCGGCGGAATTGTCGATGGTGCTGCTGGACAGTGCGGCGATGGCCGACCTGCACATGCGGTGGATGGACCTGCCCGGGCCCACCGACGTCATGAGTTTTCCGATGGACGAGCTGGAGCCCGGTGGCAGGCCCGATTCACCCGAGCCTGGGCCGACGATGCTCGGCGACATCGTGCTGTGCCCGGAGTTCGCCGAGCAGCAGGCCGCCAAGGCCGGACATTCGCTGGGCCAGGAGCTGGCGTTGCTGACTGTGCACGGCGTGCTGCATCTGCTGGGCTACGACCATGCCGAACCGGACGAGGAGAAAGAGATGTTCGCCCTGCAGCGTCAGCTGCTGGAGGAATGGGTAGCTGACCAGGTGCAGGCCTATCACTATGACCGGCAGAGCGACAAAGACCGGCAACTCCTGGACAAGTCCCGACATTTCGATCAACCGTGACCGGAGTTCTACCGCTGTTCGGCGCGATCGCGCTGGTCTGCTTCGGTGGGCTGTTCGCGGCCATCGACGCAGCATTGTCCACGGTGTCGATCGCGCGCATCGAGGAACTGGTCCGCGAGGAACGCCCCGGTGCCGCCCGGCTGGGCAGAGTCGTCGCCGAACGCCCGCGCTACACCAATCTTGTTGTACTGCTGCGTATCACCTGCGAAGTGAGCGCGACGGTGCTGCTGGTCGCCTATCTCGACGGACACCTCGGCGTGAGCTGGGGCCTGTTCGCCGCGGCCGCGATCATGGTGGTGACCAGCTTCGTGGCCATCGGCGTGGGTCCCCGTACCGTGGGCCGGCAGAACGCCTACACCATCGCGTTGTTGTCCGCGCTTCCGCTGCAGGCGATCTCGGTGTTGCTCACCCCGATCAGCCGGCTGCTGGTGCTGATCGGTAACGCACTCACTCCCGGCCGGGGCTTCCGTAACGGGCCGTTCGCCTCCGAGATCGAGTTGCGTGAGGTCGTCGATCTGGCCCAGCAGCGCGGCGTGGTTGCCGACGAGGAACGCCGGATGATCCAGTCGGTGTTCGAACTCGGCGACACCCCGGCGCGCGAGGTGATGGTGCCGCGCACCGAGATGGTGTGGATCGAAAGTGACAAGTCCGCCGGGCAGGCCACGTCACTGGCCGTGCGCAGCGGGCACTCGCGCGTCCCGGTGGTCGGGGAGAACGTCGACGACATCGTCGGTGTGGTGTACCTGAAAGACCTTGTGCAGCAGACTTACTACTCGACCAACGGCGGCCGCGACACCACGGTGGCACAGGTGATGCGGTCGGCGGTGTTCGTGCCGGACTCCAAGCCGCTCGACGAGTTGCTCAGAGAGATGCAGCGCGACCGCAATCATATGGCGTTGTTGGTCGACGAGTACGGCGCCATCGCCGGCCTGGTCACGATCGAAGACGTACTCGAGGAGATCGTCGGAGAGATCGCCGACGAGTACGACACCGACGAAGTCGCGCCCGTGGAAGAACTCGGTGACCGGCAGTACCGGGTGTCCGCGCGGCTACCGCTCGAGGACCTCGGCGAACTGTACGGGCTGGACTTGGACGAGGATCTCGACGTGGACACCGTCGGCGGTCTGGTCGCATTCGAACTGGGTCGCGTGCCGCTGCCCGGCGCCGAAGTGTCCTGGGACGGACTGAGACTGCGCGCCGAAGGCGGACCGGACCACCGGGGGCGGGTGCGGATCAACACCGTGCTGGTCTGCCCCACTGAACCCGACAGACAGGACACTGATGACTGAACTCGATGCCGAGGACAACAAGTTGGTGGTGTTGGCCCGTGGTGCGATGGGCCGGGCCGAGGCCTCCTCGGGCGCGGCGGTCCGCGATCAGGACGGCCGTACCTATGCCGGTGCGCCGGTGGCCCTTTCCGCGCTGCAGCTGACGGCGCTGCAGGCAGCGGTGGCGGCTGCGGTGTCCAGCGGTGCGACGGGGCTGGAAGCGGCGGTGCTCGTGGGCGGGTCGGCCGATGACGCCGGAGTGGCTGCGGTGCACGAACTATCGGCTGATGCCGCGGTGATCGTCACCGACAGGATGGGGACGGTGCTATGACGACCGCGAGTGTGCAACCAGGCCGAGAAATCGTGCGAGAACTCGCGCTGAGTGCACGCTCGGTGGGTTTCCGATGACCGAATTCCGTTCCGGCTTCGTCTGTTTCGTCGGCAGGCCCAACACCGGCAAGTCGACGCTGACCAACGCCCTGGTCGGCACCAAGGTGGCGATCACGTCCAACCGTCCGCAGACCACCCGGCACACTATCCGCGGCATCGTGCATCGGGAGGACTTCCAGATCATCCTGGTTGACACTCCGGGGCTGCACCGGCCGCGGACCTTGCTCGGGCAGCGGCTCAACGACCTGGTCAAGGGCACCTATTCAGAGGTCGACGTGATCGGGCTGTGCATTCCCGCCGACGAGGCGATCGGGCCGGGGGACCGGTGGATCTACGATCAGATCCGCGCAGTGGCGCCGAGGACGACGCTCGTCGCGATCGTCACCAAGATCGACAAGGTGCCCAAGGATCGGGTCGCCGCGCAGCTGATGGCCGTCAGCGAACTGGTCGGCGCGGATGGCGAGATCGTTCCCGTCTCGGCCACCTCGGGCGAGCAACTCGATGTGCTCACCGAGGTTCTCGTCGGCAAGCTGCCGCCGGGCCCGGCGTACTACCCCGACGGCGAGCTCACCGACGAGCCGGAGGAAGTGCTGATGGCAGAGCTCATCCGCGAGGCCGCGCTCGAAGGCGTGCGCGACGAGCTACCGCACTCGCTGGCCGTGGTGATCGACGAGGTCGAGCCACGGGAAGGGCGCGACGATCTGATCGACGTGCACGCCATTCTCTACGTCGAGCGCGACAGCCAGAAGGGCATCGTGATCGGTAAGGGCGGGGCCCGGCTGCGCGAGGTCGGCACGGCTGCGCGCACCCAGATCGAAAAACTGCTCGGCACAAAGGTTTATCTCGAACTGCGGGTGAAGATCGCCAAGAACTGGCAGCGCGACCCCAAACAGTTGGGGCGGCTCGGTTTTTAACCAGGTTGCCGCAGCGCGTTGACCGCGGCGACAGCCTGCGACACGTCGTGGTCCTCGGGTGCCGCCCGTTCGGCGGTCTCGACGCTGTGACCGTTGCGCGTGTTCCACCAGACCTCTGGTTGTTTGGCGGCCCAGCCGGTGATCGCCTCGAGTTCTGCGGCCAGCGAGATCAGCAGCGGCTCACTGTTGGCCGGGCCCATCAGCTGGACACCGATCGGCAATCCGTCGGAGGTGAACCCGGCCGGAACGCTGATCGACGGCCAGCCCAGTAGATTCCACGGCCAGGTCACCGGGCAGGACTGGATCGCCCTGCGTTCGGTGGCATACCAGCCGCGCCGGTCGAACTCGTGGATGAGTGGCGGTGGTTGGGCCGTGGTCGGGGCGATGATGACGTCGACGAGGTTGAAGATCCAGCCGATGCGCCGTTGCGCCTCCACCTCGTGAGCGCGGGCCTTGCGCAGCACGTCCTCCGACAACAGTCGGCCGATTCGCATGTTGGCGGCGGTGCGCTGGTCGTAGTCGAGCTCTCCGAGCCGCTCGGACCAGTCCAGCAGGCCCGCGGTGGACCGGGACAGGAAGTCCCACGACATCCGCAGGCTGTACTTGGGATCTTTGGCCACCACCGTGTGACCCAGCTGGCCGAGTTGGTCGGCAACGTTCTGCAGCGCGGCCCGGATCTCCGGATGCAGCGCGACCCGGAATCCGGTGAACGGGAACTTCGTCGACATCGCCACCCGCAGCGGACCGGGCGCCCGCCCGACGTGCTCTGCGGCCTGTATCGGCGGGGGCTTGTGCAGGTCGCCGTCGGCGTTGCCTGCCGCGGCATCGAGCACCAGGGCGGCGTCGGTGACGGTGCGGGCCAGCACGCCGTTGACGGTGATCCCGTTGAATGCCTCGGGCAGCGGCCAGGTGGAGATCCGGCCGCGCTGCGGTTTGATGCCGACGAGATGGGTCCAGGCTGCCGGGATCCGGACGCTGCCCGCGCCGTCAGAACCGATGGCCGCAGTTACCAGGCCCGCGGCGACAGCCGCAGCGCTGCCACCCGACGAGCCACCCGGGCCGTGTTTGCGCGACCACGGATTGCGGGTGTGGCCGAAGCCCGGCCCATTGGTGAACGGCCATTGCCCGAGTTCGCAGGTGTTGGTTTTGCCGACGATGATCGCGCCCGCGGCCCGCAGGCGTCGCACCACCTCGGCGTCGGCGGTGGCCACGCGAACAGCGCCACCCGGGCCGTCGGTGCCGAACAGGGTGGGCACGCCGGCGATGTCGACGTCGTCCTTGACCGCGATGGGAATTCCCAGCAGAGGGAGTTGTTTGCCGGCCGCGCGATCTCGATCAGCTTTGGCGGCGTCGGCCAGCGCTTGCTCGGTGAGCACGACGCGGAACGCGTTGAGGGTGGATTGGCTTGCGACGATCGCGTGCAGCGACCGGCGTACCAATTCCTCAGACGTGATGGCGCCGCTGGCAAGTTGGTACAGCTGATTGGTCAGGGTGGGGAACGCGGAGGTCGTGCAAGTAGTCGATTTTCCCATCACTTTCGAGGATATCGGCGGTGCATAACGGAACTTGTCCGGCCATGGTGCGACACTGTCACGATGCGGCTGTACCGGGACCGGGCGGTGGTGCTGCGCCAGCACAAGCTCGGCGAGGCCGACCGGATTGTCACCCTGCTCACCCGCGACCACGGGTTGGTGCGCGCGGTGGCCAAGGGGGTGCGGCGTACCCGCAGCAAGTTCGGCGCCCGGTTGGAGCCGTTTGCCCACATCGATGTCCAACTGCACCCGGGCCGCAATCTCGACATCGTCACGCAGGTGCAGGCCATCGACGCGTTCGCATCCGACATCGTCAGCGACTACGGCCGCTACACCAGTGCGTGCGCGATGCTGGAGACCGCCGAGCGGTTGGCCGGTGAGGAGCGGGCGCCGATGCCTGCGTTGCACCGGCTCACCGTGGCAGCCCTGCGGGCGGTTGCCGACGGTTCCCGTGCGCGTGAGCTGGTGCTCGATGCGTACATGTTGCGGGCGATGGGGATCGCCGGATGGGCCCCGGCGATCACCGAATGCGCGCGGTGCGCCGCACCCGGTCCACACCGGGCGTTCCATGTCGGCGCAGGCGGCAGCGTGTGCGTGCACTGCAGGCCCAGTGGCTCCAGCACCCCGCCGCAGGGTGTGCTCGAGTTGATGGCGGCGCTGCACGACGGCGATTGGGAGTACGCCGACACGTCATCGTCCACGCACCGCAGTCAGGCCAGTGGACTCATCGCCGCACATCTGCAGTGGCATCTGGAGCGTCAACTGCGGACATTGCCTCTGGTCGAGCGGGCTTACCGAATCGATCGGACGGTCGCCGATCAGCGGGCCGCGTTGGTCGGGCAGGATATGGCGCATGGCTTTGAAGCGGGACAGGAAGCGGGATACCACCTACCCACAGCTGCCCCCGGCGCCTGAGGACTACCCGACCTTTCCGGACAAGTCCACCTGGCCCGTCGTCTTCCCCGCCCTGCCGCCGGAGACCAACGGCCGCTTCGCCCGCCCGCCGCAACACACCTCCAAGGAAGCCGCGCCCCAGATCCCGGCCGACCAGGTGCCCAATCATGTCGCAGTGGTGATGGACGGCAACGGCCGCTGGGCGACGCAGCGCGGGCTGGGCCGCACCGATGGTCACAAGATGGGCGAGGCTGTGCTCATCGACATCACCTGTGGTGCCATCGAGATCGGTATCAAGCATCTGACTGTGTACGCGTTCTCCACCGAGAACTGGAAACGCAGCACCGAGGAAGTCCGGTTCCTCATGGGATTCAACCGCGAGGTGGTGCGACGCCGCCGGGAGAACCTCAACGACATGGGCGTGCGGATGCGCTGGGTGGGTTCGCGGCCCCGGATGTGGCGCAGCGTCATCAAGGAGTTCGACATCGCCGAGGAGATGACGGTCGACAATGACGTCATCACCATCAACTACTGCGTGAACTACGGCGGGCGCACCGAGATCGTCGAGGCGACCAGGGCTCTTGCCGAGGAAGCGGTGGCCGGCAAGGTCAATCCGAGTCGCATCACCGAGGCGTCGTTCGCCAAACACCTGCACCGCTCCGACATCCCCGATGTGGATCTGTTCATCCGGACTTCGGGCGAGCAGCGGGCCAGCAACTTCCTGTTGTGGCAGGCCGCGTACGCCGAGTTCGTTTTCCAGGAAAAGCTGTGGCCGGACTACGACCGGCGCGATCTGTGGGCGGCCTGCGAGGAGTACGTGAACCGCAATCGAAGGTTCGGTCGGGCCTGATGCCCAATCTGTTGCAGCGGTTGTCCTCGGTGCTGGGCGAGGTGATGTCCGTCGTCGAGGAGGAGGACGACGCGTTGACCGTCACCGGCGACGGATCGGTCGCGTCGGTGCGGGTGGTTGCCATCGCCGAGGATCTGGAGATGGTGTCGCTGACGCAGCCGCTGGCGTGGGACCTACCGCTGAACAACAAGCTTCGCGAGCAGGTGGCCGGCCACGCCGGCCGCACCATGCTGGGCACGGTGGTGCTGGTGGAGAAAGTGGCCCAGACGCCCAAGGGGACGGCGAAGAAGGTCGCCGACGTGATGCTGCGATACAACTTTCCGGGGGGCGGGCTCACCGATGATGCGTTGCGTACCTTGATCCTGATGGTGCTGGCCACCGGTGCCGACGTGCGCCGGGACCTCATGTCGTGAGCTACCGGGTTATTCGCATCGTCGCGGCGGTGGTCCTCGATGAGCGCAACCACGTGCTGGTGGTCCGCAAGCGCGGGACGTCGTCGTTCATGCAGCCCGGCGGGAAGATCGAGCCCGGGGAGGAACCGGTCGAGGCTCTGGTACGGGAAGTGTGTGAGGAGCTCGGCGTGGGTTGTGACGGGCCGGCCCGGGCGCTCGGGCGACACAGTGCCATGGCCGCCAACGAACCCGGGCATGTTGTCGATGCCTGGTTGTTTTCGGTGGCGCTGGACGGGGATCCGGCGCCGCAGGCCGAGATCGAGGAGATGGCCTGGGTCGACCCGCACGCGCCTGGCGACATCGCGCTTGCGCCGCTCACCGAGAACATAGTGCTTGCCCTGGCGCGCGATCCGGTCTAGGCCTCCGGCGGAACTGGGTGTCGTTCGGCCCGCCTATTAGCGACACTGTCGCTGAAAATGCCTCGTACGCAACATCAGTCGCTTGGACCTCGCGCCGCAGACAACAAGTGACACTCTGACCCCGCCTGCCTCTTCCGCACCGCAAAATGTGCTGCCCGCATTACAGCGACATTGTCGCGCGCAGCGCGGGCGCATGACCAGTGGGGCCCATGTGGCAGAGCGATATCTTTGTGCCGCATGTGATGGTGGCGTGTGTGCCTACTGCTGCGAGTGAGACTGGTGAGGCGATTTCCGCGACATTGTCGCTAATAGCCGGGCGGACCGACACCGTGGTCGAGCAGCGCACCCGCTTACCCCGTCGGACCGACGCACTCGCCACACACCCCGAAGATTTCGATCGTGTGGCTGACGTCGGAGAAACCGTGCTCGCGGGCGACGTCGGCGGCCCAGGTCTCGACGTCACGGCCGGACACCTCGACGGTGGAGCCGCAGGCCCGGCACACCAGGTGATGGTGATGGTCGTCTGAACACCGCCGGTATACCGACTCGCCGGTGTCGGTGCGCAGGGTGTCGACGACGCCGGCGGTCGCCATCGCCTGCAGCGTGCGGTACACCGTGGTCAGGCCGATGCCCTGGCCGCGGCGGCGCAGCTCGTCATGCAGTTCCTGGGCGGAACGGAATCCTTCGGTCTCGTTGAGCAGGTCGGCGATGGCCGCTCGCTGCCGGGTGGACCGGACCGCGCCGGTCACCGTCTGTCCTCGCCGGCGTGCGCGACGGCGTCGACGACGATGTGCGCGAGGTGGTGGTCGACGAGCCGGTAGAGCACTTCGCGTCCGGCCCGCTCACTGGACACCACGCCGGCCTGCTTGAGAATCCGCAGATGCTGGCTGACCAGAGGCTGCGGCACGCCGAGCGCGTCGACCAATTCATGCACGCATCGCTGGGACTGCTGCAGCTGCAGCACGATCGCGATCCGCAGCGGGGCGGCCAGCGCGCGCAGCAGTTCCCCAGCTGTGTCGAGGACGTCGCGCGGCGGCAGTTCCGGCGCGGGGGCGCCGTGATGCTGGCGCCCGTCGTCGTGCTGCCCCTCCGCTAAACTGGAAATCGTTTTCATTATGCGGCCAGAATACATGCGCGGAATTGCATGTCAACAGATCCGGCCGCCGCGGCGGATTATCAATGCGCGCTCGCCGGTCGCTACTCTGTTGCACCGTGGCATCCATCATCGACACCGTTGCGAACCTGGCCAAACGCCGTGGTCTGGTCTATCAGTCCGGCGAGATCTACGGCGGCACGAAGTCGGCATGGGATTACGGGCCACTGGGCGTCGAGCTCAAAGAGAACATCAAGCGGCAGTGGTGGCGCTCGGTGGTCACCGGCCGCGATGACGTCGTCGGCCTGGACAGCGCGATCATCTTGCCGCGCCAGGTCTGGGTGGCCTCAGGCCACGTCGAGGTGTTCAACGATCCGCTGGTCGAATGCCTGAACTGCCACAAGCGGCATCGTCAGGACCATATGCAGGAGGGGTACGCGGCCAAGAAGGGCATCGCGGACCCCGACTCGGTGCCGATGACGGAGATCGTCTGCCCGGACTGCGGCACCAAGGGCCAATGGACCGAACCGCGCGACTTCAACATGATGCTCAAGACCTACCTCGGCCCGATAGAGACCGAGGAGGGCCTGCACTACCTGCGGCCCGAGACCGCGCAGGGCATCTTCGTCAACTTCGCCAACGTCGTCACCACCGCCCGCCGCAAGCCGCCGTTCGGCATCGGCCAGATCGGTAAGAGCTTCCGCAACGAGATCACGCCAGGCAACTTCATCTTCCGTACCCGCGAGTTCGAGCAGATGGAGATGGAGTTCTTCGTCGAACCGTCGACGGCGCCCGAGTGGCACCAGTACTGGATCGACACCCGGCTGCAGTGGTACGTCGACCTCGGCATCGATCGCGACAACCTGCGCCTCTACGACCATCCCAAGGAGAAGCTGTCGCACTACTCCGACGGCACTGTCGACATCGAGTACAAGTTCGGCTTCCAGGGCAACCCGTGGGGTGAGCTTGAGGGCATCGCCAACCGCACAAACTTCGACTTGTCCACGCACTCAAAGCATTCCGGTGTCGACCTGTCGTTCTACGACCAGGGGACCGATACCCGCTACGTGCCCTACGTCATCGAGCCGGCAGCCGGCCTGACCCGTTCGCTGATGGCGTTCTTGGTCGACGCCTACACCGAGGACGAGGCCCCCAACGCCAAGGGCGGCGTCGACAAGCGCACGGTCCTCAAGCTCGACCCACGCCTGGCCCCGGTCAAGGCGGCCGTGCTGCCGCTGTCGCGGCACGCGGATCTGTCGCCGAAAGCCCGCGACCTGGCCGCCGAGCTGCGCCAGAGCTGGAACGTCGAGTTCGACGACGCCGGTGCGATCGGGCGGCGCTACCGCCGTCAGGACGAGATCGGCACCCCGTACTGCATCACGGTGGACTTCGATTCACTGGAAGACCAGGCGGTCACCATCCGCGAGCGCGATGCCATGACCCAGGAGCGCGTCGCGATCGACAAGGTGTCCGATTACCTGGCGGTGCGGCTCAAGGGCTGCTAGAACCGGCCGCCGCCACCGCTGTAGCTGCGGCCCGACGAGCGCGATGACCCTCCGTAGGACGTGGGTCGACCCATACTGCGCCCGCCCCCGAAGCCGCCGCCGAATCCACCCCCGTAGCCGCCGCCGAAACCTCCACTGAAGCCGCCGCGCAACACGTTGCCGATGAGGATGCCGCCGAGCACCGCGCCCATGTCGGATCCACCTCCGCCGCCGTACTGCGAGGTGTAGGAACGCTGCGCGGAACGCACGTCGTCGTTGGCCAGGCTCTGTGCCTGCGCGGCCAGCGTAGAGGCCCCGTTTGCGTGGGCGACGGCCTCGTTCGGGGCGCTGGCCCGTTTGGCCTCGGCGGCCTGCAGTTGCCGCGTGGCCTCGGCGAGCCGGGTGCGGGCTTCCGGGCCGATGCTGCCGCGCCGGGTTTCGATGAAATCCGACACCGCTTTGATGCGTGATTGCGCGGTGAAGAGCGCCTGCTCCAGGCTCCGGGCCAGGCGTTCGGCGGCCTCGCGTTGTTCGTGCACGCTGGCCAGCAGTTGGTCCAGGTCAGCGTCTGCGGCGGTCAGGCGCATGAAGGTGCCCAGTGGGTCGGCGTTGCCGTTGGACCTGGCCGCGTCGGCGGCCTTGGCCGCGGCGTCGCGCGCTGCGGCGAGTTGGTCCGACTGCGGGGTATTGGCTTGTGCCAGAAGCGTATTCGCCTGGTCGATACCGGCTTGGATGTCGGTGATGGCGGCGGGCAGTCCGGCCAGCGCCCGGTTGATGTCGGTGGCCGCGCTGTCGATCGCGTCCAGCAGCGTGCGGGCCTGGTCGAGTGCGGACTCCGCGGCCCGCACCGAGTCGACCAGGCCGGTCTGATCGCCGGCGGGCCGGGATACCAGTTGGCGGGCGGTGGTGATGTTGTGGTCGGCGAACGCCAGCCGCTCTTTGGCTGTTTCCACATTGTCAACCACCGAATTCAGGGCGGTGGCGTCGAACTGCTGGTGCAGCGTGGCCAAGGTCTGCTCGGACGGATTCATCCGCGCGGTGAGGTCCACCATCTGCTGGGTCATGGCGTCCAGCCGGGTGGGGGCGTTGATCACCAGATCGCGCAGCTGCTCGAACGCCTGGCTCTGAGTGTCCAGTTCACGGTCGGCCGTGGCCGCCGACACCACCACGCGAGTCAACAGGTCACGACGCTGCAGCGGCGCCTCTGGTATCGCGTCGTCGAGGGTTTGTCGCACCTTGAAGGCTTGTGCCAGTGCGGTTTTCGCATTTGCCACGGCGCGGGTGAACGGCTCGGTCTGCTTCTGGCCGAATTCCTCGACGGCCAGTTCCAGCTCGGCCTCACTCGTGCGCACGGCGTTGTCGACGTCGACCACGATGGAGCGGGACAGTTCGTCGAGCGCCTCGATCGGCACACCGGCCAACGCGTTCGCATCGGTGGGGTCCACCCGTTTGGCGGCCTCGAACTCGGCCTTGCGGCGCTTGGCCCGGCGGCGCCGCGACCACCACCACAGCAATCCGAGCAGCACCAGTATCGCCCCGACGGCGATCACCATCGCGGGCCACGACACGCTGGTTCCGGATGCCGATTCGGGTTCGGCGGCCAGGCCGTTGGCTGCTGCGATCGCCGCGCCCGCCCAGTCATCGCGGCGCAGGGCGGGGGTGATGCTGTTGCGCCGGAGGTCGTCGTTGTGGGCCGAACTGTAGTTGGGCACCGTGTCGGGTACCTGGAAGGCGAAGGCCCGGTCCACCGTGGCGACCGCCAGCAGCGCGTCGTCGTCGCCGAAATCGCTCAACGTGATGGTGCTCTGTGCCCAGCCGACGGGGTTCTGCCGGGCGAAATCCTCGACGAAAACCACCCACAGCTTGATCCGGCGCTGGTCGTAGAGGTTGTCAAGGGCGCGTTGCACATTGGTGCGCTGTGACGCCGACAGCACGCCGGCGTCATCGGTGAGTTGAGTGGCCAACCGCAGGGGCGGTTCGGCCAGGGCGCCGGGAGCAGCGAGAAGCCCGGCCATCAGGATCGCGAGCAGCATGGGCAGCAGACGGGCGATACGCATGCCCGCCAATCTAATGTGCTGCGCCGGTCGGGCGGCGTGTCCTGGCAGACTGTGCCTCGGTGAACGAGGATCGGGACGACATCTACGACGACTTCGACCGGCAACGGCTGGTGGTCGAAGCGCCCAAGGGTGCCGCGCTGCCCGGAACCGGCACCGAGCACCGCACCGACTTCGCCCGCGACCGGGCCAGGGTGCTGCACAGTGCCGCGCTGCGACGACTCGCCGACAAGACGCAGGTCGTCGGACCCCGGCAGAGCGAAACGCCGCGCACCCGGCTGACCCACTCTTTGGAGGTGGCCCAGATCGGTCGCGGTATGGCGATCGGGCTCGGCTGCGATCCCGATCTGGTCGACCTGGCCGGGCTGGCCCACGACATCGGCCATCCGCCGTACGGCCACAACGGCGAACGCGCGCTCAACGAGATCGCGTTTGCCTTCGGCGGGTTCGAGGGCAACGCGCAGAATTTCCGGATCCTCACCCGGTTGGAGCCGAAAGTCCTTGATGCCGACGGTCGTTCGGCGGGTCTGAACTTGACCAGGGCTGCGCTGGACGCGGTGGCGAAGTACCCGTGGCAACGCTGCGACGACCGTAAGAAGTTCGGGTTCTACGACGATGACCTCGACGCCGCGCACTGGGTGCGCGACGGCGCGCCCGCCGAGCGGCCGTGCCTGGAAGCCCAGGTGATGGACTGGGCCGACGATGTCGCCTACTCCGTGCACGACGTCGAGGACGGTGTCATTTCCGGGCGCATCGATCTGCGGGTGCTGGCCGACCCTGACGCCGCCGACTCGCTGGCCCGCCTGGGCGCCGAGTCGTTCCCGACGGTGACGCACGACGAACTGTTGGCCGCGGCTGAAAGGCTGTCGCTGATGCCGGTGGTGGCGGCCGCGGGGAAGTATGACGGCACGCTTGCGGCGTCGGTCGCGCTGAAACGGCTGACCAGCGAGCTCGTCGGGCGGTTCGCCAACGCGGCGATCACCGAGACCCGGGCCGTCGCGGGCGGAGCGGCGTTACGGCGATTTGATACCGACCTGGCCGTGCCGGCCCTGGTGCGCGCCGAGGTGGCGGTGCTCAAGATGCTGGCCCTGCAGTTCATCATGTCCGACCATCAGCACCTGGGCATTCAGGCCGACCAGCGGACCCGCATTCACGAGGTCGCTCTCGCGCTGTGGGCGCAGGCGCCTGCGAGCCTGGACCCACAGTTCGCACCGGAATTCGTCGCGGCGGCCGACGACGGTGCGCGGCTGCGCGTGGTGGTGGACCAGATCGCGTCCTACACCGAAGGACGGTTGGAAAGAGTGCACGAGGCGCGCTCACCGCGGCCTCTAGACTAGGCCGGTGGCCGGCCGCATTCCTGATCGCGATATCGCGGCCATCCGTGACAAAGTCCGCATCGAGGATGTCGTCGGGGACTACGTCCAACTGAGGCGGGCCGGGGCCGACTCGATGAAGGGCTTGTGCCCGTTCCACGACGAGAAGTCACCGTCGTTTCACGTCCGGCCCAACCACGGGCATTTCCACTGCTTCGGCTGCGGCGAGGGCGGCGACGTGTACGCCTTCATCCAGAAGATCGAACACGTGACGTTCGTCGAGGCCGTCGAACTGCTCGCCGACAAGGTGGGCTACACCGTCACCTACACCGGCTCCTCGACCACGAATGTGCAGCGCGACCGCGGTAGCCGCAGCCGCTTGCTCGCCGTCAACGCCGCGGCGCAGGAGTTCTACGCCGAGGCGCTGCAGTCGGATGAAGCCGCCGAGGCCCGCACGTACTTGACCGAACGCAACTTCGACGCCGCTGCGGCCGCCAAATTCGGCTGCGGGTTCGCCCCGTCGGGGTGGGACAAGCTGACAAAGCACTTGATGCGCAAGGGCTTCGAGTTCAAGGAGCTGGAAGCGGCCGGCTTGAGCCGCGAGGGCAAGCGCGGCCCGATGGACCGGTTCCATCGCCGACTGCTGTGGCCGATCCGGGTGAGCTCGGGGGAGACCATCGGGTTCGGTGCCCGTCGGTTGTTCGACGACGATCAGAACCAGGCAAAGTACGTCAACACGCCTGAGACCGTGCTGTACAAGAAGTCGCAGGTGCTCTTCGGGCTGGACCTCGCCAAGCGCGATATCGCCAAGGGGCATCAGGCTGTCGTCGTCGAGGGCTACACCGACGTGATGGCCATGCACCTGGCCGGGGTGACCACCGCGGTGGCCTCGTGCGGCACCGCGTTCGGCGACCAGCATCTGTCGATGCTGCGCCGGCTCATGATGGACGACAACTTCTTTCGCGGCGAACTGATCTATGTGTTCGACGGCGATGCCGCCGGCCGTGCCGCCGCGGTCAAGGCGTTCGAGGGGGAACAGAACCTGGCCGGCCAGTCGTTCGTGGCGGTGGCTGCCGACGGCATGGACCCTTGCGATCTGCGGCTGCGATCCGGGGACGGCGCGCTGCGGGATCTGGTGGCCCGACGAACTCCGTTGTTCGAGTTCGTCATTCGCAGCGCGCTTGCCGAACACGACCTGGACAGCGCCGAGGGCCGGGTGGCCGCCCTGCGGCGGTGCGTGCCGATGGCGGCCGGGATCAAAGACCCGTCGCTGCGCGACGAATATGCCCGGCAGTTGGCAGGCTGGGTGGGCTGGGCCGACGTGGCGCAGGTGATCGGGCGGGTCCGGGAGGAAGCCGGCCGCGGCGGCAGGCGCGACGCGCGTCGCAACTCTGCCGACCTTCAGCAGCGGCCGAAAGCGTCTCCGGCGCAACCACCGATCGGCCGACCCAATCCCGCCGACCCCACCCTGTGGCCGCAGCGCGAAGCCCTCAAGGCCGGCCTGCAGTATCCGGCGCTGGCCGGCCCGGTGTTCGATTCGTTGACCGTGGAGAGCTTCACCCATCCGGGGTACGCCGCGGTGCGCACGGCGATGGAGGCCGCGGGTGGGACCGCCTCGGGTGCGTCGGGCGCGCAGTGGATCGAGGCGGTCCGCGACCAGTCGGCGTCTCCGGCGGCCGCCAGCCTGGTCAACGAACTCGGCGTGGAGGCCATCAACGTCGAGGACGACGAGAGACTGCCGCGCTACATCGCAAGCGTGCTGGCCCGTCTTCAGGAAGTCTGGGTGGGGCGGCAGATCGCCGAGGTCAAATCCAAGCTGCAGCGCATGTCGCCGGTCGAGCAGGGCGACGAATATCACGCCCTGTTCGGTGACCTGGTGGCGATGGAGTCATATCGCCGCAGCCTGCTGGAACAGGCCAGCGGCGACGACCTGACTGCGTGAGAACACAGATCGCGATAGGGTGGCGCCGTGACACTGATCAGCACTCGGACCCGGCGGATCGTCGCCATCGGCGCTTTCGCGGTGGCCGCGGCTGCCGCCCCGGCATTCATGTCAACCCTGACTCCGCAGGCAGAGGTGACAGCCGGCCCGGCCTGCCTGGCCTGGTTCGGTAACAAGGAAGACGGCAAGTGCCTGTCGTACTCCAACGGTGCACCCGCAGTCGGCGGCATCCCGCCGGTCTCCATCGGAGCACCCGGCAGCGGTAGCCCCGGATTCAGCACCGGGCCGCTTCTTCCCGGCACCACCATCAATCAGAGCATCGGGTAGTACTACCCGCCGCGCTTCACCTTTGCCGAATCGTCGGTGCGATCCTCCGGGGAGAGCACCGACGTTTCTGCATCTATAGGCGTCAACGTCCATTGCGGATCGGGGGACACCCGGCTGGCGATCTTGCGCCGCCCGGCGTCGATAACCGCCTTCGTCGCAGGGTTGGCGGTCATCGCGCGATAGGTGCTGGCGATCTGCTCATAGCGGCGACGGCCCGCCTTCGCGCCCAACACATAGCCGACGGCGATGACGGCGGCATAGCGGATCACAGCGTCCCTCCCAAACGACAATTGCTTGGGTCCATCCTGCCTCACCGACGCCTCGGCTCGCCCGTCCGGGATCTCATTGGCGGCGTCGGTGGTCCGTACGCTAGAGTCAACGCTCGGCCGCGGAGCAGATCTGCGGAAGGTAGTCCCCTGTAGCTCAATTGGCAGAGCATTCGGCTGTTAACCGAAGGGTTCCTGGTTCGAGTCCAGGCGGGGGAGCAACGAACGAGATCGCCGGACGGTCTGAATCAGATCCGCCCCGGCGCCCCGCTCCTCACAGACTTGCTACTGCGGTTTGGCCTGCTTTTGGCGTGCAGCCTGGGCCAGCGCCTCCACCAGCGGATTCGTCGCCGACTGGAGTGCCTTCCGCTCTTCCTCGGTCAGTTGGTAGAACGTCCACACGCCCCACGCCGCCGGCCGGACGTACACGGTGACCTGTTGCTTGTTGTTCGGCAGCACCGCGGGCACGGCGACGGCACGATCCAGGGTCGCCGAGCTCATCATCTCCTCGGCAAGCGACTTGGTGTCTACCGATTCCTGCAGTTGGTACAGCACGGCCTTGTTGGCGGGGCCTTCCATGGCGAGGAACCAGGCCATCGGCGTCTCCTTCGGTCAGCGCAGTGCGCGTTGTGGTCAGGCCAAGCATGGCCAGTCGAACCTGCACAGTCTGGCGTACGGGCGTACGGTCAGCCCGCCCGGCCGGTCCACAACACCCTCGCTGCGTCGCAGCGTCATTGCGGCGACATCTCGCGCCGGCACCGTAAGCTCGGTGCCATGCGCTGGTCCGGGCTGATCGCGGTGTTGCTGTCCCTGGGTTTGGTGACTGTGGGTTGTGGATGGAGTCCGCCCTCTGCGCCGCCGCCGAAGCCCGACACCTGCACTCCGGCCGACGGACCCGGCGCCGACACTGTCGCGAAGGCGATTGCCGACCTCCCTGCCCCGAAGGCCGGGTCGGAGTGGACGCAGGTCAACGACGGGCACACCACCAACTGCCGGCTGTACTGGGTGCAGGTCGGCCAGACCGACCCCGAGCCCAACAGCGTCGGGCAGCTGCTGTTCTTCGATCGGCAGACCCCGTTGGGGCCAGCCACCCCGGAACCGCGGCCCTACATCAACGTGGTGACCAACGCTGATGACACCGTGGTGGTGAACTACCAGTGGCAGCAGGGCCAGGATCCGCCGTGCTGCCCGACCGGAATCGCCACTGTGCGTTTCGGGATCGGTGAGGACGGCAAGCTCAAAGCGATCGATCCGATGCCCACGCCTTAACCGTTGAGCAGCTCCGCGGGGTCGAGCATCGCCGCATAACGCAGCTGTTCGGGGATGCCGAATCCGTCGATGAGGGCCTCGATGTGCGGCCGAAGCGTGCGGCAGCGTTCGTTGATCCCGCGGGTGACGGCCTTCGCGCGTTCTGTCGACAGAAACCGGTGCTCGATGAACCAGGCTTTGTCGTCTTCGATCACCGACAGCACGTAGAGATCGCACACGTCCTGAAGCAAGCCGAGTGCGGTCTCGTCCTCGCAGGCGTCGATACCGGCGACGAACGCTTCCAGTACAACGCGATCGATGTGCGCGGTCGCGGCGTGCAGCACGTGGTCTTGCACCGCGTTGAACGCGTCGAAGGCCGACATCTCCTTGGCCTTGCCCTGCAGCCGGCGGGCGACCGAGGCGAGCATGTACTCCTCGCGATCCTCGAACATCTTGACCTGGGTGCCGCGGTTGAACAGGCTGCCTTCCTCTTCGTTGTCCTGGCGGCTGTCGAGGATGGTCTGGATGATCGTCTCGGCCGCGGTGCGTTTGAGCACCCGTTCGCTGGCGAAGTTCGCCGCGAAGCGCACCCACTCGACCGGGCTCATGCCCTTGATGTCGTCGGCGTAGGCCGTCAGCAGCTCTTTGGCCACCAGCTGGGTAAGCACATGGTTGTCGCCTTCGAAGGTGGTGAACACATCGGTGTCGGCGCGCAGCGCGATCAGCCGGTTCTCCGCGAGATAGCCTGCCCCGCCGCAGGCTTCGCGAGCCTCCTGGATGGCCCGGCTGGCGTGCCACGTGTTGGCGGCCTTGAGGCCGGCGGCCCGGGCCTCCAACTCGCGTTGCTCCTCGGGGTCGGGATTGTCCGAGATCTGAAGCTCGTGGCACTTGGCCACCAGCTCGTTCTGCGCGAACTGCAGAGCATAGGACTTGGCGATCAACGGCAGGAGCCGCCTTTGGTGCACCAGGTAGTCCATGATCAGCACTTCGCCCTCGTCGTCGGGAGCGCTGAACTGCTTGCGCTCCAACGCATACCGGGTCGCGATGTCCAGGGCTACTCGCGCTGCGGCGGCCGCACTGCCGCCGACGGTGACCCGGCCGCGGATCAGCGTGCCCAGCATCGTGAAGAACCGGCGCCCCGGGTTTTCGATGGGCGAGCTGTAGGTTCCGTCCGCGGCGACGTCGGCGTAGCGGTTGAGCAGGTTCTCGCGTGGCACCCGGACGTTGTCGAACACGATGCGGCCATTGTCCACGCCGGGCAACCCGCCCTTGTAGTGGCAGTCCGAGGTCGTCACACCGGGCATGTCGTTGCCCATCTCGTCGCGGATGGGCACGACGAGGCAGTGCACGCCGTGATTCTGGCCATCGGGGGTGATGAGCTGGGCGAAAACGGCTGCCACGCGGGCTGTTTCGGCCGCGCCGCCGATGTAGTCCTTCCGTGCGGACGGCGTGGGGGAGTGGACCACGAACTCCTGGGTCGCCGGATCGTAGGTGGCGGTGGTCTCCAGGGACTGCACGTCGCTGCCGTGGCCGGTCTCGGTCATCGCGAAACAGCCGAGCAGATCGAGGTCGATGAGCGGGCGCACATAGGCCTTGTGGTGGCGCTCCGTGCCGAGATTCTCGATGGCGCCGCCGAAGAGCCCCCATTGCACCCCGGCCTTGACCATCAGGGACAGATCGGACATGGCGAGCATCTCGATCTGGGTGATGGCGGCTCCGACGTCGCCGTTGCCGCCGTGTTCCTTGCGGAACCCGTCCTCGGCCGCCCCGGCCGCCGCCATGATCTTGAGTTGCTCGGTCACCTTCGCCCGGGCGATGACGGTGTTCGGGGTGTAGTGCGGCCGGAATACCTCGTTCGACAGGTTGTCCCGCATGGCGTTCTTGACGTCACGCCAGCGGCCGTCCAGCGTGTTGCGCAGATGTTCGGCAGTGGAGGTCATAACCGACGGTAACGCGGTTGGGGCTGCTGCGCGCCGGTTGGTGTGAAGGTAAGCCTTCCTGGACAAGCATGATCGCGCCCCGCAAGATTGACGATATGCCGGAGTCGGTCGGTAAGTCGCTGTCTCCCACCGGCTTGCCGCATGTGCGTTATCACAGGCATGCCGATGTGACCGGCGGCTGGCTGCGTGCGGCCACCTTCGGTGCCATGGATGGTTTGGTCAGTAACACTGCGCTGATCGCCGGTGTCGGAGCCAGCGCCTCGGCGCAGACTGTCGTACTGAGCGGTGTCGCCGGCCTGTTGGCGGGCGCATTCTCCATGGCTCTCGGCGAATACACCTCGGTGACGACCGCCAACGAGCAGATCGATTCGGAGGTCAGCGTCGAGCGGCGGTCGTTCCAGACGTACCCGAACGCCGAGCGGGCCGAACTTGTGGCCATGCTCCAGAAAATGGGGATGAAAGAAGAGACTGCGGTGAAGGCGACGGAGGAAATCCACCGCGACGAGAATCGTGCCCTGAACTTTCACCTCGTGCAGGAGTTGGGGGTGGATCCCCGGGAGAAGCCGTCGGCGTGGGTGGCCGGCGGTTCGTCCTTCGCGTTGTTCGCGATCGGTGCGATCATCCCGTTGATCCCCTACCTGCTCGGCTTCGAATCGCTGTGGGCCGGGCTGGCTTGCGGTGGCTTCGGCCTGCTCATCGTGGGAGGCGCGGCGGCACGGTTCACGCGTAAGCCGGTGGCCGTCGCTGCGCTGCGGCAACTGGTGTTCGGGGCCATCGCGATTGCGGCTACCTACACCGTCGGCAACCTGGTCGGCGCGCTCATCACTTGATGTTGTACCGATTCCTGGCGGTCTGCGTCCTGATGCTGGCCGGTTGTACGCAGGCCCCCGCCACCGCGAACTTCGAGTTTCGGGGCCAGTATCAGCTCGACCGGGGCTCAACGCTGGATGGCACCGTCATCGGCGGATTGTCCGGGATCAGCTACGACCCGGCTGCCGGGCTTTACTACATCGTCAGTGACGATCGTTCCGCCAAGAATCCCGCCCGTTTCTACACTGTGCGAATCCCGCTGTCGGCCAACGGTATCGACGGCGTCGAGTTCGTGGCCACCCACCCATGGCTGGACCGGGCCGGAAAGCCGTTCAAGCCACTGGACACCCAGGCCCGCCCGCCGGTGGTGCCGCCGGACGCTGAAGGCATCGCCTTCGACGCCCGCCGCGCACGGCTGTACTGGAGCAGCGAGGGGGAGAGGCGCGGTGAGCTTCGGCTGGACCCATGGGTGCGGACCGCCGGTCTGGACGGCAGCTACCTGGGTGAATTCGCACTACCGGACGCGCTGGCCATGTCGGCGCCGGATCACGGTGCACGGCAGAACCATGCGCTGGAAGGGCTTTCGCTCAGTCCCGACGGCCGCTACCTGTGGGCCGCGATGGAGGGCCCCGTCTACCAGGACGGTGCCCTGCCCGACGAGCAGCGCGGAGCGCGCACCCGCATCATCCGCTTCGACGTCGACACCGGTGCGGCCGATGCCGAGTACACCTATCCGCTGGACCCGGTCAGCGCCGGCCCGGGCGGCGACAACGGGCTGTCCGACCTGGTGGCACTGGACGACGGGTCCTTCCTGGTCGTCGAGCGGGGCTATGGCACCCACGTCGCGGTGCGGATCTACCGCGCAGGCATCACCGACGGCTCCGCAGAGATGACCAAGACCCTGCTGGCGGATCTGACTGCCACGCCCGGTCTCGCGCCATTGGACAACATCGAGGGAATCACGTTGGGCCCCAAGCTCGCTGACGGGCGGCAGGCGGTGATCATGGTCAGCGACGACAATTTCTCGCCGACCCAGGTGACGCAGTTCCTGTTGTACGCGATGTGAGCCGTAATTGCGTTCTGATGAGGTTTGGCGGCGTGGTCGACGACAGTAGTGGTCTGCCCGGCTATTAGCGACAATGTCGCGGAAATCGCCTCACCGGTCTCACCGGCAGCATCAGTCGCAGTTTATGAAATCACATGTTGCGCAACAGGCTCGGCCTGTCACATGGGCCTCAGCTGTTACGTGCCCGCGCTGCGCGCGACATTGTCGCGCCCAGCGCGGGCAGCCGAAAACGCGTTGTCCAAGTGGCATTCGGGGTCAGAGTGCCATTTGTTGTGTACGGTGTGGGAATGGTGTGAATGGTGTTGCACGCGAGGCGGTTTCCGCGACATTGTCGCTAATAGGCGGGCCGAACGACTCCCGGTTGCATTAGCCGGTTGCCCGCCCGCAGCTTGGGCGATACGGGCACACCGAGTATGAAGTCAGCTGTCGGACCCGATCGTGACGGCAGTCGCCTCGTCGGTGAGTTCGTCCTCCTCGACGTCGATGCCCGTCAGGTGCGGACGCGTCGCGAACAGCACGCCGGCACCGGCCAGCACGGCCGCGGCGCCGACCCAGTACGGCAGGTGCACGCTGACCTGCTCACCGAGCACACCGGCCAGCCACGGCGCGATCGCCGCCCCGCCGAACCGCAGGAAGCTGTAAGCCGCCGAGGCCACACCACGCTCGACCGGGGCCGCCTTCATGACGGTCTCGGTGATCAAGGTGTTGTTGACACCGATGAACAAGCCCGCGACGATGACGCAGGTCGCCAGGATCGCCTTGGATTCGGTGCCCAGCGCCATCACCACCAGGGTCGCGGTCATCGCGAGAAGGTTGACGATCAGCGTTGGGACCGTGCCGAAGCGGTGCTGCAGTCGTGGTGCGACGACAACGGAAGTGAACGCCAGCGCCAGACCCCAGCCGAAGAAGATCAGGCCGATCTGGTGTGCGCTCATGTCTAGCGGGAACGGGGTGAACGCCAGCAGCGTGAAGAAGCCAAAGTTGTACAGCAGCGCGGTGATCGAGACCCCGAGCAGCCCGCGGTGCCGCAACGCCCGGAACGGGTCGGCGAGTGTGGTCGCCCGCTCGGCGCGTGGCGTGGCCGGCAGCAGGACCGCGGTGATCACCAGCGCGAAGGCCATCAGTGCCGACACCCCGAAGAACGGGCCCCGCCACGAGATCGAGCCGAGCACCCCGCCAACCAGTGGACCGACGGCGATGCCCAGGCCCAACGCCGCCTCGTAGAGAATGATCGCCTGCGCCACAGAGCCTTTCGCCGAGTTGACGATGGTGGCCAGGGCGGTCGCGATGAACAGTGCGTTGCCCAGGCCCCACAGTGCGCGCCAACCGACGATCTCCATCACCGTGTCGCTCATCCCGGCCAGGCCCGCGCCGGCGATGATCACGACCAAGCCGAGCAGCAGGGTCCGTTTCGGTCCGATCCGACTCGACACCACGCCGGTGATCAGCATCGCCACACCCATGACGGCCATGTAGCTGGTGAACAACAGCGACACCTGCGACGGCGAAGCGTCGAGGTTGTCGGCGATCGGCTTGAGGATCGGGTCGACGAGCCCGATGCCCATGAAGGCGACGACGGACGCGAAGGCAACGGCCCACACGGCCTTGGGTTGGCGCCACATAAACGCGGGGATTCCTATCAGTTGTCGTTCGGCAGGGGATGTTCGGCGACATCGGCCAAGAGCCGTCGGATGACGTCGACGGCGGCCGCCAGTGTCCGGCGGTCCTCTGGGCCAAGTCGCTCAAGCCGTGGACTGATCGCGGCGGTGCGATCGGCCCTGGCCTGGTTGAGAGTGTTCTTGCCCTTGTCGGTGATGCGGATGAGCACAGCGCGGGCATCGCCGGGGTCGGTGGTCCGGGTCACCAGGCCGGCGTCCTCCAGGCGGCGCACCTGCGTGGTCATCGTCGGTTGCGAGCAGTGATCGAGCACGGCGAGATCAGAGATGCGTGCTTCACCCTGGTCCTCGATGGTGGACAGCAGCCTGGCCTGCGCCCACGGCAGCGGCAGTCGAGCGCGCTGAGTGGCCAGCCGGTTGAGGCGAGCGACTACCGACAGCAGGTCTGCGCCGAGTTCGGATTCATTGGTCACCGGGACATTCTCGGTGCTGGGCGGCGACATGGTGCCCATATTACATAGAGTTGCTATGCAGTCCAGCGCGTCAGTGTCGCCCGTCACAGCATGGCCGCGCATCCGCCGTCGTCCCGCCTGGCAGAATCGAGAAATGAGCGCAACTCCACCGGTGAGCACGCCGCGGCGCGGACTGACTCCCGGTGAACTCGCGCATGCTGCAGTAATGGCGGCGTTGTGCGCAGCCACCGCGATCATCGCGGTCGTGGTGCCGTTCGCAGCCGGACTCTCGCTTCTGGGCACAGTGCCCATGGGCCTGTTGGCCTACCGCTACCGGCTGCGCGTCCTGCTCGCAGCGACCATCGCCGGCGCCACCATCGCCTTCCTGATCGCCGGCATGGGCGGGATGATGACGGTCATCGACTGCGCCTACATCGGCGGGCTGACCGGTGTCGTCAAACGCCGGGGCCGCGGCACCCCCACTGTGCTGGCCTCCGCGGTCGTCGCAGGCGCGGTGTTCGGGGCCGCGATAGTCCTCGCGCTGACGGTGTTGTCGCGGCTGCGCAACCTTATCTTCGATTCGATGACGGCCAACATCGACGGCCTCGCCGCGGTGCTGCGCCGAATCCCGGTACTCGACGCGTTCGCCGACCCCCTCAAAAACGACTTCGCCACGGTGCTGAGCTACTGGCCGCTGCTGTTCTTCGCCTCGGGAATCCTCAGCATCACCTTCGTCAGCCTGGTCGGCTGGTGGGCATTGTCACGAGTGCTGACGCGGCTGCTCGGTATCCCCGACGTGCACAAGCTCGACGCCGATGCCGATGCCGGGCCGATCGCCCCGGTGCCTGCGCAGCTGTCCGACGTCCGGTTCCGGTACCCGGGCGTCGAGCACGACGCGCTGGGTCCGGTGTCGATGGAGCTCAAACCGGGCGAGCACGTCGCGGTGACGGGACCCAACGGCTCCGGCAAGACCACGCTGATGTTGGTCCTGGCGGGCCGCGAACCGACGTCGGGAACTGTCGAACGGGCCGGCGAGGTCGGGCTGGGCCGCATCGGTGGCACCGCGGTGATCATGCAACACCCCGAAAGCCAGGTACTCGGGACCCGGGTGGCCGACGACGTGGTGTGGGGGCTGCCGCCGGGTACGGCGACTGACGTGGACCGGCTGTTGTCCGAGGTGGGCTTGGACGGCCTGGCCGAGCGGGATACCGGTGGGCTGTCCGGTGGCGAGCTGCAGCGGCTGGCGGTCGCGGGCGCGCTCGCGCGTGAGCCGTCGCTGCTCATCGCCGACGAGGTCACCAGCATGGTCGACCAGCGGGGCCGTGACACGTTGATGAACGTGTTGTCCGGGCTGACCGACCATCACCGGATGTCACTGGTGCACATCACGCACTACAACGACGAGGCCGATACCGCCGACCGCACGGTGAACCTCAGCGGTAACGGCGGCACTGCCGACAACACCGAGATGGTGCAGACCTCCGCGGTGCCGGCCGGCTCCGCAGTCGTCCACCACGTCGGTGAGCCCGTGCTGGAACTGACCGGCGTCGGGCACGAGTACGCCAGCCGAACCCCTTGGGCCAAAACGGCTTTGCGTGACATCACCTTCACCGTGAACGAGGGTGACGGCGTCCTCATCCACGGTCTCAACGGGTCCGGCAAGTCCACCCTCGCGTGGATCATGGCCGGTCTGACCGTTCCCACCTATGGCGCCTGCCTGCTCGACGGTGCGCCGGTCTCCGAACAGGTCGGCGGCGTGGCGTTGTCATTCCAGGCCGCGCGACTGCAGCTGATGCGCAGCAGCGTCGAACGCGAGATCGCCTCGGCCGCCGGGTTCTCCGTGCACGACCACGACCGCGTCGCTGCCGCGCTGGGGACGGTCGGCCTGGATCCGGCGCTGGGCAAGCGCCGCATCGACCAACTCTCGGGCGGCCAGATGCGACGGGTGGTGCTGGCCGGCCTGCTCGCGCGCTCGCCGCGCGCGCTCATCCTGGACGAGCCGTTGGCCGGCCTGGACGCCGCCAGCCAGCGTGGCTTGCTGCGTCTGCTGGAGGATCTGCGGCGCAACAATGGGCTGACGGTTGTGGTCATCTCGCACGACTTCTCCGGCTTGGAGGGGTTGTGCCCACGCACGCTGCACCTGGAGAACGGGACGCTGGCGCTCGCACCGACCGCCGCGGGGGGAACGCGATGACGACACCGACGCGTGGCCAACGCAAACCGATCGTTCTGCTGCGCCCTGTCCCCGGCAACTCCGTCATCCATCAGCTGTGGGCCGGCACCAAACTTGTTTCGGTCGCGCTTATCGGACTGCTGCTGACGTTCTACCCGGGATGGGTACCGATCGCGTTCGTCGCGGTCCTCGTCCTCGTGGTGGCGCGGCTGGCGCGGATACCGAGTGGCGCGGTGCCCTCGATTCCGGTTTGGCTGTGGATCCTGCTCGCACTTGGCGCGCTGACCGCGACCTTCGCGGGCGGAGCCCCGGTGATCGACGTCGGGTCGATACAGATCGGCCTGGGCGGGCTGTTCAATTTCCTGCGGGTGACCGCCTTGGCGATCGTGCTGCTCGGGCTCGGCGCGTTGGTGTCGTGGACCACCAACGTCGCCGACGTCGCCCCTGCGGTGGCCACGTTGGGCCGACCGCTTCGGGTGCTGCGCATCCCGGTACACGACTGGGCGGTGGCGATTGCGCTTGCGCTGCGGGCCTTCCCGATGTTGATCGACGAGTTCCGGACGCTGTTTGCGGCGCGACGGCTACGGCCCAAGGAACGGGCTGAGGGCTTCCGTGCGCGGGGCCGGCAGACCGTGTCCGATGTCATCGACCTGCTCGCCGCCGCTGTCACGGTGGCGCTGCGCCGGGCCGACGAGATGGGTGATGCCATCACCGCGCGCGGCGGCACCGGGCAATTCTCGGCGGCGCAATCGCGGCCCAAGGCCCGCGATTGGGTGGCGTTCGCGGTGCTGGTGGTGGTGTGCGGCACCGCGCTGGCGTTGGAGCTGACCGTGCTCGGCACAAGCGCGTCGCGTGGCTGATCGCTAGTCGCGGACCTCAGCGGTTCGCAGCGTTGTTCGCGGCCCGCTGCGCATCATTCAGTGTGCTC
Organism: Mycolicibacterium sp. XJ870; assembly: GCF_053483975.1. Lineage (NCBI taxonomy): Bacteria > Bacillati > Actinomycetota > Actinomycetes > Mycobacteriales > Mycobacteriaceae > Mycobacterium > Mycolicibacterium sp. XJ870. The sequence continues at coordinate 177,734 of NZ_JBEFTI010000009.1, forward strand.
GCGACGTCGGTACGACCCAGGAACATTTCATCGAAATATGTTTTGAGCGCCTGGTATCCGGCGGGAAATCCAGCCCCGCCGGGTGCGGGTATGCGCGGGCCGTCCAGCACCCGGAAGAACGGGCTGACGTCAATCCTGCGGGCCTTCCAATAGTCCCTGTACACCGGCTGGGCACTCAGCACCGCCGGGATGGCCGAGCCGCGGGCGCCGAGGTATTCGTTGCCCCGCCTACTGCCCATCCATGCCAGCACCTCGCGCACGGCATCTGGATGCTCGGTCGCTGAATTCGCTGCTGCCGCAATACCATTGGTGACGCTGACCCGACCCTTCGGCCCGGCCGGCAGCATCGCCACACCCCACCGGAACCGCGCCTGATCGGCAATCGCGGCCAGGTTGTAGGTGCCGGACTGGAACAACGCCATCCGCCCCTGCAGGAAGGCATTGCGGGAGAAGTCCCCGTTGTCGTTGGTGTCCGAAGCAGGGGGTGCGACGCGGTCTTCGTTGATCAGGCGCACCAGATACTCGAACGCCTCTACCGATTGCGGGTTGTTGAACGCGAACCGATCGCCGATGGTGAAAATGCCGCCGGCAGAACCGATGTAATTGAGGTAAATGCCTTGCAAGTCGTTGGCGGCGTTGTAGCCCCATTGCCGGACCCGGCCGTTGACGTCGGTGACGGTGAGCCGTTTGAGTAGCGGCCGCAGGGTGTCGTCGGGGCCGCCCGACCAGCGCAGGGTCTGCAATTCCGCGGGATCCACGCCGGCCGCGTCGAGCAGGTCGGCGTTGAAGTAGACCGCGATGCCGGCGTCGGTCAGTTGCGGCACTGCCCAAAGCGCGTCGTTGCGGGTGAATTGGTTGACGACGGCAGGCTCCCAGGCCTGCGCAGCGTCGGGCCCCAACGTCTGCCCGATGTCCAACAGCCGGCCGTTGTCGGCGTATCCGGCGAAGTAGGCGTTGGAGAGCCAGAAGATGTCGTCTGCGCTGCCGCCGGCCATGTCGGTGCGCAGGGTGTCGAAGTAGGTGGAGTAGGCGACGGTGTTGACGCGCACTTCGATGTCGGGATGCTCCTTGCTGAACGCGTCGAACGATTCCCGGTAAGCGGCCGCGACCTGCTGATCCCAAAGCCGTACGGTCACCACGGTTTTTCCGGACGGTTCGGTTGAGCGGCCCAACAGCATGGCCGCCACGAGCAAAACGGCCATCGTGAGAGCGAGTCCGCCGGCGAGCAAGGTGGAGCGTCTCGGCTTCATGGCCGGCTCCTGCATCGAGATTGACGTGAGGGTCGTTGCCGCGGCGATTTCACAGCCCTGGTGTAGATCTCGACGGTCATTTGATGCCCGTGACCACGATTGACCGGACGATGTTGCGCGACAGCGCGACGAACAACACGATCAACGGCACGATCGCCACCGTCGTCGCCGCCATCACCAGCGTCCACTGCGCGTTGTACTGCGTCTGCAATCCCGCGGTGGCCACCGTCAGCACTTGCCATTTGTCGCCGCTGGTGATCACCAACGGCCACAGGAAGTTGTTCCACTGGCTCACCACGGTGATCAACGCGAGTGTCACCAGGATCGGCCGGCTGGCGGGAACCACCACGTGGGTGATGACGTCGAGGGTGTTGGCCCCGTCGAGGCGGGCGGCGTTGATCAGATCTCCCGGAATGGAGCGAAAGTACTCCCGCAGCAAGAAGATCGCATACGGCGAGCCGAACATGAACGGCAGCACCAGCGCCCAGAAGGTGTTGCGCAGGCCGGCCTCGGCCATCATCAGATACAGCGGCACAACGGTTACGGTCGCGGGCACCATGAGCGTGGCGATATACACCCAGAACAGCACATCACGTCCTGGAAACCGCAGGCGGGCAAAGGCGTACGCGGCCAACACGGAGAACACCAGCTGCCCGAGCAGGATCACGGCGGTCATCAGCGCGGTGACGACGATGGCGCGGCCGAAACCGGCGTCGGCCAGCCCGAGGTAGTTCTCCAGCGTCGGCGGTGCCGGCAGGGACAGTGGCGATTCGGTGGCGAACTGCTCGGCCGACGTGAACGACGTCAGCAACCCCAACCCGAACGGCACCAGCGTGATCGCCGCGCCGAGCAGCAGGCCGGCGTAGACCAGGGCGTTACGTGAGGTCATAGCTGATCCTGCGGCGGAAGTAGAGATGCTGAACGATCGTGACGCCCACCAACAGCACGAACAACACGATGGCCATCACCGAGGCCCGTCCGACAGCGGCCGCACCGAATGCCTCGGCGTAGATCCGGTGCGCGATCAGATCGGTGCGGCCCTGCGGCCCTCCCGCGGTGAGCGCGTACACCGTGTCGAATACCTGCGCGGCGCTGACGATTCCAGTGACCAACACGAAGAACATCGTCGGCCGCAGCATCGGCAGGGTGATGTGGCGGAACCGCTGCCACGAGGTCGCGCCGTCCGTGCGGGCCGCGTCGTGGATGTCGGCCGGGATGTTCAGGATGCCCGCCAGGAAGAACAGCGTGACGTAGCCGACGTTGGTCCAGATCACCACTGCCGACACCACCGGCAGGGCCAGGCCCGGGTCGGTGAGCCACTCGATGCGGGTGTCCAGCACCGTGCTGAGTGCGCCATCGGTAGGCGCGAGGATCCAGCGCCACAGCACCGCGATGGCCAGCGGCGCGCAAATCCATGGCAGCACATAGACGGTCCGGAAAAACCCGGTGCCCGGTAGGCCGCGGGCCAGGAAGCTCGCGGCGATCAGCCCCAGCACCGTTTGAGTGGGCACCACCAGCAGGACGAAAAGCAAGGTCACCACAAGAGACGTCGCGAACGACGCGTCGGTGAGCACCGAGGTCCAATTGTCCAGTCCCACATATTCAATGGGGCCCAGCAGATCCCAGCGATGCAGGCTCAACCATGCCACCACCAGCATGGGCAGCAACAGGAATGTGACGACACCGAACAGGCTGGGCGCGACAAGCGCGTAACCCAATGCTGTCGTCCGGACACGCGAAGTGGCCATCGAGCCATTAAAGCGGGTCGAGTTTTCCAGCACTCACGGTGGGAGGCCCCTTCAGAGCCGGCTCACGACATCCCGAACCCGACGAGCACGGTCAGTCCCGACGATTCGGCACATTCCAGCGGTCCCGTAGTGATCGCTCTGGCGCCGGCCGTGACGGAGGTTGATGTCGTGGCGGGCGTGACGTCGGCATCGGTGTGGTGGGGGCGTGTGGCGACATCCCATGGGCATGGGACGTTGCATGGGGCACCGCATGCGACGTGACGGCGTTCTGGCGCCGCAGTTCCTCGTCGATTCCGTCGGACAAGCGCCCGAGGTATCCGATGAGGGCGGCGACGTCGCCGTCGTCCCAGCGGGACAAGATGGACTCCAGCCTGGATATGTTCAATGTCCGTTGGCGTTCGAACGTGGTGCGACCGCTCGACGTGAGAGCGAATTGCGGTGGGGCCGCTTGGTCCGTGGCAGGTAGTCGGCCCACCATGCCGTCTCGGATCAGCGTGGACAGGCGTTCGTCGACGGCCTCGGTGGGACTGTCGACCTCGTGCGCCAACTCCGCCAACGTCAGCGGTCTGGAGCCGCCGAGATAGGAGGCGATGACGTAGTCGCCGCGGTCGAGTCGATAGGGCGTCGACGGGATCTGCAGCGTCACCGCCGCCTGACGCCCGAGCGCGGTCAGCACGTTCTCGAGTCGTTGCGCCCTGCGGCGCACGGGCACGGGCGCCAGTACGGTTTCGATCGGCGACGCTGCTGGTGCCGGAACCGATGTCGGGATCGTCATCGCGATGACGGCGGCGACGATCGCAGCGCACCCGGCGATCAGCATGGCGGTTCGGAACGCTGCGAGCGTCGGGAAGGCATGGCCGGCGACCACGACGGTCATCTGTGCGAGAACGGCGCTCGTGACTGCGCTGGAGGTCGAGGTGCCCAGCGATCGCGCCAGTGAGTTGATGCCGTTGGCGGCTGCGGTCTCCGACACGGGCACGGCGGCGTTGATCAGTGTCGGCAGAGCGGCGAAGGCGAAGCCCACGCCGGTGCTGCAGACGACTCCGAAGGCCAGGAGGCCAACTGGAGAGCCCAGCAGCTGTGTGCCGCCCAGATAGCCCACCGCGATGATGGTCGCACCGAGGACGAGGGTGAACCGTGGCCCGCGCGCCGCAATGACTCGAGCGGCTACCGGGGAAGTGGCCATCATCGCCAGGCCGCCGGGAGCCATCCACAGTCCCGCCATCACCATCGACTGCCCCAGTCCGTAACCGGTCGTCGCCGGCATCTGGAGCAGTTGTGGCCCAAGCAGGCTGGTGCCGAACATGCCGAAGCCGATCGCGATGGACGCCAGGTTGGTCAACAGCACCGGCCGTTTGAGCGTGGTGCGCATGTCGACGAGCGGCGCGGGCGCACGATACTGCCACCAACCGAACGCCACGAAGACGACGATCGATCCGATCAGCAGCCCCAACGTCAGTGGGCTCGTCCATCCCCAGCTGGCGCCCTTGGAAATCGGCAAGAGAAGCATCAGGAGGGCAGCGCCCAGCCCGATCGCGCCCAGGACGTCGAATCGGCCCATCGACGCAGACGGCACGATGTCGGGGACGAGCGTGGCGAACAAGATGCACGACATCAGGCCGAGACCCGCCGCGCACCAGAACAATGCATGCCAGCTCAGGTGCTCGGCGATGACCGCAGACATCGGCAGGCCGAGCGCTCCGCCGACACCGAGCGACGCACTCACCATTCCCATCGCACCGCCAACGCGGTCGGCTGGAAGAGCGGACCTCAGCACACTGATGCCGAGCGGAATGACGGGTGCGCCGAAGCCCTGCAGCGCGCGGCCGATGACCAGTGGTATCAGAGAGCTCGTCAGTGCAGCGATCACCGATCCGACAGTGAGGATTACCGCGCATGCGACGAGAATTCGCTTGGGCCCGAACATGTCTCCGAGCCGACCGAACATCGGGGTGGCGACGGCGCCGGTCAGTAGTGTGGCGGTAACGGCCCACGACGCGTTGGCCGGTGTCGTGCCCAGGATGTCGGGCAGCTGGGGGACGAGCGGTACCACCAGCGTCTGCATCAGCGACACGGAGATGCCCGCGGCGGCCAGAACCGCGATCAGCAGGCTGCCGCCCTTGGGCGGTGCCGGGCGTTCGATCATCTGCACGGAAATGCGCTGACCCCCTTCGACGATTGGTGTGAGCCCCCACCGCACGGCCGGACAGTGACAGGTGGGCCGCCGAAAATCTTACAATAAGATAGGCTAACTATTCAAATGCCGAGGTGTTCGCGCAGAGCCGCCGGTTTGCCCGGCGAACAGCCCAGTACGTCACCACAAGCGCCACACCGAGGAGCGGATAGCCCATCGCGATCCGGGCGAACGCCAGCCAGCCGGTGAAACCGCCGTCGTAGAGCCATTGTTGGACAATGAATCTCGCGGCGAACACCGCCACGAACACCAGCGTCGCAACGTCGAATGCGCGCACCGCCACCTTGTCGGCGCGCCACGACGCGTCAGGACCGCCGGTGCGCATCAGGTTCCAGATCACTCCGATGAGCGGACGCCGGGCCAGGACCGACAGCGTGAACGAGGCGGCCATCGCCAGACTGATCCAGATCCCGGGCAGGAAGTAGTTCTCGGCGGAGCCAGTGTAGTAGGCGATCAGCCCGGCGACGACGACACCGAGCAGTCCTGACACTGCCGGCTGAATGGGCTGCTTGCGCACCAGCCTGAGCACGATCAGACCGATGCTGGTGCCGACGGCGACCAGGACCGCCGCGCTCAGTCCCGCGACCGCGTTCGCGATCACGTAGGCAAATGTGGGCACGCTGGCATGCACCAGGCCGGATACGCCGCCCATGCGCTCGAGGAGCGTCGGCGTCGGTTCTTCGGTCACGGCTTGGTCGATGGTGTGGGCGCAGTCACGGGCTGGCATGCGTCCATGGCACACTCGGACGTAACGGCATAGTCAAACCGGCGCCATGGCACAGTAGGGGACCGTGGCTTGGAGTACCCGTGAAATCGCCGAACTCGCGGGCACCAGTTTGCGCGCCGTGCGGCACTATCACGCCGTCGGTCTGCTTCCCGAGCCGCAGCGTCGAGCCAACGGCTACAAGCAGTACGGCGTCGCGCATCTGGTCAGGTTGGTACGCATCAAAAGGCTGACCGAGCTGGGCTTTTCGCTTCCGCAGATCGCGGCGATGGGGGACTCCGACGATCACCCCGAGCAGGCTCTACGGGAGCTGGACGCCGAACTCGGCGCCACCATCGAACGATTGCAGCGGGCCCGCGACGAGCTCGCCGTGCTGTTGGAGCACTCGGCGCCGACCGACCTGCCGCCCGACTTCGTACCGCCGGCGGCCGCGGCCAAGATGACGGACGCCGACCGCTCTCTGGTCGTAGTGCTGAGCCGGGTCCTGGGCCCCCGCGGCATGCGGATCTACGCCGACATGATGAGGGACGAGCCCGACAATCCGGCGTCTGCAGAGTTCGACAACCTGCCCGTCGACGCCGACGAGGTGACGCGGAGCGATCTCGCGGAACGTCTCGCCCCCTATATCCGGGCGGTGAACCAGGCTCATCCAGGGCTTGCCGAGTCCCGATCCGACGCCCCACGCGGGGAACGCTTCGCGGACAAGACGATCAGCGGCGCGATGGCAGACCTGTATAACCCGGCGCAGCTGGATGTGCTGCGCCGGGCAAGGGAGATCCTGCGTGGCTCAGCCGCCGAGTGACGGCAGCGGTAGCGGCGAGAGGCGGTAGCGCGGCGGCTCGGTACCGTGCAGGTGCCGCACGAAGTAGTCCCAGGTGCGCCGCAGGAAGTAATGCTGGCGGCCGATCAGTGCGTGTTCAGCACCGGGAATCATGATCAGGTCGAAGTCTTTGTCGGCCTTGATGAGCGCGTCGACGAGCCGCATCGTCATGTACGGGTGCGCGTTGTCGTCGAGCTCGCCGTGGATGAGCAGCAGCTTGCCCGTCAGGTTCTCGGCCAGGGGTGCGTTCGAGATCGCGAGCCTGCCATCGTCGCTGAGATCGCCGTGGTAGTGCTCGGCCCACATCGCGAGGTTGATGTTGTTGTCGTGGTTTCCGGAGGTCGCGACCGCCACGCCGTAGAAGTCGGGGTACATCAATACGGCCCGGGCTGCGGCGAATGCACCGGCGGACTGCCCCGTGATACCGACGCGGCTGGTGTCGAGCCACGAGTACCGATGCTCCAGTTCGCGGATCGCGGCGACGTGGTCGTCCAGCGCACCGGCGTTGCCGAGGTCCCCGTAGGAGTGGTCATGAAAGGCCTTGCCCCGCGCCGCCGTACCGCGTCCGTCGATCGCGACCACTGCAAAGCCCAGCGCAGCGAAGGCTTCCGGCTCGCCCTGGTGCGGCGGGTCGAACGACGGTCCGGCCCGGTAGACCTGCGGGCCTGGGTAGATGTGCTCGACGATCGGATACCGCTTCTGCGGGTCGAATCCGTGTGGGCGCCAGAGCAGACCGTAGATCGGCGTCTTTCCGTCGGCGGCCGTGACGCAGAAGCGCTCCGGCGGACGCCAGCCGAGCGCTTCGAGCGCCTTGGTGTCCGGTGACTCGAGTTCGACCAACTTCTTCCCGTCGCCGTCGAGCACGACCGACCGTGGCGGTTGGCTCGAGGACGATGCCCGGTCGACGACGTAGCCACCCTCGGGCGGGCTGACCGCGTCGTGATCGAGGTTGTCGCCGGTGAGCCGGGTGAGGCCGGAACCGTCGAGATTGATCCGGCAGATCTGCCGGAGGTAGGGATCGTCCTCATTGAGGCCGCCGGCCAGGAACAACACCTGCCTGCGGTCCTCGTCGACCCACAGCAGCGAGCGGACGAGCCACTGCCCCTGGGTGATACGGGTGACCTGCTGCCCGTCGGCCGAGTAGAGGTAGAGATGTCCCCAGCCGTCGCGCTGCGACCACCACACGATCTCGCCGGACTCCAGGACGTGCACCATCTGCGGGTCGCCGAGCTGCACGGCGGGGTCGACGCGCGTCTCGCCCGTTTCACTGATCAATGTCGTCGTTGCGCCCGTCGCCGGGTCGAGGCGACGCAGCTCGAGGGTGCGGGCGTCCCGGGAATGGTGCAGGAAATGCACCGCTTCACCGGCTTTCCCCGTCCACCACGCGTACACCAATGCCGTGTTGTGCATGATCACGAACGGCTCGTCCTGCTGGCGAATCACCTTGCGCTGGGCCACATCGAGGACGTTCCACGTCATCGTCGCAACCGCCTCCTCGCCGGGTATCGTGTAGCGCGTGCGGTGTTCCTTCGGGCGGCCACCGTCGGCAGGTGAGGACTCGACGAGAACCAGCTCCGGCAGATCGCGTTGATCGATGCGCTGCACCAGGATTCGGGTCGAATCGGGCGACCAGTGGAAGATCGACAGCGGGGGAAGACCGAGGGTTCGCATCAGCGCCCGCGCTCCGGTGGTGTCGGGCAGTCCGCCGTAGTCGAAATATGGTTCGGCGTCGTCGGTCAGTGCGAACTCCTCGCCGCCGCTGCGCGGCCGAACCCAAATGTTGCCGTCGCGCCGAAATGCGACCCACGCCTCGTCCGGCGACGGCACCTCGCCGGGCACCGGCTGCGGATCAGCTCGCTCATTCAGGCCCGAATCGTCCGACCATTCCCACTGCTTGTCGAACGCGGTGAACCGCACGGTGTCGTCGTCGCGGATCTCCACGCCGGCGATCGACAGGTCGCTCCCGGTAACGGCGTGGCCGGATGTTTGGGACAGTTCCGCTGCCAATCTGTCGTGGTCGAACGCGTCGCGTCGGCTGCCGTCATCGGGATTCACCACGATGTAACGGGCCCCGACCCGGTACCAGAAGCGCGTGCCATCGGACAACCACTGCGGATCCAGTGAACTGCCCGGCACTCGCCGCGCGCGGTAGGGAGCCAACATCTGTTCGGCGCGTGCGTAATCAGCAGCGGTCAGCGTCGTGTCATCAGCAGTCACGACTGCAATGCAACACTCGGACGTAGCGGCATGGTCAAGTCGGCGGTACCACGCCGAGGCGCATCGGCCGGTTAACCAACGCCCGAATTCGTCGCAGCCATCCCGGCGGTCACGCTTTGCTCACGTGGCGTACATCACTTGACGGCCCGGGAATCGTGGCCGCCCGCATTCCACTTGTTGCAAGCAGTTGCCACTTCCGCTTCGAGGCGATGGCAAACGGGAACGAGGGACGGGGAAGCACTCATGAGCGCAGTGATCGCCAAGTTGGCAAAGTCCGCAGTTCTGCCCGCTCTCGCGTTGGCCGCGATCGTCCTCGGCTCGCTGGTCGGTCCGATCGCATCGGCGGGTGCCGCTGCCGACGGGTGTGCCGACGTGGAAGTCGTATTCGCCCGCGGGACCAATGAAGCGCCGGGTGTCGGTGCGACCGGGCAGGCATTCGTCGACGCGCTGACGGGGCAACTGCCCGGTAAATCGGTCGACGTCTACGGCGTGAACTACCCGGCGTCGCTGAACTTCGGGCAGGCCGTCGACGGCATCGCCGACGCCAGCAACAGGATTCAGTCGATCGCAGCAAGCTGCCCCGACACGGCGATCGTGCTCGGCGGTTATTCGCAGGGTGCGGCCGTCGCCGGATACACCACGTCCAGCGCCGTGCCCGCCGGGTACGTGCTGCCGGCAGGCCTGTCGGGCCCGATGCCCGCGGATATCGCCTCACACGTCGCGGCCGTCGCGCTGTTCGGGACACCGGACAGCTGGTTTCTGAGCCTGGCCGACCGCAACGCGCCGCCCATCGCCATCGGAGCCCCCTACGCGGCGAAGGCCATTCAGCTGTGTGCACCCGGCGACCCGGTGTGCTTCCCCGGTGGACTCGACCGCTCGGCGCACAGTGCCTACAAGGTCAACGGGATGGCAAATCAAGCGGCCGATTTCGTGATTCGCCAGTTGGGCAGCGCCCCGTCGGCGACAGTGGTGCAGACCGCGGGCGAGGCCCGCGCGAACTGACCCGAAGCGGGTGCTCAGCCAACCGCTACCGTGGGGAACCGTGACAGTTCAGCGACATGTGGACGCCGATTTCCTCGGCCTGCCCCGATCCGAGTTGGCCGACGCGGCGCTGACCGCGGCGGCCGCGGCCGGTGCCAGCTACGCCGACCTGCGGATTCACCGCATCACCACCGAGATCATCCAGCTGCGTGACGGTGAACTGGAGACCTCGGTGGTCAACCGGGAGATCGGGCTGGCGGTGCGGGTGATCGTGGACGGTACGTGGGGGTTCGCCTCCAACGCCGAACTGGATCCGGCGATTGCCGCCGCGACCGCTCGGCGGGCTGTCGAGGTGGCGACGACACTGTCGGCGCTCAACGGCGAGCGCATCGAACTGGCGCCCGAACCTGTCTACACCGACGTGACCTGGGTGTCCGAGTACGGTATCGACCCGTTCACCGTGGCGGCCGCCGACAAGATCGCTCTGCTCGACGAATACTCCGGACGACTGTTGGCCGCCGACGGTGTGGACCACGTGTCGGCGGGCGTGCACGCGGTCAAAGAGCAGACGTTCTACGCCGACACGTTCGGTTCGTCGATCACGCAGCAGCGGGTGCGGGTGCTGCCGACGCTGGAGGCCGTCGCGGTGGATTCGGCCGCAGCCACATTCGAGACCATGCGCACGCTGGCGCCGCCGACCGCACGCGGCTGGGAGGCGGTCGCCGGCGACGAGGTGTGGGATTGGACCGGTGAACTGGCCGAGCTGCCGACCCTGCTGGCCGAGAAGACCAAGGCGCCGTCAGTCGTGGCCGGACCCACCGATCTGGTGATCGACCCGTCCAACCTGTGGCTGACCATTCACGAATCCATCGGCCACGCCACCGAATACGACCGGGCCATCGGCTACGAGGCCGCTTACGCCGGAACGTCGTTCGCCACCCCGGACAAGCTCGGCACCATGCGGTACGGCTCCAAGGTGATGAACGTGACCGCCGACCGCACCGTGGAATTCGGTTTGGCCAGTGTCGGATTCGACGACGAGGGAGTGCGCGCGCAGAGTTGGGACCTGGTGCGCGACGGTCTCTTCGTCGGCTACCAACTGGACCGGGTGTTCGCACCCCGACTGGGCCAGGCTCGCTCCAACGGCTGCGCGTATGCCGATTCACCGCACCACGTGCCGATCCAGCGGATGGCGAACGTGTCGCTGCAGCCGGGACGGGAGGACCTGAGCACCGCGGACCTGATCTCCCGGGTGTCCGACGGCCTCTACATCGTCGGCGACAAGTCCTGGTCAATTGACATGCAGCGGTACAACTTCCAGTTCACCGGTCAACGGTTCTACCGGATCCGCGACGGCCGGCTCGACGGCCAGGTGCGTGACGTCGCTTATCAGGCGACCACCACCGACTTCTGGGGCTCGATGGAAGCCGTTGGCGGACCGTCGACCTGGCGACTGGGCGGAGCGTTCAATTGTGGCAAGGCACAACCCGGACAGGTGGCCCCGGTGAGCCACGGCTGCCCGAGTGCGTTGTTCCGAGGTGTCAATGTGCTCAACACCCGGACGGAGGGCGGCCGATGATCGGCGCACAGCAGGTCGTCGACATCGCCTTGGCCGCGGCGGGGCAGGGGCGTGAGACCGCTGAAACTGTAGTGCTGGTCACCGACCGAGCCGATGCGTCGCTGCGCTGGGCGGGCAACTCGATGACCACGAACGGCGATACGGTGAGCCGTACCACCACGGTGATTTCCATTGTGCGCCATGGTGAGAAGGCTCATGTCGGGTCGGTGCGCTCGAGCGAGGTGGATCCGGCGGTAATCCCGGATCTGGTTGCCGCTGCGCAGCAGGCGGCGCTGGCCGCACCCGAGGCGCGCGACGCGGCCCCGCCGCTGCCGCCCGACGGTGTGCCGTCTGATTGGGATGCGCCGGTTCCCGGGACGGGCGCACAGGTGTTCTCCGGGATCGCAGGTGATCTCGCCAAGGGTTTCCGCGGTTCCGACCAGCTCTATGGGTACGCCCGGCATGTGCTGGAGACGACGTTCGTGGCGACCTCAGCTGGATTGCGGCGGCGGTACACCCAGCCGACCGGGTCGGTGGAGATCAACGCCAAACGCAACGGGGCCAGCGCCTGGGCCGGGGTGAGCACGCCGGACTTCGTTGATGTGCAGGTGGATTCGCTGCTCGACGATCTGTCACTGCGGCTTGGCTGGGCGGATCGGACCGTCGAGTTGCCGGCCGGGCGGTACGAGACGATCATGCCGCCCTCGACCGTCGCAGACATGATGATCTACCTGGCCTGGACCATGGACGGCCGCGGTGCGCAGGAGGGCCGCACCGCGTTGTCGGCGCCAGGCGGAACCAGGGTGGGGGAGAAACTCACGGATCTCGGGCTGACGCTCTACTCCGATCCGGTCGTGGAATCCCTGGCGTGCCAGCCGTTCGTCGCCGTACCCAGCTCCTCGGAACGGATGTCGATCTTCGACAACGGCATGGACATCGGCCGGGTGGACTGGATTCGCGACGGCGTGGTCAACGCGTTGGCGTATCCGCGTGCGGTAGCCGCCGAGTACGGTGCGCCGGTCGCCGCACCCGCCGACAACTTGCTGATGACCGGCGGGACAACCGAACTTGCCGACATGATCGCAGGCACCGAGCACGGTCTGCTGCTGACCACGCTGTGGTACATGCGCGAGGTGGATCCCACCGTGCTGCTGTTGACCGGGCTGACCCGCGACGGGGTGTACCTGATCGAGGACGGCGAGATCACGGGCGCGGTGAACAACTTCCGGTTCAACGAGAGCCCGCTGGATCTCCTGCGGCGGGCCACCGAGGCCGGCATCAGCGAGGTCACCTTGCCGCGCGAATGGGGTGACTGGGCCACGAGGGCAGCGATGCCGACCTTGAGAATTCCCGACTTCCACATGTCGTCGGTGAGTCAGGCGCAATAATCTGGGTCTGACTGACTCGCAGCGCATGTTCACCGCCTACGGCCCGTCCTACTGGGCCGCCATTGCCGTGTTCGCCGTCGTGGCAGTGCTGCTGGTGTGGCTCGGGCGTCGCCAAACTGAACATCAGGCGCGCATCTTCGGTCGCGTGCTCGGTGCGGTGACATTCGCGATATACGTGGCGATGTTCATCTACACGCTCATCCCGCCGTCTGTCGAACGGTCGGTGCCGCTGCGACTGACCGACTTCGCCACCGTCACAGCGGCGTACGCGTTCTGGTCTCAACGACAGTGGGCGTTCGTGCTCACCTATTACTGGGGTCTGACACTGAGCGCGCAGGCGCTGATCTCACCGGTGCTCAAGAGCCCGGACTTCCCGCACTACGAGTTCCTGGCGTTCTGGTCGATTCACCTGCTCGTAGTCTGGGCCGCAATCTATCTGACGTGGGGTCGCGGGCTGCGTCCCGGCTGGGACAGCTACCGCTTCGTGGTGCTGGTGACCGCGGCCTGGGCCGCGGTCACCATGGCGTTCAACGGCATTGCGGGAACAAACTACGGCTTCCTCAACGCGAAACCTTCGACCGCGTCGCTGCTCGACGTGCTCGGCCCGTGGCCGATGTACGTGCTGACCGCCAGTGCCTTGGTGGTGATTGTGTGGGCACTCATGACGTGGCCGTGGGAACGTCTGCGAGCGAACACTGCGCGAGCAGACGCGTAGGTACCCGAAAATAGCGGTTTGAAGGAGTCCCCGAATGTTGGACTCTGCACCTCGGTGTCACACGAGCACCACGTGTCCTTCAACCCTGCCACCCTGGAAGATCTCACTGGACCGGACACGCGTCTCGTCGTCCCTCCCTACGTCATGGACGGTCTGCCGGAAGGATTGGCCGACACGGGCGTCTCGCTTGCTAACGGGCAGCGGTCCGAGCTCTCAGGCGTCGTGATCGAGGCGGGCCCGTCCTACGGCACCCGCGGAGAAGCACACGCTGGTATACGCAGGGGTGCAGCAATGGGTACAGGGGGAGTTGACGACCACGGTAGGTGACATGTCCCGGAATAACGTGTCATGTCACCTAGTTGTTGGATGTGAAACGCAACAAGCGTTTTCGACAACAGGAGGGCGAGATGGCTCAGCTCGAAGGAAAAACAGCACTGATCACCGGCGGCACATCCGGCATCGGTTATGCGACGGCGCGCGCCTTCGCCGACGAGGGCGCCAAGGTGTTCATCACCGGGCGTACCCAACAGCGCGTCGACGCCGCCGCAGCGTCGCTGGGTTCCGGTGTCGTCGGTGTAGCCAGCGATGTCACCAACAGCGAGGACCTGGACCGACTTGTCGGGGTCATCCGCGACGCAGGCGCCGGCCTTGACATCGTCTTCACCAACGCTGGCAGTGGTGAGTTCGCCACGCTGGAGGACGAGACACCCGAACACCTCATCGACACGTTCAACCGCAACGTGGGCGGGACGGTGTTCACCGTGCAGAAGACGCTGCCGCTACTCAATCCCGGTGCCTCGATCGTTCTGTCCGGCTCCACCGCGGCCACCAGGGGTACCCCGGCATTCGGCGCCTACGCCGCGGCAAAGGCTGCTGTCCGGTCCTTCGGCCGTACCTGGGCCACCGAGTTGGGCGAGCGCGGCTTCCGGGTCAACACGGTCATACCCGGTCCCATCCTGACCGAGGGACTCACCGAACTGGTGCCTGACAAAGACCAGCGGCAGGCGTTCTTCGACGGTCTGGCAACGAACCCGATGAAGCGGATAGGTGATCCTGCCGAACTGGCCGCCGTGGCGGTATTCCTCGGCTCCGATGCGAGCAGCTTCATGACAGGTGCGGAGATCTTCGTCGACGGGGGCATGAATCAGGTTTAGCCGGTCTATCTGAGGTCGGGACGCGGCAAGGTGCCCTCGCGCAACAGACTCTCGTGTACAACGGCGAGGATGTCGGCGAGGGCATCCTCGTGCTCGGGATCCAGATCGGCGAAGAACGCCCGGTGTACCCACTCTGCATGCACCGGGGCAGCGCCGGCGAGCCGGTCCCAGCCCTCGTCGGTCAGGACAACGACAGTGCCGCGACCGTCGGTGTCACAGGTTGTGCGCTCGACCAGGCCACGGCGTGCCATCCGCATCAGGTGGTGAGAAACCCGGCTGCGTTCCCACCCGATCACCGTGGCCAGTGCGGTCAGCTGCAGGCGGCGATCCGGTGCGCGCGAGAGCGTACTGAGCACCGTGTAGTCGTAGAGTGAAAGGCCGCACTCGGTGCGCAGGTGACGGTTCACCTCATATTCGAGCCGGTGATAGACCCGCATGAAATTCAGCCAGGCACGCTGCTGCGTCGGCGTTAGCGGGTACTCGCCGGAATCAGTCATCGCGCATCATGGACAAGCATGCAGTCCATCGAAGCAAAACTCAACCTGGACACGCGGTTTCGGTGACTATCCGTGTCGACGACCACCGAACGGGCTCGAAGCGGGCCAGCCCGGCGCGGAACGCTTCGATGCGGCTAAACCTTGATCCACCGATCGACTGTCGATGTGCAGTTGAGTTTGGTTGTGCGGCTTGGATCTGAGGTGAGCTGTGGTGTGGGCGTGTGTGATGGCCGATCTCTGTATCGGCTTGTTCCTGTGGGTCTTTCGGGCCGGGGGATGGGTGAGGCTGCCTGGGTTAGGCGATGAGCGGCCGATGTCGCCGAAACAGGTTGTGGAACAGGGCATTCCACGCGGTTTCCCAGGGCGAGGTCCGCGGCAGATGCCGGGTCAGCCGTCGGGCGGAGGAGGCGATGCGTGCCGGGACGCTGATCAGAGTTCCTGGTCGGTTTAACCACCAGCGCCTTCCTGCCATGCAGAGCCCATCGCTGATGAAGCACACGAACCGCCCAACGATTGACTCCCAGATACCTCGCCGTGGCGCTGTAGCCCCGGCCCTGCTCGAACAACGCTACCGCCGCACCGCGTTGAGCCGCAGTCAACGAACTAGAAGGATGCAAAAAAGTACTCCCACAAGAAGGAACTGAATTTCAGTCCAACTTCCGGGGAGCACTTCAGTTTTCTAGGGTACTTCCACGTCTGCTCGGCCAGGGGAAATCTCGCGTCCGGCCAGCCGGTCGTCCCATACCTGCAGCACCGGTGCGGGGGTCCGGGTCGTCGCAAGGCTGACCACGACATAGGCGATCAGGCTTGAAGCCAGGCCGTAGTAGATCGGCTCGTTGGCCAGCACATCACCGACGATCGCCATCGTCCCCAGCGTCACCACGGTGCCGACAGCCATCGACGCCAGTGCACCGGCGCCGGTCGCCCGCTTCCAGAGGAACCCGCCGAGGATCGCCACCAGCAGCCCGCCGACGAGAATGTCGTAGGCGATGGTGAGCGCGCCCACCACGTCGTTGAGCAGCGCGGCGATGATGATCACGATGACGCCGAGCACCGCGACGTAACGGCGGTCCGAATGCACGTCTCCTTCGGGACTCTCCGCGTCATCGGCTTTCCGACCGATCAGGCGTAACAGCAGCGGTTTCACATCGGTTCGGGCGACAGTCGCAGTGGCAATCAGCGCTCCCGACGCTGTCGACATCATCGCGGCCACCGCGGCGGCCAGCACGATACCGCTGATGCCAACAGGGAGGATGGATTCCGCGATCTGGGCGTAGACGTCGTCCGAGGCTTCGACGTCGGGCAGGAATGTCGCGGCGGCCATGCCGATCAACGCCCCGGCAACGCCGTACAGCACGCAATAGAGCGCGGCCGTGGTGCCACCCCACTTGGCCACCTGCGGCGAGCGTGCGGTGAACACCCGCTGCCAAATGTCCTGTCCGATCAGCATTCCGAAGCTGTAGACCACGAAGAACGTGATGATGGTGTCGGTGCCGATCGCGGTGAAGTCGAACACCGCGTCACCGGCACGCTCGCGGATGCCGTCCAGGCCGCCGGCCCTGTTCCAGGTGAACGGCAGCAGCAGGAAGAACACACCGATGGTCTTGAGGATGAACTGCACCATGTCGGTCAGCGTGATGGACCACATGCCGCCGATCGACGAGTACAGCATGACCACCGCACCGCCGATGATCACCGACAGCGTGCGGCCCGTGCCGAACAGCACGTTGAACACCGTCGCGTACGCAATGGTCGAGGTGACAGACAGCATCAACGTGTAGGCGGCCATCACCACACCGGACGCCGACGTGGCGTCGACGCCGTAGCGCAGGCTCAGCATCTGCGCGACGGTGTAAACCCGTAGGCGCGAAATGGGTCCGGCGAAGAACAGGCTTAGTGCGAGCAGGCCGACGGCGATCGCGACGACCAGCCACATGCCCGAGATTCCCCACTTATAACCCAGGCCGACGCCGCCGACCGTGGAGGCACCGCCGAGCACGACGGCAGCCATCGTGCCGGTGTACAGGGCCGGACCAAGGCGACGGCCCGCGACCAGGAAGTCGGCGGAGTTCTTGGTGCGGGTCTTGCCCCAGAACCCGAACGCGAGCATGGCGAGGAGATAGACGACGACGATCGCGATATCGAGTGGTTTACCCACGGCTTCATTCCTTCGTTAGGTGGGTGGGTGCAAACATACGCAGCAGCGCGGGCAGGACGACCACGGCGGGGCCCTCGGTCCCGAACGTGGCCGCCACGATCTCGCCGACATTCTCGGTAGTGGCGGCGCGTGCCGGAATCCCGAAACTGGCTGCCAATCCGGCGAAGTCGGGCCGGGCCAGTTCGGTGGCGGTTGCGGAACCGAACTCGGCGGTCATGTATTCGCGCAGGATTCCGTATCCACCGTCGTCGACGATCAGCCAGGTGACATTGGCGTCGTGCTGACGCGCGGTGGCCAGTTCGGCGATCGAGTACATGGCACCGCCATCACCGGATACCGCGAAGGTTCGCTCGCCGGTCGCGATCGCGGCTGCCAGGGCGGCCGGGAAGGCGAAGCCCAAACCGCCTGCGCCCTGGCCGGAATGGAAACCGCCGTCCTGCGGATCCCACGCCGACCAGGCCCAGTAACCGGCGATCGTCATGTCCCAGAAGGTGTGGGTGGTCGACGGCACGGCAGCGCGGAGGTCGGCCATAAGCGCCAGCTCGGTTTGCACGTCTTGCGTGGCAAGCCTGTCCTGCACGGCTTTTCGTAACTCCGCGGCCTGCGCGGCGCCCGGACCGTTGTCGCGGGCGGCCACCCGCGCGGTCAACGCGCTCATGGCCGCGGCGGCGTCGGCATGGATGGCCAGTGCGGGGTGGTTTGCCTCCAGCACGCGCGCTTCTGCGTCGATGTGGATGAGCTGCCCGCGCGGGGCGAACGTGAAGTAGTTGCTGGTGACCTCGCCCATCGCGGTGCCGACGGCCAGCAACACGTCGGCATCTTCGAGCAGGTCGGTGGTGTAGCGGTCTTCGATCCAGGATGCGGCCGACAGCGGGTGGTCGAACGGGATGGCACCCTTACCGCCGATCGTGGAAACCACAGGTGCGCCCAACTTTTCGGCCAGCACCACCAACGCCTCAGGTCCGCCGGGGGATCGGCGCACCCCACCGCCGGCCAGAATGACCGGTCGCGCAGCGCTGTTCAGCAGCGTCGCGGCCTCCTGGAGGATCTCGTCCCGCGGGGAACGGTACGTCGGCGGGCACGCCAACATGGTCACCGGCGGCACCGAGGTCGGCTCCAACAGCACATCCTGTGGGACCTCCACCCACGTCGGGCCTGCCGGTGCAGACAGCGCCAGCGCGTAGGCGTCGGCGATCAGGCTCGGAATCTCGGCGGCCCGCCGCACGGTGGCAACGCTTTTGGTGACGTTGACCGCACTGGCCTTCTGGTCGTCAAGTTGATGCAGCATGCCCCGGCGCAGTCCCATGCCGGATCGCGGCACCTGGCTGGCGATCACCAGCAGCGGAACCCCGGTGGCATAGGCCTCCTGCAGCGCGCCGAGCGCCGTCAAAGCGCCCGGCCCGGTAGACAGGAACAGCACTCCGACCTCGCCGCTGACACGGCTGTAGCCGTCGGCGCCGAATGCGGAGTTGTTCTCCACGCGTGAGCTGATGAACGTCAGATCGCTGCGCCGGATGGCGTCGAACAAGCCGAGCGCGTTCTGGCCCGGGATGCCGAAGACATGCGAGACACCCAGTGCGGTGAGGGTTTCGACGACGAGGTCGCCTCCGTTACGCATCAGAACCCAATGCCAGCAGGGACACCAGGTCGTACGCGACGTGCGACGCCGCCACCCCGGTCATCTGAGCGTGGTCGTAGGCCGGAGCAACCTCGACGACATCGGCGCCGATCAGGTTCAATCCGCGGAACCCGCGCAGGATCTCCAGCAGCTCACGGCTCGTCATGCCGCCGGCCTCGGGGGTGCCCGTGCCAGGCGCGTGTGCCGGGTCGAGCACATCGATGTCGATCGAGACGTAGACGGGGCGGTTACCGACGCGCTGCCGGAGTTTGTCGACGACCTCGCGCACGCCTTGGTAATACACATCGGACGAGGTGACGATGCCGAACCCGAAGCGGCGATCATCCTCGAGGTCCTTCTTGCCGTACAGCGGGCCGCGGGTGCCGACGTGCGACAGCGCCTCGGTGTCGACGATGCCCTCTTCGACGGCGCGGCGGAACGGGGTGCCGTGGGTGTATTCGGCGCCGAAGTAGGTGTCCCAGGTGTCGAGGTGGGCGTCGAAGTGCACCAGCGCAACCGGGCCGTGCTTGGCGGCCGCCGCGCGCAGCAGTGGCAGCGCGATGGTGTGGTCACCACCTATGGTCACCAGTTTCGTTCCGTCGGAGGTGAGTTCACCCGCAGCGCCTTCGATGGTTTCGATCGCCTCGTGAATGTTGAACGGGTTCACCGCGATATCGCCCGCATCGGCCACCTGGATGAGATCGAACGGCGACACGTCGAGGCCGGGGTTGTACGGCCGCAACAGCCGCGAGGACTCCCGGACGTGGCTTGGGCCGAATCGCGCCCCGGGCCGGTAGGAGACACCGGAGTCAAAGGGAATCCCGGCGACCACGACGTCAGCTTTGGTCACCTCGTCGAGTCGGGGTAGCCGCGCGAAGGTGGCGGGTCCGGCGAAGCGTGGGACCTTCGACGCGTCGACGGGTCCGATGGGGGCCGAAGATGTTGCGGTCATGCTGGGCACTTCCTGTGTGGTCTGCCGGGGCGAGATGTGATCTGCGTTACGGTAAACCCGCAGGTAAGCCGAGCGCAATCACTTCGATCGTTACATCCGTATTTCCAGTGTCGATATGCCCGTCAGGCGTATCATTCAGATCAGAAATAGCGTCAGGGGACTCGTTATGTGATTGTTATGCCGGTAGGGCGCTGAGGAAAAATCTTCGACGAATTTCAGATTGGTACCGGATGGATGAGGTGGACGAGGCGATCATCAGCCTGCTCGAGGGCGACGGGCGGCTGACGCACCGCGACATCGCGCACCGGGTGGGGCTGTCGCGATCGGCGGCCGCCACCCGGATACAGCGCCTGATCGCGACCGGGCAGGTGGTGGTGCGCGGCGTCGTGCACCCTGCCGTCCTCGGCCGCGGGGCACTGGCGCACGTCAGCGTGATGGTCGACGGGCCGGCGGCCGGGATCGCGGCCAGCCTGGCGGAACGCGACGACGTCGCGTTCCTGTCGCTGACCAGTGGTGCATACGGGTTGGTGGCCGAGGTGCGCGTCGGGTCGGTTCGCGACATCGACGGCGTGGTATCAGAACTGCGGTCGATGCCAGGTGTCGTCGGGATCGATACGCTCACCTACGTCGAGGTGCTCCGCGACGTGGTCGGCCCGGTCGGGGACGTCAGCGTCGAGGTCGACGACATCGACCTGGCGCTGCTGCGTGCCCTGCAGAACGACGGGCGGGCGTCCTACGTGGATCTGGCCGAGACGGTGGGGCTTTCACCCGCGGGTGCGCGGCGCCGTGTCGTGCGGCTCATCGAATCGCAGGTGGTGCGCATCGGTGCGGTGGTCCGGCATTCCGGCCAGGACCGGCAGAGCGCGCTCGGGCTCGGGATCAGACTCACCGGGGCAGCTGATGAGGTGGTGTCGGCGCTGATGGGCATGCGGTCGGTGATCTTTGTGGCCCGCACGCTGGGCCGGTTCGACTTGCTGGTGACGGTGCGGGCATTCTCGGCCGCCCAACTGATCGAGATTCTCGATGCCGTGCGTGTGCTGTCCGGCGTCGGTGTCGTCGACAGTTGGGTGCACCTCGACGTGGTCAAGGAGAGCTATGCGTCGGGGTTGGATGTGAGCCGGGAGCCGCTCTAGCTACTTCCAATGCTTCCCGCCGTGACGGATATCCCAAGGCCCATGTCCAGGATTCCACGGCTTCCCGTCAATCCAACCTGGTCCTGACACGCAGGCGCTCCAGATCCAGCCGTTCCAGCACAGGCCCGGGTCATTGTTGGCCTGGGCGCTTCCGGCCCCGGTGAGTGCGATTCCCGCCGACACCGCGAGCGTGGCCAAGGTGACGAAGACTTTCTTCATGGCACACACCTCCTCTAGGTGTCTACCCAGTTTAGGCCGGCCGGTCACTGCGGCAAGTCCGAGAGCGCCGCTCAACTAAACCGCCCCGCGGGTGCGCACGGTGATGGATACTGCCGGTGTGTTGAGTGAGTTGACCCGTCTGGTGGCGTTGTCGCCGCCGAAACTGGCCGACATCAACGCCGACATTCGGGAGGCGTGCGCCTCGACGGTCGGATTGCCGCCGCTGCCTGCCGAGTCCTCCGGCGGTGCCGTCGACCCCATGGTCACCGAGTTCGCCGAGCAGTTCAGTGTCGACGTGACGGCGATCAGCGATGCGCACCGCGCCGCTTTCTCAGACTTGTTGGGCGCCGACGTATTTGGCGTGGCGACACTGATCTACATCGCCGACTTCGTGCCGCGGGTGCATGCCGGGCTGTCCGCGATCGGGGTGGACGTGCCGATCGAGCCCGTGAGCTGGGACCACGACACGAACCCCGGCGATTACGTGCTGGACGTCTTCGTGCCCGCGGTGGGTCGGATGCGGGCGCTGGATCCGGTGACCTCCGAGATCGCCCGACTGCGCGGGGCCAGGCAGCACAATTGCCGGCTGTGCAAGTCGCTGCGGGAAGCTGCCGCATTGGAGGCCGGCGCGACCGAGTCCGTCTATGACGAGATCGACGACTATGAGAATTCGGAGCTGTCCGGCCGGCACAAGGCTGCGTTGCGGTACGTCGACGCGCTGATCTGGACGCCGTCACAGGTGTCGGGTGACGAGCTGCTGCAACACTTTTCGCGCGATGAAGCGATCGAGCTGACGCTCGACGTCATGCGCAACGCGTGCAACAAGGTGGCCGTCGCACTAGGTGTCGACGCGGCGCGGGTAGACGACGGGACCGAGACGTATCGGCTGGGAGCCGACGGGCAACCGGTCTACAGCTGAATTCAACCGAGGTCCAAGCCCGGATAGATCTCGTCCAGGACGGTCGGCAGCAGTGCGTTGGCCGTCGTCCTACCGTCCGGTGACAGCGTCAAATTCGTCCAGATCACAAGCGCCACATCGTTATAGCGATCAAATCCGATGAACGAGTTGAAGCCCGGCAGTTCACCGCCGTGGTAGTACATCGCGGCGTTCGGGCCGAACCGTTGATAGCTGATGCCATAGCCGTATTGCTGCCCGTCCGGCTGGTCCGGATCCTCGGGGCGGAGGCTGTCCAGCCAGAGTTGTTGGTACTCGGCATCGAAGACCTTGCCGGTACCCAGGGCTCGTATCCACGCGGCCAGGTCGTCGGCAGTGGAGATGGCGCCGCCGGCCGCTGTGGCATATGACGAGTTCTGGTGGGTGTAGTCGATTGGTTTGAGCGTCCCGGCCTTGGCCGCCGCGGTCAACTCGGCTGGGTAAGCCTCATCGACCAAGGCGTACAACGTCTTTCCGTACATGTAGCCGTGGGAATACGGACCGGGCAGCGCTGTGACGTCGGCGGCGGGCAGCACGGTGTCCGGCATGTCGAGCGGCCGGAACAGGCGCGCATCGAACTGCTCCGCCAATACCCGGCCGTCAACCTTCTCCGCGACCAGACCCAGAATTGCGTAGTTGGTGTTGCAGTACTCGTAGGTGGTGTCGGGCGCGGCACTCGGCGGATGGGCGAACGCGATGGACAGCACTTCCCGCGGTGTCCACGCCTTCGCCGGGTCGGCATCGAGTTGTGCTGCCAGTTCCGGAGCGAAGGTGTAGCAATACAGCCCGCTGCGCATTGTCAGGAGGTCCGCGAGAGTGATTGTGTCGCCGTTGGGCACGTTGGGGATGTAGGTCGACACCGGATCGTCGAGCTTGAGCTTTCCGTCCTGGGCGAGAAGCACAATCACCGCGGCCGTCATGGTCTTGGTGTTCGACGCGATCCGGAAGTGCGTGTCGGGCTGCGGGGGTGATTGCGTGCCCAGCTCGGTGGTGCCAACCTTCGCGGTGAACGTGCCCTGCGGTGTCTGCAGCAACACCAATGCGCCTGGTACCTGCAGTTTCTTAGCGGCGTCCGCGACGACGGTCTGAAAGTTGGCAGGGTCGATGGGCTTGAGGGCGGATGTCTGCGGTGCAGTGCACGCGGTGACGGCGAGGGATGCCGCCACCGCCATTCTCCAAGCCGTCACCGCTTAGGTGTTACGCCGTTTCCGACGCCAGGGCTGCACATTCGCCGAATTCACGACCCTGATGCCGAATTCAGGCGAGGAGCCGGAGAACCTCGTCAATCTCCTGCTCCGTCGTTGCCCATGAACAGACGAACCGCACAGTGGGTAGCAGAGGGTCGGGCCGGTGGATGGCATAAGCCGTCGACATCTGCTCGTAAGCGCGAGGGTCGAGGTCGACGAACACCTCGTTGGCCTCGGCCGGAGAGGCGAGTCGGTGGCCAAGGCTCTCAAAGCCTGCACTGAGACGGGCGGCCATCGCGTTGGCGTGGCCGGCGTTCCGCAGCCACAAGCCGTCGTGCAGCAATGCCTCGAACTGAGCTGCGATGAAGCGTTGCTTGCTCGTCAGGTGACCGATTTGCTTCTGTACGAAGTGAATTCCGTCGAACAGTACGGGACGGCGCACGAGGATCGCGTCCCCCAACAGGATTCCGTTCTTGGTGCCGCCAACGGTGACGATGTCGGCATCACCGATGGCGTCTCGTGGCGAGATATCCAGAGCTGCAACCGCGTTGGCGATTCGTGATCCGTCGACGTGTGCCAGGAGGTCCAGATCGTGGGCGTGGTCGACGAAGTCTTTGATCGCCTGCGGGGTCCAGAGACGTCCGTTCTCGGTGGATTGCGTGATCGTGACGATCCGAGGCTGCGAATGATGGACCGGCCCGCGCCGGACAACGGCCCTATCGAGTTCCGTTGGGGCGATGAGGCCGTCATCACTGGGCAACTTGGTCAGTTGAGCGCCGGAGAGCCGGACCGGACCGCCCGCCTCGTCGACCAGCGAGTGCGCGATGTCGCTGCAGAGGATCTCCTGCCACGGCCGAACCGCCGAGGCGAGCGCGATGATGTTGGCGCCGGTTCCGGTGAGCGCGAACAACACGTCGGCGTCTGGGGAGTCGAACGCCGTTTTGATGACCTCGGCGGCCCGCTGCGTGACGACGTCGTCGCCGTAGGACGGGGCGGCGCCGGCGTTGGCCGCGGCGATCGCGTCGATGATGTTCGGGTGTGCGGGCGCGGCGTTGTCGGAGGCGAACGCGTAGGACGGTGACGGCACGCCCGCCATGATTCCACTTAGGCCGAGGTGGCCTTCTTCTTGAGGACCAGCATCGGCAACACCAGGGTCGCGAGCGCGGTGACGAGCCAGACGACGACCGTCGCCGCGATCCACGAGCCGATCCCGCGGATGCTGAGACCGCTGGTGAGCACCGAGGCCAGGATCAATGCCGCCAGCGTCGAGATCAGGCCGATGCCGCCCAGGAATGCCGAGGCGTAGCGGTTGGCCATCTTGAGGAAGAACGGCGAGAGGATGCCCTGCGCGACGGCGAAGATCACGACCGCGGTGATGAAGCCGACGATCGACACCCGAACACCCGGCACCAGCCATGACGCGACCAGCAAGCCGATGGCCGATGAGCCGAGGAAGATCGCAATGCGCAGCAGAAAGCGGATCACGCGGTGAGCGTATCGGCCGTATGTGCTGATCGCGCCGATTTGACTCGCCGAGTGTGCCGATTCATCCGGCGGCAGCGGCGCGTCGCGGATAGAACCGCACGGTCGCCCGAAGCCGCTGGTGGTGGCGGGCGCACAATGTGGGAACATAGGTGCCGCGCAGCCGCGCCCGGGGCGGTAGCTCAGTCGGTTAGAGCCGTGGACTCATAATCCATTGGTCGCGGGTTCGAGCCCCGCCCGCCCCACTTCAGAGGGTGTAGCTCGCGATGCCTGCCGCCATGCGTCGCGTACCGCTTCGAGTGCTTGGCCCGCGGAGACGGTGAGGCGGGTTTGGCCGGCCAGTTGCGCCTGCCACTCCGCGTCTGATGGCGCACAGTTGAACAGGTAGGGTGCCGGGTTCCTGTTGGTGGGTCCATATCGCCGGAACAGCGAGGCCGCGTCGGCATCGATCGCGTCGATGTTGCTCAGCGCCCAAAGGTCCCATAGGTCGCGGGCAGCGTGTCGATCCGACCACGTTGCGGTCTTGGAGGCCGCGAAGGCCGGCAGGGTGGGAACGAGGAGCTCGGCAGGTGCGGCGTCGGTGTAGCGCTGGATCAAACTGAAAAGTTCGGTGGGCCAGACGATACGGTCCCGCGCAGACAGCAGCTGCAGCCGGACCGGACGGCCGTCTGCGGGGCGCAGCAGCACCGGAAGCGTGTCCGGGGTATCGCGGAGTAGAGGCTCGACGGTGAGCCTGCCGTGAGTGCGCGCTACCGCACGGGGCAGCGCGGTGTCGAGACCGCGCGCGACGTCCTTGCGGCTGCCGATGGCAACGAGGTCGATGTCTTCGCTGAGCCGGCCATCGGGAAGATACGTCCGAGAAGTGCAGTGCCTCCGATGAAGTGAATCCGATCGCCGAACTGCGCGCTCAGGAAGGCGAGCAGGTGCGAAATCAGGTGATCGCGTTCTACCTGTTCGGCCGCGACACCGAACTGTGTTGCCACCACGTCACGTTCGTCTGGATTCATGACCGTCCGCGGGCCCAGTTCTCGGCGCGGCGCAGGGATGCCATCCGGCGCTGTCGGGTCGCGAGTTGCGCTAGTCGCTCTGTATCGCACCGCGCGTAGAGCGCGGCGACCGCGGCGGGTATGTCGGCTTCGGCGTAGCCCAGGCTGGGGCGATTGGCCAAGTCGAGCACTGTCTGTTCGGGTGAAGTGACCAGGGTGGGTCCGAGTTCGGTGCTGACTCGCTCGGCGTCCAATCTAGGTGTGTCGCGTTTGACGAAGCGCACGACGGCTTGTCGATCCGACAGCACGATGGGTCGATGTTGTTGTGGCGCTGCAACAACTGCGGTCGCCAGGGCGCGGGGAATGGCTCCGTGCAGTCGGGCGGCGCTGACACTCATCAGCACGACGTCGTCGCTGCCGTAGATGGCTGAGCCGATACCGGCCGCCGCGGTTTCCAGCTCAAGCTTCCACGAGCGGCCGATCAGGTGCTGCGGAATCACCACGTAATAGCCGTTCGCAAGGCGGTGCAGAAGGCCGCGTTCGTATAGCCGGGCGATCTCAGCGGCAGGGTGGGCATACACATTTCTCGCCTGCCCGGGGCGGAACGTTCCGAGTGGATGCTCGGCAAGCCCGGGCGGCACCGCCGTGCTGTGCTTCTGCGCCATGATGACTCCTTGAGTATGCAAATCATAGGCTATTAGCCTATGATTTGCATACCCGCTACGGGCGCTGACCTGCCGTGTCCATCTGCCCGTCCCGGATCGAGCAGATCGACGACTTCAGTATGGGTGCCCGGGTTCGAGCCCCGCCCGCCCCACTTCAGAAGGCATTCAGCGCGAGCTAAGTGAAGTCAATCCGCCCTGTTGACTTCACTTGGCGCCAACGCTCACCGCTACCTCAACCCGCTCACCGAGGCGGGAATCCTCGTCGAGACAACCAATGGACCCCGCAACCGAGTGTGGAGTTCTCCTGAAGTGCTCGCCGTGCTCGACGCTTTCGCCGAACGCGCCGGGCGGCGAGGCTGACCGCTGTTCGTCAGCGGGAACCTGCAGGTGGAGTTGCCGTAACGATCCCGCAAAGTCTTCGCACTTTGTTCGGAATGTTCTGCCGAGTATTCCAATTCGCTGTTTCCCTTGATTTGCCACACTGCGACGTGTTTTCAATGCAGAGACGGGGGAGAACCGCATGCGTCGTCTGACAACCGTTATTGCTATTTCCGCCATTTGTATCGCCGGCCAAGGCTGCGGCAGCACAAGCCAAGAGCCTGCCGCGCAGACACCGACCAAATCGATGATCACGTCGTTCGCCCCGGCGCCGTTGTTGACCCGCGCCCTGCCCAAATTATTGCTTCCTCCTGAGCAGATTGGCGCAGTGATGGCGGCAGCGGGAATGACTGTCACCAATTCCCAGGACCAATTGCCGGACGACAGCGCGACCATGCAACCGCGGGAGTGCTTAGCCGTCGACGGCGCGGCGCAGGCGCTGATCTATGCCGACAGTGGTTTCACCGACGCGCGTGATGTGACACTCAAGAACGGCGACGACTTCACCCATTACGCCCATCAGGCTGTGGTCTTGTTCCCCAAGGCCGAGATGGCCAAAGCGTTCTACGACGCGTCAGCGCAACAATGGCCGCAGTGCAAGCACTACACCCACCTGCAGTCCGGCACGCAGTGGGACCCCGGACCGATCTCGAACAAGGCAGGCATGCTGAGCACGATCGCAACTCAAAGGGCCGCCAAGAAGGGCGGATGGGCGTGTGGGCGGGCGTTGACCGCCAGGAACAACGTCGTCGTCGATGTCAACACATGCAGTGCCAACCCGGGGGACTCGGCCGTCGCGATCGCGGCTCAGATCGGCGCGAAGGTGGACGAGCCGTCGTCGCAACGGTAGGCAGCTGCGCTCTGGCTCACTTCCAGAACCGCGACCAAGCCTGTCCGGCTGCTGGGGTGTACCGTCAGAGGTGCTGGCACTCCCAGCACCTCCGGACTGGCTCAGTTTTCTGACCGCTGATTGGCCCGAGCATCCGCTCACGCCGGACACGCCGTTCTAACGCTCAGTCGGGATAATTTTGAATGCTCCATCGTTGGTTCATCCGTCGCTCGCTCCCTTTGGGAGACAGCAGATTTCGCACATACCGAGCTTCGGAATCCTGAGCACCCATCCTCCGACGCCGTGCGGGTTGGCGACCTTCAGCGCCGCTCTGTCCGACGGATTGGCCGCCAAGGGCGCCGCGGTCAGCGTAGTGCGCATCGCCGACGATGAAGTGTCTGCCCGGCCCAACGTCGTCGGCGAACTCGTCAACGGATCACCGTCATCGCTGGCGCAAACCTCGGAGCTGCTGAACCAGAGCGACATCGCCGTCATCCAGCACGAGTACGGCATCTACGGCGGACCCGACGGCGACGAAGTCATCCAGATCATGGAAAACCTGCGTGTGCCGTCGATCGCCGTCGCTCACACGGTGCTCAAAGACCCGACTCCACAACAATATTCGGTGCTCAAACAGATCATGACACTCGCCGATCAAGTCGTCGTCATGTCGGAAACCGCCCGGCGCGTGCTGCATGAAGCCTTTCCCGCGAAGCGCCACAAGGTCATCACGATCCCGCACGGGGCGGGGCTCCCCAAGACCGCCGCCTTGAAGCGTTCAGCCCGTCCGATCATCTTGACGTGGGGACTGCTCGGCCCGGGCAAGGGCATCGAGCGCGTCATCGACGCGATGGCCGTGCTCAAGAAGCTCCCCGGGCAGCCGCGCTACCTCATCGCCGGCCGCACCCACCCGAAGGTCCTGGCCGCTGAAGGCGAGGCCTACCGCGAAGCCTGCCTCGCACGGGCACAGCGTCTCGGCGTCGCCGACTCGGTGTTCTTCGACCCGATGTACCGCAGCCCTGCTGCACTGACCACGCTCATCTTGCAGGCCAGCGTCGTCGTGCTGCCCTACGACTCGCGCGACCAGGTCACCTCCGGCGTGTTGGTCGACTCGGTCGCGACCGGTCGGCCCGTCGTCGCGACCGCCTTCCCGCACGCGGTCGAGCTGCTCGGCAGCGGCGCGGGCCTCGTGGTCCCACACGACGACGCTGACGCACTGGCCGGCGCTCTGCGACGGGTCTTGACCGACCCGCGCGTCGCCGGCGCCATGGCCTCGGAGGCTCGCGAATTGGCGCCGACGATGGCGTGGCCCGTCGTCGCCGACGCTTACCTCACCACGGCGAAACGACTCGTCGCGGCGCGCATGGCCTTGGCATGACCGCCATCGCGCCCAACCCGGTCTTCAGTCATCTCCTTCGACTGACCGACCACCGCGCCACCTACGAGCACGCGCTGCTCGCCGAACCCCGCCGCGAGCACGGCTACTGCACCGATGACATGGCCAGGGTGCTCGTCGTCGCGACCCGGGAGCCCGAAACGTCGGGTGAGCTCAACGGCCTCGCCCGCAAGGCGCTCACGTTCCTCAACGACGCACAGTGCTACAGCGGCGCCTGCCGCAACCGGATGAGCACCGCCGGAAACTGGACCGATCAACCGACCACCGACGACCACTGGGGTCGCTGCATCTGGGCGCTCGGCACGGCCGCCGCCCACAGTGACGTCAGCCTGGTCCGTCGGCTGGCGACCGTTCAGTTCGAGCGGGCCGCCAAGGCCAGATCGCCGTGGCCGCGGGCAATGGCATTCGCCGCGATCGGTGCCGCTGAACTCGTCACCGTCCAGCCCGAGCACACTCCGGCGCTGCGACTCCTCGCCGACTACGCCGCCACCGTCTCCAGCCGCAAGGTCGACTCCGACTGGGCGTGGCCGGAGGCCCGACTCACCTATGCCAATGCGGTCCTCGCCGAGGCGATGATCGCGGCAGGCGTTGCGGTGGACAATCCTGCGCTGTCCCAGCGCGGCCTGGAACTCTTGGAGTGGCTGCTCGACTGTGAGACGGCCGACGGTCATCTCTCACCCACCCCCGTCGGCGGTCGCGGACCAGCGGACAGCAGGCCCGCGTTCGACCAGCAGCCGATCGAAGTGGCTACCCTCGCCGATGCGTGTGCGCGCGCCGCCACCGTCGACCCGCGGCCGCTCTGGCCCGATGCCGTCCGATCCGCCGCCGCCTGGTTCCACGGGGCCAACGACTCCAGCCAGGTCATGTGGGATCCGCAGACAGGTGGTGGTTTCGACGGGCTGCTCGCCGACGGGGTGAACCTCAACCAGGGCGCGGAGTCGACGCTCGCCGTCATATCCACCTTGCAGCAGGCGCGGCGCTTCTGCACTGTGCCGCAATGACTTCGGTGCGGGGCCGGCTCGCCACGCGCAACCCGCAACGGCTCGCGGCCGACTCCGGACGGGTGATCACCCGTCTCTTCGTCCCCGGCCAAGAGGGTTTCGAACTCCAGGAGTCCCGTGCGGGCCTCGTGCTCAAGCGCATCCTCGCCCTGACCGATGACGACGTCCAGGCCACCCTCGACGATGTCCTCACCCGCTTCGCCGGCAGGCACCGTCATCTCGCGGACACGTTCCGTCGCCACGCCCACGAACTCGCCGACCGGCTGGAACCCGACCGCCACCTCTCCGATGCGCGAATGCTGTTGCTGGGAGCCACCTTTACCAGCGAGTACGCCATCGAGGGTGCCGCGCTGTGCAACCCGAGCATCGTGGCCCACCCGGACCAATCCAACACCGCGCCGGGCAGCCTGCGCTTCGTGATGAGCGTGCGGGGGATCGGGGAGGGGCACCAGTCGTCGATCGGGTTCCGCACCGGTGTCGTCGACGCCGCGGGTCGCGCCACGATCGATGAACCGACCCCGTACGCCGCGACGGGACGAATCTCGGGCGCACTACTCGACGCATCGGTGTTCGGCGTCGAACTCGGCCGCATCGCCAACGTCCGCGAGGCCGCGGCCTACGTCTTCGACGCGCTCGATGAGCGCTTCAGTAGATCCGATCTCGATGAGCGCCTCGACAACCTGAGCGCCCACCGCAGTACCCGCGGACAGGCCCAACGCACGGTCGAGAAGATCCGCACCATCGCTGCACGGTTCTATAGTGTCCAATTCGCCAGCGACACAGCTCTTTCCGAGCGAGTCCTCTGGCCGTCGATGGAAGCCGAGCAGGCCGGCATGGAGGATGCGCGGTTCGTCCGCTTCGTCGACGACGACGGCTCGGTCACCTACTACGCCACCTACACGGCCTACAGCGGATCCCACATCAGCCAGCAACTGCTCGCGACCACGGATTTCCAGTCCTTCACCTCCGGTCCGCTCGTCGGGCCGGCCGCGGCCAACAAGGGCCTGGCACTGTTTCCCCGCCGGATACGCGGCCGCTACGCCGCCATGTCGAGATCGGACCGCGAGACGAACACCGTCGCTTTCGCCGACAATCTGGCGGTCTGGACGAGCGCGTCCCCGTGCCAGCAGCCGGCCGAGGCGTGGGAGGCGCTGCAACTCGGAAACTGCGGTCCGCCAATCGAAACCGACGCAGGCTGGCTGGTGCTCACCCACGGGGTGGGGCCCATGCGCACGTACTGCATCGGTGCGATCCTGCTCGACCTCGACGATCCGACCCGGGTAATCGGCCGGCTCCGTCGACCACTGTTGAGCCCCAGTCCCGACGAGCAGAACGGCTACGTGCCCAACGTCGTCTACTCCTGCGGCGCACTCGTTCACGCCGAGACCCTGGTGATTCCCTACGGGATCGGCGACAGCGCCATCGGCCTTGCCACCGTGCCGCTTCCAGAACTGCTGGCAGTGATGGCCCAATAACCCAGTCCGCCCGAAATGAGGTCACGATGAGACGTTCCGACAGAACGAATAATCCGCTCGGCGAGTACGTCCTGCACATGGGTGTGGGGTTCGTCGCCAAGGAACGTCCGCATGTGCTGGAGGCGTTGGCGACACTCGGAACGCATCTGGGTCGGTGGGACCCGCGTGACGTCGGCCTCGAGGTCTCGTTGCAGGACCGCGGCCGCCGCGAGCAGCGCGTCACGCTGCGGACGACCTTGCCCGGGCGCACGCCGCTGGTTGCGGTCGCCGACAACCTCGACATCACGCGCGCCCTTCACGATGCCAAGCAGGAGCTGATCCGGCAGCTCGAACATCAGAAGTCGACGCGCGAACCCATGCACAACCGCAGGCTGACAGACAGGACGATCCGACACCCGGGTTAGTCAAGACCCGAAGTGTCAGCACCAGCCGTCAGAACGGCGCGCCCGGGGGCGGTGGCGGTGGCGGCGGTGGTGGAGGAGGCGCCGGCGGGGGCGGCGGTGGCGGCGGCGGCGGAGCTGCGCCCGGGATGGTGATCGGCGGCAGCCCGGGAATCAGGACAACGTTGGGTGGTGGCGGCGGACCTCCCGGCGGCGGCGGTGCCGGTGGAGGCGGTCGGTAGACGGGCGGCGGCGGGACATACCCGGTGCTGGTGAGGATCGTGATGATCGAGCCGGGAATGGTTTTGCCATTCGGTCTCGTCCCCACCACCGAACCCTTCGTGGCCGAATTGTTCACCGACGACGGGTGCTCGGCGACCCGGAAACCGGCCTCTTCCAGGCGTTTACGCGCTGCATCGAGCTTCATGCCGGTCACGCTCGGCACAACGCCGCCCGGTCCGCCGTCGACGTAGCGCGGATCGGTGGGAGGCAGGGCCACCGGACCGAAATGCTCGGCGATGGGGTCCATCGCCAGATACCAGGTGCGGGCCGGCGCAGTACCCCCGTACAGGTCACCCTCGCCGCACTTGCGCAGCGGGTAAGTGCACAGACCCGACGGTGAGGACGAATCGTCGAAGATGTAGTTCGCAGCGGCGTATTGGTTGGTGAACCCGAGGAACGCCGAGGACCGGTGGGATTCGGTGGTGCCGGTCTTGCCGGACATCGGCAGATCCCAGCCTACCGAACTGGCTGCGGCGGTAGCGGTTCCCCCCGTGTGGTCCTTGCCCAGAGCGTTGGCCAGGGTGTTGGCAAGGCCTTCGGGTACTACCTGTTCGCAGGGAACTGTTTCCACACCCACTTCGCGGCCGTGGCGATCGAGAACCTTGTCGATCGGGCTCGGGGGGCACCACACGCCGCCCGAAGCCAACGTCGCTCCTACATTGGACAGTTCGAGCGGGTTGAGCTCGAGCGGGCCGAGCGTGAACGATCCGATGTTCTGCCGCTTGACGTACTCGGCGATGCTCTCGTCGGAGTCCGGCACGTACGCGCGGGCGCTGCCCGGTTCGGCGTACGACCTCAGCCCCAGCCGGACCGCCATATCAACCGCGCGCGGTACCCCGATCTGGGAGATGAGTTTGGCGAATGCGGTGTTGGGGGACTGGGCAAGGGCGTCGGTGACATTCATCGGGCTGCTGTATGACCTGGCGTTTCTCACGCACCAGGTTTCCCTCGGGCATCCGGGGCTCTCGCTGCTGCCCAGGCGTTTGCCCTGAAATGAGGCCGGGACTTCGAGTCGAGTGCTGATGCCCATCCCCATCTCGAGTGCGGCGGCCGTGGTGAAGACCTTGAATATCGACCCGGCGCCGTCACCGACCAGGGAAAAGGGCTGCGGTTGCACGGTCTGGTTGGCGTCGAGGTCGAGCCCGAAGGTGCGGTTGTCGGCCATCGCGACCACCTGGTGCGCGTCTTTAGCGGGCTTGATCACGCTCATCACACTCGCGACGCCGTCGGTGGTGGGGTCTGCGACCGTATCGATTGCCGATTTGACGCTCTCCTGCACTTTGGGGTCGAGGGTCGTGCGGATCAGGTAGCCGTTTCGTGCGACGTCTTCCATGCTCAGACCCGAGCGCTCCAGGTACTGCAGCGCGTATTCGCAGAAGAATGCGCGGTCTCCTGCGCCGATGCAGCCTTGCGGCAGCGGGTCGGCTTGCGGGAGCACCCCCAACGGCGCGGACTTGGCGGCGCGGAGTTCGTCTGCCCTGTCGGGCAGATTCTCGATCATGGTGTCGAGCACGGTGTTGCGTCGCGCCAGTGCGCCGTCCGGGTTGGTGTACGGGTTGAGCGCACTGGTGGACCGGAGCAAGCCCGCCAAGAGTGCCGACTGCTGCCAATTGAGCGCCACGGCGTCGATGCCGAAATAGGTGCGCGCCGCGTCCTGCACGCCGAACGCGCCGTTGCCGAACGAGACCAGGTTCAGGTAACGGGCCAAGATCTCCCCCTTGGGGAGTGCCTTGTTCAAGGCCAGGGCGATCCGGATCTCCCGCAGCTTGCGTGCCGGCGTCACCTCTATTGCGGCTCGACGTTCGGCGTTGGTTTTCGCCTTGACCAGCAGGTTGAAGTTCTTGACGTACTGCTGCTCGATGGTCGATCCGCCGCGGATCTGCTCCACGCCTCGCAGATAGCCGATGAGTCCGTTCAGTGTGCCCTGGACATCCACGCCGTTGTGTTCGGCGAAGCGCTTGTCCTCGATCGACACGATCGCCAGCTTCATGGTGTCGGCGATCCGGTCGCTGGGGACCTCCCATCGGCGCTGCTCGTACAGCCAGGCGATCGGCGTGCCCGCGGCGTCGACCATGGTGGAAACGGTCGGCGCCTCACCTTGCAAGACTTGCGCGGAGTCCTGCGCCACCGTGTCGGACAGCCGGCTCGTCATCATCCCTGCACCGCCGACGACCGGGAACAGCAATGCCGCCGCGAGCAATCCGGCCAGCACACAATGCATAGCCAGCCTGGCAACCGTGGTCCCCGACCGCGGGGGCGGTTCGGACATGCCATCAAGCGTAGGACCTTCGGGGGTCAGTGGTGCGTATTTGTATGTAATTCGTTATGCGCGTCGGTATCTCGGCGGATGTCGCGGAACTTCCGCTGCCTGACCGTCATCTCCGGGCGTGCCGAGGAAAGCCGAAACACTGGGCCCGGCAACCGTTTCCACGGTTCCCCTCGCAACCATTCCGGGGGAGCGTCGTTAACCGCACTCGCACAAAGGGCGATGCCGCTATTGACGTTTCCGACGGGGTGGTGTAAGCCCCAACCAGGGGACCTGCGGACCATGACAACCCAGGGGAGGGCCGATGGCCGACAGTAATCGGACCGAGCCATTGCCCGAGGCCACGGTTTACGAACTGGGGACCAGCCGTCCGCCACTCGGCGTCGACGATCTGCCTGAGCCGGAAGAAGTGTTCAAGGTCTCCCGGCTCGGACCGTGGCAGGTGGTTCAGTTCGTCATCGGACCCAGCCTGATCGCGCTCGGCATCTCGGTCGGCAGCGGCGAGTGGCTGCTCGGACCGCAGGCGGTCGGCGCCTACGGATTCGTCGGGATCGGCTGGGTGATCACGGTGTCGGCCATCTTGCAGACCTTCTACAACGTGGAGGTCTCCCGGTACGTGGTGGCGACCGGCGAGGTGCCTATCGTCGGGTGGGGACGGGTCCCGCCGGGTTGGAGGTTCTGGATCCCGGTGTCGCTCATCGTCTTCTACTTCGCGTTCATCTTCGGCGGCTGGGCCGCCAGCGCCGGGCAAGGCCTGTTCGCATTGATCGTCGGGCGGGTGCACCGTCCTGATGAACTCGAGTACACCCGGCTGCTGGCCATCGTCCTGCTGTTCGTGGTCTTCCTGATCTGTGTATTCGCCCGCAAGATCTCGCGCGCACTGGAGCTGAGTAACTGGGTGATCGTCGGTTCGCTGCTGACGGTGCTGCTCGTGGTCGACATCGCCATCGTTCCGCCGTCGGTGTGGTGGGAGGGCATTCGGGGGCTGGTCACTCCGGCGGCACCTCCGTCCGGCATCACCGCAACCACACTGGGCGCCCTCGCCGGGTTCACCGCCCTCGCGTCGGGGCTCAACTGGTACGCGATGGCCCACTACCGCGACAAGGGATACGGCATGGGCCACCGGGTCGGGTACATCGCAGGCATGCGCGGGGAACGGCGCGAATTGCTTCCGGTGGGAGTGACTTTCCGGGACACGCCCGAAAACGCTTCCCGGTGGAAGCGTTGGTACCGGCTGCTGCTCATCGACCAGTGGGGCGTGTTCTTCTGCGGCGCGATGCTGGGGATGCTGCTGCCCACCATCCTGATGGCGCACATCGTCGCCACCTCCGGGGAAGCGCCGACGACGACGAACGTGCCGACGTTCACCGCCGAGAAACTGGGAGAACAGTACGGGCAGGGCATGTTCTACCTGATGCTGGTGGTCGGCGTGCTGGTCCTGTTCTCGACACAGTTGGGCATTTTCGAGGCTTTGGTGCGCAACTTCACCGACGCCGCGCACGCCGCGAGTCCACGATTGCGCAGTCTGCTGGAGGGTGATCCGCGAAAGTTCTACTACCCCTTCATGTTGCTCGTTCTCGCGGTCATAGCCGGCGCAATCCACCTCACCACCCCGGTTCGGCTGGTGCAGATCTCGGCGAACATGTCGAATTTGGGTGCCTTGGTGTTCCCGTTCATGCTGATGTACCTGAACTCGAAGTTGCCCAGGCCGGCCCGCCCACGGTGGTGGCACTATGTGCTGCTGGTGCTGAACTTCCTGTTCTTCGGGTTCTTCTTCGTGAACTTCGTCTACGAGTTGATCAGTGGCTCCCCGCTGGTGAAGTTCTAGCATGGCTTGGGATTTCAGCACCGAACCGGAGTTTCAGGACAAGCTCGACTGGGTCAAGCAGTTCTGCGAAAACAAGGTCGAACCGCTCGATCACATCTTCCCCTACGCGGTCCGCTCACCGGACCCCACGGTGAAGGCCTATGTGCGCGAACTGCAACAAGAGGTCAAAGACCAAGGCCTGTGGGCGATCTTCCTCGACCGTGAGCTCGGCGGTCCCGGCTTCGGACAGCTCAAACTCGGCCTGCTCAACGAGATCATCGGTCGGTACGCCGGCGCGCCGCACATGTTCGGAGCCTCGGCGCCTGACACCGGCAACATGGAGATGCTCGCCGCCTACGGCACCGAGGAACAGAAGGAACGCTGGCTCAAGCCTCTGCTCAACCAGGACATGTTCTCGGCGTACTCGATGACCGAACCGCAGGGCGGCAGCGATCCAAGCCTGTTCACCACGCGTGCCGTCCGCGACGGCGACGAATGGGTCATCAACGGCGAGAAGTGGTTCACCTCGGCGGGCCGCGTCGCCGACATCCTGTTCGTCATGTGCACCAACGGCATGTTCGTGGTGCCGCGAAGGACGCCGGGTGTGGAGATCATGCCCGAGCCCCGCAACCACAACCACATCGTCTACCGCGATGTGCGGGTGCCGCAAGATCATCTGCTCGGACCGGAGGACGGCGCAAAAGTTCTGGCGCAGCGGCGCCTCGGCGGTGGCCGCATCCACCATGCCATGCGGACCATCGCACAGTGCAACCTGGCGTTCGACATGATGTGCGAGCGCGCGCTGAGCCGCCAATCGCACGGCAAGGTGATCGCCGAACACCAGATGGTGCAGGAGAAGATCGCCGAGTCCTACGCGATGATCAAGATGCTGCGCCTGTTCGTGCTGGAGACCGCGTGGAAGATCGACAACACCTCGACGCAGGAGGCGCGCACCGAGATCGCCGCCGTCAAGTTCACCATGGCGAAAGTGTTGCGCGAGGTGTCGTTCAACGCTTTGCACATTCTGGGATCGCTGGGGACCACCGACCTCACGCCGATTCAGGCGATGTATGCCGGTGCCCCGACGATGGGCATCGCCGACGGCGTCGACGAGGTGCACATGGCGACCGTGGCGCGCCGCGTGCTGCGCGACTACCAGCCGCACGAGGGCAATTTCCCGACGGAGTTCATCCCCTACAAACGCGAAGAAGCGCGCAAGAAGATGCAACCGGTGCTCGACGCCCGGCCGGACCTGGCCGCGTCCGCCGAGGCCTACCAGAAGTACTTCGAGCGTCGCCGGTGACGAGTATCGAAGTCGGCGAACAGGACACCGTGACCGCGCATGTCGGAGACACCCTGGTCATCCGGCTCGCGGAAGCCCCGTCGACCGGGTTCCGCTGGACTATCGAGGTAACCGGCACAGCAGTATCGGTCACCAGTGACACCCACGCCGGTGATCCGGCGCCGCGCCCGGGTGCCGAAGGGCAGCGGGTGTTCGTCCTCGCCGCGACCGGCCCCGGCGACGCCGACGTTTCACTGCGGCTGAGCCGAGTATGGGATCCTGCCTCGGAGAGCGACTTTCGCCGGATTCACGTCACAGTTGCGGAGTAAGCCGCGGTCAGCCCGGCAGCACCTTCCCGGGGTTCATCAGCCCGCGGGGATCGAACTGCTGCTTGATCTCACGCATCAGGGCCAGCTCGCAGCTGTCCTTGTAGTCGGCGATGATGCCGGTCTTCGACTGTCCCAGTCCGTGTTCGGCGCTGATGCTGCCGTCGAGAGCAGACGTGTGGTCGTAGATGACCCGCGCAAGGTCCGTCGCCCGGGCACGGAAGTCGTCGTCGTCCGACCCCGGTGGCTTGCTGAGGTTGTAATGCAGGTTGCCGTCGCCGACGTGGCCGTACGCCACGATGCGGATGCCCGGGCACGCGGCATCGAGAGCTCGGTCGGTGCGCTGTACGAAGGCCGGGATGCTGCTGATGGGAACGGTGATGTCGTGTTTGAGGCTGGGGCCCTCATGGTTCTGGGCTTCCGAGATCCCTTCCCGCAGCGCCCAAAGTGCTGCGGCCTGGGCGGTTGACGAGGCGACCACCGCGTCGGCGACGAGGCCACGCTCGACGCCGGTACCAAGGGCCGATTCGATGACCTCGTCGAGGCCGGCGACCGGTAGTGAATCGCTGAGCTCCACCAGCGCGTACCAGGTATGCCGCTGCGCGAAGGGGTTCCGTGCGGACGGCGAGTGGCGCAGCACGAAGTCGACGCTCTGACGGGACATGATCTCGAAGCCGGTCAACCGGTCGCCGGCGACGTCGCGGACGACGCCGATGAGGTCGACCGCGGCCTGGATTTCAGGCAGGGCGACCCATGCCGTGACGCGGCTGCGCGGGGCGGGAAAGAGTTTCAGCACGGCCGCGGTGATGATTCCCAGCGTGCCCTCCGCACCGATGAACAAGTGCTTGAGGTCATAGCCCGTGTTGTCCTTGCGTAATCCGCGCAGCCCGTTCCAGATTCGGCCGTCGGGCAGCACCACCTCGAGCCCGAGGGCGAGGTCGCGCATGGTCCCGTAGCGAAGCACGCCCGTTCCGCCTGCATTGGTCGCGAGATTTCCGCCGATCGTGCAGCTGCCCTGTGCGCCAAGGGAAAGCGGGAACAACTTGCCGGCGCCGGCCGCGGCTTCCTGCACATCCTGCAGGATGGTTCCAGCCTCCACGGTGATGGTTTGGTTGGCGACGTCGAGGCCGCGGATGCGGCGCATGCGGTTCAGCGACACCACCAGCTGGCGTCCGGAGGCGTCGGGGACGGCGCCGCCGCACATCCCGGTGTTGCCGCCCTGCGGAACGACGGCCACACCCCTCTCGTGACACAGCCGCATGACCTTGGCGACTTCGTCGGTGCTTCCCGGTCGCACGACGGCCGCGGCGGTGCCCGTGTACGCATGGCGCCAATCGGTGAGATACCCGGTCATCTCGGCCGGGTCGGTCACAACTCCCGACGCCCCGACCACCTCTGTCAGGTGCCCAATAAGGTCAACCGACGCATCGGCGCTCCGACCAGTCACAACCGGTCATGCTAAGAGCGTTCACGATGCCCGTCCAAGTCAATCTCCGCATGCCTCAATACCGCAGCAGCATCGATGGTGGACGTGGCACCACGTCAGACCTGACGATGCGGGTAGGCATCCTCACGGTGCTGAAACTTCAGGATGGCGGGGTTCAGGGCGGTGCCGTCACGAATCTCGATGGCCCGCGAGATCGTGGTGCTCGCGTCCCAGGCCGCCGGGCCGTCGAGCACGGTCTCGATGTGCGGCAACAGCGCCTCGCTGATCTCCCAGGTCGCAGAGTTCCACAGGTACGACGGGCTGTGGTCCACGGCGTAGTAGTAGACGCCGTTGGCCACCTCGCAGATCGGGTCGGTGAACGAGCTCGGGCGCGCCCAGCTGAAACCCATGCCGGCATCGCAGGAGACGTCGACGAGCAGGCTGCCCGGGTCGAACGTGGCCAGATCCTCTTCGGTGACGAAGATCAGCGGAGCGTTGGGATCTTGAAGCACGCAGTTGACGACGATGTCGTTCGCGGCCAGGAAACGAGCCACCGGCACCACGCCGTGCTCCGGTGTGTCGGCCCACGTCCGCTCAGGAGTTTCCTCGTCGCGGCCCATTTGCACGATCTGCGTCGAGGGGATCGGTGACCCGACGGCGGCCACCTCACGGTTGGTCAGGACGCGGACATCATCCACGCCGTGGGCGTTGAGTGCGGTGACCGCGCCGCGGGCAGTCGCACCGAATCCGATGACGGCAGCGCGGAGCCGACGACCGTAGCTGCCGGTGATCCCGGCCAATTGCATCGCGTGCAGCACGGAGCAGTAACCCGCGAGCTCGTTGTTCTTGTGGAACACGTGGAGACCGAATCCGCCGTCGGCCTGCCAGTGGTTCATGGCCTCGAAGGCGATCAGGGTGAGTCGCCGGTCAATGGCGATCTGCGTCAGGGCGGCATCCTGCACGCAGTGCGGCCACCCCCACACGACTTGTCCGACCCTCAGCTCTGCCAGATCCTCTGCCTGCACCTTGGGCACCAGGATGACGTCGCACGCGGCGATGATCTCGTCGCGGGTCTTGATCCCGCCGACCAGGCCGGCCAGTGCGTCATCGGTCGCGCCGAACTCGTCGCCATAGCCGTGCTCAAGGAAAATCCGGTGCCGCAACGGTGGATCGATCCTGGGAAAGTGTGCAGGGTGAATCGGAAGCCTGCGCTCGTCAGGTTTCCGCGAGCGGGCCAGAACGCCTAGCGAAAGCTGTTTTGTGTCAGTGCTTCTTGTCATGCAGCGACGCCTCGATGGAGTGAGCCCGGGCCACCTTGGCGTGCTTGGCGGCCCGCTTCTCCTTCAGAGATTTGCCGGATTTCTTTGTCATGGATTTTCGAGGAGACTTGTCAGACATCGCCGGCCCCTTGATTGTGAGGGCCTGAGTGGTCCCGATGTCATTGACACTACGCGTCGGGGAGGACCATCGGCGCCATCAGGGCGCTGAGCGCTCCAACGCCTGTGCCACCACGCCACGGGCAGGCCGGGTTCTGACCAGTTGAGGCCACCAGAACCAGCGGCCCATGAGTGCGGCGATGGCCGGCGTCATGAACGATCGGATCACCAGGGTGTCGAACAGCAGGCCAAGCCCGATCGTCGACCCGATCTGGGCGACCACGGTCATCTCACTGACCACCATCGACATCATGGTGAACGCGAACACCAGGCCGGCCGCGGTCACCACAGACCCGCTACCGCCCATGGCCCGGATGATGCCGGTGTTGATCCCGGCGGGAAGTTCTTCTTTGAGCCGCGCCACCAACAGCAGGTTGTAGTCCGCACCGACTGCCAGTAGCACGATCACCGCCATCGCCATCACCATGAAGTGCAGTTCGATGCCCAAGATGTGCTGCCACACCAGGATTGACAACCCGAATGACGCGCCGAGGGAGATCAGCACGGTGCCGACGATCACGGCCGCGGCCACCACACTGCGCGTGATGATCAACATGATGATGAAGATCAGGCACAGTGCCGAGATGCCGGCGATGATCAGGTCGTAGTTGTTGCCTTCCTGCATGTCCTTGAATGCCGCAGCGGTGCCGCCGAGATAGATCTTGGAGCCCTGCCAGGGCGTGCCCTTCATGGCTTCCTTGGCGGCCAGCTTGATCCCGTCGATGAGCTTGATGCCATCGGGTGTCAGCGGGTCACCTTCATGGGAGATGATGAACCGCACCGCTTTTCCATCGGGCGAGATGAAGCTGTCCATGCCGCGTTTGAAGTCGGCGTTGTTGAAGATCTCCGGTGGCAGATAGAACGTGTCGTCGTTCTTGGAGTCGTTGAACGCTTCGCCCATGGCGCTTTGGCCGTCCTGCATCTCGGCCATCTGATCCTGCAGACCCTTCTGGGTCTGATGCATGGTCAGCATCATGGTCTTCATCGTCTTCATGGTCTCGATCTGCGACGGCATCAGTGCCTGCAGTTGCGGCATCAGGGCATCGAGTCGGTCCATGTCGGGCAGCATGTTCTGGATGCTCTCGGTCATCGTGTCGATGCCGTCGAGCCCGTCGAACACCGACCGCATCGAGGCGCACATCGGGATGTTGTAGCAGTGCGGTTCCCAGTACAGGTAGTTGCGCACCGGCCGCAAAAAGTCGTCGAAATTGGAGATGTGATCCCGCAGTTCGGCGACGTCGGCCGTCATGTCGTGCATCTTGCCGACCATGCTGTGCGTCGTCGCGGCCATCTCCGCCATGAGCGCGATCATCTGGTCCATCGTGTTGATGGTCTTCTGCATCTCGTCGGCCTGCAGCAGCATGTCGTTGGCGCGGTCGGTCATGTACTTGCGGTTCATCGTCTGCATGACCCCGCTCATGCTCATCTGGGCGGGGATGGTGCTGAACTCGAGTGGTTCACCCTGCGGACGGGTGATGGCCTGGACGCTTCCGATTCCGGGCACCTCGAAGATCGCCTTCGCGATCCGGTCGATCACCAGGAAGTCCGCCGAGTTGCGCACATCGTGATCGGTCTCGATCAGCAGTAGCTCGGGATTCATCTTCGCGGGCGAGAAATGCCGTTCGGCCGCGGCGAAGCCCTCCTGGGCCGGCAGATCGTCGGGCAGATAGTTGCGGTCGTTGTAGTTGGTCCGGTAGCCCGGCAGGGCCAGCAGCCCGATCAGCGATAGCAGGATGGTGCTCAGCAGGACCGGACCGGGCCAGCGGACCACGAATGCACCGAGCCGTCGCCAGCCCCGAATCCGCATGGCGCGTTTGGGTTCCAGCAGGTTGCGGAACCGGCTGGCTACGGTGATCACCGCGGGCCCTAGCGTCAGCGCCGCGAGCACCGCCACAACCATTCCGACCGCCATCGGAATGCCCAGTGTCTGGAAGTACGGCAGCCGGGTGAAGTGCAGGCACAAGGTCGCCCCGGCGATCGTCATGCCCGAGCCCAGCACCACATGGGCAGTGCCGTGGAACATCGTGTAGTACGCCTGCTCCCGGTCCTCGCCAATCCCGCGGGCTTCCTGATATCGCCCGATCAGGAAGATCGCGTAGTCGGTCGACGCGGCGATCGCGAGGGTGACCAGGAGCTGGGTGGCGAATGTCGAGAGCCCGATCAAGTCGTGGTAGCCGAGGAAGGCCACCACCCCGCGGGCCGACATCAGACAGATCACCACCATGAACAGCGTGAGCAGCACGGTGGTGATCGAGCGGTACACCAGCAGCAGCATCGTGATGATGACCAGGAAGGTGACGGCTTCGATGATCTGGACGCTTCGGTCGCCGGCGAGTTGCTGATCGTTGGCCAGCGCCGAGCCGCCCGTCACATAGACCTTGACCCCGGGCGGCGGCTCCATGCTCTTGACCAGGTCCTGGACCACCTGCACCGATTCGTTGGCCAGAGCTTCGCCCATGTTGCCAGCGAGATAGACCTGTACGTAAGCAGCTTTGCCGTCGTTGCTCTGCGCGCCCGCCTCGGTCAGCGGATCACCCCAGAAATCCTGGACGTGTTCCACATGCTTGGAGTCAGCTTCGAGCTTGTCGACCATCTCGTTGTAGAACAAATGCGCATCGTCGCCGAGCTTCTCCTCGCCCTCCAGCACGATCATCGCCGAGCTGTCGGAGTGGAACTCGTCGAACACCTGGCCGACACGCTTCATCGCGATCACCGACGGCGCGTCGGCGGGGCTCATCGACACCGATCGCATGGCACCGACGACTTCGAGCTGCGGCACCGTGAAGCTCAGCACGCCGACCAGCGCGATCCAGCCGACGATGATCGGGATGGCGAGTCGACGGATCCAGCGAGCGATCCCCGTGTGCTTGCTGGTCTGCGCAGCGGGGACGTCGGGGGAATCGGCCATTCAGGAACCCTTGGTGGTCGGTCGGAGGTACACGGCGCGGCACTCAAGCGGTCCGCATCTGGGATTCCCGACATAGTAGACGGCGGGTCCGGCCGCGCAGGGCCCTCCCTCGGCGCGCAACCTCAGAACTGCACGCCCCGGGTCAGCGCGCCGTCGACGACCAGATTGGTTCCGGTGATGAAGCTGGCCGCCGAACTGCTCAGGAACACGACGGCGTTGGCCACCTCCTGCGGTGTGGCCATCCGGCCGGTGGGATTGAGCGCGAGCGCGGCCGCGAACTGTTCGGGATTGTTCTCCTCGATCGACGTCCAGACCCCACCCGGAAAGTACGTGTTGCCGGGGCTCACGCTGTTGGCCCGCACGCCCTTGCCTGCGTAGTTGTAGGCCAGCCCCTGCGTGTAGTGGATGATCGCGGCCTTGAACGTCCCGTACGGTCCGGCGGCGAAGTCGATCTCGCGTCCCGAGACGCTGGAGATCGTGACGATCGAGCCGGCACCGCCTGCCAGCAGGTGGGGGAGTGCCGCGTCCACCAGGCCCACCGTGCCCATCAGATCGACCTCGAAGCTGGTCCGCCAGTTGTCCGCGTTCTCGGGGATGGCCAGCGCGCTGACGTTGGCAACGACACCGTCCAACCCGCCGAACGTATCCGCGGTCTGCGACACCCATGCGGCCACGGCGGCGGAGTCACCCACGTCCACCGCGGCGCCGACCGCAGTGGCGCCATCCGCGGTGAGTTCGGCCTGCGCTTCGGCTACCGCGTCCGGGGTCCGCGCGCAGTACGCGACGGATGCTCCCTCGGCCAGCAATCCTTCGACGACGGCGCGGCCGATGCCGCGGGTGCCGCCGGTGACCGCAAAGCGCTTGCCGGCCAGTCCCAGATCCATGAATGTCCTTCGTGTCAGTAGGAGATGGAGCCCAGTGCCCGTGCAGCACTGCGCAATTCGCTGTGGATCCCGCTGTATGCGACCGCCGCGGGCAGCAGCCGCTTGTCGATCTTGGTGACGGCGCT
Organism: Mycolicibacterium sp. XJ870; assembly: GCF_053483975.1. NCBI lineage: Bacteria > Bacillati > Actinomycetota > Actinomycetes > Mycobacteriales > Mycobacteriaceae > Mycobacterium > Mycolicibacterium sp. XJ870. The sequence continues at coordinate 222,515 of NZ_JBEFTI010000009.1, forward strand.
GTAGTTGGCGTCGACGACGTTGGCGATCGGATTCTGCGCGATCTGGGTCAGCAGCTGGTAGGCGTCGAGGCGATCGAGCCCGTACAGCTCACCCAGCCAATGGATCATCTCGACCTGGCCGGCCCGCCACGCCTCTTCCAGCGGGCGACCCGACCCGATGGCCATCAGATGGGTGTCGGTCTCCAGCCGGGGCCAGGCCGGCCCGCCGCCCTTGATGAGTTCGACGATCGCGGTGACGTTCATCGCGCCTTCCACGGCGGTGCCACACGATTCGCCCTCACCCTGCCGGTAGTGCCCGTCGCCGAGGGAGAACAGCGCGCCAGCGACGTTGACCCGCAGATAACAGGTGGCGCCTGCGGTCATCTCGGGGGTGTCCATGTTGCCGCCGAACGCATCGGGCACCAGTGAGCTGCGGACCTCGCGGCGTGCGGGCGCCACCCCGACCGTGCCCAGCATCGGGTTGGCGGGTAGCGCGACCTCGAAGTTGCTGCCCTGCGCCGAGAAGCCCACAGTGTTTGCGGCCGAATCGTATTCGTAGATCCAGGTTCGCTCGGGCAGCGCGTCCTGCAGCGTCGGGCTCACGGGAATGCTGGTGAGCCCGCCGAAGAACGGAATCAGGGTCGATGCGCCCCAACTGCGTGCCGGGGTTAGGTCGACGAGATGGACCGCCAGGGTGTCACCGGGTTCGGCGCCCTCGATCCAGAAGGGTCCGGTTTGCGGATTGAGGTCTTCGGTGTCCAGCGCCACGGTGGCCACCGAGTCCCGGCTGGTGATCCGGCCGCCGAAGGCGTCCTCGGTCCATAACGTCAGCACGGTTCCGGGCTTGATCCGCATGACGGGCTCGGCGCCGCCGAACGTGTAGTTCAGCTGCTCGACCGTCGGGGTGAAGATGATGTGGTCCACGACAGCCATCCTGTACCACTACACCGGAACCGGCTCGTCTTCTTCGATCGGCCCCAGCCGCCACGCGCCGTCGCCGAGCAATTCCAGGCGTAGGTCGTGGTGCTTGTTGACCGTGGTGCGGTGGGTGACGCTGACGAACACCGTCTCGGGAAGTTCGCGACGCACCAGGCCGTAGATCATGAACTCCAGGGGTTCGTCGAGCGCCGAGGTCGCCTCGTCGAGAAACACCGCCTTCGGTTTGGTGAGCAGCACCCTGGCGAACGCGATGCGTTGCTGTTCGCCGGGGGAGAGCACGTTCGCCCAGTCGTTGGTCTCCGACAATCGGTCGACATAGCGCGGCAGGGCGACAGCCAACAGCGCGTCATGCAGTGCCTCGTCAGGGATTTCGCCGGGCTCGTGCGGATAGGACACCACCGCGCGCAGGTCGCCCAGCGGAACGTAGGGCAATTGGGACAGGAACATCGTCTCGTGCTCGCCGAGCGGGCAACCCATGGTGCCGGACGTGTACGGCCACAACTGGGCCAGACTGCGCAGCAACGTGGACTTGCCGGTGCCCGATTCACCGGTGATGATCATCGCGTCCCCGGGGTTCAGCCGTAGGTTCAACGCGTCGATCAAGTGATCGCCTGCGGGGTTGCGCACCTCGATGTCGTCGAGAACGACTGCGGGGCTGGCTTCGATGTCCAGCTTCGGCAACTCCCGGCTCTGCTCGTTGGCCACCACCAGGCCGTGCAGCCGGATGATGGCGGCCCGGTAGCCCGCGAACACGTCATAGGAGTTGCGGAAGAACGACAACGCATCCTGGATCGCGCCGAACGCGGCGACCGACTGGTTGACCGCACCGAGCTGGATCTCGCCGGCGAACAGCCGCGGCGCCTGCAGCATCCAGGGCAGCGGAATGATGATGTGGCTCATCGACAGGTTCCACCCGGTGAACACCATGGTCTTGTTGACGAAGCGCTTGTAGTTGGACACCACCGGCTCGAACCGCCCTCGCAACTCGCGGCGTTCCGGCTCTTCGCCGCGGTACAGCGCCACTGCTTCGGCGGCGTCGCGCAGCCGAACCAGCGCATACCGGAATGCGGCGTTGAACTTCTCGTTGTTGAACGACAGCCGGATCAGCGGGCGGCCGAGCCAGAATGCGATGACCGTGGCGAAGGCGACGTAGACGAACACCGACCAGAACAACGCGCGGGGGATCTCGACGCCGAACAGGTTCAGTTCCCCCGAGAGGTTCCACAGAATCGAGGTGAACGAGATGACCGACACGATCGCCGAGATCGCCCCGAACGGCAGTGTGCCGTTGCTGGTTTGGTGCGGGGTGTTCGGTTGCGGGCCGGAGAGGGCGGTGAAGGCGTCGACGTCAGCCTGAATGCGCTGGTCCGGGTTGTCGATGGTCTTGTCGATGAACCGGCCTCGGTAGTAGGCGCGCCCGTCCAGCCAGTCGCCGGTGAGCCGGTAGGTCAGCCATGTTCGCCAAGCCAGCATGAAACGTTGCGTGATGAACAGATCGACCATGACGCGGGTGACGAGAATGGCCGCCAGCAAGGCGAACAGCGCCAGGGAGATCCAAAAGCCCGTCACCCCAGAGTCTTTCACGGCCTCATCGCCGGTGGCCAGGCCTTGCACGGCGACCTGTGCCGCGGTGTAGAGATCGCGGCTCTGATAGCTGAACAGCACGCTCAACCGCACTCCGATGATGACCGACAGCAGCATGGCCGACAGCGACAGCCACGGGCGCACGCTGTGCCGCCCGGTGAAGTAGGCACCGGTGACGGTCCAGAACTGCCGGCCCCAAACGGTGAACTTGGCGAGGAGCACCAGCACGGTCATCGTGATCACCGCGGCGATCAGCCATGCCTCGGCGAGCCACCGCAGGGAGTTGAGAAGTTCGTCGCCCCAGTCGATCGAGGGTGAGAACGGCTTGAGATCGTTCACATGAACTTCTCCTGGTTTGCCGACCGATTTGCCCGCCTCGTTTGCGTGAAGCTACCGCAGGCAACGGAATTGTTTCTCAACTGCCGCGCCAAGATCGCCACATATCGGTAATGTCGCATACGTCTTCACTGCGCCGACCCACGAGGAAATCTGTTGGTTCTGTACGTCTTTCGATGTGAGTCCGGTTGTGGCACCACCAAACAGCTGTATTCGATGAATTCGCGTCCGGACGCAATCGAATGCCCGGACTGTATGGGCGTGGCCCGCAGAATGATCTCCGCCCCGCATCTCGGCCGCGCGGACGGACGCGCGATGGCGCTTCACGACGCGACTCGCGCCACGGCCGACAAGCCAGCAGTGGTCAGCGCGCCATCAAGGCAACGGCAACAAAAAGTCACCACCAACCCACTCCATCAAAAGCTGCCGCGAGACTGAAGGAGCACCAAATGCCAGAGGTTGTGTTTCCGCTCGATTCGACCAAGAAATTCACGGACCAGGAAAAGCTCGGTCACAACCGGTGGCATCCCGATATCCCGGCAGCGGTGACGGTCAAGAAGGGCGATGCGTTCCGGGTGCACTGCCGTGAATGGTTCGACGGTGCGATCGTCAACGACGACTCCGCCGACGACATTCTCAACGCGCCGCTGACCACTGTGCACGTCTTGTCGGGCCCGATCGCCGTCGAAGGCGCCAAACCCGGCGACCTGCTGATCGTCGACATCCTCGATGTCGGCCCCATCCCGCAGGAGGATTCCGGTCCGCTCGCCGGACAGGGCTGGGGCTACACCGGGATCTTCCCGACCCAGAACGGCGGCGGATTCCTCACCGAGCAGTTCCCCGACGCCTACAAGGCGATCTGGGACTTCGCCGGTCAGAAGGCCACCTCACGGCACATCCCGCGAGTGGAGTTCACCGGCATCGTCCACCCGGGCCTGATGGGAACTGCGCCGTCGACGAAGCTGCTGTCGACCTGGAACACCCGCGAGGCCGCGTTGATCGCCACGGATCCCGACCGGGTGCCACCGCTTGCGCTGCCGCCCGAGCCGCGCGACGCGATCCTCGGCGGGCTGACCGGCGACGCATTCACCAAGGCCGCCGCCGAAGCGGCCCGCACCGCACCGCCGCGGGAGAACGGCGGCAACCAGGACATCAAGAACCTCACGAAGGGCAGCCGGGTCTTCTATCCGGTGTTCGTCGACGGCGCCAATCTGTCGGTCGGGGACCTGCACTTCTCGCAGGGCGACGGTGAGATCACGTTCTGTGGTGCGATCGAAATGGGTGGCTTCATCGACCTTCGCGTCGACGTGATCCCGGGTGGCATGGAGACCTACGGGGTGAGCGAGAACGCCATTTTCATGCCCGGCAACACCGATCCGCAGTACTCCGAATGGCTGGCGTTCTCGGGCACCTCGGTGACCCTCGACGGGGAGCAGCGCTACCTGGATTCGCACCTGGCCTACCAGCGGGCCTGCCTGCACGCCATCGATTACCTCACCAAGTTCGGGTACACCCCGGAGCAGGCGTACCTCCTGCTCGGCGCCGCACCTATCGAGGGCCGGCTATCGGGTGTGGTCGACATTCCCAATGCTTGTGCAACCGTGTATATCCCGACAGCAATCTTCGACTTCCCGGTCGCGCCGTCGGCGGCCGGGCCGGTGCAGATCGATCCGGGCATGGGCGCCCCGCATTCGTCCTTCGATTGACGACTCGGCGAGGGGCGGGTCGAGGAGGTCGAACCGAAATCCAACTATCCTCGTCACGGAGACCGCCGCGTGCCCGCCCTCAGGGCTTGGGAATCGTGTCGCGAAACGATGTTCGCCTGGCTACCGCGGTGGTCTGACTGAGTCAGGCGGGCTGAAAGGATCGTGGAATGCCCTCGCCCAACGGCGGCTCGCGTCTCGGCACCCGGTTCGGGCCCTACGAGCTGAGGTCGCTGATCGGGGTGGGCGGCATGGGTGAGGTGTACCGCGCCTACGACACCGTGAAAGAACGGATGGTCGCGGTCAAGCTGCTGCGCACCGAGATCGCCGCCGACGCCAGCTTCCAGGAGCGGTTCCGGCGCGAATCCCGGGTGGCGGCGCGCCTGCAGGAACCACACGTGATCCCGGTGCACGACTTCGGTGAGATCGACGGCGTGCTCTACATCGATATGCGCCTGGTCGACGGCGCCAGCGTGAAAGAGCTGCTGCGGTCGAACGGCCCGCTGGACCCGGCGCGGGCCGCGTCGATCGTCACGCAGGTGGCGGCCGCACTCGACGCCGCGCACGCGGACGGCCTGGTGCATCGCGATATCAAGCCGGAGAACGTGCTGCTCACTCCGGACGACTTCGCCTACCTCGTCGATTTCGGCATCGCACATGTCGGCGGCGAGGCCAGCGTCACGATGACCGGGGTGCTGATCGGATCGAGCGCCTACATGGCTCCCGAGCGGTTCTCCGGCGGCCCCGTCGGACCACCGGCCGACATCTACGCGCTGACGTGCCTGCTCTACGAATCCCTCATCGGCCGGCCGCCGTTCGAGACGGGGGATCTGCGACAGCTGATGAGCGCTCACATGTTCTCCCCGCCGCCGCGGCCCAGCATCATGCGACGGGGCATACCTCGCGCCTTCGACGACGTCATCGCGAAAGGGATGGCCAAGGACGCCACGGCGCGGTACTCCACCGCCACCGAACTGGCCAAGGCCGCCACGCAGGCTGCGCACGCCGGATCCAAGGCTTCCACGACCGAAGAGGCGCCAACCCGGCCCGCACCCGTCATCCCCGCACTGCCTGCGGCGACCCCGCGCCCCACACCGCCGCCCAGCACCCGCCAGTTCTCGTCGGTCTATCCGAATCCGGAACACACCGGCTACACGCCCTACCCGCCGCCGCCACCGCCCGCTCCCGCGCCGCAGAAACCGCCGCGGAAGTCGCGATTCACCCGTACTCAGTTGACACTGGCGGTGGCGACGGTGGTGCTGTTCGGAATCGCCGCCGTGCTGGCATCGATGTTGGCAAGCGGTGGTGACGACAGCGCCTCGACGCGTCAGACGCCGTTGTCGGTGCCACCTGACGCGAGTACGACGAGCGAACCGTCGGACACCGGTACGACGACCGAGACGACCACGCCGACGACCACGCTCACGGATCGGCCAAGCGGTACCGATGCGCAGGGATTCGTCGGCCACACAGCGCGGTGCGACTCCAGCAGCACCCCGGCAGTGATGATCCGGACCGCGACGTCGCTCGCGGTGATCTGCCAGACCGGCCCGGACAGCTTCTACTACCGCGGCGAACGCTTGCGTGACGGCGCCAACCTCGAGATCGCCGACGCGCAGCCCTCAGGCGACGGATTCGTGGCCGTCAACCCGGCCGACGGCGCACGCTATGAGGTCAGTCCGGACAATCTGACGATCATGAGCAACGGTCAAGTCGATTCCTCGGAGCCGGCACTGGGATAACGCTCGGACGGCCAACTCGAGTAGCCGACTACTCGTGCACGTCGGTTCTGCTGTGGCCACGCTCGATACAGGAGCAAGCCGTTCCAGCAAAGGATCCCACAATGACCGTCACCAATGAAACAAAGACCGACACGACCGAATATGCGAGCCGTCGCACCATTCGGGCCCACCGCGCGGGCAGCTACGTTCTGATCGTGGCTGAGGGCGATCTGCCCACCCGCGGTTACGACGCGGATATCGAGCAGAATCCGATCCGGATCTTCCCGCCGCATTACGACGTGCTGCAGCGCGAACGCCCGGGCATCTGGCCACAGGTCGTCGTGCCCTACACCCGTGCCGAGTTCGTGCCCTATCCCGAGGACCAGCCGGTGATCACGGTTCACCACGCCGACGGTCAGGACGAGGTCAAGATCGAGGGGCCGCGTGCGGGCGTCAACCAGTTCGCGGCTTTGGCGGCCAGACAATTTTCAGTCCGTCATGGACGACGAGGCGATCGGAACATCGCCGAATCTCAGCTTCGACGAGGCGTTCCGCGCGGCCGTGGCGAATCTGCCGCACCGCGAACCGACGCACCCCGATGAGTTGACCACCGTCGAGGTGATCGAGACCGGCGGGCTGTTCGGCGGTATCGCCGGCTTCCACGACCTCTACGTCCGGGTCCGCCGCACCGTGGGTTGAGCGGCGACTGCCACCGGTGCGTAGATGGCGACCGGGGTGGTCTTGCCCTTGAGGGTCAGCCCGGGGCGCTGGATGAAGCCGGCATCGCTGCCGTGCAGCAGCCCCAGCGTCCCCGACGTGAGCAGTACGGTGTCGCCGGTCTGACGCGTCGCCTGTTCGACACGGGCGGCGACGTTGACGGCATCGCCGATCACCGAGAACTCGAAACGTCCTGCGCCACCGACGTTCCCGGCCACCACGGGGCCGGAGTTGAGTCCGACACCGACCGACAGCGTGCCGCCGAACTCGTCGTGCACGGCGTCGGCGATCTGCAGGGCGGCTGCGAGTGCTTGGTCGGCATGAGCAGTTTGGTGTCGCGGCGCGCCGAAAACCGCCATCAGCCCGTCACCGGCGTACTTGTCCACATGCCCGCCGTGCCGGTGCACGAGCGGAACGATTCTCTCGAACAGCCGGTTGAGGGTGGCGACCACTTCAGCGGGACGGAGTTGTTCGGCGAACGTGGTGAAACCACGGACATCGACGAACATCAGGGTGACGTCGACTTCCTGACCCTCCAACGAGCTTCCCGCACAAAGGATATGCTCGGCGACATCGCGGTCCACGTAGGTGCCGAAGGCATCGCGGATGCGTTCGCGCTCGGCCAGGCCTGCCGCCATCGTGTTGAAACCGGCTTGCAATCGCCCGATCTCGCTGGCGTCGTCGACCTCGACCCGGGCGGTGAAGTCGCCGGCCCGCACCCGGGACAGCGCGCCGCGCAGCGCGCCCACTCGTTCTGCGACCGACCGTGCGGCGATCAGAATCGTGAACAGGCCAACCACTATCGCCACCGCGACGAGAACGAGGATCGCGGCGAAGGTCCGCTCTGCCCGGAAGCCGACATCGGCGAGATAGCCGAGCGCCAACATCGCGACGCCCAACAGCGGCACGCCCGTCGCCAGCGTCCAGGCCATCAGGAGTCTGCGCTCGATGGTGGGGCCGAATTTGCGGTCGAGTGTGCCTCCGCCCAGAGCATGGGCCGATACCGGTCGCATCACCCGCTCGACGATCAGGTACCAGACCGCGCTGGTGGAGATTCCGCCCAGCGCCACCACGCTGAAGATGTACACCGACGTGGAAACCTGTTCGGTCATCGCGAGCGAGGAGAAAACGACTGCGCCGACACCCCAGACGACACCGGACAACCGAACCGCTTCCCCCGGTGCGCTCAGCGTCATCCGCTGCTCGGCGGCGGTGGGCGTGCGGCCTTCGCTGAGCCAGGCGGTGCTCTTTGCGAAGCGGCGGCGGCGCACGCGCAGCATGACCGGGATCGCCACGCCGAGGAAAATGACGAGCGTAGTCCCGCCGCGCACCATCAGTCGCTCCGTCGCCACCGGACTCAACACGATTGGCGCCGCGAATGCCAGGAATGCGGCGACGATTCCGCCGCCCGCGACGCTGACGCCTGCGGCGCCCCAGACCCAGCGTTTGAACGTCTTGTAGCGCAGCGCTTCACCGGCGTCGGCGCCGATGGCGTGCCAGCAGTGGGACGAGCCGGCGAAGGTTGCGTCCATCTCCCCAGCCTGCGGGGCTGCCGCGCTGGTGAATAGCGTAGTTGGCTACCTGCTTAGCGGCGGCGACTTAGTCTGGAAGCACCGAACGGACGAGAAGATGAGGACGCGCGCATGAAGGTAGTGGTCGGTTACGACGGGTCGCCGTCGGCGAATGCGGCGATCAGCACGGGCAGCACGCTGTTTCCCGCGGCGCAGGCAGTGGTGGTCTACCTCTGCACACCACCGTTCGGCAGCAAGGGTTTACGCGCGCGGCTGCGACACTCGGCGCGCAATGTGGACGAGCTGATCGACTTGGTCGACAAGGAAAGCGACCGGGAGGCCGCACGGTTGGTCGACACCGGCGTCACACTGGCCCGCGCAGTCGGCTGGAACCCTGAGGCTCTCGTCAAGCGCACGTGGGCGGGCGAAGGACTGGGCCTGGCCCAGGTGGCCGAGGAACTGCAGCCCGACGTGTTGATCGTGGGCGCTCGCGGCATCGGCGCAACCGACTCGAAGTTGGGCAGCGTGTCGGATCTCGTGGTGCACCACGCGCCGCGGCCGGTGCTTGTTGCCTCCCAACACATGGTTTCGGCGGAACACGAGGCCGTGGCCGACGGGCCTGTCGTGGTGGGTGTGGACGGTTCAGCGGGCGCCGACGGGGCGGTGGCCGCCGCGCAGCAGCTGTTCCCCAGCCGGGAAGTGCTGTCGGTGGCCGTGGACGACGGCGACACCGGCGATGTGGGGGCGGTACATCACGTTCCTCGCTTCCGCGGCTCGGGCGCCGGTTCCACGGCCGACGCGTTGGTCGCCTTCGCAGACGAGCAGCGCGCTGCGACGCTCGTCGTCGGCTCGCGCGGCCGCTCCGCACTGAAGAAAGTTCTGCTCGGCAGCGTGGCGGGGGCGACACTGCAGCGCACCTACCGGCCGGTCCTGGTGGTACCCGGCGGCTAAGAGTGTGCGCGGCTCGATCGTTCGGACGCGCGTTCGGCGGCCCGGTTGTGTTCGTCGGCAGAGACCACAACCGCGTCCGTGCCGGGATAGACCGTCGCCTCGTGCCCGTTGACGAGCCACCGCACCACGTACGGGGGAGACCCGTCCTCGGAGCGCACCCCGATGATCTCGGCATGCTGTTCGTGTTGGTCGGTGGTCGTGCCCTTGACGACCAGGAAATCGCCGACGCTCGCCTTCATCGTGTGCTCCCTTCGCCTCGCTCCGGTCGACTCGACACTTCTATCGTGCGCGCCGCAGGGCGACAGGCCAAGTGGATCGGCGAGAAGAATCCGGAGCTATCCGGCGGTCTTTCCGGCGTCGACGATGTACACCGCGCCGTGCACGGCAGCTGCGTCGTCACTGGCCAGGAACGCGATGGTTTTGGCGACGTCGGCCACGTCCATCATTCCGCGCGGTGCCGCGATCCGCATGATCAGATTCCAGTCGGCGTTCTCCGGCGCGGCGAACTCGGTGGTCTGCGGAGTGAGCATGCCGCCGGGACATACCGCGTTGACCCGGAGGCGTTCCGAGGTGAACTCGATCGCCAGGGCGCGGGTCAGACCGACGAGGCCATGCTTGGCCGAGCAGTAACCGGCGGAGTAGACCTCGCCCTCGATCCCCGCGATTGACGCGACATTGACGATGTTGCCGCCGGCCTCCAGCAGATGTGGAAGGGCCGCTCGACACAGGAAGAACGGGCCGTTGAGATTGACCGCGAGGTCCTTTTCCCAGTCTTCGTCGGTGACCTCAAGGGTGTTGCGCATCTGGTGAAAACCGGCGACGTTGATCAGCGCGTCCAGTCGGCCGAACTCCTCGATGCACTGCGCGACGGCCTGGCGGCAGGCCTGCGACGAGGAGATGTCCACCGACGCGTACCTACCGCCGGGCACCTCGTCGAACACCGTGGCCATCCGTTCGGCGTCGCGGGCGATCCCGAATACCGAGGCTCCCCGCGCCGCGAACAGCTGGGCGACCGCCGCGCCGAGGCCCGACGACGCGCCGGTGACCAACGCTACTTTTCCATCCAACGTCATGCCCTAGACCTTCTCACGCGGTCTGGTGGGCGGAATCGCGGCCAACAGCGTCCGGGTGTAGTCGTGCTCGGGGGCGGCGAACAACTCGGCGGCTGGGCGGTACTCCACGGCAAGGCCGTCGCGCATGACCAGCACGTCATGGCTCATCCGGTGCACCACCGCCAGGTCATGTGCGATGAACAGGTAGGCCAACCCCAACGCGTCCTGCAGGTCGGCCAGCAGGTCCAGCACCCGTGACTGCACTGAAACATCAAGGGAAGCAGTAGATTCGTCGAGAATCAGCAGATCAGGCTCGGTGGCCAGCGCCCGGGCGATACTGACCCGCTGCCGCTGCCCGCCGGACAGTTCGTGCGGGTAACGCGACGCGAAATCGGCTGGCAGGTCGACGAGTTCGAGCAGCTGTGCCACCCGCTCGGCCCGCGCCCGCCGGCCTTTGGCAAGCCGGTGCACCTGCAGCGGCTCACCGATCGCCGCACCGACGCGGGCGCGGGGATTCAGCGCGGCGAACGGATCCTGGAGCACCAGGCTGATCCGGCGGCGCAGATCCCGCCCGCCGCTGAACACGTCGGCACCGTCGAGCGTCGCGGTGCCGGCCGACGGCTCGGCCAGCCCGGTCAGCGCGGCCGCCACGGTCGACTTGCCAGAGCCTGATTCGCCGACCAGACCCAACGTGCTCCCGCGCCGGATCCGGAACGACAGATCCGTCACCGCGGACACGCCCGAGTAGCGCACGTCTAGTCCGGACACCTCCAACAGGGTTGGCGCGTCATCGGGTACGGCAGCAGGTCCGGCGCCGTCGACAAGTGGGCGCGCGGCAAGGAGCTCCCGGGTGTAGGAGTGCTGCGGCCGGTCGAATACGTCGAGAATCGGCGCCTGCTCGACCGCCTCGCCGTCTCGCAACACCGTCACGTCGTCGGCCACCTGACCGATCTCGCCCAGGTCGTGGCTGATCCACACCACTGCGGTACCGAAATCGCGTTGCAGGTCGGCGACAAGGTCGATGATCTGGGCCTGCGTCGTGACATCCAGCGCCGTGGTGGGCTCGTCGGCGATGAGCAGCTCGGGATCGCACGCCAGCGCGATCGCGATCATCACCCGCTGGCGCTGGCCGCCGGACAGTTGATGGGGATAGGAGTCCAGCCGGTCGGTCGGTAGGCCTACCGCGTCGAGCAGCTCGCAAGCCCTTTCGCGCGCCTGACGCCTGGTCATGTTGCGATGCGTCTCAAGGGTTTCGGTGATCTGCCGGGCCAACGACAGCAGCGGGTTCAGCGACGTGCCGGGATCCTGGAACACGAATCCGATGCGCCCCCCGTGGACCTTGCGCAGCAGCCGGGCCGAGGCCCCGACGAGCTGTGACCCGTCGGCCAGGGTGCTGGTGCCGGTGACGACGGCGCCCGGTGCGTCGAGCAGCCCGGTCGCCGCGAGCACCGTCATCGACTTGCCCGACCCGGACTCGCCGACGATGCCCACCGTCTGCTCACGATGCACGTCAAACGACACGCCCCGCACGATCTCGCGGCGGCCGATGCCCACCCGCAGGTCGTGCACACTCAGCACCGGGTGGTTCATCTAGCCCTCCTGGCTTCGATCAAGGTGCGCTGCTTGGGATCAAGCACATCGCGCAAGCCGTCGCCGAACAGGTTGAACGCCAGCACCGTGACGAAGATCGCCGCCCCCGGGAACACCGCCATCCACCAGGCCAGCGTCACGAATCCCTGTGCGTCGAAGATCATCCGGCCCAACGACGGTTCTGGCGGCTGGATACCCAGCCCCAGAAACGACAGCGCCGCTTCCGCGAGGATCGCGAACGCCAACGACAGCGACAGCTGAACGATCAACGGGCCCGAAATATTCGGCAGAATGTGCCGTCTGAGAATGTAGCCGCTCGGAGTGCCCATGGTGCGCGACACCGCGACGAACGGCTCCACCCGCACGCCCAGCGTGCTGGCCCGCGCCACCCGCGCGAAGATCGGAATGTAGACGATGCCGATGGCCAGCATGGTCGTGGTGACGCCGGGCCCGAGCACCGCGACAATCGCCAGCGCCAGCAGCAGCACCGGGAACGCGAACATGACGTCGACCATCCGCATCACGACGGTGTCGAGCCAGCCGCCCCGGTAACCCGAGACCACGCCGAGGGTCACCCCGATCACGGCGGCGAGGGCGACGCTGACGACCGCCACCCGAATAGAGGCCTGGATGGCCACCAGCACTCGCGAAAACACGTCGCGGCCAAGCTCGTCGGTGCCGAACCAGTGGCTGGCGCTGGGGCCCTGCAGCGCGCTGGGCACGTCGATGTCGTTGATGCCGTACGGGGCGATCCACTGCGCGGTGAGCGCCACGACCACCACGGCCAGCAGCACCGCGGCGCTGACGGTGGTGACCGGATTGGACAGCAGCAGCCGCCAGGACGCGACCCGGCTCTCTGGACGTGTCATGACAGCCGGATCCTCGGGTCGACGACCGCATAGAGCACGTCCACGATCAGGTTGATGAGCAAAAACAGCGCCGCAATCAACAGCACGGCGCCCTGGATCACCGGATAGTCGCGGGCGGCAACGGAATTGAACACCAGCCGGCCCAGCCCCGGCCAGGCGAACACCACTTCGACGACGATGACACCGCCCAGGATGGTCGCCAACTGAATGCCGGTGATGGTCAGTATCGGCAGCAGCGCATTGCGGACGATGTGGCGGAACGTGACGACCGGTGGCGGCAGACCTTTCGACCGGGCGGTCCGGACGTAGCCCATCGCGGCGACCTCCAGCACCGCTGAACGCACATAGCGCGTCATGATCGCGCCCGCCACCAGACCCACCGTCAGACCGGGCAGGATGATGTGCCGCAGCCAACCACCCGGATCATCAAGCAGCGGACGGTATCCCGAGGTGGGCAACCAGCCAAGCATCGACGCGAACACGCCGATCAGCAGGATGCCGAGCCAGAAATCGGGAATGGAAACGCCGAACTGACTGGCGATCCGCACGATCGCGTCGCCGGCCCGGCCCTCGCGCAGCGCCGAGAAGATGCCGGCGGGCAACGCGATCAGCAGCGCGATGAGAATGCCCACGATGCCGAGTGACAGGGTCGCCGGTAACCGCTCCAGCAGGGTCACGGTGACGGGATCACCGTTACGGAAGCTCACTCCGAGGTCACCGGTGAGCGCCGAGCCGAGATAGGAGAAGAACTGCTCGATGATGGGCCGGTCCATACCGCTTGCCGAGCGCAGCGCGTCGTACGCCTCCGGGGTGTAGCGGGTGCCCAGCGCGATGCGGACCGGGTCACCCGGCACCAGATGCACCAACGCGAATACCACGATCAACACCCCGACGAGCACCACCGCGGTGTACAACAACCGACGCGCAAGAAATCTCAGGATCGGATGGCCTGAACTCATAGCGGGGCGTCCTCGCTCAGGTTCGCGGTGCGGAACCGGATCGCCCCGTCGCGGCGCGCGTCGTACCCGGACAGGTTGGTGGCCCAGGCCTGGATCACCGACGGGTTGTACAGGTAGAGGTAGCTGACCTGATCGGCGATGCGGGTTGCGGCCTTGGCGTAGAGGTCTTTTCGTTTGGCCGTGTCAGTCTCGACGCGTCCGGCGTCGAGAAGCCGGTCCACCTCGGGGTCGGAGAACTTCTGCGCGTTGCTCGTGCCGTTCGAATGATGCTGCGCGTAGTAGAAGTCGTCGGGGTCGATGTTGCCCAGCCAGCCCATCATCAGCATGTCGAAGTTCCCGGTGTTCTGCTCATCGAGCCAGGTCGCGAAGTCGACGGTGCGGATGTTCACCGTGATGCCAAGGGGTGCAAGGTTATCGGCGACGATCTGGGCGGCGGTCACCGTCTCGGGATACTCACTGGTCACCAGCATGTCCATGTTCTGCGGGGACTGGCCGGCCTCGGCGAGAAGCTTCCGCGCCTCGTCGAGGTCGTACCGGTACCGGTCGTAGCGGGTGAACCAGGGATTGCCGTCCGGTATGGCCAGCTGATTGATCGCGGCCGTGCGGTAACTGGTGGCCGCCGCAATCGCGTCCCGGTCGATGGCGAATGCGATGGCCTGGCGCACCCGCACGTCATGCCATGGCGCCCGGGCCTGGTTGAGGGCCAGGTACCAATAGTCGTTGCTCGGGGTCACCGCCAGTGTCAGCGAGTCGTCGTCACGCAACTGCGCGACACGCTGCGGCGGCACCGAGTCCGTCCAGTCGATCTCGCCGGCCTGCAAGGCCGACAGCGCCGTCGACGGCTCGGAGATGAAGCGGAAGGTCACCCCGGACACCTGTGGCGCGCCGTCCCAGAAATTGGGATTGGCTTTGAGCGTGATGGAGTCACCGCTTTTGCGGCCGGCGAACGAGAACGGTCCGGTGCCGATCGGATGGGTGGCGATCTGCCCGCTCTCGACGTTGCCGCGCTGCACGATCGCCATGCCCTTGAACCCGCCGATGTTGGTGAGCAGATTCGGGGTGGGTTGCTCGACGGTGATGCGGACGGTGGCCGAATCCGGTGCGCTCACCGCGGTGACGGCGCTGAACTTGTCGACGTTGGTGAGCTGGTCGTCGATGATGCGGCGGTACGAATAGACGACGTCATCGGCGGTCAGCGGGCTGCCGTCATGCCACTGCACCCCGTCGCGCAGGTGAAACGTCCAGACCAGCTGATCGGGGCTCACCTCCCACGACTGCGCCAGTGCCGGACGCATCTGCAGGTTCTCGTCGGGCTCGACGAGGGTGTCGAACACGTTCTCCAGCACCTCGAACGAGAAATATGCGCTGGTTCGGTGCGGGTCGAGCTGATCGGGTTCCCCGGCGATCGCCGCGATGAGATTGCCCGACGCCGCGTCGCCGAGGTCCACGCGCTCACCGGTCGAGCACGCCGCCAGGGCGAGCATCAGTACTGCCGCCACTGCTTTCAACGCTTTAACCGCTGGTCGTGAAGTCACGATCTCTCCAGGATCACCGCGGGTGATCAGTCAGTACGCTCACCCGCTACGGGCCGCCACCTGGTTCTCCAGAACGTGCGGCGAACAAACCGGTGACGACGCTGATGAAGACTGCGATACTCACCCATTGTGACGTTAAAGCGCATGGCTGCTGCGACCGCCCTGGTGTTCCCGCTCGCTATCGGCCTCAACCTGGGCCTTGCCGGCCCAGCACAGGCGGAGCCGGTGATGAACGGTGTCTACAACTACGTGCAGGAGGGAGTGGTCGGCGAGACCTGGTCGATATACCCGTCCTGCGTGCCCACCGTCGGAGATCTGCGCGAGCCGCTCGAACTGGCGGTGGCATGCCGGCTACACGTAGAGACGACCCGGGGAAGCGTGGGTGGAGATGCCCGCCTTGCTGACGGACGGTGGACCTACTCGACGTCGGTCTTGGACGGCATTCAATGCTCCGACGGCAGCTGGGCCCCGACCACCGAGACCTACAAGTTCGACGACGTGACACTCACCGGCACCCGTTCGGTAGCCAACAACGCCGACTGCGGGCTGGCTCCGGCGATACACACGTTCCCGTTCACGTTGACGTACAACCGACCGCTGCCGATTCCGGTGGAGGTCTACCCGCTGGATTGTGAGCCCTGGGGCCTGCGCTTGTGCACCTGAGCGGGGCACTCCCGCTGCGCAACGGCAAGGTTGCCGATCTCACCGGCCCCGGCTGCACCGATCGGTTCGGGGTCACCTGTACCGATCTGGGCGCCTCGGTCATCGCGCCAAACGGCAAGCTGGTGTCGGTATTCGGCGACACTTTCGCGGGACACCGTGTGGGGGAGGGTGATTGGCGGTCGCCGGTGGTACTGATCGGCACCGGCGACGCCAACCACAAGATCGTCTACGAACGGGCCGGCGGCGCCGATCCCGACTATGCGCGACAACTGTGGCACTACCGCCACGACGATGTCGCATCAGGCTGGCGCCGCAGCGGGATCAGCACCGTGATCCCGTCCGACTTACTGCGCGTGGACGATTCGCTCTACTTGCACGTCATCGTCAATCGCGGTTTCGGCAACGTCATCTGGACCGAGATCTGGCGCTCCGACGACAGCGGCGTGTCCTGGGAGAACCTGGGCGCCAAGTTCCCACCGGATCTGCACGGTGGCCACGCGCAGTGTTGGTCATGGGACTTCGATCCCGAGGACGGCTGGGTGTACGTGATGGCCACGGGATTTCAGCGGGACAAGGGCATCATCCTGATGCGGGTGCGGCCAGGACGGATCGGTCACCCGTCGTGGTACTCCAGTTGGGGCCACACCGGCACGCGCTGGAAATGGGGTCGGCGGGCCACACCGATCACCCCGGCATCCGAACGCTGGGGCGAGTTGACTTTCCGCCGAATGGAGCCGGGCAAATGGGTCCTCGGCGGCTTCCTGGCTTCCAAGTACGCGCTGGGCTACCGGGTCGTCGACTCGCCTGTCGCCAACATGCACGCCACACCGGTCCAGACGCCGGTCCTCGGATCCTCCTGGCAGGGGGAGGACCACGGCGGCAGCCGGGTCGCCCAGCTCTACGGCGGCTACGTTCTGCCCGGTTCGCGCCTGGATATCCGCGGCGGTGTCGGGCTGGTGGTGTCCCAGTGGCATACGGATTCCGGGTGGCCTTACCGGGCAATGCAATTCAAAGCCCACCTGAAGGACACCGCGCAACCGCAGCCACCGGACCCCATCGATCTGTGATCGTCAGGCGGTGAATCCGCCGTCGACGTTCCAGTTCGCCCCGGTCACGTATCCGGACTCCGGGCCTGCCAGGAAACTGACCACGGCAGCAACGTCGCTGGTGTGTCCGTAGCGTCCGAGTGCGGTGGCTTGCCTTGTCAGGTCGGCGAATTCACCTTCGTCGGGGTTCATATCGGTGTCGATCGGTCCCGGCTGCACGTTGTTGACGGTGATACCGCGCGGTCCGAGTTCGCGGGCAAGTGCGCGCGTCAGTGTGGACACCGCGCCCTTGGTCATGGCGTAAACCGCCAATCCCGGTACGGGAACCCGGTCGGCATTGATGCTGCCGATGTTGATGATTCGCGAACCTTCGCCGAGATGGCCGACTGCGCTGCGGATCGCTGAATAGACACCGCCGATGTTGACGGCCACGGTCCGGTCGAACTGTTCCTGGGGGAACTCGTCGATCGGTGCGACATAGCCGGTTCCGGCGTTGTTGACCAGGATGTCGAGGCCACCGAGTTCGGTGACGGTCTGCTCGACCGCAGCGGCAACCTGAGCGGGATCGGCAGCGTCGGCCTGGATGGCCACAGCTGTCGCGCCGTGCTCGGTCACCTCGGCGACCAACTTCTCGGCCTCGGTGGCTGAGGCTGCATAGGTGAACGCCACCGCGGCGCCGTCGGCGGCGAGCCGTCGCACAATTTCCGCACCGATTCCGCGGGATCCGCCGGTTACCAGTGCTCGCCGTCCGTTGAGGGATGCTGTGGCCATCTGAGTGTCCTTCCAGGGACTATTTCGAACTGATTTGTTACTAAGTACGCTGAGGTTAAGCCCGGTATTGGCCGGGCAGTTTCCCTGATGTGTTCCGTATCACAGGAGGTGGGCCATGGCAGTGGGGCGGCCGAAGGAGTTCGACCCCGATGAGGTCGAGGACATCGCGATGAAGCTGTTCTGGGAGCGCGGGTACGACGGAGTCTCGATCTCGGACGTCACCGCCGCGACCGGTGTCAACAGGCGGGGCATCTACGCCGAGTTCGGGTCCAAGGACGAGTTGTTCGAACGCGCCAAGAAACGCTATGTCGCCGGCCCAGGGGGGTACATGGCCGCAGCGCTGAGGCGGCCGACCGCACGCGAGGTTGCCGAGGCCATGGTTCATGGCGCGGCAAACGCGACATCCGGCGGTCCGCACGGCTGCCTGCTGGTTGGAAATGCAGCTGGGCTGGCTGAATTTCGCGATGCAGCCGTGCGAGAGCTGGCGCAGCGGTTCGATGTGGCCGTGGCCGGTGGTGAACTGTCCGGTGTTGACACATTGTTGCTGGCTCGTTGGATTGCCGCGGTCTGCCAAGGCATTTCGATCCAGGCCCGCAGCGGCGCCGACCGCGGGGAATTGCACGCGATCGCCGATCAGGCTCTGGCGGGCTGGCAGAAGTCCTAGGGTGATCTCGTGACGAAACGAGTAGTGGTCTGGGGCACCGGTTTTGTGGGCAGCATGGTGATCGCCGAGATCGTCAAACATCCGCTGTTCGAGTTGGTCGGTGTCGGGGTCAGCAATCCGGAGAAGGCCGGCCGCGACGTCGGCGAGATCTGCGGTCTCGACAGGCCGCTCGGCCTCACCGCCACCGACGACGTCGATGCGCTCATCGCTTTGAAGCCCGATGCCCTGGTGCACTACGGGCCGACGGCCGCGCACGCCGACGCCAACATCGATCTGATCACGCGTTTCCTGCGGGCCGGCATCGACGTCTGCTCGACGGCGATGACCCCGTGGGTGTGGCCGAAGATGCACCTCAACCCGCCCAACTGGATCGAGCCCATCACCGAGGCGTGCGAGGTCGGTGGGGCGTCCTGCTTCACCACCGGCATCGACCCGGGCTTCGCCAACGACCTGTTCCCGATGACACTGATGGGCCTGTGCGCGGAGGTGCGGCGGGTGCGGGCCTCGGAGTTACTGGACTACACGAACTACACCGGCGACTACGAATTCGAGATGGGTATCGGCAAGCCGCCTGAGCACCGGCCGTTGCTGGAGAACCCGGACATTCTCGTCTTCGCTTGGGGCGCAACGGTTCCGATGATCGCGCACGCGGCAGGGATCGAACTCGACGAGATCACCACCACCTGGGACAAGTGGGTCACGCCCGACGAACGTAAGACGGCGAAGGGGATCATTGCGCCGGGCAATGTCGCCGCGGTGCGGTTCACCATCAACGGCGTGTACCGCGGCGAGACCCGCATCCAACTCGAACACGTCAACCGGATCGGCGCCGACGCTGCACCGGACTGGCCGGCCGGAAACGACAACGACGTCTACCGCGTCGACATCGAGGGCACCCCCAGCATCTCGCAGGAGACCGCATTCCGGTTCACCGACGGCTCCGGCCGTGACGCTGCCGCCGCAGGCTGTCTGGCCACGGGTCTGCGCGCCCTCAACGCCGTGCCCGCGGTCAACGAACATTCGCCAGGATGGGTCACCGCCCTGGATCTACCACTGATTCCTGGGTTCGGGACGATTCGCTGAGTAACGCCTGCCGCGTCAAGAGAGATGGAATACCGGATAGGGTTTTCTCTCGAGACGGGGTGACATGACTGACGGGATCGGGCTGTCGATTGGTGCCACCAATCTGACGGCAGTGATAGTGGGCCGGGCCGCGGTGACGCGGTCGCCGGTGCTGACGCTCTATCCGCATCGCGCATCCGAAGTGGGTGTGCCCAGCGAGAATCCCAATCTCAACGAGCGCGGCCTGATCCTCACCGACTTCGTCGAACGAGTGGGGGACCCCGTCGGCATCCTGGCGCCCGACGGATCCTCGCACCGTGGTGAGGCGCTCGTCGCCGACGCGCTGGGCGCGCTGTTGGACACATTGACCCGGGGGCGCCCGCCTGGTGATCCCATCGCGATCACTCATCCTGCGCACTGGCGACCCAACCAGGTTGAGGCGTTGCGGGGCGCGCTGGCCTCGGTGCGGGAGTTCCGCGACGCACCCGCTGTCGTCTCGGACGCTGTGGCGGCGCTGACCGCCCTGCAGGACGACCCGGGTGTGCCGACCCGCGGAGTGATCGCGGTGTGCGATTTCGGGGGGAGCGGCACCAGCATCACCCTGGCCGACGCGGGCAACGGGTATGAGCCGATCGCACCGACGGTGCGGCACCCCGATCTGTCCGGTGACCTCATCGACCAGGCGTTGCTCACCCATGTCGTGAACGACCTGTCCGCGGCGGGCACGATCGATCTGGCGAGCACCTCGGCGATCGGCTCCCTGGGCCGGCTGCGCAGCGAATGCCGCCGAGCCAAGGAACGGCTGTCGGTCGAATCTGTCACCGCACTGGTCGCCGAACTTCCGGGTCACCGCAGCGACGTCCGGCTCAACCGCAACGAACTCGACGACGCCATCCGCGAGCCGCTCGCCGAGTTTGTGGCGGCATTGCTAGACGTGGTGGATCGCAGCGGTCTGCGCCCCGGCGACCTGGCGGCAGTGGCCACCATCGGCGGCGGCGCGCGGATCCCGGCGATCACGACGACGCTGTCCGAGCATTTCCGGGTCCCGGTGATCACCGCGGCTCAGCCGGAGTTGACCGCTGCCATCGGCGGCGGATTGACCGCGGTACGCGGAACGGTAGAAGAGGGCGCGACCGCGTTGGCGCCCACATCGGCCGCCCCGCCGACGGCTGCGGCTGCGCTGGTGGCACCCGAGCCGCCTGCGGCGTCACAGGCTTTGGCATGGTCGGAGGCCCACGATGTGCCCGACATTGCGCCGGTCGACGACTACGAGGTCCCTTCACCGGGCGGGCTGACCACTGCCCGTCCACAGGTGCAGTTCGGTGAGCGCGAGCTGACTGAACACGACGAGACAGTTGCCCAGCCCTGGTATCGCCGTCGGCCGGTGGCGCTGGGCATCGGCGGCGCGGCGGCACTGGCGGCCGTGGCAGCAGTGGTACTGATGGTCAACCGCGACGGCGGAGAGATGGCGGTGCCTGCGGCCACGACTGTCCCCGTCACCACGACGACCGCACCCCCGGAGACTGTGGCGCCCGCGGTGCCCGTCGAGGCGCCGGCACCTGAGCCTGAGCCCGTCACGCAGCAGGCGCCCGCGCCGGAAACCGTGACGCAGACCGTCCCGCCGCCCCCGCCCGAAGCCCCGCCTGCGCCCGAAACTCCTTCGCCGACAACCGAACCCCCGCCGCCTACAACGGAAGCCCCGCCGCCGCCCCCGACTACGACCCAAGCGCCGCCTACGACCGCGCCGCCGACGTCGACACAGGCGCCATGGAGTCCGACCGCGCCTTACCCGACGATCCCGGGTCTGCCGTGGGTGCCCGCGCCGGGCGGAGGCGGCGGTACCGGCGCGGGTACCGGCTAGCTCGTTGGCGCGAGCGTGCGGGTCTGTTGGTCGACATGCCGTGTGGGAGCGGCATTTTGCGCACGCTCGCGAGTTTCCCGCGCATTCTGTCGGGGGTTCGAACTAGTGTTCGATGCATGGATTCCACGGTGGTCGCCGAGCGGCTGGCCGCGTTGAGCGCAGCGATAGAGGGGGTGCGGGGCCTGTCGTGGGGGTCGTTGTCGGCGACCGATCTGCTCGAGGTGTGTGCCGGGGTTCAGGATGTCCGCAATGTGGTGCCGGTGGTCGAGCATGCGGCGATCGCGGCGTTGGCCGAGCAGACCACCCCGGCGGTGATCGGGGCGAAGTCCTGGCCGGAGGTGATGCGGATCCGGTTGCGGATTTCCGGGGACGAGGCGCGGCGGCGGTGTCGTGATGCGATCAACCTGGGCCCTCGGACGTCGGTGACC
>NZ_JBEFTI010000010.1:0-243588 GCF_053483975.1 Mycolicibacterium sp. XJ870
GCCATACCCTTACTCGATGGCCGTCAGTCGAACCCGCAAGTCACGGTATGCCCGCAGACGGAAGCGTCGGCTCGATAGCGTCATCAATGACCTCACCGACGCCGAGTGGGGAGTACTCCAAACTGCCTGGGGCGGTTGCGCATACTGCGGCATGACCACAGGCCCGTTCCAACGGGACTGTGTGATGGCGATATCGCGGGGCGGGCGCTACACGATCGACAACGTCGTGCCGGCATGCGCCTCGTGTAATGCGAGCAAATGCAACGACGAGGTCACCAGCTGGATGCGCCGAAAACGACTCGACGAGCGCAAGTTCCTGACGCGGTACGTGGAGATCCGGTCAGCACTGGCCGTCGAGGAGTAGCGCTCAGGCCCGACGAACGTGCGCAAAATGTTGCCCGCGAGCGGCGTGTCGCGGAGCAGACACGCACGCTCGCGCGGCAAAAGGACCCGCAAGGCAAAAGGGCTCGCGCGGCAAAAGGACAGTCAGGCAGGCGAGACACCGGCGGACAGCACGCGCACCGCGCTGATAAGTCCGTCGATCAGGTTGCCGTCCTTGAAGGATGCGGCGGCCGCCGAGACACCGAGCGGCGCGGCCTCCTCGATGCCGCGGCCCTTGACGTCGGCGCCGTAAACCACCTCGATCGCGTGCTGATCGGGCGAAACCGCCAGCAGCACCGCATTGTTGGGGGTCGGCACCTTGGCCAGGATCTCGCGGGCAGTAGCAGCGGTATCCGCGCCCAGCGGGCCGATGTACACGGCGAACCGGGCCTTGGCCGCCCGCGATCCGTACTTCATCGCGTTGTCGAGGACGACGAGATCCATCGTCGGGAACGGATAGTGAACCGACAGCTCACCGGGCTCGGTGACACCGGAGATCCGTCCGCTGGACGTCAGCGCATAGCCGTAGGGCAGCTCGAGTTCCGACGGCGAGACAGTCGCTACTTCACCACTTGCCACTTGCGCCCCCTCCGATGGTGACTCCATGTGAGCCGTGCCCGCCGTGCCCGTGATCCTGGGGCTCCTCGGCGGCCCACAGGATCGGCTCGTGGGTCCACGGCTCGGACATCTTGTACGTCTCCGGGTGCGGTCCCTTGCGCGTCAGATAAACCAACGCCAGGACCACGAACAACAACAGCGGAACCCCTCCGAGGAGGGAATGAGTAAGTGCTGTGCTCACGCGCAAACCGTATCAGCCGCGATGTCTGGGCGCGCCGAGAGTAAGGCCACTAAGCCGCGCCCTCTCCCAGATAGCGGACCCAGGCCGGGTCGAGCTCCTTGATCGATGACAGCAGCCGCCAGTGCTGGCCTTTCGGCGGCAGCGGGATCGAACGCAGCGTCCAGCCGAGTTCGGCCAACAATCGGTCGGCCTTGCGGTGGTTGCATGCCGCACATGCGGCGACGCAGTTCTCCCAGGAATGCTCGCCGCCCCGGCTCCGTGGCACCACGTGGTCGACGGTGTCGGCCCGGCCTCCGCAGTAGGCGCAGCGAAAGTGATCGCGGTGCATCAGCGCGGCGCGGGTCATCGGGACGCGGGCCCGGTACGGCACCCGCACAAAGCTGCGGAGCCGGATCACCGACGGCACCACGATGGTCCTGGTCGCGGAGTGGATGAGCGGTCCGGTCGGATCGTCGTGCACGACGTCGGCCTTGCCGCACATCAGCATGATCACCGCGCGCCGCAGCGGCAGAGCCGTCAACGGCTCGTACGTCGAGTTCAGCAGGAGCACCCGCCTGCGGCCCCACAGTGACCCGTCGTGACTGCTCGGGGTGAGGGTTTCGACGCTGTGCAATGGACGCGCGGCGGTATGAGCTGTCGGCCCGGTTGGGCCTGCCGCGGTCCCGTGATGACGGTGGCCGCGACTCTTCTGGCGCTGCGACATACGTCCTCCGAGCACACAGTTCACCATGGATCGGAGGCAATCGCACGACAATTCTGAGTGAGTCCACCGGACTGTCCGGTGAACAGCGCATGACGAATCTGTTAGACTGGCTAAGGCAGTTGCTCTTGGAAGGGCTTTACAACCGCGTCAGCGGGGACCCAGGCCCGGGCACTGTATCTGCAGGAGTGATCCCCCTTGGACACCCACTTATCCACCCATGAATACGCCCCCGGCCGGTTGATTGATGTCGTCATATCTGCGCCCGCAACCCGTCCGCTGCCCGCTATCATCTGGCTACACGGCGGAGGCTGGCGACTCGGGGACCGCACGGGCCGCCCGGATCTGACTGAACACTTCGCCACCCGTGGCTACGTGATGGCCAGCATCGACTATCGGCTGGCTCCGGCCACCCGCCACCCCGGGCAGCTCTTCGATGTGCGGGCCGCGGTGCGTTGGCTGCGCGAACATGCGCCAGAGCTCGGCCTGGACCCCGACCGCATCGGGTTGTGGGGTTCCTCGGCCGGCGGGCACCTGGCGGCGCTGGCCGCGGTGCGCTCAGGCGTCACGCAACTACCCGGTGAACCGGCCACGAAGACGAGCGCCGCGGTGCAGGCCGTCGTCGACGGCTACGGCCCCGCAGACCTGACATTGGCGCCCGCCCCGGACGGCTCGCCGGAGGCGGCGTTGGTCGGCGGCGCAGTCGGCGAGCGACTCGACATCGCGCGCGACGCCAGCCCGGCGCTGCACGTCGCGTCGGGGGCGCCGCCGATCCTGATCATGCATGGCAACGACGACACCTTGGTGCCAGCCGCGCACAGCGTGGCGCTGTACGACGCGCTGGCAGCGCACGGCAACGCCGCCGTGCTGTACCTGATCGACGGGTTCGGGCACGGCTTCTTCAACCCGGGCGATGTGCTGGAACTCGGCCCCGGTCAGGCTCTCGACCAGGGCCATCTGCAGCGCGACCCGCATGCCCCTGCCAGTACCCGGGCCACCACTCCGGAACTGCGCGGCTTCATCGAGCGCTACCCCACCGCCTCGTTCGACGCCGTCGAAGCCTTCTTCGCCCACACCCTGAAAGTCAGCTCATGACCACTTTCGACATCCCCGGTCTCGACGAGATCCACGAAACCGTGCCCCACCAGGACAGACTCCCCGGCAGGTCCGTGCCGTACTACATGGCCGCCGGCGAGGGTCAACGCTTCGAGCTGGGGAGCCAACTCCTCACGGTCATCGCCCGGCCCGAGGACACCGGCGGCCAGTTCAGCGCCGCATACGTCTACGGGGCCAGAGGAACCGAAACCCCGTTCATCGCCCACGACCGCGAACACCGTTTCCTGTACGTCACCGACGGGCACCTGCAGGTGTGGCTGCCCGACGAGACGCACCTACTGGTGCCGGGAGATTCCGTCACGATCCCGGCGGGCACCCCGTACGCCTATCGGATGCTGGCCCACCGCACCCGGTTCCTCAGTTGGCTGACCGGCGGCGACGGGCACCGATGGGCCCAGGCAGGCGGGCATGAAACCTCGTCGCACGTATATGCCGAGGTGTCGCCCACCGGGCAGTCCGAGCTCGCCGACCAGTTCGGGATCCGGGTCCTCGATCTGGAGAAGAAGGACCTGCCGCCCGTCACCGGCACAAACCTGCCCGCCGGCCGAACCCCGTATGTGCTGCGCGCCGGCGAAGGTGACCGCTGGGCCGGCGAGGACGAGCTCAACACCTACCTGGCCCGGCCGCGCAATACCGATGCCACCTACTTCGCACTGCACACCGTCGGCGCCAAGCGCCCGTACATCCCGCGCCATTTCCACCGCGAGCACACCGAGAACTTCTTCTGCCTTGAAGGCCGGATCTTGTTGCACGTCAACGGGCGTGAGCTGCTCCTGACCAAGGGCGACTTCGTGCACGCGCCGGCCGGGACGATCCACAGCTTCGCCTTCGACAGCCACAACACCCAGATGTTGGGTTTGCTGACCACCGGGGTGTTCGAGAAGTTCTTCGAATACATGAACACTCCGACCGATGCGCACATCCACGTCGAAGGCGCCGACGTGGGCTTCCCGGCCGAGGGATTCGCGCGAGCCCGGGCCGAGCTGGACCTCGAGGTCGTCGGGCCGCCCCCGGTGCGCGGCAGCTGATCGGGGACAATGGAGGCGTGACGGCTGCGCAGGGGTCTTTCTACGACGAAGTCGGTGGCCACGACACGTTCCACGCGATCGTGTCGCGGTTCTACCAGCTGGTGCGCGAGGACGAGATCCTGCATCCGCTGTATCCCGAGGGCGATTTCGAGGCCGCCGAAGTACGACTGCGGATGTTCCTCGAGCAGTACTGGGGCGGTCCGAGGACCTACTCGGACCAGCGCGGCCACCCGCGGCTGCGGATGCGACATGCCCCGTTCCGGATCGGCTTCCTGGAGCGCGACGCGTGGCTGCGGTGCATGCACATTGCCGTCGCGGAGATCGATTCGACGACGTTGGACGACGAACATCGCAAGGCGTTGCTGGGTTACCTGGAAATGGCTGCAGACTCGATGGTCAACTCGGCGTTCTGATGGCCGAGTGGTGGGCAGACGCGGTCTTCTACCAGGCCTACCCGCGCTCATTCGCCGACAGCGACGGCGACGGCGTCGGTGACCTGGACGGCGTGACCGCCCGACTCGACTATCTCGCCGAGCTCGGGGTCAACGCCGTGTGGCTCAACCCGGTGATGGTCTCGCCGATGGTCGACCACGGCTACGACGTGGCCGACCCACGCGATGTGGACCCGCTGTTCGGTGACCTCGATGCCCTGGATCGACTGGTCGACGCTGCGCATGCACGGGGCATCAGGATCACGATGGACCTGGTGCCCAACCACACCAGTTCCGCCCACCCGTGGTTTCTCGAAGCGCTCGCCAACCCCGACCGCCGAGACCGCTACATCTTCCGCGACGGCCGCGGACCCGACGGCGGCGCGCCACCAAACAACTGGGTCTCGGTGTTCGGCGGTCCGGCATGGACCCGGGTGACCGAGCCCGACGGCACGCCGGGCCAGTGGTACCTGCACCTGTTCGACGCCGCACAGCCCGACCTCAATTGGGAAAACCCCGAGGTCTTCGAAGATATGGAGAAGACGCTGCGGTTCTGGCTGGACCGCGGCGTTGACGGCTTCCGCATCGACGTCGCGCACGGTATGGCCAAGCCGCCCGATCTGCCGGACATGTCGGTGACCGACACCGCGCTGCTGCGCAACAGCGACGATGATCCGCGGTTCGACAACGACAGCGTGCACGACATCCACCGCTTCATCCGTACGGTGCTCGACGACTATCCCGGTGCCGTCGCGATCGGCGAGGTCTGGGTTCACGGCAACGAGCGCTTCGCCAGATACCTGCGGCCGGACGAGCTGCACCTGGGCTTCAACTTCCGTTTGGTGCAGGCCGATTTCGACGCCACCGAGATCCGCGACGCGATCGACAATGCGATGGCCGCTGCCGCGCTCGAGGGTGCGACGCCGACGTGGACGCTGTCCAATCACGATGTCGATCGTGAGGTCTCCCGCTACGGCGGCGGTGCGCTCGGGCTGGCGCGGGCCCGGGCTATGGCGCTGGTGATGCTGGCGCTGCCTGGCGCCGTGTTCATCTACAACGGCGCCGAACTCGGGCTTCCCAATGTGGATCTCCCCGACGAGGTGCTTCAAGATCCAGTGTGGGAGCGGTCTGGTCATACCGAGCGTGGGCGCGACGGCTGCCGAGTGCCGATGCCGTGGTCCGGGGCTGCACCGCCGTTCGGATTCTCGTCGAGCAGCAACACCTGGCTGCCGATGCCTGCGCAGTGGGCTTCGTTGACGGTGGAACATCAGCTCGACGACCCGTCCTCGACATTGGCGTTCTACCGTCGCGCTGTGCAATTGCGTTCCAGCCGTGCCGAATTCGACGGCGATGGCATCGAATGGCTGGGCGAGTTGGTGTTCCAGCGGTCGAGCGGGCTCCTCTGCGCACTCAACACCGGGCGCGACCCGATGCCGTTGCCGGCCGGTGAGATCCTGCTGGCCAGTGGGCAGCTCGTCGACGGCCTGCTGCCACCCGACACCGCAGTGTGGGTGGTCTAGCTTCTTCGCGAGCGCTAGAAAAGCGACAGATCGCCGCGGTGTCGGTACACCGAACCGAACCGCGCGTCGATCCGCAGCCAGGCAGCGTGCGCGCGCACCCGGATGATCTCCTCGGCACTGATCTCGTCACCTGACTGTGGCAGAAAACCCATTGCCGTCAAAGCGAATACACAGCGCATCGGGATACCGATCGTGAGGTCGCCGGCACTGACGGCGACCACCTCCTGATCCAACAGAGAGGCCGGCGGGCCATGCGCGCTGCTGTGCTCCTTGGCCAGCGCAGTCCCCTGTTGCGCCAGGTCCAGGATCACCCGCGCCGGCACATCGTCGAGATGGACGAAACCCGCGTCGGGCGGCAAGCCACCGCGCCACGCCGAATCCATCGGAAAGCCGGTGTCGATGTATCCGGGCTCGGGGTATCCACGGTCGGGCGCGGACAGTCCGGCCGCCAGTGCGTCGGCGCCGGCCGACAGATCGGCCGGCCGCACCCGGCCTGCCACCACCCGGCTGGCCAGCACGTCGAAACCGGTTGCCACCCAGGCCACCACGAGCCCGCCGGTATTGATCCCCCGGTCGCTACGCTCCTGCCCGCTGGTGCGCTCCCGCAACCGCACCACCGCGGCGTCGTCGAGTCGTAGCGCGCGTTCGACGAACGTCGCCAGATCGTCACGGTTGCCGGGATCCAACCACAGGCCGCGCTCGGGGCCGGTCATCGCAGGTAGCGCTCCAGGTATTCCCGCTGCGGGGTCGAAAGGCGTTGCAGACGTTGCTCTTCGATGTGCACGGCAGCCAGTTGTGTCTCGGCGATCACCGAGGGCTTCGAGTCAGGTGCGGCGCTCACCGAGCGCACTTCGTAGCCGACGGTGAAGTCCACCGCACGCACCCGTTTCGACCACATGGTCACCTGCAACGGCGAATCCATCAGCCGCAACTGGCCCTTGTAGAGGATGTTGACCTCGGCGATCAGCAGGCCGACGGTGGTGATCTCCTCACCGAAAGGCTCACGCAGAAAAGGGATCCGGGCCTCTTCCAGGATGGTCACCATGGTGGCGTGGTTGATGTGCTGGTACATGTCGATATCCGACCAGCGCACGTGCACCGGTGCTACAAATCCGTTGATCACCCAGTTGTTCCAGTTCCACTCGTTCTCGTCATGCTCCGGATCTGACGCGCCGCGACCGACAACGTCGCCAGATCCTCCTCACCATCTTGATATATCTCGGTCAGCGTGCGGCGGGCACGGGTCACCCGGGAACTGTTGGTCAGCTCCCACTCGGCGATCTTCTCCTCACCGGTCTCCTCCGGTTCGCCGACTGCGAGCACATCGAAGCACAGGGCACGCAGCGAACCGTAGATATCGTCGCGAATAGCCAACCGCGCCAACGAATGCCACCTGTCGTCGCGGCTCAGCCGCGATACCGCGGTGAGCAGCCCGTCGGCGCTGAGGTGATCCATGAGCGCAAAGTAGGTGTCGGCGACCTCAACCGGTTCCCGGTCGACGATGTCTGCGATGTCGATGACGTCGAGCAGGCTGTACTGATAGAGCCCGGTCGCCACGGTGTAGGCCAGGTCTTCGGGGACGCCCTGTGAGGCGAACTCCCCCGCTTCCTTGGCGACAATGGCTTTGTCGTCACCACGCAGCCATTCCGACATCCGCGGCGTCAGCGTCGCCACGTTGGCGCCGAACCGGTTGATCTCGGCACCCACTGCCAGCGGCTGGGGACGGTAATTGAGGAGCCACCGGCCGGCGCGGTCGACCAGGCGGCGCAGATCAAGGGTCATCCGGTCGGTAACCGCCACCGATACCCCATCGTTACCGGCGGCGCGGATCCGCCGCCACACATCGCCGATTCCGAAGATGGCGTTGACGGCGACGTAGCTGCGCACCGCGTCGACGGGACCGACGCCCACATCTTCAGTGATGCGGTAGGCGTAGCTGATCCCGCTGGTATCGACGAGATCGTTGACCAGCATGGTGGTGACGATCTCCCGCCGCAGCTGGTGCGACCGGATCTCGCTGCGGAACTCCTCGCGCAACTTGGCCGGGAAGTACAGCGGAAGCCGGGAGGCGAACGCCTCCTGGTCGGGCAGGTCGCTGGCCAGCACGTCGTCCTTGAGCACCAGCTTCACATGCGCCATCAGGGTGGCGAGTTCCGGTGAGGTCAGGCCGATGCCGGTATCGGTACGGCGGCGGATCTCCTTGACGGAGGGAAGCGCCTCCAATTCGCGGTTGAGCCCGCGGTTGGCCACGAATTCCTTGATCATGCGGGCGTGCACCGAGAGCATGCCTGCGGAGTTGGCCCGGCTGGTGCCCATCAGGTCGTTCTGGTCTTTGTTGTCGGACAGCACCAACTGCCCGACCTCGTCGGTCATCGACAACAGCAACTCGGTGCGTTCCTCCGGGGTGACCTTGCCCGCGGTGACCAATGAGTCGATGAGGATCTTGATGTTGACCTCATGGTCGGAGCAGTCGACGCCTGCGGAGTTGTCCAGCGCATCGGTGTTGATCCGGCCCCCGGCGAGATCGAACTCTATGCGGCCCAGTGATGTCACGCCGAGGTTGCCGCCCTCCCCGATCACCTTGGCCCGCACCTGATTTCCACATACCCGGATCGGGTCGTTGGCGCGGTCACCGACATCGGTGTCGGCTTCGGTCTCCGCTTTGACGTAGGTACCGATGCCGCCGTTCCACAGCAGATCCACCGGTGCCTTGAGGATCGATTTCATCAGCGCCGGCGGCGTCATCTCCTCGACCCCGGCTTCGATGCCGAGGGCGACACGGACCTGCCTGCTGATCGGAATCGACTTCTGCTGGCGACTGTAAACCCCGCCGCCCTCGCTGATGAGCTCCCGGTCGTAGTCCTCCCAGCTGGACCGGGGCAGCTCGAACAACCGCTCACGTTCCACCCACGAGGTGGCGGCGTCCGGATTGGGGTCCAGGAAGATGTGACGGTGGTCGAACGCGGCGACCAATCGGATGTGCTTGGACAGCAACATGCCGTTGCCGAACACGTCGCCGCTCATATCGCCGATCCCGACCACGGTGAAGTCTTCGCTCTGGGTGTCCATCCCCATCTCACGGAAGTGGCGTTTCACCGACTCCCACGCGCCCTTGGCGGTGATGCCCATCTCTTTGTGGTCGTAGCCGATGGAACCACCGGATGCGAACGCGTCGCCGAGCCAGAAGCCGTACGACTTGGCGACCTCGTTGGCGATGTCGGAGAACGTGGCGGTGCCCTTGTCCGCCGCCACCACCAGATAGGCGTCCTCGCCGTCACGGCGCACCACATCGTCCGGGGTGACGACGGCGCCGGTTGCCTTGTCGACGTTATCGGTGACGTCGAGCAGCCCCGAGATGAACAGTTGGTAGCACGCAATACCTTCGGCGCGGGTGGCTTCCCGGTCGACGGTGGGGTCGCCGGTAGCCACCGGGGGCTGTTTGACGACGAATCCGCCCTTGGCCCCGACTGGCACGATGACGGCGTTCTTGACGGCCTGGGCCTTGACCAGGCCCAGGATCTCGGTGCGGAAGTCCTCGCGGCGGTCCGACCAGCGCAGCCCGCCGCGCGCGACGAACCCGAACCGCAGGTGTACGCCTTCCACTCGCGGCGAGTAGACGAAGATCTCGAACTTCGGCCGCGGCAAGGGCAATTCGTTGATCAGGCCGGGGTTGAGCTTGAGCGCCAAAACGTTGCGCTGACGAGCCGAATCCGGCTTCCGCACGAAGTAATTGGTGCGCAGCGTGGCCTGGATCAGCGTCGCGAATGCCCGCAGCACGCGGTCGGTGTCCAAGCTGACCAGCGCGTCGATGTCGGCCGCCACAGCTGCGGCCGCGCCCTGCGCGTCCCGGGTTCCGTCACCGTCGACCGCCGGGTCGAAGAGCGCTTCGAACAGCTCCACGAGCGACCGCGAGGTATGCGGGTTCTCGTTGAGCACCGACTCGATGTGTGACTGGCTGTACGGGAAACCCGCCTGCCGCAGGTACTTCGCGTAGGTGCGCAGGATCACCACCTGCTGCCAGGTCAATCCGGCGCGCATTACCAGTTCGTTGAACCGGTCGATCTCGGTCCGGCCGTGCCAGATCGCGGTCACCGCGTCGGCGAAGCGTTGCGCGGTGGCCTCCTGGTCGGCGGCGTCGGTCGCTTCGGGGATGCTGCGGTGCGGCGAGATCTTGAATTGGTAGATCCAGACCGGCAATCCGTCCGCCCGCGTCACCGTGAACGGCCGTTCCTCGAGCACCACCACACCCATGGACTGCAGCATCGGCAGCAGTTCACTCAGCGACGCCGACTGCCCGCCCAGGTACCACGTGAGCTGGGCGATGCGGTCCTCGCCGCCTTCGGTGAACACCAGCTTCACCGAATTGTCCTGCAACGCTTCGATGATCGCGACATCAGCGATGGCGTTCGCCGGCGCCACCGCCTGCTTGTAGTCTTCGGGGAACGCACGCGCATAGTGCTCGACGGCGGCCGGGTTGAGCGCAGCCGCCGCCGCCGCACTGGTCATCCGGTCACCCCAGTTGCGAGTGGCCTCGGTCAGCAGATTCTGGATCCGGGCTTCGTTCTCGGTGGAGGTGTCCACACTGTGCGAACGTGCCGCATCCGGCAGACGCACCGTGAAATGCACTACTGCCCAAGGTGATTCACTCACACGGGCCGAGTAGTCGATGCTGTCACCACCGAGTTCGCGGACCAGAATGTGCTGCATCTCCAGCCGCACCGCGGTGGTGTAGCGGTCACGCGGCAGATACACGAGGCACGACACGAAATGCGCTAGCTGATCGGCGCGCAAGAACAACAGGGTGCGGCGCCGTGACCCCAGGTCGACGACGGCCAGCGCCATCTCCAGTAGCTCCTTGGAGCTCAGCGCGAACAGCTCGGGCCGGGGAATCGTCTGGATGATGTCGCGCAGCAGCTGACCGGGATGACTGGGATCGCGGTGCGCCATCGCCAGCGCCTCCTCGACCCGCCGGGAGACCAACGGAATCTCCAGTGCGTTCGCGTTCATCGCGGCGACGGTGAACAACCCCACAAAACGATGCTCTATCGCGGTGACGTCACGCCGTTCGCCGGCGCTCTCGCGCACCACAACGATGTACGGGTAGGCCCCGTAGCGCAGATAGCTCGGCATGGTCGCCTGAGCCAGCACCAAGATGTCGTCGCCATTGGTCAGCGGAGGTAATGCATCGCGACGCAAGCGCAGCACTCCCAGCCGGCTGGCCGGGTCGACCGACGCCTCACCATCGCTGACCACGCACTGCTGGTAGCCCAGGAGCACGAAGTGTCCGTCGGAAAGCCAGCGCAGCAATGCCGCTACATCTTTGCGCTCGGCGTGCGGGAAATGACCCTTGACGTCGGTGGCGAGGTCGTTGGCCAGGGCGTGCAGGGCTGCGGCCATCGCGCCGGCGTCCAGCCCGATCTGGCGTGCCTCGGCGAGGATGCCGGGGAGTAACCGCGTCGCCTCGGTCAGCGTGGCCCCGTCGGCCGCCCCGGTGACCGGGACGAGAATCCAGCACTCGTCGACGCCCTCGCTCGCTGTCGTCTCCGCCGCAGGCCGAATGTCCAGCAGCTCCCCGTCGGCGCCTCGGCGCACCCGGAACACCGGGTTCATGATGGCGGTGTACGCAACGCCGTGCCGGTGCAGCAGGACCGTCACCGAATCGACCAGCATCGGAGCCTGATCGGTGACGATCTGCAACGCGGGACCGGTCTCGCCGTCACCCGGATACACGGCGACCTTGGTTTCCCCCGGTGCACGCCGACTGCCGAGCCGATAATGGGCGGCCACCGTGCTGTCGGAGGCAAGCCGCTCCGGAGCGCCGAGGGCCATCGGCCCGGTAGTCGCCACTCCCGGCGCGTCGGCCTGCGGACCCCGGTAGGTGGACAGGAAGGCGACAGCGAGCCGCTGGATCACTGCCGACGCCGGGTTGTTGCCGTCCCCGTCGCTTTTCTCCTGTCCCGGAACGGGTCCCGGATACGCCGCCATACGGATCACTCCTGACTCACGCCGTCGCACCGGCACTGGTACGTAACCGCGACCTTAGTCGTCCCCCGAGTCGCTCGGGGCTCCCGTCAGTCCCGAGTCAGTCTCCGGTGGGTGACACGGTGCGGACGCGCCGCCTCGGCCCCCATCCGCGCGATCTTGTTCTCCTCGTAGGCACCGAAGTTGCCCTCGAACCAGAACCACTTGGCTTCGTTGTCGTCGTCGCCTTCCCAGGCCAGGATGTGCGTGCAGGTGCGGTCCAGGAACCACCGGTCGTGGCTGATCACCACCGCGCAGCCGGGGAAGCTGTCCAGCGCGTTCTCCAGCGAGCCGAGGGTCTCCACGTCGAGGTCGTTGGTCGGCTCGTCGAGCAGGATGAGGTTGCCGCCCTCCTTGAGCGTCAACGCGAGGTTGAGCCGGTTGCGTTCACCGCCCGAGAGCACACCCGCGGGCTTCTGCTGATCCGGGCCCTTGAACCCGAACGCCGACACGTAGGCCCGCGACGGAATCTCGTTATGGCCGACCTCGATGTAGTCCAACCCATCGGAGACCACCTGCCACACCGTCTTCTTGGGATCGATGCCCGCGCGGCTCTGGTCGACGTAGGAGAGCTTCACCGTGTCACCGACCCGGACCGTGCCGCTGTCGGGCTGTTCGAGACCGACGATGGTCTTGAACAGCGTGGTCTTGCCGACGCCGTTGGGTCCGATGACGCCGACGATGCCGTTGCGCGGCAGGGTGAACGACAGATCCTTGATGAGCTGGCGGCCCTCGAAGCCCTTGTCGAGGTGCTCGACCTCGACGACCACGCTGCCCAGCCGCGGCGGGGCCGGGATCTGGATCTCCTCGAAGTCGAGCTTGCGCGTCTTGTCGGCCTCGGCAGCCATCTCCTCGTACCGCTGCAGACGGGCCTTGTTCTTGGCCTGCCGGGCCTTGGCGCCCGAACGCACCCAGGCCAGCTCGTCCTTGAGCCGCTTCTGCAGCTTCTGATCCTTCTTGCCCTGGACCTCCAGGCGCTCGGCCTTCTTCTCCAGGTAGGTGGAGTAGTTGCCCTCGTAGGGGTAGGCCCGGCCGCGGTCGAGTTCCAGGATCCACTCGGCGACGTTGTCCAGGAAGTACCGGTCGTGGGTGACCGCCAGGATCGCACCCTTGTAGGCGGCCAGGTGCTGTTCGAGCCAGAGCACGCTCTCGGCGTCGAGGTGGTTGGTCGGCTCGTCGAGCAGCAGCAGGTCCGGCTTGGACAGCAGCAGCTTGCACAGGGCGACGCGGCGACGTTCACCACCGGAGAGATGGGTGACCGGCTCATCCGGCGGCGGGCAACGCAGCGCGTCCATCGCCTGCTCGAGCTGGCTGTCGATGTCCCAGGCATCGGCGGCGTCGAGCTCCTCCTGGAGCTTGCCCATCTCCTCCATGAGCTCGTCGGTGTAGTCGGTGGCCATCAGCTCGGCGACCTCGTTGTACCGGTTGAGCTTGCCCTTGATCGGCACGCCGTCCTCGACGTTCTCCCTGACGGTCTTGGTCTCGTCGAGCGGAGGCTCCTGCTGCAGGATGCCGACAGTGGCGCCGGGCGCCAGGATCGCATCACCGTTGTTGGCGTGGTCCAGACCGGCCATGATCCGCAAGACGCTCGACTTACCGGCGCCGTTCGGGCCGACGACGCCGATTTTCGCGCCGGGAAGGAAGTTCAGGCTGACGTCGTCAAGGATCACCTTGTCGCCGTGCGCCTTGCGGACGTTCCGCATGGTGTAAATGAATTCGGCCATGCCGTGATGTGCCCTTCTGAAGCTATTGCAGTCGTCTCACGAGGGCTCGCTCGGACGTGGCGGCAAGCCCTACTTGCTCGCCGCCCATCCTAAGCCCGGCCGAATGCGGCTAAGCCGACAGTGGCAATGCGCCCTCCTCGGCCTCGATGTCTACCTCCATATTCCCGTCGTGGCCCTCGCCGTCGGGTTCGGGTTCGGGCAGCGGGTTGGCGTTCGGCTTCGGCAGCGGAGCGACCTTGGCGGTGCAGCGCGACAGGTCGGGCCCGACCGCAGTGGCCCGCACCTCCACCGATGACCGGCGCACGCCTTCCTTGTCCTCGTACTCGCTGGTGTACAGATGCCCGACCACAACGACGGCGTCGCCCTTCATGAGGGAGGCGCTGGCGCCGGTGGCCAGGTTGCCCCAGCAGTTGACCGTGACATACAGCGAGTTGCCGGGCTCCCACGTGCCCTGCGGGGTGCGCCGACGTGAATTGCTGGCCACGCGGAACTTGTAAAGCTCCTGGTCGCCGAAGCGCAGCCGGACCGGATTGGTGATGATGTTGCCGACCACGGTGAACGGTGTCTCGAACATTTTCTGATTCCCCTTCGCTTTCGCTGGTTGCGACGGCACCCGAGAATTCCGGGCCCGTCCTACCCGCTCATTGACCGCCGGGACCCCGACATCGACGGTCCACCGAGCGCAGAAAACCGGAGAGGCTGTGGATGAAGTGCAGGTTGGGGATAACTAGCGCTGCTGATCCCGGCGGGCCAGCTCGGCCAGCATGTTGTTGTAGGCGGCCAGATCCGCGTCGTCGTCACGGTCGGCGGCCCGGTCGAGCCGTTTGGCGGTGCGCTGATCACTGCGCCGCCACTGGATCAGCAACGCCAGCATCACGATGACGAGCGGGACTTCGCCTGCAGCCCAGGCGATTCCACCACCAAGGCGTTGATCGCCGATCAGGTCGGTGTGCCAACTCAGCTGCAGCGAGCGGTAGAAGGACTCGCCGAGCACGTTCTGCGTGCCCATCAGCACCACCCCGAAGAACGCATGCAGCGGAAGCGAGGCGAACACCATGGCGATCTTGCCGATGTGCGGGATCGGACGGGGAGTCGGATCGATCCCGATGACCACCCAGTAGAACAGGTAGCCCGACAGCAGGAAGTGCACGTTCATCAGCACGTGCGCGGCGTGATTGCTGACAGCGGCGTCGAAGAGTCCGCCGAAGTACAGCCCGTAGAACCCGGCCACGAACAGCACCGTCGCGACCACCGGATGGGTGAGGAACTGCGACACCCGGGAGTGCAGCGCGGCCAGCAACCATTCCCGCGGCCCGGGCGCCCCGTCGCGCCCTGCGGTCGGCAACGCGCGCAGCGCCAACGTCACCGGGCCGCCCAGCACCAGCAGAACCGGCACCAGCATCGACAGCAGCATGTGGGCGATCATGTGCATGCTGAACATCGCCGGCATGTATCTGCCGAGGCCCGAGGACGTGGTGAACAGCAGTGCTGCGCAGCCCAGCAGCCAGGCCACCGTCCGCCCCACCGGCCAGGTGTCACCACGGTGCCGCAACCGGTACACCGCCGCCAGGTACACCAGTGCTGCGACGATGGCGGCGGTGCCGAACAACAGATCGAAGCGCCAGTCGAACAGCACCCGCGCGACGGTGGGCGGTCCGGAGAAGTCGTAGCCGATCGCAACCTCGGTCGGGCTGGGCTCGGTGCGCTCGGGCGGCGGCGGCGTCCGCCCCAACCCGACGGCGATGCCGAACGTCGCGCCGAACAGCGCAGCCTCGGCGAGGGCCAGCTTGATCAACGGACGGCGCGCGGCGGGATCGGCCGCCAGCGCGGCCACGCCGCTGCGACGCTGCCGCCAGCCCAGGAAGCCGAGCAGCGCGAGGGCGACGATCTTGGCGATCACCAGCCAGCCGTACGACGTCCGGAACAGATCCGGCACGTGGATACGCACCAGCGCGTTGAGGACGCCGCTGACGCCCATCGCGACGAAGCACCACAGCGCCAGCGCAGAGAATCGGCGGGCCGCCACGTGACCGTGCTGCCCGCCCCGGATGGCGTGCGCGAGCAGGGCCAACAGGCCACCGGCCCACAGCGCTGCCGCCATCAGATGGATGAACAGGCTGTTGGTGGCCAGGTCGTGGGCGCCGCCCGCCGACGAATGCCCGGTGAGCGCCAGGGGAACCAGGGTGATCATGGAACCGGCCAGCAACACCGGGGTCCAGCCCCAGCGCAACACCGGCAGGCTGGCGATGGTCACGGCTGCGGCCAGGATCGCCGTCCATCGCCAGGCCCCGGCGGTTTCCACGAGGCTGGTGGCCGACCACACGTCGACCGGGCCGAGATGATCCACAAACGGTTGCCCGGAGACGTCTGAGATGGTCAGCGGAACCAGCAGCGCGGCGCACACCGTCCATACCGCGGACGCCGCGGAGCCCACCCGCAAAGCGCGGTAGCCCGCCACGTCGAGCACGCCGTTGGTCTGTGGCGGGACCAGAAAAGCCGCGAACAGGAACGCTCCGACCGCCACCACGGCCGCGATCTCGCCGGCCGCCCGCACGAACGGCAGACCGTAGGTGGTGACCGGTCCCGGGTTGGGCAGGCCGGTGGCGGTCAACGCGTCGGCCAGCGACAGCGCACCGATCCCGGCCGCGACCACTCCGGCCAGCACTCCGACACCGACCAGCACTGGCCACACCGCGCTGCTGCGCACGTCGGAGGCCAGCCGGCCGGGAGAAGTCATGATCTCAGCGTATGGCGTGTCGGAGCCCACACCGTGAGCGCTACGCGGATTCGCCGCGCGCCCGGCGCCGCGCCAGTTCCCTGACGGCGAACTGCTCACGCGCGATCTGCTCAACCTTGTCCATATCGGCGAGGATGCCGCGCAACTCGTCGCGGAAGACAGTGCGGCGCGACGTCAGATCCGGACCGGGTTCCAGGAGATTCTGATCCGCTGCCACCTGTCGTGCGGTGGCGAACAGCAGTGCCGATACCGACTCATTGCTGTGCACGCGATCCTGCGCGATGTACTGCCTTCCCACACCCAAGGCCAGCTTCGTCAAATCCTTCTCGGAGATCTCGGTGGGCGCGTCGCGTAGTACGTCGGCCACGATCGCGTATGCCTCGAAAAAAGGCCTCAACATCGCGCCCGCGATCAGCGGGCGTTTGGTGCGCAGCAGTTCGTAGCTCTCCTCGCCACCGGCCGTGACATACGACTCCCAGTCTCCGGTGCTCTGCCCTCCTCCCGTGCGGGCCAACCAGGACATCTCTTCGATGACGTTGTTACGGAACGCCGCCGAATCGGCGAAGTAGAAGTCGAATTTGAGCAGGTCACGCAGGCGCATCACCTGGTCGAAGAACGCTTGCCGCCGATCGCCTTCGGCGTGCGCAGCATGGGCGAGCGCGAGCTCGACGATCGAGGTCTCCAGGAATGCATGGATCAGTGAGTTGCGGTAGAAGGCGGCTTCGAGTTCGCACTCCGCGGTGATGCGCCACACCGGCTCCCGCCCGCTGTCCACCATCGTCACCGGGTGACCGTGCGACAACGCGTCGACCGCCGAGCGCACCCCATCGGGCGTCCGCAGCCGCAGCGCGCTGTTTGTCATCGGGGTGTTCTTGCGCTCCAGGTAATCCAGGGAGTCCTGCAGGGTGTGGTGCAGCTGGTCCAGGGTCAGTGCGACTCCGCGGGTGGCGAGCAGCAGCGCCGAAACCAACCCCGTCGCGTTGACGGGGGTGACCCGCAGAATCCGCCAGGCCACCTCGAACGCCATCTTCTGCATGGCCAGGCGCTTGGCCGCCGCGTCCTGCGCCATCTGGCCGTGCGGCTCGCCGAGGTATTGCCGCATCGAAACCGCTTCGGGGAAGCGAACATAGATCTTGCCGTAGTTGCGTTCGCCTTGCGCCTTGATGAAGCTGTAGAGCCAGCTCAGGCCTTCGGGTGTTTTCTCCCCGCCGCGGGCATAGGCCGCATACTCGGCGGTCTCGTGCAATTGGTCGAAGCTGATCGACACCGGCTGCAGCAGGATGTCCTCGCTGCGGCCGTCCAGATAGGCGTCGGCGACGTAGGCGAGCAATCCGAGCTTGGGCGGCAACATCTTTCCCGTGCGTGACCGGGTGCCCTCGATGGACCAGTTCAGGTTGAACCGCTTCTCCACGATGTAGCCGACGTACTGCCGCAACACGTACTTGTACAACGGATCGTCGAGCTTGCGGCGGATGAAGATGACCCCGGAATGCCGAAACAACGGACCCATCAAGCCGAACGACAGGTTGATCCCGGCGAAGGTGTGCACCGGCGGCAGCCGGTTCTCCTGCATGGCCACCGGGACGATCACGCCGTCGAGGTAGGACCGATGGGAGAACAACAGCACGGCCGGATGTTGTTCCAGGGCATGGCGCATGGACTCGATCTCGGATCGGGCATAGTCGATGCGCGGGTCGAATCCCCGGCTGAATATCGACCGTCCCAGCGTGGGGATCAAATCGACGGAGAACCGGCTCCACCCGGTGGCGAGCTCGTCGAGCATCTCACCGGCCTTTTCCACCGTCGCACCGGGGATCTCCTCCAGCCCTTTCCGGAACTTGGTCGACGCCAGCATTTCCGGCTTGACCAGCCGCGGCGACTTGTATTCCGGGCCGAGCAGCCGCAACTCCACCCGTTCGATCGCCAGCGCCGCCCTACGCAGCACGAAATGGGCGAACTCCCTGGGGTTTTCGGCGAGAGTGTTCTCGCTCCACTGCTTGTGCAGTTCGGACACCTTGGCCGGTTCGCCGGCCACCACCCGTGCGCGAGACGGATCCTTGCGCAGGATGCGCCGCTGCAGGATCTCCGGTGGCCGGTAGGTGTCGCGGCCCGACATCAGCGCCACGACTTTCAACCGGGTGGGCAGACCGGCCGGCACCCAGAACACTCGCACCGGAACGACAAGCCTGTCCTCCTCGGCCTCGAGTTCCTCGACCAACTGAGCCAGCACACCCGGCGCCGGCTCGTCGGCAGCCGGGAGTTGCAGCACCTCGATCTTGGAATCGGGGTGATCACGCCGGTGCGCCTTCAGCCAGTCGTTGAGCAATTCGAGTTCGGCCGGTGAAGAAACCGACGCCAGGATCAGCGCGTCGTCCGAGGTGGTGAAGCTGGCGAAATACTCGGCGGGAGCGGTCACGGCCGACCCTTGGCGGTCCGACCGGTGCCTGTCTTCGGTTTGGCCGCAGTGGTTTTCGCAGGCGCCTTCTTGGCAGCTTTCGCAGGCGCCTTCTTGGCGGCCTTCCGAGCGGGAGACTTCTTCGCCGCCGTGGGTTGTGAATAGATGTCGAACTGCGGCAGCTCGTCGTGCGGCCATGATTTCAACGTGTCGAAGTAGATCTGGCGGACCGCGGCGATGCGCTCGGGCAGATCTTCGACAGTCCAGTCGTCCACCGCAATCGGTGGATACACCGCGACATCCACGGTCCCCGGATTGAAGGTGCTGGAGTCTCGCGCCGCGATCACCTCGGCATTGCGTATCACGATGGGCACGATCGGGATACCCGCCGCCATCGCGATGCGGAACGGGCCCTTCTTGAACGAACCCACCGCGGTGGTGTCCAGGCGGGTGCCTTCGGGGGCGATGAGAATCGAGAGACCTTTGCGGGCCAGATCTTCCACCTTCTGGAGACCCTCAACGGCCTTCTTGGGGTCGTCGCGATCGATGAAGGCCGCGTCCATCACCCGCCCGATCGTGCCGACGATCGGGTCGTTGGCCAATTCCTTCTTACCCACACTGGTGAAGTTGTCGCGCACCAGTGACGCCGCGATGATCGGATCAGCCTGGTTGCGGTGGTTGAAGATGAACACCGCGGGCCGCTGGGCAGTCAGGTTCTCCTCGCCCAGCACATTGAGA
Organism: Mycolicibacterium sp. XJ870; assembly: GCF_053483975.1. Lineage (NCBI taxonomy): Bacteria > Bacillati > Actinomycetota > Actinomycetes > Mycobacteriales > Mycobacteriaceae > Mycobacterium > Mycolicibacterium sp. XJ870. Next base: position 19,591 of record NZ_JBEFTI010000010.1, read on the forward strand.
TTCACACCGGTGGCCGTCAAGAGTGCGCGGCTCCAGGTGGCGGTGAAGAAGTTGACCCCGCGGCGCCGGTTGCGGTTGAGCAGACCCCAACCCAGGGCGCCGGCCGCGACCGGCATCATGGACGCCACGCCCGCCACGGTCCGCAACTGGGAGATCGGACTGCTGCCGCTGCGGCTGGTGAACTTCAACACCGGCCAGCCACGTTTGGCCGCCACCGCCGCCAATTTGCCTGCCGGGTTGGTCGGCCGCGGGTTGCCCACCAGATACATCAGGGCGACGTCCTCGTCACCGTCGGCGTAGAAGTAGCTCTTCGTCAGGTCGATGCCGTTGGCCATCGAAAACCCCTGCACCGCACGAGCTTTGCCGGGCCCCCAGAGGATCGGCGTCGTCACCTCACCGGTGATCAAGCCGTCGTCGTCGGTCATGAACTTGTTGCTGAGCACATGGTCGATGCCCAGAAACCGCGCCACGGGCTCCACTTGCAACGTCAACGCCGACGAGCTGAGCACCACGGTGTGTCCGCGGTCCTGGTGTGCCCGCACCATCGCCCGCATCTCGGGGTACATGCGGGACTGCACGTGCTGGACGAACAGCCGCTCTCCCAGTTCGTCGAGGTCGCTGAGCGAATTGCCGCGCAGCATCCGCGCGCCCTTGCCGATGAGGTCCTCGAACTCCGATCGGCCCAACTGGTGGTTGAGCCCCGCCTGCACCATCCCGATGAACTCGCCGACCCCCATTTGGCGACGCCGCAGGCGGTCCCGCGTCATGAGCACGCCGGTGAAGCCGGCCACCAGCGTGCCGTCCAGATCGAAGAACGCGCCGATCTCGGGCCCCTCCGGGCTGGCCTCGATCTCGGCAAGCGTCCCCGGCAGCCGCATCTGCTTCTGATTTGCCGGTCGAGCTGAAGTCACTGTGCGACACTCCCATTCGTCGCGTCGGAATCGAACGAGGCTGGGACACAGCAGGCGTCCCCGCCCAGTGCGAGCACCTCGTCGAAGCCGTCCTGTAGGCACCGCGCGAACAGCGGTACGTCGGTGATGGCAGCGCGGTCGTAGCGGGCGGTGACGGTGATGTAGCCCGACCGCGAGACCAGCACGACCATCATCGCGACGCCGGGCAGTGGACCGATCCCGTAGTGCCTCAAGATCTTCGCTCCGGCGATATAGGTGTCACCGGCGTACACCGGCACATTGCTGGCCTGCACATCGGAGTTCACCACCGATCCGGCCATCGACTCCAGGAAGGTGTCGGGCAGCAGGCTGATCACCGGCGCGATCGCGCCGACCACATCGATCGCCCGCTCTTCTCGTTTGCTTGTCATCTGCGCCCTGACCGCCTTGATGCGCGTCTCGGGATCGCTGATACCGATCGGCGCCGCGAGATTCACCCCGGCGAACCGGTTTCCGCCCGACGGATCGTCCTGGGATCGCAGATTCACCGGAACCGCCATCGGCAGTGCCTGGATCGGAATGCCCATCGCGTCGTGGTAGCGCCGCAGCGCGCCGCACAGCCCCGCCAGGTAGGCGTCGTTGATGGAGCCGCCTGCGGCTTTCGCCGCACGGTGCAGATCACCGAACGGAATGTCGATCGCCTCGGTGCGCGTGGACAGGCTGCGTCGCCGCAGTAGCGGCGACGGATCAGCGGCCGGGCCCATAACCCGCGCCCCCGACATCGCGTAATCCACCACTCCACTGACCGCCGACACCGGGTCCCGCACCACTCGCGTGGCGACCCGCGCCGCGCCGCCGAGCGCGCCGAACACACCGCCCACGATGGAGCCCGGAAGTCGGTTGATGCCTTGGCGCATCAGGTCATTGGGCGAGAGGTCCTGTGGGATCGGCAGCGGGGCTGTCGCAGTGGGTTCCGGATCGCGCTCCAAGTCGTAGATGCTCGCGAACATTTCGACACTGCCCACGCCGTCGGTCACCGCGTGACTCAGGTGCAGCATCGTGGCGGCGCGCCCGCCTGCCAGTCCTTCGACGAGCGTCGCGCTCCACAGCGGCCGCGAGATGTCCATCGGCGACTGCATCGCCACCTCGGCGAGGTCGAGGAGTTCCCGAACGGTGCCCGGCTCGGGAACGCGCATCCGTCGAACGTGGTAGTCCAAGTTGAAATCCGGGTCGACGACCCAACGCGGCGCCGCCGTAGGCAACGTCGGCATCACCACCTTCTGGCGCAGCCGAAGGACCTTGCGCGAAGCGTTGTCCATCCGGGTGCGGAACCGCTCCCAATCCGGGGTGGTATCGAGGATCTCGACGCCCATGATGCCCGACCGGGTGCGCGGGTTGGCCTCCCCACGATGCAACAACTGGTCTACGGCACTCAGCTCCTCGGGCAGTCCCGCCGCGTCGACCTCCGACACTTCGCTCATAGCGTGGTCCCTCTCCCCTCCCGGCCTGCCGCGTGCAACATCCACGCTAGTCCGCGACCAGTAGCCACGGGTGAGCTTTGCCGGGTGTCACAGGTGCGGGGGCGAGAGGGCCCCACGATAGACTCGTCCGGCACTGCCCCCGTAGCTCAGCGGATAGAGCAACCGCCTTCTAAGCGGTCGGTCGCAGGTTCGATCCCTGCCGGGGGCGCTACAACGCCGATACTCCTGGAGTCTTGGCGCTGCAGGCATATCGGCTCCGCCCAGCGGGTACTCACGCGCTGAAAACCAACGCGGTGGAGCGTGATCAGCGATGCGAGTGGTGGTCGTCGGCGCAACCGGCAACGTGGGCAGCAGCGTGGTCGAAGTCCTGGCGGCTGATGACCACGTGGATTCGATCGTGGGGATTGCGCGACGCAAGCCACGATGGCAACCGCCCAAGACGAGATGGGTCGAAGCGGACGTCTCGTGCGACGAGCTGGAACCTCACTTCCGAGGCGCCGACGCCGTCGTACACCTGGCGTGGATCTTCCAGCCCACCCACGACGAACTCGCAACGTGGCGCAACAACGTGCTCGGAAGCATCCGGGTATTCGATGCCGTCGCGAACGCGGGGGTCCGGGCGTTGGTGTACGCCTCGTCGGTAGGGGCCTATTCCCCCGGACCGCAAGACCGCGGCGTCGACGAGTCGTGGCCCACCCACGCCCTTCCCACCGCGGCCTACGGTCGCGAGAAGTCCTATCTAGAGCGGGTACTGGATCACTTCGAACAAGTTCACCCGGACTTGCGGGTGGTCCGGATGCGGCCCGCGTTCATCTTCAAGCGGGAGTCGGCAGCCGAACAGCGCCGTCTGTTCGCCGGCCCGCTCCTGCCCAACAAGTTGGTTCGCCCGGAGCTGCTGCCGATCATTCCCGACCTACCGGGCTTGCGGTTGCAGGCACTGCATTCAATGGACGCAGCCGACGCGTACCGCCTGGCGGTCCAGCGCCCCGTGCATGGCGCGTTCAACCTCGCCGCCGAACCTGTCCTTGATGCGGACACCCTCGGCCAACTGCTGGGTGCCCGCTCGATGAGGGTGCCGTTGCGGCCGATCCGCGCCGCGGTAGCCGCGGCTTGGAATCTTCACCTGGTGCCCGCCAGCCCGACGCTTGTCGATCTGGCGCTGAGCCTGCCGATCATGGACACCACGCGGGCCACCGAGGAGCTCGGCTGGACACCGACACATACCGCACTCGACGCGATACGCGAGTTCCTCGACGGGCTGCGGGACGGCAGCGGGATGGACACACCCCCACTCGACCCGGCTGCCGGCGGAAGATTCCGCATAAAGGAGCTGGTGACAGGCGTCGGTCAGCGAGCCCGCTAGCCGCACCGACTGCGGTCGAGGGTCAACAAAATTCCCGGTGAGACCCAAGTGTGAGGAAGATCAAACTTCCTTTTTGGAACGTACTCGATCCATTATTGAACTGCTAAGTTCTCCCGAGCGGTGCGGGTCGGAAGGGGTTTCGGCTGGGGTGCGCCGGTCGGAAGGCGGTGGCCCGTGGCTGGGCTGTTTCGGGTACTCGGACGATTCTGGATTCCATTGGTGTTGGTTGCCGTACTCGCCATCAGCGGGTTTGCGATGAACCGCATGCACGGGGTCTTCGGTACGCACATCAAGACCGACCCTGGGCAGGCCGCCGGCGACGACATCGTGGAGTTCAACCCCAAGCGCGTGGTCTACGAGATCGACGGCCCCAGCGCAACCAGCGGCCACGTCAGCTACCTGGATGCCGACGCCCAACCGCATACCGAGAGTTTCGACTCGCTGCCATGGCGGCACGAGGTCGTCACCACCCTGCCGACGGTGTTCGCCAACGTGGTGGCACAAGGAGACAGCGACGTGATCACCTGCCGGATCGTCGTCAACGGAGAAGTCAGAGACGACCAAACGGTGACCCAGCACCACGCCCAGGCCTTCTGCTTGGAGAAGGCAGCGTGAGCGGCCGGCGAGGAGCCGAAGGCGGATCGCGCATCGGCAGCGGCCAGGCGGGATCGCATTCCGGGCCGGCCCGCGTCATCCGCGTCGCCGCGATCCCGATCATCCTGGCGTGGGTTGTGCTCGTCGTCGCCCTCAACGCTCTCGTCCCGCAACTCGAGGTCGTCGGCCACGAGAACTCGGTGTCGTTGTCCCCACAGGACGCACCGGCGCTGGTGGCGATGAAGAAGATCGGCGAGCGCTTCGATCAATTCGATTCCGACACCATCGCGATGGTCGTGTTGGAAGGCGACCAACCGCTCGGCGACGAAGCCCACCACTACTACGACGATCTGGTCCGCACGCTCGAGGCCGACACCGAACACGTTCAGCACGTACAGAACTACTGGGGTGACCTGATCACTGCGGCGGGGTCGCAGAGCACCGACGGCAAGGCCGCCTACGTTCAGGTCAATCTCGCGGGCAACCAGGGTGAGACGCTGGCCAACGAGTCGGTTGCCGCGGTCCGCAAGATCATCGAAGACTCCGACCCGCCGGCAGGCGTGAAAGCCTATGTGACAGGCCAGGGTCCGCTCACCACGGACATGAACGAGGCCGGCGACAAGAGCATGATCACCATCACGTTCGTCACGATCGCCGTGATCGCCGTGATGCTGCTGGTGGTGTACCGGTCGATCGGCACCACGCTGCTGATGCTGATCGTCGTGCTGCTGGAGATGTCGGCGGCCCGTGGTGTTGTGGCGGCTATCGGCCACGCTCATCTGCTGGGCCTGTCAACGTTCGCCGTCAGCCTGTTGACCTCGTTGGCGATTGCCGCCGGAACCGACTACGCGATCTTCCTCGTCGGCCGCTACCAGGAAGCCCGGCAGAAGGGTCAGGACCGAGACGACGCCTACTACACTGCATTTCGCGGAGTGGGGCACGTCATCCTCGGCTCCGGCCTCACCGTCGCGGGGGCCATGTTGTGCCTGCACTTCACCAGGTTGAACTATTTCAGTTCCATGGGCATCCCGAGTGCCATCGGCATGCTCGTTGTGGTGATTGCCTCGCTCACGCTGGCGCCGGCAGTCCTGGTGGTGGGCAGCCGCTTCGGCATGTTCGACGCCAAGCGCGAGATCCGGTCCAGAGGCTGGCGCAAGGTCGGCACCTCGGTGGTGCGCTGGCCGGGGCCCATCCTGGCCGCAGCGATCGCCATCGCGCTCGTCGGACTGCTGGCACTGCCCGGCTACAAGACCTCCTACAACGAGCGGGAATACATTCCCCAGGATTTGCCATCCAACGTCGGATATGCCGCCGCCGAAAGACATTTCACCGCGGCACGGATGAATCCGGACCTGTTGATGGTCGACGCGGGCCGAGACCTGCGCAACCCCGCGGACATGATCGTGCTGGACAAGATCGCCAGGGAATTGATCCGTGTTCCGGGCATCTCGCGCGTACAGAGCATCACCCGTCCGCTGGGCCGCCCCATCGCCCACAGCTCGGTGCCGTTCCAGGTGAGCATGCAGTCGGTGTCCATGACCGAGAACCTGCAATTCCTCCGCGAGCGCATGGGCGACATGCTCACCATGACCGACGATCTGGGCCGGATGGTCACGATCATGGAAAACATGCTGGACCTGATGAATCGAATGACCGACATCACCCACGACCTCACCGCTTCCATGACGGAGATGGAAGCCAACACCACCGAAATGCGCGACCACATCGCGGATTTCGATGACTTCATGCGGCCGATGCGCAACTACTTCTACTGGGAACCGCACTGCTTCGACATCCCGGCCTGCCACGCCATGCGTTCGGTGTTCGACGGACTCGACGGCATCAACGACATGAGTGACAGCATCACCAAGTCGATGAAGAACATGACCGAGATGGATCAGCTGATGCCACAACTGGTGGCACAACTGCCGCCGATGATCGCCATCTCGAAGAGCATGCAGTCCACCATGCAGACGATGTACAGCACGTTCAACGGGATGGTCGATCAGATCGGCCAGATGACCGACACCGCATCGGTCATGGGCCAGGCGTTCGACGACGCCCGCAACGACGACTCGTTCTATCTACCGCCCGAGGCGTTCGACAATCCAGACTTCAAACGCGGGCTGGAACTGATGGTCTCGCCGGACGGTCAGGCCGCCCAGTTCATCATCACCCACGACGTCGATCCGGCGACCACCGAAGGCATTTCGCATGTGGACCCGTTACTGCAGGCCGCCCGGGAGTCCATCAAGACGACCCCGCTGGCCGACGCCAAGATCTACCTCGGGGGTACCGCGGCCACCTATAAGGACATCCAGGTGGGTGCACAGTGGGATCTGCTGATCTCCGCTCTCGGCGCCATCACGTTGATCTTCATGGTGATGCTGTTGATCACCCGTGCCTTGATCGCGTCATTCGTCATCGTGGGAACCGTGATCCTCTCCCTCGCCGCATCATTCGGCCTTTCGGTACTGGTCTGGCAGTACCTGCTCGGTATGGACCTGCACTGGATGACGTTGGCGTTCTCGGTCATCGTGCTGCTGGCCGTCGGATCGGACTACAACCTTCTGGTGGTGTCCAGGATGAAGGAGGAGATCGGCGCGGGCATCAACACGGGCATCATCAGAGCCATGGGCGCGACAGGCGGCGTGGTCACCGCCGCCGGCCTGGTGTTCGCCTTCACGATGGCGTCGATGGCCACCAGCGATCTCATTGCAATCGGGCAGGGCGGCACGACCATCGGCCTTGGCCTGTTGTTCGACACCCTCGTCGTGCGGTCGCTGATGACGCCCACTATCGCCGCGATCCTGGGTCGCTGGTTCTGGTGGCCGCTACGGGTGCGCCAGCGCCCGGCGCGTTTCCGACGCGACGACACCACCCCGATACCTGTGGTGAGCCCGTCATGAGGCATCGCGTCGATATCATCGGCGCATGAGTTCCGGCGAGCTCTCGGCCACCCAGGCGCGCACCCGCGACGCGATCATCGAGGCCGCCGCGACGGTGCTGGCCGATGACCGGACCGCCACCCTGCCCGACATCGCCAGGGCCGCCGGTGTCGGCCGCACCACTGTGCATCGGTATTTCCCAGACCGGGAAAGCCTGATCAACGAAACCATTTTGGATTCCGTGCGGGTCGTGACCGACGCCGTGGCAGCCGCGGCACCTGAGGACGGCCGCCCGATCGATGCCATGCGCCGAGTGATCAACGCGATGATCTCCGTCGGGAACCGGATCCTGTTCCTGTTCGGCGATCCTGTGCTGACCCGCGACATGCCACCCGAATCACTGCCCGATACAACCAGATTGACCAGGCTGATCCAGCGTGGGCAGGCCGACGGTGTGTTCGACTCGGAGGTCAGCACGATGTGGATCGAGCATGCGCTGTACGGTCTGGTCAAATGGGCCTGCCAGGATTCCAAGGATGGCCTGATGCCGCAACACGCGGCCGCTCCCGCCGTCATCCGCACCTTTGAACGTGGAGTTCGCACCAGCGACTGACAATCGGGCATTTCGGACCCTCGGCATCGGCTGAGCAGGCACTGTCGGCCCCCGTGGCACAGTCGAAGTTGTGAGTCAGCCAACCGATGAGTACTGGAATCACAACACCGCCTACCACCCTTGGTTGGTGGGTATTGCCTCCCGACACCGAGGTGACGTGCTCGATGTCGGCTGCGGGGACGGTCTGCTGACGCAGCGATTGTCTCCGGTGTCGCGCTCGGTCACCGCGATCGATCCAGAGCCCGCGGCACTCCAGCGCGCTTGGTACCGGCTTGCCGACTATCCCAATGTCACTGTGGCGCAAACCAGTTTCGAAGACTTCGATTGCGGTGCGCGCAGGTTCGACCTCATCACGTTGGTCGCGAGTCTGCATCACATGAACCTGCGGGATGCCCTGACCAAGGCCCGCGGATTGCTGACCCCGTCGGGTGAGATCGCGGTGGTCGGGTTGTCCGCCAACAAGTCGCTTCGCGACTGGCTCTGGTCCGGCCTGTGCCTGCCGTCAGTGCGACTGGGATCATGGTGGCACCGGGAAACACAGGACATCGGCGTTGTCGTGGCCGATCCGGCCGAGGACCTCGACGAGATCCGTCGCGTCGCCGCGGAGGTTCTCCCGGGAGCGTCGACCCGGCGGGCGCTGTACTACCGCTACCTGCTGCGATGGTCGGCCGCGAACTGAGAGCCGATCGCGTCTGACTGCTGCCGGCACATTCAACTGCCGCGCTAATGTCGTCCCATGGCACCGCGGCGACGAGATATGCCACCGCCCGCAGTCGGCGGATCCGAGCGTGACGTTCTCGTCGGGTTCCTCGACTACCTTCGCGCGTCGGTGATTTCGAAAGTGCAGGGCACGCCCGAACCGCAGGTCCGGGAACCCGGTGTCCCGTCGGGCACCAACTTGCTCGGGCTGCTCAACCATCTGATCGCCGTGGAGAAGTTCACGTTTCTGGGTGAGGATGTCACCGATTGGCCGACAACGTTTCACGCTTCCGCCGCCAGTACTGTGCTGTCGCTGACCACCGAGTACCGACGCGCGACCGCCCAGGCCAACGACGCGATTGCGGCCTGTGCCGATCTCGAGGCACCGTGTGGACGGCCGGCACACAAAGGGCCGCCCCCGTCGATGCGGTGGGCCCTCACCCACATGATCGAAGAGACGGGCCGTCATGCGGGACACATGGACATCCTGCGGGAGCTCATCGACGGCTCGACGGGCCGTTGACCGCGCGCTGCTCGCCTGCTCGCGCCCAGCCCGGCCCGCGGTTTGTCACGCTGGAGTGGCCGCGGGGCTCGGGCGCCACTCCAGCGTGACGAAACTCTGGACGGTTAGGCTCGGCCCGTGTCCGAACTCGTACTCACGCAGGTCGATGACCGCATCGCACTGATCACCGTCAACGATCCCGATCGCCGCAATGCGGTGACATTCGAAATCTCGGCGGCATTGCGCGCCGCCGTCGACGCAGCCGAGGCCAACCCTGACGTACACGCGGTGATCGTCACCGGCTCAGGTAAAGCGTTCTGTGCGGGGGCGAACCTGACCGCGCTCGGCGAAGCGACCGGGGACGGTTTGCGCAAGATCTACGACGGATTTCTGGCCGTCGCACACTGCACCCTGCCCACGATCGCGGCGGTCAACGGCGCCGCGGTAGGCGCCGGCCTGAACCTCGCGCTGGCCGCCGACGTGCGCATCGCCGGACCCGCCGCATTGTTCGACCCCCGGTTCCAGAAGCTCGGTATCCATCCCGGCGGCGGTGCGACGTGGATGCTCCAGCGGGCCGTCGGTCCGCAGGTGGCTCGCGCGTCCCTGTTGTTCGGCATGCGGTTCGACGCGGAGGCCGCAGTGCGCCACGGCCTGGCGCTCAGCGTCGCCGAGGATCCGGTCGCCGCGGCACGCGAATTGGCGGCCGGTCCGGCCGGCGCACCGCGTGACGTGGTGATCGCGACAAAGGCATCGATGCGGGCGACTGCCAATCCCGGCGTCATCGACATCGACCAGCACCGGATCGCCGTCGACACCGAACTCGGCCCGCAGGCCGCCTCGATCGAATCACCGGAATTCGCCCGCCGGCTCGCCGCCGCGAAACGCAAGTAGCGCTCGCTTAGAGCTCCAGCAGCGCCAGTTCCGGCTCCTCGATCAAGCCGCGCAGATCCCGCAGGAACGCTCCCACCTGTGCGCCGTCTGCGACGCGATGGTCGAAGGCACAGGTCAGCGACATGGTCGGCCGCGCCAGCACAGCACCGTCGACCACCACCGGACGCGGCTTCAACGATCCCATGCCGAGAATCGCCGCCTCCGGGTAGTTGATCACCGGCACGCCGTCATCGATACCAAGGGCACCGAAGTTCGACACCGTGAACGTCGACCCGGTCAGCTCCCCCGGCTTGAGCGTGCCCGCGCGGGCCGCCTCGACAAGTCGCGCCACTGCCGCGGCCAGCTCACGGGTCGTCAAACTGTGTGCGTCACGGACCACGGGTACCAGCAGTCCCCGGGGGGCGGCCACGCCGAAACCCAGGTGCACCGAGGGGTGTTGGTGAATCTGCGGACCGCCGGTGGTTTCCACCCACGTGGAGTTCAGGATCGGGTGACGGCGCAACGCAATCGTCAGCAACCGCAGCGTGAGCACGAACGGAGTGATCGGCAGCTCGGCGTCGACCTCTCGGATCCGATCCCGCAGTCGAACCAAGGCCGAGCAATCCACGTCGGTCCGGGCATGGGCATCGGGGATCTCGCGTCGCGACAACGACATCCGTCGCGCCATCTCCGCCTGGACACCACGCACATCGACCATCTCCGAACTGCCCGCCGCCGCGAGCACATCGTCGCGCGTAACAATCCCCTCCGGCCCCGACGGCGTCAGCGCGGTCAGGTCGACATGCAAGTCGGCAGCCAGTTTGCGGACCGGCGGTTTGGCCCGTGGGCGTTGCGTGGGCACATCACGGCGACTCGCATCCATGGTGTCGTCGGCGCCGTAACCGACGAGCACCGACTTGCGCTGGGTGCCAGTGCCGTTCGTCCTCGCAGGCTCACTGGTCGCGATCCGCACCAGCACCGCCCCGACGGCGAGGGTGTCGCCCGCCCCACCGCCGAGTTCGAGCACCTGGCCGGCATATGGGCTGGGAATCTCCACCTCGGCCTTGTTGGTTTCCACCGTGCACAGGGTCTGGTTCAGTTCGACGGTGTCACCGACCGCGACGTTCCAACTGGTGATGGTGGCGTCCTGCAAGCCCTCGCCGAGATCGGGGACCAGAAAATCCCGGGAGGTCACGGCTGCTCCATCGCGCGTTCGACGCAATCCAGTAATCGGTCGACGCCGGGCAACCACACCTTCTCCAACCGGGCCGGCGGGTACGGTGTGTCAAAACCGGTGGCGCGCAATACCGGCGATTCCAGGTCGTAGAACAGCTCCTCCGAGATGCGGGCGCCCAGTTCGGCGCCGAAGCCCAAGGTGCGCGGCCCTTCATGCATCACCACGGCACGGCCTGTGCGGCGTACGGAGCCCGCAACCGTGTCGAAGTCGAGCGGATTGAGCGAGCGCAGGTCGACCACTTCCAGGCTCCAACCGCGTTCGGCAGCCAGGTCTGCCGCACTCAGTGCCGTGCCGACCAGCCCACCGTAGGTGACCACAGTGACATCAGTACCGGTGCGCCGCACCGTAGCCCGCCCGATCGGCAAGCCCGGCGTGCTGGTGTCGACGGGCTCGCGTGCCCAGTAGCGCCGCTTCGGTTCCAGATAGATCACCGGATCCTTGCAGGCGATCGAATGCCGCAGAAGCCAGTACGCGTCACTGGGGGTAGAGGGCACCACGACCTTCAGTCCGGCGGTGTGCAGCCAGTAACTTTCGGTGGATTCGGAATGATGCTCGACGGCACCGATCCCACCGAACGACGGGATACGCACCGTCACCGGCATGTCGATGTCGCCGTGGGTTCGCATGCGGTACTTGGCCAGATGACTGACGATCTGGTCGAACGCCGGGTAGCTGAAGCCGTCGAACTGGATCTCGGGCACCGGGCTGAAGCCTCGCACGGCCAACCCGACCGCGATTCCGATGATGGCGGATTCAGCCAGCGGAGTGTCGAAACACCGTTCTGCTCCGAAAGTTTCACTGAGCCCCTCGGTGACCCGGAACACGCCCCCGAGCGTCGCGACGTCCTCACCGAATACCAGCACCCGGTCGTCGGCGGCCATTGCATCGTGCAGTGCCTGGTTGATGGCCTGCACCATGGTCAGTTCGGTCACCGCAGGCACCTGGGTGAGGATGGGCCCCCACGGCTCGGGCGAATCACCTTGGGCTGCAGGCCGATCGATCGTCTGGGTCATGTCAAGCCTCCTTCGCCAACTCGGCCAGCAGCTGATCACGCTGCTTCGCCAGATCCGGGGTGATCTCGGCGTACACGCTCTCGAACAGTTCGGCGGGGTCGAAATCGGCTGCGCCGACAATGGCGTCGCGCAAATCGGCGCACAGCCGCGCCGATCTCGCGGCCACCCGTTCCCGCAGTCGGTCCGACCACACCCCCACCGATTCGAGATAGGTGCGGTACCGCGAGATCGGGTCGCGCGCCTGCCACTCGTCCACCTCGTCGGCCGACCGGTAACGGGTCGGATCGTCGGAGGTGGTGTGTGGGCCCATTCGATAGGTGATCGCCTCGATCAGCGTCGGGCCGCCGCCATGACGCGCCCGTTCGGCAGCCTCGGACATCACCGCGTAGCACGCCAAAACGTCATTGCCGTCGACGCGAATTCCCGGCATGCCGTAACCGATCGCCCTGTGCGCGATCGACGGCCCGGCCTGCTGATGGCTGACCGGCACCGAGATCGCCCACTGGTTGTTCTGCACGAAGAACACGCACGGCACTTTGAACACCGAGGCCAGGTTCAGCGCTTCGTGGGCGTCGCCCTCACTGGTGGCGCCGTCGCCGAGAAACGCGACCGTGACCGAGTCCTCGCCGAGCCGCTGTGCGGCCATCGCCGCACCCACCGCGTGCAGGCCGTGGGTGCCGATCGGGATGGCTATCGGCGCGACACACTTGCTGGTGAATTCCAGGCCACCGTGCCATTTGCCGCGCCACACCGCGCCCATCTGGCCGGGAGTGATTCCCCGCAGCAGAAATGCGCCGATCTCGCGGTATTGCGGAAACAGCCAGTCGGTTTTGCGTAAGCACGCCGTCGCACCGATCTGCGCGGCCTCCTGACCGCGACACGACGCGAACAGGGCCAGCTCACCCTGCCGTTGCAGGTTGATGAACTCGGTGTCGAGGTCACGCGTGACAACCATCGATTCGTAGAGCCAACCCAGCGTTTCCGGGGGTAGATCGCGGCTGTAGCGCGACTCGGATGTCGGCGATCCGTCGGCGTCGACCAGACGCACCGGATCAAGCTCGATCTCCACTTCGATGGCCATACCGCCTCCTTGTCGGTGACGGCATGTTGCGCCGTCGTTCCGTGAGGTGCTCAATGCAGCGGCGTTTAGAGCAAAACCCCTGGTGAGGGGCCTCCGGCTAGTCGCCAGGGTAAGGCGCTAGCCGGACAATGCGCTCGGTACGTCGCGGCACTGGGGCATCACCGCCATTATGCGCCCGATTCGAATGCGGCCGCGTCCATCGCTGGTAACGGATTGGACGCGTGTCGCGTCCTGCGTGCGAGTCAGCTCCGTGGCGCGAGTGCGACGATCCGCTCGGCACGGCGCAGAACCGGTGCGTCGACCATCAGTCCGTCGTACTGGAATACGCCACGCGCCCTGGTCGCCTCGTCCAGCACCGCGCGCGCCCAGACAATCTGGTCATCAGTCGGGGCATAAGCGGATCGGATGACCGCCACCTGGGACGGATGAATCGCCACCTTGGCGTCGAATCCGACCGCGACCGCGTCGTCGGCCTCGGCGCGCAGGCCGTCGAGATCCTTGATGTCGAGGTACACCGAGTCCAGCGCCATCCGGCCGTAGGCCTTCGCGGCCAGCAGGGTCTGCGACCGCACATGCTGGGCGACGTCGCGGTAGCTGCCGTCGGCGCGCCGGTTGGCGGTACCGCCGGTGACCGCGAACAGGTCCTCGGCGCCCCACATGACCGCGAACGCATTGTCGGGCTGCACCAGCGCGGCGACGTTGAGGGCGGCCAGCGGCGTCTCGATGAGCACCACCACATTCAGCGGGGCCAGCGCGGCCACCTGCTCGGGGTGCTCGGACTTGGCCAGCATCACCGTGGTGTATTCGGTCGCCGCGACGGCCTTGAGGTCAAGCTCGTGATCGGCGGTGGTGCTCGGGTTGACCCGCACGACCGTACGAGCCGGATCCAGCCGGGTGTCGATGAGCGCCCGGCGGGCCGCTTCGCGGTCCTTGGCCGCGACCCCGTCCTCCAGGTCGAGGATGACGACGTCGGCTGCCGCCGCGGCCTTCTCGAAACGCTCCGGCCGGTCCGCCGGGCAGAACAGCCATCCCGGCCCAGTGTTCGAGAGCATCACGCCTCCTCTGCCGGGCGCATCCGCACCATGGTCTTGCGCGACGCGGTCGCGACGACGTCACCGTGCTGGTTGCGGCCGGTGTGCGCGAAGGTCACGATGCCCTCCCCCGGCCGGCTCTTGGACGCACGCTTATCGGTGATCTCGGTTTCGGCGTAGAGCGTGTCACCGTGGAAAAGTGGCTTGGGGAAGGCGATGTCGGAGAATCCGAGATTTCCGACGATGGTGCCCTGGGTCAGTTGCGCCACCGACAGCCCGACGAGCGTCGACAGCGTGAACATCGAATTGACCAGCCGCTGGTTGAACGGCGGCAGGGCGTCGGAGAACGCGGCGTCCAGATGTAGCGCCTGGGTGTTCATCGTCAGCGTGGTGAACAGCACGTTGTCGGCCTCGGTGATGGTGCGGCCCGGCCGGTGCAGGTACAGCACCCCGGTTTCGAATTCCTCGAACCACAATCCGCGCTGCTCTACCACCCTCTTCTCATTCACAGGCCAACCTCCCGTGCGATCAGCATCAGCTGCACTTCCGTTGTCCCTTCCCCGATTTCGAGGATCTTGCTGTCCCGGTAATGCCGGGCCACCGGATACTCGTTCATGAAGCCGTAGCCACCGAAGATCTGGGTGGCGTCGCGGGCGTTGTCCATCGCCGCCTCGCTGGACACCAGCTTGGCCACCGAGGCCGCCTTCTTGAACGGCTTGCCGGCCAGCATCAGCGCCGCGGCGTCGTAGTACGCGGCGCGCGCGGTGTGTGCACGAGCCTCCATGCGGGCGATCTTGAAGGAGATGGCCTGGTAGGTACCGATGGCCGCGCCGAAGGCCTGACGTTCCTTCGCATATTTGACGCATTCGTCCACGCATCCCTGTGCGACCCCGACCGACAACGCCGCGATCGCGATGCGGCCCTCGTCGAGGATGCGCAGGAAGTTTGCGTAGCCGCGGCCGCGTTCCCCGAGCAGGTTCTCGGCAGGCACCCGGACGTCGTCGAAGCTCAGCGGGTGGGTGTCCGAGGCGTTCCAGCCGACCTTGTTGTAGGCAGGCTCGGCGGTGAACCCTTCGGTCGGCACCGGCACCAGGATCGACGAAATCTCTTTCTTGCCCGCAACCTCACCGGTGACCGCCGTGACCGTCACCAGCTTGGTGATGTCGGTGCCCGAGTTGGTGATGAACTGCTTGGAGCCGTTGATAACCCACGTCGACCCATCCAACTTCGCGGTGGTCTTGGTGGCCCCCGCATCGCTGCCGCCACCGGCCTCGGTCAGGCCGAACGCACCCAGCGCCTTGCCACTCGCCAGCAGCGGCAACCATTCGTGCTTCTGCGCGTCATTACCGAAGCGGTACACCGGCATCGCGCCCAACGAGACCCCGGCCTCCAACGTGATGGCCACGCTCTGATCGACCTTGCCGAGCTCTTCGAGGGCCAGGCACAGCGCGAAGTAGTCCCCGCCCATGCCGCCGTACTCTTCGGGGAACGGCAGGCCGAACAAGCCCATGTCGGCCATGCCCGCCACGACCTCGTACGGGAACGAATGTTCCTCATCGTGTTTGGCGGACACTGGGGCCACGACGGTCTGGGCGAAGTCGCGGACCGTCTTGGCTAGCTGTGCATAGTGGTCCGGCAGCGTGCCGGTCGAGAGGAAGTCACTCATTGCTGGTTCTCCTGTGGGTGAGCGGTGATCCGGGCCAACGGCTGGCCCACTTTGACCTGGTCGCCGACGGCGACGAGCACTGCGGCCACACCGTCGGTCGGTGCGGTCAGTGCATGCTCCATCTTCATCGCCTCGACGGTGACGACAACGGTGCCTGCGGTGATCTCGGCGCCATTCTCAACACCAACGGCGACAACAGATCCGGGCATCGGGCTGACGAGTTCGGCGTCCCCGCTGTGTTCGTCGTCGGGGCGTACCGGCGCCTCGCGCAGCTCCTCGACGACAAAGCTCCGTCCCCCGCCGGACAGCCAGATCTGTCCATCGGTGGTGACCACCAGATAGTCGGTCCGTAGCCCGTCGAGGGTGAGCGCCAACCGGTCACCGGCGAAAGTCGCACTGACGGTGTGGATGTCGCCGTGCTCAACGGTGGCGGTCGCATGCTGCGGCGTGCCGGTCAAATACACGTGATCGGTGCGCTCGGCTGCGTGCAGGCGGAAGGCGGCCGGTGCCCGCTCACCCATCCGCCAGCCGGAGGGCACGTCCCAAAGGTTGTCGCCGGCCGCCGTCCAGCTGCGGACCCACTTGTAGGCCGCCGCCGCGATCAGCTGCTCGTCGCCAACTGGCGCAGGAGCGAAGTCAGGCGCGCGGCGGTCCAGCAGGCCGGTGTCCAGTCGGCCGGCCGCGACGTCGGAATCAGCCAGCAGGAAGCGCAAGAACTCGGCGTTGGTGGTGACGCCGAGGACCGCGGTGCCTGCCAATGCTCGGTCCAGTATCTGCAGGGCGGCCGTCCGGTCGCTGCCGTGGGCGATCACCTTCGACAGCATCGGGTCGTAGTCGCTGCCGACGACGGTGCCCACCGCCAGCCCGGAATCGACCCGTACACCGCGACCCGTCGGTTCACTGAGACCGAGAACCGGTCCCCCGGTCGGCAGGAAACCGTTGGCGGGGTCCTCGGCATACACCCGGGCTTCCACGGCATGACCGCTCATGACGATGTCGTCCTGAGCGATCGCCAGCTTCTCGCCGGCGGCGATACGGATCTGCTGTTCCACCAAGTCGATTCCGGTGACCATCTCGGTGACCGGATGCTCTACCTGCAGGCGGGTGTTCATCTCCATGAAGAAGAACTCATCGGGCCGGTCGGCGGAGACGATGAACTCCACCGTGCCCGCGCCCGTGTAGTCGACACTACGCGCGGTATCGCACGCGGCGGCGCCGATCCTGGCCCGGGTGGCAGCGTCCAGCAGCGGCGACGGCGCCTCCTCGATGACCTTCTGATGGCGGCGCTGCAGACTGCACTCGCGCTCTCCGAGGTGGATCACGTTGCCGTGACTGTCGGCCAGCACCTGCACCTCGATGTGGCGGGGGCGCAACACGAATCGCTCCAGGAACAACGTGTCGTCACCGAACGCCGCACCCGCTTCGCGCCGGGCGCTGACCAATGCGGGTGGGAGGTCGGCGGCCTGCTCGACGACGCGCATGCCCTTACCTCCACCGCCGGCGGACGGCTTGACCAGCACGGGGTAACCGACCTCGGCGGCCCCCGCGATCAGGTCCTCGTCGGTCAGACCGGGCCGAGAAATACCCGGCACGACCGGAACACCGAACTCCGACACCGCGGCCTTGGCCGCGATCTTGTCGCCCATCGTCGCGATGGCGGACGCGGGCGGTCCGATGAACACGATGCCGGCGGCATCCAGCGCGGTGGCGAAATCCGCGTTCTCGGAAAGGAATCCGTATCCGGGGTGTATCGCCTGGGCACCGGTGCGCTGGGCCGCGTTGAGGACGGCCTCGATGTTCAGGTAACTCTGCCGGGCGGCGGCCGGGCCGATACAGACCGCCACATCAGCTTCCAATACGTGCCGGGCACCGGCGTCGGCCTCGCTGAACACGGCGACCGAACGGATCCCCATGGCGCGCAGGGTTCGGATGACCCGCACCGCGATCTCGCCACGGTTGGCCACCAGGACAGTGTCGAAAGTCGAACTCTGGTTCATCTGCGTCACATCCGGAATACGCCGTAGGAGACCGGCTCGATCCGAGCCTGGCCGACAACCGAAAGAGCCAGCCCAAGAACGGTTCTGGTGTCCGCGGGGTCGATCACACCGTCATCCCACAGCCGGGCCGTCGAATAGTACGGGTTGCCCTGATGTTCGTACTGTGCGCGGATCGGGGCCTTGAATTCCTCGGCCTGCTCGTCGGTCATCTCCCCGCGCACCGTGGCCAGCACCGACGCGGCCTGCTCACCGCCCATCACCGAGATCCTGGCGTTGGGCCACATCCACAGGAAGCGCGGCGAGTAGGCGCGGCCACACATCGAATAGTTGCCCGCGCCGTAGGAACCACCGATCACGACCGTCAGCTTGGGCACCCGCGCGCAGGCCACCGCGGTCACCATCTTGGCGCCGTGCTTGGCGATGCCACCCGCCTCGTAGTCCCGCCCGACCATGAAGCCGGAAATGTTCTGCAGGAACAACAGCGGCGTCTTGCGCTTGTCGCACAGTTCGATGAAATGCGCTCCCTTGAGAGCGGATTCACCGAACAGCACGCCGTTGTTGGCGACGATACCGACGGGATGCCCGTGGATGCGGGCGAATCCGGTCACCAGGGTGGCGCCGTATTCAGCCTTGAACTCGTTGAACTGACCACCATCGACGATGCGGGTGATCACCTCGTGGACGTCGTAGGGCACTCGGGCGTCGACCGGCACGACGTCGTAGAGCTCGGTCTGGTCGGCGACCGCGTCGACCACCGGTGCGACACTCCACGGCGGCGGCTCGGCAGGCCCGAGCGTCGCGACGATGTTGCGCACGATGCGCAAGGCATCGCGGTCGTCGTGCGCCAAATGGTCGGTGACACCCGAGGTCTTGGAGTGCAGGTCCCCACCGCCGAGTTCCTCCGCGGTGACCACCTCAC
The DNA here is from genome assembly GCF_053483975.1 of Mycolicibacterium sp. XJ870. NCBI lineage: Bacteria > Bacillati > Actinomycetota > Actinomycetes > Mycobacteriales > Mycobacteriaceae > Mycobacterium > Mycolicibacterium sp. XJ870. The sequence goes on from NZ_JBEFTI010000010.1 coordinate 38,435, forward strand.
CGGTCGCGGCCTTCACCAGCGGCGGGCCACCCAGGAAGATCGTGCCCTGATTGCGGACGATCACGGCCTCATCGCTCATCGCGGGCACGTATGCGCCACCGGCGGTACAGGATCCGAGCACCGCTGCGATCTGCGCGATGCCCGCAGCACTCATGGTGGCCTGGTTGTAGAAGATCCGGCCGAAATGCTCCCGGTCCGGGAACACCTCGTCCTGGCGCGGAAGGAAGGCACCACCGGAGTCGACCAAGTACACGCACGGCAGCTGGTTCTGCAACGCGATCTCCTGCGCCCGGAGATGCTTCTTGACCGTGATCGGGTAGTAGGTGCCACCTTTGACCGTCGCGTCGTTGGCGATGATCAGGCACTCCCGGCCCGACACCCGCCCGATACCGGCGATCATCCCGGCGCCCGGACATTCGTCGTCGTACATGCCGTCGGCGGCCAACGGCGCGATCTCCAGGAATGGGCTGCCGGGGTCGAGCAAGCCGTCGACCCGATCGCGGGGCAGCAACTTGCCCCGGCTGACATGGCGTTCCCGAGCGCGCTCCGAGCCCCCGAGGGACGCGGTGGCGAGTTTGGCTCGCAGTGCTGTGACCAACGCCAGATGCTCGTCGCGGTGCGATGACAATAGAGCTCCATTTGAGTTAATAGCGACTAACTCGTGGTATGTTAGTCATGATTAACCGAGTTGTCTACCCTCCGGAGGCGCCATGTCGGCCAGCGCCGTAACCCGCCGCAGCCAGGCCAAATCGGATCGGCGCAGTCAGCTGATCGCCGCCGCGGAACGGCTGGTGGCCGAGCGCGGGTACCTCGCGGTCCGGCTCGAAGACATCGGGGCGGCCGCCGGGGTCAGCGGGCCGGCCATCTACCGGCACTTCCCCAACAAAGAGGCCCTGCTGGTCGAGCTTCTGGTGGGCATCAGCACCCGCCTGCTCGCCGGCGCGCGCGGCGTGATCGCACACGCCGACGGGCCCGCTGAAGCCCTTGACGGGCTCGTCGATTTTCACCTCGACTTCGTATTCGACGAATCGGATCTGATCCGCATCCAGGATCGCGACCTCGGCCATCTACCCGAAGTCGCCAAGCGACAGGTGCGCCGCGCCCAGCGCCAGTACGTGGAGATCTGGGTGTCGGTGCTGACGCGACTCGACACAGACCTGCCCGAAGACGACGCAAGGGTGATGGCGCACGCTGCGTTCGGGTTGCTGAACTCCACCCCGCACAGCGTCAGACCCGCTGCGCCCAAGGCACACTCGCGCAAGGTGCTGCGGCGGATGACGCTCGCGGCGCTCACGCCACGATTTAGGGACTGAACGCCTTGGTGAGCCAGCGCGTCATGGCCTCCACCAGTACCGCCCGGTTCTCCCGCTTGATGATCTCGTGGCCGTCATCGTCGAACATCAACAGTTCCACCGTCCGACCCAGGGCACGCAGCGCATCGAACATCTGCTCGGATTCACCCGGCGGCACATTGGTGTCATTGGCGCCGTGCACGAGCAGCAGCGGCGCGGTCAACGCATGCGCCCGCAACAACGGCGACAGCCGCTCCAGCAGATCCCGGTCTGCCACCGGATGACCGTATTTCGGGTAGGCCGCGGCCGCGATCCACGGTTCGGTGTTGCGGTAGAAGGTGTTCAAATCGCTCATACCGCAGATGCTGATACCCGCGGCGAACAGTTCAGGATGAAACGTCAACGCCGCCTGGGTCAGATACCCGCCGTATGACCACCCGCTGCACGCGATGCGGTCGGCCCGCGCCAGGCCATGTTCGACGAGGTACTGCACACAGTCGGCGACGTCGTCGATGGCCGCGAATCGCAGTTCCTTGTCATCGGCATGCATGAACGCCCGTCCGAACCCGCCGGATCCGCGCACATTCGGCGTCAGCACGGCGATCCCCGCCTCCAGCAATGGTGGATAGAACTCGTTGTAGTCCGGGCGCGACTGCCCTTCGGGTCCACCGTGCAGGAAGATCATCGCTCCGATCGGTTCGACCTCCGGGCGGTACAGCCAGGCGTTGAGTTCCAGGCCGTCACGCGCACTGATCCGTTCCAAAGTCGGTGTGCCGGTGAGCGGTCCGTGGCTGGGTTCGCGATCGATCCGTTCCCACTCGAGCGTGCGGGGGTCCACCAGTTCGACGGTCGGCGGCAACGACGGGCCTTGGACCGTCATCGCCACCATCGAGCCGCCCGCGCTGATACTCAGCTCGCTGGCCACCATTCCGGGCAACGGAATCGGTTGGGACAGTGTCTCATCGGCGTACTGCAGGATCTGGAGCTCGCTGCAACCGTCGATGTTCCACAGCATCGCGACGGTGGACAGGTCATCGCTGACCACGAACTCGTCGAGTTCATAGCCGGGGCGTTCGGCGACTACGTGATAGGAGACGCCGTCGGCGGTGACGGTGACTTCGAGCAGGCGCGCATGGGCGGCGCCGTTCTCGCTGCGGATCAGCGCCCGGACGAAACCTTCTGTGCTATTGGGGCCATAGGTCTTCGCCGGCTCGACCAACGTGTATGCATCGCCGTCGAACCCGGTACGCATCCGCCGGGGTTGATGGTCGTCGAGGATCACACCTGCATCGGTGGTGGAACCGGGATCGAATGGCAGCAGCGCGATCTCGGTCTGACCCCACAGCATGATCAGTTCGCGGTAGCCACGTGGGCCCACCCGCACCAGCGCCGCATCCGCCCACGAGTCCACCAGCCGGCCTCCCGACCGCCGGTCCAGCACGGTGGTGCTGCCGGACGCAGGGTCGATGAGGCAGGAACTGCCCACCCCGTCCTCGCCGGTGAGAATGGCTGCCACCTGTGTGCCATCCCACCCGATCAGTTCCGCGGTACCTTCAGCGGCGTCGGCGGGCCAATAGTCGATGCGACGCGCGTCACGATCGTCCGGATCGGTGGTCACCACCCAGATCTGGCTGCGGGTACCGCCCTCCGGGGAAACCTCGCAGGCCAGCCAATAGCCGTCGGCGGAGTGCATGACCCGGGTCACCGCACCGACAACCGGCAGCTCGACATCACGCGACGAGCTGGCCCGCCAGCCACGCAGGAAGCGCTGTACCGCGCGCGGATACCCGCCGTCGTCGACGAGATGGGCGAACGCCGTCGCATCCGGCGACAACGACGCCCCGTAGTTCACCCGCACATGCCGGTCCGCGGTCACGCCTCTCCCATCTGGCTCTTTACTGTTCCCTCGTTTTCTGAGGGTATCGGGGCCGTATCCAGACTCCCACCCGCGACGACCTCGGTCGCAGCGCACTGAGCACCTGCACAGGTACCCTGCAGCCATGAGGTGGGCATGACCGATTCACCACGCCGCGACGGGTCCGAACCGACCCAACAGCTCGGCAGCGAATATCCCGTGGACTATCCCGATCCCGCGTACGCGAACCAGCCGCCGTACGGCGGCGTCTATCCCGCTGTGCCGAATTCCGGGGTGGAGGCCACCCGCCGGCTGCCGCCCTACGGGTACGACCCGTCGGCCAGCGGGCAGTACGGCGCCGGGCAATACGGCACGGGGCAGTACGGCACCGGCTACCCGCCTCCGGGCGAACCCCCACAAGAACCCGACGGCCGTGAACCACGGCTCTGGTTGTGGATGCTGGCCGCGTTGGCGGTTCTGGTGGTGGTCGGCCTCGTGATCGCACTGGTGATCGCCAACGGCTCCCGGCAGGAGACCGTCGTGGCGCCACAGCCGGTGACTCCGGAACCGAGTTTCAGCACGCCGAGCACCGCACCGACCACTACGCCGCGGGCACCACGCCCAGTTCCCGCCCCGAACACACCACCGGGCACCGCCACACCGGGAGTCACCGAAACCGTCACCTACGAGGTGGCCGGCGAAGGCAGGGCGATCAATATCACCTACCTCGACACCGGCAACATGCTGCAGACCGAGTTCAACGTCATGCTGCCCTGGAGCAAGCAGGTCGAACTGCCGCAACCGGCAAGCCAGACCGCGAGCGTGAGCGTGTTGAACTTCGGCCCCGAGGTGTCCTGCACGGTGACGGTGGACGGTGTCGAGATCCAGCACCGCAGCGGCTCCGGCCTGACGATCTGCGTCGGCTCGCCCTAAGGCGTACTGGGCACGCTGGCCGCCCGCTGCGGCGTGCGCACGGCCAGCATGGCCGCCAAACCGATCGCCAGCACCAGAACCAGCCCGCCCATACCGGCCCGGTCCGCGCCGAAGAAGTCGATGAACAGAAAGAACAGCCAGGGCGCCAGGAAGGACGCCGCACGGCCCACGGTCGTGTAGAGCCCGAACGCCACGCCCTCTTTACCTTCGACCGACATGCGCAGCATCAGGTTGCGTGCCGCAGACAGCGTCGGTCCGATGAACAGGCACAGCAACAACCCGCAGGCCCAGAACGCCACCGGCCCCGACAGCGCCAACAGCGTCAGCCCCACGACGATCATGCAGACAAGCGATCCGACGATGATGGGTTTGGAACCCAGCCGATCATCGAGCAACCCACCGGTGACCGCTCCGAGCGCAGCGATCACGCAGGCACTCATCCCGAACAGCAGCACGTTCGCGTCCGAGATCCCGTAGACGTTCACACCCAGCACGGCGCCGAATGCGAACACCCCGGCCAGCCCGTCGCGGAAAATTGCACTCGCCACCAGGTAATAGACCACGTGGTGGTCTCGGTCCCATTCCCCGCGAACCTCGGCCCACAGCCTGCGGTAGGCGCCCAGGAAGCCGACCCGCTCGACCGCGCCTGTATCGCTTGGTCTCGGCACAACGATGAATATCGGCAGCGCGAAAAGTGCGAACCACACCGCAACCAGCAACATGACCGCCCGGACGTTCTGCCCGTCCTCCACCGGAATGCCCAGCAGCCCCCGGGTGTCCCCGTCGCCGGCGATGAACCCGACGTAGGCCAGGAGCAGGAGCACGACACTGCCGGCGTAACCCAAGGCCAAGCCGAGCCCGGACACCCGACCCGACGTCTCCGGTGTGGACAGCTGCCGCAGCATCGCGTTGTAGGGCACGGTGGCCAGCTCGTTGCACGCCGCCGTGCACGCCAACAACACCAATCCCGGAAACAGATAGCGGTGATCGTCCCGGATCAGGCTCATGGCCGCCGTCAACACCACTGCCGCCCCGGTCGTCACAGCCAGCACCTGCCGGCGGCGTTGCGGCGCGTTGACCCAGATTCCGGTGACGGGCGCCAGTAGCGCCACGGCGAGGCCCGCGATCGTCATCGCCCGGCCCAACCAGCTGGCGGGCGACGTGTCACCGGGCAGGTCCGCCCCGACGGTCCCGGTCAGGTACACCGCGAACACAAAGGTGATGACGACCGCATTCAGGCCGGTCGCGCCACAATCCCACAGAGCCCATGCGAGCACCCGCGCCCGGCCGGGGTTGGTCATGACCGCCACCTTATGGCTTCTACGATTGCGGGATGCCAGTACCCGCTCCCAGTCCGGACGCCCGCGCCGTGGTAACCGGCGCCTCGCAGAATATCGGCGAAGCGTTGGCCACTGAACTCGCCGCCCGCGGCCATCATCTGATCATCACCGCGCGCCGTGAAGAGGTGCTGACCTCGCTGGCGCAGCGGCTGACCGAGCGCTACGGCGTCACGGTGGAGGTGCGTGCGGTTGATCTCGCCGACCCGGCGGCGCGGGCGTCGCTGTGCGATGAGCTGGCGGCGCGTGAGATCTCGATCCTGTGCGCCAACGCCGGCACCGCGACATTCGGCGCGGTTGCCGACTTGGACCCCGACGGCGAGAAGGCCCAGGTTCAGCTGAATGTCCTTGGCGTACACGACCTTGTCCTCGCGGTGCTGCCGGGCATGGTGAAGCGCAAGGCCGGCGGCATCCTGATCTCCGGTTCGGCGGCCGGCAATTCGCCGATCCCCAACAATGCCACCTACGCGGCGTCCAAGGCCTTCGCCAACACGTTCAGCGAATCGCTGCGCGGTGAGCTCAAAGGCGCGGGTGTGCACGTAACCGTGCTGGCGCCGGGACCGGTACGCGAGACGCTGCCCGACACCTCAGAGCAGTCGCTGGTCGAAAAGCTGATCCCCGACTTCCTGTGGATCTCCACCGAGTACACCGCCAAGCTGTCGCTGGATGGGTTGGAGCACAACAAGATGCGGGTGGTGCCCGGTGTGACGTCCAAAGCCATGTCGGTGGCCAGTGGCTACGCGCCGCGGTCGATCGTGACGCCGATCGTCGGCGCCGTCTACAAGAAGCTCGGCGGCGGCTAACCGGCTTTCCCGCCGGTTTTCACCGGAATAGCATTCCCGGTCGTTAATCCTCGGGATTAACGACCGGGAATGCTATTCCGCGGTGAGTCAGCGTCGCCGGCGACGGCCCGTACCGAAGATGCTGCGGGTGATCTCGCGGCCGATGACCGTGCCCGCCGAGCGCATGGCGCTCTTGAATGCGGGGCTGTCCATCATCTTGTCGAAGATGCCAGGCTCTTCGGGCTCGGCCGGTGCGGGCATGGGCGCGACGTCACCGGACACCTCGATGCCGGCGAATCCGCCTGCCTCCCCGCCTTCATCGGGCGGTGGGGCCAGCTTCGCCGCGAGCCGTTCGTATGCCGAGTCGCGGTCGACGGTCTGACCGTAGGTGAGCTGCAGCGGGCTGGCTTTGGCCGCGGCGGTCATGGCCTCGGCGCCGATGGTGTCCATCAGCGATCGGGGCGCCCGCATCCGCGTCCAGGCCACCGGCGTCGGTGCGCCGCGCTCCGAGAGCACCGTCACGACCGCTTCCCCGATGCCCAGCGACGTCAGCGCCTCCTCGAGGTCGTAGACATCGGTCTTGGGATAGGTGCGCACCGTCTTGGTCAGTGCCTTCTGGTCATCGGGGGTGAACGCGCGCAGGGCGTGCTGTATCCGGGCGCCCAGCTGCGAGAGCACCGCATTGGGCACGTCGGTGGGCAGCTGCGTGCAGAAGAACACGCCGACGCCCTTGGACCGGATCAGCTTGACCGTCTGCTCGACCTGTTCCAGGAAGGCCTTGGAGGCGTCGCTGAACAGCAGGTGGGCCTCGTCGAAGAAGAACACCAGCTTCGGCTTGTCGACATCACCCACCTCGGGCAGCGTCGTGAACAGATCGGCCAACACCCACATCAGGAAGGTGGAGAACATCACCGGCCTCGCGGCCTGCGTCCCCAGTTCGAGCAGTGTGATGATGCCGCGTCCCGAAGCGTCTACGCGCAGCAGGTCTTTGGGTTCCAGCTCGGGCTCACCGAAGAACGTGTCGGCGCCCTCCGCCTCGAGGTTGACCAGCGCGCGCAGGATCACCCCGGCCGTCGTCGTCGACACCGCGCCAAGCGCCTTCAGTTCGGGTTTGCCTTCGTCGCTGGTGAGAAACGCGATGACCGAGCGCAAATCCTTGATGTCCAGCAGCGGCAGACCCTTCTGATCGGCCCAGTGGAAGATGAGGCCGAGGGTCGACTCCTGAGTGTGGTTGAGCCCCAGCACCTTTGACAGCAAGATGGGACCGAAACTGCTGATGCTCGCACGCACCGGCACCCCGGTACCTGCGGTCCCCAGCGTCAGAAACTCGACGGGGTAAGCGGTGGGCGTCCAGGTGTCGCCGGTGTCCTTGGCGCGTTGATCCACCTTCTCATCGGTCTCACCGGGTCGTGACAGCCCGGACAGGTCACCCTTGACGTCGGCCATCATGACGGGCACTCCGGCCGCCGACAGCTGCTCGGCGAGCACCTGCAGCGACTTCGTCTTACCGGTACCGGTCGCGCCCGCGATCAAGCCGTGCCGGTTGACCGTCGCCAGCGGGATGCGCACCTGCGCGGCGGGGTCCACGGCGCCGTCCACGATCACGGTGCCCAGTTCCAGTGCCTGGCCTTCGACTGCGTATCCGGCGGCAATCTGCTGCGCGGGGGGTGCTGTCGATTCGGTGGTCATGCCGGGGGTCCTCCCATTTGCGCGAACGAGCCGATTCGGAATCCGACACTACTTGCCAACCGGTGGGTATGGGCGGCTGCCGCTCGGGCGGGGAATACTGTGGATCTTCGTGCGAGACGAACTTGTATGGATCGACTGCGAGATGACCGGCCTTGACCTCAAGTCCGATCGGCTCATCGAGATCGCGGTGCTGGTCACCGATGCGGACCTGAACATCCTCGGCGACGGACTCGACGTGGTGATCCACGCCGACGACGACGCGCTGAATTCGATGATCGATGTCGTCAAGCAGATGCACACCAGGTCAGGCCTGATCGAAGAGGTCCGCGCGTCGACGGTCGACCTGGCCACGGCCGAGGAGATGGTGCTCGACTACATCCGCGGCCACGTCAAACAGGCCAAGACCGCGCCGCTGGCCGGCAACTCGATCGCCACGGACCGCGGCTTCATCGCCCGCGACATGGCCAAACTCGACGATTACCTGCATTACCGGATGATCGACGTCAGCTCGATCAAGGAGTTGTGCCGGCGCTGGTATCCGCGGATCTACTTCGGCCAGCCCGAGAAGGGTCTCGCACACCGCGCGCTGGCCGACATCCACGAGTCGATCCGCGAACTCAAGTACTACCGCGCCACCGCGTTCGTCCCTCCGCCCGGCCCGTCTACCAGCGACATTGCCGAGATCGCCGGCGAACTCGGGCCACCGTCCGACGACGCGACAACAAACGATTCGGCGCTGCAGCGTCCGAGCGGCTAGTATCTACGACGCTGCGTGTGCCGAAAGGCTCGGCAGCGATGGTGGCTGTAGTTCAGTTGGTAGAGCACCAGGTTGTGATCCTGGCTGTCGCGGGTTCGAGTCCCGTCAGCCACCCCGATATCGGGAACGCCGTCTACGCGAGTAGGCGGCGTTTTCGTTTTGCGAGCGCATCGCACACTGAACCTCAAGTGCCTGATCCACCAGCAGGACACCCGGCGTGCGCTGGGCCTTTCCCGCGCCGTCTCTCCCAAAGCGCTCTGCGCATCGTTGTCCTATGCCCGTATCAGCCCGGTGATCGCGGGCGCGCGCAGAACCCGCGGTGTGCGTCTGGTCGCCACCGACCTGGACTGGGCCGCCGGCCGGGGCCCGAGATCCGGGGACCCGGTGAGGCGCTGCTGCTTGCCATGACGGGGCGGATGGCAGCGGTGGCTCACGAGTTGGAGGGCGACGGCCTCAGCCGGTTGACGGGATAGCCCTCAGAGGCGCGGCGGCCCGGCATGGAGCCGTTCGCGGGTGGCTTCCAGCGTGGTGATGGTCGGGAACGTGTATTCCATCCACCAAGTCGCCCCGGCGTCGGCGCATGCGGCGACGGTAGCGATGTCGTCGCCGCCGGCGGTCTGACCGAACCGGATGACATCGAAATCCGTTGTCTCGCCGCGTATCTTCGTGACGGTGGCCACCATGTCACGCAGATCGGCAGGTTCGACTTCCAGACCGTATTGCGCGGCGCAGATCATGCCATCCCATTTCGCTGCACGCGCAATGGGTTTCGACGCCCCGTGGGTGGCTGCGGTCCACACCGGCACCCGGGGCCGCTGGACTGGCGGCGCGAACCCGTCGGTCGTGACGTTGAAAAACTGGCCCTGATGACCGACAGCAGCGCCGCTCCACAAGTCGGCGAGTACGTCGAGGCCCTCGTCCAGTTTGGCTGCCCGTTGTGTGGCATCGGTGGCGTCACCGAATGCGGCGTAATCGGGCAGCAGCGCGTAACCCGCTCCGGCGCCGAAGATCACGCGGCCGCCCGAGAGTTGGTCGAGCGTGCTGACTTCCCGGGCGAGCTTGGCGATGTGCCTGCGTGGCACCGGGGTCACCAGCGGGCCGAGGCGCAGCCGTTGGGTTCGCATCGCCATCGCGGCCAAGGCGATCCACGGATCGGCCGTCGGCTCGATGACCTGAAGGTGATCCCACAGGAACAGCCCGTCCCACCCGGAGTCCTCGGCTTCGTGTGCGAGGTCGGCGAGCACCCGCGCGTCGCCACAGCACCCGAAGTTCGGCACATAGAACCCTGCCCGCATGGCGTACAGAACCTATGACGCGTCGGTCGCCGGCTTCTTCACCCGCGGCGCGAGCTGCACGAATTCCGGCACGACGCTCGGGTTCTCGTGCGCTGTGGTCACGAGCGACACCAGGGTGTTGGCGACGTCGTTCAGCGCCGACATCCGCGCGGGCAATTGGCCGTGCTCGACCCACGACTCGAACAACTGGGCCAGCAGGTCACGGTCCGCGCCGCGCAGGATCTCGGTGTCTTCGGTCGGGCCGATCCCGACGCGCAGGATCGACAGTTCCGGGTGCTCACTGCGCCAGGAATGCAGAATCTCGTCCAGCGCGGCCTTGCTGGCGCTGTATGCGGCCACCCCTGCCCTTGGCCTGCCGACATCGTGGCTGGAGGCAATGAGCACCACACCGTTGTCGTCCAGATGGGACAGCGCCGCCCGTAGCACGTTGTTGGCGCCGACAGTGTTGACACTGAACGCGTGTAGCCAGGTGGCCACGTCGGTGTCCTCGATGTAGGCGAACGGCACGACCGTGCTGGTGAATACGACCGCGTCCAAACCGCCCAGAGCGTCCGTGGCGGCACTGACGACCCCTTGAATGGCTGCCGCGTCCTCGACATCGAGTTCGAACGCCGAACCGCCGATCTTGTCCGCCAGCGCCGTCAACAGGTCGACGCGACGTGCTGCCACGGCCACCTTGGCGCCGCGCTCGGCGGCACTGGCCGCGACAGCATGTCCGATACCCGACGAAGCCCCGACGACGAGGAGGCGCAGTCCAGCTGCGTCAGCGCGTTGGCCGCTCATTCCGCGTGTACCTACTTCCGTTGAGTCCCGTGGCCCGATTCCGTGTTTTAGGTCACCCTTCGTTCGTCGGACAGTACCGTGCGCGATGAATTCGGGCCGCACGGTGGGTCAACACACTGACGGATTCACCTTCAGAAGGAGAACGCGATGACGACGGCGATGCCCCCGGTGGTCGGCCACGAGACCTGGCGCGCCGCACTCGACGATCTGCGGCGCCGCGAGAAGGCCGCCACCAGAGAACTCGATGCGATCGCCGCTGCGCGTCGGCGGCTACCCATGGTCGAGCTGCCGGACTACACGCTCATCGGAGCCGAGGGCCCGGTGCGATTGGCTGACGTGTTCCAAGGAAGGTCGCAGCTCATCACCTATCACCACATGTGGACCGACGGTGCGGAATGGCAGTGCGGCGGATGCACGGGATTCACCTCGCAGTTCACCCGGCTGGACTTCCTGGACAACTACGACGCACGGTTCGTGATCGTCACCAACGGACCGATCGAGGAGGCGCTGGCTTACCGCGCCCAGGTCGGCAACAAGATGGACTGGTACTCGTCGTCGGAGAGCTCGTTCGGTGCCGCCGTCGACGCACCACCCAACGCGGGTTTCGCCGTCAACGTGTTCTTGCGGGACGGCGAAAAGGTCTATCGCACGTGGCACACCAATGGACGTGGTAGCGAGCAGCTCAGCCACACGTTCCCGCTCATCGACCTGCTGCCCTGGGGCCGTCAGGAGGAGTGGCTCGATTCGCCGGAAGGCTGGCCGAAACGACCGACATATTCGGGCTGGCTGGACAGTCCCGACATCGCCCGACTCTACGGAAAGGAATCTCAGTGACCGAGAAGCGCTACACCGTCACCCGCACCATCGCCGCACCGCCGGACAAGGTGTTCGCCGTATTGGCAGATCCGGCCCGTCACCAGGACACCGAGCCGGGCGACTGGGTGCGCGACGCCATCGATCCGCAGCCCATCACCGGGACCGGTCAGATCTTCGCGATCAACATGTTCCTGGAGCAGGCCGGCGGACATTACGTGATGCACAACCTGGTGAGCGAATTCGAGCCGGACCGCGCCATCGCGTGGCTACCCGGTCAACTGGACGACTCGGGCAACCACAGTCCTGGCGGCTGGTCTTGGCGCTACGACCTCGCGCCCCGCGATGCGGGTACCGACGTCACCCTCACCTACGACTGGACTGATACACCGCAGAGCTTCGCGGACCAGATCGGCGGAATGCCACCGTTCCCCGAGCAGTTCATCGCTGAATCGCTTGCAGCACTTGACCGTTCCGTTGGCGGCGGCTAGGTGCTGGCGTTACCGGCACGCCACTGCTGCCACGGGATGTTCCAGTCCCCCAGGCCGTCGGTGCCCGGCAGGACGCCGCCGACGGTGTTGACCACCTGAACGATGTCACCGCGTTTGGTGTTCTCGTAGAACCAGCGCGCATTGGCGGTACTGACGTTGAGGCAGCCATGGCTCACGTTGCTGTAGCCCTGACTACCCACCGACCAGGGTGCGCCGTGGACGTAGATGCCGCTGTAGGACATCTGCGTGGCGAAGTCGACCTCGGTGCGATAACCGTTGGGCGAGTTGACCGGCACGCCGTATGTCGACGAATCCATCACCAGGTGCGCGTAGTGGTCACCGATGATGTAGGTGCCGTTGTCGGTGGGCGTGCTGTTCTTGCCCATCGAGATCGGCATGGTCTTGACGACTTCACCATTGCGGCGCACGGTCAACGTCTTGGTGTCGTCATCCGCGATGGCGATCACCTCGTCGCCCACCTTGAAGTGGGTCTCGACATTGCCCTGACCGAACAGACCGTCCCCCAGTTCGACGCCGTAGGTGTTCACCGTGACGTCGATGGTGGTGCCCGGCTTCCAGTACTCGGCTGGGCGCCAACGAACCTCGCGGCTGTTGAGCCAGTAGAAGGCGCCCTCGACAGGCGGAGTGGTCTTGACGGTGATGGCCCGCTGCGCGGCAACCCGGTCGGTGATGTTCTCGTCGAACCGGATTGCAAGCGGCTGACCGACACCGACGACCTCGCCGTTGTTGGGCAGCACGTAGGGCATCGTCAGGTTTTCGGGCGAGTGCGTCTCGAACGTCAGCCGGCGATTGGCCAGCCCACCCAGCCCCATCGACTGCGCGTTGAGGGTGTACTCCTCGTTGTAGTCGAGCGGATCAGTGGTGGCCCAGGTCAACCCGTCGGCGCTGAGTTTGCCTGCGACCGGGGCGCCGTCCTCGTCGGTCATGCTGACGGCACCGAGCACACCGTTCTCGGCAGAGACGGTCACCGGCGTCTCGACGGTCACGCCGACCGCGCCATCGGTGACCGAGGCGTTCACCCTGGGCACCAGAAGGTCACCGAACGGCGTGCCCTTGTCCGTGATCACCGGCGGTGGGCCCGCAGGCTCGTCGCTGCCGCAGGCCACGAGGGCGGCCATCATGGCGGGCACCAACGCGACGGCCGCCCACCGGAAGAGACTCCGGCGCGGACGGGTCACCGTCTGTACCTGCCACATCTTCGTCCACCCCTCGCAAACCACTGTCGATCAACCAATTCTTGGCAATAGTCTAAGGGCAATCTTGACCGGAGTCTGACCACAGCGTCGCATCCAGGTACACAGCCAGCGGATTTCACGCTTGGCGGCGTGGCCTGTTATTGTCTCACACGCGCGCCGTTAGCTCAGTTGGTAGAGCAGCTGACTCTTAATCAGCGGGTCCGGGGTTCGAAACCCTGACGGCGCACCACATCTCTGCCGGAGGGCGGGCGGTCAACGCCCGCCCTTTCTGCATCCGAGCCACGATGTCTGATCATCCAGCCCGATAGCGATCGCCGACGCTCTGTTCGGCTTCTTCCAACAGCATTTCGACCGCGCCGGCGAGATGGGCCGCCGCATAGCCGCGGTCGCAGTGTTGTTCGCTCTTGAAGCGGTCGAGTTCCCTGCGTACATCAGTGAGGGTTTCGTCGCTCACGTGTGCCATATGTCCTCCAGGTCGGTATGAAAGACGGCCGCATCGATACGGGTGCGAAGCCGTCGCCTGCACTCAGCGCACTTCGACCTTGGCTTCGCCTGCGACGGCAACACCCACGCTTGCGGCAAATTTTGAATACTTTTGCTGCACTACAACTTCCCCCTAACCACGCGATTGGTCTGCGTTGCGGTCCCGATCGGATCCCGGCCCGTCTCCCCGACCCAGACCCGCCATCGACCTTAGCTGGACGCCTATGCGGTAGCAACCGATCTGCGAATAAGAGCCGTTCACACAATGCTCTGCGACGAATCTTAAAAATCCCCCGATTCGCCGGTTGCCGTCGGAAATGCCTTGCATGCCAACGGAGACCAGTTTGCCAACGAATTGAAGCCCTCGTCAATATGTACACAGCATCTGGGCATTGCCTATCTCGGCGGCCACTCAGCAAAGGTCGCGCCATCACGGGTCGCCGCCGTGATGCGCGCACGCTCACACGTTTGGCAACCGCGACGGCGGTGAATTCTGGGGACGACCCACGACGCCGCGCCCGTGGTGCGGCAATCCTGACCGTGGCACGCGAGCGAGCACGTGCGCTTTGCAGACGCGGCCGGTGGCGATACACCAAAAGACGGTCGGTATTGCCCACGGAAATGTGCTGTTAACCAGAAAGTAGCGCTACTCGGTGAGGGGCACACCGGCCATTGACGGTCGCGCAAGTTACTGCTTAGAATGCGACGTCCACTACATTCCTGGTCAGGTACCACACAAGCTGCTAGGCTGAAGTTAGCTGAGTTGCAACGATCCGGCACTACACAGCGACAACGCCAAGAACCGAGGTATTAGCTGATGACCAGCGCAGGGGACCCTGACCCCACGGCAGCATCAACCTCCGCGTTCGTTGCTGCAGATCAGCCGATCAGGGTGCACAGCTGCAACCGGCTTGGCCGTGTCGCCAATCCCCCTGGTTTCTCATTGACCGAGTGGCTTCTGCCGAGCCGCCGCCGCTGAGCCGGCGGCATCGGAATCCCAGTGCTGGGCCGCCAGACAAGACGCTGCCCGCCGGTGGGCGGGGCTAACTTTCCTTTGAGGCCTCCGGTCAGCGCCGCTTGATCCGGCGGACAACAACCACCACCACAAGCGCCCCCGCACCCGCGACCGACGCCATCACGACGGGCTTCTTGACGAACCGGAGCACGGCGGACTTGAAGTCCTCGGCAAGACGCTGCGGATTGGCGCGTTCGGCCAGTGAGTCGACGGTCGACGCCAACTGATCGCGAGCCTGATCGATGTCGGTCTTGATGGTCTCGGGATCGCGGTTCACCACTGTTTGCTCCTCTAGCCGCTCCATGTCGTGCTGCCCTGCCGCACTACCCTAGATCAGCCGGCACCGTTTGAACGGCACCGGTCGACCAAGAAGGGATACCCGCGCATGCCGCCAACCCCCCGACTGCAGGTGGGTGACACCGCCCCCGCATTCAGCCTTCCGGACGCCGACGGCAACGTCGTCAAGCTGGCCGACTTCAAGGGCCGCAAGGTAATCGTGTACTTCTACCCAGCGGCGTCCACGCCAGGCTGCACCAAGCAGGCCTGCGACTTCCGCGACAGCCTGGCCGAACTCAACGGCGCGGGGCTCGACGTCGTCGGCATCTCCCCCGACAAGCCCGCGAAGCTGGCCAAGTTCCGCGAGGCCGAGGGCTTGACGTTTCCGTTGCTCTCCGACCCCGACCGCGAGGTGTTGACGGCCTGGGGCGCTTTCGGCGAAAAAACCATGTACGGCAAGACAGTTCAGGGCGTGATCAGGTCGACGTTCGTCGTCGACGAGAACGGCAAGATCGAGGTCGCGCAGTACAACGTGCGGGCTACCGGCCATGTCGCCAAACTGCGCCGGGACCTATCCGTCTAACCGTCCCAGCTTCTCCAGCAGAAGCGCCTCGGCGGTTGCCGCACGTTTCAGCACACCCAGGTGCAGACTCTCGTCGACGCTGTGTGCCTGTGTGCCTGGATCTTCCACGCCGGTGACAAGAATTGTCGCCCGCGGAAATGCCGCGGCGAACTCCGCGATGAACGGGATCGAGCCGCCCATGCCCATGTCCACCGGATCGGTGCCCCAGGCTTCGCGGAACGCCGCGCGGGCCGCCTCGTACACCGGGCCGCTGGCGTCGATCGCGTAGGGCTGCCCGACATCACCGGGCGTGACGGTGACGTTCGCTCCCCAGGGCGCATGCTGCTCGAGATGACGGGTCAATGCGTCGAGGTGGGCGCGGGCGTCGCCACCAGGCGCCACGCGCATGCTGATCTTGGCGCGCGCCCGCGGGATGAGAGTGTTCGACGACTTGTCGATGGGCGTGGTGTCGATACCGATGACGGTCACCGCGGGTTTGGCCCACATGCGTTGCACCACTGAGCCGGAACCGATTTCGGATACGCCGTCCAGCAGACCCGACTCGTTGCGGACCCAGTCGCCGCCGCGGTCGACATCGGCAGCCGTTGCCTCATGCAGGCCGGCGACCGCCACGTTGCCGTCGTCGTCGTGCAAGCTGGCCAGCAGCCGCACCAGCACGCTCAGGGCATCCGGCACCACCCCGCCCCACAGGCCGGAATGCAGTCCGTGGTCCAGGGTGGCGACCTCGACCTCGCAGTCTGCCAATCCGCGCAGCGATACCGTCAACGCCGGGATCTCGGTGCTCCAATTGTCCGAATCGGCGATGACGATGACGTCGGCCGCGAGGGCGTCATGATGTGCCCCCAACAGAGCGCCTAAAGACGGCGAACCGGACTCCTCCTCGCCCTCGACGAACACCGTCACCCCGACCGGCGGTTTGCCGTCGAATGCCCGGATGGCGGCCAAATGTGTTGCGATACCGGCCTTGTCGTCGGCAGTGCCGCGGCCGTAGAGCCGGCCGTCGCGCTCAGTCGGCTCGAAAGGCGCGGAATTCCATTGCGTTGGATCGCCTTCGGGTTGCACATCGTGGTGTGCGTAGAGCAGCACGGTTGGTGCGCCCTGCGGTGCCGGGTAGTGCGCGATGACGGCAGGCGCGCCGCCCTCGCTGACTATCCGCACCTCCGGAAACCCCGCCTCAGACAACAGCTTTGCCACCGCGTCGGCACTTCGCGCCACCTCGCCACGGCGGGCCGGGTCCGCCCACACCGATTGGATGCGGACCAGATCCTCCAGATCCGACCGCACCGACGGCAAGACCTGTTGCACCCGCTGCACTATGTCACTCATGGAGACGACACTAGCCGCACTGTCGACGACCGCGAGGGTGCGCGGAATGCTGCCCCAACACGGAGTGTCGGGCAGCAGACGCGCACTCTCGCGGTGCAGAAGTTAGGGCTCCTCGATGATGGCGACGGCGGCGGCCGTGTCGGCCTCATGCGTGAGCGACACGTGAATGGTGACGGCCTCCAAATGCTTGGCGATGTCCCCGGACAGTCGCACCTTCGGCCGGCCCCACATGTCGGTCACCACCTCGATATCGCGGTGGATACCTTCCGGCAACGCCGGACGCTTGGAGAACCGCGAACTCGACCAGGCCTTGATCACGGCTTCCTTGGCCGCCCACCGGGCCGCCAGGTGCCGGGCCGCCGACGAACTCTTGTCCGCGGCGTCCCGGCGCTCACCTGGCGTGAAGGTCTCGGCGAAAACCGTTCCCGGCCGATCCACCTGTTCGGCGAACTCAGTGATGGAAACGAGATCGATGCCTACTCCGACTATTGCCATAGCAGGAAAGTTAGCTCATGCCATCTGCTCTTCGCGCAAGCGCTCATCGGAAGCCATCCGCTCTTCGCGCAAGCGCTCACCGCACGTAGAGGTCGTCATCGCCGAGCCTGGCATCCGCGTCCAGCAACATCGCCGCTTCCTGACGCTTCTCCGGCACATCGTGGTCGAACCGGCGGTCGGCAGGCTTCTCGTACATCGGCCGTCCACCGGCGATGGCCGAGGCCAGCCTCCGCTGACCGGCCAGCGTGCGCTGCTCGGCCCGCTTGCGGTAGCTCTCCCGCTCGCCCGGATCCAGTGCCGCGACGAACGCCTCCGGGTGCACCAGCGCAACCAGACCCGACACGTGCCCGAACCCGAGGCTGGTCACCAGACCGGCCTTGAGCGGGAACTTGCCGCGAAGGTCGAGGGCCTCGCGCACCCAGACGAAGTGACCGGAGGTGGCCAGCTCGTCGTCGACGCAGTCCAGGCTGCGGTTCGGCGGGATGACGCCGTCGCGCAGGATCTGGCACAGACCCATCATCTGGAACACCGCAGCGCCGCCCTTGGCGTGCCCGGTCAGCGTCTTCTGGCTGACGATGAACAGCGGTGCACCCGCCGACCGGCCCATCGAGTCTGCGAGCCGCTCGTGCAACTCGGTCTCGTTGGGATCGTTGGCCAGCGTCGAGGTGTCGTGCTTGGAGATCACCGCGATGTCGTCGGCACCGACGCCCAGCTTGGCCAGCGAACGGGCCAACTGCGAATCCTTGCCGCCCCGACCGGCACCCAGCGCACCGAGGCCCGGAGCCGGGATCGAGGTATGCACGCCGTCGGCGAAGCTCTGCGCGTAGCCGACCACTGCCAGCACCGGCAGACCCATCTTGGCGGCCAGGTCACCGCGAGCCAACAGGATGGTGCCACCACCCTGCGCCTCGAGGAACCCGAGCCGGCGGCGGTCGTTGGCGCGCGAGAACTTCGAATCGCTGATGCCCTTGGCCCGCATCATCTCGGTGTCGGCGGTGGCCGCCATGTCACCGAAGCCGATGATGGCTTCCAGGGTCAGGTCATCGAAGCCACCGGCGACCACGAGGTCGGCCTTGCCGAGGCGGATCTTGTCCACACCCTCCTCGACCGAAACGGCCGCGGTCGCGCAGGCACCGACCGGGTGCACCATCGCGCCGTAGCCACCGACGTAGCTCTGCATCACATGCGCGGCAACAACATTCGGCAGAACTTCCTGCAGGATGTCGTTCGGCTTTGCCCGGCCGAGCAGGTTGCCGTGATACATGGTCTGCATCGACGTCATACCGCCCATACCGGTGCCCTGCGTGGAGGCCACCAGGCTCGGGTGCACCCAGCGCATCAGCTCGGTCGGGGTGAAGCCCGACGAGAGGAACGCGTCGACGGTCGCCACGATGTTCCACAGCGCCACCCGGTCAATGGAATTGGCCATGTCCGGGGTGATGCCCCACACCGTCGGATCGAACCCGGTGGGGATCTGCGCGCCGACGGTCCGCGACAGCTTGGTCTTCCGCGGCACCCGAATCTCGGTGCCCGCCTTGCGGATCACCTGCCAGTCGCTGGACTCCGGCACCGGCCGGGCCACCGTGTGCTCCGGGTCGAAGGACACGAACGCCCGGGCGTCGGCCTCGCTGGACACGACGAACGAGAAGTCCTTGTCCAGGAACACGCTCACAAGCAGCGGCGAGGCGTGATCTGGATCGATCGCGCCGTCGTCCACGAACTCGCGGATGCCGCAACGCTCGACGACGGCGTCGTGGTAGCGCTCGACGATCTCCGCTTCGGGCACCAGGTCACCGGTTTCGGTGTCGTACCAACCGGCCTTGGGATCGTCCTCCCACTTGACCAGCCCGGTCGTCCATGCCAGCTCCAGAACACCGGCCGCCGACAACTCGCCGGAGACCTCCATCTCGAAGCGGGTGCGCGACGATCCGTACGGGCCGAGTTCGGCACCGCCGACGATGACCACCAGGTCGGCCGGGTCGACGTCGAGATCGTCCCAGACCGGCGGGGGCGCCGGGTCGTATCCGCGCGGCGGCGACGGCAGGGCGGCGATAGTGCCGTCCTCGTCCTCACCGTCTTCTGAAGCGGAACCGGACATTTCCTCGCGTGCCTTGGCGGCAAGCTCGGCCATGTCGATCTTGACGTCGCCGAGTCCACCGGTCAGGTCGGCCTTGATCGGCGCATTGGCCGCAGCCACCTTCGACTCCACCGTGCACAGGTCAAGCAGCATCGCCGCCATCTCCGCAGACGTGTAGGTCGTCACGCCGGCCTCTTCGACCGCGCTGACGATGGCGTCGTTGTGACCCATCAGCCCGGTGCCCTTGGTCCAGCCGATCAACGCGTGCGCCAAGCTGACCCGCTCGGCCCACGACGACTCGGCGCTCCAGCGGGTCACAAGCGCGTCGAGCGCAGCCTTGGACTCCCCGTAGGCGCCGTCGCCGCCGAACATGCCGCGGTTGGGCGAACCCGGCAGCACCACGTGCAGGCGCGAGGCGATGTCGCGCTCGGCACCGATCCGCGACAGCCCGCCGATGAGCCGCTGCACGGCCCACAGCAGCACCTTCATCTCCATCTCGGAACGCGAACCCGCCTCAGACAGGTCCCCGGCCACGCGCGGCGCGGCGAATGGGAACAGCAGCGTCGGCGTCTGCGCGTCTTTGAGGTGAATCGACTGCGGCCCAAGGCTTTCGACCTGCTCACTACCGACCCATTCGACCAGCTTGTCGATGTCGGAGTAGGACGCCATGTTGGCCGGGACCACCCACAGTGTGGCGCCGAACCGGGCGTTGGAGCGGTAGAGCTCCTTGTAGAACGCCAAGCGGCTGTCGTCCAGTCGCGAGGTCGTGGCGATCACGGTCGCGCCGCCGTCGAGCAGCTGCCCGACGACCGCCGACGCGATCGACCCCTTCGACGCACCGGTCACCACGGCGATCTCGTCGTTGTAGCGACCCCTGCCCGGATTCTCCGCACCGGCCGCGATGCGGCCGAACAGCGACGCGTGCACGTTCCGACCGGCCGCCAGCGCCCTGCCCTGCCACCAATTGGCCTGGGTGGCAACCACATGCCCGGCACCTTCGAAGCGCTCGGACAGCCGCGGCCACTGCGCGTCAACCTCGTCCTCGTCAGCCAGCCACAGCTTGACCAGGTCTTCACGCGCGCTGGCCCACCGGTCGTCGAACACGACGGCCTTGCGGCCATCGAATGCCGGCGCCACCAAACGCGGCCAGTCCGAACCGAGTTCGGAGGTGACCAGGTCGATCAGCTCGGCGTCGGTCGCCGCCTCGGGCGCACCGACCACATCGTCAAGGCCGAGCTGTCCCAGCACCAGTCGTGCTGCCGAAGCCAGCACACCGTCGGGTCCGGTGACCTTCTCCGCGAACTCGCCGAGTGCGGCCGAATCCACCACGCCACCACTGGCACCGCCGGCCGAAGGCAGCGAGACCGCCACCCCGTGCCGAGCCGCGACGGCAGCGACTGCGCCGTCCACGACCCTGTCGACGCCTGCGGCGTCGGGCAACGCACCGGGGTGCAGACTCCCCAGGTCACCGCCGCGCACGCTGCTGCCCTCACGGGTGCCCAGCGCCACCTCGACGGTGACGTGCTTGGCCCAGCCCGCACCCAACTCCCAGGTCTTCGTGACCCTTTCGGTGATGTAGGCGGGACGCTTGCCCGACGGGCCGAAGACGGTACGCAGCTGATCGTTGATCGCATCCGACAGCACCGGACCGAACGGCTTGTACGTCCGGGCGAGCTTGCTCACCTGGCCCTTGAGCGCAGCGAGGTCGGCCTCGGCGGCGCCGTCGATGGCACCCAGGTTCAACTCGGAACCCAGGTCGACCAGCAGCTGGTTGCGCCGCGACGATGCACCGTCGGTGATGGACTCGATGGAATCCAGTCCCTCGATCTGATCGATCCGCATCTTGGCCGACAGCGCGATGAGCGCCACCGTGGCGTCCGACGCGTCGAACGCCAGATCATCCGGGCGGGGCCCGCCGGACGGGGCAGCGGGAGCCGCCGCTGGCGCAGGAGCAGCCGCCGCAGCCGGAGCCGACTCGGTTTCGGAAGCAGCCGCAGGACTTTCGTCGAGATCAGGCTCGGGTTCCGGATCGGTGTCGGTCGCGAACAGCACCGGGGCGTCGCGCTCGGAGTTGAGCACCTCCACCGTGCTGTGCGAGTACTCGGGCAGCTTGAGCGTGTTGGTCGCCAGTCCCGCCACGGTCGGCGCGGACTTCACGCCGATCTCGACGAACCGCTCGACTCCGAGGCCACCTGCGGCCTCTTCGATGAACAGCAGATCCTGCGTCTCGATCCAGCGCACCGGGCTGGCGAACTGCCAGGCCAGCAGCTCGATGACGACCTTGCGGCACAGCTCGGTCGGCTTCTCGTTCCGCCAGGTGTCGTAGTCGGCGAGGATCTCGTCGAGCGGCTCGGCGGGCACCAGATCGCGGATCTCCTGGATGAAGTCGCGGTCCAGGGTGAACGGCCGGGGAACCAGGTTCGGGATGTATCGACCGACGATCAGCTCGGGATCTTGGTCGGTCGGCATGACCCGCTCGAGGCTGCGGCGGAAGTCGTCGACGCCGACCCGCAGCACGCTGGAGTGGAACGGCACGTCGATGCCCGGCACCAGGATGAAAGACCGCTTGCCGCCGCTGATTTCACGACGACGCTCGATCTCCTCCTCCAGCGCCTCAAGGCCGCGAACCGTACCGGCGATCGCGTACTGCGAGCCGCGCAGGTTGAAGTTCACGATCTCGAGAAATTCCCCGGTGCGCTCGGCGATCTCGGCGACGAAGCCCTTCACATCGGCATCGTCGAGGTCGATCTGGCTCGGCCGGATCGCCGCCAGCCGGTAGTTGGACCGGCCAAGCTCGTCGCGCGGGACGATGTCATGCATCTTGCTGCCGCGGTGGAACACGACCTCCAGCAGCGCCTCCAACTCGTACACGCCCGAAACGCAAGCCAGCGCGGTGTACTCGCCGACGGAGTGACCGCACGCGATCGCGCCCTCGACGAAGGCGCCCTGCTCACGCATCTCGGCGACCTGGGCCGCCGCGACGGTGGCCATGGCCACCTGGGTGAACTGCGTCAGGTACAGCACGCCTTCGGGGTGCTGGTAGTGCACGCCGGACGCGATGAGGCTGGTGGGGTTGTCCCGCACCACATGCAGCACCGAGAAGCCGAGGGTTTCGCGGGTGAACTTGTCCGCGCTGTCCCACACCTTGCGGGCGGCCTTGGACCGGGCCCGGACCTCCATGCCCATGCCCTTGTGCTGAATGCCCTGGCCGGGGAAGGCGTAGACCGTCTTGGGAGCGGCCAGCCGTGCGGTCGCCGACATCACCAGCTCGCCGGCGACCTTCGCGGAAACCTCCACAACTTCTGCGCCGACGTCGATTCCGACGCGGTCGACGCGGAAGTCCACCTCATCGCCGGGCTTGACCATGCCGAGGAATCGGGCGGTCCAGCCGACCAGCTTGGCGGGCGGGATCGGCTTGCCGTCGGTTGCCGTGACGACGTGCTGAGCGGCGGCCGACAGCCACATGCCGTGCACGATCGGGGATTCCAGGCCGGCTAGCAGTGCGGCGGCCCGGTCGGT
Organism: Mycolicibacterium sp. XJ870; assembly: GCF_053483975.1. NCBI lineage: Bacteria > Bacillati > Actinomycetota > Actinomycetes > Mycobacteriales > Mycobacteriaceae > Mycobacterium > Mycolicibacterium sp. XJ870. The sequence continues at coordinate 61,453 of NZ_JBEFTI010000010.1, forward strand.
GTGGATCGGGTTGTGGTCACCGGAGACCATCGCGAACGGCCGCATGTCGACCGGCGCGCCGATGGCCACGTCCCGGCGGCGGCGGCGCGGGGTGTCGGTGGCGTTGTCGGAGATCGCTCCGCCGGCCTTCAGCGGATCGGTCAGTTCGGCCGCACCGGTGCGGCCGCGGATCGCGAACCGCTCCTCGAGCGTGGCCAGCACGGTGCCGTCCTGTGCACTGACCGTCACCGAAACCGGGACCACCCGGCCAACTTCGGTGTCGACCGCCGCCGAAGCCGTTGCGACGACAGTCAATTCGGCCGGCTCGGTCGGCAGGTCGGCGAGCAGTTGGGCGGCGTGGTCCAGGTGCACCAGGCTCAGCAGGCCTTCGATGACCGGGAAACCACTGTCGGTGACGGCGGAGCCGATGGCCGAGAACACCGCAGGCCAGCACCGGCCGACCAGGGCGTCGGGGACGACGGTCAGCGTCGGCGCCAACGGGGCGCCGAAGGTGGCGGTGACGCCGGTGTGGTCGGCGACCTGCTCGGGATCCCAGGCGACCGCGACCTTTACGGCACCGTCGGTGACTGGCGGCAGGGCGTCAGGGCCATCTACGCCGGCGGCGATCGCCAGCACGGCGCGCATCGCGGTCGCGGCATCGGAGACCGCGACGACCGGGGCGCCGCCGCTGTGGATCGCGTCGGTCAGGGTGAACCGGATCTCGATCCAGGTTCCCGAGAGCGGAACGCTCAGAACGACGTGGGATTCGTCGACGACCTCCAGCCGGGCACCGGTGGAAGGATTTGTTGCGGAACGGTTTTCAGAGCCTTCACGGACCTGCCAATCAGCAGGCGGGGCGATGCGGTGCACCGGGTTGACCGCGGTGCGGCCGGCCCACAACACGTCGGGGGCGTCGAGCAGCACGGCCAGCGGGCCGGTGGCATCGCCACGACCCTGCCGACGTGACAGCACGGCGACCGGCTGTGCACCAGCGGCCAGCACCTCGTCGACCGCGGCCTGCTCGAAGCGGTCGAGCAGTTCACCGACAGGCTCGTCGGCGCGCGTGATGCCGGCAACCGCGGCGGTGCCGGGGATGACGCACACCTGATCGGCGGCGTAGCGGGCGTCGTGGGCCTGCCACAGCGAGTCGCTGCGCCACCAGCGGCGCACGTCTTTGTCGATGACCGGGACGAAGTTCACCGGCTTGCCCAGCGTCTTGCACAGCTCGACGAAGAACGGGATATCGGCCGGGTGCAATTGCACTGACGCGGCATCCGGGTAGGTGGCGACCAGCGCGGCCAGCGCGGCCTTCGGATCCTCCAACAACTCCTCGTTGTCGAAGAGTGTCTCGATCGGGCCGAAATCCTGTGCGTGCAAACGTGCTTCGGCACGCTTGAGCATCTGCTCGAACCGGTCGCGCCAGGTGATGTCCAACCAGTCCGAGTGGTCCTTCTTGGTGTCGGCGGTGCTGCTGCCGTCGCCGATGGCCAGTTCCACGTAGCGACGCAGCCACTGCAGATAGGTCATGTCGGCGACATCGCCGAAGTACGGCTTGGCGGTGTCGGCCATCGCGGCGATGATCTCGTCACGCCGGGCGGCGACCGCGTCGGCGTCACCGGCCACCTCGTCGAGCAGTCGGCCGCACCGCGATGCGGTGTTGTCGATCTCGTGGATGTCCGCACCGAGCTGGCTGCGCCCGGATGCCATGCCGCTCTGGGCTTTTCCGGCGCCGACCCACGCTTCAGTGCCCTGGGTTTCCACAAGCAGCTGCTTGACCTGGGGGCTGGTGGTGGCCTCGGCGGTCGCCATCGCGGCGGTGCCGACCAGGATGCCGTCGATGGGCATCAGCGGATAGCCGTTGGCTGCAGACCAGCGGCCGGACAGGTAGTCCGCGGAACGCTCGGGGGTGCCGATGCCACCGCCGACGCAGATGGTGATGTTGGACCGGCTCCGCAGCTCTGAATAGGTGGCGAGCAGGAGGTCGTCCAGGTCTTCCCAGGAGTGGTGACCACCGGCGCGGCCGCCCTCGATGTGCACGATCACGGGCTTGGTGGGCACCTCGGCCGCGATCCGGATGACCGAGCGGATCTGCTCGACGGTGCCCGGCTTGAACACCACATGGCTGATGCCGATGTCGTTGAGCTCGCCGATCAGCTCGACGGCCTCTTCCAGATCGGGGATGCCCGCACTGACGATGACACCGTCGATCGGGGCGCCGGACTGACGGGCCCGCTGTACCAGGCGCTTGCCACCGACCTGAAGCTTCCACAGGTACGGATCGAGGAACAGGGTGTTGAACTGCACGGCGCGCCCGGGCTCCAGCATGGTGCCCAGTTCGGCGATGCGGTCGTTGAAGATCTGCTCGGTGACCTGACCTCCACCGGCCAGCTCGGCCCAGTGCCCGGCGTTGGCAGCCGCGGCGACAATCTTGGCGTCCACCGTTGTCGGGGTCATGCCCGCGAGCAGGATGGGTGAGCGTCCGGTGAGCCGGGTGAACTTGGTGGCCAGTTTCACCGAACCGTCCGGCAGGGAGACCACCGTCGGGGCGTAGCTGGACCACGGGCGGGCCACCTCGGGCACTGCACCGACGGTGAACAGGTTGCGCTGGCCGCCGCGAGTGGCGGCGGGCACGATGCCGATGCCGAGGCCGCGGATCACCGGGGCGGTCAGCCGGGTCAGGATGTCCCCGGGCCCGAGGTCCAGAATCCAGCGGGCGCCGGCCTCGTGCACCTCGGTGATCTCGTCGACCCAGTCCACCTGGCTGACCAGGATGGCCTCGGTCATCTCGCGGGCGAGCTCGACGTCCAGGCCCACCGCCTCGGCCCACCGGCCGACGATGTCGATGCCGTCGGACAGCCGCGGGGTGTGGAAACCTACCTCGACCTGTAGCGGGTCGAAGACCGGTGCGAAAACGGCGCCGCCGCGGACTTTGCTCTTCCGCTCGGCTTCTTCCTTCTCAGCGATCTGGTTGCAGTACAGCTCGAAGCGCGACAGCTGCTCGGGCGTGCCGGTGATGACGACCGATCGCCGGCCGTTGCGGATCGACAGCACCGGGGGCAACACGGTGCGGACGTCCTGGGAAAATTCTTGGAGCAGTTCGTAGATGCGCTCCGGCTCGGCATTGGTGACCGACACCATCGGCGGCCGGTCGCCCAGCACGGTGATACCGCGGCGGCGCGCCACCAGGGTGCCCGCGGCCCCGATCAACTGCGCCAGCGCCAGCAGTTCGACGTCCTTGGCGCCGCCGGCGGCCAGTGCCTCGACGGCCAGCACGCCCTGAGAGTGCCCTGCGACGGCAACCGGAGGGGTGGCGGCCAGGTCCATGCCCTGCCGGGCCAGTGCGCGCACAGCGGCCATCTGAGTGAGCAGTACGCCGGGCACCGACACCGCGGCAGAGGTCAGCTGCTTGGTCGAGGGCACCGGCTCTTCGGCGGCAAGTGCGCGGACCCACTGCAGCGGCTCGAAGCCGATGGGCCGGACCACGACGAGCTCGGCGGCCACCGGCTCAAGCAGCAGCTCCGCCTCCCCGGCCAGTGTCGCCAGTTCGGCCTCGATGCCCGCCGAGGACACCAGTTCCTCAAGGGTCTCCAGCCAGGCACTGCCCTGGCCACCGAACGCGACTGCATAGGGTTCGCCGGCGCTGAGCCGATCGACGAGTGCATGGGTGGCGTCAGCCCGCGTGCTGTCGGGACCGGACTCGTCGTTCCAACCGGCGGACACCTGGTCGTGTTCGTAGATCGTCACTGGCGCTATCTCCTCGTGCTGCTTCGGTGTTGTCGCGTGTGGCTGTCGCGTCTCTGCGGGTGGGCTGCGGCGTTATCTCAGGGGGCGGGCCTGGGTGCTCCCCGGGGCGTCAGGCCAACGGCGATTCAGCGTCGAATCCGGCGGGAAGGCGATTCCTCCGGAGCGGTCCCCGGATGGTTCACCTCGCAGTCCTGCCGTACTAAGAGTGGCATAAGGAGCGGTGCGCCATTCCCGGCCAGATTGGTTACTGGCGAGTTCTACGCACGGGTAACCGTCGGTAACGTAACACCCAGTCCAGCGGCGGCCGAAGCCATTCGGGACAAACGTCCTGCATGCAGGTGGTTACGGTCGAGTAGCCATAACAGCGCTGATCAAGGCAGTATTGTTATCGAATCGTTATCTAAATTTTTCACCCGCCGAAGCGCTCCGAAGTCCAGCCGCGCGAGTCAACATTCGACCCAAATCTGTCTAGCGAACCGTCCTGCTTTCGATGACAAGTTTGCTGACAGTACTTACTAGCCGGTAAGTTTTTCAGTCCCACTGCCCGAAGCGTGGCTTCAGGATGTGGTTGATGTCCACCCCGACACCGCCGACGGTGCGCTTGTCGATCTCAACCTGGTGCAGGTGCGCAGCGGGATGGGCGCCCCTGTCGGACGAGCCCCAGTTGTGCTGCCAGAAGTACGAGCCGAGACCGTCCTGCACTGCCCATTCGATGGTCTTGGAGTTGGCGTAAACCCCAACCCGCTGATGTCCGAGCACGGCCTCCCAGCCGCGCAAATAGGGTGCTACCTGCTGTTTGTACTGCTCGAACGTCGGGTCGTCGTCGATCGAGGCAAAGATCGGTGCGCCGTACGGGCCACCCGCCGCGATGTGCAGTTGCCAGCCGCGCTTGGCGTGCCGTACGCCAGCCTCCTGACCACCCAACCAGTCGGCGCTGCCCTGCTTGCCGTACTGGTAGTTGGACACGATCTTGAGGCCGTTCTGGTAAAGGTCACGGGCTTCGGACAGCTGGATCGGCTTGCCCAACATCCACTCGCCCCCGGGCCGCCGGTCCGATACATAGCGGATAGCTCCGATCGCTCCCGACGAGCGGATGTCGGACGCTTTGATGACGCCGGCCGCGTAATCGAGCAAAACACCCAGTGGCGCGGCCGACGCAGCGGGAGCTGTGATGGCCGCCACGCCGGCACCCGATCCGAGCAGCGCGGGCGCAGCTGCGGCGTATTTCAACACCTCGCGCCGGGACTCGACACGCACCTCAGGTTACGACAACTGTCCCATCATTCACATCAGGGCCACAGGTCACAGCTGTATCAATACTTCCAGAACCTAGCCGGCGATCCGTCGACGCAGCGCGCGCTCCAGGCTGGCGGAGACGACGCCACGGGCGAGTTCGCCATCAGCCAGGTCGGCGAGATGGTCGACGGCCGCGGCGGTCGACTGCGCGATCTGCGCCATGGCGTGGATATACGCCGGTTGATCAGCGGCCTGTGCGACGACGTCGCCCAGCGCCGGGACGGTCAACACCACTGAGTCCTCGGCGACTTCGGCCAATCCACGTTCCACGAGCATGCGGGCATCCTCTCCGCCCGGGTCGATGTCAACGGCGAACGCCTGCGGGCTCAGCTCCGCGCGCTGGATCCCCAGGCACTCGGCCAGGTCGCGGCCGCGCCGTACACAGTTGAAGAACTCTGCGATGTGCGCAGAGTTGAATCCCCTGGCCAGTAGCTGGCTGATCATTTTCAGCTGCGTCAGGTGAGGTTCCCCGTAGTACGCCGATCGCCCCACCCGCCGTGGCGGATCGAGCAGTCCGCGCTCCCGATATGCCCGGATGTTGCGGGTGCTGACGCCCGAAAGACGCGCCAGGTCCTCCAAGCGATACTCAGTCAACCCGACGCTCCCCGCACCGGTTTGAGCAGAAATACATACCGATACCCTACCCTCGGCCAATAGTGCGAGCGAATTCACAACCATCCGATGACATCGCTCTACTATTCAGAGTCCATCGTCGTTATCTGCGCATATGCCGATTCACCGCCGCTGGACCGTGCATCGGAATGTTATTTCAGCCAACTCATAGATGGCGCTTGATCCCGCACGGTGAGTGAATTCACCCTGTCCGAATTGGAATCCGGCCCACCACCTGGGACACCATGGTCCAGGTCATTGAGACAAATCTGCTCGACGAAAGGCTCCGCGTGCGTCCCTGGATCGTCTGGGCCACCGGACTACTCGCCTACATCGTCGCCGTGCTCGACCGCACCACCCTTGGTGTTTCGGGCCTACAGGCCGCCGACAGGTTTGCCGCCAACCCGAGCTTGCTGTCCACGTTCGTCGTCCTGCAGGTGATCGTCTACGCCGGCGCGCAAGTGCCCGCGGGACTCCTATTGGATCGCTTCGGTTCGCGGCGGCTCATCGTCTCCGGCGCCGCCTTGATGGCTTCGGGCCAGCTGGTGCTGGCGCTCAGCGAGTCACTGCCGGCGGCGATCGGTGCCCGTGCCATCGTCGGCCTGGGTGACGCGGTCACCTTCATCTCCGTGTTGCGCTTGGTGCCGCACTGGTTCAAGCCGGCTCAGGTTCCACTGCTGACCCAGCTGACAGGCATCTGCGGCCAGCTCGGCCAGGTGCTCTCCGCGGTACCGTTCCTGGCCCTGCTGGCCGGGACGGGCTGGACACCGGCATACCTTTCTGTCAGCGCATTCGGCGTGGTGGCGATGGCGTTGGCATTTGCATTGGTGCGCAACACTCCCCATGGACCCGTGGTCAGCGCCGAGACCACCACCTTGCGCGACATTCTGCCCAGCGTGAAGACGGTGTGGCTGCGGCCCGGAACCAGGCTGGGTTTCTTCACCCACATGGGCACCCAGTTCTCCGTCACAGTGTTCGCACTCATGTGGGGCGTGCCCTATCTGACTGTGGCGCAGGGCCTTTCGACTGCCGCAGCCGGCACACTGCTGACGATCTCGGTGGTGACAGCCATCTCGGCCGGCATCGTCATCGGGATCTTCACCGGTCGCCACCCGCACCGCAGGTCACGCCTGGTGCTCGCCATCGTCGCCAGCAATGCACTGATCTGGACCGTGGTGCTGGCACTGCCCGGTCCGGCGCCGCTGTGGCTGCTCGTGGTCCTGGTGGTCGTCATCTCGGTGGGCGGTCCGGGTTCCATGGTCGGGTTCGACTTCGCCCGCACGTTCAATCCGAGCGCCACCCTCGGCACCGCGCAGGGCATGGTCAACATGGGCGGGTTCCTGGCCGCGCTGCTGGTCATGCAGGCGATGGGAGTGATCCTGTCCCACGCGGGCAGTTATTCGTTCGAGTCGTTCCGGCTGGCGTGGACCGTGCAGTACGCGGTCTGGATCCTCGCCACCGTCGGCATTCTCATCACCCGCATGAAGACGCGGCGGCTCATGAAGGCCGAGCAGGAGCGGATGCTGTTGGAAGGGTTCGAGGCTCACCCCTCGCGCTGATCTGCCAACCTCCGGCCGACGATCTCCCGAGCATTCCGATGGCCCACCGCCTCGAAACCCACCACGACCACCACCGGCGCGGCGGTCACCACGAGCAGACACAGCGGCATCGACGTCCCCGCGGCCGCCAACACAACCGCCCCAACGAGTGGAATTCCGGCCAGCACCAGTAGCACGGTGTGGACGATGTCGATCTCTCCCACCAACACTGAGTAGATGACATACATCCCCACGATGTAGGTGGCGACCGGTATCGCGACAGCCAGCACGGTGGCGACGGAATCCAGCTTCGAATGGTCCTCGATGTAGTAGGCCGCAACATGCAGTCCCGCGCCAGTCGCCACGATCGCCCCGAACACCACTACGTGCAGATACCCGTACCGGAATGACAGTCTGCGATGCGCGTGGAGCAGCTCGGCGGCGGGCACCAGGAAATACATCCACCACATCCCGAATGTGAGCCCGGTTCCGGCCACCACCAGCAGAATGGCGTCTCGCGACCAGCCGTCCTCCCCTACCGCGGCCGTGAGAGACGCCACCGTGCCAACCACACCTTCGCCGAGCGCGATGATCGCAAGCAACCCATACCGTTCCACGATGTGGTGGGAGTGCCATGGCGTGCCGCCCATGCGCCGCTCGGCCAGCAGCGGCCCGGAGAGCTCGAGCGCTATCAACACCGCCGCGGTCAGGACGAAGACCAGCACCGAGGTGTGGACGAATATCTGGATGATCCAGCCGATTTGGGCCACGACGACCGCGCCCGCATACGTCAGACACGCTGCGCGATGTTCCGGATCCTGTCTGGCAGCCCGTAACCACTGCCCCACCAAGGCAATTCGCATCACCACGTAGCCCGCAACCAGCACCGCGTTGTCCACGTGACCGCCGTGTTCGACGGAGGTGAACATCTGCGGCAGACCGAGCGCCAGGATGATGACTCCGACCATCTGCAACATGGTCATCACTCGGTAGACCCAGTCGTCGGTGTCGTAGGCGGAGGCGAACCAGCTGAAGTTCATCCACGCCCACCAGATCGCGAACGCGGCGAACCCGAATCCCACCAGTCCCGCACCGACGTGACCTTCGGCCATCAGGTGCGCCAGCTGCGATGCGGCGACTCCGAAAGCAATCACGAACGTCAGGTCGAACAGCAGTTCAAGCGGCGTCGCTGTGCGGTGCACCTCGTGCGGATCGCGACCCGACATCGGGCGCAGTCGGTGTGCGCGCACGGGGAGCTTCGGTTCGCTGTCGTCCGCCTGGTCCGTCACCGCTTCATTTCACCTCATCGGCGTCGCGAGCACATGGTCGCCCACCGGTTGCGAAATACCAGTAGTGGACTACTCGTGTCAGGTGGGCGGCCCGCGCTCGAGGATGTGCGGGTGCCAAAGCAGTTCGCGCTGAATCTCCTGGGTGAGTTCGCCGTTTATCGTGACATGGAGCCGTTGGCCTTACCGCCGTCGTGCCGCCGGGTCGTCGCCCTGGCCGCGGTGAAGCGCCGGGAGCTGCACCGGGATTGGATATGCGCCACACTGTGGCCATCCAGTACTCCGGCGAAGGCGGTTGCCTCGCTGCGTTCGGCACTGTGGCGACTGCGACCGCTGGGAGCTGACCCGCTGCTGAACGTGAACCGCCACTACGTCGCACTGGCGCCCGAGGTGTGGGTGGACTGGCATGAGGCCATCGGGCTCATCAACCGGCTTCCTGCGCAGACGGCGGGTTCCGATCCCGCGTTGCGACGACTCCTCCGGGGCGGTGATCTACTCGACGGCTGGACCGAATCCTGGTGCGCCGCAGAACGGGCACGCTACCGCGCGTGCCGCGAAAGGACAGCACTGCGCGGACTGACGGACCCGTCGCGTTAGACCGGATCGAAGGTCGAGATCAGCCAGTTGCCGTCGAGCTTGGTCAAACCGACTTTGACCGCACTCGCGGCGAAGCTGCCGTTCGGGTTCTGACTGCTCGTGGTCGCTTGATTGACGAATACCAGCACGACAGCCGAATCGGGATGGATCTCGGCAACCGCGGCTCGCACCACGTTCGCCGACGTCTTGACCGCCTTCTCCTTAGCAGCAGGCGTGACGATCTTCTGGGTGAAATCCTCGTAGTACGACAGGAATTCACCCGTCAGATGCGACTTGGCTGCCGAGAAGTCCTTGTCGAGACTCTCCGGCGCGTACGACAACAGCGCGACGGTGCCATCCTTGGCGGCATTGAGCACTACGTCTGAGGCATCCTTACCGGTCTGCTGATCGACGCGATACTGCGCGAAGTACAGCCAGCCGGCCAACGCTCCCGACACGACCAGCGCGACGGCCAGTGTGAGCGGGAACCACAACCGTCCCAGCGACTGCCACCAGCGCCGATTCTCCGGAGCTACCGGAGCTTCTGGAGCGTCCGTGGCTTCCGTGGTGTTCTCCACGTCGGCGTCCGATGGTTCCGCGGTGTCCGCTACGACGTCGTCGACGTCGGTTGTCTTGGAATCCTGCTCAACGGTCACGGCACGAACTCGACTTTCGACAGCTTGATCTGATCGCCTTCCCGGACCAGGTCAACCGCAACCCGCCAGGGCCGAGGTTCCTGCTTGGCGCCCGAGGTGTTGGTGACACTGGTGTTGACCGCAACCAGCACGGTGGCGGTGTTATCGGTCATGGTGTCCACTGCCGCGGCGTTCGCGGTCGCCTCGGTGACGACCTTCGCGTCCTGGGCCAGCTTGACGAAATCCTCCGCCTGCCCTTCGAAGTCCGCCCTGAACTCCCCGGTCGAGTTGTCGAGGATCCGCTTAACGTCGTCCTGGGCGTGGTTGAAGTCCAGCGACATCAGGGTCACGACACTCTGGCGGGCCGCCGCGGAGTATTCGGCCATGAGCTGGTGGCGATGTTCGGCCTGCCGGTGCTGCCAGATCATCCAGCCGCTGAAGGCGAGCAGTCCGCAGATGACGAGGATCGTCAGAACGCTCGCCAGCACCTTCCAGAACAGCCGAGGAATCCGACGCAGGCGCGAACGGGAGTCGACGGGTTCCTCGTCCGCGGTGGCCGCCTCCGGGTCCGACGCGATGTCCTCGGCTTCGGACTCGGCGTCGCTGACCTCGCCGGTCAACTCCGTCGCCTCGGTGTCGGTGATCTCAACTGGAGCGTCGGTGGCGTCGATGTCAGCCGCCGGTTCAGAAGTCAGCTCAGACGTCGGTTCGGCAGGCGCCTCGGCCGTCGACTCGGCGCCGGCGTCGGCCTGGTCGTCGCCGGGCTCGTCGGCTTCCAGCAACTTTTCGGCGGCGGCTTGGTTACGCAGCCGGATGGCGCGCGCCTTGGCACGCGCTGCAGCGGCGACGGCCTCGGCTTCCTCGGCCTCGGCCTCGGCCTGTTCGGCCAACGCCAGGGCATCACTCGGCGACACGTCGTCGTCTCCGGAATCGAGTACCGGCGACGAAGGCTTGCGGGACGGCATGTTGACCTCCTGTCCGTTCAGCAGCCTGCTTAATGAGAATCACGTTATCAGTTTTTGATAGTGCCCCGACCATACATCATCCACAAGGGGCATCGATCTATCGTTCTTGCTGCGGAAATGATGTTTACATCCTGTGCGAACGCACAGCTCAACCGGCCTGAACCCGCGCCTCGAGCTGGTCCTTCATGACCTTGCCCGTGGCGTTGAGGGGCAGTTCGTCGAGAAACTCCACGTACCGCGGAACCTTGTAGCCGGCCATGCGCTCACGGCTCCAGGCAATCAGATCCTCGGCCGAAACGGAATCCGGGGTCCCACTGGGCGGCCGCTTCACGACGACGAATGCCTTCCCGACCTGTCCAAGCCGCTCGTCGTCCACGCCGATCACAGCAACTTGAGCGATTGCCGGATGCTCCAGCAGGAAGCCCTCGATCTCGGCCGGATAGGCGTTGAAGCCGCCGACGATGAACATGTCCTTCTTGCGGCCGACGATGCGCAACCGGCCATTGGCATCGAGGGTGCCGAGGTCACCGGTGTGCAACCAGCCCTCGGCATCGATCGCCTCGGCGGTGGCGGCTGGGTCGTCGAAGTATCCCTGCATGACGCTGTACCCGCGGACCAGCACTTCGCCATCCTCTGCGATCCGCACCTCGACGCCGTCGCACGCGGTGCCGACCGTGGTGGCGATGTCGGTGAACGAGTCCCCCGGCCGTGACAGGGTCGCAGTGCCCGCTTCGGTCAGGCCATAGCCGGTTGCCAATGTCTGGAACGGCAGCTCCTCGTGGACCCGGCGGACGAGTTCCACTGGGATGTCGGCGGCACCGGTGACCCCGGCCCGCAGGGTGGCCAGCTTGGTCTTGTCCGGCAGCGCCAACAGCGAGTGGTACAGGGTCGGCGGCCCGGGCAGCATCGTGATGCGTTCCGCCGCAATGAGTTCCACCACGGCATCGACGTCGAAGACCGGCACCGGCAGCACTGTGGCGCCGCGGATGAGCGAGGCGATGCACCCGGCTTTGTAGCCGAAGGTGTGGAAGAACGGGTTGACGATCAGGTAGCGGTCGCCCTCGCGCAGGTCGGCAAGGTCGCACCATTCGGCGTACAACCGCAGAGTCTGCCGGTGGTTCATCATGACGCCCTTGGGACGCCCGGTGGTTCCCGACGTGTAGATGATGTCGGCGATATCCGAACCGTCCAGGCCCGCTGCCTCGAACGGTGCGCCACTGCCCAGGAAGTCCGACTTCAACTCGATCGCCGGCACACCACCCGCGACCTCGAATTCCTGGCCGAGGAAACCTTGTTGGCGCAGAACCACTTTCGCTCCGCTGCGCCTGATGACGTCGCCCGCCTCGTCGGCCTTGAACCGGGTGTTCACGGGCACCACCACCGCACCGGCGGTCTGCGCCCCGAATGCGGCGATCATCCACTCTGCGGAGTTCGGGGCCCAGATCGCGATCCGGTCGCCCCGGTCGATTCCGAGCCCGTTGAATGCGCCTGCGGCGCGGCGGACCCGGTCGGTCAGTTGAGTGAAGGAGAGGCGCAGCGGACCGTCGACGACGGCTTCGGCGTCGCCGAATCGGTCCGCTGCGCTCAAGACCATCTCGGGGATGGTCTGCCAGTTGTGTGTTGTCACGTAGTGACGAGACGCCCCAGGTTGCCGCCCATGATCTTCGCCTGGTCCTCCATGGAGAGGTGCTCGAGCGCAGTCACGTAGTGGGTCGGCTCGGCCAGGCCCTCCGGGTGCGGCCAGTCGGAGCCGTACAGCACCTGGTCCACACCGATGAGGTTGATCAGGTCGTCAATGCCCTCCTCGTAGAACGGGCTGACGTAGATACGGTTCTTGATCTCTTCCATCGGATTGCTGGGGAATGCCTCTGGCGCCTTCTTGTAGACCTCGGCCATGGAGTCCAGCAGCGGGAACATCCACTTCGACCCCGCCTCGACAATGCCCACCTTCAGCGTCGGGAAGCGGAACAGCGCACCGTGGATCACCCAGGAGGCCACCGCATCCTGGATCGGGCGCCACTCGTTGAGGATCGACATGGCGTTGGTCTGGAACGGCAGCATCTCCTGGGCGGCACCGTCCCACTCGGAGGTGTAGCGGGAGTAACCGCTGTCGCTGGAGTGCATTCCGACGAAGATGTCGTACTCGACACACTTCTGCCAGAACGGGTCGAACTCGGGCAGTGCGAAGGACCGCGGGCCGCGGAAGCCGGGCACCGGCGCGGGACGGATCAGGATCGCGCGGGCACCACGCTTGACCGCCCACTCCAGCTCCTCGATCGCCTTCTCGACGATGGGCAGGGTGATCACCGGGGTGGTGAAGATGCGGTTCTTGTAATTGAAGCCCCACACTTCGTGCAGCCACTCGTTGAGCGCGTGCACGATGACGTGGATCGCGAGCGGGTCGTCGCTCAGCCGTTCCTCGATGAGGCTGGCCAGCGTCGGGAACATCAGCGTGCGGTCGAGCCCCAGCTCGTCCATCTTCTCCAGTCGCGGACCCGGCTCGAAGAACGCCGGGATGGCCCGCATCGGCTCACCGAACAGCTCGCGCTTGCTCTTGCCGTCGGGGTTGCCGAACTTGAAGTACTCCTCCCAGGCGCCCGGCTGGGCGACCACCGAGAAGGTGGGATTGGGGATGTAGTTGCTGATCTGGCCCTTCAGCGCGATCTTGGTGCGGCCGTTGATCTCGACGTACTGGACGACGTCCTTGTACTCCTTCGGGAGGTACTTGGTCATCGCCTCCGGCGGCTCGTAGAGATGGTTGTCCGCATCGAACAGCGGAAACGGAATGTCGACCCGATGCGACAGTTGACCCATGAGATGCTCCTTTTCAGATCGAGAGAATCATATTCTCATAATGCATACGCTGCAACGCCCTGGCGGACGCGAAACTTCTGCACCTTGCCGCTGGCGGTGCGCGGAAAGTCCTGCCCTTCGGGCACCTCGCGCAGTTCCTCGGGCCACTTCTGGCGGGCCACTCCGGTCTGCTCGAAGTGCTTGCGGACCTGTTCGAGGGTGGGCATCGGATGGCCTGACTTGATTCTCAGCACGGCGGCGACCCGCTCGCCGAGCCGTTGATCGGGAGCGGCAACCACCACTGCCTCGATCACCTCCGACATGGCCAACAGCACCTCTTCGACCTCAAGAGCGCTGATGTTCTCGCCCCCGCGAATGATCAGGTCAGTCGTCCGGTCGGTGATCGTCAGGTAGCCGTCGTCATCGAGGACACCGACGTCGCCGGTGCGGTACCAACCGTCCTCGTCGAATGCGTTGGCGGTCAGCGCGTCGTCGGTGTAACCCAGGCACAGATCGGGTCCCCGGCTGAAGATCTCGCCGTCGGGCCCGAGCCGGATCTCCACCCCTGGACGCGGATTGCCATCTGTATAAAGCCTTTTGGCCTCGGGCGCCGATGGCCCTGAGCCGGTGATCGACGGATGTTCGGTACTGCCGTAGGACCGGAACACGAACATGCCGAGGTCGGCCAGGCGCCGCGTCACGGCTGCCGGCACCGTCGAACCACCCAGGCCGACGGTCTTGAAATGCGCCATGTGCGCGTCAGTGCAATCCGGATGGTCCAACAGACTTGTGACGAAATACGGCGGCCCACCGCCGACCGAAAGGCCGTCGGTCTCGATGAGTTTGAGCACCTTGCCCGGATCCCACACATCGCACAGATCGATCGGCGCACCCTCCAGCACGGGGATCAGAAAGGCGCCGACCATGCCGATGAAGTGGCCGACGGGCGTGGCCGTCAGTTGCCGACCGCGATCCGGCGGATAGTTCTCCAACAGTTGCCGCGTCTCGAAGACCAGCGTCTGATGGCTGTGGATGACGCCCTTCGGGTCGCGCGTGGTGCCCGAGGTGAACGCAATGAGGGCCGGCGTGGCCGGGTCGGTGGGGATGGTTCCGGCCATCGGTTCGTCAGCGAGCAACTCGGCGAAGGAGTGATCGCCCACCAACCCGACGATCGGCACATCGGCACACAGATCCGGCTGGAACGTCATCCGGCCGAATTGCTCGGTCGTGATGAACACCTTGGGCTTGGCGGTGGCCAGGATGTGGCCGAGTTCTTTGCGCCCGTAGAAGTGCACGATCGGCACCGTCACCGCGCCGAGGAGAGCCGACGCCCAGAACGCGGCCGCAGCCTCCATCCAGTTCGGCAGCTGTAGCGCTAGCACGTCGCCGGCGCCGACACCACGGTCACGCAAACCCGCGGCGAGCCGGCGCGCAACCAGTTCAACGTCGCGGAAGGTGCCGGCGTACGGCCGTACCGCGGAGTGCACGTGGAATGCGGCCTCCGGGCTCGCGGCCAGGCCATCAGCCAGTAACTGGCCCAAGGTTTCCGGGGTCCACCACCCTTCCTCGACGTACCGTTTGGTCAGCTCAACAGGGATGTCGCGCACAACGGTGATGCTATTCTCACAGTGCGAGAATGCCAATACCGGAACTGGAGAATGATTGATGGTCGACCTTGAACTCGACGGTGAATTGGCGGTCATCACCATCGACCGGCCCCACGCCCGCAACGCGATCTCGCTGGACACCATGGACGAGTTGAACAAGGCGCTCGATGGCGCAGTCGGATCTCGTGCGTTGGCCATCACCGGCGCGGGTGACCGGGCGTTCGTCTCCGGGGGCGATCTCAAGGAGCTCGCCGCGTTGCGGACCGAGCTGGAAGCCTCCTCGATGGCGTGGCGCATGCGTTCCATCTGCGATCGGATCGCCAGTTTCCCCGGCCCGGTCATCGCCGCACTCAATGGACACGCGCTCGGCGGTGGCGCGGAGGTGGCGGTGGCAGCCGACCTCCGGATTGCCGCCGACGACATCAAGATCGGCTTCAATCAGGTCACGCTGGAGATCATGCCGGCGTGGGGTGGAGCGGAGCGGCTGACCACGCTGGTCGGCCGAAGCCGGGCGCTATTGCTCGCCGGCACCGGACGGGTGCTGAGCGCCGCCGAAGCCGAACGGGTCGGACTGGTCGATCAGGTGTTGCCGCGCCGCGAGTTCACCAATGGCTGGCGCGCCGTCGCGAGGTCGCTCGCCAGCCGCCCAGCCGGCGAGATCAAGCGCGTCATATCCGGAGTGCCCACCACCGAGGCCGTCGCCGCGTTCGCCCGGCTGTGGGTCTCCGACGAGCACTGGCTCGCCGCCGACAAGGTGATGAACAAGGGAAAGTAGCTCCCCGGCCGGTCAGCCCCCGCCCAGTTCCCGGACCGGGTCGCTGCCGTCCCAGCGGGCCGCGGCCTGACGCACGAACGTAGCCATCCCCTGCGACGCGTCGGTCAGTTCCATGATCTCGACGATCGTCGCCCCGGTCGGAGGTTCGAAGTAGGCGAAGCGCACCCCTTCGCCCTGGCCGCCCGACCACACCATCGGCCAGCCCGCCTCAGCGAGCTTGGCCATGGCGTCGTCGAAATCCTTTGCCCAATAGGCGAGTTGGTGGAACCCACCGCCTGTCGCCGCAAGGAACTCGGTGAAGACGCTCGTAGTGTCGTCGAGCTGTTGAATCAGCTCGACCTGCAGGTCTCCACTGTTCGACAGCGCAAGCGACAGGGTCACTTCACAGGGCTCACCGCGGTAGAGAGCCTGCTGCGGCAATCCTCGGATGACAAACCAGGGGCCGACGCCCATCTGGAGCCAGCCCGCGATCGCGGCATCGAGATCCGGCACGACATAACCGATCTGGCAGACAGTCCCGGGTAGGACGGAATTCCTGGAACCCATGGGCGCACCCTAATCGATGCCCCGAGAGGGGGTTCTCACTAGACGAGAATGGCATTTCCCATTATCGTCAGCCACGTGTCAACACAGAAAGCACTCGCGCCGGAGATCTCGACCTGGCCGGACGCCGACCCGCAGTTGATCGGCAGCCGCTGCGCCGACTGCTCGGCCACCACCTTCCCCGCCCAGGACCGCTGTCCCAAGTGCAGCGGCGCCAACACGTCCGAGGTTCTGCTCCCCCGCCGCGGCACGCTCGTCGCCTGGACCACCCAGGGCTTCCCACCCGGCGCCCCCTACAAAGGCGCAGCCGGAAAAGACTTCGTGCCGTTCGGCGTCGGTCTGGTGCAACTTGACGACGTCATCCGCGTCGAAGGCCGGCTCACCGAAAACGACCCAGCCAAACTGAAATTCGGCATGGACGTCGAACTCACCATGATCCCGTTCACCACAGACGACGACGGGAACGAACTCGTCACTTTTGCCTTCGCACCGAAAGGCTCTGAGAAATGACCAACGACGTCGCCATCATCGGGGTCGGGATCCATCCCTTCGGCCGGTTCGACAAGACGGCGATGCAGATGGGCGCCGAGGCGATTCAGAGTGCGCTCACCGACGCGAAACTGGAGTGGAAGGACATCCAGTTCGGCTTCGGTGGCAGCTATGAGGTGTCCAATCCCGACGCGGTTACCCGCCTGGTGGGATTGACCGGCATCACCTTCACCAACGTGTTCAATGCCTGCGCCACTGCGGCCAGCGCGATCCAGCAGACGGCCGACACCATCCGGCTGGGCAAGTACGACATCGGCATCGCGATCGGGTTGGACAAGCATCCCCGCGGCGCGTTCACCGACGATCCGGCCAAGCTTGCCCTGCCGCAGTGGTACGCCGAGAACGGCCAGTTCGTCACAACCAAGTTCTTCGGGATGAAGGCCAACCACTACATCCACAAGCACAACATCTCCGAGGAGACGTTGGCGCGGGTGGCCAACAAGAACTTCCGCAACGGCGAAAAGAATCCGAATGCGTTCCGGCGCAAGGAGATCTCGGTCGAGGAGATCATGGCGTCGCCCGTGCTGAACTACCCGCTGCGGCAGTACATGTTCTGCGCGCCGGACGAGGGCGCCGCCGCGGTGATCATGTGCCGGGCCGATATCGCCCACCGCTACACCGACAAGCCGGTGTACGTGCGAGCCAGCGAGATTCGCACCCGCACATTCGGCGCGTACGAGGTGCACGCCACCTCGGCCCCGCTCGACGAGGACCCCTCCCCCACGGTGTATGCGGCCAAGGCCGCCTATGAGGCCGCCGGAATCGGGCCCGAGGACGTCGACGTCGCCCAGCTGCAGGACACCGATGCCGGCGCCGAGGTCATCCACATGGCCGAGACCGGGCTGTGCGCCGACGGCGAGCAAGAGAAGCTGCTGGCCGACGGAGCCACCGAGATCCACGGTTCCATCCCGGTCAACACCGATGGCGGCCTGATCGCCAACGGCGAACCGATCGGCGCATCGGGACTGCGACAGATGCACGAGTTGGTCCGCCAGTTGCGCGGCGAGGCCGGCGACCGTCAGGTGCCCGGCAATCCGCGGGTGGGCCTGGCTCAGGTCTACGGCGCGCCAGGCACGGCCTCAGCCACGCTCCTCTCGCTCTAGTTTTCCCGCGAGCAGACGCAGAATCGCACTCCCGCGAGGGTTTTGGTGCGATTCTGTGTCTGCTCGCGCTAGATGTCACCACAGATAGATGACGAGGACCGCGCCCCACAGCACCGCCAGCCAGACGTCGGTGGCGATGCGCAGCCACGCCGGCGCGGTGCGGACCTCCATGAAGTGGCCGATGACAAGCCGGCACTTCACCGCGGCGAGCGCGAGCACCGCGACGGTGATCGGCACACTGGGCGACAGTTCGCCGCTGTCAGTGCTCAGGTGGCTGGTCCACCAGGACAGCACCGTGATGACCGAGAGAAACAACCACACGTAGGTGATACGTCGCTGTTCGGTGGCCGGACTCGTCATCACTGTCACCTCATCACGTAAACAAGGGCGAATATGGCGATCCAGAGCAGATCCACCATGTGCCAGTAGGTTGCGCCGGTCTCAACCATCGATACCCGGCGGCCTCGCGGATTGCGGAGTTCGACATACACCACGCCCAGGAAGACCAGTCCCAATGCGACGTGGAACAGATGCACGCCGGTCAGCATGTAATAGAACATGAAGAAGTCGTTGTGCGGAAATGTCAGTCCCGCATTGATTTTGGACCACCACTCGTAGGCCTTGACCAACACGAAGAGCACACCACAGGCGCCGCCGAGCAGGGTCAGCCGCATCGCACGGTCGTAGCTGCCGGCCCGGGTAGCCACCACGCTCTGAGCGACAAACCATGAACTTGCCAGCAGGACAAGGGTGTTGAGTACGCCGATACCCAGGCTGAGTTGCCGCTGAGACTCCAGGAACAGGTCGTGCTGCTGGTTTCGGTACACCATGAAGACGATGAAGTAGCTGGAGAAGATGACGAAGTCGCCGAGGACGAACACCCACATGCTGCCGTCGCTGGGCAGATGCGGCCGGCTCTGATCGGTTTTCGACGCCCGTCCGATGACCGCCATCAGTCCTGCACCTCTTCCTCAGGAGACTGCCGCTTGATCGCGTCGTACAACAGCCGGATGATGCAGACCTCCCAAACCACGAAGATCACGGTGCCGATGTAGAAGCTGATGACGCCGTTCCAGGCCAGCGGTCCGGAGGTGAACACGTACACGGGGCCGGCCAGCAGTTCGGTTACGATCATCCAGATCGACATGTAGGCAAGCCATTTGGGGAAGACGCCATTGCGGTCGAGGAAGATCGCCAGCGCCAGCACCATGTTCTGGGTGGCGAAGCATCCCAGCGAGCCGACGAACGACAGCAGTCCCAGGTCATAGAGCATCGCGGTGAGTTCGGGGCTGCGGTCGGGCCGGTAGGCCGCGGCAATGAAGGCGAATGCGGCGAACAGGCAACCCGGAACGGCCCCGACGGCCAACGCGGCGATGTAGGAGTACGCGAACACCGGCGCCACCGACATCCGCTTGATCTGAAAGGCGATCAGCCCGTTGGCCATCCCGGTGAATCCGATGAAGATCATCAGCAGGCCGAACCCGATGCGGATGCTCAAGGAATGTTCGGTGAAGAACGCGACGATCTGATCCGGGCCGATATCCGGCCGCGGTGGCGGCATCACCCTGGTTAGCACCACGAAGATCAGCCCGAAGATGTTGTAGAACACCGGGATGGTCCACCAGCAGATCCACTGGTCGATCTTGGGTCGGCGCGTCCAGGGCACCTTGGCCTGTGGGTCGTCCAACTCCGTTGTGAACGAGGTCATTTCGCCGGCTCGGCAATCGGTTCATGAGCGAGTTCCGCAGCGCGGGCCTGCCGGGCGATCGCGTTACGCACGACGAAGAACATGACCGCGATGAACAACGCGAATGCGATGTTGCGCAGCCAGAACGAGATGGCGCCGTCCCAGGCCAGCGGGCCGGACCGGAAGATCACCGCGCACGCCGCCGGTGTCATCGCCGCTGCGGTCGCCAAGCTGAACGGCGCCACCCAACGTGGGAACACCGGCTCTTCACCGGCGTCCAGCAGTACCGCTAGCGCGAGACAGATATTGCCGACGACGACCATGCCGACCGGCGCGATGAAGATCAGCCAACCCAGATCGTTGAGCAGTTGGATCAACTCGGGATCACGGTCAGGACGGAATGCCGCGACGAGCCAGAAGATATCGGCGATCGCCAGCAGGGTCGCGCCGTTGGCCGTGGCAGCCAGGAAGCTGTAGGCCAGCACCTGGCTCGGAGTCGCCATCCTCTTCATCTGAACCACGATCACCATGAAGAACGGAATCAGCATGATGGCGCACAGATTGAGCGTGATCATGCTGAATCGGATCATCGTGCTGTTCTGCTGGTAGAAGTCTGCAACCTGCTCGGCAGTGAGCTCCGGTGACATCGGCGGCCAGAATCCCGGAAAGGCAACCAACGCGACGAACAGGACACCACCGAAGAACGGGGTGATCCAGAGGCTGATCCACTGCGCCCGGGTACTCATCGGTCGACGTCCCTTCACACCAGCGATCGACTAGCCGATCGGCTACTTTGGTGACCGTAGCCGCCGCTCAGCCGTCCGTCAACGACGTCCGAAGGGGCAAATGTCGACCGTCATCGAAAATGGCGTTCTATAATTCGAAAATGCCGTTCCCGTCCCGACCTCGATCGGCCGGATGACCCGCTCAGGCGGATGCTTCGACCGGCTGCGGTTCGCCCTCCAGGCGCCGCAGCCAGCTCTCGCAGAACTCGAGCACCTCGGCGTGTCCGGCGGACATGCCAAGCGACTGCTCCATCACCATCACGCGCGAGACGCTCGCCGCCATGAATGTCCAGACGATCGGTGGCACTTCCGAGGCATCGACACCGTAACGATGCAGCGCGGCCGTCATCGCCTTCGTTTCCGCCTCGCGGAACCGTTCGGCATAGTGCGCGATCTCGGCCCTCAGCGCCTTGCGATGGTTGGCCAAACCCATGATCTCCATCGTCAGGCGGGTGGCGCCCGGATCAGTGCCGAACCGCCACAACGCCCACAGCGGCTGCGGCGAATCCAGCGCCTGCGCCTGCATGACGAGACCTTCCTCGGCGCGCCTGCGGAACACCGCAAGGAACAAGTCGTCCATCGTCCGGAAGTAGTAATGCACCAGTTGCGGCTTCAGGCCGGCCTTCTCAGCAACCCGACGGGAGGTCACCGCGGCATAGCCTTCCTCGACCATCAGCTGCTCGGCGGCGTCGAGCAGGACGACGCGGTTCTTCGCGTCCGGCGCCCCGATTCTTCGCGCCGATGCCATGTCGGCCCCTTCCTCGCTGTCGCGCGATGCGTCAGGCAGATCGTAACTTCGCCACTCCGCGTGACCTTGACCACGACTCTACCGCCATGCTAAGCAGGTGCTCAGCACTTTCGTGTTTTCCGTCCGCGCGGTACAGCCCGCCGCGAAACCACCGCAGCGCATATTGAATTCGGAGGCAGCCCCCCATGACCGAGTCCGGGACAACCGACTACGACACCGTCGACTACTTCACCGATCCGTCCCTGGTGCCTGACCCGCATCCGTACTTCGACCATCTACGCAGCAAATGTCCGGTGGTGCGCGAGCCCAATTACGGCGTGCTCGCGATCACGAGCTTCGAAGAAGCCACCACCGTGCTCAAGGACACCGACAACTTCTCCTCCTGCGTCGCGGTGGCCGGCCCGTTCCCGCCGCTTCCGTTCACTCCCGAGGGTGAGGACATCACCGAGCAGATCACTGCGCACCGCCCGCAGATGCCGATGTTCGAACACATGGTCACCATGGACCCGCCCGACCACACCAACGCTCGTTCCCTGCTCAATCGGCTGCTCACACCGCGGCGGTTGAAGGAGAACGAGGACTTCATGTGGCGATTGGCCGACCAGTGTCTCGACGACTTCATCGCCGACGGAAAGTGTGAGTTCCTCAGCGCCTACGCGAAGCCCTTCTCGCTGCTGGTGATCGCCGACATGCTGGGCGTGCCGGAAGAAGACCACGAGGAGTTCCGCACGGTGCTCGGCGCGCCTCGACCGGGAGCGCAGGTCGGCTCCCTCGATGGCGATCTGGTTTCCAGCAATCCGTTGGAATGGCTCGACGAGAAGTTCATCGGCTACCTCGAAGACCGCCGGCAGAATCCCCGCGACGATGTGCTGACGGCACTCGCCACGGCGAACTACCCGGACGGTTCGGTACCGCCCATCATCGAGGTCGTTCGGTCCGCGACCTTCCTCTTCGCGGCCGGCCAGGAGACCACCACGAAACTGCTGTCGGCATCGCTGCGCGTGCTCGGCGACCGCCCCGACGTGCAGGAGGCGCTGCGCCAGGACCGGAGCCGCATCCCGACGTTCGTCGAGGAGGCCCTGCGAATGGACGCCCCGGTCAAGAGCCAGTTCCGGTTGGCCAAGAAGCACACCCAGCTGGGTGGAGTCGACGTGCCTGCCGGCACCACCCTGATGGTCTGCCCCGGTGCGGTCAACCGCGACCCGATCCGATTCGAGGACCCTCACACGTTCAGCCTGGACCGCAAGAACGTTCGCGAACACATCGCCTTCGGCCGCGGCGTTCACAGCTGCCCGGGCGGCCCGCTGGCCCGCGTCGAGGGCCGGGTGTCCATCGAACGGATCCTGGACCGCATGGCCGATATCAACATCGACGAGGAACACCATGGCCCGGCCGACGACCGTCGCTACAACTACGAGCCGACGTTCATCCTTCGCGGGCTGACCGACCTGAACATCACGTTCGACCCGGTCCGGTAACCGGTCGCAGAAGTTCTCGAATCCACCCTCATCTTCCTGCTATTCTCCGATAGCGAGAATGTCAATCTCGCTTTGCGAAGACGAGATTCCGGATTCGGCACGGTGAGGTCTGATCTCGTTCTATAGTCAGCCGAGCCGTGCCGAATCCGTGGAGGTGCCAGTGAAGTCCAGGTTGATGCGCATCGTGATGAGTGCCGTTGTCGGTCCGGCCGCGGTGATCGCCCTGGCCCCGCCCGCCGCGGCCATGTACTACGGCAGCTACGCGTTGCACATGCCGGACCGCAGGGACTTCCACACCTGGATCTGGTCAGCGCTGACTCCGTGCCGCAACGCCGATGAGACCAAGCGGACCGACTGCATGAGCATCCTGACCATCCCCCAGCCGGTCGCCAAAGCCGCCTACAGCGACGCCGACGCGACGTTGGTCGATGGCCACTACACCATGACGATCGATGATCCGTTCGGCCTCCGATGCGGGGACATCTACTACGGCCCCACGATCCCGACCCACGACGTCTACACCTGGGACGCGAATACTCTCGCCGGACAGATGGTGTCCTCGTTCGCCGCAGGCTGCGACGGCGCACCCGGCGGTTCCTTCACCTACCCGTTCACCCTCACAAGGATGTGACGATGCATGCAACGCTCAACAGAGCACTGACGACGACCGCTGCACTGGCGCTGGCGGGCGCTGCGATGGCCAATGCCGCACCGGCACAGGCCGATCCGCCGCTGCACCACGTTCGCTACACGGTGACGGCAGATGCACCGTATTGGGCCGACATCTACTACCGTGACGCCGAACCCGCGATGTTCTCCGACTACAGCCACAACCCGTACATGTTCAGCCCCAAAGTGGAAGCCGACATCGGCCCGGACAAGCCGTGGGTGCGCGATGCAATGCTCGCCAACCCGGACCTGTGGGCCATGGTGATCGTGCAGAGCGGCGAGTCACCGGACTTCCCGACACCGGGTTTCAACTGTCAACTCGAGGTGGATGGCGTGGTCGTCAAGACCCACAGTGGCCCCAAGGGCGCGCTGTGCTCGATCCGCAACTGGTGACCGCATAACGCCGAAACCGGCGAACGGGCTACGAAATCTCTTTCGTAGCCCGTTCGCCGGTTTCGTGCGTCAAGCCCTAAGCCTTGGGCGGTCAGGCGTCCCCGCGGCGCCAGAGGGCCTCGCCGTTCATCGGAACGCAACTCAGGAACAGCCCGTCCGGCGCTTGAGCCACCATGTTCTGCTGTTGGTGGCAGGTGCTGCCCTCGTCGCGGATGCCGGCCATCGGCGGAGAACGGAACCACCTCGGCTCGTAGCGGCGCGGTGAGCCGCAGAACACAAGGCGGCCCCAGCCGTTACGCGCATCGACCCCGAATGCAAAGTAGGACGTATTCGCGCAGGGAGCGCCCAGCACGGCGTGCGGGTTGATCCCAGGCACACAGAACGCGTCATTACACGTCTGCGGTCCCGCATTCGCCTGCGGAGCAGTCAGTATCCCGGCGACAATCATTGCTGCAGTCGCCATCACCGTCACACGCACATCACTACTTTCGCACAGCTGAAAATGAAACTCTCACTATTGGAGAATATTGCTAAAGGGATTTCCGTCACACCGGTTCTGCGCAGTGGCGACCGTCAGGACCAATCAGGAATCGCCCGTGCACAGTGCGCCGATAGTGATATTCTCCGGAATTGAGAATGGGGCTATCATGCGGCCCAAAACGGCCAGGAGGAACAGTTTGATGTCGGCCTTCAAGGTGAGTGCCAGCGCAGTAGTCGCCGCCGCTGCGGCAGTGGTCAGTATCAGCGTTGCAGCGCCCGCCGCCGCCACTGGCGAGTGGGGCATCAACGGGACGTTCGCCACCTCGTCCAACGGCGAGTGGGCGAAGATCAACGAACGTTACGAGGATCAGCCCTCAATCCGCAGCACATGGACCATCAGCACCAATTGCATCTCACCCACGGAGTGCTCAGGCACCGTCAACAGTGATGCGGGCTGGTCAGCACCCGTCTATACGACCAATGGGTTGTGGTACGTCAAGCGCGTTTTGCCCAACTGGCGGTTCTGCGCCGACGGTACCCCGATCGAAGGTCTTGAGGTCATCAAGTTCTACCCCGTGGGTTTCGACGGCCACTACGATGTCAATGCCGCCGAATACACCGGCGAAAACCAGACCACCGGCCCCAGCGGATCGTGTGGCCGCAACCAGTGGCCGGTGATCCGGATGCCGTTCTACATGCGGCCCATCTAGCCCCGAATTCCTTCTGCGGCAATGAAAACAGGCCACGGGCATTTGCCCGTGGCCTGTTCTCTTCGGACAGGTCGACTACGTCGGCATCAGGTCCTGCCACGACTTGGGCGTCGTGACGAGATTCGTCTGCCGGTACAGATTGCCGTCCGGGCCCATGTACTCCCCCGTTCTCGGGTTGTACTTGGCGACAGCCACCGAGGGACCCGAAACATCGGCACCGTTGAAGGCGCTCGGTGCGACGCCCGGGCCTGGGACGGGCCCGGGCGGCGTCCCGATGCCGTGCGGCGCGGGGACGTCGGGGTACTCGGTCGCCTGCGGCAGGTCAGCCGGAGACAACGGAACAGCGTCCGGATCGGGTGTCTGCGCAGGCGGTTGCCCCGGAACCGGCGGATTGACGAAGATCGGCTGACCCGGCAAAAGCGGCCCCGGCCCTGTCCCCGTGAAATCAGGCGGTGGCTGCGGTGCCGGCATGATGCGCGGCGGTGGCGCGGGCACTCCCGGCGGTAGCGGACTGCCTTCGAGCGGACCAAAGATGTTGGCATCGGGCAACACTCGGGAGTCTGGTGGGACGCCCTGCGCGATCAGGTTCGGATCGAGAGGGTACGGGCCGAGCGCGTGTTGCCGCTGAGCGGTCGGCTTATATCCCTCCGGGTCGTTACACAGTTCCACGGTGGGGGCCCGCTTGCCGGGATGTCCCATGCACGGATAGTTCCGGGCACCACGGACAGCGATCGGGGAATCCTGTGGCAGCTTGCAATAGAGATTGTCCGGCGTGTCGATCACCGTCGTATCGGCCGGTGACCGCCAGGATGACGGCGGCAGGAACCCGACGGTGCAGGCCGGTGGATCGCCAAGGCCCAGCGAGAACTCGCCGTTGGGCAGACCCGTCGGATTGTTGGTCGGTGCGTAGGTCTGAATTTGGGAGACGTAGGGCGGGAGCAGCACCAGCAGCTGCTCGAGCGACGCGTTGTAGGTCACGCCGATCTGTCCGAACGTGGTCAGATTTGCCAGCAGCACCGGCAACGTTGGCTTGATCTGCTCGAGCAGTCGGGAGGTCTCCTGAGCGAAACCCGGACCGTTCTGCAGGAGGGTCCTGACCTCCGGATCGTTTTCGGCAACCTGACCGGTAATACCGGCCAGGCTGGCAGCCCATGTCCGGATCGAATCGGTGGTCTGAGCCTGAGCATCCAGGAACGGCCCGGAGTCGTCGATCAACGCCCGCGTCTGGTCGGAGACCGCATTGGCGTCCGTGGTGATGGTCGACGCGGAATCGAGCAGCGAGCCGAAATCGTAACCGGTGCCGTTGAAGGCGTTGTACGACTCATCCAGCAACTGGCTCAGTTTGTCCTTCGGGATGGTGTCCACCAGCGCACTGACCTGATCGAGCATCGGGCCAACCTGTTGCGGGATGGTGGTATTCCCCATCTCGATGACAGAGCCGTTCTCCAGGTACGGACCTTTTTCGGTGCGTGGCAACAACTCCACGTACTGCTCACCGACAGCCGACATGCTTCGAACCTGCGCCTCCAGATCCGCGGGAACCCCGGGCGAGCGGTCAAGTGACAACGTCGCCTCGGCGCCCTGTTCGGTCAACTCAACCGAGGTGACCTTGCCGATCTGCGATCCGCGGTAGGTGACATTGCTGAACTGGTACAAACCCCCGGTCGCAGGCAATTGCAGCTTCACGTTGATACGACCGACCCCGAGCAGCGTCGGTACCTGCATATAGGCGAACAGCATGACCGCCACACCGACGATCGAAGCGATCGTGAACAGGATCAGCTGAGTCCGGACAAACCGTGTGAGCATTAGCCGCCACTTCCTGTCATCGGCGGAGCCGGTGGGGCCGGCTGCGGTGGTGGCGGCGAACCTGCCTGCGCCGCATACGGTCCCGCGAAGATAGGCGCAGGCGAATCAGGCGCAGGCACGGGCGCCGGTGCATTCACCGGCGCAGGGAACCCAGGCATGGTGAACGGCGCCGGCGGCGTCACCGGAAGGACCGGGCCCGCGTAAGCCGGTGGCGGTGGCGGCGGTAGCGCCTCGCCGGGTGGCGGGGCCTCCGGCGCCGGTGGGAATGCATCGGGTGGCGGTGGGTTGGCCCCCGTCTTGAGAGGATCGTAGGTGTAGTTCAGGAACGGCGGATCGCCGGGCGCCGGAACCAGTTGCGCATCTTCCTGTTCCCACCGCGTGCCGAGGAACATGGAGCGCTTCAACCGCGGGATGGTCATGTCGACGGTCGCGAACAGATTGTAGTAGTCACCGCGGATGGCGCGATCGATGAAGCTCTGGGTGAACGGGAAGTGGGTGGCGTATTCGATGACTCCGGTGAGTTGAGGTCCCACATCCGCGAGCGCCTTGAGCGCGGGTTCCAGGTTTCTCAGATTGTCCACCAGATCCTGTTGCGAGTCGTTGACCAACTGGGTGGCGGTATCTCCGAACGTGCCGAGTTTCTGGAGCGCCGTGGTCAACCGGGGTCGTTCGTTGATCAGCACCTCCAGGGCCGGCGGGATCTTCTCCAGCGCGCGCGTGAGGATATCGCGTTGACCGGCGAAGGTAGCCGACAACCGGTTCAGGGCCTCGATCGACTGCACGATGTTGTCGCGCTGGGCATCCAACGTGCCGACGAACGTGTCCAGTCGGGTGATCAGATCGCGGAAGTCGCCCTCACGACCGTCGAGCGCGGCGCTGAAGTTGTGGATCACATCGCCGATCTGCCCGAGGCCTCCACCGTTCACAACCGCCGCGAGTGACGAAAGGGTCTGCTCGGTGGTCGGATAGGTGGACGCATCGTTGAGCGGAATCGTCGCTCCCGGTGGCAGTTTCCCGTCCGCTGATTTCCCTGGCGGCGGGTTGACCGCCAGGTGCATCGACCCCAACAGGCTGGTCTGCCCGATGCTCGCAACGGCATTGGCCGGCACCACAACGCCGGACTTCACGGAGAACTCGACATCAGCGTGCCAGTCCTTGACAGCAAGCTTGCGCACGCTGCCGACCACCACGTCGTTCATCATCACCGGCGAATTCGGTTCCAGCGTCGCAACATTCGCGATCTCGACGTGGTAGACGGTGGCGTCCGCCCCCCGGCCCTCTGCACCGGGCAGGGGCAGCGAGTTCACGCCCTGAAATGCGCAGCCGCTGGTCGTCAACGCGATGCACGACCCGGCAGCGATCGCCAGCCGAAGTGGCTTGTTCCTGATCATGCTGGTGGCGTCCCTTCGGCGGGTAGCGGCCCGGGAGCGGGCGCCTCGGCGGGCATGGGCGGCCCCGGCTGTGCGGGCGCCTCGGCGGCCAGTGGCCCGGGCGGCGGACCCGGTTGGGCCCCGACAGGGTTGAGCATGTCCGAGACGGTGTTCGGCATGTTCGGCGGCGAGTACCCCCCACCCGGAAGCAACTGCTGCGCCCCCGGAGGTGGTGTCCCGGGCGGACGACCCGTGAACGGTGGCGGCGGCGTCGGCCCGGGATTGTAGGCCGAGATCGACGGCACCTGATTCGGCGGGCCGGGCACCCCTCCGCCGGCACCGGGTGCCAGATTCGGCTCGGAATAGATGATGTTCTCCGGGTTCGCCGACGGCATGAGGTACGGCGAGATCGGGATCGGCAGATAGTTGAAGTTCAGCAGCCGCAACGCCGGACCCAGGTACTGCGAGCACAGCTTCGCGGTTTCCGGTGCCGTGGTGTTCTCGATCGCGCCGATTGCACCGCAGATGAACTCCAACGGATTGGAGAAGTTGTTCAGCACGAACTGCCCCACCGCACTGCCGGAGTCGGGGTTGTAGATGTTGTAGCCGTTCATGAATGCGTTGGGGGCGACGTGCAGGAGGTTCTCGATGTACATCTTGTTGTCGACCAGGTTCTGCGTGACATTGGCCAACCGCTGCACCTGCTCGGAGGTCTGATCGCGGCTGCCCGCGACAAACCGCTGCACCTCGACCGACGCGACGGACAGATTCGTGAGTGCCGCGTCGAGATCGGATCGGCTTCCGTCGACGACGCTGGTAAGCGTCGCCAACCGATTCTGGAACGCCACCACCTGGACATTGCTGTCCTTGAGGGCAGTGACGAACGTCTGCAGATGCTTGATGATGTCGACGATGTTGCCGCTGCCCTCGGCCAGGATCCGAGCGACACCGGACAACTGAGAGATGGTCTGGCGCAGCTTGTCTCCGTTGCCGGCCATCGCATTGGCGGTGCTGTCGATGAAGCGCGACACCGAGGTGCCATCGACTCCACTCTGCGGCCCGAGATCGGCCGCCAGCCGCGTCAGCTGTTCCTTGACCTCGTCCCATTCGACAGGAACCGCGGTGCGGTCCAAACCGATGACCGAATCGTCGGGCAACGTCGGACCGCTGTCCCGGTAGGCAGGTGTCAACTGCACATAACGGGCGGCAACCAGGTTCTGTGCCACGATCACGGCTTTGGCCTCGGCCGGGATCGGTACGCCGCGATCGACGTTGAGAGTGACCCTGGTCTGAGTGCCCTCCGGAACGATCGACTCGATGGTGCCGACCTTCACCCCGGACACCTTCACATCGTCACCCGGATAGACACCGGTGGCCGAGGTGAACAACGCCGAGATCGTCTTCGGCCCGAAGTACGCCTGACGCAACAGCACTGCTGTGCCGACCACCAGCACCGCGGCGAGCGCCACAGCGAGCCACGTAACGAGACGCTTGCGGCCCATCAACGCGAACCTCCAGGAATTCCGTTGTACGGCAGCGGCAATTCGGCGCGCGGCCCAGCGTTGTCGGGCGGCTGCCCGGCGTTGACTCCGCGTCGGAATCCGAACGCGTAGTCGAAGAACGGCTGCAGCAACTGCGCAGGCTGCAGGTTGGGCACATAGGCGTTGTAGAACGGGCCATTGGCAAGTGTTTCGGCCTGGCTCAACTGGAACTTGTTCATGTCGGGCAGCGCTTTACTGATGTTGTCGCGGTTGCGCTCCAACATCGCGGTCACTGAATTGAGCCGCTTCAGCGTCGGGGCCAACTCCGCCTCGTTGTCAGCCACGAGTCCGTTGAGCTGCTCGGCGACCGCCGCGGTGTTGGCCAACAGGTCGACGATGGCCTGGCGTCGGTCATTGAGCACGCCGAGCAAGTCATTGGCGTTGAGAATCAACGTGTTCAGCTGCTGGCTGCGTTGCGACAGCACGACCGTGACATCGCTCGCGCTCTCGAGCAGGCTGGACAGACTTTCGTTGCGGCCGTTGATGGAACGCGAAAGCCGGCTCAGCCCGTCGAATGTCGGTCCGAGTCTGGGCGCGAGCTGGTCGACGGTGTCGGACAGCGTGTCCAGGGACTGGTTGAGCGAAGTGGTATCGGTGCCCGCCGTGTTGGTGGTCAGATCACTGACCGCGTCGGTCAGTGAATATGGCGAGGACGTGCGCGACGTCGGGATCACGTCTGTGGTCCGCAGTGTTCCGCTGCCGTCGGACTCCAGCGTCAGGACGCGTTCGCCCAGCAGTGAACCGGTACGGATATGCGCGGTGGTCAACGACCCCAGCGGGTACTTGCCCTCTGTCGTGAAGTCGATCAGCGCATCGCCGTTCTCCAACGAGATGCCGGTGACCGAGCCGATCTTGATGCCAGACAGCGTCACATCGTTGCCGACGGCGATACCGCCGGCCTCGCTGAACAATGCCTGATGGCGGATCGAGGAGGCCCACTGCATCAACCGCTCAGGTTGCAGCCCCACGGCGATCACCAGAATCATCAGCACGACGCCGATGAAGCCTGCCCGGATGAGATTGGATTCGCGGTACTTAAGCATTAGGGCTCCGAGCACCTCCCGGCTTCTTGTTTGATCATTGGGAAGACTGCAGTCCGGCCCTGCAGATCGGTGACACGGAACGAAAGTCCACAGATGTAGTACATGATCCAGCTGCCGTAGGAACCCAGCCGGGCGAGCTTACGGAAGTTGTCGGGCGCCCTCTGCAGACCCCGGTCCAGGACTATCTGGTGATCGTCGAGCAACGGAGCCAATCGATTCATTTCCTCGACCGTGTCGTTCAGCGGTGGGCGCGCCTGAGTGAGGAGGCTGGCAATCGAGGCCGTCCCGTTGTCCAACGACGTGATCGCCGTGCCGATCGGATCGCGGTCCTCCGACAGGCCGCTGATCAAGCGCTCGAGGCTGTCGACGGTTCCGGAGAACTTGTCACCGTCCTTGGCGATCGTCGCGACTACGGTATTGAGGTTGTCGATCAGTTGCTGGATGACCTGATCGTTGTCGGCCAGGGTATTCGAGAACGACGAGGTCTTGCTGAGCAACGAGTCCAGTGTGCCGCCCTGGCCCTGCAAGATCTGGATCAGCGACGAGGTCAGCGCATTGACGTCCTGCGGGTTGAGCCCCTGGATCACCGGCCGCAGGCCACCCAGTAGCAGATCGAGATCCAGCGCGCTGGCGGTGCGCTCCTTCGGGATCTGCGAGCCTGCAGGCAGCAGCCTGGTCGACCCCGGAGCGTCGATCAACTCCAGATAGCGGTCGCCGACCAGGTTCAGGTAGCGGACCGCCGCCTTTGTTCCGGTGGTGAGCGCGATGTTGCGATCGGTGTCGAAGTTGACCAGAACAGACCTGTCCGGTTGCAGTGACACGCTTTTGACGGTGCCCACCCGGACGCCGGCCACTCGCACCGAGTCACCCTGGGACAACCGGGACGCATCGCCGAAGACGGCAGAGTAACCCGAGTAGGAGCCACCGCGGTACTGACTGAACGTCATGAACAGGAACGCGGTCAGCACCGCCATCACGGTGGCGAACACCGCGAACTTGACGAATGTGCTTGAGACACGGCTCATCCGGGCTGTCCGATCTGTGCGGTGTTACGTGGCGGCCCGTCCAACGGTCCGAACAGCATCTGCTTGAGACCGTCAGAGTTGAGCAGAATGCCCTGGTTGCCGTACTGCCACGGGTTGGCATCGGTGTCGGTGACGAGATACTTCGCCTTGTTGCCGAAGCCGATGTATGGCAATCCCATGCAGTGCGGTCCGCCTTTGGCAGCCACCTTGGGCAGGTTCTTCGGGTACCGGTAGCGCTCGATACCGAGGGTGAACGCGACGTTCACCAGTACGCCCGGGTCTGGAAGTGGCGGCTGATTCTTCACGTACAGCATGCCGTCGAGGGCACAGTTGAGGCCGGGTGCGTATTCGTTGAGCAGTTGGGTGGTCGGTACCAGCAGATCCAGGGTCGTGCTAAGTGCCTCACGGTTCCCGCCGACGACGTCGTTGCCGACGTCGGCCAGGCCGATCGAGCTGACCAGAAAGTTGTCGAGATTCTGCTGCTCGGCCACGATGCTGTCGCTGATCCGGTTGGTGTTGTCGACGGTCGTGAGCAGGTCTGGCGCGGCGTCTGCATAGGCATTCGCCACCGGCGCCATGGTTTCGATGTCCCGGCTCAAGTTGGGCAGGCTTGGCTCGAGCTTCTCCAAAAGGGCCTCGAAGTCGGTGATGCTCTGCCCCATCGCCTCGCCGCGCCCGGAGAACGCAGCCGACATCGCGCCGAGCGTTTCGTTCAACTTGGCCGGGTCGATCTTGTCCAGGACCTGGGTGAGTTGTTGGAACACCGTGTTGATTTCGACCGTGACGTGTTCGCCGGCCAGCATCTGCCCGGCCCGCATGGTCCCCTCCGGATTATCGGGCGGGACGAGGTTGACGAACTTGGCGCCGAACACGGTCGAGGATGCGATGTCGGCCTTGACGTTGCCAGGGATCAGGCGCAACTGCTCCGGATCCATCTCCAGATGCAGAACGGCCCGGCCGTCGGACAGGCTCTCGATCGAGCCCACCGTACCCACCTGCACGCCGCGCATCTTGACCTTGGCGTCCGGATTCATCACCAGGCCGGCGCGATCCGATATCAACGTCACCGGTTCGGTTTTCGTGAAACTGCCGCGGAACAAGCTGACTGCGAGCAGCACGATGAGTCCGAGCGCGATCACGGTTGCCAAGCCGGCCAGCGGCCGGGCATAGCCACTGGCGCCGAAGCTGCGTCCGGGCCGTGCCGCGACGGGCGCTGCCGCACTGGTTGTCTCGGACCGGTGGGCTGGGCCCGGGCCGATGTTTCGTGTCACTGTGTCACCTTCTGGTTACGTCCCCGCATCAGCTAGCCGCTCAGGTTGAAGTTGCCGTTGGAACCGTAAACGGACAGTGACACCAGCAGCGTCACCGAAACCACCACGATCAATGAGGTACGCACCGCGTTGCCCACGGCGACACCCACACCGGATGGCCCGCCGCTGGCGAAATATCCGAAATAGGTGTGGATCAACAGGATTGTGATCGCCATCAGAACCGCTTGCAGAAATGACCACAACAGGTCGATCGGGTTGAGAAACGTGTTGAAGTAGTGGTCGTAGAGGCCGCCGGACTGCCCGAGCAGCACCACCGTGGTGAACTGTGACGCCAGGAACGAGAGGATCACCGCGATCGCGTACAAGGGCGTAATCGCGATCATGCCCGCCACGATCCGCGTGCTCACCAGATACTCGACCGGCCGGATCGCCATCGCCTCCAGCGCGTCGATCTCTTCGTTGATCCGCATCGCCCCGAGCTGCGCGGTCACGCCGGCCCCGAAGGTCGCCGCCAGACCGATGCCGGCCACAACCGGCGCGGCGATACGCACGTTGATGAACGCCGCGAGGAACCCCGTCAGAGCCTCGATCCCGATATTGCCCAAGGAGGAATAGCCCTGAATGGCCAGCACACCACCGGTGGCAAGGGTCAGGAACCCGACGATCACCACCGTGCCGCCGATCATCGCCAGTGTGCCTGCACCCATGGAGATCTCGGCGATCAGCCGGACGAGTTCCTTGCGATAGTGCAGCGCGGCATGTGGGGTTCCCGCGAGCGCCTTGATATAGAACAGCGTGTGATCGCCGATGCGGCTCATCGTCGACACCGGCTTGTTGAACTGCTTCGTCAGCCGCGGATAGGTGCTCCGCAGGCTCGTCATGGTTCCCATAGCGCCGCCTAACCCGTCGTCAACCGGATGCCGATGGCGGTGACCACGACATTGATCACGAACAACGCCATGAACGCGTACACCACTGTCTCGTTGACCGCATTGCCCACGGCCTTGGCGCCCCCGCCGGTGATCGTCAATCCGCGATAACAGGCCACCATCCCGGCGATCAACCCGAACAGGGCAGCCTTGACGCACGAGATGGCAACCTCAGGCACCCCGGTCAACAGCGTGATCCCCGCCGCGAACGCGCCGGGATTCACATCCTGGATGAATACGGAGAAGATGTAGCCGCCCAAGATGCCGATGATCACCACCAGGCTGTTGAGCAATAACGCCACCAGACCCGACGCGAGAATCCGCGGGGTGACCAGGCGCTGCACCGGGTTGATGCCCAGTACCTCCATCGCGTCGATCTCCTCGCGGATGGTCCGCGAGCCGAGATCGGCACACATGGCCGTCGCCCCGGCACCGGCCACGATCAGCACCGTCACCATCGGGCCCAACTGGGTCACTGCGCCGAACGCCGCACCCGCACCCGACAGATCGGCAGCACCCAACTCCCGCAACAGAATGTTGAGCGTAAAGCTCACCAACACCGTGAACGGGATCGCCACCAGCAATGTCGGCGCCATCGACACCCGCGCCACGAACCAACACTGTTCCAGGAACTCCCGCCCCTGAAAAGGTCGCTTGAATGCGAACCGGACTGCGTCGAGCGACATCGCGAACAACGCTCCGACAGCCTGCATCGGCCCCGACAGATTGCGTACCAGAGGTACGCCCGTCGACCATCTATCTGCCATTAGTACTCCGGTCCTGGCTGGTTCCTGCCGACACCGCACCGATGGGCTGAACTGTGAACCGCCGCGCACAGGCGAGGTCTTCAGCTGACCGCTTCACGCCGCTGCCTCGAACACATAGCGCTGCAACGCTATCCGGCCGTGGACAGCGGCACGGGCCAGATCGACGATGACTGGCGAGCCAGTGTATTTCCTTGCCTCACAACGAACTTCGAGGGTCGCCGTGCCACCAGACATCTGGTGCACCTCCCGCTCACATTGGATCACCGCTGCGTCACCGTCCGAGATGACACCTGACAGACTTGCTCGCTCGACCGCAACCAAGGGGCCGATCGTATCGGACTCGGCCACTGACGCGAGGGCAAATAAGACAGAACTTGCTCCGGTAGTTGGTAATTGACGCGAGCTGTACGTGCTCAAGGTGGCCCGGCCTGCTTGTGCGTCGTCGCCGGCCCGCCCGTGCTGGGTTCCCCAGCACGGCAGATAGGTCCCGATGGACGCGATGTACGGCATGACGACTTTCGACTTAGGTGACGGCGCCGGCGGTTTTGAGCTCGATGATGCGATCCCAGTCCAGGCCTAGCTCTTGGAGGATGTCGTCGGTCTGTTCGGCGAACCCCGGCGCCGGACCCGTCGACGGTGCGCTGACATCGAACTGCACCGGATTGGCCACCAGTTCCAGCTCGCCGGCCTGCACCAGGTATTCGTTCGCCCGGATCTGGGTGTCCTGCGCAGCCTGCAGGGTGTCCTGCACCGGCGCCCACGGTCCGGCCAGAGTTGCGAATCGCTCGCTCCATTCTGGCAAAGTCCGCTTCTTCATCGCCTCGGTCAGGATCTCGACCGCCGCCGGAGTGTTCTCCGCGAAGGACTCGGCCGTCGCGAACCGCGGATCGTCGACGTACGACTCGAGATCCATGTGCCGGCACACGTCAGCCCAGAACTTGGTCGGCTGCATCATCACGAACGAGATGTAGCGGTCGTCGGCGGTCGCGTAGAGGCCGACGAGCGGATTGATCGGTGAGCCGTGCACACCCGGCGCCGGTTGCACCATCAACTGGTTCAGGTGCGAAGTGAGCGCGATGGTGTGACCCATCGACCACAGGCCACTGCCGAGCAGAGACACGTCGACGACGGATGGCTCGCCGGTGCGTTCGCGCTTGAGCAGTGCGGCCGCGATGCCGCCCGCCAGGTTGGTGCCCGAGATGGTGTCGCCGTAGGCCGGCCCGGGCGGGCCGATCATCCCGTCGATCCCGGGCGGGGTGATGGTCGCCGCGGTCCCGGCCCGGCACCAGAAGGCGGTCATGTCGTAGCCGCCCTTGACCGATTCCTCACCGCGCGGCCCGAGCGCGCTGCCGCGCGCGTAGACGATGTTCGGGTTGACCGCACGGATGTCGTCGACGTCGATGCCGAACTTCTCCCGATGCCCGGGCAGGAAGCTGGTCAGGAAGACGTCGGCCCGACGGGCAAGGTCCAGCAGGACTTCGCGCCCCTCGGGCACCGACATGTCCAGCCCGATGCTGCGCTTGCCGCGGTTGGCGTGCTCGATGTTCGGATTGGGGTCACCCTCGACGCGAAGCGGCCCGGTCTGGCGCAACCCGCGCTGCGGATCGCCGGTGACAGCGTGCTCGACTTTGATGACGTCGGCGCCCCACTCCCCCAGCACGGCCCCCGCCGACGGCACGAAACCGTACATCGCGACCTCGAGTACGCGGATACCTTCCAGCGGCCTGCTCACGACACCACCCGCGCAAACGTCTTGGACTCGAGGAACTCTTCGAGTCCGGCAGTACCCATCTCGCGACCGATGCCCGATTGTTTGTAGCCGCCGAACGGACTGTCGGGGCTGAAGTAGTTGCCCCCGTTGATCGAGAAGGTTCCGGTCCGGATCCGGCGAGCGACCGCCAGTGCGCGGTCCTCGCTGCCGAACACCGCACCGGACAGGCCGTAGATCGAGTTGTTGGCGATGCGCACCGCGTCGTCGTCGTCCTCGTAGGCGATGACCGCCAGGACCGGTCCGAAGACCTCTTCCTGTGCGATCTCGCTGTCGGCATCGACGTCGGCCAGCAGGGTGGGCGTGTAGAAGTAACCGGGCCCGACCCTCTCGCCGCCCGTCACCAGAGTTGCCCCGGCCTCGACGGCCCGCTTGACCATTCCGTCGACCTTGTCCCGCTGCTTCTCACTGATGAGCGGTCCCATGTAGGTCTTGGGGTCGGTCGGATCCCCGTAGCGCACGAGTCCGAAGTTGTTCTTGACCAGCTCGACGATCTCGTCCTTGTGCTTCGCGGGCACCAGCAGTCGCGAG
Organism: Mycolicibacterium sp. XJ870; assembly: GCF_053483975.1. NCBI lineage: Bacteria > Bacillati > Actinomycetota > Actinomycetes > Mycobacteriales > Mycobacteriaceae > Mycobacterium > Mycolicibacterium sp. XJ870. The sequence goes on from NZ_JBEFTI010000010.1 coordinate 98,458, forward strand.
GTCAGCGCGCAACCCTGGCCGGCATGCGTGACCATGCTGAATGCCGAAAACATTGCGGCGGTGTTGAATTCGGCGTCGTCGAGCACGATTGCGGCGGACTTGCCGCCGAGCTCGAGGAAGACCTTCTTCAGGGTCTCGCTGGCTGCGGCCATGATGCGTCGGCCGGTCGGGGTCGAACCTGTGAAGGTCACCATGTCGACATCGGGGCTCGTGGTCAGCACAGCGCCGACCTCCGGATCCGCGCCGGAGAGGACGTTGACGACGCCGGCCGGGATGTCGGTGTGGTTGGCGATCAACTCACCCAGTGCGAGCGTGATGAGCGGGGTGTCCGGCGCGCTCTTGAGCACCACGGTGCACCCTGCGGCCAGCGCAGGCGCCAGCTTGGCGAGCGCGAGTTGGTTCGGGTAGTTGTACGCGATGATCGCGGCGACAACGCCGCCCGCTTCCTTCTCGACCCACCGGTGATGCTGCATGCCGCGGCTCTCGATGTTTCCGAGGTCCTCGGTCAGCGGGTAGGTCTTGAGCAGTTCGGCGTAATACCGCACGATGTCGATTGGTTGATCCAGTTGGGCGCCCGCGCACAGGGCTGCGGTGGCACCCACTTCGGCGGTGGTCAATGCGGCCAGGTCGTCACGGTGTTCGATGAGCGCCTGGTGGAACTGTTCGAGGCAGCGCACGCGCAGTTCGGTGTTGGTGGACCAGTCCGTGTTGTCGAAGGCATCGCGTGCCGCAGCGACAGCTGCTTGGGCATCGGCCACGGTGGCGTCGGGCGCGTAGCCCAGGACCTCACCGGTGGCGGGGTTGACGGATGGAAACGTCCGCGGGGTCTCGCGCAGCTCTCCGCCGATCAACAACTTCCGGTCAGCCCGCTGCTCTTCCGCGATGGTCGGCGTTTCCTGCATCATCCTCCTCGGCGATTTCCACAGTGTGATGGAAACTTCATTCTCATCACCGGCGAATCATACATTCGCGGCTTGAGAACTCAAGTGAAAGATAGATTAGCTAGTCATGGCCTATGCGGAGGCAACGATCTTGGCGTTCAGGCGGTATGCAGGATGGGCTCAGATCTTGCGATATCCAAGACTCCGAGAGTACGGTTCTCATAATCGGAAGGATGATTCTTGAAGCTTGAGGAACCCGGGACCCTGCCGGTACCCGGAGGTATGTCGTGAAGAACGCGGTGGTCACCGGAGGCGGGTCGGGCATCGGTGCGGCCATCGCGGCCCGCTTGCGGGCCGACGGGCTCAATGTCGCAACGCTGGACCTGTCGCCATCGGACGACGAGTTCGCCCATGTTGCCGACGTAACCGACCGCGCCGCCGTCGATACCGCACTGAACGCGGTGCGCGCCCAGCTCGGCCCGATCTCGGTACTGGTCAATGCCGCCGGACTCGACTGCTTCAAGCGCTTCACCGACGTCTCGTTCGACAAGTGGCAGCGAGTCATCGACGTCAACCTCAACGGCGTCTTCCATTGCGTCCAGGCTGTGTTGCCCGACATGATCGAGGCGGGCTGGGGCCGGATCGTCAACATCTCCTCGTCCAGCACCCATTCGGGGCAGCCCTTCATGTCGCCCTATGTCGCGGCCAAGTCGGCAGTCAACGGGCTGACGAAGAGCCTTGCGCTGGAGTACGGCCCGAACGGCATCACCGTCAACGCCGTGCCCCCGGGCTTCATCGACACCCCGATGTTGCGCAAGGCCGCCGACCGCGGGTTTCTCGGCGATACCGAGAAGCAGATCGCTCAGACCCCGGTCCGGCGCATCGGTCGCCCCGAAGACATCGCCGCCGCATGTGCATTCCTGGCGTCCGAGGAGGCCGGCTACATCACCGGTCAGATCCTCGGCGTCAACGGCGGACGAAACACCTAAAAAAGAACAGCTGGGAGGACACTTATATGGGACGTGTAGAGGGCAAGGTCGCATTCATCACCGGCGCGGCCCGCGGTCAGGGCCGCAGCCACGCAGTACGACTCGCTGAAGAAGGCGCTGACATCATCGCCGTCGACATCTGCAAGAACTACGACACCGTCGGCTATGCGATGGCGACGGCAGAAGATCTCGAAGAGACGAAGAACTACGTCGAGAAGACCGGTCGGCGCATCGTCACCGCCCAGGCCGATGTCCGCAACGAGGCTGAGCTTCGGAGCGCGCTGGAGTCGGGCCTCGCGGAGTTCGGCAAGGTTGACATCGTGGTAGCCCAGGCCGGCATCGCCGCCATGAAGGGTGAGCCCGCGATGCAAGCCTGGACCGACGGCATCAACACCAACTTCGTGGGCACCATCAACGCCATCCAGGTCGCGCTGCCCCACCTCACCGAGGGCGCTTCGATCATCGCGACCGCATCGGCCGCGGCCCTCATGGACGCGCACAACAAGCCCAACCCGGGCGGCGATCCGGGCGGCATGGGTTACATGGTCTCCAAGCGGCTGATCTCCGAATACGTCCATGCGCTGGCAACCGAACTGGCGGTGCGCGGCATCAGGGCCAATGTCATCCACCCCACCAACTGCAACACCAACATGCTGCAGAGCGAGCCGATGTACCGCTCGTTCCGCCCGGATCTGGAGAACCCCACCCGCGCCGACGCGGAGCCGGTGTTCGGCGTGCAGCAGGCCATGAAGGTGAATTTCATCGAGCCCGAGGACATCAGCAACGCCGTGCTGTGGCTCGCCTCCGACGAGTCACGGTTTGTCACCGGTATGCAGCTGCGTGTCGACGCGGGCGGCTATCTCAAGTGGTACGACTACCACGTGTGATGTCCCGCAACGGAATTCGGTTCGGAAGGAGTTGACGATAGTGAAGGTGTCAGTTGACGGACAGCGCTGCCAGGGTCACACCCTGTGCTCGATGATCGCCCCTGATTCGTTCGAACTCGACGACGTCGACGGTCACGCGTCACCTGTTTCCGAGATCGTGCCCCCGGAGCAGGAGGACGCGGTCAAGGAGGCCGCGCACTCCTGCCCGGAGCAGGCCATCGTCATTGAATAACACGGTGTAGCACTACGACCACCCCATCGCCGTCTGATCCACGAATTATCAAGGGAGACAACGCCGTGAGCATCGAGGATGTCACGACCGACGACGACCGTAAGAAGAAGAGCTTTCACTTCGACCGGCACACACCGGAATACCGGCTGCAGTTCGAGAAGATCACCGAGGAGATGCAGTCCCGGTGCCCGATGGCGTGGACCGACACCTACAACGGGCACTGGGTCGCCGCGGACAGCAAGCACGTGTTCGAACTGGCCCGCTGCCCCGTGGTGTCCAACCATCACGACATCAGCGGTGAGACGCCCTTCCAAGGCATCACCATCCCGAAGGCGAGCCGTGCCACCGTCGTTCGTGGCGGCATCCTCGAGATGGACGAACCCGAACACAGCGCCTACCGCGGTGCGCTGAACCCGTACCTGTCGCCGGCCGCCATCAAGCGGTGGGAGCCGTTCGTCGACGAGATCACCCGCGCCGCACTCGACGAGCACATCTCCTCGGGCCGCATCGACTTCGTCGAGCATCTGGCCAATGTGGTGCCTGCAGTGTTCACGCTGGCGATGATGGGCATCGAACTCAAGAAGTGGAACGTCTACAGCGAGCCCACGCACGCCTCGGTGTACACGCCAGAGCACTCCCCCGACCGCGAGAAGATCAATGCCCAGCACCGCGAAATGGGCATCGACATCATCACCAACATGAACGAGATCCGAGACACTCCGCGACCGGGGCTGGTCAACGCGTTGATGCAGTTGCGCATCGACGGTGAGCCGGCACCTGACATGGAGATCCTCGGCAATCTCGGGCTCATCATCGGTGGCGGCTTCGACACCACGACGGCACTGACCGCGCACGCACTGGAGTGGCTCGGCGAGCATCCCGACGAGCGTGAGCGGCTCAGCCGCGAGCGGGAAGCCCTGCTGCACCCGGCCACCGAGGAGTTCCTTCGCTTCTTCACCCCGGCCCCGGGTGACGGCCGCACGTTCGCCGACGACGTCGAGGTCGAGGGCCACCGGTTCAAGCAATACGAACGGCTGTGGCTGTCCTGGGCCATGGCCAACCGCGACCCTTCGGTGTTCGAGAAGCCCAACGAGGTCATCCTGGACCGCAAGGGCAACCGGCACTTCAGCTTCGGCATCGGCGTGCACCGCTGTGTGGGCTCCAACGTGGCCCGCACGGTGTTCAAGTCCATGCTCACCGCGGTGCTGGACCGGATGCCGGACTACGTATGCGACCCCGAGGGCACAGTGCACTACGACACCATCGGCGTCATCCAGGGCATGCGGAACCTGCCGGCCACCTTCACACCCAGCAAGCCGCTCGGACCCGGTCTCGACGAGACCCTGGACAAGCTGCAGCGCATCTGCAACGAGCAGGAACTGGCCCGGCCGATCACCGAGCGCAAGGAAGCCGCCGTCATCGATTAACCATCGCGGCAAACCGGAGAACCGCTAACCCCGCTTGAAGCCTGTAACCTTGGAGCTTGGTCGGGTCTCGTAGACGTCTGAGCAAAATTCACCGCCTACGGGCGGACAAGATGGGGTGGCGACACATGGTGAAGCTTTCACGCACGAAACTGGCGTTGGCAATTGGTGGGTTCGCACTGTCCGTGCCGCTCACGGTCGGTGTCGCGGCAGCGCAACCCGACTACGGGCCGGTCATCAACACGACCTGTAGCTATGAACAGGTCATGGCTGCGCTCAATGCCCAACAGCCGGCACTGGCTCAAGAGTTCAACGCATCGCCGTTCGCGCAGAGTGCGCTGCGTAGCTTCCTGGCCTCCGGGCCTGCCGAACGGCAGCGGACGGTCACGCAGCTGCAGGGCAGCCCGATGGCTTCGCAGTATTTCGGTCAGATCCAGTCGATCGCCGGTAGCTGCAACAACTACTGAGCATTCCCCGCGCGTATTTTGCGCGAGCAGACGCGAAAGCCCCCGAAAACCATTGGTTTCGGGGGCTTTCGCGTCTGTTCGGCGAGGGAACTCAGCGCCGCGGCAAACCCAGTACCTGAGTGGCGATGATGTTTCGCTGGATCTCCGAGGTGCCTCCGGCGATTGTGCCGCCGAAGCTGCGGGCGTAGCGCTCGAACCAACTCGCGAAGTAGTGGTCGAGGTTCATGTGCTCATAGGGGCCGGTGGTCGACGGATGAATCAGCCCGTCCGGCCCGGCAGCAGTCAAGGCGTTCTCGAATGCGTTGCGCTCGGCCTCTGAGCCGAAGAGCTTGAGCACCGAGACCGACGCAGTGTCCATCTCGCCGCGTGACGCCTTCGCCAGCGCCGCCGAACCCATTGCGCGCAACGCCTGATAGTCCATGATCGTCGTGGCGTACTGGTCGCGTTCGAGGTCGGTTCGTGGCTGGAAGTCGGCGAGCATGTTGTCGATGCGGTCGGCGAAACCGAGCCACATCATGGTGCGCTCGTGGCCGAGTGAACCGTTGGCCACACCCCAGCCACCGTTCAGTGGACCAACGAGATTCTCGACAGGCACCTTGGCGTCGGTGAAGAAGACCTCGTTGAAGTCGAGGTTCTCCTGACCGGTCATGTCGGCGAACGGCCGGCACACCACACCGGGCGTATCGGTCGGGATGATCAGCACGCTGATTCCCTTGTGCTTCGGCGCATCCGGGTCGGTGCGAACGAAGGTCAGCAGGAAGTCGGCGTCGTGGGCGCCCGAGGTCCAGACCTTCTGTCCATTGACCACGAAATGGTCTCCCTCGAGGACCGCGCGGGTTCGCAGCGAGGCGAGGTCGGAGCCGGCGCTCGGCTCGCTCATGCCTAGTGATGCCGTCCGCTCACCGCGGAGCACCGGTACCGCCCAGCGGTGCTTCTGTTCGTCGGAGCCGAACGAAAGCAGTGATGCCGCAATGATATTGACGCCCTGCGGGTTGAAGCTGTGGTAGATCCGCCTGCGACAGAGCTCGTCGAGGTGGACGAACTGCTGGACCACGGTGGCATTGCGGCCACCGAACTCCGGGGGCTGGGCCGGCAGCAGCCAGCCGTTGTCGAACAGCAGCCGCTGCCAGTCCCGCGCCCACTGAGGCATGTGCGACACCGAGCGCGGGCGCTCCAGAGTGTCTGCCTCGGAGGGCAAATTGGCGTCGAGGAACGCGGCGAACTCGGCGCGGAACTCTTCGACGTCGGAATCAAACGTGAGTTGCATCTACAGACCCCTGTATGTCGTGCGGTATTCAGCGGCGATCACGGCGCGATGCTCGGCGGCGCCGCCGAGCAGCAGCTCACCGGCCTTGGCCCGCTTCAGCGCGAACTGCACGTCGTTCTCCCAGGTGAAGCCCATCGCCCCGAACAACTGCAGGCCATGGCGGAACACCAGCGACTGACACTCCCCCGCCGCAGCTTTGGCCATCCTCGATGCGAGCCGCCGTCGCGGATCGTCGGCGGCGATCGTCAACGCCGCGAAGTACGACAACGCGCGGGCACGTTCGATCGCGACGTGCACGTCGACCGCCTTGTGCTGCACAGCCTGGAGCGACCCGATCACCACTGAAAACTGCTGGCGCTGCTTGACGTGCTCCAGGGCCAGGTCGAGTACGCGCTGGCAGGCGCCGACAGTCGTGACGGCAATTCCCATCAGTGCCAAATGGTGCGACTTCTCGGTATCGGAGTGGACCCGATCGGTGTCGGGAACGGCCACGCTGTCGAAGGACACCTCCGCGACGTGCAGCACCGGGTCGAAGACGGGGCTGCGGCGGATGACCGCGGCATCCGCATCGACGAGGAAAACGCCCGCATCGGTGACCACCGCGAGGGTCTCGGCCCGATCGCCGTCGAGCACATGATGTGCGGTGCCGGTCAGCACCCAGCCGGTGGCGTCGCGGTGCGCGGTCACCCCGCTATACACGGCGGCCCCGGCGCGCGCCGGGTCGAACCTGTCGCCGGCGAGCGGCGCGAACTGCGACATGGTCGCGAGGTACGGGGTCAGGTCCGTCGCCCGGCCAAGCTCTTCCAGCACGATGGCCAGCTCGACCGCATTGTCCGGATCGGTGAGCTCTGTCCAGCCCTGGTCGATATAGCTCTTCCACAGCGGCGCCGGGTCGACACCCTGTTCGGCAACTTCGCGAACCAGCGTGGCCGGGCACTGTTTGGTGACCGCGTCCCGCACGGTCTCTTGCCATAGCCGCTGATCGGCATCGAATTCGAGTAGCACCCGCCGCCTCCTGCTGCGCTGTAACGTCTCGATGAGAATAGCATTCTCGTTTGATGATTCGACGTTCTCACCACACAAGGACCGATTCTCGTGCCACCCACGCTGTGCAACCGACCAGCAGAGCCACTCACCTGCAGCTAAGCACCTCGTAGATTTGAGAACTATGTTCTTGCTATCGAAGAATATCGATCTAGACTGACGATAGGTCCGGTGTCGTCGGCACACCGTCATTGGAGGCAGCCCTGGTGATTCATCACAGCGACGGAACCCAAACGCCCGTCATAGACGCCAGCGTGCACATCTTCTTCGGGTCGAACAAAGACCTACGCCAGAACTTTCTGCGTGAGCCGTTCGCCAGCCGTGGGTTCCCCGACTATGAGATGAACTGGTACGGCGCTCCCGGCGGGGAGTACGCCAAGAACACCAAAGGCCCGCAGCGCCAGTACCCCGGTTCGGATCCCGACATCGCAGCGCAGCATCTGTTCACCGACCGCGGCGTCGACATCGCGATCCTGCACCCGATGACGCGCGGCATCATGCCGGACCGCCACCTGGGTACCGCGCTGGCCAGTGCCCACAACGAGATGATGGTGACCCGCTGGCTTGAGCACGACGCGCATGGCGAGCGCTTCCGCGGGACCATCCGGGTCAACCCCGACGACATCGCCGGCGCACTGCGCGAGATCGACAAATACAAAGACCATCCACGCGTTGTGCAGATCGGCATTCCGATGCAATCGCGCGAGCTCTACGGCAAGCCGCAGTTCTGGCCCCTGTGGGAAGCCGCGGCAGCGGCAGGTCTGCCGGTGGCCGTGCACATCGAAGGCGGAGCAGGCATCCAATTCGCGCCGACGCCGTCCGGCAAGGCGCGAACTTACGAGCAGTACCTCGGCTTCATGGCGCTGAACTACCTGTACCACCTGATGAACATGATCGCCGAGGGCGTGTTCGAGCGGACGCCGGAACTCAAGTTCGTCTGGGCCGACGGTGCCGCCGACCTGTTGACGCCCTTCATGTGGCGGATGGATTGTTTCGGCCGGCCCCACCTCGAGCAAACGCCGTGGGCGCCAAAGATGCCCAGCGACTACCTACCCGGACACGTCTACTTCATCCAGGGTGCCCTCGACGGTCCAGGCGACACCGAGTTCGCCGGAGAATGGTTCGGCTTCACCGGCAAGGAAGACATGGTGATGTTCGGTTCCAGCTATCCGCATTGGCAGCTCAACGATCCTGCGGTGCCGAGTGCGTTCACCGCTGAGCAACGCGACAAGCTGCTGTGGCGAAACGCCGTGGGCCTCTATGGGATTGAAAGTCCAGCCATTCCGTCCGCCGTTGCGGCACAGTAAAGCCAGCCCAGGGAGGTAGTGATGACAGTAACGGCGAACCCGCGGGTGCCGGCAGCCGAACGCATTGCGGTTCGGTGCGTCGACTCCGATGTACACCCCATGCCCAAGCGCGGCCACCTCCTGGAGTACATCCCGGAACCGTGGCGCAGCAAGTACTTCATGAGTCATCCGGTTGGTGACCAGATCTATTACGACGCACCGGATTACGCGCATGCCTACGCGATGCGACTCGATGCATTCCCGCCTGACGGCGAGTTCGCCTGCAGCGACCCGGACATGGCGCTGCGTCAGCTCATCATGGAGGCCGGCTCGGACATCGCGATCCTGGAACCGACGCACACCGAGAGCCGGCTGGGCGAAGCCACCGCGGCCTACTGCACTGCCATCAACTTATGGCTCGCCGAGAACTGGCTGGACCCCCACAACAACTGGCATGAACGCTGGCGCGGGTCGATCTGCGTGGCTATCGAGGAACCGCAAACGGCGGTCGCCGAGATCGAGAAGTGGGCAGAGCACCCCTACATGTCCCAGGTCCTGATCAAGGCCGAGCCGCGGCCGTCGTGGGGCGATCCGAAGTACAACCCGGTGTGGGCGGCGGCCACCAAGCACGACATCACCGTGAGCTGCCACCTGTCCCGCGGTGAGTTCGAGACGCTTCCAACCCCGCCGGTCGGGCTGCCGAGCTACAACCACGACTTCATGGTCACCTACTCGCTGCTGGCGGCCAACCAGGTGATGAGCCTGATCTTCGACGGCGTGTTCGACCGGTTCCCCACCCTGCGCATCGTGTTCATCGAGCACGCGTTCACCTGGATCCTGCCGCTGATGTGGCGCATGGACGCGATCTACGAAAAGCGCAAATCCTGGATGGACATCAAGCGCAAGCCCAGCGAGTACGTCAAGGACCACATCAAGTTCTCGACGCAACCGCTGGACTATCCGGAGGACAAGACCGAACTGTCCCGGGCTTTCGAGTGGATGGAATGCGAAAAGATCCTGCTGTTCTCGTCGGACTATCCGCACTGGACGTTCGACGACCCGCGCTGGCTGGTCAAACACCTGCCCGAGCATGCGCGTGAGGCGATCATGTTCCGCAACGGCATCGAGACGTACAAGCTGCCCGAGACCGTTCCGGTCCTCGAGGGCCAGGTGCGGGTGTTCTGAGTGGAACAGAAAGAGCCGCCCCGGCTCGCGCAGGGGCGTGAGCACGTCGTCGCCACAGTGGACGAAATCCCGCCGGGCACACACAAACTGGTACCGATCGGCCGCCACGGTGTAGGCGTGTACAACGTGAACGGAAACTTCTATGCCATCGCGAATTACTGTCCGCATGAGGGCGGCCCGCTGTGCTCCGGCCGTCCGCGCGGGCGCACGGTCGTCGACGAATCGGCGCCCGGCGACGCGGTGATGGTGCGCGACATGGAGTTCATCTACTGCCCCTGGCACCAGTGGGGGTTCGAATTGGCCACCGGGACGACAGCGGTCAAGCCGGAGTGGAGCATCCGCACCTACCCGGTGCGGGTCGTCGGAGACGAAGTGTTGGTGATGGCGTGACTGATCACATCCTGGGCACCCCGGCCCTCAAACGTGGTGAGAAGTCCATCGAGATCAACGGCGGCAACGTCGTCTACGAAATCTTGGGCAAAGAAGGCGATTTCATCGCCCTGACACCGGGCGGCCGGTTCAGCAAGGACATTCCCGGCTTGCGGCCGCTGGCACAGGCGCTCGTCAAGGGCGGCTACCGGGTGTTGCTGTGGGACAGGCCCAACTGCGGACGCTCCGACGTACAGTTCTACGGCCAGAGCGAATCCCACATGCGCGCCGAGACGCTCTACACCCTGATCTCGAAGCTCGGTATCGGACCGTGCATACTCGCCGGCGGTTCGGGCGGTGCCAGGGATTCGATGCTCACGACGATGCTGTACCCGGAGATCGTCACCAAGCTCGTGGTGTGGAACATCGTGGGTGGCGTGTACGGATCGTTCGTCCTGGGCTCGTACTACATCGTGCCGAGCATTCTCGCGGTCCGCGGGGCCGGCATGAAAGCCGTTGCCCACATTGACGAGTGGAAGACGCTCGCCGTCGATAATCCTGCGAATACCGACCGGATCCTGGCGCAGGACTCTGACGAGTTCCTCAAGCTGATGTTGCGCTGGCTGAACGCGTTCGTGCCGAAACCGGGTCAGACCATCCCCGGTGTCGAGGACGAGATGTTCGACAACATCAAGGTCCCGACGCTGATCATCCGTGGTGGCGAGAACGATCTGGACCACCCGAAGCGCACCTCACTGGAGGTCAGCTGCCTGGTCAAGGGTTCGAAATTGATCGATCCGCCGTGGCCGGAGGACGCCTGGGAGCGTGCCGGTGAGGCCCGGGCATCGGGGAAGGTGAAGCGGTTCAACATGTTCGACACCTGGGTGCAGGCCGCACCCGCGATCCTGGACTTTCTGGACTCGTGATGAGGTCAGATCGTCCGGATATGCACCTCGCAGTTGAGCGAAGCCTCCAGCGCGGTGTGGATGCGGCTTTCCGGGATGCGTTCCAGGTCGGCCTTGCGCAGGGTCACCGAGACCACATCCCAGCCGTCCGCACCGGCGGTCCGGCTGATGTCGCCGGAGAGTCCGAAACCGGCCAGCACACCGCGGGCATCCTCATCGGTGCCGCGGCTGACGAAGGTGACCACGCCCGCCGTGGGTGTGGTACCGAACGCCTTGGCGCACAATTCGATCACGAGCTTCTGCAGCTCCGCAGCGTCGTCCCCGGCGATGAGGACCTCCACCTCGCGCCGGTGCGCGGGCAGGCCGGCCAGTTGGTTGTCCAGCACCTGGGCATCGCGATCGAAAACCAGTTCGCGGAGCGTTGCCATGCCGTCGGCTAGCTGTGCCGGCCCGAGCTCACCCGCCGGGTCTACTCCGATGCGCACCACCGCAGTTCTCATGCCGGTAAGCCTAACCGGGGAGGGGATGTGACCATGACAGCCGATCTGACGGTGGCGGTATGGCCGGGAATGACACCCCGATTGCTGTGTGACGGGCCGGAGACCCTTGCCGACTACACGAACGCCGGAGGGTACGCGCCCCTTACCGATCCGGATCAGCTCCTCGAAGAGGTCCGAGCCAGCGGACTGCTCGGACGCGGCGGCGCTGCTTTCCCGCTGGCGGTGAAGCTGCGCACGGTCCGAGACAACGGCTTCAAAGCAGGCGGAACCGTGGTGATCGCCAATGGCGAGGAGGGCGAGCCCGCCTCGATCAAGGACCGGTGGCTGCTGCGCAACCGTCCGCACGCCATCCTCGACGGGTTGCGGCTGGCGATCCAGATCGTGGCGGCCACGCGTGCCGTGGTGTACGTGTCTGACGCGCAGGCCGCGCAGAGCGTCGAACGTGCTCTCGCCGAGCTGGGATCCGAACTCGGCAGCGTCACGGTGGAACTGGTCACTGTCGCACCGGGTTACGTCGCCGGCGAGGAGACCGCTGCCGTACACGTGGTCAACGGCGGCCCGGCCAAGCCCACCGACAAGCCGCCGCGGCCGTTCGAGGAGGGCGTCGGTGGACAGCCCACCCTGATCAGCAACGTCGAGACGCTGACTCAGCTGGCATATGTGCAACAGCACGGCGCCCAGGAGTTCCGGGCGTTGGGGACGGACCAGTCGCCGGGCACGTTCCTGGCCACGATCACCGGCGCCGGCCGCCCGCCGGCGCTCTACGAACTTCCGTACGGCGTCGCGTTCGCCGATCTGCTGACATTGCATGGAGTTTCGGCCGACAAGGTCAACGGCGCACTCATGGGTGGGTACTTCGCCGGGCTGCTCAATCGCGACATCCTCGGCGCCACCCTGGATCACGACGCGGTGCACGGCCTGGGCAGCGGACTGGGCTGTGGCGCGATCGGGATTCTCACCGACGACTGCCCGGTGTCGGTCGCCGCATCCGTGCTGGCGTACTTCGACCGGGAGAATGCCGGCCAGTGCGGCTCATGCTTCAACGGCACCGCGGCCATGGCGGCGGTGGCGACAGCGTTGCGCGACGGCGAAGCCACCGAGGAGGATCTGGCCCGGCTGCGGCGGTGGTCGGTGGTGCTGCGTGGCCGCGGAGCCTGCGCCACGCTCGACGGTGCCGCCAATGTGGCCGCCAGCCTGCTGTCGCAATTCCCGGATCATGTCGCGCTCCACCTCGAAAATAGCTGTCCGACATGCCGTTCCAGCCCCTTCAGTGCAGCGCGTCCTTACGAAGTGGAACAACTGGAGGCGGTGATGGCGGTATGAAGGTCAAGCTCGACCGCACGATGTGCGACGGCTTCGGATTATGCGCCAAGCACGCGCCGGAGTACTTCCCCCTCGACGACTGGGGTTACGCGTCCCTGGAGGGCAACGGCACGGTGCCGCAGGCCGACGAGGACGCCGTCAAGCGGGCACTGCTGGACTGTCCGGTGCACGCCATCATCGAGATGCCGGACCAGCGCCCGGCAGCCGAACCAGGCTAGGAGCCGATTTGTCACAGATACCGGGACGTCCGCTCCCGTCGGTCACCGCACTGAACGAGTACTACTGGACCGCGGGCGCCGATGGGGTACTGCGGCTCCAGGAATGCCAGGACTGCAATGCACTCATCCATCCGCCCCAGCCGGTATGCCGCTACTGCCGCAGCCACAAACTGGGTGTGCGGGAGGTGTCCGGCCGAGGCTCGCTCGCCGGGTTCACGGTCAATCACCGATTCGGCTTTCCCGATCTGCCGCCGCCGTACGTGGTCGCCGAGGTGGCCGTCGCAGAGGATCCTCGGGTCCGCCTGACCACCAACATCATCGACTGCGATCCCGAGACCCTGAAGCTGGGGCAGCCGGTCGAGGTCGCCTTCCAGCACATCGAGGATGTGTGGCTGCCGGTGTTCAAACCGTCGGCAGACACTACCCCGACGCCCCCGGCCGTCGACGAGATCGTGCTGGAAGACATCGGTAAGTACGTCCGGCCGATGCTCACCGCGGAGAAGTTCGAGGACCACTCGGCCATCACGGGCATCGGGATGTCGACGATCGGCCGCCGCCTGATGGTGCCGCCGCTGTCACTCACGATCGAGGCCGCCGAGAAGGCGGTGGCCGACGCGGGTTTGACATTCGACGATATCGACGGACTGTCCACCTATCCGGGGCTCGACATCGCGGGTATGGGCGAGGGCGGCGTGAGCGCACTGGAGGGTGCACTCGGGCTGCGGCCGACGTGGATCAACGGCGGGATGGACACGTTCGGGCCCGGCGGCTCGGTGATCGCGGCGATGATGGCCGTCGCCACCGGCATGGCCCGGCACGTGCTGTGCTTCCGCACCCTGTGGGAGGCAACGTTCGGCCAGCTGGTCAAGGAGGGCAAGATGTCCCCTCCGATGGGTGGCCGCAGCAACAGCTGGCAGCACCCGTACGGCGCCACCTCGGCCGCACACACGTTGGCGCAGAACGCCGGTCGGCATTTCGACCGGTACGGCACCACACGCGAAACGCTCGGCTGGATTGCGCTGAACCAACGCGCGAACGCCAGGCTGAACCCGACTGCGATCTACCGTGATCCGATGACGATGGACGACTACCTGTCGGCCCGTACCATCACGACGCCATTCGGCCTCTACGACTGCGATGTTCCCTGTGACGGCGCGGTGGCGGTGATCGTCTCGGCCGTCGACGCTGCCCGTGATCTGGCCAAGCCACCGATCCGGTTCGAGGCGGTGGGTACCCAGATCATCGAACGGCTCGATTGGGACCAGACCACTCTGACCCACGAGCCGCAGGTACTCGGCCAGAGCGCACACCTGTGGTCGCGAACCTCGTTGCGCCCCAGTGATGTCGACGTGGCCGAGCTCTACGACGGCTTCACGTTCAACTGCCTGTCCTGGCTGGAAGGCCTGGGCTTCTGCGGCATCGGGGAAGCCAAGGACTTCCTGGACGGTGGCCACAACATCGCCCGCGACGGCATCATCCCCCTCAATACCCACGGCGGGCAGCTGTCCCACGGCCGCACCCACGGCATGGGCCTGATCCACGAAGCCGTCACGCAGTTGCGCGGCGAGGCCGGTGAACGTCAGGTCGCCAACGCCAAGGTGGCCGTGGCAAGTTCAGGCGGCCTGACCCCGAGCGGCGTGCTGCTGCTGCGCACCGACGAGTGAATCGATGACGAAATCCGCACCGCGCCCCAGGGTCGTCATGGTCGACGGCGTCCCGATGTCCGCCCTGGTCGCCGAGGCCGCCGAGCCACGGGCCGTCATCGTCGCGCTACACGGCGGGGCGACCACGTCGGCCTACTTCGACTGCCCTGGCCATCCGGAACTCTCCCTGCTGCGGACGGCGGTGGCCGACGGGTACAGCGTGGTCGCATTGGATCGTCCCGGCTACGGCGCGTCGGCCCCGTATCCCGATGCGATGGCCAGCCCCGATCAGCGAGTTGCGTTGGCGTTCGGTGCGGTCGAACGGATCGCGGGTACCCGTGACGTGTTCCTGTTAGGCCATTCGATGGGGTGCGAACTGGCCGTGCGGATGGCCGTCGACTCGGACGTGCTGGGTATCTCACTGGCCGGCACCGGGCGTCAGTATCAGGCCGGCGCGCGCGACATCCTCAAGAATGCCTCGGTCGACCATCGGCCCCGCGGACTGCGCGACCTGCTGTGGGAGCCCGCGCAGTTGTATCCGGCCGATGTGCTCGGAAACGGATTGTCCTCGGCCGGCACCTCTTATGAGGCCGATGTCGTCAAAACTTGGGCGTCTCAGGACTTTCCAGAGCTTGCAGGTCAAATCGGGGTCCCGGTGCAGTTCCTCGCCGGTGACCACGAGAGCGTCTGGGAGTCCGACGCCGACGCGCTGGCCGCGATCGGTGCGATGTTCAGCGTCGCGCCGCGGGTGGAGGTCGGGGAAATCGCCGACGGCGGGCACAACCTGAGCGTGGGGCTGACCGCCGTCGAATATCACCGCAGGGTGTTGTCGTTTGTCGAAGCGTGCGCGGCTCCTGCCGGCACCGACGTGGAAGTGGAGGCAGGTTGATGCGAGTCGGATTTATCGGGTTGGGCAGTCAGGGAGCGCCGATGGCCCGGCGGATCGTCGAGGGTGGCTACGAGACGACACTGTGGGCCCGCCGCCCGGCGTCGGTCGAGCCGTTCGCCGACACCGCGGCGAAGGTGGCCGGATCTCCCGCCGAGCTTGCCGCCGCCAGCGACCTGGTCTGCCTGTGCGTGGTGGGCGACGACGATGTGCGCCAGGTGCTCGATGGCGAGAACGGTGTACTCGCCGGCCTGGCACCGGGCGGCATCATCGCCATTCACTCGACAGTGCATCCGGACACTTGCCGTGCGATCGCTGAACAAGCGGGTGCTCAAGGCGTTTCCGTGATCGATGCACCCGTCAGCGGTGGCGGGCCCGCAGTCGAGGCGGGCACGCTTCTGGTGATGGTCGGCGGCGACGATGACGTCGTGGAACGCGTCCGGCCGGTGTTCGCGACCTACGCCGACCCGATCGTGCATCTGGGCGGGATCGGCAGCGGTCAGGTCGCCAAGATCCTCAACAATCTCCTGTTCAGCGCCAACCTGGGCGCGGCCATGAGCGCAATCGAACTCGGTGAGGCACTGGGGGTTCCACGCGACGCGCTGTGTGAGGTGATCACCCGCGGTTCCGCCACCAGCAAGGCTCTGAACAGTATCGCGATGTTCGGCGGCACCCTGGACAATCTCGCCCCGATCGCCGGGGCATTGCTGCAGAAGGACTGCAGGCACGCCGCGAGTTTGGCCGATACCGCTGAGGCACCGCAGGGGGCCGTTTTCGATGCCGCGGATGCGGCGCTGGCCCTCATGAACCACCCCCGCTGATGCGCGTCGGATTCATCGGTGCCGGCCGGATGGGGGCTCCCATGGTGGGGCGCCTGGTCGCGGCCGGACACGAGGTGCAGGCACTGGGCCGGACCGCCGAGAAGCGGGACGCGGTAGCCCAATTGGGTGCGCAGCCGGTGGCAGATGCCGCCGACGCGGCCCGTGGAGCCGACGTCGTGATCGTCTGTGTGTTCACCGACGAGCAGGTGCGTGCGCTCTGCCCGGATCTGGTCGGCGCGATGTCGCCCGGATCGGTGCTCGTGCTGCACACCACCGGGAGTCCCCGCACCGCCGAGGCGATCGCGGAACGTGCCGCAGAGCATGCCGTCGCGGTGATCGATGCCCCGGTCAGCGGAGGCCCGCACGACATCGCGGCCGGTACGGTCACGGTGTTTGCCGGCGGTGACGACGACGCTGTCGCCCGGGCCCGGTCCGTGCTGACCAGCTACGCCGATCCGGTCCTGCATGTCGGCCCGGTCGGTGCCGGTCAGCGGGTCAAACTCGTCAACAACACGTTGTTCGCCGCCCAGATCGGCCTGGTTGCCGAAGGGGTGCGACTCGGCAGGCAGCTCGGCGTCGAGGAGGCGACTCTGCTGACCGCCCTCACGCACGGCAGCGCGAGCAGCCGGGCGCTGGGCGGTATCGCCGCCACCGGGTCGGCTGACGCGTTCATCACCAGGGTCGGCGAGTTCATCGGCAAGGATGTGGCGGTCGTCCGGAAGACCGCGGCCGAGCTCGACAGCGACCTCGGCATCTTGGATACCGCGGTGGACGCCGCGCTGAAGTAATCCGCCACACCCAACGGTATTTGGCGCTTTTCCTCCATACCGAAGACCATTACTGTTACCGTTACAGTTCAGTAGTTTCCCGTAACGCTCGCGCAGCGCTTCCGGCACCAGCCCCGCCGTGGAGGAGGAGCCCATGACCAAGCCCCAGGTAATCTTCGATCCGTTCTCCGAGGAGTACTTCAACAACCCCTTTGACATCTACCGGCAGATGCGCACGGAGGCCCCGCTGTACTACAGCGAGGAGCAGGACTTCTATGCCCTCACGCGCCACGAGGACGTCGCGGCCGCACTGAAGGATCATGAGGCCTTCTCGTCGTCGCGCGGGTGCGATCTGGCGATGGTGCAGGGCGAGGAGCCCCCGCAGAAGTCGATCATCTTCATGGACCCGCCGGACCACCGGCATATGCGCAGTCTGCTGAACAAGGCGTTCACGCCGAGGGCCGTCCAAGCCCAGAAAGACACGATCGTCGAACAGATCGACCACTTCCTCGGACTCATCGACTCCGACGAGTTCGACATCGTGCAGGACTTCTCCGGCCCGTTCCCGGTCGAGGTCATCACCCGCATGGCCGGCGTCGACCCAGAGTACCGCCAGCAGGTCCGGCACTGGATCGACACCAGCCTGTCCCGCGAGCCAGGACAAATCGGCGTTTCCGAGGCCGGGATGCAGGCCAATATCGATACCGGGATGTACTACTACTCGCTGGTGCAGAAGCGGCGGGAGAATCCGCAGGACGACATGATCAGCCGGCTCATCGCCGCTGAGATCCCCGGTGAGGACGGCCAGATGCGCCGCCTCGACGATATCGAGATCACCGGCTTCGCCACCCTGCTCGGCGGAGCCGGCGCCGAGACCGTCACCAAGCTCGTCGGCACAGCCATGGTGCTGTTCGCCCGCAATCCCGAGCAGTGGCAGAAGCTTCTCGACGATCGCAGCAAGGTCCCGGCGGCGGTCGAGGAACTGCTGCGGTACGAGGGGCCCGTGCAGTACAACGTGCGTTACACGCTCAAGGAAGCCCACGTGCCAAGCGGCACCATCCCGGCCGGCAAGCCGGTGTTCCTGCTCAGCGCCGCGGCCAACCGGGATCCCGATGCGTTCACCGATGCCGATACTTTCGACATCGACCGCGACCGCGCCGAGGCACAGAACCTCGGCCTCGGCTACGGCATCCACAGCTGCCTCGGGGCCGCGCTGGCCCGGATGGAGAGCACGATCGCCCTGGAGAAACTGCTCGACTTCATGCCGCGGTACGAGGTGAAGTGGGACGGTCTGCAGCGGGTGCACATGCAGAACGTTGCGGGGTATTCGAATGTGCCGGTGAAAGTGTTGCGCTCATGAGCAAGAAGATCCACGTCGACTTCGGGCTGTGCGAGAGCAATGGCGTGTGCATGGGCGTCATTCCAGAGGTGTTCGACCTTGACGACGATGACTATTTGCACGTACTGCAGGAGGATGTGACCGCGGAGAACGAGGCCCAGGTACTCGAAGCGGTCAGGCAGTGCCCGCGGCAGGCCATCTCGATCGACGACGAGTAGCCGTTGCGATTTGTCTTCGTACACGGCGGGTTTCACGCCGCGTGGTGCTGGGAACGCACGATCGCCGAGCTGAACCGGTCAGGTCACGATGGTGTTGCGGTCGACCTGCCCGGACATGGCGCCCGGGTCGACGAGGAGTCGACGCTGACGAACCGGCAAGGGGCGATCGTTGAGGCGATGCAGCCCGGTGACGTGCTTGTCGGGCATTCCGGCGGCGGGTTCGACGCCACTCTTGCCGCTGATGCGGCACCCGAATTGGTCGGCCACATCGTGTATCTCGCCGCGGCGCTGCCCAGAGAAGGCCGAACCTATCCCGAGGCCATGGCCATGCGCTCCGCCGACGATGCGCCGGACGGGGAATTCGAGGGCGATGTCGGAGAGATGCTCGGCTACCTGCATTTCGACGACACCGGCGCGATGACGTTCGCCGACTTCGAAGGTGCGTGGAAGTACTTCTATCACGACTGCGACGAGGCAACGGCCCGTTGGGCTTTCGAGCGCCTGGGCCCCGAGCGGTTCGGCGACACCACCGTCACGCCGGTCTCGGTGCCCAAGTTCTGGGCGGCCGACCTGCCGCGCAGTTTCATCCGGTGCCTGCAGGACCGCTCGATGCCGCGCTGGTTGGCCGACACCGTGACCCAGCGTCTCGGTGTGGAGCAGCTCACCATCGACACCTCGCACTCGCCGTTCTTGAGTCGGCCACGCGAATTGGCGGACCTGTTGGTGCATGCGACCACCACCGTCCCCGTCGCGCCATTGACCCCGGCCTAGTTCGGCGAAATTGAAGTCACGGACAAAGATGGCGCCGCTTCTGTACCTCAGTGCAATCTCGTTGCGCCGTCGGCTCTTTGGAACGCACGCGCGTAGCGCTATGGCGGAAAAGGCGCCCGACAATCGCCACCGTGCTACGAACGCGGAGCCGGCCTTACGCCGCGGCGGAGATCACCGATTTGCCGAAGCTCTCGACTGCCTCCAGCGCATGGGCCAGGCTGTCGCCGGGCAACGTCACATGCAACCATGTCACCCCGAGTGCGGCGAGCTTCTCCACTCCGGCCAGATACGCGTCGGGGTCGAAGTCGTCGTCGCCGGGATTACCACCGTCAAAGTTGTTGAATACGACGTCGATTGACGTCGGGTCACGGTCGGCTGCGGTCAGCCGCGCACGCAGGTCCTCGATCCCGGCAGCCAGCCGTTCCATCGAGTCGATCGCGGCGGTGCCCGCGGTCTGGGCCAGCCCCGGCGGCGCAGCGAACGGGCACCAGCCGTCACCGTGCTTGGCCACCCGCGCCCGGGCCGCAGAAGTGTTGCCGCCGATCCAGATCGGCGGATGGGGCTGGCTCATCGGCCGGGGATGAGCGGTGATGCCCCGGGCGCTGAAGTGCTTGCCTTCGAACGTCAGATCGTCGGTGGTCCAGATGCCCCGGATCACCTCAAGGGCTTCGTCGAACAGCTCGGTACGTTCGTCGTACGTCACTCCCAGCGCCGCGAATTCCCTCTTGAGATACCCGACACCGACCGCAAGGGTGAATCGGCCACCGGAGAGCAGATCCAGCGTCGCGCCGGCCTTGGCCACCACAAAAGGATTTCGGTACGGCAGCACGACGATGTTCGGCACAAGCCGCAGCGTCGTGGTACCCGCCGCGGCGAATGCCATCGCCACGAACGGATCCACCGCATCGTGCCCGCCGGCGTCCAGCCAGCGCTGCGAGGGCGCGGGATGGTCGGTGAAGCCGAAACCGTCGAATCCCGCCGCCTCGGCCGCAGCGGCCACAGCAGCAATACCTTTGCCGCTCACCAAATCCGGGTGGTACGGGTGAGTGTGCATCGGGTGGGTGATGCTGTAGCGCACTGCAGCCGTCCGGATCAGCTTGGGAAGCCGGAGAGGATGACGCCGTTGCAATCAGCAGCGCGCGAGCGGATCTTGACAGCCTCCTGGTAGGCGTCGGAGTAGTACCACTCTTTGGCGGCATCGACCGACTCGAACTCCAGCACCACGGTTTGCGTACCGTGCCACGTCCCCTCGATCACCTCGGGCTTCTGGTCGACGGCCACGACGGTGGCGCCGGCCATCGCCTGCATCGCCAGCTTTCCGTACTCGGCCATGCCAGCCGGGTCCTTGATGTCCTCGGTGATGATCACATATCCCTTGGCGCCGTTAGCCACTACGAATCTCTTTCTCTAGTCGTTGATTTCATTGATCGCACGTTCTGGGCAATTCTGCACCGCCTCGCGGGCGGCGTCTTCCAGTTCGGCGGGCACTTCGCCCGGGTCGGCGACCGCCCAACCATCGTCTGACATCTCGAAGACCTCGGGGCACAGCGTCAGGCACATACCGTGGCCGGCACAACGGTCCTCGTCAACCGACACCCGCATCAGGTATCGAACTCCAGGTGCAGTTCGGTCAGCCCACGCAGGATGAAGGTGGGGATGTAGTTGTAGCGACGCTCCCCCGAGAGTCCGTGCTTGGCCTCGGAGATCCGGATATCGGTGGTCCGGTCGAGCAGTCGCTCGATGCCGACCCGGGTTTCCGCGCGAGCCAGCGGCGCACCCGGGCAGCTGTGGATTCCGCGGCCGAAAGCCAGGTGCTGGCGGGCGTTCTTGCGTGCCGGGTCGAAGGTGTCGGGATCTTCGAACCGGCGCGGATCACGATTGGCCGCCCCGTTGAGCACCATCACGGTCGTGCCCGCTCCCAGGTCGGTCTCCCCGATGGTCACCGGAACTCGGGACAGCCGGAAGTCGCCCTTCACCGGGCTCTCGATCCGCAGCGCCTCTTCGATGAAATTGGGTATCAGACTGCGGTCTTCGCGCAGCCGCCGCTGAATCTCGGGCTGCTCGCCCATTACCTTGAGGGCTGTGCTCAGCAGCCGCACAGTGGTTTCCTGACCGGCCGAGAAGACGTTCGTCGCAACGCGAGCGACGTCACCGACGTCCGGTGTCGAGCCGTCCGGGAACGTGGCCTCGGCGAGCCCGGTGAGCACGTCGCCGCGGGGATTGGCCCGCCGGTCCGCCACGTAGTCCGCGAACTGGCCGTAGAGGAACTCCAGCGGGCTGTGTGACAGCGATTCCTTGCTGGTGCTGCCGACGCCACCGCCGGAATGGTGCTTGATGCCGTCGACGAAGGCCTCGCGGTCCTCCGGCGGAATACCCAGCAGATCGGCGATCACCAACAGGGTGAACGGGCTCGCGAAGCCCTTGATGAACTCACCTTCGCCGGGAGCCAGGAAGCCGTCGAGCACCTCGTCGGCCAGCTGCCACATCGCGTCCTCGTTCTCCTTGAGGCGCTTGGGCGTGATGAGCCGCATCAGTAGCGAACGGTGGTCGGTGTGGGTGGGCGGATCCAGTGTCGGCAGTTGGTCACTGAACGGCAGTTCGTTGCGGTGCTTCTCGATCAGGTCGGTGACGTCGTCACCTTCGAGCGGAACAGGGAATCCCGGGAACGGCCCCGTCACCGAAATGCACGACGAGAACCTCTGCTCGTCGTTGTAGACCTGTACCGCTTCCTCCCAGCCGGTCACCATCGTCACGTTGTAGTGGTCCTCGCGGGTGACCGGGCACTTGTCCCGCAACGCCTCGAAGAATGGGTACGGGTCATCGACCAATCGTTCATCGCGGAAGAAATCGATACCGGTTGGGTCGATCGCCATATGTCGCTCCCGTTCCTGCCGCCACCACCATGAGAATGCGGCTCTCATCTTTGAACATTAGATTTCCACAGCGCTGGGTGCGCGTCAACGTAGGGCCGCCCCCGCTGCCGGACGAGGATGGCTCAAATCGCCTTAGTTAGACATCCGTCAACTATTTTCAACGGTCGAAACCACTGTTAGAGTCCAGATATGCCGAAGATCGCCGCGCAGGCTGTGGCTGACGGGGGTCAGCGCCGGGCGTCGTATCAGCGGGCCCGTTCACACGAGACCAAGCGCGGGTTGGTGCAGGCGGCGATGGCACTGTGGCGGACCAACGGCTATGCCAAAACCACGGTCGCCGAGATCTGCCGGGCAGCCGGGGTATCTCGGGCGTTGTTCTACTTCTATTTCCCGGCCAAGGAAGACGTGCTCTTCGAGGTGGGCTTGCTCTCCACCCGCTCTGCGCGCAAGCGCGTGCAATCGCTGTTGAACACCGACTATGAGGTGATGCCGGTGGTCACCGAAGCGCTCCGCAGTCTCGAACGGTCGATGCTTCGCAACCCGCCGGAGCTGATCATCGAGACCATCCTGGAGGGCTACCGGCACGAGCACCGCATTCTGTCCGGCGAGACCGAGCAGGATGCGAGCGCCGACATGTTCGGCGAATTGTTCGCCAAGGCACAGGCCGACGGCAAGCTCGCAACCCACGTCGATGTCGGCCATCTGTCACACCTGGCGCAGATCCTCGTCAGCGAGGGCGTCCGGCATTGGGCCGGTGGCAGTTACGGCGACCGTTCGTTTTCCGAGGTGGTGACGGGCGATATCGCTGCGCTGGTCACCGGCTTCAACACCATCAACCCGTAGATCCGAGGAGCCGACGATGGCATGGGATTTCGAAACCGACCCCGAGTACCAGAAGGTGCTGGACTGGGCCGACGAGTTCGTCCGCGACCGGGTGGAGCCGCTTGATCTGGTGTGGCCGCACCAGCAATTCACACCGCTGGAAGGAAAACGCCGCGAGGCGATCGATCCGCTCAAAGACGAGGTACGCCAGAAGGGTTTGTGGGGCACGCACCTCGGCCCCGAACTCGGCGGCCAGGGCTACGGCCAGCTCAAGCTCGCGCTGCTCAACGAGATCCTCGGTCGCTCACAGTGGGCGCCGATCGTCTTCGGTTGCCAGGCACCGGATACCGGCAATGCGGAGATCATCGCTCACTATGGCACCGATGAGCAGAAGGCGCGGTACCTGCGCCCGCTGCTCGACGGCGAACTGTTCTCGTGTTATTCCATGACCGAGCCGCACGCCGGGGCAGATCCGACGCTGTTCACCACCTCTGCGGTTCGCGATGGGGACGATTGGGTTATAGATGGCTGGAAGTTCTTCTCCTCCAACGCCGCAACTTCATCATTTCTGATCGTGATGGTGGTGACCAATCCCGATGTGAGCGCCTACCAGGGCATGTCGATGTTCCTGGTTCCCACCGACACGCCGGGCGTGAAGATCGTCCGCAATGTCGGGCTCTATGGCGAACGCGACAACGAGGGTTCACACGCACTGATCCACTACGACAATGTCCGGGTACCCAATGAGGCACTGCTGGGCGGCGAGGGGCAGGCATTCGTCATCGCGCAGACTCGGCTGGGCGGCGGCCGGATTCACCACGCCATGCGCACCATCGGGCTGGCGCGCAAGGCACTGGACATGATGTGCGAACGGGCGTTGAGCCGCGAGACGCAGGGCAGCCGGCTGTCCGACAAGCAGTTCGTGCAGGGCTACATCGCCGACTCGTATGCCCAGCTGCTGCAGTTCCGGTTGATGGTGCTCTACACCGCGTGGGAGATCGACAAGTACAACGACTACAAGAAGGTCCGCAAGGACATCGCCGCGGTCAAGGTGGTGATGCCCACTGTCCTGCACGACATCGCCTGGCGGGCAATGCAAGTGCACGGTGCGCTCGGTGTCACCAACGAGATGCCGTTCCTCGGCATGGTCACCGGCGCAGCGGTGATGGGGCTCGCCGACGGTCCGACCGAAGTGCACAAGACCACGGTGGCCCGGCAGGTGTTGCGCGACTATCAACCCACCGACGACACCTGGCCCACCGAGTGGATCCCGCGCAAACGCGAGGCAGCCAGGGCCCAGTTCGCCGACTACCTGGAAGCTGAGGTGGGCAATCTGTGAGCGAGATAGATGTTGCGCGCCTCGCCGATTGGATGGACGGCACGGCGCTGCCGGGCAAGGGCGAGCCCCTGACCGCCCGCTTCCTTTCCGGCGGAACGCAGAACGTGATCTACGAGTTGCGCCGCGGCGACGAGCGATGCGTCATCCGGATGCCTCCGCCGGGCGCACCGCCCGACCGTGACAAGGGCATCCTGCGGGAATGGCGCATCATCGAAGCGCTCGACGGCACCGATGTCCCGCATACCAAGGCGGTCGGCGTGTGCGCGGACCCCGATGTGCTGGGCCGGCCGTTCTACCTGATGGGTTTCGTCGACGGTTGGTCGCCGATGGACCAACACGGTCGGTGGCCCGAGCCGTTCAACAGTGAGCTCGACACCCGGCCCGAGCTGAGTTACCAACTTGCCGAAGGCATTGCACTGTTGTCGAAGGTGGACTGGAAGGCGCGCGGTCTGGGCGATCTCGGCCGGCCCGACGGCTACCACGAACGTCAGGTGGACCGCTGGATCGGCTTCCTCGAACGAATCCAGAAGCGTGAGCTGCCCGGACTGGAAGTGGCCACCGATTGGCTGCGCGCTCATAAACCACTCGACTTCATCCCCGGCCTGATGCACGGCGACTACCAGTTCGCCAATGTCATGTATCGGCACGGCGCCCCGGCCCGGTTGGCCGCGATCGTCGACTGGGAGATGGGTACCGTCGGCGATCCCAAGCTGGACCTGGCCTGGATGGTGCAGTCGTGGCCCGAAAGCACTGATGCAACTGAGGAATCCGAGATGAGCTACGTCGATATGCGCGGAATGCCTTCGCGCGACGACGTGGTGGCGCACTATGCCGAGATATCGGGTCGGCAGGTCGACGATTTGGATTACTACCTGGTGCTGGCGAAGTGGAAGCTGGCGATCGTGTTGGAGCAGGGTTTTCAGCGTGCCGGCGACGACGAGAAGCTGCTCGCCTTCGGGCCAGTGGTGACGGACCTCATGGCCTCGGCGGCCGAACTCGCCGAGTCCACCGATTACCGGTGAAGGCCGCGGTATGCCCGCAGCACGGGCCACCGGAGGTGGTTCGCGTCGAGGAACTGCCCTCCCCGACAATCGCGGCCGGGCAGGTGCGGGTGCGGGTGGGCGCGGCGGCAGTCAATTTCCCCGACGTACTGCTGGTGGCCGACCAGTATCAGGTACACCTGCCTGTGCCATTCGTCCCGGGCAGTGAGTTCGCCGGAGTAGTCACCGAGGTTTCCGGTGACGCCGGGGATTTCGCGGCGGGTGACCGGGTGACCGGGACGGGAATGTTCGGCGCGTTCGCCGAAGAGGTCTGCGTGGATACCGGTGTGCTGGCTCGGATTCCCGATGGTGTCGACGATCGCACCGCGGCAGCGTTCGGGGTCACGCACCGCACCGCGTATCACACCCTGCGCTCGGTGGCACGGGTGCAATCCGGCGACGACGTGATCGTGCTGGGCGCCGGCGGTGGCGTCGGACTGGCGGCCGTCCAGCTCGCGGTTGCGCTCGGTGCGCGGGTCACGGCGGTGGCCTCGTCGGATGAAAAGCTCTCCGTGGCAGCTGATTACAGGGCAGAGAACCTCGTCAACCACACTGCTGCTCCGCTGCGCTCCGCGCTGCGGGCGGCGCTGCCCGACGGTGCACACGCCGTCATCGACCCGGTCGGTGGCGACCTGTCCGAACCTGCACTGCGGTCGTTGCGTCGCGGCGGCCGGTTCGTCACCGTCGGCTACGCGTCAGGCGTCATTCCCTGCATTGCGCTCAATCTGGTGCTCGTCAAAGGTGTGCACATTCTCGGGTTCCAGTTCCAGGACATTGCGCCAGATGAGTTTTTGCGTAACGAATCCGAATTACGCGGACTGCTGGCGACCGGCGCCGTCAAGCCACATATCGGAGCGGTGTACTCGCTGGCCGACACCGCCGCGGCACTACGGCACGTCGCCGATGGACATGCGATCGGCAAGGTGATCATCGACGTTCACTGTCCGTAGGTGTGCCGGAGGTTGGCGTTGATGAGTGCCCTAGACCGGAGTGCCTGCTCGGCGATCAGCTGGCGGGCGTGAGGTCCGCCGGCACCGAACGGATGGCCATCGTGCCGCAGCGGAATGCTTCGGAGTCTCCGACGAGGCCGGCGTCCGGATGGTTCACCGCTGCAAGCGCATGAGCCTTGAATGCGCGTGCTGCGGCTGACAATTCATGACGCACAGGGTCGACGCTCAGATCGTCGGGACACTGGTCGCCCCACAGCGTCACCTCGGTGCGCCCTTGCTCCAGAGCGCCGAGGACACCTTGCCGGACCCGCTCGTCGGTGTTGAACAGATCCGCTGCGACGGCGACGGTCTGAGGATGCGGCCGGTCCTCCCAGGACGCCAGCACGCTCTCGAGGTCCATGGTTTCTACACCGAGGATCTCCAGCGGTCGCACATCCTCGTCGGCGCCGATGAGCACCGTGACGTCCCAACCAGCCATCACCCGATCGACGAGCCAGCCGCCCGCGAACCGCACTGCGTCGACCACACACGGGGCGACGACGTCAAGCCGGTACCTCATGTCTTCCTCCAATCTCACAGACTGGCCGTTGCGCTGCGGCCGGACGGTGCCTCGATCTCTCGAGCCAGCATCTCGGCGTACCCCTTGAACACGTCCGCCAGTGGCAGTGAGGGATCGAGTAACCATGAGGTCTCCATTCCGTTTACGAAGGCGAGTATTTCCACGGCCTTGACGGCCGGATCGAAATCTGTGCGGTAATGGCCACCGATCTGGCCACGGCGAATGATGTCGGCGACGATGTCACGCGCATCCTGTTGACGTTTCAGCAAACGATCGTGCAGCGGAGCATCAGGCTGGATGTTCTCCACCAGGAGCACCGTGAAAGTGCCCACCAGTTCGGGCGCCCGGACGAACCGCTCAGCGACCCGTTTGATCTCGTCGGCAAGCTCGCCCGACCGGTCCGCATGGGCGTCATCATCGTCATCGCGAGCATCGAGCACCGCGTTGAGCAGTTGCTCTTTGGACTCGAAATGATGCAGTAGACCGGCGGACGTGACGCCGGCTTCCTTGGCGATCTGGGCCAGCGAGGTGTTGCGCCATCCGTTCCGCGCGAGCAGCTTCTCGGCCACCGAAAGGATCCGCTGCCTGCGGTCTTCCCCCTTGGCCAGGAGTGTCGCATAGGGCCTGGAGGGCCCTGCTGGATCAGAAACGGAAGTCACTGAACTCCTTCGTCAAACCAACCTAGTGAACACACAGTAGGTTGGTTTGACCGCTGTGACAAGTGTCTCAGCGCACGGAAATCTTGACAGCCGTCACAACGCGTGAATGGCGCAGGTCACAGCCCGAGTGACTTGGCGATGATCACCTTCATGACCTCGCTGGTGCCGGCGTAGATACGGGCCACGCGGGCGTCTGTGTAGAGCCGGGCGATGGGGTACTCCATCATGTATCCGTACCCGCCGAAGAGTTGTAGGCAACGATCGATGACGCGCGCCTGCATCTCCGTACAGAACAACTTGACCCGTGCCGCGTCGGCGCCGGACAACTCCCCGTCGACGTGCAACGCGACGGCACGGTCGAGCATCGCCTGCGCAGCCTCGACCTCCGCCGAGCAGGCCG
The DNA here is from genome assembly GCF_053483975.1 of Mycolicibacterium sp. XJ870. Lineage (NCBI taxonomy): Bacteria > Bacillati > Actinomycetota > Actinomycetes > Mycobacteriales > Mycobacteriaceae > Mycobacterium > Mycolicibacterium sp. XJ870. The sequence goes on from NZ_JBEFTI010000010.1 coordinate 126,522, forward strand.
CCAACTCGAACTTGGTGTTCTGAAACGAAGCGACAGGCGTCCCGAACGCCTTGCGATCCTTGGTGTAGTCGATTGCCGCGGCGATGGCCGAGCGGGCCTGGGCCACCGACCCGACGGCGACAGTCAACCGTTCCTGCGCCAGATTGTGGCCGAGGTAGCTGAATGCCTCGCCTTCGGAGCCCAGCACGTTGGCGACCGGAACCCGCACATCGGTGAACGACAGCTCCGCGGTGTCCTGCACCTTGCAGCCCATCTTCTCCAGCTCACGACCCCGTTCGAAGCCGGCCATCCCGTCCTCGACCACCAGCAGGGTCAACCCCTTGCGGCGGTTCTCCGGATCGGTGGAAGTCCGCGCGACCACGACGACGAGGTCAGCCTGGATGCCGCCTGTGATGAATGTCTTGGCGCCATTGAGGACGTACTCGTCGCCGTCTCGCACTGCGGTGGTGCGCACGCCCGCGAGATCCGAACCGGTGCCCGGCTCGGTCATGGCAACCGCGGTCAGCAGCGTGCCGGCGGCCAAACCCGGAAACCAGCGTTGCCGTTGTTCCTCGTTGGCGTAGTGCAGGAAGTACGGCAGGATCACCTCCAGCTGGGTGCGTACCGTCGACAGCGTCACCAGCGCCTTCGCCGCTTCCTCCTGCAGCACCACGTTGTAGCGGTAGTCGGCGATACCGGCACCGCCGTACTCCTCGGGGATGGCCATGCCGAGCATGCCGAGCTCGCCCATCTGCTTGAAGACGTCGCGCGGCATCCGCCCGGCTTTCTCCCATTCGGGATACTGCGGGACGACTTCCTTCTCGACGAAATCCCGTGCCAGCGCACGGAATGCCTCGTGGTCCTCGGTGAAGAGGTTGCGCTGCATGCGTTGTCCTATCTAGGCGAGAAGTTCGACGAGGGTGGCGTTGGCGGTGCCGCCACCTTCGCACATGGTCTGCAGCCCGTAACGAATACCGTTGTCGCGCATGTGGTTGATCATGCGGGTCATCAACACCGCACCCGATGCACCCAGCGGATGACCCAGTGCGATCGCCCCGCCCAGCGGGTTGAGTTTGCCTTCATCGGCGCCGGTCTCGGCCAGCCAGGCCAGCGGCACCGGCGCGAAAGCCTCATTGACCTCGAAGACGCCGACCTCGTCGAGGCTCACCCCGGCCTTGTGCAATACCTTCTCGGTCGCCGGGATGGGACCGGTCAGCATCAGCACCGGATCGGCACCGGTGACCGCACCGGCACGGTAGCGCACGATCGGCGAAAGACCCATTGTCACAGCGTTTTCCGCAGTCATGACCAGTAGCGCCGCGGCTCCGTCGGAAATTTGCGACGAATTTCCCGCGTGGATCACGCCGTCCTCGGCGAACGCCGGCTTCAGACCGGCGAGCTTCTCGACGGTTGTGCCTCGCCGCACGCCCTCATCGGCGATCACCGGATCACCGTCGTCGGGGAACACCGTGATCATTTGCGTCTCAAAGGCACCCGCGTCCTGCGCGGCGGCAGCACGTTCGTGCGAAGCGGCCGAGTACTCGTCCAACCGAGTCCGACCGAAGCCCCACTTCTGCGAGATCAGCTCGGCCGAGATGCCCTGGTTGAACGAGAAATCCCGGTACCGGTCAAGCACTTTCGGCCCGTACGGCTGGTCCGTGGCCCGGGCGGCGCCCAGCGGAACGCGGCTCATCACCTCGACACCGCCTGCGACGACGACATCCTGCTGACCGGACATCACGGCCTGCACGGCGAAGTCAAGCGCCTGCTGGCTGGACCCGCAAGCCCGGTTGACGGTGGTTCCGGGGATGTGTTCGGGCCAGCCTGCAGCCAGCACGGAGTAGCGGCCGATATTGCTGGACTGGTCACCCACCTGCGAGACGCAGCCCCACACCACGTCGTCGACGATCTCGGGGCTGATGCCCGCGCGCTCCACCAGCGCATTGAGCACCATCGCGGACAGGTCGGCGGCATGGACACCGGACAACCCGCCGTTGCGCTTGCCGACCGGAGTACGGACGGCTTCGACGATGACGGTTTCACGCATTGGACTGCTCCGATCTGGATGAGGAAGGCGAGTAGGCCGGGCCGATCGCGCCCTGCCCGCGCAGAGCCGCGATGTCCTCGGCTGATAGGCCCATACCTGCCAGGATGGCATCGGTGTGTTCGCCCAGGCCAGGAACCGCACCCATCGGTAGCTCGTAACCCGAGATCACCGGGGGCGGGAGCAGCGCCGAAATCTCGCCGTTGGGGGTGGCGACGGGCCGCCAGCGGTCACGGTCCTTGAGGTGCTGGTGCGCGATGACTTCACTGGGCCGGTTGTACCGCGAGTTGCCGATGCCCGCCTCGTCGGCGATCTGCTGTATCTCGGCGAGATCGTGCTCGGCACACCAGGTTCCGATCGCCTCGTTGAGAATATCCCGGTGCGCGCAGCGGTCGGAGTTGGTGGCGAAGCGGGGGTCCTCGGCCAGATCGGGGCGATTGATGATCTCGCGGGCCAGCCGCTGCCATTCCCTGTCGTTGGTGGTGCCGAGTACGACGGTCTGTCCGTCGCGGGTGGGAAATGCGCCGTACGGGGAGACCGCCGGAGAGCTCATACCCAGGGGCTGCTGGTCGATGCCCGAATGCTGGGTGTAGGTCAGCGGATATCCCATGATGTCGGTCATCGTGTCGAACAGGCTCACCGCCACCGCGGAGGCGGCACCGTCGGGTTCCCGTTGCCGACCGATGAGCAGCGCCATGATCGACAGCGCGGCATAGAGGCCGGTGGAGATGTCGGCAACCGGCGGACCGGGTTTCGCCGGCATGTCCGGATAACCGGTGACGGCACACGCCCCCGATTCCGCCTGGATCAGCAGATCATAGGCACGCTTGTGCGACAGCGGACCGCCGGTGCCGTAGCCGTCGATCTCGACGGGAATCACCCGCGGATGACGCTCTGCCAGATCAGCCGGCGACAACCCCATCCGGGCAATCGCGCCGGGCGCGAGATTGGACACCAGCGCGTCGGCACCGTCCAGCAACCGGTGCAGAACATCCAGGCCGGAAGCCGTTTTCAGATCGAGGGTGATCGATTCCTTGCCGCGGTTGGCCCAGACGAAGTGGGCGGCAAGGCCGTTCACCACATCGTCGTAGTCGCGGGCGAAATCTCCGCCCTTGGGGTTCTCCACCTTGATCACCCGCGCGCCGAAGTCGGCAAGTACCCGCGTGCACATCGGCGCGGACACCGCCTGCTCCAGAGCGACGATGGTGATGCCGGCCAGCGGCCCCGGATTGTCAGATCTCGGCATGCCCGTCACATAACCATGCCGCCATCGACCGGCAGCACCTGCCCGGTGATGTACGACGCGGCATCCGACGCCAGGAACACAAACGCGCCCGCGACCTCGGCCGGCTCAGCCCACCGCTTCAGCGGAATCCGGTTCATCATGTTGGCGGCGAACTTCTCATTGGTGCGGATGGTTTCGGTCATCGGTGTGGCCGCGAGCGGTGCGAGTGCGTTGACCAGGATGTTCTTGGCGGCCAACTCGCGGGCCAGCGACTTGGTGAATCCGACCAACCCGGCCTTGGCGGCCGAATAGTTGACCTGGCCGAGCGTTCCGGTGATCCCCGCCGCGGACGTGACGTTGATGACGCGGCCGGTGCCGTCGGTGGGCATGTGCGGCAAAGCCGCCTGCGTGCAGTGGAAGGTGCCCATCACGTGGACGTCGAACGTCAGCCGAAAGCTCTCGTCGGTCAGCTTGGGGAACATCGCAGGCGCGGTCACGCCGGCGTTGTTGACCAGGATGTGCAGCGCTCCCCCGCCGAGCCCCGCCGCCTGTGCCGCAGCCGCGTCGGCCGCCGCACGGTCACCGACGTCTAGTGCGCACGAGTCGGCCTTGCCGCCGTCGGTCCGGATTTTCTCGGCGACAGCGGCGGCAGCTTCGCCGTTGATGTCGGTGACCAGCACGGCGGCCCCGGCCTGTGCGAGCGCAGCGGCCGCGGCAGCGCCGATCCCGCCGCCGGCACCCGCGCCGGTGACCATGGCCGCGCGGCCGGTGAGATCGAACAGTGGGTTCAAGTCAGTAACTCCTCAGTAACTACGGGGTAGGCCCAGCACGTGTGAGCTCAGGAAGTTCAGGATCATCTCCTGGCTCACGGGGGCGATCTTCATCAGACGGGATTCCCGGAAGAACCGGGAGATGTTGTACTCCTCGGAGTAACCCATCCCGCCGTGTGTTTGCAAAGCGCGGTCTGCAGCATCGAAACCGGCATCGGCACAAAGGTATTTGGCCATGTTGGCCTCGCGTCCGCAGGGCTTGCCGTTGTCATAGAGCCAGGTGGCCTTGCGCAGGATCAGCTCGGCGGCGTCCAGGCGTGCCAACGAGTCGGCCAGCGGGAACTGGATGCCCTGGTTCATGCCGATGGGCCGGTCGAACACCACGCGCTCGTTGGCGTACTTGACCGCGCGGTCCAGCGCGACCCTGCCGATGCCCAACGCCTCCGCGGCGATGAGCATCCGCTCCGGGTTGAGCCCGTGCAAGATGTAGCTGAAACCCTTGCCCTCCTCACCGATGCGGTGCTCGACCGGCACCCGCAGGTCATCGATGAACAACTCGTTGGACGACACCGCATTTCGGCCCATCTTGCTGATGGGTCGGATGTCGACGTGGTCGCGGTCGAGGTCGGTGAGGAACAGCGACAGCCCGTCGGTCGGCTTTGCGACCTCGTCACGCGGAGTGGTCCGTGTCAGCAGCAGGATCTTCTCGGACTCAAGCGCTTTGGAGATCCAGACCTTGCGGCCGTTGACTGTGTAATATTCGCCGGAACCGTCCCGACTACGCTTGGCGAACGTGGTGATCCGCGAAGTGTCAAGGCCCGCACCGGGTTCGGTGACGCCGAAGCACACATGCAGATCCCCGTTCACGATCCGGGGCAGCGTGGCCGCCTTCATCTCGTCGGATCCGAAGACGACGACCGGCTGCATACCGAAGATGGACATGTGGATCGCGCTGGCGGCGTTCATCGCACCGCCGGACCGGGCGACTTCCTCGGCAAGGATGGTCGCTTCAGTGATGCCGAGGCCGTGCCCGCCGTACTCCTCGGGAATCGTCATCCCGAGCCAGCCGCCGGCGGCGATGGCGTCGTAGAACTCCTGGGGGAATTCGTGGGCCTGATCCTTGGTCATCCAGTAGTGGTCGTCGAATTTCGACGCCAGTTCGGCGACCGACTTGCGGATCAGCTCCTGGTCCTCGGTGAGCTCGAAATTCATACCGCCCGACACGTGTGTCTCCTAGCTACTCTTTGGCGCCGCTGACGACTTTGGCGTTGGCCTGGAAGTCGGCGAAACTCGTCTTCTCACCACTTCGTTCATGGCTCAGGGCACGGATGGACACGTCGTGGCCCTCGGCTTGCTTACGCAACGCGCCGACGGTCGCCTGATCCTTGGGAAGGTGAGCGAACGGCTCGAAATGGTACAGCCGCATGGCGTTTTCGTGGGTCATCTTGTTGATCTCGTCGTCGGTGACGTCGTAGGTGTCGAACACTGCCCACAGTTCCTCGGGCGCCCCCGGCCACATCGAGTCACTGTGCGGATAGTCCATCTCCCAGCAGATGTTGTCGATCCCGATCTCGTGGCGGTTCTTCACCCCGATCGGGTCGGAGATGAAGCACGTCATGAAGTGCTCACGGAACACCTCCGACGGCAACTTGTCACCGAAGTCCTGATGCGTCCACGTCGAATGCATCTCATAGGTGCGGTCCACCCGGTCCAGGAAATACGGAATCCACCCGGTGCCGCCCTCACTCAGGGCGATCTTGAGATCCGGATACGCCTTGATGGGCGCCGACCACAACAGATCCGCCGCGGCCTGCACGATGTTCATCGGCTGCAAAGTGATCATCACGTCCATCGGCGCGTCCGGGGCGGTGATCGCCAGCCTGCCCGAGGACCCGATGTGCACGTTCATCACCGTGTCGGTGTCCACCAGGGCCTCCCACAACGGCTTCCAGTACTCCAGGTCGTGGAAGCTCGGGTAACCCAGCGTCGACGGGTTCTCGGTGAACGTCAGTGAGTGCACGCCCTTCTTCGACACCCGCCGCACCTCGTCGGCGCACAGTTGGGGGTCCCAGATCGCCGGGATCGCCATCGGAATGAACCGCCCTGGATTGCTGCCGCACCACTCGTCGATATGCCAGTCGTTGTAGGCCTGCACCAACGCCAGCGAGAATTCGGCGTCCTCGGTGGCGAACAACCGAGCGGCGAAACCCGGGAACGACGGAAAGTTCATCGTCGCCAACACCCCGCCGGCGTTCATGTCCTTGACCCGCTCATCCGGGTCGTAACACCCCTTGCGGATCTCATCGAGACCCTGTGGCTCCAGCCCGTACTCCTCCTTGGGCCGGCCCGCCACCGCATTGAGCGCCACATTCGGAATCACCGTGTCGCGGAACTGCCAGGTGTCACTACCGTCCGGGTTGTGCACCAACCGCGGCGCCTCGTCCCGATACTTCGCAGGCAGATGATTCTTGAACATGTTCGGCGGCTCGATGATGTGGTCATCCACGCTGATCAAGATCATGTCTTCTTTTTTCATCTTGCTCCTCACGTCCGCGGTGGTCATGACAGGTTCTCCATTTCGGCGTCGACGCTCAGGCTGCATCGTGCGACAAGGTGCTCCACACCGGTTCTCTACTAGAGGAAACTAGCTTCTCGTCTACAGAGAATCAATGTCTGCCATCGTTGACGAGCGGGTTCAGCCTGGTCAGCCACCAACCGGGCGAGTTCCCATTGACCATTTGCCGAAAAGATGGAAACCTCTTAGTCGGAAATGAGAACCTGATTCTCGCCAGCGAGAGGAGGAGGGCACGTGCGCCTGCCCCCATTGCCCGCCGAAGAGTGGGATGACGAGGTGCTACGTGCGCTGTCGGTCATGCTGCCCGAGGAACGGCTCAATCCCGAGGGCGCGGGCACCGCGTTGTCGACGCTGGCCCGCCACCCGCGGCTCACAAAAGCGTTCCTGCGGTTCAGCAATCACCTGCTGTTCCGCTCGACGCTGGACGCGCGCATGCGCGAACTCGCCATCCTGCGGATCGCCCACCGCAGAAAGTGCGACTACGAGTGGTCGCACCACGTCTTCATCGGCAAGGCCGAGGGGCTCACCGATGAGCAGCTCGAGGGCATCAAGCGGGGCGAGGCCGACGACCCGCTCGACCAGACCGTGCTGAACGCTGTCGACGAACTCGATGAACAGTCGCGGATCTCCGATGAAACGTGGGCTGCGCTCAGCGAGCAACTCGACGAGCGCCAGCGCATGGACCTGGTTTTCACAATCGGCGGCTACGGCCTCATGGCCATGGCCTACAACACCTTTGGCATTGAGCCTGAAACCGGCTCGGAAGAAAGTAGGTAGACAAGTGGCACATTTCCCCAAACCTGCCGCGGGTAGCTGGACCGAGAACTGGCCCGAATTGGGCACTGCCCCGGTCAACTATGAGGATTCGATCGATCCCGAGCACTGGTTGCTCGAGCAGCAGGCGATCTTCAAGAAGACGTGGCTCAAGGTGGGCCGCGTGGAGCAGTTGCCCAAGAAGGGCAGCTACTTCACCCGCGAGATGCCGTCAGTGGGCCCGGGCACCTCGGTGATCATCGTCAAGGACAAGGAAAACGTCGTCCGCGCGTTCCACAATCTGTGCCGGCACCGCGGCAACAAACTGGTTTGGAGCGACTACCCCGGCGAGGAAGTCTCGGGTGTCTGCCGCCAGTTCACCTGCAAGTACCACGCCTGGCGCTACGCACTCAACGGCGATCTCACCTTCGTTCAGCAGGAGGGCGAGTTCTTCAACCTCGACAAGAGCGACTACGGACTCGTGCCCGTGCGCTGCGAGGTGTGGGAGGGCTTCATCTTCATCAACTACGACGACGACGCGGCCCCGCTGCGGGACTACCTCGGTGAATTCGCCGAGGGCCTCGAGGGTTACCCGTTCCACGAGATGACCGAGCACTACAGCTACCGCTCGGAGATCAACGCGAACTGGAAGCTGTTCATCGACGCATTCACCGAGTTCTACCACGCACCGATCCTGCACATGAAGCAGGCGGAGAAGGAGGAGGCCGAGAAGCTGGCCCAGTTCGGCTTCGAGGCGCTGGCCTACGACATCAAGGGCGACCACTCCATGGTGTCGTCATGGGGCGGCATGAGCCCTCCGAAGGACCTCAACATGGTCAAGCCCATCGAGCGCATCCTGCACAGCGGTCTGTTCGGGCCGTGGGACCGCCCCGACATCAAGGGCATCCTGCCCGACGAGCTACCGCCGGCCATCAACCCCGGCCGCCACAAGACCTGGGGCACAGACTCGTTCGAGTTCTTCCCCAACTTCACCCTGCTGTTCTGGGCGCCGGGCTGGTACCTCACCTACAACTACTGGCCGACCGCGGTCGACAAGCACATCTTCGAGGCCGACCTCTACTTCGTGCCACCGAAGAACCTGCGCGAACGGCTGTCCCAGGAACTCGCCGCGGTGACATTCAAGGAGTACGCGTTCCAAGATGCCAATACCCTTGAGGCAACCCAGACGCAGATCGGCACCCGCGTGGTTACGGACTTCCCGCTGTGCGACCAGGAGATCCTGTTGCGCCACCTCCACATGACCGCGCATCAGTACGTGGACAGGTACAAGGCGAGCCTCGAAGAAAAGGCAGCGAACGGGTCTGTGAACGGCGCCGCAACCACGAAGACCGAGAAGGAATCAGCAAATGTCTAAGTTGCCAGAGGAATTCGCCGACCTGGAGCGGTTCAGCGACTGGTGCCTGCCCACCGAGGAGGAGCGCTACGCCAAGCGCCTCGCCTCGACGATGGAAGAGATGCAGGAACTCTACGATGCCGGCATGGCGCGTCTCGAGGACATCATGGTCTACGTCGACGCGCGCTTCCCGCTCAAGGGGATGCCGGAGGACGCCAAAGCGCTGGTGCATCTGGGACAATCGATCGTCATGGTGAGCTTCCCCATCGAGGTGTGGAAGCAACCACGCGTGCTCGACAGCGGCGCCGCCTACATTCGACTGATCAAGGAGCCGGTGGTCTGAGGTGCTGACCCTCAAAGCAGCGGGTCTGGTTGACGTCGACGCCGGCGAGATCGTCCGGCCAGGCATCGTCAAGGTGGACGGTGACCGCATCGTTTCGGTCGGAGGAGAAGCTCAAGCCAGCCGTGTCGGCTCCGCCGACGAAGGCGACGTCATCGATCTCGGCGATGCGATCCTGCTGCCCGGCCTGATGGACATGGAAGTCAACCTGCTCATGGGTGGCCGGGGTGAGAACCCCGGCCTCTCCCAGGTGCAGGACGATCCGCCGACGCGGATGCTGCGTGCGGTCGGCAATGCCCGACGCACGTTGCATGCCGGGTTCACCACCGTGCGCAATCTCGGCTTGTTCGTCAAGACGGGTGGCTACCTGCTGGATGTGGCGCTGGGCAAGGCGATCGACGCCGGCTGGATCGACGGACCCCGCATAGTGCCTGCGGGCCATGCCATTACACCGACGGGCGGGCACCTCGACCCGACCATGTTCGCGGCGTTCATGCCGGGCGTGCTGGAGCTCACCATCGAGGAGGGCATCGCCAACGGCGTCGACGAGATCCGCAAGGCAGTGCGCTACCAGATCAAGCACGGCGCCCAGCTGATCAAGGTCTGCGTGTCGGGTGGCGTGATGTCGCTCACCGGCGAAGCTGGGGCACAACACTATTCGGATGAAGAGCTGCGGGCGATCGTCGACGAGGCGCATCGGCGAGGGCTGCGGGTCGCCGCGCACACGCACGGCGCCGAGGCGGTCAAACATGCAGTGGCGTGTGGCATCGACTGCATCGAGCACGGGTTCCTGATGGACGACGAAGCCATCCAGATGCTCGTCGACAACGACCGCTTCCTGGTCACCACCCGGCGGCTGGCGCAGGCTATGGATGTGTCCAAGGCTCCGAAGGTGTTGCAGGACAAGGCAGCCCAGATGTTCCCGAAGGCCGAGACCTCGATCAGGGCGGCGTACGAGGCCGGAGTCAAGATCGCCGTCGGCACCGACGCGCCGGCCATTCCGCACGGTAAGAACGCCGACGAACTGGTCACCCTGGTCGAGTGGGGCATGCCGCCGGCCGCGGTGCTGCGCGCCGCGACCGTGGTCGCCGCGGACCTGATCAACGTCACCGATCGAGGCCGACTCGCCGAGGGGCAACTCGCCGATATCATCGCGGTGCCGGGCAATCCGCTGCAGGACATCAGCGTTACACGAGATGTGAATTTTGTAATGAAGGGGGGTAGGGTCTACCGCAATGAGTACGCCAACCCGAACTGACGACCTGGTCGAAATTCAGCAGCTACTGGCCAAATACGCCGTGACGATCACGCAGGGCGATGTCGAGGGGCTGGTCACCGTCTTCACACCTGACGGCACCTACAGCGCTTTCGGTGAGACATACACGTTGAACCGGTTCCCGGTACTCGTCGACGCCGCCCCCAAAGGGCTGTTCATGACGGGCACGGCACTGGTCGAGTTTGACGACGACACCCGGGATACTGCAACGGGTACCCAGCCGCTGTGCTTCATCGAGCACTCCAAGCACGACATGCGTATCGGTTACTACCGGGACACCTATGTGCGTACCGATGACGGATGGCGATTGAAAACCCGTGCCATGACCTTCATCCGACGCAGCGGTGACCACGACCATGGACGCCCGCACGCGATCGGCAGGCCCGAAGCCGGATGACCGAGCTCCACGCCGAAGGTCGCGCTGCCGCGCTCCACGACCCGGCCACATTCCGTGCAGCACTGCAGGATTGGCTGTCCGAGAACGACCTGACCCCACCGGACGATCATTCGCTCGCCGGCCACATGCGCCAGTTCGCCCGAGTGCAGCGGGCGCTCTACGACGCCGGCTGGAGCCGCTACGGCTGGCCCGAGCACGCCGGCGGACTCGGCGGTCCGGCGATGTTGCGGGCCATCGTCGGCGAGCAAGTGGTGGGCCGCCGACTGGCCGAGCCCGGACCGTACTCGATGCTCGAAGTGCTGGCGCCGACGATGATCGACTACGCACCCGCTGAACTGGCCGCCGAGATGGTGCCGAAATTGCTCAGCGGCGAAGAGCAGTGGTGCCAGGGATTCTCCGAGCCGGGCTCGGGCAGCGATCTGGCGTCGCTGACGACGCGAGCCGTACAGCAGGGCGACAAGTACATCATCAACGGCCAGAAGGTGTGGACCAGTTTCGCCCAGTACTCGCACCGCTGCATCCTGCTCACCCGCACGGGCGACGCAGACACCCCCAACCACGAGGCGATCACTGCCTTTTTCGTCGACGTCGACACCCCCGGCATCACCGTGCGCCCGTTGCGCACCATGCACGATGTCGATGAGTTCTGCGAGGTGTACTTCGACGACGTAGCGGTCGACGCGAGTCGGATGCTCGGCAAGCCCGGCGACGGCTGGAAACTCGCGATGGATCTGCTGCCGTACGAACGCTCGACGTGCTTCTGGCAGCGCATCGCCTACCTGTACTCGCGGCTCGACGCGCTGATCGATGACGTCAAAGGTATCGGCCAGGCGGCGGACTCGGAGATGGGCGAGGCGTACCTGGCCCTGCACACGCTGCGGTGCCGGTCCCGCGCCACCCAGCATCGACTCGCAGAGGGGCACAAGCTCGGTCCGGACACCTCGATCGACAAGGTGTTGCTGGCCGGCGCCGAACAGAAGCTCTACGACACAGCCCGCGATCTGCTGCCGGGCGCCATCGAACTCGACGACACCGACTGGCGCACCGAATTTCTCTATTCGCGGGCCGCCACCATCTACGGCGGCACCGCCGAAGTACAGCGCAACATCATCGCTCGCCGACTGCTCGACCTCGGGAAGGAGTGACGATGGCCGCCCACATGGATAAAGAGTCACTCGAGTTACTCGAAAACACCTTGCGCAAGACCATGCTCGCAACGTCCGGCGCCGAGTTGGACGCTGCGCTCGCCGATTTGGGCTGGACCGAGATGTTGTCCGACATGTCCGAGCTGGCCATCCCGCTGGTGTTCCGGCTGCTCGGCGAAACGGGTTCACACGCATCGGTTCTCAACGACGTGGTGCTCCTGACCGCCGGCCGCGACGTCGGCACGACGACTCCGGCGCTGCCCTTCGCAGGTGGCGGCTGGGTGGTGTGGGACTACACGATGGAGACCGAGAGCTCGGCTCTCGGCGGGCTGCCGCTGCGCCGGGTCGACGAGGGCGGGCACCCACGACTGCCCGATGCCCGCCTTGCCGTGGGATGGTGGCTGGTCGGTGCGGCGAGGGCGATGCTGACCCTGGCCCGCGGCCATGCGCTCGACCGCGTCCAGTTCGGCAGGCCGATCGCATCGTTCCAGGCGATCCGGCATCGGCTCGCCGAGACGCTGGTGGCCATCGAAGGCGCCGAGGCGACGCTGAACCTGCCCGCCGAGGACAACCCCGATCTGACCGCGCTGCTGGCCAAGGCCGCCGCGGGCAAGGCCGCGCTCACGGCGGCCCGAAACTGCCAGCAAGTGCTCGGCGGCATCGGCTTCACCGAAGAGCACGACCTGCACCACCACGTGAAGCGGGTCCTGGTGCTCGACGCATTGCTCGGCAGTTCAAGGGAACTCACCCGGAAGGCCGGGGCGGGGTTGCGGGCCCGTGGCTCAGCACCCCGCCTGGCCCAGCTCTGATCTTCACGAGCGTGCGGGTCTGCTGCCCAACACGCCGCCTCCGGACAATATTTTGCGCACACTCGTGACGGGTCGAGTGTGCACGAACTGCTGCTGTGCGAAGGCGTGTCGGGCGGCAGACCCGCACGCTCGCGCTAATGAGGTAGCCCGCTGAGGTAGCCCGCGCTACGGGCTACGGGGTGAGCGGTTCGGCGAACACGGTCACCGTCGAGCGACCGCGCAAAACTGTGGAACCCCGCACCATCCAGTGCCGGCCCTCGTCAGCGTCGGCGCCGGCCAGTACGCTGCCCGAGCACAGCACCACCGTATCCCGGTCCTTCGCGTGGTCGGCCAGCCGCGCGGCCTCGTTGACCGCGTCACCGATAACCGTGTATTCATAGCGGTTTTCGGCACCGATGTTGCCGGCGAACACCGAGCCGTACGAGATGCCGACACCGGACTCCACGTCGGGCAGCTCACGGAGCCTCGGCACCAGGGCCCGTCCCGTCTCCAGCGCCGAGGACGCGGCGTTGTCCAGCCGCAGTGGCGCACCGAACACGGCCAGGATTGCGTCGCCCTCGAACTTGTTGATCAAGCCGTGGTTCCGTTCCACGGTATCGACCACGATCCGGAAGAAGCCGTTGAGCAACTGCGCGACTTCCTGTGGCGGCCGGGAGGCGCCCAGCGCCGTCGACCCCACCAGGTCGACGTAGAGGACCGCGACCTCACGCACGTCGCCGCTGGTTGCCCCACCTTGCTCCAGGGCGTGGCGCGCTACGTCGACACCCACATACCGGCCGAAGAGGTCGCGCAACCGGTTGCGCTCGGCCAGGCCGGTGACCATCCGGTTGAAGCCGTACTGCAGCCGGCCGATCTCGGACGGCTCGTACACCTTCACCGAGACCCCTGACCAGCCCCGCTCGACCGCCTTCATCGCCAGCACCACCTCGCGCACCGGGTCCGAGATCGAGCGTGCCACCAGAACCATCGACCGCATCCCGAAGACCAGCGAAACCATGGCCAGCGCCAGTACGGCCGCTTCCACCGGAGCATCTTTCTGCACGAACCAACCGTTGGAGCGGGCCAGCACGATCAGCGCGATACCCACGGTGGGCAAGCCACTGAACAACACCCAGATGGTGATCAGCCGGGCCAGCACGCCCGGCATCGGCGAGCTGGAGGCCGAGGAGGCGGTAAGCGACGCAGCCACGATCGGACGCAACATCCGTTGCGTCACCAGGAATCCCATGCACGCGGCAGCAACCCCGCCGAACAGGATCGCCCCGCCCATCACATAGGCCACTCCCCCGCCGAGGTCCCGGTTGACCACTGTGTACACCACCGCGCTGACCGCCCAGGTGGCGAACTGAACGATGAACTGGCGAGGCCCGATGCGCATCGCGGCGCGCTGCTGGTCCGGTGTTGGGTGTTGGCCTGCGGCAAACCATTTGAACGTCGGATGCACGTTGACGTAACCCACGGCGGTATCGATGATCGCGGCTGCCACCATCAACGCGATCATCGCGACCAGGTTCGCCTGGGTCAACAATTGCCGCGCGTCACCAACGGTGTTGCGACTCAGCGCCAGCACCACCAGCAGCACCGCCGTCGCGGCGGTGATCTGTGTGTAGGTCAGCCCGGCGGCGTAGCGCACACTGAGCCGAATGGCGCCCATATGAAGGGCTATTTGATGTTGGCCTTCATCTCGTTGATGTCCATCAGCACCGGCCAGCCGCTGACGCTCAACGCATTACCGTGACCGGTCTGGTGAATGTCGAACACCGACTGGATGGCAGCGTAGAAACCCTGAACATCAAGGGTCTGATTGACCGCGCGCTTGGCCTGGCGCAGCGCGAACGACGGCATCTTGGCGATCTGGCCGGCCAGTTCGATGGCCTGGGCATCGAGCTCGTCGCGCGGCACCACCCGGTTCACCATGCCGGTGCGTTCGGCTTCCTCAGCGGTCAGCGCCCGACCGGTGAACAGGATCTCCTTGGCCTTGCGGGCGCCGAGTTCCCAGGTGTGGCCGTGGTATTCGACGCCGCCGATTCCCATGAGCGCCACGGGATCGGAGAACAGCGCGTCGTCTGCGGCCAAGATGAGGTCGCACGGCCAGCACAGCAGCAGACCGCCGGATATGCACCGGCCCTGAACGGCCGCAATGGACGGCTTCGGCACGTTGCGCCAGCGCAACGTGTACTCGAGGTATCGACGCGACTCGTGCTCGATGAGGAACTCCAGCGTGATCTTGTCCGGCACGGGACCGCCACCGCGCAGGTCGTGCCCGGCGGAGAAGTGTTTGCCGTTGGCGCGCAAAACGATCACCTTCACCTCAGGGTCCTGCGCTGCCCTGGTCCACGCGGCGTCCAGTTCGTCGAGCAGTTCCGGATTCTGCGCGTTGGCGGCCTCGGGTCGGTTGAGCGTGATGGTGGCAATCGCCTCGGCGACGTCATAGTCGATGTACACGTGGCTTCCTCTGCTTTCTGGGAGCGGCTAGTTAGCGCTCGAACCAACCACTGCCACAGTCCTCAGCAATACCGCGCACTGTGTCCGGTGGCACGGAGACGATGAGAGGCCCTTCTTTGCGAAAGGCTTCTATAATTCCCGTCATGAGAATACTATTCTCACCGTACGAAAGTTACAATCTCCGACACGTTGGCCGCGAGGGGGTCTGGCACCACAATGGCAAGGCGTTCTCCGGTACAGTCAGTTCATGTTCTCCCGACTCGGCACGCATCTGAGCTGCCTGTGACCAGCGCTGGCGAAGAACCCGCCTGGAAGCAACGGGCAGTCGAGCGGTCGATCAAAACCGCCAAATTGCGCGCCGCCCAGCGCGTGCAGCGCTTCTTGGACGCCGCGCAGGCGATCATCATCGAAAAGGGCAGCACCGATTTCACCGTGCAAGAGGTCGTCGACCGCTCGCGGCAGTCATTGCGGAGCTTCTACCTGCAATTCGACGGTAAGCACGAGCTGCTGTTGGCCCTGTTCGAGGACGCCCTGAGCCGCTCGGCCGATCAGATCCGCGCAGCGACCGCGAATCACACGGACCCCCTTGAGCGGCTGAAAGTGGCGATCGAGCTGCTGTTCGAGTCGTCACGGCCGGACCCGGCGGCCCAACGGCCGCTGTTCACCGACTTCGCTCCGCGGCTATTGGTATCGCATCCATCCGAGGTCAAGGTCGCGCACGCGCCGCTGTTGGCCCTGCTCACCGAGCTGATGGTCGACGCCTCGGAAGCCGGCGTACTGCGCGAGGGCATCAACCCGCGCCGGATGGCGGCGATGACGATGCAGACGGTGATGTTCGTCGCGCAGTCGAGCGGCGGCATTGACGAGGCCACGCCAAACCCCATCACGGCCGACGAAGTCTGGGACTTCTGCGCCAACGGATTCGCCGCCACAGCTAGCTGAGAATTCCGTTCTCCTATAATAAGAACCCGCCTTACACTGGGCGGCGTAGCTAATCTCCGGTCCGACCCGTATCGCGTCGTCCAGTGGTCCACCGGAACCATCGGGTCCCGCGCGCTGCGCGTCGTCATCGAACATCCACACCTTCAACTCACCGGCGTTTACGTCTTCGACGGCTCCCGACTGTGCGCTCTACATGCCGGTCGCCCCTGCACATCGACGTGCGAATGCCGGTTCCCGCTGGATCGCCTGGCCGCTATTTCACCGGGTTACGCCGCCAATCGGGCGGTGTAACCCGTCCCCGACATGCGCGCCCGCGCACCCGGCAGTCATTCCACGCTGAATCTCTCCCAAATCGCCACGCGCTGAGCTCGCGAGAAGATGATTCTTCTAAGCAGAGAGTACAAATTGCCTCAAACGAGTCCGCCGTTGACACAATGGTAGGCCGGTGACAGAGTGCTGAGCAGGTGCACAGATTTCGCCGAAGTCGCATCAATTCACGTACTACAGAACTGAGGTAACCAATGACTGGACGGGTGGAGGGAAAGGTCGCTTTCGTCACCGGCGCGGCCCGCGGCCAGGGTCGCAGCCACGCACTGCGGCTGGCCCAGGAGGGCGCCGACATCATCGCCATCGACATCTGCGGGCCGATCCGGCCGGGCGTGGAAACCGCCATCCCGGCATCGACTTCCGATGACCTGGCCGAGACCGCGAACCTGATCAAGGGTCTCAACCGTCGCGTCGTCACCGCCGAGGTCGACGTCCGCGATGCTGCAGCCATCAAGGCCGCCGTGGACAGCGGCGTCGAGCAACTCGGCAGGCTCGACATCATCGTCGCCAACGCCGGCATCGGCAACGGCGGCGACACTCTCGACCAGACCAGTGAGCTGGACTGGGACGAGATGATCGACATCAACCTCTCGGGCGTCTGGAAGTCGGTCAAAGCCGGTGTGCCTCACCTCATTGCCGGTGGCCGTGGCGGCTCCATCGTCCTGACCAGCTCAGTGGGTGGGCTCAAGGCCTACCCGCATTGCGGCAACTACGTGGCGGCAAAGCACGGCGTCGTCGGCCTGATGCGGGGCTTCGCAGTGGAGCTGGGCCAGCACAACATCCGCGTCAACACCGTGCATCCCACGCACGTCGCGACCCCGATGCTGCACAACGAGGGCACCTTCAAGATGTTCCGGCCCGACCTGGAGAACCCGGGCGCCGATGACATGGCGCCGATCTGCCAGATGTTCCACACCCTGCCGATCCCGTGGGTCGAGGCCGTCGACATCAGCAACGCCGTGCTCTTCCTGTCGTCTGACGAGGCGCGTTACATCACCGGCGTGACGCTTCCGGTCGACGCGGGTAGCTGCCTGAAGTAGGACCGGATCCTTAGCCCGGTCCCAACGTAGGGGCACCGGTCTGCGGGTGGTTGTACCAGCCGCCCGCAGCCCGGGTGCCGCCGTCGACGTGAATGGTCTGGCCGGTGATGTAGCTGGACATGCCGGAGGCCAGAAACACTGCTGCTCCGGCAATTTCGTCGACGTGGCCGGGCCGGCTCATCGGTATGCCGTCGGCGATACCCGGCGGCAGACCGGCAGGAGACAGCCGCAGCAGACCCTCGGTCAGGGTGAGGTCCGGCGCCAGTGCGTTGACCCGAATGTCGTGCTGCGCCAGTTCGAACGCTGCGGTCTGCGTGTAGTTGATCACGCCGGCCTTGGCAGCGGCGTAGGCCGCGTAGCGCGGCGCCGCGCGCACACCCTCGATCGACGTGAGATTGATGACGCTTCCCGGCATTTCGGCTGCGACCAGCTGCCGAGCGACACGCTGTGTGCACAACAGCACGTGGCGCAGGTTGCTCCGGTAGAGCGCATCCCAGCCGTTCTCACTGGTTTCCAGCAGCGGCGAGGCGAACACGCCGCCGGCGTTGTTCACCAGGATGGTGACCGCTCCTAGCTCAGAGGTGGTGCGTGCCAAGGCGGCGTCCACCTGTTCGGAATCGCGGACGTCGGTGACGATGCCGAGTGCGCCGATGGCTTCTGCTGCCGCCGCGCAACTTTCCTCGTCACGCTCCCAGATCGCCACTGATGCCCCGAACGCCGCCAGTCCGGCCGCGATGCCGCGGCCGATCCCGGTGCCACCGCCGGTGACGACCGCGACACGGCCGGTGAGCATGATGTCAGAAGGATTGATAGCCACAGTATTTGAGGCTAGCGGTATCGCGCCTCAGCGTGCGGCTTTACGACGTCCGCCCACGCCCGGTTCAGTTCCGATCACGCCGTCATCGACCAACGCGGCGATGTCGTCTTCGTCCAGCCCCAACTCCGCCAACACCTCGTAGTTGTGCTCGCCCAGCAACGGTGCCGGCTCCCGGTGGAACTCCCGCGGCCCGTTCGCCAGAGTCACGGGCAGAGTGCTGTGCGGAGCGGCTGTGTTCACCGGGTGTCCGACGTGTTCGAAGAAGCGCCGGTGCCACAGCTGCGGCAACTCCGACTGGCGGTGCGGCTGCATCACTTTGGCCACCGGCACTCCGGCGGGCCACAGGGTGCCCACGATGTCGTCACCGCTTCGGGGCGCGCACCACGCGGCCAGCTTCTCATCGATCAGGTCGTGCTGCGCGCGCCGGCCTGCGGCCGTGGACAGTTCAGGATCGCGCGCCCAGTCCGGCCGTCCTATCGCCTCCCGCAGCGCTTCCCACTGAGCATCGGTGCTCACCGCGATCGCGACCCAGCTGTCGGCACGGTCGAACTCATCGATATCGGCGGTCTGGTACAGGTTCTGCGGAGCTGAAACCGGGCCACGGTTGCCATCACGCTGCAACAGCACGCCGTACGCCGAACACTCGATGACCTGTTCGGCGGCAATATTGAGGGCGGCGTCCACCATGGCGGCCTCGACAAGAACGCCCTCGCCCGTGCGCCGGCGGTGCTCCAGCGCCAGCATCAGGGCGTTGAACGCGTGGATGCCGGCATTGGGATCGCCAACCGAATACGGCTCGAACGGCGTCCGATCCGGATATCCGGTGAGCCAGCTCAGGCCAGAGGCGTCCTCGATGATGTAGGCGAAGGCAGGATTGTCGCGCCACGGCCCGTCCAAGCCGAAACCGGGCATCCGCAACATGACGATGTCCTCGCGCAGCGCACGCACCGATTCGAAATCCAACCCGATCTGATCGATCACCCGCGGAGTGAAGTTCTCCACCACCACATCACACCGGGCGATCAGGCGGTGCAGTAGGTCGCGGCCCTGCTCGGTCTGGAAGTCGAGCGTCAGTCCCTTTTTGTTTGTGTTGAGCGCGCTGAAGATCGGCGACCGCTCCCACCACTGCTCCTCGGACGCCGGGATTCCCGCGATCAACCGGGTGCCGTCCGGCCTGGCGGTGGACTCCAGGTGGATGACCTCGGCGCCGAGCATGCCCAACAGGTGCGTGCACGACGGCCCCGCCCAGAACGTCGTCATATCCAAGACCCGCAATCCGCTGAACGGCAACCGGTCACGGTCGGGCGCCCGGTCCGGCGCGGGCCGCGGCGTCAGGGCCCGGGCACGCATCTCTTCGGTGTGCTCGCCGAGCCGGGGTGCCGCGGCGGCCGGCTGTAACGGAACACCGCCGAGTCGATACGGGTGGTCAGGTTGGGTGAACCCGTCGGGGTGAGGCACGAACGCACCGCGCTGCACGAAATGGTCCATCCCCGTGACATTCTCACCATTACCCACCGGGGAGTTGGGGATCCGGAACGCCGAAGCCAAATCACGAACGTCGTCGACCTTCTGATCCCTCAGCCACTCGTAGAGTTCCTCTGCGTGCAGGTTCGCCTGCTCGGTGATGGTGAGTTCCGTGGTCTCATCGATCCACTCATCGTGACCCGACATCGCGCACAGATCCCACCACTGCTGGGCCGTGCCGCAGCCCAGCGCCACCAGACCGTCGGCGGCCTGCGCCACGCCGGGCACGGTGGGTCTGCGTTCGGTGCGCCAGGGCCGTCCCAGCATCTCGAAGTAGGTGACGGGATAGTAGGTCAGGCACAGGATCTGGGCTTCGAGCATGGACAGGTCGATCAACTCGCCGTGCCCGTCGCGCTGCGCGCGCAACCGGAACGCCAGCGTCATCGCGGCGGCATAGGCACCCGCGAGCCAGTCCCCCACCTGGCCGCCGATCGTCACCGGCGCCCGATCCTGAGTCCCGCGACCGATACCGATCGCGCCACCCGACCACGCCTGCAGGGTGAACTCGGTGGCGGCCCGGTCGTGCCATGGACCATCCAGGCCGAACGGGGTGATGGCGGTGACGATGAGGTGCGGATGGCGTCGGTACAGCTCGCCCGGCGACAAACGCTGCGCCACCGGCGATTCCGGCGACCACAGCACCGCATCCGCCGAGGCAACCAGCCGATCCAACAGCTCGAGATCGACGGGCGCGGCCGGGTCGATGACGACGCTGCGTTTCGCCCCGGCCAGGAAGCTGAACAACGCGCCGTGGCCATCGGGCGGGATCGCTGCCCCCGAAGCCGACCACAGGCGCAGCGGGTCGCCTTCCGGTGCTTCGACTTTGACGACATCGGCGCCGCCGTCGGAGAGAATCCTTGTGGCATACGCCCCGGCGATCCCGCTGGTCAGGTCGACGACGCTGTACCCGGTCAGTGGTGAACTCATGCGACCTATTCCGGTTTGTTCCGGTTCTTCTTGCTCAGCCTGAAATCGGGTGGGAACTTGCTGTCGTTGTCGTTGACCGCGGCCGACAGACCGGAATCGATCGACTCGAACATGTCCAGGTCGTCGTCGCTGTCGTTGGCCACGCCGTTGCCCATCGACTCGAAGAACGCGCTGAGCAGACTGCCCATGTACTCACCCTGCTGCTGTTTGAAGATCTCGAAGAACATCTTCTGCTGAAAGACCGTGTCCACCGGGCGGTTCCGAGTGCAGGCCATCGCGTACTTGGCCACCTCGGCCTCCAGCTGATCCCGCGGCACCACCTTGTTCAGGAAGTTGCAGTCGTACATCTCCGCGGCGGTGAACGGCCGGCCGGTGAACACCATCTCCTGGAATTTGCGCAGGCCCATCATCTGGACCCACGTCCACATCCGTGGGCCCCAGCCGTGATACCGGAACGACGGATGCCCGAACAGCGCATCATCGGAAGAGATCACCAGATCGGCGTCGGCGCATTGGTAGAAGTGCCAGCCGTAGCAGTAGCCCTTCGCCTCGACGATGCTGATCTTCTTGAAATCCTGCAGCGCCCGGTTACCGGCCTGCGAGTTGGCGTACCAGGAGCTGATGGTGGCGCCGTTGCGGAACGTGCCCTTTGGCGGATAGGTCACCTCGCCGACACCGTCATCCTCCAGCCGCAACTCGGCCAGTCGCACCGCCGGATTGTCGTTGCCCTCCATGAACTCCGGCAGATCGGCGCCGCTGCCCAGGTTGTCACCCACTCCCCGGACGATCACGACCTTGACGTCGTTGTCCGCGTTGGCAGCGCGCAGCACATCTGCGTACCGCAACCGGGCCAACGACGTCGGGGCGTTGAGGAACTCGGGACGGTTGAACGTGATGGTGGCGATCTTGGTCTTGGGATCCTTCTCGTAGAGGATGATCTCCTCAGGACTGGGCCGACCCGCGGCCGGCTGCTCAGCCATTGACGGCACCGACCGCCTGGTTGAACGATGGGCTGGCCGTGAGTACCTCAGGCCCGTCGGCGGTGATCAACACCGCGTCGCGGCGGAACACCGCACCGATGCCGCCCTCCCACACGTAAGCCGTCACCGCGAGCACCGTGCCCGGGTCGAGTCGTTCGGCCGCCGACGTCTGCGGCAGATCCGGGGAGACCACCGGCGGATCGAAACCGAGCCCGAGTCCGTGGGCGACCGGCATCGGGGGCATCGGCTCCCCTGCGGCGCTGTACGCCGCGAAGAGGTCAGCGGCCGACGCACCCGGCCGGCAGGCCGCGACGAGCCTGTCCCACAGCTCATTTGACCGCGCATACAGGGCGTCTGCACCCTTGACCTCGCCGACGGGCCAGGTACGCCCGACCTCGCCGACATAGCCGTTGGCCAACGCACCGGAGGCCAACGCCACGAGATCACCTTCTGACACCTTGCGGTCGCGGCGGCCCACCCGCCACGTGTGCTCGCGCGGTGTGATCCAGGCTCCGTCCTGGGTGGCCGACGTGCTCACCCCGCCGGCGGTCATCGCCTCCAACATGACTCCGGTGAGAGCCTGCTCCGTGGTTCCCGCTGCGAGCCCGGCCACCGCGGCGGCCAATCCGTCCTCGGCCACGCTGAGCGCACCACGGAGGGCGACGATCTCCTCGTCGGTCTTCACCCGACGTGCGGCCCGCATCGCCGCCTCACCGTCGACGAGCGCGGCGTTGGGGAACGCCATGGGTAGCAGCTGACCGAATGTCGGTGACATGGCGTCGGTTCCGACCCGTTTCGCGTCTGCGGCGCCGTCGATCTTCTTCAGCACCTCGATGAGTGTCATCGGGTTCCATGCCAGGCCGTAGAGGTGGTCGTGGCCGATCTCGTCCGGAATGCCTTCGTCCCAGGTGCTGTTCAGATGGATCTCACCGGTCCCGCGGACCACCACGCAGATCGGGGCGAACGGGCGAGTACCCGCGACCCAGAGTTGCGGCGCACCGGTCACGTAACGCACGTTGGCCTGGCGGCCGAGCACGAGGATGTCGAGATCGTTGGCCTCCATCTGGGCCAGTGCGCGTTCGCGGCGCCCGGTCCGCAATGCGAAGTCGTCGGGCAGGATCTCTGTGCTCATGCGCTCAGTCCATATGGTGCGTAGGGGTAATCGGTGATCGACTGATAGCCGTCCTCGGTGATGACCACGATCTCCTCACTGCGGTAGCCGCCGGTGCCGTCTTCCCACACCACCGGTTCGAGCACGAGCACCATCCCGGCCGGGAAGATGAAGTTGTCATCGAATTCCTGACCGAGATCCGTTCCGATCATCGGCATTTCGGCGGCATTGGTGCCGATGCCGTGACCCAGGTAGAAGTGCGGAAGCCACGGTTTGGCCCCGCCGTTGGCGGCGATGGCGGCGCGCGCCAGGTCCCCACACGAGGCGCCGGCCCTGGTCACCGCGAGCACGGCGTCGAGAATCTCCCGCCACTTGGCGAACTGCGCGTGCTGGCGGGCCGAGGGTTCCTCGCCGATCAGCCAGGTACGGCCGAAGTCCGAACAGTAGCCCTCATAGGTGATGCTGACATCGGTCCAGAGCACGTCGCCCTTCGCCAGTTCTTTTTCCGTCGTCAGCAACGGCAGTGCGAGATCACCGGTCGTCGTCCAGACCGCGCCGCTGTCCCGGGTGGTGGGCATCACCTGCCAGATGGCTTCCAGCATGTTGGCCGTGGCGCCCAGTTCGAAGGCCCGACGGACGAATTGCGCCGACAGATCGATCTGGCGCACACCGGGGGCGAGCGAGGACTGCACGTCGACGACAGCCTGCTCGGTGATGCGGCAGGCTTTACGGATGGCAGAGATCTGATCGATCGTCTTGACCAGCTTGGCCGGGCCGATCACCTGTGCGGCATCGGACGGCGGTCCGGCGCGGAACAGCCGATCCACACTCCGGCGCATCGCGCCGGTGAGCTCGTCGACCGCGATGGTCGCGCCGGCGGGGACGAGGCCGGCCAGGATCCTGGCGAAATTCTCGACGCCCTCCTCGAATTCGAGGTACAGCGGTCCGTGCACATGGTCGGCGGGCAGCTCCGAATCGAACGAGCTGCCCTCCCGGAACGGCATGAACAGGTGGGGATGCTCGTCGTCGGCCAGCACTACGGCCACCGGTCGCTCGACGTGGGACAGCCCCGCGTCCAGGAGCGGCCAGCTGGCGCCGGTCGCGTAGACCACGTTGCCGTTGCCGAGCAGCACGAGTGCGTCGACGCCCTTGTCCCGCATCGAATCACGCAACCGCGCACCGCATTCGCGGTACATCCGGCCAAGGTCGGGGAGCTCCGGAATGTCGAGCACTACGGTTCCCGACCGAGTGGCCGAACCGACAGAAGTCACTGTCATGAGACCCCCAGGAAGTTCTTGATGTTGGTGCTCACGATCTTCACGGCATTCTCCGGGCCGACCGCCTCGACGACACTGGCCAACGACTTCTCCGAGTAGCCGAAGGTGCTCTCGTTGTGCGGGTAATCGCTCGACCACATCACGTTGTCCACGCCGATGTCATCGATGAGGCGCAGGCCGAGCGGATCGACCATGAACGAGGCACTCATGTGCCTGTTCCAGTAGTGCCGGACGTCGTGGGACAGCTGATGGTTGAACATGTGCTGATACGAGGCCAGCATGTGCTCGGCATCCTGCAGAGCGGTTGGTACCCAGGCGATTCCACCTTCGAACCAGCCGATGTTGAGCTTGGGGTGGCGGTCCAGGATGCCGGAGAAGACGTACTTGGCGAACTGCTCGCGGAACGAGTCGACGTTGACCATCATGCCGACGACGACGCTGTTGTTCTCGCACGGCGTCTTCGGCGGGGTCTCGCCGATGTGATGGCTGACCGGCAGACCCGCCTCCTCGATCTCGTCCCAGACGGCGTCCATCGACGCGCTGCCGTAGTCGTAGATGTTGCCGTCGTCGTCCTTGCCGGGGTTCAGGGGCAGCAGGAAGGTCTTGAGCCCCAACGCCTTCAGCTCTTCGAGCGTGCTCCGGGTCCCTTTGGGGTCCCACCAGTTGATCAGCCCGACGCCGTAGAAGTGACCGTTGCTTCGTTCCTGCAGGTCGGCGATGTGCTCGTTGTAGATCCGGAACACCCGTTCGCGCAACGACTTGTCCGGGTAATGAAAAAGGGCCAGCACCGCGTTGGGGAACGCCAGTTCCTTGTCGATCCCGTCCTCTTTGAGTTCACGGATCCGCGCCTCGATGTTGTTCGACGCGGCGCCCGCGAGGTCGTCGTACTGCATCAGCACGCGGCCGAAGTCACCACCGGTCCAGGCCTTGCCCTTCATGCCGACCATGTAGGCGCCATCCTCGTACCAGATGCGCGGCGCCGCACCCTTGAGCTCTTCGGGGAAGCGCTCGTAGAAGATGTCGTCGGCCACCGAGATGTGGTTGTCGGCGGAGAAGATCTCCGTGCCTTCAGGAAATCCGGTGAGTCCGTCCGCTGAGGCATGGCCGTGCCGGTCCTTCGGCGCACCGAAACCTTCTGGTGGATAGAGCGTTGCGGTCAGGGATGACATTGGGGGCACTCCAATCGGGCTGTTAGGGCTGAAGTCACCAGGTGACGGGAAGTTCGTACACGCCGTAGGCGAGGCGGTCATGCTTGAACGGCACCTCGTCGAATGGAATGGCCAGGCGCATGGTCGGAATACGGCGCAGCAGGGTGTGGAACACGATCTGGAGTTCGGCGCGGGCCAGCTGTTGACCGACGCACTGGTGGCGGCCGTAGCCGAAACCGAGCTGCTGGCCGGCGTCGCGGCTCAGGTCCAGCTTGTCGGGTTCCGAATAGGCCTTCTCGTCCCAGTTGGCCGGGGCCAGGTCGATGATGATGCCCTCGCCGCCGCGGATGGTTTCGCCGCTGATCTCGATGTCCTCGATGGCCACCCGGCGCTGGCCGTTCTGGATGATCGACAGGTAACGCATGAGTTCCTCGACCGCGTTCGCGATCACCTTCGGATCCTCTGCGTCGCGCAGGAAGTCAGCCTGCTCGGGATTCTCCAGCAGCGCAAGCACACCGATGCCGATCACGTTCGCGGTGGTCTCGTGCCCGGCGATCAACAACCCGGTGCCCAGCTGTGCGGCTTCCTTGACGCTGATCTCTCCAGCTTTGACGCGCTCGGCGAGATCGGAGACCGCGTCCTCAGCCGGGTTCTCCATCTTGGCTTCGACAAGGTCGATCAGATACTGATGCAGGCTCATCGCACCCTTCTGCATGGCGTCCGCGGCGGCGTAGCGGGCCAGGCCGGCATTGGCGTGCTCCTGGAAGAACTTGTGGTCTTCGTAAGGGACACCGAGCATTTCGCTGATCACCACGGTGGGAACCGGGAGTGCAAGCTTGGCGACGATGTCGGCGGGCTGCGGGCCGGCAAGGATCTCGTCGATGCACTCGTCGGTGACCTTCTGAATCGCCGGACGCAGGCCTTCAACACGCTTGAACGTGAACGGCTTCGACAACATCCGACGGAACCGGGTGTGCTCCTCGGCGTCGGAGGTGAACACCGAACGCGGCCGCTTGTTGACGGTGGAGAGCATGTGTTCGTTCCAGTGCGGGAAACCCGAGCGCCGGTCGTCCACGCTGACGCGCGAGTCGGCGAACAACGTCCGTGCCTCCTCGTGCCCGGTGATGAGCCACGGGGTACTGCCATCCCAGATCTTTACCCGGGAAAGCCCCTTGGCCTTGCCCATTTCGAGCACCTGCGGCGGCGGGGCGAACGGGCAGGCCGCCGCCCGCTCCATGGGGTACTCGGGGATATCGGTGGTCTGTGATGTGCCGGTCAGGGTTTCGGACATTGGTTTCCTCGGGTCAGTCTTGTATGGCGATGGCAAGGGCTGGGCAGGCCGCCGCGGCGCGACGGGCATTGTCGGATTGGTCGGGCCCGGGGCTGTCGTCGAGTAGCACCACGACGCCGTCTTCGTCACGTTGGTCGAACACCTCGGCGGCGTTCAGCACGCATTGTCCTGACGAAACACACTTGTCTTGATCGACAGTCACTTTCATTTTCGTGCTCCTCACGTGCGCGTCACACGCTCTCCTCTGTGACGGGCGCCCGCCACAACCCGACAATCGCGTCGATCAGGCCGGATGCCGCGCCCGGCCAGGACGACCGCGGCACATTCACCCCCTGGACCAGAGCCCGCTCGCGATCGGCGCAGCTGTGCATCAACAAGTTGCGCGCCATGATGTTGCGTTCCACCCGGATCGCGGCGGGCAGATCCGGCAGGCAGTTGTTCATCCCGTCGATCACCTGAACCAGCGAGGGCGAGCTCAGCGCGTCGCGCACGACGATGTTGTGGTATGCCGGATCGGTCATCACCTGGGCGGCGAACCGCGCATACCACGTCGGATTACCGAGTGCGGCAAGGTGATCGGTCAGGGGTTGCACCAAACATGCGACCCAGTCCCGCAGCTCGGTCGAATTGCCGACACGGTCCACCATCTGCTCGCGCAGGAACTCGATGGGGCCACGGTGTTTGTGCTCGATCGCCCGGACCAGATCGGTCTTGGTGCCGAAGTGGTAGCCGACAGCGGCGTTGTTGCCCTGCCCGGCCGCCTCGCTGACCTGGCGGTTGGACACCGCGAACACGCCGTGTTCGGCATAGAGCCGCTCGGCGGCGGTAAGAATGGCCTCACGGGTGGAGCTGGCGCGTTCGGTGCGCAGGGGTCTGACTGCGGTCACCGTTACAGTCAACGCTGCTCCTGTAATTAAGTCAAGCGATTGATTTAAAGCTGATGCTAGGACTTCTCCTTGCGGACGATGACCTTGCCCGCGACAGTCCCGCCGTCGATCGGCAGGACCGTTCCGGTGACGTAACGCGACCGGTCGCCGGCGAAGTACAGGGCCGCCTCTGCGACGTCTTCGACCGTGCCCTCGCGCTTCAGCGGACGATCCGCGCGCATCTGCGCGCGGATGCCCGCCTCGAACTGCTCCAGCCGCTCGCGATCTTCCCCCACGGCGGATTTCGCGACGATCGCGGTCCGGATGTTGCCTGGGGCGATGGCATTGACGCGGATCTCGTAATGCGCCAGTTCGATGGCCGCGGACTTGGTGAACTGGATGACGGCGGCCTTGGACGCCCGGTACGTCATCACTCCCCCGCCGGCCTGGATTCCGCCGATCGAGGTCAGGTTGAGGATCGAACCGCCGCCGTGCTCGACCATGTGGCGGGCGGCATCTCTGGTCCCGGCCATCACACCGAGCACGTTGACGCCCATGACTTTGTGGAAGTCCGCGAGATCGTCGTCGAGGAACCGCCGGTGCATCGTGCCGGACACCCCGGCGTTGTTCACCATGACGTGTAGTCCGCCGAACCGTTCGACCGCGCCGCTCACCAGCGCGTTGACCTGCTCCGGATCGGACACGTCGGTGGGCAGGAACGCGGCGTTCTCGCCAAGCTCGGCGGCCAGCGCCGCGCCTTGATCCTTGTCGACGTCACCGATCATCACCGCGGCACCCTCGGCGGCGAATCGCCGCACCAGCCCCTCACCGAGGCCCGAGGCGCCGCCGGTGACGACCGCGACCCGGCCAGCTAGTTCGTTAGTCATGATGCCTCTTTCAGGAAGTCCAACAGCAGGCGGTTGACGGCATCCGGCTGCTCGATCTGGGGGCAGTGGCCTGCCGCCGGGATGACGGCGCTGCGCGCCCCGCTGATCTGGCCGGCGATCTCGGCCGCCCAGCCCGACGGCAGCAGTTTGTCACGCTCACCCTCGACGATCAGGGTCGGTACGCCGATGCGGTGGTAATCGCGGCTTGGCGACGGAGCCGCCGGCGTCTCGAGTCCCGGACGGCGGAACCGCGCCGCGGCCAACGCTTCCCACGCCCCCGGCACGATGCTCGACTCGTACCGCCTGCGCACGTACTCGTCGTCGGCGGGATAGGCCGGATCGGCGAACAATGCGGTGACGATGCGCCGCATCCCGTCCAGGGTGGCGTCGTAGTCGTACAGGGCTGCCATGTGCTCGTTGCGCTGGATCTCACCGCCGCCGCAGATCGCCACCAGCGAGCGCACCGGCAGCCGCGGAGCGCTCGAGGTGGTGTCGACGAGCAGATTGATCGCGCCCATCGAATTGCCGATGAAATGCGCTGCGCTGACGTCCAATTCCGCACAGAAGCGGGCGATGTGCCGGATGCGCATCCCTCGGCCGTCATTGAAGTCGATGACCTTGGCGCTCTCGCCGAAGCCCAGCATGTCCGGCGCCAGCACCCGATAGTGCTCCGCGAGTGCCCCAACGGTTTGCTCCCAGCCGAGCTCGGCACTGACACCGAACTCACCGCCGTGCAGCAGCACCACCGGATCCCCCGTACCGGCCTCCAGGTAGCTGGTCGCCAGGCCGTCGACGTCGATGCGGCGGCGCTCGAACGTCACGTGGTGGCCCCGTTGGACCGCGCGAAGGTGAGCAGCTGGTTGGCCAGCATGTCGAGCTGGTCACGCACCGGTCCGCCGGCCAATTCGCCTGATTCAGACCAGATCTGGTCGGCAGAGTTGATCGCCACTCCCAGCGGGGTCGGCCAGGCCCGCAGCGCGTGCCCGATCGAACGCAGCTGCCCCAGCGTCCCCACGGCAGCCTGCCACCCGTATGCGCAGCTGATACAGCCCCACGGGGTGTTGTCGAGGTAGACGCGCGGATCCTCGCGCAGATCTTCGATGTAGTCCAGGGCGTTCTTGACCAAACCCGAGATGGCGCCGTGATAGCCCGGCGATCCGACGACCACCGCATCGGCGTCGCGCAATGCCTTCACGAACTCCAGGGCCGCCGGTGTGCGGTCCAGGGAATGTGGTGCGTACATCGGCAGTTCCAGGTCTGGCCCGGCGAACATCCGGGTCCGGCCGCCCTGGCGCTCAACCGATTCCAGGCAGTACCGCACCGCGCGTTCGGTCGACGAATCGGCGCGCAGTGTCCCGCCCAGGCCGACGACGAACGGGACCTTCTCAGTTGACGTCATGGTTTCCTCATTTGATCGCAATGGGATTCACCGGGGATCCCACCGCTCCGGTCACGCGCAGTGGCGGCGCGATGAGCTGAAATTCGTAGATCCCGTCGGCAGCACAGTCGGCCGCCAGGGCGGTCAGATCCCAATACTCGCCGAGCATCAGACCCATATCCCGCAGACACAGCATGTGCATCGGCAGGAAGGTCCCGTCGACGCCGGACGCCGGGTCGGGATCCTCGACCATGAGATTATCGGCCGCGACCGCGGCAACCTCCAGATCGTGCAGCCACGACGCGCACGTCCAGTCCAAGCCCGAGCCCGGCTCAGTGCCGTCACCCGTGGACAGGAAGCGGGTCCACCATCCGGTGTGCACCACCACGATGTCGCCGCTACCGATCGTGACGCCCTGCGCCTTCGCCACCTCGTCGAGTTCGGCAGGCGTCACAGGGTTCCCGGGTTCCAGGTACATCGACGCACCCCGATGCCGCACGACATCGAGCAGCACACCGCGACTGGTGATGCCCTTGCCGTCCACCTTGTCGATCCCGCAGTGGAACGCGCCGAAGCTGGTGACCGAATCCGCCGGGAACCCGTTGTACAGCTTGTCCTCGTAGTAGACGTGGCTCAACGCGTCCCACTGCGTGGCGGCCTGCAGCGGCATGACGATCATGTCGTCGTTGAACCGGAACGGATTGTCGACGAAGAACTCGCTGACCTGATGGGCCACCGAGTTACGCAGCCACTGCGGACCGTACTGCGCAAGAGTGTCCGCGTCGCCGCCGTCGACGGTCATCACGTGCGTGGGGTTCTGGCGGAACTGGAAGGCGCCCTGCGGCCCGGCCGAGCCGAAGTCACCGCCGAGTGCGAACACCTTGCCCTGCTTGACGAGACTCGCCGCCTCGGTCACCTTGTCCGCAGTGATCAAGTTGAGCGTCCCCAGTTCGTCGGCGTCCCCCCAGCGGCCCCAATTGCGGACGTCGTCGGCGACCCGGCGAAAGTCACTCATACTCGCCACTATCGGGCTCCTTCCAACATTGCCGCCAGGCGTCCGGCGAGAATACCTCCGTCGGCCCAGATCACCTGGCCCGTGATGTAACTGGCCGCCGGGCTGCCGAGGAACGCCAGCACCGCGGCTTGTTCACCGGCCTCGGACTTGCGGCCCAGCGGTGTGGTGAACGAGTCGAGATACTGCTGCCCGTAGGCCGACCGCAATTGGTCGAGAATCGGAGTCTCGGTCACCCCCGGTGCGGTGCAGTTGATCCGGATGCCTTTGGCACCCAGTTCAACGGCCTTGCACGACGCGTAGAGGATCGTCGCCTCCTTGGACAGCCGATAGCCGCCGTCGGCCAGCGCCTCGGGATGTTCGGCACACCACTGCACCCCCTCGGAGAACGACGCGGTGTTGAGCAATCCTGCAGTGGTGGAGATGTTTTCGCGGTACGCCGACGCCGCCAGGGAGGATACCGACGTGATCGACCCGCCAGGCGGAATGCGATCCACCACTGCCTCGGTGAACTGCCGCGTACCGAGGAAGTTGATCCGCACCACCAGTGGCGGGTCACCGATCCCCGACGACACCCCGGCGACGTTGAACACCGCGTCCACCGAACCCTCGACCGCAGCGGCGGCCCGGTCGACGGAAGCCGGGTCCGCCAGGTCGATTTCGATGAACGCGTCGGGCATCTGTTCGGGAGCGCGGACATCCAGGCCCGTCACCCGAGCTCCGAGTTCACGGAGCTGACAGGCGACCTCGGCGCCGATGCCCGACGCGCAGCCGGTGACTACGACGTGCTTGCCGTCGTAGCGCACCAACTTGTCGAGTGCGCTCACGCTCAGCCGGCCTGCTCCCGCGTAGCCTTCTCCTGCTGTGCGGCCTTCACGCGGCCTTCGTTGATCTCGGCCATGGCCTCGGGGATCTCCCCGGCGGTGAACTTGCCACCGCGGCCGGTCGGCAGGCCGCCGAACGCGTAGGTCTCGTCGAACAGCGGTGCGTCCGAGCGCTGCCGGCGAGCCTCGACCTTCTCGATCACCGGCGCAAGGCGTTTGGTCTTGTCCGCCACTGCCTTCGCGTCGCGCTCGATGAACTCCGGCAGGATCTCTTTGCCCATGATCTCAATGGATTCCATGGTGCCCTCGTGGCTGCGCGGGTTGAGCAGCAGGATGATCTCGTCGACGCCGCTCGCCTCGTAGCCACGCAGGAACTCCCGCACGGTGTCGGGTGACCCGATGGCGCCGCGGCCCGGACCGTACGCCAACGTCGGATCGTCCTTGACCGCCTGCTCGTAGCGCTCCCACACCTTGGTACGGCCTGGGGTGTGCATACCGGTCAGGTAGTAGTGCATGATCCCGAACGAGAAGAATCCACCGCCGATGCCGAGTCGCTTGAGCGCCTCTTCGTCGGAGCGGGCCACCATCATCGACAGATCACCGCCGATCGCGAGGACATTGGGGTTGATCGCCGGCGTGACAGGCGCACCCTGTTCTTCGAATTCCTTGTAGTAGCCGTCGACCCGCTCCTTGAGCGCTTCAGGTCCCGTGTAGGCGAAGCTAAGTGCGCCGATGGCCTTCTGGGCTGCCATCTGCACCGACGAAGGGCGGGTACAGGCCACCCAGACCGGCGGGTGCGGCTTCTGCAGCGGCTTGGGGATCACGTTGCGGGCAGGCATCTCGACGTGCTCACCCTTGAACCCGCTGAACGGCTCCTCGACCATGCAGCGAATCGCGACTTCGAGAGCTTCCTCCCACTGTGCCCGCTTGTCGGCCGGGTCGATGTTGAACCCGCCGAGCTCAGCCACCGACGACCCCTCCCCTGTGCCGAACTCCACTCGGCCGTTGGACAAGTGGTCGAGGGTCGCGACTCGCTCGGCGATGCGCGCCGGATGGTTGATCGGCGGCGGCAGATGCATGACACCGAAACCGAGCCGAATGTCCTTGGTGCGCTGGCTCGCCGCAGCCAGGAACATCTCCGGCGCGGTGGAGTGGCAGTACTCCTCCAGGAAGTGATGCTCGGTCAGCCACACCGTCGAGAAGCCGGCCTTGTCCGCAGCCTCGACTTCGTCCAGACCGTGCTGGAAAAGCTGATGTTCGTCATCCTCCGACCACGGCCGGGGAAGCGGGAACTCGTAGAACAGCGAGATCTTCATACATTTCCTCCTAAGAAATCCGGTGCTGCAGTGAGTTGTCGGCGGACTCGTTAACTTGTTGAGTTGCGGCGTGTTTGGCGGCGATATATCCGAACGTCATCGCTGGGCCGATGGTGGCTCCGGCGCCGGCGTAGCTGCGGCCCATCACCGCCGCCGACACGTTGCCCGTCGCGTAGAGACCAGTTATCGGGGTCTCGTCGGCCCGCAGTACCCGGGCAAATTCGTCGGTGCGCAAGCCACCCGAGGTGCCAAGGTCACCGAGGATGATCTGGAACGCGTAGTACGGGGGTTTACCGAGCGGGCGCAGGTTCGGATTGTCAAGGGTCGGATCGCCGTAGTAGTTGTCGTAGGCGCTGTCCCCGCGGTTGAAGTCGTCGTCATGGCCGGCCCGCGCCAGCTGATTGAACCGTTCAGCAGTGGCCCTCAGGTTCTCGGCAGGGACCTCGATCTTGCGAGCGAGTTCCTCCCAGCTGTGCGCCTCCTTGACCACCCCGGACTCCAGCCAGGCTCGAGGCACCTTGCGTCCGGTCGGCACCGGCGCGAACGGAATCTTCGGGATGGGCAGGTGACCGGCCACCACGTACCGGTGGAAGGAGTCGATGTCGGTGATCAGCCAGCACGGGATGTGAGTCACGGCCCCTCCCCCGTCGCTCCGCTCGCCCAGGAAGGACTGCTGGCCTTCAATCATCGCGTGCGCGAAATCCATATACGGCGCAGCCTCGTTGATAAACCGCTTGCCGTCCCCGTTCACCACGAACTGCGACGGCATCATCCGCTCGTTGAGCATGAACTGCAGGCGGCCGTCGGGCCAGCAGATAGCCGGGAACCACCATGCCTCGTCGAGCAGATCGGTCGAACCGCCTGCCTTTTGGCCGGCCCGGATGCCGTCGCCGGTAGCCGCGGGATTGCCGAAACTCCAGTCCTGCTCCAGGACCGGCAGATGCTCTTTGCGCCAAGCCATGTCGTGGTCGAAGCCACCGGAGGCCAGGATGACACCGCGGCGGGACCGGATCCGGAGCGACTTGCCGTCGCGTTCGACGACCGCGCCGAGCACGGCGCCGTCGTCACCGGTGATCAACTCGATCATCGGCGCGTTGAGCCACAGCGGTATGCCGTGCTGCTTCATCGCCAGCCGCATCCGGGCGGCCAGTGACTGACCGATGGCGGCCATCCGGTCGCCGAATACCCGGGCGCGCACCATGCGCCAGATCAGCTTGAGCAGCACCGCCTTACCGCGCCAGTTCTGCCGGATCTGGTAGAAGAGCCGAAGGTCCTTGGGCGCGAACCAGATTCCCTTGGGCGCCAGCGCCAGCGGCGTCAGCAGGTCGCGTTCCTCGTCACCGAGCTTGCGCAGGTCGATGGCGGGGACGTTGATGGTGCTGCCCTGCGCGGAGCCGCCGGGGAGTTCCGGGTAGTAATCGGCATAGCCGGGTTTCCAGACGAACTCGAACCAGTCGCTCGTGCGTTCCAGGAAATCCATCATCTCCGGGGCGGCCTCGACGTACTGGCGCAGCCTGGCGTCGCTGACCGTGCCCTCGGTGATCAGCTTGAGGTACTCGAAGACGCCGTCGGGTGAGGGCACATAACCGGCCCGACGTTGCGCCGGGGCGCCGGGAACCCAGATGCCGCCGCCCGACAGTGCGGTGGAACCGCCGAACTGAGGGGACTTTTCGACGACGAGGGTATCGAGCCCGGCGGCATCGCCGACCAGCGCGGCGGTCATGCCGCCCCCGCCCGACCCGACGACAAGCAGGTCGACGGTCTGGTCGAACGCTTCTGTGGTCATGTGCTTCCTACCGCCGTCCTGATTGCGAAGCCTGCGATCAATTCCGGTGCTGCCCGGTAGAAGTGGTTACCGGTCCGGTACGGACCCTGGGCGGCCAGCGCCGCGAATGCGGCTACCCAGGTCCGGATCTCGTGCGCCGAGTTGCCACCCTCACCGGCGATGAACGAATTCGACCAGCCGTCGAGTTCGCCGAGCCTGCCTTCGTCGAGGATCTCCAGCAAGCTGTGGTCCCAATCCGGGTTCAGCGGACGCAGCGGGCTGTCGCCGTGGGCGAAGTCGTTGGCCGCCTGGCTCACCGCCTCCTGGCGCGCCAACCGCTGTTCGGGCGTCATCGGGACGCCGTGCACGATCCGGTCCAGCGCCGCGGGCGGGGCGGTGGCCAGGGTCGGCACCGGCGGATCATGGGACAGTCCTCCGGATCCCAACACCAACACTCGTACGTCGAGGGTGGCCAGGTACGAGCCGACAGCGGCGCCCAGAGCCCGCGACCGGGCCAGCGGACCCAGCGGCGTGGCGACCGAGTTGATGAAGATCGGCACGATGGGGCGGGCGGTCGCGTCGCCGAACAACTCCTGCAGCGGCTGCACGGTGCCGTGGTCGACGTCCATGCTCGTGGAGATCGCGATGTCGACACCGGATTCCCACACCGCCTGTGCGCATTCTTCTGCGATGTCGGCGTCGACGTCCAGCGGTCCGAGGTGTGTTCCGTAATCACCGACCCCGGACGCGGCGGTGCCGATGCAGAACGGCGGCATCAACCGGTAGAAGAACCCGTTGTAGTGGTCCGGCGAGAACGTGACGACCAACTCCGGGTCGAAATCCGCCACGAACTCCCGGGCGCCGGCCAGCGCCCCGTCGATCTCGTCAAGGAGTTCCTGCGATGGTCCCGGAAGATTCAGCAGTGGGCTGTGGGACATACAGCACAGGGCTACTGACACCGTTTCCTCCTCCCTGAGTCAGATGCAGAACGTCGAACAACGCGGCGCTCAGTTCGGGGGCCCGCTGGGCGATGTCCGCTCCGGCGATGCATCGGTCCGGCCGCAACACCAGAACCGATTCGGCATGCGCGTCGAACCAGGATTTGAGCGCTCCCGTACGGTCACCGACAATCACGACATCAGGGTCATCGTGGCCCGTCCAGTGCAACTGGGTCAACGGTCGGGCGGCAATGAACTTGGCACCCAACGTCTTCCAACGGTCGAAGGCTTCGGCACCGAGCAACGCACGCGGGTTGTTGTTCCAGCACAACACGGCAAAACCCGCGCCGATCACGTCGTCGAGCAACACGTTCGACTGCTCGCGGGTGTCCACCCGGGGCTGGATGAACAGCGTCCCCACCGGTGCGGTCGCCGTAGGCGGTTTCGCATGGTGGACAGCGCCCTGCTCGTAGCGGGGCATGGGTTTGAACCGCATCTCCAGGATGTAGCGCTTGAGCGTGGGCACCACCGAGGCACCGCGGATAACTTTGTCCCGCAATGCCGCAACCCTGCGGTTGGTGGGTGAGATGACGCGGCCGACCAGCGTGGACAGGTCGATCATCGCGCGCGCGTGCTTACGTCGCTCGACGTCGTAGCTGTCCAGCAACTCGGCACCAGCATGGCCGTTGACCACCGCGGCAAGTTTCCAGCCGAGGTTCGCCGCGTCGCGGATACCGCTGTTGTACCCCTGCCCCTGCCACACCGGCATCAGGTGCGCGGCGTCACCGGCCAGCATCATCCGACCCTTGCGGAACGAGCCGGCGATGCGAGAGTGGTGGGTGTAGACCCGGCTGCGGATCACATCCACCTTGTCGGGGTGCGGGACGAACGGCGCGAGCAACCGCGCGACGAACGCGGGATCGGTTGCCTGCTCGTCGGTTTCGTCGGCGTGGATCATGAACTCGAAGCGCCGGATACCGTGTGCGATCGAGATGGAGGCGTACGGCCGTTTGGGGTCGGCCCCCACCTCGCTGTTCGGATGCCCCAGCGGGTCGTTGGCGAGATCGATCACGACCCAGCGGGTGGCCGAGGTGGTGCCGTCGAAGGACACGCCCATCATGTGGCGGGTGGCGCTGCGCCCGCCGTCACAGCCGACGACGTATTGCGCGGTCACCGCCGGTGCGCCACCCTCGAATTCCACGGTGACCCCGTCGGCGTTCTCGGTGGCCGATTCCATCCGCCGGCCCCAGGCCACCTCGACGTGCTCGAACCGGTCCAGCCCGGCGAGCAGTTCGGCGTCGACCATGGGCTGGACGAAACCGTTGCGCTTGGGCCAACCGAACCGCGCGTCAGGCGGCGCCATTTCGGCCAGCAAGCGGCGGTGCCCGTCGTAGAACCGGAGGATCTGGTTGGGCACGGTGTGCGGCAGGATCGCCTCAACGAGGCCGATCGACTGGAAGGTGCGCAGGGATTCGTCGTCGAGTCCGACGCCGCGGGGGTAATCGATGAGGCTGTCGCGTTCCTCCACGATGAGAGTCCGAACCCCCTGGGCGCCAAGGATGTTCGCCAGGGTCAGTCCTACCGGTCCGGCGCCGACGATGACGACATCCGCCTGGTCCATCACGCCCCCAGCAGGAAGTCGAGGTGCAGACGGTTGAACGTCTCGGGGTCCTCGTACTGCGGCCAGTGTCCGCATCCCGGCATCACCTCGAAACGGGCACCCGGAATCATCGAGGCGATCCGTCTGCCCTCGGCGACGTCGGCGGTCGGGTCGTCACTGGTCCACACCACAAGCGTCGGCGCGGTGATCGAGCCGTAGTCCTTCTCCCCCAGCAGATTTCGGGCCCGGATGTCGGGATCCTGCAACGCCATGATGTCGCTCATCGCCGAGACGAACCCGGGCTGGCGGTAGACCCGCTGACGGCTGGCGACAATGTCGTCGTAGTCCTTGCTCTTGTCGGCCATCAGCCATTTGATGCGCGCCTGCACGGTCTCCCAGGTCGGGTTCTCCGCAGCAGCCATCGACAGCGTGACGATGCGCTTCATCACCTCCGGATCGGCCTGCGATCCGCCCGCGGTGTTGAGCACCAGCCGGTCGATCCGGTCGGGATGGTCGACGGCGGCGCGGGCGGCCACCCAGCCGCCCAGGGACTCACCCGAGATGTGGGCTCGCTGCGCACCGATCGCGTCGAGGAAACCCATCAGATGATCGACGTAGTGCGGTACCTCCAGCGGGTGGCCGGGCTTGTCGGTATAGCCGTGTCCGACCATGTCGATCGACCACGTCGAGAAGTGCTCGGCGTGGGATTCGAGGTTGCGTACGTAAGCCTCGGCGTGACCGCCGGAACCGTGTAACAGTACCAGCGCAGGCAGTTTCGGATCACCGGCGTGCAGGTAGCGGGTGCGCACTCCCCCCACGTCAAGGTAGCCCTGCGAGAACGCGACGCCCTGAAGGTCGCTCCAGACGCTCTCGTACTCGGCGGCCGAAACGGAGCGCGCCGGCTCGGCGGCAGTGCTTGTCATGGTCCCCTCTCGCGCGGTAGGGAGAATGATGTTCTCCGTTTATGTAAGCACTTTGCTCATATAGCGCACACGAGCGTGCATTATTATCAGAGCATCACTCTCACGGTTCTATCTGTCAAGGAGGTGCGCGATGCCCGCCAAGGCAACCCAGCCGGAAGCGCAGTCGCAGGCCGAAGCCACACAAACCGGCGCGCCCGGTTCGCAAACGCTCGCGCGCGGCCTGAGCGCACTCGGAGCCATTGCCAGCGCGCCCACCGGGCTGACCGTGCAGCAGGTCGCCGACCACCTCGGGGCCCATCGCACGATCGCCTACCGCCTACTGGCAACCCTGAGCCAATTCCGTTACGTCGCAAAGGGTGAAGACGGCAGATACCGGCCCGCGGCCGCGCTGGCGGTACTCGGCTCGTCCTTCGACAACAACCTGCGCCAGCTCAGCGTGCCGACCCTTCGCACGCTGGCCGACGAACTCGGGACCACAGTGTCGCTTCTGGTCGCCGAGGGGGACCAACAGGTGGCGATCGCGGTGATCGTGCCGTCCCAGGTGTTCTACCAACTGTCGTTCCACGAAGGCAGCCGCCATCCCCTGGACCGCGGCGCGGCCGGGTTGGCGTTGTTGGCGAGCATGCCGCCCCGGCCCGGCGAGCGCGAACTGGTCCGCCAGACCCGCGAACAGGGCTGGGTGATCACCCACGGCGAGGTCGAGCCGAACACCTTCGGCCTGGCGGTGCCGGTACGCAGACGCCCGCCGTCACCGCCCACCTGCATCAATCTCATCTCGCACCGCGAAGACGTCGTACTCGGCGGCAAAGACGCGGTGGTCCGGGCCGCACATGAACTGTCGGCGATCCTGCACTGAAAGGCAATGCGCGCATGACTGATTGGGACGACGAGGTCGATGTCGTGGTACTCGGCAGCGGCGGCGCGGGGCTGACTGCGGCCTTGACGGCTGCCGTCAGCGGCGCATCCGTTGCCGTGTACGAGAAGGCGCCCACC
Source organism: Mycolicibacterium sp. XJ870 (assembly GCF_053483975.1). Lineage (NCBI taxonomy): Bacteria > Bacillati > Actinomycetota > Actinomycetes > Mycobacteriales > Mycobacteriaceae > Mycobacterium > Mycolicibacterium sp. XJ870. The sequence goes on from NZ_JBEFTI010000010.1 coordinate 165,520, forward strand.
GTAGGTGGGACGACGGCCGTGTCGGGCGGCATCGTCTGGGTTCCGGCCCACGACCGCGCCCAGGCGCCACTGCCGGTCGACGACGCGCTTGCCTACCTGCGCGCCCAGTCGCTGGGCTACATGGACACCGACCTGGTCGAGACGTTCGTGCGCACGGGCCCGGCGATGCTCGACTTCGTCGAGGCACACAGCGAATTGCGGTTCGCCGTCGCCGAGGGCTTCCCGGACTACAAGCCCGAACTCCCGGGCGGGCGGCCCGGCGGTGGCCGGTCGCTGAGCGCGGGTCCGGTTGACCTCGCCAAGCTTGGCGAGTGGCGCGAGCGGATCACGTCGTTCCCTGCGGATTTCAGCAATGTCGGCATCGACGCCGAGACCCGTGCCCGCATCCACGCGACGTTCGACGACCCGAACGCCGACCTGTGCGTTGCGGGCACCGCCCTGATCGCGGGCCTGCTGCGCGGGCTGCTCGACCGCGGCGTCGAGCCGGTCACCGGCGCGCGGGCGGTCGAACTGCTGGGTGACGCGACCGGTATCACCGGTGTGCGAATCAGTGTGGACGGCAGCGATATTCGCGTGCGTGCCCGCGGCGGCGTGGTCCTGGCGACAGGTGGCTTCGAGTGGGACGCCAAACTGGTCGAGGCGTATCTGCGCGGGCCCATGCGCGGTCCGGTGTCTCCGCCGAACAACACCGGCGACGGGCTGCGGATGGCAATGGCACACGGCGCGGATCTGGCGAACATGGGTGAGGCCTGGTGGGTGCCGATCGTGCAGATTCCGGGCGACACCATCGACGGGCACCCGCGCAGTCGCAGCGTACGGCTGGAGCGCACGCGACCGCGCAGCATCATCGTCAACCGGGTAGGCAAGCGGTTCGTCAACGAGGCCGGTGAGTACAACTCGATGGCCGGTCCGTTCCAGTACCTCGATCCCAAGGCCGGATTTGCCAACGACCCGGCCTGGATCGTGTTCGACTCGGTGCACCTGCAGCGCTACGGGTTCCTCGGCGTCGAGCCGGGTCAGCCTGTGCCGGAGTGGTTCTGCGCCTCGGCCGACCTCGCCGAGCTCGGAGCCAAGACCGGAATCGACGCCGACGGGCTTGCCGCCACCCTGCTGCAGTGGAACGACAACGTCGCGGCTGAGGTGGATCCCGAGTTCGGCCGCGGTTCCAGTGCGTACGACGGGTATTGGGGCGATACGACGGCGGCGACCCCGGCCGGACAGACGCTCGGACCGGTCGACTCCGCGCCGTTCTACGCCGTGCCGGTGAAGGTCGGCGCGATGGGCACCAAGGGCGGCCCGCGCACCGACCGCGACGGCCGGGTTCTGCATGTCAGCGGTGCCCCGATCCCGGGCTTGTTCGCCGCGGGCAACGCCATGGCCGGGGTGACCGGCAAGGCCTACGGCGGCGCGGGCGGCACGCTGGGGCCCGCCATGGTGTTCGGTTACCGTGCCGGAGCTGCGGCGGCACAGAACGGCTGAGCCTGCGATGTCTTGCCACGCCGGTTTATATTTACAACACCGTTGCATATTTTATCGACGTGTGGTTAGCATCGCACTGCCCACATCAGGGCGTCATGGCCAAGAGGGACAGCAGGTCGAGGCTGTCGGTGCAAGAAGTTGCACATCACGTCAGAGTGCATCGGACTGTCCAATCGAGAAAGGCACTCCATGACCGAACTGAGGTTCGACGGCCGGACCGCGGTCGTCACGGGCGCGGGCGGTAATCCCAGCCTTGGCCGCTCCCACGCGCTGCTGCTGGCCCAGCGCGGCGCGAACGTCGTCGTCAACGACATCGGTCGTACCGCGGCGCCAGGATATGCCGGGACGGCGTCGGCCGAAGCCGTCGTCGATGAGATTCGCCGCGCGGGCGGAACCGCTGTGGCAGACAACAATTCAATCGCCACAGAAGAGGGCGCCGCAGCGCTGATCGAAACCGCGCTCGAGGCATTCGGCCGGGTCGACGTCCTGGTCAACAACGCCGGTATCTCGATCGCCGCAGCATTCGACGAGATGACCTCACACGACATCCGACAGCACATCGACATCAATCTGATGGGCACGATATGGACGTGTCGCGCCGCCTGGCCGCATATGAAAGCCAACGGGTACGGACGTATCGTCAACACCGGCTCGGGCGCGTTCGCCGGCGCGCCACTCCTCGTTGCCTACAGCGCCAGCAAGGGCGGTGTCTTTTCGTTCACGCGTGCGCTCGCCGGTGAAGGCGCCGCACACGGCATAAAGGTCAACAACCTCAATCCCGGTGCGTTCACCCGCATGGTCGCCGCCCAGCAGGACGAGAGCTCGCCCATGTACCAGCTGGCACAAACAAGCCTCCCGCCGGAGCTGGTGGCCCCGGTCGCGGCGGCACTGGCGCATGAGAGCTGTCCGGTCAACGGCGACACCATCAATGGCGTCGGTGGGCTCGTGAACCGGGTCTACCTTGCCGAGACCGGGGGCTTCACCGAAAACCCGCTGACCATCGAGACGGTCGCCGAACACTGGGACGAAGTGGTCGCCGGGACTCCCGACAGCGCCGTACCGATCGCGGCACACGATCCTCGCGAATGGAACGTCAAAGAGTACGTCGCCAGCGAGCGCGGTTAGGTGAAACACCTTCCACCTCAGCCGATTCCGACACTTCATTGGCCGACGCACCGGGATGTCTGCCACTGCGAGCTATAATTACAACAGTGTTGCATATCGGGCTCGATGTGGTTAGCATCACAATGTCGCAGCCGCACAATCTGCAGCAGAGGTCCAGTTCGGCATGCGCCGTCAAGGACCGCCAAGCCCCATGTCCTGCAAACATATTCGACGGAGAGGCCGACATGCTCGACGAACGCCTGACATTTGAGAACCCGCTGACCGCCGAAGCCGGCATGATCGTCGATCGGACAAGCCAGCCCCGGGAAGCCGCGAAGCTGCCACAGGATCTCGTCCTGGTGTCGGCCGACAACCACATCGAACTCACCGAGGACATTTTCTACGAGCGGTTCCCGGCGGACCGCCGCGAAGCCGCGCCCCGGGTGTGGTTCGACCGCTATTGGCGCGTCGGATTCAAAGACGCGATGCAGGCTTATCCGGAAAGCGCCGACGTCGACACCGCACTAGCCCGCTCGGTACTCAACGACGGGTTCGAGTTCGGTGTGCGCAACCGCCATCTCGATGCCGAGGGCATCGACAAGGAGATCGTCTATCCACAGAGCCTGCTGGCCTTCATCCGCTATCCGGACCAAGAGATGCAAGAGCTCATGTACCGGACCTACAACGAGTACATCGCTGAGCTCGACAAGAAGAATCCCGGCCGCTTCTACGGCGTCGGCATCTGCAGCAACTGGTGGGACCCGGACCACGCGGAACAGGCAATTCAACAGATCGTCGACCTCGGCCTCAAGAGCTTCATGCTTCCGTTCAGCCCAGGCAAGAACGCCCAAGGCGAGGCCATCGACTACGACAGCCCGGAGATGGACCGCTTCTGGGCCTGCGTTGCCGAGGCCAACCTGCCGGTCAACTTCCACATCGGAGAAGTACCGTCCTCGGGTGGCCGAGGGGGCTTCGGAACGTTCTTCCTGATGCAGGCCGCGCCCTTCCGCCGCTCCTTTGGCGCCCTGATCTTCGGTGGCATCTTCGACCGCCACCCCAACCTGCAGGTCGTGTTCGCCGAGGGTGGCATCAACTGGATTGCCGGTGCGCTCCAGGACGCCGAGCTCACCTATGGCGCACATCGAGAGCTCTTCGACTGGCCCATGAAGCACCGCCCAACCCACTACTGGCAGAACAATATGTTCGCGACCTTCCAGACCGACACAATCGGCTTGAAATTGCTGGACTATCTGGGCGCTGACCGCGTGATGTGGGCACAGGACTACCCACACAGCGAGGGCACATTCGGATACTCCGCGAGCGCGATCAACGACGTCGTCGCTGCAACGTCACCCGAAAACGCCCGAAAGATCCTCAGCGAGAACGCGATCAATCTCTACAAGCTCACCTGAGTGGCGGGGGTCAGCCCTGATGCGGTTCCAAACCGCGTCAGGGCTGATCCCCGAGATCACCAGCCGGCAGCTTGACCGCCGTCGACGAAATGGTCGCCGCCGGTGATGAACGAGGCCGCGTCAGAGGCGAGAAACGCCACCATGTTCGAGACCTCTCGTGGCTCCGCGCAGCGATCCATCGCCGCGGCACTGCCTACTATTTTGCGCACTTCCTCCATGCCGGAATTGAGCATCATCGGAGTGGCCACCGGTCCCGGCATCACGCAGTTGACCCGGATTCCCTTCTTCGCATACTCGACTGCGGCCGCCCGGGTAAGGCCGCGCACCGCGAACTTGGCGGCGGTGTAGGCAGCGTTCGGAACGTGCCGGACATGTGCGAATCCTGCCACGGAGGCGATGTTGACAATCGACCCGCCACCGGCGTCGATCATGCCCGGAATCACCGTTCGCATGCCGTAGAACACCCCGTGTTGATCGACTGCGATCGTCTTCAGGTAGTCGCCTACGGTCAGGTCGGCGGTGTGGACGAGTGGCCCGGGAACGCCGGCATTGTTCACGAGGACTGTCACTGGCCCCCACTTTGCCGTGACCCGGTCGACCACATCAATCCATTGCTCCGGCTCTGTCACGTCCAGATCGAAAAACTCTGCTTCTGCGCCAAGCTCTTTGGCGACAGACTGCCCTTCCTCGCTCAACACATCGGTAACTGCGACTTTCGCGCCGAGTTCGACGAACGTCCGGGCGTGCTCGGCGCCCATGCCCTGGGCGCCTCCGGTGATGATCGCGACTTTGCCTGCCAGTGTCAGCACTAGCTGCTCCTTAGTTCGGTGGGATCGAGTCCTGCAAGGTATTAAAGAGCCAAACGGTCAGCACACCAAGCGGTTCCGCACCGCGGTCAGACCATCCCGGTAGGTGGCGGCGACCGACTCCGCGATAAGACCGCCGTGCGCCGGCTCGGCGGCGTCGAACTGCCCGGTCCACTCCATCCGTGCACCGCCACCGTCAATACCGAGCACATTGATACGCGATTGATAGTCGACCATTCCGAACTCGCTGCCCCGTACTGCGTAGATGTAGTAACGCAGCCGATCGCAGTGTTCGACAATCTGCTCGGCGACCTCTCCCCCATCGGCCAGCGTGCAGTAACGCACGCCGTCGACGAGCGGCGAGGTAGCAACGCCCGGGTGCCAAACGCAGATGGCCGCCGGATCACCTACCAGGGACCAGACCGCCTCCGGTGTCGACGCGATATCGATGTTCTCGGTAACACTGAACACATGAACCTCCCAGGGGTATTGGCTAGATGCTGTCGATGTGTTTGAGTGCGGTGACACCACACCAGAATGACTCGTTTGGTTCGACCGCTGGATCCAGGCACCCGACCGCGGCAAGTGCGTGCTTCTTGAACACCCGCGCCGCAGACGTGGACTCATAGTTCACCGGAAGCAGGCTCGCACTCAAGTCGGCCGGACACACACATCCCCATACGGTCAGCTCGGTCGCGCCGCCGTCCGCAATGCGGCGGATGAGTTCGCGCATCCGAGGATCGCTCGAGTAGTAGTGACCCCCGATAGAGATGGCACGCGGCGCAATTGCAGGACCATCCGCGGACGATACGGATTCCAGTTCCGCCGCACCAACACCGAGAATGCGTAACGGGCGCACATCGGAACCTTCGTTGACAAGCGCGGTGACGTCCCAGCCGGCCATCGCCCGATCGAAGAGCCAGCCACCGGCAACGGTCACGAGCTCGGCGACGTCGGGCGCGACAACCATCAGTCGATAGCGCTCTAGACTCTCCTCTGCCCCAACAACTTCCGCACCGCCAGATCCTCGGGGCATATCTCCAACACGGATTTCTGCGGACCGGGCAGCGCTCCCGTCCCCTTCAGTTGAGCTGCTTTGACTTCGCACGCGTCAGTCGGCGATCTGGAGTGCCTGGCGAGGCCACAGGCGAATCGCTCTACGCATCAGAGGTTCTCCCGCTCGGCGTGCCGAGCAGGGGCAATCCACCATGCCGTCTCAGGCCTTGTTCGGCGGCCAGTAGTATTCCCGCCAAGCCACGACCTTGCCGTCCCGGACCTGATAGGCACCCATGACCGGCCAGGACAACGGCTTACCTTCGATAATCCAGTGATCGAAGCGCTCCATCAAAACAACGTCACCGTCGGCAGCCAGATAGCGAATCTTGAGGTCTACGACCGTTCCACGACCGAAGAACCCTTTCATCAAGTCGTAGATCGCCTCGCGCCCAGATACTTTCGGCCAGTCAGGACCGATGTCGAAAGTGGCGTCGTCGGCGAAATGACTCATCACCTCGTCGACGTCGTTGGTAGCCCACGCAGCAATCTCCGCGCGTAAAACGTCCTCAGGGGCCATCGCGGCACTCTGCCTTTCTATTCGTTGGGAGGCGCTACCGCAGGAATACAGGCATGGATTCCCAGCCGCGCACCGCCGAGGTTGACGTCAGCTTGGCTTGGGCGAGATCAACGTCCCACTCGGGGAAGCGTTTCAAGATCTCCTCCAGCGCGACCCTTCCCTCGAGGCGCGCCAACGCCGAACCGAGGCAATAGTGCACACCGCGACCGAATCCCAGGTGCTGAGGGGAACGGCGATGGATGTCGAAAACATCACCGTTCGGCGGGAAGTGGCGGTGATCGCGGTTGGCAGCAGCGAGCATCAACAGCATGACACTCCCCGCCGGCACTGTCTGTCCGTAATAGTCGACATCCCGAGTGACATACCTGGCCATGTTCGGGCCCGACGGCTCGAAACGCACAAGCTCTTCAATCGCCTTGGGTATCAATGAGTGGTCTTCGGCGAGCTGACGGCGCTGCTCCGGATACTCGGCCAGAACCTTGCCCGTCCAACCGATCAGTCGATTAGTCGTTTCATTTCCTGCGCCGACGACCAAACTCGCGTAGGCACGAAGTTCATCGCCCCTCAGTCGTCGAGTGGTGCCGGACTCGTCGACGAACTCGACACTGGCCAGCTCAGAGATGATGTCGTCCGACGGATGTTCAACTCGCCACTCGACGTACTCGGCAAAGAGCTCACCCGCGTCAATCGTCTCGGGGGCGACCTCCATGGGTTTACCGGCCTCGGTACGCAGGTTGTCGTCCCAGCGTTTGCGAACCGCTTCGAGGTGCTCGTCGGGCATGCCCAACAACATGCCGATCACGCGCATCGGCATCCGAGCGCCCAGGTCGGCGACAAAGTCGAACCGGTCGCTACCGACGAAAGGATCCAAACACTCAGCACAGAATTCGCGAATCTTGGGTTCCAGTGCGCTGATCTTGCGCGGGGTGAACATCCGGGACAGCAGCTTACGGTGGATGTCGTGGATCGGTGGATCCTCGAAAATGATAAAGCCCGGCGGGATGTCAATATTGGCCTTGACGGTTTCCAACACGTCACCCCGGGCCGAGCTGAAGGTTTCGATGTCGACAGACGCACTATCGACATCCGAGAAGCGGCTCAGCGCGTAGAAATCGTACTCGCTGTTGTAATAGAGCGGCGCTTCCTCACGCAGCCGGGTATACGTCTCATACGGACTGAGATTCAGCTCAACGTCGTAAGGGTCATAACAGACATCGCTGACACTTTCCACTGTCACAGGATTCCGCCTCTCAGAACAGCTTTCACTCCGATGCAGCAGTGTTGCTCATCGTGGATCTTCACATCACTCATCGCCAACAGACCGTCCGCAGCTTCATATCTGTCATGGTTGCCCCTTTGCGCTCAAACGTATTGCCGGAGCTCGATGAACGTCTTCATGGTTTCCTCGTCTTCAAGCTGGATACCGAGTGACCTCGTGAGCATTGCCATCGTGGTGTAGGAGCCGACCAGTCCGACGATCTCCATCAGTTCGGTCGCAGAGTAGTGCTCAGCCAACGCCACCCACGTTTGGTCACTGACCGTGAAGTCCTTGACGAGTTCTTCTGCGGTGCGCGAAAGCAACTGATGAAGCGGAGACAAGCCGACCCCCGTACGGGCCGCCGTGATCTCATCGTCGGACAATCCTGCGGCATGCGAGATCAGCACGTGGTGGGCCGCTTCGTAAACCTCGCCGGTGAGGGCGCAAGTCCGCAAGATCAGGACTTGCCGGTCGTGCGGCGGCAGTTCCGATTGAGCGACCGTTTTGGTGATCAACGGGAGGATGACGTCGAACAGGCTGGGGCTGCGCATCATGACGCGGTTGAAACGCAAGGCGTCCCAGCCGTGCATCTGCGATCTTTGCTCATCGGTGAGGGCGTCCGACTCGATCGGCGCGATGCGTGGGAACGACGGCGCGGGGCTCGGGGACATGGCTCTCCTTGAAACAGTTGAGGGGTGACTCATCACGCACAGAGGCCGCCATCGACGGTGATCGTCTCCCCCGTGAGGAAGCCGGGGGCTTCGTCGCACAGCCACACCGCGACCGCGGCGATCTCGTTCGGCTCTGCCACTCGACCGACGGGGTTGGCCGACACGAGCTGTTCGATGATCTCGGGCGACATCGACTGCCGGAACATGGGTGTGTCGACCGTGCCGGGGCAGACCGCGTTGATCCGCACTCCGTCGCGGCCATACTCTTTCGCAGCCACCCGCGTCAGCCCGATCACGCCGTGTTTGGCGGCCGTGTAAGCCGAGACGGTGGGAGCGGCCCGCAATCCCGCTACCGATGCGCAGTTCACGATCGAGCCACCGCCGGAAGAGATGATCGCCGGAATCTCGTATCGCATGCACGACCACGTGCCCGTCAGATCCACGGCGATCACCCGGTTCCAGTTCTCCAGGCTGCCCTCCGCCGTGTTCTTGCCATGCTCGCCGTCGATGCCGGCCGCATTGAAGGCCGCGTCGAGACGTCCGTACCGTTGCACGATCAGCGAGACGGTCTCGCCTACCGCCGCATCGTCGGTGACGTCGCAAGGGAAGAAGGCGCATTCGCCGAATTCGCGAAGTTCAGCCTCGGCCTCGGGGCCTGCCTCCTTGTCCATGTCCACGAGCGCCGTCGTGTATCCCCGCCGAATGAACTCCCCTGCCGCGGCCCGGCCGATGCCGGAGCCGGCACCGGTCACCAAGGCCACACCTCGTCGCACGTTTGTTGTCATGGCTCCTCATCTGTTGGTTCTCGGGATTCCCCGTTATCGAAGCGCAAGCTCGCGATGCAAGACGCCGAGTTCCGAATTTCCGTTGGCGGCAACGGCACCCATACGGTCAATGACGAACGCGCCGTCGCGGATGACCGCTTTGAGTGCCTGTGCGGGGCGCGACAGCAGTGAAAGATCGGCGAGAGGGTCGCCATTCACGACGATGAGATCTGCCATGGCGCCCGGCTCGATCACACCGACCCGCTCCGGTTCATCGGCCAGGAACTGGCCGGCGTTGCAGGTGCCCCAACTGAGCACGTCGGCTGCGGTGAGCCCATCGATCGCTCCGTAATAGGCGAACTCGCGACCATAGTTGCCGACCTGGTGGTCGAGCGGGTCGTCGTCGAGCAGGTCGCGGAAGATGCCGCTGTAGTCGTCGCCGATCAGGATCCGAACCCCAGCCGCCTGCGCGACCGGCAGCATGGCGCGCGTGTGGTCGTATTGCTCTCGCGTCACACCGAATTCAGCTGCGTAACCCAGTTCGAGCAGGCTCCACGGGTAGATGAGGCTGGGCACCCAGAAAGTTCCCGCCTCCACCATCGCCGCGATGACTTCCTCGTCGATCTCGTCGCCATGGTCGATCAGGTCGAGTCCGAGCTCGATGCACTCCATCATCATCGCCTTGTCCGAAACGTGAGCGCGTACCTTCGCGCCCCGTTCATGAGCGGTGTTGATGATCGCCGCGATTTCGTCGCGAGACATGTTGCGCGTCGTGCGATGCAGCTGACCGTGGCCGGCACTGGCGAAGATCTTGATCGTCTCGACGCCCCGATTGATCTCTTCCCGAACCAGCGAACGCATGGCTTCGGGGCCGTCGGCGCAGACGTCGGTTCCCGGTGTCTCGTACCGCTTCCACCAACGCCCGCTGTTGTTCATATCGCCCGTGGTGCCGAGGTGGTGCCCGCACGCACGGATCCGGGGGCCGGGGATGATGTCATCGGCGATCGCCATCTTGAGCTGGGCATCGATATCGTGCGCGCAGGATGCCCCGGAGTAGCCGGTGAACCCACTCTCCAGCAGCACCCGGCAGGTACGCACACCGATCGCCATCATGACACCGGGAGGCAGCTCCTTTCCGGGCCGTTCGGTCGCGGCGATGGCGATGCTGAACTTGTAGAAGTCGGGGTGCAGATGAGATGTGATCAGCCCGGGCAGCAACGTCATTCCGCCGACATCGACAGCCCCTTCGGGCACCGGCCCCGCGTGCGGGTCGATGGCGACGATCCGATTCCCTTCAACGGTCACCGTGTGGCTGCCGGACAGCATGTTGCGACCATCGAAAACCCTGGCATTGGCGAGAACCAGCATTTGAGAGTCCTTTCGTTGAAGTTTGGGGAGCTACCCGCCCGCTCGACCGCGCCGGCTCAGACGCCAGTCGGGCGGAAACTGCTCATCGTTGTCACGGACGGCGTTCGTCAGACCGCGGTCGCGCGTCTTCTCGTCGAGCTCGAACGATGTGGGGTCGGGCTGCAACTGGTCAAGCGTCGATTCGAGCAAGCCGGTCAGGATGCTGCCCATGTATTCGCCCTGGTGCTGCTTGAAGATCTCGAAGAACGTCTTCTGAACGAAGACCGTGTCAGTGGGCCGGGTGCGCGAGCAAGCGAGCGCATACTTCGCCGTCATCGCCTCGAGCTCGTCGAAAGGCACCACCGCGTTGACGAAGTCGCAGTCATACATTTCCTTGGCGGTGAAGGGACGCCCGGTGAACACCATCTCCATGAATCTGCGCACGCCCATCGTCGTGGCCCACTGCCATTGCCGCGCCGCAAACCCGGCGTAACGCCACGCGGCGTGGCCGAACAGCGAATCCTCGGACGCGACCACGATGTCGGCGTCGGCAGCCTGGTAGAAGTGCCAGCCATAGCAGTACCCGCGGACCTCGAGAATGCTGATCTTCTTGAAATCCTGCAGGCAACGCATTCCCGCGGCCGGGTCGGTATAGAACTGAACGTGCGTTGCGCGATGGCGATAGGACCCCTGCGGCGGGTACACCACGTCGGCATCGTCGGGAACGCGCACGGTGTGGTTCATCGTGACGTCACCCTGGTCGGCCATGATGTCCAACAGCTCGGGAAGGTCTGCACCACTGCCCAGGTTCGGTCCGTTCGCCCGAATGACCAAGACCTTCACATCGTCGTCAACGCTCGCTTGATGCACGAGGTCCGCGTAGCGCTGTTGGGCATCGGTGGTCATCGCATTGAGTTCGTCGGCGCGGTCGAGGGTGATCGTTGCGATCTTGGTCTTCGGATCCTTGGCATAGAGCACGATCTCCTCGGCCTTGGGCCGAGACTTGTTCGCCGCCGAAGGTTCTCGCTTCTCACCGGTGTTCACTGCGGCCGCGATTCCCTCGGCTGCAGCCGGTTTCACATACTCGCGGGACGGTTCGATTCGCGACGCGATCAGCTCACCGAGATCGAACAGCCTGACCTTTCCCGTCGAAGTTCTCGGCACCGAATCCTGCGAGACGAACACGATGTGGCGAGGCACCTTGAACACCGAAAGAGTCTCGCGTACCGCGGCTTTGATACCGCTCTCGGTCGGATCGGCTCCGCGCGCCGGTACGACTGCGGCGGCGACGATTTCGCCGAGCTCGGAGTCCGGCAGTCCCGCGACGAACGCCTGTTCCACATCAGGAAGCTGGTTCAGAGCCGCCTCGACCTCCAGGCGGGACACGTTCGCGGAGTTCGTCTTGATCATGTCGCCGGTCCGACCGACAAAGAACAGATAGCCGTCGGCGTCGATCCGCACCAGATCCTTCGTCGGGTAGAAGCCGTCCGCGGTGAACACCTGGCGATGGTCCACCTTGTAGAACCCGCTCATCAGCGCGCCCCCGCGCAGGTACAGCTCTCCTACCTCGCCTGCCGGGACCTCGACGCCGGTTTCGGGGTCGACCACGCGGCGTTCGATGCCGTTCACGGCACGTCCGGCCGCACCCGACTTCGCTTCGGGCAGGCGCTGATTGATCGGCTCGGCACTGTGCGGCCCGAAGGTTTCGGACATGCCCAGCATGTCGGTCTGCAACTGCGGTGGAATGAACTCCCCGTCCGCGCCGCGTAGCGGGGCCCCGGTGACCCGGACGTCGTCGAGGTTGACGCCGCGCTCGGCCGCAGCCGTCCGCAACTTGACCGACAAATGCCACACCACGACATTCGTGACGTCACACCGCTCGATCGTGTCGAGCACCTCGTCGATTTCCGGAGTCGCCGGATACACCAGCGTCCCACCGGTGCTGAGCACCTGTAGGGCGGTCATGACGCCGCCCATCCAGAACGCCGGCAGCAGGCACAAGGTCCGGTGGTCGCTCGTGAGATCGAAGAATGTCGCCAGTACCGGCGGCTGGCGCGCCACCGCCCACTGGCTGTGCACGACCGCCTTCGGAGTGGCGGTGCTTCCGGAGGTGTAGACCACGAACGCCTCGTCACCCGGAACGACCTGCCGCTCGACCGCGGCGAGCACGGTGGCATCTGGTGCGTCGGCGGCGTCGGCCCGCGCCAGTAACTCCTCAACCGGCCGGGCCCATGGCAGGCCGGCCGCATCGTCGAGCCAGATGGACCGCAGATGCGGCGCGTCGAGGACCCGAAGTGCCTCCGCGCGACCAGAACTGAGTCCGGGTAACGCCCCGGTGAGTTTCTCGCCGTAGTCATTCCGCAGGAAGCGACGTGCTCCGATCAGGATTTGTGCATCACTCGTGCGGACGATGTGCGACAGCTCGTTGGGCGTCGCCAGAGTACTGATCGGGGTGACGAGCGCCCCGATACGCAAGGCCGCATAGAAGACCGTCAGCCACAGGGCACTGTCGGGCGCCAACAGGCAGATCCGGGTCCCTTTTCCGGCTCCGACCGCCAACAACGCCCGGGCCATCTGTGCGCTGCGCGCATCGAGTTCCCGGTAGGTCAGCGTTTCTTCGGGCACGATCAGGGCCTCGTGGTCTGCCCGCTCGGCGACGATCTGCGCGAGCAGCGGCGCGAACGTCGATGCCGGCTCGGCTCCTGCCATGTCAGAAGGAGACAACTGGGTCACTGCCATCCCACTTTTCGGCCGCTGCACGCATAGCGGCGAACCCTGCGTCCCGCTGCGCGCTGGGTTCGAGAAGTTCGACCATGAAGCCGAGCGTGGAAGAGGTGTCGACCCAGCTCGTGCGGACCCCCTCGAACTTGCCCTCAAACGCCAGCTGCGCGCCCGCCTCGATGTAGGCATCGCGTTCGGCCACATAGTCGTTGCAGTACAACGCCATGTGGTGCAGCCCGTATTTGCCGGAAGGAAAGAGATCTCGGAAGACCCCTGGCTCGTCGTTGTCCTGGCAGACCAGTTCGATCTGCACGTCACCGGCGTAGGCGATGGCGGCCTGAACCTTCGGGAAGTCTGCCGGCGCTCCCCGGTGTCTCCCATCGGTGAAATCGACCCCATCGAACCAGAAGAACGGTCCGACACCGGCGTTGTGCACCCAGGAATCGATGGCGCCCTTGAGGTCGGGAACCACCCAGCACATCTGCATGAAGTTTCGGTTCGGGAACGGCACCATGATTCTGTTCTCCTTGGTTCTGGTTCAGCCGATCAGCGGGAAGCGCTCGTCATCGAGTGGCTGCCACTGCGCCATGCGAGTGGAATCGAAATTCGGGGTGACAGAACCGTTCCAACACACGTCGGCCGGCTGAGTGACAAGGAGGTAAGCCCAACGGGGACGGTCCATCATATTCGCGCCCGCGCCGTGGATCGTCAGGTGAGTGTGCACCGAGATATCACCGAGTTCGTAGTTCAGCTGGTGACTCATCTCCAGGTCGCGAAGCTCCGGGAAAGCATCGAGCGCATCGCCGCCACCGTAGGTGGTGTAGTCGCCCAGCACCCCGGCTCGGTGCGATGTGTTCACGAACGACATGGTTCCGGCTTCGGGTCCGTACGCCTCCAACGGAAACCAGAACGTCATCCCACCGGACCGGTCCACTGAGAAGGTGATGAAATCTTGGTGGAAGGCGGTCGGGCCGTTGCCACCGTGGCGAGCAGCCTTGGTGCTGGGTAGTTTTGGCGCAAAGAAGTCGGTGTAGTACCGCGTACCCACGACCGAGCCGTCGGCCGCACGGCGCCGTTGCAGCATGCTCGCGTTCTTACCCACTTCGTCGATCAGCGGTCGCATCACCGGATCCGTCAGCCCGGCGCTCTGCTCGACGTTGAAGTAGGCCAAACCGCCTTGCTCGGCACCGTCGGCCTCAGTCGCGGCGCCGGGCTGCACCGGATTACTGTCCGCGTCGTCGCCCATCTTGTCGCGCGCGATCGCAAGCACCTTGCGCACAACGTCAGGGTCCACGAAGGCTTTCAGCTGCACCCAGCCGAATTCATGCAGATGGTCGACTTCCTCGGTGGTCACCGTCCGACATGGTGACTTCAAAGCCGTTGGTTCTCCCACGATCTCAGTGCTCCTCGTCGTTGATCAACAGATTGGCTAGATGAAGCGGCCGGGGCCGGTACGGAATGCATAGAGCCCCACGACGGCATCCTCGGGAACCGCGTACGGCGTTGCCACCTCGTCGACCGTCGGGCCGATCTTTGCAGCCACCTCGGCGAGTTTTGCGCGATCGAATCCGTACACGTCGATTGCGTTTCCCCCGATGTACTTTCGGACATGCTGCGGGTCAATGTCGTTGAACGTGAACCGGATAGCCTCCCTGGTGTCCGGCCAGGTTCCTTCGGCGTGCGGATAGTCGTCGCCCCACATGACTTTGTCGGTGAGGTTCTCATCGACTCCCAGCTTCGCCTCCCAGTTGGACATGAAGCTCGCACCGACGTAGCAGTTGCGTTTGAAGTACTCCGACGGCGGCATCGACAGTGCCGCACGTACCCACTCCCCGGTTCGCGAATGGTAAAGCCCGTCCATATCATTCATGACGGTCGGCGCCCAGTCCATCCACTGCTCGGTGAGCACCAGCTTGAGCTTGGGATGGCGCTCGAACACGCCGCCGAGGATCATCACCCATACGCCGCGACGAGTCCGGAACAGCGTCTCCATCATGTACATCGCCTGCGCGCCGTCGCCCTGGTACGGGTAATGCTCGCCTCCGCCACCGTGGGTGTTGAGAGTCATCCCCGTTTCCTCACAAGCCGACCAAAGCGGCTCCCACACAGGGTCGTTCAACATCGGGAAGTCGTTGCGCGGGGCAGGCAGGTTGATGCCTTTCAACCCTGCCTCCGCCGCCCAGTAAACCTCCCGGACACAGGCGGCCGGATCCGAGATCGGAATGTGCGCGATGCCGGCGCTACGCTCCGGGGCTGTTGACACGAAATCGGACAACCACCGGTTGTAAATGCGGACCCCGAGATCCTCCAGGCGGTCGTATTTCGAGTCGCCCCAGCTGATCAGACCCGTGGTCGAGAATGGAATCGACTCCCCGTTGAGGCCGCCGTGATAGATCACCGAAGCCGCAACGCCCTGTTCGTCCATATCCGACAGTCGAGCGGCCGGGTCCTGGAGTCCAGGGACAAAGCTGTGCTCGTAGCTTCGATTGAGGAAGCCCAGATCCATCTGTTCCGGGTTACGGATACCGGCGGTCTTCGCGAATTCCTCTGCCTGCGATTGGTCTAGCGACCAGTTCTCGTCAGAGTCCTTGTCGCCGGCTTTGGACGACCGCAGCGAGAACATGCCATGTTTCTCCATCTCGGCGGTGAACTCGTCGAAGGCGTCGAGGTATTTCGGCTCGCAGTACTGCCGCAACTGGTTCTTGAGCGACGGCCCGACATGGCTGTCGGTCGAGACCACGATGTAGGGCTCCCCCGCATTGGTACCGGAACCAGCCTTTGGCTGCATCATGCTTATCCCTCGCAAGTTTCGAGATCGTCCGATGGGGCGATGTGATGCTAAGCACAACGGCACTCAAACTGCAACAGTGTTATACCTTTGAACCGTCGTGGCAAATATCGCTCACCGTGGCATAACTGGGTACAGTGACCCCATGGCCTCACGCGCCCTTCAGCGAACGCGCACGCACGTACTCGATTCGGCACGGGACTTCGTCGAGCAACACGGAGTCGAACAGCTGTCCATGCGTCGCCTCGCCGACGAGGCGGGGGTCAGTGTTCGCACCCTCTACAACCACTTCGGCGACAAAGAAGGCCTACTGACCGCGCTCGTCCAGCGCTCACTGGACTCCATGGACGTTGCGGTACACCAACTCTCGGCAACCGACCCGATCGAACGGATTTGGGAAGCCATCACCATCTCCATCGACAAAGTGGTCGCCGACATCCCCAAAGCCGTCGTCCGCGCCGTCCTCATGGACGACCGGCTCCTCGACCAAGTCAATCTCCGCTGGAGCGGCTGGGAACTCATCCTCACCGAGATCAAAGCCGCCACGCGACGCGGAGCGCTGCGCGACGACATCGACCCCGACATCCTCGCCGACCACGCCGCCATGGTTCTGTTCCACCTCCAACGTCAATGGACTGCCGGTGACATCACCGCGGAGGGGCTACGCGCCGGCGCACTACACGCGTTCGACATCTGCTTGCTCACCATCGCCCGACCGCGCGCACGCAGCCGCATCCTCAACCACGCCCAATCAATGCTCACTGTCAACCGGGCGGCCGCAGAAGCCTGATCCGCGTAGCCCGTCGGCTACTGTCGTGTCGTGCTCTGGACTCCCCGCAGCGCCGCGCAAACCCGCATCCTCGATGCGGCGCTTGAGCTGATCGCCGAGCACGGGGTCGGTGGAACCTCGCTGCAGATGATCGCCGACGCGATCGGGGTCACCAAAGCCGCCGTCTACCACCAGTTCAAGACCAAGGAAGCGATCGTCATCGCGTTGACCGAGCGCGAACTCGGCCAGCTCGAGGAAGCACTCGAGGCCGCCGAGGCGGAGGGATCGCCAACCCGGGCGCGCGAGGTTCTGCTCACCCGCGTGATCGAGATCGCTGTGGAACGTCGCCGCGCGGCCAGCACACTGCAATTCGACCCGGTCGTGGTGCGACTGCTGGCCGAGCACGAACCATTCCAGCAGTTCATCGACCGGCTCTACGCGGCGATGCTCGGTGATCAGCAGGGCAGTACTGCTCGCGTCCACGCGGCGATGCTGTCCGGCGTCATCGGCGTCGCGGTCATGCACCCGTTGGTGGCCGACATCGACGACGACACCCTGCGTGCCGAACTGCTGCAGACAATGCGACGAATCCTGGGCCTCCCCGATTCACCCGGCTGAGCCGACGAACAACTGCTCGGCGGCGGTGTAAGCGTCGCTGGTGCCGTCGGCGACCGACGCGGCCAACCGGTCCAGCTCGGCGTGATTACGCAGCAACGTCTGCGCCAGCGAGAGGATCTGGCTGCGGGCTCGCGCCGTGCGGTGCTCAGCAGTGTCGGCGCGGTGGTGGGCGTCAACGGCCTCGACCAGTTCTGCCAGGCCATCCCCTTGTGCCGCAACAAGTTTGAGCACGGGAACGCTGGTCTCTGCTCGCAGGTCGCGGACAGTTTGATCGGCGCCGTCGCGGTCGGCCTTGTTGACCACCACCAGATCGGCGACCTCGAGCAGACCCGCCTTCGCGGCCTGCACGGCGTCCCCTGCCCCGGGATTGAGGATCACCACGGTCGGGTCGGCGATTGCGGCGATCTCGATCTCCGACTGCCCCACACCGACGGTCTCCAACACGATCAGGTCGTAGGACAGCGCCGCGAGCAACCGGATCGCGGCAGGCACCGCCGCGGCCAGCCCACCCAGATGTCCGCGGGTGGCCACCGAGCGGATCAGTACGTCGGGATCGTTGATATGGGCGGCCATCCGGATACGGTCGCCGAGCAGTGCGCCGCCGCTGTACGGCGAGGAGGGGTCGACCGCCAGCACCGCTACCCGCAGGCCGCGTTCACGGTAGGCGCCCACCATCGCCCCGACCGTCGTCGACTTCCCGGCCCCGGGCGGACCGGTCACTCCGATGACACGGGGCGCTGCCGGCGGGAGCACCGCCAGAACCTCGGCGCGACGGTCACTTTCGACGAGGCTCAGCAACCGCCCGGCCGCGCGCATCGAGCCGTCACGTGCCGCCGTGATGAGCTCTTCGATGTTGTTTGAGCTGGTCACGTCGATGAGCCTAAGGTGCCGACACCGCGATGAGCTCCGGGTAGCGGAGCGCGCCCTTGTTGGCCGTGCCGATAGGTGCGCGCAGCGCAGACACCGATGACGGCTTTCGGCATTGACTTCTCCCTGGTTCACCCGGTATGAGAATGTTATTCTCTCAGTTAGAGAGTCTCAGTTGCAAGAAGGGGAACCATATGCAAATCGCCGGTAGCTCCGCGCTCGTCGTAGGCGGCGCGGGTGGCCTGGGTGAGGCGACCGTCCGCCGCTTGCACGACGCCGGCGCCAAGGTGATTGTCGCCGATGTCGCCGACGAGAAGGGCGCCGAACTCGAGAAGGAGCTCGGCATCCGCTACGTGCGCACCGACGCCACTTCCGAGGAATCGGTGCTCGCCGCGATCGCCGAAGCGGAATCGTTGGGTCCGCTCCGGATTTCGGTCGACACTCACGGTGGTCCGGCCAGTGGTGGCCGGCTGGTCGGCAAGGACGGGTCACCGCTGAGCCTCGACGGCTTCAAGAAGACCGTCGAGTTCTACCTCACCGCAGTGTTCAACGTGATGCGGCTGTCGGCCGCCGCGATTGCCAAGACCGATCCGCTGGAGGAGGGTGGCCGCGGGGTCATCATCAACACGGCGTCGATCGCCGGGTACGAAGGGCAGATCGGCCAGTTGCCGTACTCGGCGGCCAAGGGCGGTGTGCTGGGCATGACTCTCGTTGCGGCCCGCGATCTTTCGCCGCTGGGCATCCGGGTCGTCACCATCGCACCCGGCACCATCAACACCCCGGCATACGGCAAAGCCGCCGACCAGTTGGAGCAGTACTGGGGCCCCCAGGTGCCGTTCCCGAAGCGCATGGGCCGTTCTGTCGAATACGCCCAACTGGCGCAGAGCATCGTCGAGAACGACTACCTCAACGGCGAGGTCATCCGCCTCGACGGGGCGCTGCGGTTCCCGCCCAAGTGACCACCTCACACCGCGAGCGTGCGTGTCTGCGGGTCGGCGCGCGGGTATTTGCCAACAGCGCACGCACGCTCGGCACCTGATGAGTGTGCGTGAAGTGCCGACGCTTGCTGGGAAGGTCGCGTTCGTCGCCGGTGCCAGTCGTGGCATCGGCGCGACGGTCGCTGCCGCGTTGGCCGCCGAGGGGGCGGCGGTCGCGGTTGCGGCCCGCTCCGAACAACCGGGCAAGCTGCCCGGCACGATCGGCTCGGTGGCGGCGGCCATCAATGACGCCGGCGGTCGCGCATTACCGGTCGCGTGCGACGTCACCGACGAGAACTCAGTGAACAACGCTGTCGCCACGGTTGTTTCGAAGTTCGGCGGCATCGACATCCTGGTGGCCAACGCCGGGGTGCTGTGGCTCGGACCGATCGAGACCACGCCGCTCAAACGCTGGCAGCTGTGTCTCGACGTCAACCTCACCGGGGTGTTTCTGGTGACCAAAGCCGTCATCCCCCACGTGCGGGCCCGCGGCGGCGGATCGCTCATTGCGATCACCACGACCGGTGTCGACATGGTCGAGCACGGCGCCAACGCTTACTGGGTGTCCAAGGCTGCCGCCGAACGGCTCTATCTCGGGTTGGCGGCCGATCTGCGCGAGGACAACATCGCGGTCAACTGCTTGAGCCCGTCACGCGTGGTGCTCACCGAAGGCTGGCAGGCCGGCGGCGGTGGCCTGCAGATCCCACCCGAGATGGTGGAACCGCCCGAGGCAATGGCCCGCGCGGCGGTGATACTGGCCCGCCAGGACGCCAGTCGCATCACCGGCACCGTGCAGCGTTCCGAGGCGCTCACCGTCTGACTAGCACCGCGAGCGTGCGGGTCTGTTGGTCGACACGCCGTTCCGGGTCGGCAGTTTACGCACATTCGTGATGTGCTGAACGTCTGTGAGCAGTAAAACATCTGCACCGCACTGACATTGAAGCCAGGGACAAAATCCGCCGCGATTCTGTCCCTGGCTGCAATCTCGGTGTCACCGCACTGCGCGCCACGGCGAGCGTGCGTGGAATGCTGCCTCGACACGGAGTGGCGGGCAGCAGACACGCACGCTCGCCGAAACGACTCAGCTCTTGGCGATCAGGCCGTCCACGATCTTGTTGAAATCAGCGGTGCCGAACGATACGTACTCCGCGAGGTTGGCGTAGTCCAGCGATGCCATCACCTGCTGCTCGAGCTGGATGTTCATCAACCGCTTGGTGGCCTCGACCGCCTGCTTCGGCAGCTCCATGAGCTTCTTCGCACACGCCATGGCCTCGGCCAACGGATCGGCGACCACATGGTTGGCCAGCCCGAGTTCCACTGCCCGCGCGGCCTTTATCCGAACCCCGGTGAGCGCGAACTCCTTGGCCTGCAACAGGCTGATCTGCGAACCCCAGACCAGCGGACCACCATCGGCGGCCACCAGGCCGATCTGCACGTGCGGGTCCGCGAAGTGCGCCGTCTCGGCCATGTAGACGATGTCGGACAGCGCAGCCAGGCTGCAGCCGAGCCCGACCGCAGGACCATTGACCGCGGCGACCACCGGGATGCGGCAGCGCACCATCCCGATGACGAGGTCGCGCCCGTGCTTGATCGTCTTCTGCCGCAAAGCCTCGTCGCGTCGCAGTTCATCGAGGTAGTTGAAGTCGCCGCCGGCCGAGAACGCCCGGCCCGCACCGGTGATGACCGCGGCACGCGCGTCGGCATCCTCGTTGAGTTCTTCCCAGATCTTCGCGAGCCCGACGTGCAAGTTGTCGTTCACTGCGTTCAACGCATCGGGCCGGTTGAGCGTGATGATGCGCAGGCCGCCATCGGCCTGCACATCGATTTCGTCTGGCATTCCGTACATCTGACTAAACTCCCAGTCCGAGGATTCGCGAAGCGATGATGTTCTTCTGGATCTGTGACGTGCCACCCATGACGCTCTGCGCGCGGCTGTACAGGTAGGCGCTGAGCAGCTCGGGGTCCTTAGTGCCCGTAACCGCCAACGCCGCGTGCCCGACGGACTGCTCGACCCACGTCATGAGCAGCTTGTCCAGCGAGCCCTGCGGGCCGTGGTTGATACCGTCCAGCTGTTCGGAAAGTCGACGACGCACATGCAGCCGAAGCATTTCGGCCTGCACCGCAGCCCAAGCCAGATCCTCGGGCGCCTTGGCTTGCGCAGCATCCACCCGAGCAGCCATCTCCCGCACGAGCTTTCCGTACCGCGCGGAGTAACCCAGGGTCGACGGTTCGCGTTCGTGGCTCACCACGGTCATCGCCAGCGCCCAGCCTTCGCCCGGCGCGCCGACCATCTGCGAGGCCGGCACGACAGCGCCGTCGAAGGCCACCTGACCGAACTCGGTGGTGACGCCGTTGATCATCTGCAGCGGCCGCTGCTCGATGCCGTCCTGGTGCATCGAGACGATGAACGCCGAAATACCCTTGTGCCGCTTGACATCCTTGTCCGTGCGGGCGAGCACCAGACACCAGTCAGCCACATCGGAGTAACTCGTCCAGATCTTGTGGCCGTGAATGATGTAGTTGTCGCCGTCACGCGTTGCCGTTGTGGTCAGCGACGCCAGATCCGAGCCGGCGCCGGGCTCCGAAAAGCCTTGGCACCAGCGCTCTGTCCCGTTGATCATGCCGGGCAGAAAACGTTGCTGCAGTTCCTTGCTGCCGTGGTGACCCAGCCCGACGACCAGGTAACCGAGGCTGGGCCGGGGCGGGGCTCCGGCACGGGCCAGCTCCTCGTCGACGATCACGTCGTAGACGGGAGGCAGCTCCTGACCGCCGAACTCCTTGGGCCACGACGTACCGAAAAACCCTGCGGCATAGAGGGCTTGGTGCCATTGCCCTTGCAGGGTCCAGTAATCGTCACCGGACGCCTTGAACGACGCAGCGTTGTCGGCCAACCACGCCCGCAGCCGGTCCCGGAATGCCGCTTCCTCGGGTGAATCACGAAAGTCCAAGATCGATGTCCTCCAATCCAACAGGCCACGACTCAGTCGCGGTCAACACTCGCCGCAGGTACACGTGCGCCAGGCATTCCCAGGTGTTTCCGATGCCGCCGTGCACCTGGATCGCGGTCTCACACACCGTACGAGCGGCCCGGGCACAGTAGATCTTGGCGATCCGCCCGGCCCGCACCGCTTCTTCGGCGGGCAGCTCGTCGACCGCCCACGCCGCGTGTCGTAGCACGCTGATCGAACCCTCGATCAGGGCCAGCCCTTCGGCGAGCAAGTGCGCGACGGCCTGGTACGACCCGATCGTCGAGCCGTACTGCTCACGGACTTTCGCGTAGTCGACTGCCAGGGCGTGCGCCCCACGCGCGGCCCCGACGAGGTCCGCCGACGTCGCCGCGAGCGCCAACGCGTGCCAACGCGACGCGTCGTCGGCCGCCAACTCACCGAGCTCCACGGGTGCGTAAACCACACCTACGGTGCTCCGGGTCAGGTCGACGCCGGCGGTCGCGGCCTCATTGCTCCCGACCGCCAGCTCACGCCCGAGCCGGTGGCTGAGATCGTCGGTGAGCACCGGACCGAGGAACGGCACGTCGACCAGTCCTCGGCCGAACTCCTCGGCGACTATCGCCACCTCCACACCGGAGGCACCGTCGGAGCGCAGAGTGCGCCACTCGGTGGCGGCGACCGTGCTTTCCAACCGGCCAAGCCGGCCTTCATCCGACACATCGTGGACCGAACCCGGTCCCAGATCGTCGGCCAGTTTCGCTGCGGCTTCTCGCAGCTGCTGCTGTTCAGCCGTCAGACGAACATCCATGCCGCTCCTTGAGCACTCGTCGCAATACCTTCCCGGAAGGTAAGCGGGGTATTTCGGGTACGAACTCCACGCGGCTGGGCCGCTTGTACGACGCCAGCCGGTCACCGACAAGGTCGATGAGTTCTTCGGCGGACACCGCAGAACTGGTCGCCACGGCCGCGACGATGGACTCCCCGTTCGCCGGGTGTGGTTCGCCGAACACCGCGCAGTCGGTTACCGCCGGGTGGCTGTGCAGCACCGCCTCGATCTCGGCGGGGGCGACCTGAAAGCCACGGACCTTGACCATCTCCTTGGAGCGGTCCGTGATGTGCAGGAATCCGTCGTCGTCCAGGTGGCCGATATCGCCCGTGCGGTACCAGCCGTCGCAGAATGCCTCTGCGGTCGCGCCCTTCGGCAGATAGCCGGCCATCACCGAGTCCGAACGCACCTGGATCTCGCCGTCGTCGCCGATCCGCACGCTCACCCCGCGCACGGGGGTCCCGACGGTCTCGATCCTGGTACCGGTGAGCGGATTGCACGCGATCACAGGGAGTTCGGTGGTGCCGTAGGCCGTCAACCAGCGCACCCCCGCGCGCTCGGTGACCGCCTCGGCGACGCTTCGCGTCACCGGCGTGGCACACCACATGACGTAACGCAGCGATGACAGGTCGAAACTCTCCAGCTCGGGATGGGCGGCCAGGGCCAACGCGATTGGCGCCACAGCCATTTCGATGGTGATCCGGTCGGACTCGATGTGACGCAGCATCTCATCGACGTCGAAACGGCGGTGCAGCCGCATCCAGGCACCGGTGTCGAGCACCATCGCGATGTTGAGCAGGCCGAGGATGTGCGAGGGCGGCGTCATGATCTGCATGCGATCGGCCGACGTCAGCCCCAAAGCGTCCCGCCAGTGCTCGATCGCGGCCGCGAAACCGCGGTGGGTGTGCCGGACCGCCTTGGGCATCCCGGTGGTTCCGGAACTGAACACCAACAGCGCGTCGGCATCGGGGTCAGGCGGTTCGAATTGCCGCTGCCCCGGTGTGATCGGCTCGTTCAGGTGCAGCATAGGCATCTGCTCGGCGAGCACGTCATGATCGCCGATGGCGTGGGTCGGCCCGGTGAGCGCCAGCGCATGTGCGACCTCGGCGGCCTTCCAGGCCGGGCTGATCAACACCGCTGCGGCACCGAGCTGCCAGATCGCCCGCAGTGCCACGACGAATTCCGGCCGGTTCGACGACATGATGGCGACGCGATCGCCCGGGCGAATCCCGCGATGCTCAAGCGTCGTGGCCATTCCACTGGTCAGCGCGTCGAGTTCGGCGAGCGTGTACTCCCGCTCCTCGAAGGCGAGGACGGTGCCGCGCACGCGAGGAGCAGTTTCGACGTCAGTCAAGAGTCGCAACCCCTTCCCGAGAACCCAGACCGCTTGAGAACACTTGAGAAGATACTATCATTTAAAGAGAATGGTATTCTCGCTCAGTCAGAATGATAGTGCACAGGAGAGTCTCATGACGGCAGAACCGATGCCCGCCGACGAAACCGGCGGGAAGGTCACAATCGTGTTCGACCGCGAACAAGCGTCGGTCCCTCGCAGGCAGGGTGAAACGCTGTTGGACAGCGCACGCCGCGCCGGTATGACGCCTCCGTTCTCCTGCGAAGCCGGCAACTGCGGTACCTGCATGGCCAAGCTGATCGAGGGCAGCGCCACCATGCGCGTCAACGACGCGTTGGACGACGACGAAGTCGCCGACGGATATGTACTGACGTGCCAGGCGGTTCCGGACTGCGACACGGTGATGGTCTCGTACGACGAGGATTAAGCGGGAGCCTGAGCCGACGACTGTTCGCCGGCAAATTCGTCGAACGCCGGCGCAGGCCGGTAGTCAGGCGTATAGCCCTCGACGTGAATCGGACTGCCCACCAACCGGAACTCACCCGCGGTGACGAGTGCCTCCGGAGTGTCCGTCAGCGCCTCAGGCAGCGTGCGCACCGCCGCGGCGGGAATACCCAGCGGCTTCAGCCTGGCTTCCCAGCCGATCGCCGTGTCCGCCGCCAGCGCGGTGATCACCAGGTCGAGGACCTCGTCACGCCGCGCAGCCCGCTCGGCCATCGTGACGAACCCCGCTACCCCCGCTTCCGCGGCGAATGCCTTCCAGAACCCGTCATGGGTGATGAACAGTGCCAGATAGCCCTGTGCCGTCGAAAAAAGTTGCGCGGGAACGTAATAGGAGTGCGCACCGAACGGATGGCGACGCGGCTCAGTCCCGTCATTGAGGTACGCCGACGCCCGGTAGTTCAACTGCGACAGCATGACGTCGCGCAGTGAGATGTCGACCTGGCCGCCGCGGCCCGAGACGATCATCGCCAGCAGGCCCAGCGCGGCCGTCAGCCCGGTCGAGTTGTCTGCGGAGGAGTAACCCGGCAGCGTGGGCGGGCCGTCCGGATCACCGGTCATCGCCGCCACCCCGGTCGCGGCCTGGATCACGTAGTCGAAGGCCGGGTCGTCGCCGCCGTCGAGCCCGAACCCCGTCATCGCCACACACACGATCTGCTCGTTGAAGCGCCGCAGTTGTTCATACGTCAGGCCGAGCCGACGGATGACCGACGGTTTCATGTTCACCAGCAGCGCATGCGAATCTGCCACCAGCTCACCGAGTTTCGCCTGACCAGCCTCCGACGCGAGATCCAGGCACAGACTGCGCTTGCCCCGGTTGAGGCTCGCGAAATAGCTGTCGCTGACCTGCCGAGAGATCTCACCACCGGGTGGCTCGACCTTGATCACCTCGGCGCCCAGGTCGGCCAGCATCATGGTGGCGTACGGGCCGGCGAGCATGACACCGACCTCGATGATGCGGATGCCGGCGAGCGGACCTGTCATGAGACCTGCTTGGCGAGTTCCGCAATCACCTCACGCGTCCGGTACTTCGACGCGATCAGCTCGTCGCGGTTGTCC
This sequence comes from Mycolicibacterium sp. XJ870, assembly GCF_053483975.1. NCBI lineage: Bacteria > Bacillati > Actinomycetota > Actinomycetes > Mycobacteriales > Mycobacteriaceae > Mycobacterium > Mycolicibacterium sp. XJ870. The sequence continues at coordinate 191,362 of NZ_JBEFTI010000010.1, forward strand.
CCGATCGGCAGCAGCCGCACCGACAGATCCGTCACCCCGGCGTCGGCAAACTGCTTGAACCGCGCCAAGATTGCATCTTCATCGCCGGCCGCGCACAGATCTCCGACATTGCGGGCATCGCCGCGATCCAACAGCTTCTGGTAGTTCGGCGAGGTTTCCGCCTCGGCGAGGATCCGGTTGGCGCGCTCCTTGGCGGCATCGATCTCCGAGTTGGCACACAGGCACACCGGGATGCCGGCCACGATGCGTGGCGCGGGCCGGCCCGCCTGCGCGGCGGCCTTGTTGATCTTGGGTGCGATGTGCTCGCCAATGGCCTTCTCGTCTGCCATCCACAGCACCGTGCCGTCAGCGAATTCGCCGGCGATCTGCAACATGACCGGCCCCAGCGCAGCGACCAGCACCGGCATCGGTGTCTCGGCACCCAGGGCAGTCGGATTGTGCACGGTGAAGGTGTCGTTTTCGACGTCCACCGGACCAGGCCCGGCCAGCGCGGCACCCAGCACCTCGAGGTAGTCGCGGGTGTATGAAGCCGGCTTCTCGTACGGCAACCCCAGCATGTCGCGGATGATCCAGTGGTGCGACGGCCCCACGCCCAACGCCAATCGGCCCTCGGCGACGGCATGCGTCGACAGTGCCTGCCGTGCAAGGGCAATCGGATGCTGAGCCTGCAGCGGCACAACGGCGGTGCCGAGCTCGATCGTCGACGTGTGTGCTGCCATCAGCGTCACCATCGTGAGCGCATCGAAGTCGTCGGGCACCTGCGGCATCCACGCACTGTCCAGGCCGGCGGCCTCCGCCCACTGGATATCAGCCGCCAGCTTGTTGACCTTGCGGGCCATGTCGCCACGCTCGGCCCCGATCATCACGCCCAGTCTCATTGCCCACCCCTGCTTCGCCCGCCCAGTCTCATTTCCCACCCCTGCTTCGCCCGCCCAGTCTCATGAGCCCACCTTCTCAGTCAGAGCACGCACCTCGGTCACCAAAGTATCCAGCGCCGTGCCCGTCGGGAACACGGCGGCGGCGCCGGCGTCCAGCAGTTTCTGCACGTCGCTCTGCGGGATGGTGCCGCCGACGACCACTGCGATGTCGCCTGCGTCGGCCGCCCGCAAGGCGTCGACCGTTCGGGTGGTCAGCGCCACGTGCGCGCCGGACAGGATCGAAAGGCCGACCACCGCAACGTCTTCCTGCAACGCGATCGAGACGATGTCCTCGATACGCTGCCGGATGCCGGTATAGATGACTTCGAATCCGGCGTCGCGCAACGTGCGCGCGACGATCTTGGCGCCGCGGTCATGACCGTCTAGGCCGGGCTTGGCGACCAGCACACGAATGTTCACTACTCAAGCCCTCTCTTCTTCGCGCAAGCGCTCATCAGAAAACCACCGGCTGCTGAAACTCGCCCCACACCGATTTCAATGTCGACACCATCTCTCCCACTGTGCAATACGCGTTCGCGCAGTCGATCAGGTTGTGCATCAGGTTGCCGTCACCTTCGGCGGCGCGGGCCAGTGCGGCCAGAGCTTCCTTCACTGCGACACCGTCACGTTCGGCCTTGACTTTCGCCAGCCGCTTGAGTTGTTTGTCACGGCCCTCCGCGTCGAGTTCGTAGGTGGCGAGGTCCGGTGCCGGCTCCTCGACGACGAATTTGTTCACCCCGACGACGGGCCGCTCCCCCGATTCGACCTCCTGGTGGATCTTGAACGCTTCATCGGCGATGAGGCCCTGCAGATAGCCGTCCTCGATGCAGCGGACCATGCCGCCGTGAGCCTCGAGATCGTGCATGATCTCGATGATCTTCTCTTCGGTGGCGTCGGTGAGCGCCTCGACGAAGTACGACCCGCCCAGCGGATCGGCGACCTTCGCCACACCGGTTTCGTAGGCCAGGATCTGCTGGGTGCGCAGCGCCAGCGTGGCCGATTCCTCACTGGGCAGCGCGAATGGCTCATCCCAGGCCGCGGTGAACATCGACTGCACGCCGCCGAGCACCGCCGCGAGCGCCTCGTAGGCCACGCGGACGAGATTGTTCTGCGCCTGCGGTGCGTACAGCGAGGCGCCGCCCGCCACACACCCGAACCGGAACATCGAGGCCTTGTCCGTCGTGGCGCCGTAACGCTCGCGCACGATCGTCGCCCACCGACGTCGGCCCGCCCGATACTTGGCGATCTCTTCGAAGAAATCGCCGTGGGTGTAGAAGAAGAAGGAGATCTGTGGAGCGAACTTGTCGATCGTCATGCGGCCGCGTTCGACCACCGTGTCGCAGTACGTGACGCCATCGGCCAGCGTGAACGCCATCTCCTGCACGGCATTGGCACCGGCGTCGCGGAAATGCGCACCCGCAACCGAGATCGCGTTGAACCGCGGCACCTCGGCGGCACAGAACTCGATGGTGTCCGCGATCAGGCGCAGCGACGGCTCGGGCGGCCAGATCCAGGTGCCGCGGGAGGCGTATTCCTTGAGGATGTCGTTCTGGATGGTGCCGGTGAGCTTCTCGCGCGGCACGCCCTTCTTTTCGGCCGCCGCGACGTAGAACGCCAGCAGGATGGCGGCCGTCCCGTTGATCGTGAAACTGGTGCTGATCTTGTCCAGCGGGATGCCCTCGAACAGGATTTCGGCATCGGCGAGGGTGTCGACCGCAACGCCCACTCGACCGACTTCTTCCCCGTACTCCTCGTCGTCGGAGTCATAGCCACACTGGGTGGGCAGGTCCAACGCGACAGACAGCCCCGTCCCGCCCTGGTCCAAGAGGTACCGGTACCGACGGTTGGATTCCTCGGCGGTGCCGAAGCCCGAGTACTGCCGGAAGGTCCAGGTCTTGCCGCGGTAGCCGGAGGCGAAGTTGCCACGCGTGAAGGGATAGGTGCCGGGCGCGGGAGGTTCGCCGGCCCGGTCATCCGGGCCGTATACAGGCCGCAGCGGGATGCCCGATGGGGTCTCTACGTCGTCGCTCATCACTCGATAACGTACTTGCCAAAAATGAGAATGCCAATACCGCACCGTGGAAATGTGTGCCGTGTACTGGCGGGGAGCGTTCCGACCTGCATGCCGAGCGACGCCTCCACAGACCCCGACAGATCAGCTCGGGCCCGAATCGCCCGCGCAGGCACCTTATGATTACGACACTTGCGAAAAATGAGAATGCCAATACCATTCAGTTACGGTTGACTGCGGCGTGTCAGCTCACGCCGCGCCGACGAGGAGGCACATGTCCAGCCAGCAGGAATCATTCACCGATCGCACGCTGGTCGTGTCAGGCGGCAGCCGTGGCATCGGGCTGGCCATCGCGCTCGGCGCAGCCCGTCGCGGGGCGAATGTGGTGCTGCTGGCCAAGACCGCCGAGCCCCATCCCAAACTTCCCGGCACCGTCCACACCGCTGTCGCCGACGTCGAGGCAGCAGGCGGCAAGGCCGTCGCTGTGGTTGGTGATGTGCGCAAAGAAGAGGACGTCGCACGCGCAATCGACACCGCGGTCGGGCACTTCGGCGGGGTCGACATCGTCGTCAACAACGCCAGCGCCATCGCCACCGAACCGACCGAGGCATTGTCCGCCAAGAAGTTCGATCTGATGATGGACATCAACGTCCGCGGCACGTTCCTTCTCACCAAGGCCGCGCTGCCCCATCTGCGCACATCGACCAACCCGCAGGTGCTGACGCTGGCCCCGCCGCTGAACATGAACCCGTACTGGCTGGGCGCTCATCCGAGCTACACGTTGTCGAAGTACGGGATGACGCTGTTGTCGCTGGGATGGGCGGCCGAGTATCCGGACATCGGGTTCAGCTGCCTGTGGCCGGAGACCTACATCGCGACCTCCGCGGTGACCAACCTGGCCGACGGCGAGGAGATGGTGAACCGGTCGCGCAGCCCCGAGATCATGGCCGACGCAGCCGTCGAGATCCTGTCCCGCGCGGCCACAGAGGTCACCGGTCAGTGCTTCATCGACTCCGAGGTCCTCAAAGCCGGCGGCATGGACGACCTGTCCCGATACGGTGGCGGGGACAATCCGATCATCGACATCTTCGTCGACGCACCGGGACAAGGCCTATGAGTATCTCGCTGCTGCTCGAGATGGCGTCGAGCAACCCCGACCGCACCGCGGTGGTCTCCGACGACGTCCGCCTCAGCGCCGGGGAATTGAGCGCGCTGGCCGACGGCGGCGCCGGTGTCATCACCGAGTCCGGCGCGGCGCATGTCGCCTATGTCGGGACCGGCGGTGTCCTGCTCCCGCTGCTGCTGTTCGCCTCGGCCCGTGCCGCGGTGCCGTTTACGCCGCTGAACTACCGGTTGAGTGCCGACGGCCTGCGTGAGCTCATCGATCGGCTACCCGAACCGCTCGTGGTGGCCGACGCCGAGTACGCCGACGTCGTCGCCGGAGCGGGCAAGCAGGTCATCACGTCCGAAGAGTTTCTTGCCGCGGCCCGTCAAGCCGAGCCGGCGTCCGAGTTCGCCGACCCCGACGCCGTCGCGGTGGTGCTGTTCACCTCCGGCACCACCTCGCGGCCCAAGGCCGTCGAGCTCACCCACAACAACCTCACCAGCTACATCACCGCAACAGTCGAATTCGATTCGGCCGCATCCGAAGACGCCGCGCTGATCTGTGTCCCGCCCTATCACATCGCGGGTGTGAGCGCGGCCATGTCGAATCTCTACGCCGGCCGAAAGATGGTGTACCTGCGGCACTTCGACGCGGACAAGTGGGTTGATCTGGTGCGCACCGAGGGCGTCACGTCCGCCACCGTGGTGCCGACCATGCTGGACCGCATCGTCACCGCGCTGGAAACGGACAACGGCGAACTGTCCACGCTACGCAACCTCGCCTACGGCGGCTCCAAAGTCGCGCTGCCTCTGGTGCGCAAGGCGTTGCAGCTGATGCCCGGGGTTGGCTTCGTCAACGCCTACGGGCTCACCGAAACAAGTTCCACCATCGCGGTTCTCGGACCCGACGACCACCGGGCGGCGCTGGGCGCCGACGATGCGGCCGTGGCTCGGCGGCTCGGATCGGTGGGCCAGGTGGTGCCCGGCATCGAGGCACAGATCCGCGCCGACGACGGCACCGTGCTCGGGCCCGGCGAGACCGGTGAATTGTTCGTACGCGGCGAGCAGGTATCGGGCCGCTACTCCGAGATCGGATCGGTGCTCGACGCCGACGGCTGGTTCCCCACCAAAGACGTTGCGATGCTTGACGAGGACGGCTACCTGTTCATCGGCGGCCGCTCCGACGACACGATAATCCGCGGCGGTGAGAACATCGCGCCCGCCGAGATCGAAGACGTCCTGGTCGAACACCCTGACGTCCGTGACGTGGCGGTCGTGGGGCCCGAGGACCCGCAATGGGGCCAGATCATCGTCGCCGTCGTGGTACCGGCCGAGGGTGCCTCACCCGACCCCGACCAGCTTCGTGAGCATGTGCGCAAGCAGCTACGCGGATCGCGCACCCCCGACCGCGTCGTGTTCCGCGACGAACTGCCCACCAACGCCACCGGAAAAGTGCTGCGCCGCCAACTGGTTGACGAACTGCAGCCCGTCTCGAAGGAGTCAGCGTGATCAAGAACGGCACCCGTCTACAGAGCCAGGTGTGTGACACCCAGGTGATCGTCGTGCGTAGCGCCGACAGCCTCGACGATCTGCGCGCCGGCGGGGTGCCGATGGTTCCGCTGGACGGGCAAAAGGATTCGAGCGCATCGTTGGACCCCGCATTCGCCGAGGGCAACCTGATGGGCAAGCGCTACGTCGACGACAACGGCGCCGAGGTGCTCGTCACGAAGGCCGGCGCAGGCACCCTGTCGATCGGGGCCATCGCGTTGAGCCTCAAAGAGGCCAAGCCGCTTCCGGCCAGCGACTAGCCCCGCAGCATGGCCACGCGGGTGTCCCCGCTGCGGGTCGCGGTGGCCAGCTTCATCGGCACAACCGTCGAGTTCTACGACTTCCTGATCTACGGGACAGCTGCGGCGCTGGTCTTCCCGAAACTGTTCTTCCCGCAGGCCTCGCCCGCTGCCGGCGTACTGCTGTCGTTCGCGACCTTCGGCGTCGGGTTCATCGCCCGGCCGTTGGGGGGCATCGTGTTCGGGCACTTCGGTGACCGTATCGGCCGCAAGCGGATGCTGGTCTACTCCCTTGTCGGCATGGGGATTTCGACCGTGCTGATCGGGGCACTGCCTACTTACTCCCAGATCGGGCTGCTGGCGCCGCTCCTGCTCACGCTGCTGCGGCTGTGCCAAGGGTTCGCCGTCGGCGGCGAATGGGGCGGTGCGACGCTGATGGCCGTCGAGCACGCCACGACCGGCCGCCGCGGGTTCTACGGCGCCTTCCCACAGATGGGAGCGCCCGCCGGGACCGCATCAGCCACGCTGGCATTCTTTCTGGTGTCCCAACTGCCCGACGAACAGTTCCTGTCGTGGGGTTGGCGATTGCCGTTCCTGTTCAGCGCGGTGCTGATCATCATCGGCCTCGTGATCCGACTCAAACTCACCGAGAGCCCGGAATTCACTGCGGTCGTGCACAACTCGGCGGTCACCCGATTGCCCATCGTCGAGGCGTTCCGCAGGCACTGGCGGCGGATCGTCCTGGTGGCCGGGGCCTACCTGTCCCAGGGTGTGTTCGCCTACATCTGCGTGGCGTATCTGGTGTCCTATGCGACCACAGCCGTCGGAATCGACCGTACCGCCGCACTTTTCGGGGTGTTCGTCGCGGCGTTGGTTGCGGTTGTGGCTTATCCGATGTTCGGCGCATGGTCGGATTCGGTCGGCCGTAAGCGACTGTTCCTGGTCGGCGTTGTGCTCATGGCGGCCTCGGTGTTCCCGGTGTTCGCGCTGATCGACACCGGCAACCCGCTGCTGTTCGGGGTGGCACTGGTGCTGGTGTTCGGCCTGGCGATGGCCCCGGCAGCCGGGGTCACCGGGGCGTTGTTCAGCTTGGTGTTCGACACCGACGTGCGCTACAGCGGCGTGTCCATCGGGTACACCCTTTCACAGGTGCTGGGCTCGGCGTTCGCCCCGACGATCGCCGCGGCGCTGTACGCCTCGACCCACTCCAGTGCCGCCATTGCGTGGTATCTGGTTGCAGTATCGGCGGTTTCGGTGGTGAGCGTCAGCCTGTTGCCGTCAGATCGCCGAACCGCCGTTGAGACTGCACTGGTGGCGCAAAAGGCCGAGTAAGCCACACCCTCGGCGCACAGGGTCAACGGGCTAGGCGTGACGGCTGGTCACTCCGCCGTCGACCACCAGATAGGTCCCGGTGACGAACGACGCCTTCGGTGACATCAGGAACGCCACCGCCGCTGCGACCTCGTCCGGCTGGCCGAGCCGGCCCAACGGTGCGGCCTCTTCGAAGCCGACGCGGACCTCCTCGACGTCCAACGCGATCTGCAGCATCGGCGTGTGGATGAAGCCCGGGCATACCGCGTTGATGCGAATCCCCAACGGACCCAACTGCGCAGCCATCGACCGCGTCATGCCGAGAAGCCCGGCCTTGGATGCGCAGTAGGCCGGAATGAACGGGTTGGCGGCCAGGCCTTCGATGCTGGAGATGCCGACCACCGCCGGCGCCCCACCATCGGCCGCGCATTGCTGCAGATGCGGCAACAGCAACTGCACCAGCAGCGCCTGGGCACGCAGATTCACGTCGAGAACGGCATCCCAGGATTCCTGCGTATAGGCACCGACCGGTTCCGGGATGACCCGACCTGCGGCATGGACAAGGCCGTCGATGCCGTCGAGCGAGCGGGCCGTCTCATCCACTGCTGCAGACAGCGCATCGGTGTCACAGACGTCGATCACCGTCGACGGCATGCCCAACTCCTCGGCCACCGCTTTCACCTCAGGCGCGATGTCCCACAACGCAACCCGTCGACCCTCGGCGATCAGCGCTTCCGCGCTGGCCCGGCCGATCCCGGATGCCGCTCCTGTTACCACCACACCTGTCATGACCGACAGGTTAAGGGCCCGGCAGGTTTCAGGAGGCCAGTTTCGAGTTCTCGTGTGCGGCCAGGGCGGATTCCACGCCACGCTCCAGGGCGGTCCCGTTGCCCCAACCGACGTAGTAGTACAGCTGGAGCACGGCTTCGCGCAGTTCCTCGGCGGTCAGCTCGTCGTTGGCCAGCGCGCCACCGACCTGTACCTCGATGAGGTCGGTGCGGCCCAGCATGGCCGTCGCACCCATCACCAGCAGGCGGCGGTCACGGATGGACAGGCCCGGCCGGCTCCAGATCTCACCGAACAGATGATCCACGGTCTTCTCCAGCGCCGGGGTGCGCTGGGCCGGGATGGAATCGGCGACCTGTTTGCCGTACACGGCACCCATCATCGCCAGGCCGAGTTCGGTCTTGTCGCTGGGCTTTTCCTCCTCAACACCAAGGGTGTCGGTGCCGTGTGAACGGGTCACATCGACCACCGGGACCTCGACGTCGCCGTCGGCGGCCAACTCCTGGGCCGCGGCGAGGTCCTTGTCCATAAGCCGCAACATCTGCGGGGCAAAGGCTTTGGTCTCCTCCGAACGGCCCAGCAGGGTGAACATGGTGGCGCCGTCCGGGTCGGCCTCCTCGATCACCGTCTTCAAGGTGGCCGGATCGACACCGGCCGAGGACGCCAACTCGGCGGCCTCATGCATCACGCGCCAGGTTCCGTACGTCACGACGTTGCGGGCGATCTTGGTGGCCATCCCGGCTCCCAGTGGCCCGCAGTGCACGACCTTCTTGGCGAAGTCGTTCAGCACCGGCATCGCGCGCCGCACCGTGTGATCGTCACCGCCGACCATCGCCACCAGGCCGTTGTGCGCGGCCAGGTTGCCCGGCGTGACACCGCAATCCAACAGGGCCACTCCGGCGGTCGCGCACAGCTGCGCCAGCGCGTGCACCTCGGGAACGGCGACCGTGGACAGCAGCACCACGATCAGCCCGGGGCGAGCGCCTGCCAGCACTCCGTCGGGACCGTTCAGCACCGCCCGCACCTGTTCGGCGTCGACGACCGCGACCAGCACGACATCGCTTTCGCGGGCGACGTCTGCCGGAGATGCCTCGGCTGCCGGCACACCGTCGAGCCCTTCGGCGGCGTCGGACCGGATGTCGTAGACCAGCGGGTTGCGTCCGCTGCGAGCCAAGCTCACGGCAACGCCGCCGCCGATCATGCCAAGCCCGATGACGCCGGCGCGCGGTGCACACCGCTGCGGGTCGGTTCCCTGTACTTCGATGCTCATCTTCAACCCTTCGGCCATAACCTAACTAAGTTCACCTAAGATGAGGCTATCGCCTGATCGGCCACCACAAGGGAGTTTGCGCTCGTGATTCCTAGCACATCTAACAACAAGGTGAGTGCCACACCACGCCGCCGCAGCCGCCGCGGCCAGGGCGATCAACTGCGCGCGGAGATCCTCGACGCCGTCAACCGGCTGCTGGACCGATGGGGCGGCGACGAGAAACTGACCATGCGTGCCGTGGCGCAGGAAGTGGGCGTCGCCGCACCCAGTATCTATCTGCATTTCTCCGACAAGGCTGAGCTCGTCTGGGCGGCGCTAGCCGACAAGTACAGCCAATTGGCCCAGCAGATGTCGGCCGCGGGCCTGGCTGCGGCAGCCGCCGGGCCCAGGGAGAAACTGCGGGCGCAGGTACACGCCTACTGCCGGTTCGCCCTCGACAATCCGGGGCACTACCGGTTGATGTACCAGGTGCGTCAGCCCATCGTCGATCCCGAACGACTCGGCAGCCACCCCGCCCGTCAGGTGTCGGGGCTGCTGCGTGCGGGCCTGACCGCATCGGCCGACGCCGGATACGCGCTGGCGCTGCCCGTGCACCAGGCCGCGCACACTCTGTGGACGGGGCTACACGGCATGGTGTCGGTGCAGCACAGCTTCGCGATGAGCGGCTCGACCGAGGACCTGCTCGAGCTCGCCGACGGGCTGCTGGACCTCGTGGTGGCCCGCGAAACCGGCTCGGGCCCAACGTATCCCCCGCCGACGGCCGTCGACCGCATCATCGCGGCCGTCGTCGACCCCGACTCCCTCGAAAGCGACGCAATGGTCGAAGAACTCGACTGACAACGACCATTAGGTCGGTCTGGCGGACGGCGTTAACCCGCCAGGTCGGCGATCGCAGCCACGGTCTGCAGATCCTCATAGGCCGCCGAATAACGTTGGGCCAGCGCCAAAGCGATGTCCGGCCGCTGCCACAGCTCCCCTGCGCTGGCGGTGGCCAGCCAGGTCATCAGGCCGTGCGCTACCGACGCTCGGTAGCGCAGCCAGATCTCGTCAGCCGACGGAAGTTGGTCAGCCGGTAGTCCGAGTGCGTCGCGATACTCCTCAAGAAGCTCACGCTCGCACAGACGTCGATCCTCGGTGGTCAACGCGCCCTGCAGAAAGTAGCCGAGATCCAACGAGAAGTTGCCGTGGCGGGCCACCTGCCAATCGAGGAAACCGACGTCGCCGTCGCGCAACACGTAAGTGTTGCCGATGTGCGGATCACCGTGCAACAGCGTCTGCGCGGTACCGGGCGAGGTGAGGGTGCCGATGAAAGGCTTCCAAATGCCTTCCACCAGATGGTCGATGGTCAGCGCATGCACCGATTCCGGCGCGTCGTCGCCGAGGCGTTCCAGCGCCGCAGGCAAAGGCGCCCACTGCATGCCGTCCCACGGCACGAACGGCTCCAGCCATTCCAGGCCGGGACGCTGCACGCGCTCGCCCCAGAACGCACCGTGCATGCGGGCCAGGCCGCGCACCCCGTTGGCCGCCTGCTCGACGGTCAGTGGCCGGGTGGCGTCGCGCGGGTCAGCGCCGCGGGCGGTGAGGTCTTCCATGACGAGCACGAAATCCTCGTCGGCCTCATCGATCGGTGCGGCGTACACCGTCGGATGTTCGAGCGGGAGCTCAACTTTGGAGTTGAACAGCCTGGGCTCGTGCAGCAGGCCGCTGGTGTACTTGATCATCTCCTTGTGGCCGGGGTCGACCGCCTTGGCGAACACGGTGGCCGGCCCAGCACCCGATGAGTACGTAACCGATAGGCGCGCCCGGCGGTTCGTGCCGTCGTCGCGCATCTCGACGGTCACCGCGTCGACAACCGCATCCGGGTGGTGGTCGGCCAGCGCCGCCGTCAGCCACCCGGGGGTGATCTCTGCCCAGTCCTTCGGAACCGTCACTGCCGCGGTCATCGGACGAACGCCGGCATCGAATCCCAGCCCCGGACCGTCGACGTCGGCGACAGGGCCGCGTTGTCGAGGTCGACCTCCCATTCCGGGAAGCGTTTCAGCATCTCCTCCAACGCAATTCGGCCCTCGAGTCGGGCCAGCGCGGACCCGAGGCAGAAGTGCGTGCCGACGCTGAACGCCAGATGCTGGCGTTGTTCGCGGTGAATGTCGAAAACCTCACCGTCGGGCGGGAACTGACGGCTGTCGCGGACCGCGGCGCCGATGAGCATCATCATCACGCTGCCCTCCGGCACGGTTTGGCCGTAATACTCGATGTCGCGGGTGACGTAGCGGGCGACGTGCGGGGCAGGCGGCTCGAACCGCAGCAGCTCCTCGATCGCCTGCGGGATGAGTCCGGGGTTCTCGACGAGCTGTCGCCGCTGGTCGGGATGCTCGGCCAGAACCTTTGCCGCCCAGCCGATCAGGCGGGTGGTGGTTTCATTGCCAGCGCCTGCGACGACGTTGATGTAGATCAGGAGTTCTTCGCGGGTGAGCTTGCGCGTCACACCTTGCTCGTCGGTGAACTCGACATTGAGCAGCTCGGTCATGATGTCGTCGGACGGGTTGTCCTTGCGCCAGTCGATGTAGGTCTCGAAGATCGAACCGTCGACCAGACCGTCCTTGGCCGCCTTCATGGGCTGGCCTGCCTCGGTTCGCAACTGCTCATTACCGTGGTCGCGGATCATCTCCTGGTCATCCTCGGGGATGCCCAGCAGCGCGCTGATCACCCGCATGGGCATGATGGCGCCGAAGTCGGTGATGAAGTCGAATTTGCCGCTGCCTACCAGGGGATCGAGGCTCTGCGCGCAGAACTCCCGGATCTTGGGTTCGAGAGCGTTGATCTTGCGCGGCGTGAACATCCGCGACAGCAACTTGCGGTGAGTGGTGTGGATCGGCGGGTCCTCGAAGATCAGCGCACCCGACGGGATGTCGATGTTGGCCTTGATCAATTCGATGATCGCCCCGCGAGCCGAGCTGAAGGTCTCGTGGTCGATGAGCGCCTTGTTGACGTCGGCGAACCGGCTCAGCGCGTAGAAGTCGTGCTGCTCGTTGTAGTACAGCGGCGCTTCGTCGCGTAGACGGGCGAACGTCGGGTACGGGTTGGCATTGATCTCGACGTCGTAGGGGTCGAAGTACACGCTTTGGGTGGCGCTGACAGTCACGAAAATCCGCCTCTCTGTGTTCGAGAGCGGAGTTTACACACGGATGGTTATGCGCGTAAGTAGCTCGGCGAGATCACGTGGAATCCCGGACGATCAGCCTCGCGACACCGGCGGTACTGGGCTCCTGATCGGCGGGATAGCCCAGTTCGGACATCATCGCCGCCACCGCGACGTCGACGATCGCCTTGGCGTCGAACGCGACCGAGGTGAGCGGCGGTGCGCTGACCGCACCGAGTTCGATGGCGTTCACCCCCATGACCGCCATATCCTGCGGGCATCGCAGTCCGGCGCGGCGCAATCCGTGCAACATCACGAACGCCGTCTCGTCGCTTTGCGCGCAGATCGCGGTCACGCCGTCGGCGACCAATCCGGCCACGATCTCGGCGGCGTTGGAACCGTCGGCGGCGAAACTGGCCACGGTGATCTCAGGCAATTCGCGGCGCTCCGCCGCGGCCTGCAAGCCCGCCAGCCAGTAGTCGCCGAGCGGCCGCAACTCCTCGTCGGCGGTGTAGCCGAAGGCCAGTCGGGTGTGGCCTCGCGCGGCCAGGTGCTCGACGCGCATCTCACCGATGCTGCGATCCAGCGCACCGATCGCATGCAGTTGAGAGCTGCCAAGGTGAATCTGCGGGATACCCGCCGCGGTCGCCGCCGCCAGTGCATTGCCGGTCAGGGGGAAGGTGCTGGTCACCGCCATCGGGTTGAGATCGGCGATGGCGTCGACAACGTTGCGGTCGTCTTCGGTCTCGAATTGCAGGGACAACACGATGCCGTGGCGGGCCAGCGCGGTGGTGAGCCGACTGCCGACCTCGATCGGCAGGTTGCCGACCGACAGTCTGCCGACGATATAGAGCACGACTCCGCTACCGCCGACGGCGAGGTTGCGCGCCGCCAGGTTCGGCCGGTACCCGAGCTGCGCGGCGGCGATACGTACCGCCTGCTGGGTTTGCTTCGAGATGCGTTGCCCTTCAACATTGTTGAGGACATAGCTGACGGTCGCAGTGGAGACCTTGGCCAGCCTGGCCACGTCCGCCTTCGTCGGACGGGCAGTCGGTTTGGCAGTGCTCACGGTGTCATCGTGGCACGTTGCTGGTCAGTTGGGTGTTCTGCCCCGGGCAGCGGCCGGCCTGCGCTTTCGGTCAGCGTCAGTACGGCGCCGACCGAGACGACGGCCGCGACAATCAGATACAACGCGGGTGCCAGATGATTGCCGGTCTCGGCAGTCAGCCAGGTGACCACGTACGGTGTGGTGCCCCCGAACACCGCCACCGCGATGTTGTAACCGATGGAAAAGCCGCTGTAGCGCACCCGGGTGGCGAACAGTTCGACGCCGGCGGTGACGGCCGTCGCCACATACACCGATTCGATGGCCGCGAGCAGGCAGTGCCCGGCGACCGCCGCCACGACCGATCCCGAATTCATCAGCAGGAACAACGGATAGGCGAACACGATGAAGCCGACGGAGCCGGCGATCAGCAGCGGCTTGCGCCCGATCCGGTCCGACAATGCGGCCAGCGGCAGGATCAGGATTAGCGCGGTCAGGCTGGCCAGCGTGATGGAGACGAAGGACTCGGTCTTGCTGAACTGCAGAGTTTTGATGAAGTACGTCGGCACGAAGGTGAAGACGACGTAGTAGCCGACGTTGAACACGATGAACATGCCGATCACCTGGAGGATCGGCTTTCGCGCGGTCCGAACCGCCTCCCGCAGCGGGGATTTGGAAACTCGGTCGGCGGCGTCGAGCTTCGTGAACTCCGGGGTGTCGTCGAGGCGCAGCCTGATGTAAAGGCCGACCAATCCGAGTGGCGCGGCCACCAGGAACGGGATGCGCCAGCCGTAACTGTCCATCGCCTCGGGCGACAGCAGTGCCGCGAGCAGGGTGACGGTGATCGAGCCGAGCAGGAACCCGAGTACTCCCGACCACGCGATGAAGGTGACAGTCAAACCGCGTCGACGCTGGGTGGCGTACTCGGCGAGATAGACTGCGCCGCCGCCATATTCGCCGCCGGCCGAGAATCCCTGCAGACAACGCAACAGGAGCAGCAGCAGTGGCGCGACAACACCGATCGTGGAGTAGGTGGGCAACAGGCCGATCCCGAGCGTGGCCGCCGACATCAGCAGGATCACCACCGCCAGCACACGTTGACGGCCGAGCCGGTCCCCCAGTGGCCCGAACACGAAGCCGCCGAGCGGGCGCATGAAGAAGGCCGCGGCGAAGATCGCGAAGGTGTTGAGCAGGGCGGCGGTCTCGTTGCCCGCCGGGAAGAAGTTGGCGGCGATGTAGGTGGCCAGGAAGCCGTAGATGGCGAAGTCGAACCACTCCACCGCGTTGCCGATGGATGCGCCGGTGATCGCCTTGCGGACCGCGGCCTCGTTCCCGGTAGCTGTCACAGATAACCCGCCTCTCATTCAGCGAGAAGCGAGTTTACCTGTTCGGTTATGCGCGTAAGCCGGTTCGCGGCGTCAGGCCGTCCACCGTGACGACAAGGTCCGCGCGCACCGCGGTCGGCGCCACCAGTCGGGCATTGGGTTCATCGACGTCGCCGACCCAGTGCGTGGCGACATCGGCGGGCTTGCCGAACTGGACATGACGGTCGACCAGCCGCTTGATGCGGACGGCGTTATCGATTGCGCAGTACCAGATTTCGTCGATCTCGGCCGCCACGGCCCGCCACCGGGGCTCGTCGAGCAGCAGATAGTTCCCCTCGGTGAGGACGACCTGCACCTCGGGCGGCACCGCGATCGCGCCCGCAATCGGTTGCTCCAGGTCCCGCTCGAACGCCGGGGCGTAGACAGTCTCGCTGCGGGGACTGCGGATGCGCCGCAGCAGTGCCGCATAGCCGGCCGCATCGAAGGTGTCGGGCGCACCTTTGCGATCCAACCGCCCGAGGCGACGCAGTTCGGCATCGGCGAGGTGAAAGCCGTCCATCGGCACGTGCGCGACAGCATCCGCGCCGAGTCGCGCTCCGATCGCGGCAGCCAGGGCTTCGGCCAGCGTGGACTTGCCCGCGCCCGGTGGGCCGGCGATGCCGACAATGGCCGTCCCCCGCTGCTCTGCACCGGCCGCGGCGCGGGCGAGGACGCGGGCCACGAGATCGTCGAACGTACTCATAGGAGTGCCATTGTCGTCCCTGGGCGCTGCCGAACAGCACCTGGAGCAGGTAGAACTGGCAGGGGTACACGCATCGGAAGGCGGATCAGTTGGCGGCTCGGAGGCTCTGCTGGTGGGTCAGTCTGGTGTGTTGTGGGGTTTTGTTGGCCGGGTGCGGCAGCCCGACGGTGCTTCAGGGGCGGGCGACGTCGATGTTGTTCGACCCCGACCGGGTGGGCGGACTGCCGGTGACCGAAGGCCACAGCGGGATGCGTCCCGATGCGCCCGCGCCGGCACGCACCGCCGAGAACACCGACGGCGGCCAGATCGACACTCTGGCGCTGCTGGCCGTCGACGACATCGAGGAGTTCTGGTCGCAGAACTACTCCGGCGGTTCACTGTTCGGGACGTTCACGCCCGCCGGGCGGCTGGTGTCGTTCAATTCGGACCAACCACCCGGACTCGAGCTCTGCGGCGAGAACACATTCGGCCTGACAAATGCCTTCTACTGCACCAAGGCGGACGTGATGGCGTGGGACCGCGGCGTCGCCATCCCGGTCGCGGCGCAATATTTCGGCCAGATGGGTGTCGTCGGGGTGATGGCCCACGAGTACGGCCACGCCGTGCAGCATCAGGCCAGGCTCGTTGACACGTCGACGCCCGTGCTGGTGTCCGAGCAGCAGGCCGATTGTTTTGCCGGGGTGTACCTGCGCTGGGTGGCGGCCGGGAACTCCCCGCGGTTCGAAATGAGCACCGGCGACGGCCTCAACCATGTTCTCGCCGGACTGATCTACATCCGGGATCCGCTCATGACACAGATCGATGCCGTCATGACAGGCAACGAACACGGATCGGCCCTCGATCGTGTCAGCGCGTTCCAGATCGGTTTCAGCGGCAACGTCGACCAGTGCGCGGCAATCGACCTGAGCGAGATCAAGAAGCGTCGGGGGGACTTGCCCAAGTTCCTCGATTCGGAGTTCTTCGGCGACGCCGATTCCGGCGACAGCGTGATCACCGCCGATCTGCTCGACAGCGTGATGGAGACACTCGGCCAGGTCTACGCGCCCGCGAACCCGCCGACGCTGACCACCGAGCCCGCCGACTGTCCGGATGCCCAACCGGCGCCTCCGGCGTCGTACTGTCCGGCGACCAACACGATCGTGGTGGATCTCCCCGCCCTGAAAGCCTTGGGAGAAACCAAGACTGAAACCGAAGAACAGGAACTGCTGCAGGGCGACAACACCGCCATATCGGTGCTGACATCTCGGTACGCGCTCGCGGTGCAACATCAGAAGGGCCTTGCGATCGACACGCCCGTCTCCGCCATGCGCACCGGGTGCCTGACTGGTGTGGCGCAGGCCAGGATGGCCGAACCCGATCAGGCGATCAGGCTGTCAGCCGGCGACACCGACGAGGCGATCAGCGGACTGCTCACCAACGGACTGGCCGCCAGCGACGTCAACGGCACGCTGCTGGGAGCGGGATTCAGCCGCATCCTGGCCTACCGGTCCGGGCTGCAGGGCGACGACGCGCAGTGCTACCAACGTTTCCCGGGAGAGTCATGAGCGGTCCTGAGCAACCGTGGTGGGTGAAGCCCGGGGGCGCACCGCCGCCCGGTGCGCCACTGGGCCGGCCGCCGTCGCGGAATCCTCCACCGGCTCGCGCCAACCCACCCGTGGTTCCGCGGCCGACGAGTCACCGGCCGCCCGCCGCTGGGCCGCCGCCCGCCCCGCCCCCGCCACGCCGCTCTGGTGTCAAGCAAAAGTCCGGGAATAGGTGGCTCGTTGTCGGGGCGGCGGCCGCCGTCGTCCTGCTGATCGCGGTGGGATTGGCGGTGTGGCGACTCGGCGTGCCGGGCGGCCCGCGACTCGATGTCCACCAGGCCGAGGCCGGTGTTGCCGAGATCTTGTCCAACCCGATCCACGGCTATGGAGCCAACGACATTGCTGCGGTGGCGTGCAACAACGGGAAGAATCCAGCGATCGAGGTGGGCAAGACATTCACCTGCGCGGTGGACATCAATGACACGTTGCGGCACGTGATCGTGGAGTTCACCGACGACAGCGGGACGTACGCCGTGGACGGGCCACGATAGTTTTCCGTCGAACAATTTACTGTTACGTAAATCACATTGACGCAGACCCGTGACTACGTTCATAGGCCCAGGACGCAATTGGTATTTAGCAGCCCTACTATTCTCTTGTGCTATGGGTCGGGAGCCACTGAATTCCACCGTCGTAGAACCGTCGGCGTCAAGCATCGAGCACTACGTCCGTGCGGACGGCACGATCGTGGTGCCGGACGGCGTGACGCTGACGTCGTTTCTGGATCGCAACCGCAGCGCGTTCGGCGACGAGCCGTGCTACCGCTTCCTCGATTACTCCCAGGAGCCTGATGGTCGGGCGGTGGAGCTCAGCTGGAATGCCCTGTGGGCACAGGTCTGCGCCGTCGGCGCTCGCCTGCAGCAGGTCACCTCCGCTGGAGACCGGGTCGCGATCCTTGCGCCTCAAGGTGTCGAGTACGTGGCCGCGTTCTTCGCCGCGATTCATGCGGGAAATGTCGCGGTCCCACTGTTCGCGCCGAGCCTGTCGGGCCACGTCGAGCGGTTGGCGGCGGTGCTGACCGACGCCAAACCCACGGTGGTGCTCACGACCACTGCCGCATCGGAATCGGTGCGGAAATTCCTGCGCACGCTGCCCGCCGCCGATCGCCCTCGGATGATCGCCGTGGATGCGGTTCCCGACGCGCTCGGCTCGATGTTCACGGGTGCGACGCTCGATACTGACGACGTCGCCTACCTGCAGTACACATCGGGATCGACCCGCACACCTGCCGGCGTGGAGATCACCCACCGCAATGTGTGCACCAATGTCCTGCAGATGATCCTGGCCGGCGACCTCGACATGGGTGTGCGCAGCGTCAGCTGGTTGCCGCTCTATCACGACATGGGTCTGATCATGGTGATGTTCCCCGCGCTGTGCGGCGGCCAGATCACGCTGATGGATCCGATGGCGTTCGTCCGGCGGCCCTACCGCTGGATCAAGCAACTCGCCGCCGAAGCCGTGCATGGCAGAACCTTCGCAGCCGCCCCGAACTTCGCCTTCGAACTCGCCGCCGAGCGCGGGCTGCCGCCGCAAGGCGAGGCACTCGACCTGACCAACGTGGTGACGTTGCTCAACGGATCCGAGCCCGTGACGATGGCGGCCGTCGAGAAGTTCACGACGGCGTTTGCGCCCTACGGGTTGCCCGCGACGGCGATCAAGCCGTCCTACGGGATGGCCGAGGCCACGTTGTCGGTGGCCAGCATCGCCCCCGTCGCGGCCGCCACGGCGGTGTACCTGGACCGCGAGGAGTTGAGTGCCGGCCGCGCGGCGGTCGTTGCGGCCGACGATGCGGGCGCGGTCGCGTATGTGTCATGCGGGCAGCCCATCCCCAACCAGTGGGCGGTGATCGCCGACGGCGACGGCATTGAGGTGCCGGACCGGACCGTCGGAGAGATCTGGTTGCACGGCAACAACATTGGCAACGGTTACTTCGGCCGAGCCGAGGAGACCGAGCGGGTGTTCGGCAACAAGCTGCAGACCCGGCTCGACGCGGGCAGCCACGCCGAGGGCGCGCCCGACAACGGCTACTGGCTGGCCACCGGCGACCTCGGTGTCTACATCGACGGTGAGCTGTACCTGACCGGACGCATCAAAGACCTGATCGTCATCGACGGGCGTAACCACTACCCGACCGACATCGAAACCACCGTCAGCCTCTCGTCGCCTGCGGTGCGCTCCGGCTACGTCGCGGCGTTCTCGGTGCCCGGCTCCCGTGGTGAGGAGTTGGTCATCGTCGCCGAACGCGCCGCCGGCGCCGGCCGTGCCGAGCCCGGGCCCATCGTGGATGCGGTGCGCGCTGCGGTGTCACGCCAACATCAGGTCCGGATTGCCGACGTGCGGATGGTGGCCGCCGGGGTCATCCCGCGGACGACGAGCGGGAAACTGGCGCGGAATGCTTGCCGGACTGAGTATTTGGCGGGGAAGTTCAACCGGTAGGCACGTTTTTGCTTTTGCGCCGAGATCAACGCAATGGTTGGTTCTCGAGCGACAGATCGACCATTGCGTTGATCTGACGGCTAAGTACCGGTGGCGCCGCCGTTGATCGCTGTCTCGTAGGCTGCGTAGCCGCGGGGGTTGCTTGACGCTGACCCGCCGTCGTGCCGCACACTCTCTGACGTGACGGTGCAGGATCGCCTCGACAAATGGGAGCATCGCGCCGAATGGCCACTTGCGGCGGTTGCCGTGGTGTTCCTGGCGGCGTACACGGTAGAGGTTCTCGTCCAACCCCACGGGCTGGCAGCTCGTGCGGTCGACTTCGCGACGCTGGCCACGTGGGCGGTGTTCACCGCCGACTACGTCGCGAGGCTGTATCTGGCACCGGACCGCAAGAAGTGGTTCCGGACGCACCTCTTCGACCTCTTGATCGTCCTGCTGCCGCTACTGCGCCCGCTGCGACTGTTGCGGCTCATCGTGCTCATCAGCGTGCTGCAGAAGGCGGTCGGTAATGCCATTCGCGGCAAGGTCGTCCTCTACACCATCTCGGGTGCGGTTCTGCTGGTGTATGTCGCGTCGCTGGCTGTCCTGCAGGCTGAGCGCGGCCACCCCGACGCCCACATCACCGACTTCGGTGATGCGGTTTGGTGGGCGATCACCACGATCACCACCGTCGGCTACGGCGACATGTTTCCCGTCACGACGACGGGACGAGTCATCGCCGCGCTCTTGATGATTGGCGGCATCAGCCTGGTCGGCTCGATCACCGCGACCATTGCGTCGTGGATCGTGCAGACCGTGTCGGTCGACGAGACGGCCACCGCGGCGGCAACGGCTGCGCACATCAACGAGCTGCGGGGCGAGATCGCCTCGCTCCGTGAGGAGTTACGGCAGGCGCCGGACGCGGATGGCGGGGCAATACCGACCCGTGAAAGGTGATACCGCATGCGGTACCGCTCTTGGGTAGACCACATGTGACCTGAGTGCGGGCGGAGGGACTCGAACCCTCAAGCTCTTTCGAGCACGGGCACCTAAAACCCGCGTGTATTCCGATTCCACCACGCCCGCAGCGCACCCGATGGTACCGCCTCGCGAACCTGCGAACGTGTCGGTGGTGCCTCTTACGTTGGAAGCAACTTCCGGCGTGAGGACATGACGTGCGGTCTGCGGACGAATTCAACGAAGTCCAGCGGCTCATCGCCGCCGGCATGAATGACTGTGCCATCGCGCGGCAAACCGGCATACCGCGTCCGACCGTGCGGGATTGGCGCTGCCGGCCACCGACACGTTTGCGCCAGCCCCAGGCATTATCCGAGTGCGGCATCGACCACGACTTCGAAGCACTCCCCGTAGCTGGCTATTCCTACCTGCTCGGCCTCTATCTGGGCGATGGCTGGATCTCAGCCAGCCGGCAAGTCTGGCGGCTGCGCATCGCGCTCGACAACAAGTACCCCGCAATCATCGATCGCTGCAGGGAAGCTATCGGGATGGTCATGCCAGGTCAGCACGCCGGCATAGTGAAGAAGAAGGGCTGCGTCGAGGTTTCGCTGTACTCCAAGCACTGGCCGTGCCTGTTTCCTCAGCACGGTCCAGGCAGAAAGCACAATCGGTCCATTGTCTTGGAACCGTGGCAGCAGGCACTAGTCGGCCAAGCCACCGAAGAGTTCATCATCGGGTTCATCCACAGCGACGGCTGCCGGGTCGTCGCCAACGACCGGGGCGTCAAAAGCATCCGCTATCACTTTTCGAACAGATCCGACGACATCATCAACCTGTTCACCGCCGCACTGGACCGCCTTGAAATCCCGTGGACACGATCGACGAAGTACATCGTTTCCATCTACCGCAAGGCCGCCACCGCTCGCCTCGACACGTTCGTCGGACCCAAGGACCTCGCGGTACCGTGGACTAATGTCCACTACACGGCGTAGGAGACCAGCGCTCGTCGCGCTGGTGACCCTCGGCGCCGCTGGCTGTCTGGGGCTGGCCTGGTGGCAGTGGACCCGATACGAGTCGGCGTCGGGCACCTTCCAGAATCTGGGCTATGCCCTGCAATGGCCGATGTTCGCGGGCTTCTGCTTCTACGCGTACTACAAGTTCGTCCGGTACGAAGATGCACCGCAGGCTCGGCCCAGCGATGAGGTCACCGAGATCCCCGCGGGCCTGCTGCCGGAAAGGCCCAAGCCCGCAGCGCACGACGACACAGACCAGACGCTGAGCGAGTACAACGCCTACCTCGCCGAGCTTGCCGAGAAAGACAAGGAAGACAACAGATGACTGCACCCGAACCGCAGGCCGAACCGGCAGCCGAGGTCACCACTCCGAAGGAGACGATCCGCAAGGCCTTGCTGGGCTACCGCGTGCTGGCCTGGGCGACCGGCATCTGGCTGATCGCGCTGTGTTACGAGATGGTGCTCAAGTACATCGTCCAGGTCGACAATCCACCGGGCTGGATCGGCGTGGTGCACGGCTGGGTGTACTTCATCTACCTGATGTTCACCGCCAACCTCGCCGTCAAGATCCGCTGGCCTATCGGCAAGACCATCGGTGTCCTGCTGGCCGGCACGATCCCATTCCTGGGGATCATCGTCGAGCACTTCAACACCCAGGACATCAAGCAACGCTTCGAGCTCTAACCCGAAGCCAACTCCCGTAGCGCCGGGACCAACAATGCCAGCGCCCGCCCGCGGTGTGAGGCCCCATCCTTCTCGGCGGGCGTCAGTTCAGCGGCGGTACGCGTCGACCCAAGAGGCAGGAACACGGGGTCGTACCCGAAGCCGCCCTCCCCGCGCGGCGCACGGGTAACAGTCCCGGGCCACTCGCCACGTACGACTGCGGACCCGGACGCAGATACCAACGCGCACGCCGACACGAACGCCGCGCCCCGCCGCTCGGAAGGCACGTCAGCCAGCTGTGCCAGCAGCAATGAAGTGTTCGCGGAGTCGTCGCCGTGGACACCCGACCACCGCGCCGACAACACGCCCGGCATGCCGTTCAGTGCGTCGACAGAAATACCGGAATCGTCGGCCACACATGGCAATCCCGAAGCGGCAAACCCGTCAGAAGCCTTCGCCAAGGCGTTCTCTTCGAACGTGGCGCCGGTTTCGGGCGCCTCGTCGTAAGGTGCCACGTCGGCAAGGGACAGCAGCTCAAGCCCGGTCACGCCGGCTGCATCGAGCACACGTCGCAGTTCGGCCAGCTTCTTCGGATTGCGGCTGGCCACCAGGAGCCGGGTCAGCTTCCGAACGCTTTCTTCGGCGCAGGGCCTTCCGGCAGCACGCCGGGGTACGGCAGTTCCAGTGCCTCGCGCTGCAGCACGAACAGCTGCTCGCACGCTCCCAGCGCCGCGTCCATCAGCTTGTCCAGAGTCGACCGCGGGAACGTCGCACCCTCGCCGGTGCCCTGGATCTCCACGAGCGTGCCGGTGTCGGTGGCGACGACGTTCATGTCCACCTCGGCGCGGGAGTCCTCGGTGTAGGGCAGGTCGACGCGCACGCGACCGTCGACCACGCCGACCGATACCGCCGCGATCGCGCACGACAATGGCCGGGGGTCCGACAGCCGCCCGGCTGCCGACAGATAGGTGACAGCGTCCGCCAGGGCGACGTAGGCCCCGGTGATCGCCGCGGTGCGGGTGCCACCGTCGGCCTGCAGTACGTCGCAGTCGATGGCAATGGTGTTCTCCCCCAACGCCCCGAGGTCGATGCACGCGCGCAGCGACCGCCCGATCAGCCTGCTGATCTCCTGGGTGCGCCCACCAACCCGGCCCTTGACCGATTCGCGGTCCGAGCGGTCGTGGGTGGCGGCGGGCAGCATCGCGTACTCCGCGGTGAGCCAGCCCTGCCCGGAACCTTTACGCCAGCGCGGCACCCCTTCGGTGACCGACGCCGTGCACATGACCCGGGTCTGGCCGAACTCGACCAGTACCGAACCCGCCGGATGTGTGGTGAAACCGCGGGTGATGACCACCGGACGCAGCTCGTCGTCGAGCCGCCCATCTTCTCGTCTGGACACGGCCCAACCCTAACGGGTCACACCGACACCGGCCTGAACGACTAGCCCCGCGTGACGTCGAACGTCTCGCCGCACACCACAGCGTGCACCGGGCCGTCGAACTCCGCCTTGGCCTCGCTGATCACGTCCTCGCGCGAGGTCCACGGCGGAATGTGCGTCAACAACAACTCGCCGACTCCCGCCGCCGCAGCCGCGCGGCCGGCCTCCGTGCCCGACAGATGTAGGTGCGGCGGGTGGGACGGATCATGCGTCCAGGACGCCTCGCACAGGAAGAGATCGGCGCCCTGAGCCAGTTCCACGAGCGCGTCGCAATAACCGGTGTCGCCGCTGTAGACCAGCGTCGCCCCCGACGGATCGGTGAACCGCATCCCGTATGACTCCGTGGGGTGGCAGACCAGCCGCGGCGTCACGCTCAGCGTGCCAAAATCCACGGGCTTGCCGTCTTGCCAGTGCCGGACCTCGAAGATGTCGGAGAAGTCGTCAATCTCGATCCCCTCCGGCGACGATGCCGCGCCCAGGCGCGCAAAGGTATGGGCCGGGCCGTACATCAAGCCGCGCTCGGTCGCCGGCATCGGGTGATAGCGCCGCCACACGAACAGACCCGGAAGATCCAGGCAGTGATCGGCATGCAGATGGGATAGCAAGACGTTGACCGTGTTGGGGTCGGCGTAGCGCTGCAGCGCACCGAGCACGCCGCCACCGAAGTCGATAACCATCGGAACCGTGTCCGGTGCGGTGACAAGGTAGCCAGATGCTGGCGAATCTGGGCCGACGACGCTGCCGGAGCATCCCAGTACGGTCAATCGCACACTGTCTAGCTTGCCATGCCTGCTATCGACGTGGCGAAAACATGCCCGGTTTGGCGATGGAGATCATTTTCCCGCGCCGACGTGACGCCGAACCGGCCGCACGCCGTCCAGGGTCGGGCCGAGGAATCGAGCCGCCAGTGTGGTGAACGCCTCGGGGTCCCCGGTCGCCTCGAAGATCCGGCGGGCAGGCGAAGAATCATGCGGTCTCAACAGATCCAGCTCGGTGAGCACACGCAGCAATTCCTTGGCGGTCTCCTCGGCGGACGACACCAGAGTGACGTTGTCCCCCATGGCCAATTGAATGAGTCCGGACAGCATCGGATAGTGCGTGCAACCCAGCACCAGGGTGTCCACCTCGGCGCGCTGCAACGGCTCCAGGTAGCCCTCGGCCAGGCCGAGCACCTGGCGTCCGCTGGTGACCCCGCGTTCGACGAAGTCGACGAACCGCGGGCACGCCACTCCGATCACCTCGGTGTCGCGGGCCGCTGCGAACGCGTCCTGGTAGGCGCCCGACGCGATGGTCGCCGCCGTGCCGATCACCCCGATGCGGCCGTTGCGGGTCGCGGCCACCGCGCGGCGCACCGCGGGTAGGATCACCTCGACCACCGGCACCGGCGAGTAGCGCTCACGGGCATCCCGCAGGGACGCCGAGGACGCGGTGTTGCACGCGATCACCAACGCCTTGACCCCGCGCTCCACCAAATCGTCACCGATGGCCAGGGAGTGTCTGCGGATCTCGGGAATGGTCAGCGGGCCGTACGGCCCGTTGCCGGTATCGCCGACGTAGACGATGTCCTCGTCGGGCAATTGGTCGATGATGGCGCGGGCCACCGTGAGCCCGCCGACCCCGGAATCGAAGATCCCGATCGGCGCGAGTTGTTCGGTCATGAGGTCAGATACGGCTGGCTCCGTTTGCGTGATTCGCGCGCCTTGCGTTCGGGTCCGGCCAGCAGGTAGGCGGCGATCACACCGGCAATGGCCCCGCACATATGCCCCTGCCAGGACACCCCGAACGTGCCGGGCAGCATGCCGAGCAGGATGCCGCCGTAGACGAACAGCACGATCACCCCGACGACGATCTGCCACGCCTTGCGGGTGAAGAACCCGAACACGATAAGGAAGGTCAACCAACCGAAGATCAGACCGGAAGCGCCGATGTGGTTGGTCTCGACGCCGTACGGCGCGCCCACGTTGCCGATGAGCCAGGTGCCGAACCCGCCGAGGATCCAGATGATGGCGGTGGCCCAGACGAACCGGGCCATCCCGGCCAACGTCATCAGAAAGCCGAGCACCAGCGCCGGGCCGGTGTTGGCCATCAGGTGCGCCCAGTTCGCGTGGAGCAGGGGGGAAAAGATGATGCCCGTCAACCCGTCGGTCTCCAGCGGGCGGATGCCGTTGTCATCGAGGTTGTGGCCGGTCAGATTGTCGAAGAGTTCGATGACGTACAGCAATGCGACGAACGTGATGATCGTGGCACCACCCACCATCCACGCCGGTCGCTTCTTCGACTGTGGCGCGGGAGTGGGGATCATGCCCATAGCTGGCCTTCCAGAGCGTCTTCGGCGTCATCCAGGCTACCGGCGTATGCACCGGTCGACAGATATTTCCAGCCGGCGTCGGCCACGACGAACGCGATGTCGGCCCGCTCGGAGGCCTTGACCGCCTTGGCCGCCATGCCGAGCGCGGCATGCAGCACCGCGCCGGTGGAGATGCCCGCGAAGACGCCCTCCCGGGTCACCAGCTCACGGGTGCGCCGCACGGCGTCGAACGAGCCCACCGAGAACCGGGTGGTGAGCACATCGGCGTCATACAGCTCGGGAATGAAGCCCTCGTCGATGTTGCGCAGCGCGTACACGGCTTCCCCGTAGCGGGGTTCGGCGGCGACGATCTGCACGCCCGGAACCTGCTCGCGCAGGTAGCGGCCGGTGCCCATCAGCGTGCCGGTGGTGCCGAGGCCCGCGACGAAGTGGGTGATCTCGGGCAGGTCTGCGAGCAATTCCGGTCCCGTGCCCTCGTAATGCGCCAAAGTGTTCGCCGGATTGCCGTACTGATACAGCATCACCCACGAAGGGTTTTCTGCGGCAAGCTCTTTCGCGGTGGCCACCGCGGTGTTGGAGCCGCCCTCGGCCGGGCTGTAGATGATCCGGGCGCCGTAGAGCTCGAGAAGCTGGCGCCGCTCGATCGAGGTGTTCTCCGGCATCACACAGATCATGTTGTAGCCCTTGAGCAGGGCAGCCATCGCCAACGAGATCCCGGTGTTGCCACTGGTGGGTTCCAGGATGGTGGCGCCCGGTTCCAGCCGCCCTTCGCGCTCGGCCTGCTCGATCATCCGCAGCGCGGGCCGGTCCTTGATGGACCCGGTCGGGTTGCGGTCCTCGAGCTTGGCCCACAACCGCACATGTGGCGAGCCATCCCAGGCCGGCGAGAGGTTCTGCAGCCCCACCAGCGGCGTGTTGCCGAGGGCCTGCAGCAGCGAGTCGTACCGGGTCATCCGCTAGCCACCTGCGACGGCGGGCAAAATCGTCACCGAATCGCCGTCGGCGATCGTGGTGTCCAGGCCACCGGAGAACCGGACGTCCTCGTCGTTGACGTAGATGTTGACGAAGCGATGCAGCTTGCCGTTGTCGACCAGCCGGTCGGAGATGCCGGAGTAGTTGTTCTCCAGGTCGCTGATCACCGCCTGCAGGGTGTCGCCGGAGGCGCTGACGCGCTTCTGCCCGCCGGTGTGCGGACGCAGGATCGTGGGGATCGAGACGGAAACTGTCACGGTTACTCCTTAGTGGTACTGCTCAACGATATCGACGGGTTCCTCGGTGACGACGCCGTCGATGATGCGGTAACTGCGCAGCTCGTGTTCGTCGGGGTCGCGGGTGGAGATCAGCACGTAGTGCGCATCGGGTTCTTGGGCCAACGAGATGTCGGTGCGGCTGGGGTAGGCCTCGGTGCCGGTGTGCGAGTGATAGATGACAATAGGAGCGTCGCCTGAGTCTTCTAATGAGCGCCACACCTTGAGCTGCTCCTGCGAGTCGAACCGGTAGAACGTCGGCGATCGCTCTGCGTTGACCATCGCGATGAACTTCTCCGGCCGATCGGAGCCCTCGGGGCCTGCGATCACCCCGCACGCTTCGTCAGGATGGTCGGACCGCGCGTGCGCCACCATGGCCTCGACGAGGTCGCGGCGTATCACCAGCACCTTCTTGCACCTTTCTCAAAGCCGGTCATTCGAACGCTCCCGGCAACATGTCACGGTAGGTCGGTATTCCTGCGACTGATTCGGCGGCCAGCACTCCGACGAGCACCGCACGGGCAAGACAGTCCGCCGCGGCAGCCCCGACCTGCGTGACAAGCGCGGTGTCCGGGGACATCGCCGTCGGCGTTTTCGGGTCCGGCGGGACCGTGACCGCGCCGGTGGCCAGCGCGAATACCGTATCGCCGTCCAGCGGGGTGTGGCACGGCCGGATGGTGCGGGCGAGCCCGTCGTGCGCAGCGACCGCGACGCGACGGCACGCGGCCGGGCTCAGCTCAGCGTCGGTGGCCACGACCGCGATGGTGGTGTTCAGCGGGCTGAGCTCGGCGCGCAGGTCGGCGTACCCGGCGAGCTGATCGGCAGGTGGTGCGATCAGGCCGAACCCCTCGATGAACTCGGCCATCCACGGCAGGCCGGTGTCGGGGTCCACTGCGTCGCCTGCGGCGTTGACCACCACCAGCGCGCCGACGGTCACCCCGGACGCGAGCGTCGTCGAGGCCGTCCCCACGCCGCCCTTGAGCACCCCGACCCGCGCCCCGACGCCGGCGCCAACGGTGCCCAGCGTGAACTGGGCGCCCGCCCGCTCGGCGGCCTCGTACCCGAACTCGGCGGTGGGCCGGTTGCCCCAGCCTCCGACGGGCAGATCGAAGATCACCGCGGCCGGGACGATCGGGACCACGCCGCCGTCCATCGCCACCCCTCGGCCTTGCTCTTCCAGCCAGGTCATCACACCGTCGGCGGCGGCCAGGCCGTACGCACTGCCACCGGTGAGCACGACCGCGTCCACGTGGCGGACCGTGTTGATCGGGTCGAGCAGATCGGTTTCCCGGGTTCCTGGCGCGCCGCCACGGCCATCGACGGCGCCGACGGTTCCGGGCGGTGTCAGCACCACGGTGCTGCCCGACGCCCATCCGGAGCCCAGCGCCGCATCCGGTTCGAGCCGGTGGTAATGGCCGACCAGAATGCCGCCGACGTCGGTGATCGAGCCCATCAGTACCGTCTGCTCTTCGCGCAAGCGCTCATCTACTTACCCATCAGACCGAGCACCAGGTACTCCTGCAGAACCGTGAGCCACTGGTAGACGTCGAGGTGGCCGGCCATCGGGTCCTCAGGCGACAACTGATCGGGTCCGTCGGGTCCGATGTCGAGCATGGCGCCCAACGCCAGCCGAACGTCGTTGACGGCGCGAGCCCAGGCGTGTGCGTCCTCCTCGGTCAGCTCGAATTTGCCGCCGCCGTCCGGAATGGTGTCCAACAGTCTTTGTGACGCTTCGCGTTTGGCGTCGATGATCTCCGGCTCGTGCAGCCCACGCAGTGCGCTGTTGAGGCTCTCGGCGGTGCCCGAGCCGGCGGGATGCTCGGTTTGCGGCCGGTAGAAGTCCGGCAGCAGCCGCTTCATCGTGGCGTCTTGCGGCGGCTGCGGGTTACCGGTCTTCATGCCGGTGATCGCTTCGAGTTCATCTGTGGGCCCTGATGATTCACGTTCGTCGAGCATCCCCAACATCGAGGTGACCAGGCTGGACAGCAATGCCGCCTCGTGCGCCGCCAGCGCCGAGCGAAACCGCGGGCCGTTAGCGGTGTCGACCCGCTTCCATTTCCGCACAGTCGATCAGCGGTCCTGCTGCAAGGTGGCCCACAGCCCCGCGGCGTGCAGCTTGGATACGTCGGTTTCCATCGACTCCCGGCTGCCGGCCGACACCACAGCCTTGCCCTCGTTGTGCACCTGAAGCATGAGTTTGGTGGCGTGCGGCTCGCTGTAGCCGAACAGCTTCTGGAAGACGTAGGTGACGTAGTTCATCAGATTGACCGGATCGTCCCAGACGATGGTGACCCAGGGGCTTTGGATGGACTCGACCGAGGCGACTTCGGATTCTTCGCGGGTTCCCGGTCGGGCCTTCGCCGGTGTAACCATGGGCCCACAATACCGGCGGCACGCGGTGATCAAAAAACAGCGCCGGTTGCTCTACGGTTGCAGCTGTGACGGTCGCGTTGCTCACCGACAAATACGAGCTGACCATGCTTGCCGCTGCCCTGCGCGACGGCACCGCACATCGCCGGACGACGTTCGAGGTATTTGCCCGACGGCTGCCCGATGGCCGTCGCTACGGCGTGGTCGCCGGAACCGGTCGCCTGGTTGAAGCCTTGGCACAGTTCAGGTTCGCCGCGGAAGAACTGGACGCGCTGTCGGACTTCTTGGACGCCGACACCCTGGAATTTCTGGCTGACTACCGCTTCGGCGGAGACGTCGACGGCTACGCCGAGGGCGAGCTCTACTTCCCGGGTTCCCCGGTGTTGTCGGTGCACGGCACGTTCGCGGAGTGTGTGGTGCTGGAGACGCTGATCCTGTCAATCTTCAATCACGACACGGCGATCGCCTCCGCGGCGGCCCGGATGGCCAGTGCCGCGCAGGGCCGGCCGATGATCGAGATGGGCTCGCGGCGCACGCATGAGCAGGCCGCCGTGGCCGCGGCCCGCGCCGCCTACCTGGCCGGCTTCGCCGGTTCGTCGAACCTTGAGGCCCAGCGGCGCTACGGCGTGCCGGCAATGGGCACCGCGGCCCACGCGTACACGTTGCTGCATACCACCGTCGACGGCCCCGACGAGCAGGCCGCATTCCGTGGCCAGGTCGCCGCGCTCGGCGTCGACACGACCCTGCTGGTGGACACCTACGACATCACTGCGGGAGTGGCCAACGCCATCGCGGCGGCAGGCCCGCAGCTCGGATCGGTACGGATAGATTCCGGTGATCTCGGGGTGCTGGCCCGTCAGGTGCGCCAGCAACTCGACGACCTCGGCGCCACCGGTACCCGCATCGTGGTTTCCGGGGATCTCGACGAGTTCGCGATCGCCGCGCTGCGCGCCGAGCCCGTCGACAGTTACGGCGTCGGCACCTCGGTGGTGACCGGATCCGGCGCCCCGACAGCGAGCATGGTCTACAAGCTCGTCGAGGTCGACGGCATCCCGGTGGTCAAACGCAGCAGCCACAAGGAATCCCACGGGGGCCGCAAACAGGCGCTACGGCTGGCCAAAGCGTCGGGCACCATCCTCGAGGAAGTGGTGTACCCGTATGGTGAGCCGCCGCAGCCCCAAACGGAGTTCGTCGCAAGGCAGCTCACCGTGCCGCTGGTGAAGGCCGGTGATCCGGTCGCCGACGGCAATGCAGCCGACGGGCTGGCCGCCGCGCGCACCCGCGTTGAGGCAGGGCTGCACAGCCTGCCGTGGGACGGCCTCAAACTTTCCCGCGGCGAGCCGGCCATCCGGACCCGGATGATCCCGCCCGCCCAGAATCGTTAGGAGCCACCACGGCCGACCCCGCCATCACCAACATCGTCACCAAGCTGCTCGCCGTCGCGGTCGACGGCCTGGGCGGCACCTGCCGCACCGGGCAGGTCGAGATGGCCGAAGCCGTCGCGCACTCCTTCGAATCCGGCGAGCATCTGGCCGTACAGGCCGGTACCGGCACCGGCAAATCACTGGCCTATCTCGTTCCTGCCATCGCCCGGGCGCTGGAGACAGAGCAACCGGTGGTGGTGTCCACGGCCACCATCGCGCTGCAGCGCCAATTGGTCGACCGTGATCTGCCGCGGCTCGTGGACTCGCTTGCCGACGTGCTGCCGCGGCGGCCGCGATTCGCCCTGCTGAAGGGCCGCGGAAACTACCTGTGTCTCAACAAGGTTCACAACGGGGCAGCCAACGAGCCCGACGACCGTCCGCAGGACGAACTGTTTTCGCCGATGGCGGTCAGCGCGCTCGGACGTGATGTCCAGCGGCTCATCGACTGGTCGTCGGACACCGAGACCGGTGATCGCGACGAGCTGGTCCCCGGAGTACCCGACCGGTCGTGGGGGCAGGTCAGCGTGTCGGCGCGGGAATGCATCGGGGTGTCGCGCTGTCCGTTCGGCACCGACTGTTTCGCCGAGCGGGCGAGGGGAAACGCGGGCGCGGCAGATGTTGTCGTCACCAACCACGCGCTGCTGGCCATCGACGCGCTGTCGGATTTCGCGGTCCTGCCCGAATTCGAGCTCCTCGTGGTCGATGAAGCGCACGAGCTGGCCGACCGCGTCACCAGCGTCGCCACCGGCGAACTCTCCCCGACCTCGATGGGGGTCGCGCATCGCCGCATGGCCCGGCTGGTCGATGCCGAACTCGCCCAACGCTTCGAGGCCGCGACGGCGACGTTGTCGTCGATGCTGTACGACGTCCCCGCCGGGCGCATCGACGTGCTCGACGACGAACTGGCGACCTACCTGACCGCACTGCGCGACGCGGCGAACGCGGCCCGGTCCGCGATCGACACCTCGCCGAGTGACCCGCAGGCCGCCTCGGCCCGCACCGAGGCCGTCACCGCGCTCAACGACGTCAGCGACACCGCCACCCGCGTCCTCACGTCTTTCGTCCCTGCCATCCCCGATCGCACGGACGTCGTGTGGGTTGACCATGAAGAAAGCCGGGGTACGGTGCGCGCCATCCTTCGGGTGGCGCCCATGTCCGTGTCCGGGCTGCTGCGCAACCGCTTATTCGCCCACACCACCGCGGTGCTGACCTCGGCCACGCTCTGCCTCGGCGGCAACTTCGACGCGATGGCCCGCAATTGGGGACTGGCCGGCTTCGACGACAACGCGGCACCGGGCTGGCGGGGCATCGACGTCGGCTCACCCTTCGAGCACGCCAAGTCCGGAATCCTCTACGTCGCCAAGCATTTACCGGCCCCCGGACGCGACGGCACCGGCACCGACGTTCTCGACGAGATCCAGGCGCTCGTCACCGCCGCGGGCGGACGTACCCTCGGCCTGTTCTCGTCGATGCGCGCGGCCAAGGCCGCAGCCGAGGTGATGCGCGAGCGACTGACCACCCCCGTGCTCTGCCAAGGCGAGGACACCACTTCGGCTCTGGTGCAACGCTTTTCGGACGACCCCGAGACATCGTTGTTCGGCACGCTCTCGCTGTGGCAGGGTGTCGACGTACCTGGGCCGTCGCTCTCGCTGGTGATCATCGACCGGATTCCCTTTCCCCGTCCCGACGATCCGCTCCTCACCGCCCGCCAGCGGGCGATCAGCGCGCACGGGGGCAACGGCTTCATGGCAGTCGCCGCCAACCACGCTGCCCTGTTGCTCGCTCAGGGCGCGGGCCGGCTGCTGCGGCGCACCGACGACCGCGGCGTGGTCGCGGTGCTGGATTCGCGCTTGGCGACCGCCCGGTACGGCGGTTATCTGCGCGCCTCGCTTCCGCCGTTCTGGGCCACCACCGATCCGGACCGGGTGCGTCAGGCGCTGTTGCGGCTGCGCGGCGCGCACTGACCACACGGCCTTGGAGTCAGGAATTCACTATCCTGGCGGCAATCTGCGCGTGAGCGACCTTGGCCCCGAGTGCACCGGAAGGCGGCATACATGAGCCGACGGAACCTGTTCGGCCGTGTGATCGCCATCTGCCTTGCGCTGCCGTTGGCGGCTTGCTCGACGGTTGTGGCCGGTAGCCCCGTCTCGGTGTTCGATGACCCGTTCTCGGTCGCCGGGATGCCCGCCACCGACGGGCCCAGTGGCTTGCGATCCGACGCTGCCGAGCCATCGCGCGACGTCAGCGATTCCGACGGCGGCAAGATCGACAACCTGGCCGCCAGCGCGGTCAGCGACATCGAGGAGTTCTGGTCGACGGTCTACGGCGAGACGTTCGAGGGTGAGTTCGAACCGGTCAACGAGCTGATCTCATGGGACGCCGAGAGTTACGAGGGGCAGTTCTGCGGCCTGGAGACCTACGGGCTGGTCAATGCCGCGTACTGCAAACCGGACCAGACCATCGGATGGGACCGCGGTGTCCTGATGCCTTCGCTGCGTCAGCTCAACGGCGATATGGGCGCCGTGATGGTGCTGGCGCACGAGTACGGCCACGCCATCCAACAGCAGGCCAAGCTGGTTCGCCGCGGCACGCCCACTCTGGTGGCCGAACAGCAAGCCGACTGCCTGGCCGGCACCTACATGCGGTGGGTGGCCGAAGGCAATTCCTCCCGCTTCACCCTCAGCACCGCTGACGGCCTGAACAATCTGCTGGCCGCGGTCATCGGATTCCGCGACCCGCTCTTCAGTGAGGCCGACGCTCAAGGCGGGATCGACGAACACGGTTCGGCGTTCGAGCGGGTCTCGGCCTTCCAGTTCGGGTTCACCGACGGGGCGTCGGCGTGCGCCGCGATCGACGTCAAGGAGATCAGCCAGCGCCGGGGGGAACTTCCGGTGCTGCTGCCCGAAGACCAGACCGGTGAGCTGCCTGTCACCAGACCGTGGGTGCAGTCGATGGTCGACGCACTCAACATCCTGTTCAAACCGCCCAACCCGCCAAAGCTGAGCTTCGATGCCGCCGCTGCGCAGGGATGCCCGAGTGCGCGACCCAGCCCGCCCGCCTCCTACTGTCCGGACACCAACACCATCGCCGTCGACATGGCCGAGTTGGAAACTCTTGGCCTGCGGCCCGATGAAGAGGAGGCGGGCACCTTGGCCGCCGGCGACAACACCGCCTTCTCGGTGCTGATGTCGCGGTACATGCTGGCTCTGCAGCACGAGCGGGGCCTGGTCCTGGACAACGCCGAGGCCGCGCTTCGCACGGCGTGCCTGACCGGCGTGGCGACCACCAAGATCACCAAACCCGTCACGGTGCCCAACGGTGACACCCTCCTGCTGACCGCCGGTGACGTCGACGAGGCCGTGTCGGGCATCCTCACCAACGGACTGGTGGCCAGCGACGTCAACGGTGAGTCGGTGCCTTCCGGGTTCGCCAGGATCGACGCGTTCCGGGTCGGCATCCTCGGCGACGAGGACCGCTGCCTCAAGCGCTTCTCCTGAGCGGTACCAATTTCGCT
Organism: Mycolicibacterium sp. XJ870; assembly: GCF_053483975.1. NCBI lineage: Bacteria > Bacillati > Actinomycetota > Actinomycetes > Mycobacteriales > Mycobacteriaceae > Mycobacterium > Mycolicibacterium sp. XJ870. The sequence goes on from NZ_JBEFTI010000010.1 coordinate 225,731, forward strand.
CCTCGCGTGCGCGGCGGTTCAGACGACCTTCGTCATGCCGTACCAGGCCAGCACGGCTTCAGACTGCTCGGTAGAGCGAGTCAGGATCGCATAGGACCGGATGAACGACTGACCCACGCAGCCGTCGATCTTCACGCGGAAGTTGCTGATCATCACCCAGGGCTCAGTGCCCTTGAATTGCTTCTCCGCCACCGGGACGACGTTGATGATGCCGGGTTTGAGACCCACCGTGATACCGCCGCCGATGTTGCCTCCGATGCCCGGCAAGATGCCCTCGGGGATCGGGGAGATCACATCGGTGCCGATGACGCCGATGGACGGGTTGATGCCCGCGGTTCCCGTCAGGGAGACGCCATTGGATGTGCTCATGTCGATGCCGCAGCCGATCTGGTACCCGGCCTCCAACGAGCCGTTCGGATCCTCCCCGGTATCGGGACCCGACATGACCCCGTTATACGTGCCGCCGACCACGTACTCGCGGGAGGACACGGCGGTGGTCAACGGCGCCACGATGGCCTGGGTCTCGTCTTTGGCGGACACCGTGAGTTCCCAGCCGTCGGGCGTCTTGGTCATGGCCGGTGGGCTCGATTCGACGAAGCCTTCGACAACGGCCGGTTCGGCCAGCGGGGGTGCCACGTCGCCTTCCGGATCGGCAGCGGCCTGGGGCGCGCACAGTAGGCAGATCACAGACCACGCGGCCAGCAGCGCGAACGAGCGAATCAACACAGGCGGCCTCTCGTTACAGTTCCCCACGGGAACGTATCGCCTATGTGATTACCCGACCGCCGATTCCCGCCGGCACTCAGGTCGGCATTCGTAGGACGAAGCCGCTCTCCAGCGCCACCCAGGCGGCACCGTCAGGACCGATCGCCATGCCGTGGGGTTCGCTGCCGCGGGGCAGATCGATCGTCACGATCTCACCGTCTCCGCTGACCCTGGCGAGCTGATCGGCACCCCACAGGCTGACCCACACACCGTCGGCTGGATCGGCGACCACGGCGTGCGGTTTACCTGGCAGGTCGAGTTCCTGGATCGCATCGTCGAGCGGGATGCGGCCGAGCTTGTCGGCGAGGATCTCGGTGAACCACACCGCATCGTCGTGCGTCGCCGCAATGCCCACCGGACCGGCTGCGGCAGTGGGCAATTCACGTACCGTGAGGTCTCCGTCGGCCAGCCGGCCGATCGCATTGCTCTGATTGATGGTGAACCACAACGCGCCGTCGGGACCGCAGGTGATCATCGACGGCATTCCACCCACCACGGCCTGGCTGGTGATCTCACCGTCGGTGGTGATCCGGCAGACCTCGCCCGAAGTCATCGCGGTGAACCACAACGCGCCGTCCGCGCCTGCGGTGATGCCGAACGGCCCGCTGTGTTCCGCCAACTCGAAGCAACTCAACTCCCCCGCGGTGGTGATTCGGCCGATGCGGTCGTCACCGGCGCGGGTGAACCACATGGCGCCGTCGGACCCCGCGGTGATGATCGACGGACGCGAGCCGGCGGCCACCGGATACGTGGTGACCTCACCGCCGTCGGACGACACCCGCGCGATGGCACCGGCGTGCACCAATGTCACCCACATGGCGCCGTCCGGCCCGGCCGCCAGCGCGTAGGGCCCGCCGTCGAGCTGGACCTTGAACGCGTTACTCAAGCGAGGGTGACCAGAGCGAGCTCGTTGTCGGCGGCGAGCAGCCGGTGATGAGGCAACACGCGCACCGTGTACCCGACCGGTCCGGCGACCGGTAGCGGTGCGGTGGTGGAGAACACCTCGGCGCCGCCTTCGGCGGACCCGGTGTGGGTCATCGGCACCGTCACGGGTTCCAGGATCGCATCGCTGGCGTCGACGCGGCCGAGCACCGCCTGCACCACCACCTCGTCGGGACGCAGCCCGGCCAGCTGGACAGTCGCGGTCAGCGTCAACTCCGACCCCAGCAGCGGAGTGTCCGGCAGCCCGTAGCTGTCCACATCGGTGATCTGGATCTTGGGCCAGGCGTCCTGGGCGCGGCGCCGGTATTCAGCGAGTTCACGGGCGGCGCCGAAGGGCTCCCCGGACGCCGCCTCGACGGTCTTGCGCAACGACTGCGCGGCGGGAATGTAGTACTGCTCGGTGTAATCCCGCACCATCCGCGAGGCCAGCACCTTGGGACCGAGCACCTGCAGGGTGTGGCGCACCATCTCGACCCAGCGGGTGGGTACCCCTTGTTCGTCCCGCTCGTAGAACTTGGGGGTCACCGCATTCTCCAGCAGGTCGTAGAGGGCGGCGGCCTCCAGGTCGTCACGGCGGGTTTCGTCGGAGAGCCCGTCAGCCGTCGGGATCTCCCAGCCGTTCTCGCCGTCGTACCACTCGTCCCACCAGCCGTCGCGGATCGACAGGTTCAGTCCACCGTTGAGCGCACTCTTCATGCCCGACGTGCCACATGCCTCCAACGGACGCAAGGGGTTGTTCAGCCACACGTCGCAGCCCCAATACAACAACCGGGCCATAGACATGTCGTAGTCCGGTAGGAACGCGATGCGGTGACGCACCTCCGGGCGGTCGGCGAAGCGCACGATCTGCTGGATGAGGGCTTTGCCGCCGTCGTCGGCCGGGTGCGACTTACCCGCCACGATCAACTGCACCGGCCGCTTGGAGTCCAGCAGCAGCTTTTCCAACCGCTCCGGATCGCGCAGCATCAGGGTCAGCCGCTTATAGGTCGGCACCCGGCGGGCGAAGCCGATGGTCAGCACCGACGGATCGAAAGCCGTTGCGATCCATCCCAGTTCAGCCTCCGAAGCGCCGCGCTCCAGCCAGGACCGGCGCAGCCGGTCGCGCACGTCGGCAATCAACGTCTCGCGCAGTTGAGAGCGGATCCACCAAATGTGAGCGGGTTCGACCTGCTGCAGTTTCGCCCACACGGCGGGCTCGGCGGCCTCGGATCCGATGAGTTCGCGGCCCAGCTCAAGCCATTGCGGCGCCGCCCAGGTCGGGGCGTGCACGCCGTTGGTGATCGAGCCGATCGGCACCTCGCTCGTATCGAAGCCCGGCCACAGTTCGTTGAACATCGACCGGCTCACCCGACCGTGCAGCAATGACACCCCGTTGGCCCGCTGCGCCAGGCGCAGACCCATGTGCGCCATGTTGAACTTCGAGGGATCTTCCTCGGCGCCGAAGGAAACCACGCGATCCAACGGCACCCCCGGTAGCAGTCGGGAGTCCGCGGGCCCACCGGGTGGGCTACCGAAGTACCGCTTGACCATCTCGACCGGGAAGCGGTCGATTCCGGCGGGCACGGGGGTGTGCGTGGTGAACACCGTGGAGGACCGCACCACCGCCAGCGCGGTGTCGAAGTCCAGCCCCGCCGAGACCAATTCGCGGATGCGCTCCAGACCGAGGAAGCCGGCGTGGCCCTCGTTCATGTGGAACACCTCGGGCGCAGGCAGATTCTCGGCCTCGATGAAGGCGCGAATCGCGCGCACCCCGCCGATGCCGGCCAGGATCTCCTGTTTGATCCGGTGTTCTTGGTCACCTCCGTAGAGCCGGTCGGTGACGCTGCGCAGGTCGTGTTCGTTCTCGGGGATATCAGAGTCCAACAGCAGCAACGGAATCCGGCCAACCTGGGCAATCCAGACCCGGGCCCGCAGCTCCCGCGAATCCGGCAGCGCCAGCTGCACCAGAACCGGGTTTTCGGCGGCGTCGGTGAGCAGCCGCAATGGCAGACCCTGGGGGTCCAGGGACGGATAGTTCTCGTGCTGCCAACCGTCTGCGGTCAGCGACTGCCGGAAGTAGCCGGACCGGTAGTACAGACCGACGGCGATCAACGGCAATCCCAGGTCCGACGCGGATTTCAGGTGGTCGCCGGCCAGGATGCCAAGGCCGCCCGAGTAGTTGGGCAGCACCTTGGCGACACCGAACTCCATCGAAAAGTAGGCGATGCCTTTCGGCATCTGCGCTCCGCTGTCAGCCTGTTGCTGATACCACAGCGGCCTGGTCAGGTAATTGTCCAGGTCCGCGGCAAGCTCATCGAGGCGGAGCAGGAACGACTCGTCGGCGGCGAGTTCGTCGAGTCGTTTCGGGCTGACCGCACCGAGCAATGCGACCGGGTCGCCGTCGGTTTGGCGCCACAGCTCGGGATCGACCACCGCGAAGAGGTCCTGGGTTGGTTTGTGCCAGGACGAGCGCAGGTTGATCGACAGCTGTTCCAGCGCCGCCAGTCGCTCGGGAAGGTGAGCGCGGACGGTGAACCTGCGGAGGGCTTTCACGCGTCCCAACCTTACTGACAATTCCCAGTCGCGCAGCGGTGAGCGGGTGCGCTTCACCCCCGCGTGATTGGCCTGGCCACTACGGTGGGTAATAAGACGCCACACGGGTAATGAAGCGACAGTGAAACGGGACAGCGGCCCATGCGCGCGAGGGCCGCGACGACGTGAGGAGTGGACGGGTGGCCGGTCGTATCGGGATCGATGACGTCGCGCCTGTGATTTCCTGCGGACGCTTCCCCGCGAAGGCCGTCGTCGGCGAGGTTGTCCCGGTGCGCGCGACCGTGTGGCGCGAGGGGCACGACGCCGTCGCGGCCACCCTGGTGGTCCGTTATCTCGGCACCGACTACCCACGGCTGGCATCGGGTCCCGGCGCGGCGCCGGGGGCAGTGCCCATCGAGACCGTCGTGCGACCTGTCACCCGGATAAAACCGCAGGCATTGCCGATGTCGCCCGGCCGGATGCCCGATGTCTTCCATGGCCAGTTCACCCCGGACAGCGTCGGGCTGTGGACCTACCGGGTGGACGGCTGGGGAGATCCGCTGGCCACCTGGCGCCATGCGGTGGAGGTCAAACTCGAGGCCGGGCAGAGCGAGGGCGAACTATCCAACGACCTGCTGCTCGGCGCACGGCTTCTGGAGCGTGCCGCCGCCGGCATGCCACGCAAGCTGCGCGATCCCCTCATCGAGGCAGCGGCGGCACTGCGCACACCGGGTGACCCCTTCCGCCGGGCCGGGGCGGCCCTGTCCGACGAGGTTTTCGAGCTGCTGGCGCAGTACCCGCTACGCGAATTGGTCACTCGCGGTGAGCAATACGGGGTCTGGGTGGACAGGCCGCTGGCCCGGTTCAGCTCGTGGTACGAGATGTTCCCCAGGTCGACGGGCGGCTGGGACGGCGACGGCCATCCGGTGCACGGCACCTTCGAATCGGCGGCCGCGGCCCTGCCCCGCGTCGCCGCCATGGGTTTCAACATCGTCTATCTGCCGCCGATCCATCCGATCGGTGCGGTACATCGCAAGGGCCGCAACAATTCGGTGACCGCCGCGCCCGGCGAGGTCGGGTCCCCCTGGGCGATCGGCAGTGCCGAAGGTGGCCACGACGCGGTCCATCCGGCGCTGGGCACCATCGACGATTTCGACGCATTCGTCGCTGCCGCACGCGATACGGGTCTCGAGGTGGCCCTGGACCTTGCGCTGCAGTGCGCACCGGACCACCCGTGGGCCAGAGAGCATCCGGAATGGTTCACGGTACTGCCGGACGGCACCATCGCCTATGCCGAGAACCCACCCAAGAAGTATCAGGACATCTACCCGCTGAACTTCGACAATGACCCCGCCGGCCTCTACCACGAGGTGCTGCGGGTGGTGCGGTTCTGGATTTCGCACGGCGTCAAGGTGTTCCGCGTCGACAACCCGCATACCAAGCCACCGAACTTCTGGGCATGGTTGATTGCCGAGGTCAAGAACGAGGACCCCGACGTGCTGTTCCTGTCCGAGGCGTTCACCCGGCCCGCCCGGCTGTACGGCCTGGCCAAGCTCGGCTTCACCCAGTCCTACACGTACTTCACCTGGCGCACCGCGAAATGGGAACTCACCGAATTCGGTGAGGAGATCGCCCGCTACGCCGACTGCGCGCGGCCGAGCCTGTGGGTCAACACCCCCGACATCCTGCACGAAAGCCTGCAACACGGCGGCCCCGGAATGTTCGCCATCCGGGCGGTGCTGGCGGCGACCATGAGCTCGTCGTGGGGCGTGTACTCGGGATACGAACTGTTCGAGCATCGTGCGGTTCGCGAAGGCAGCGAGGAGTACCTGGACTCCGAGAAGTACGAGCTACGCCCACGGGATTTCGCGACCGCGCTGGCCGAAGGCAAGTCTTTGGAGCCGTTCCTCGCCCGTCTCAACGAGATTCGGCGTCTGCATCCCGCACTTCGCCAGCTGCGCACCATCAAGTTCCACCACGTCGACAACGACGCGCTGCTTGCGTACAGCAAGTTCGACCCCATCACCGGCGACACCGTGCTGGTGGTGGTGACGCTCAACGCCTTTGGCCCGGAAGAGGCGATGTTGTGGTTGGACATGGAGGCACTGGGAATGGAATCGCACGACCGGTTCTGGGTGCGCGACGAGATCACCGGGGAGGAATACCAGTGGGGGCAGTCGAATTACGTTCGCATCGACCCCGCGAGGGCGGTGGCGCACGTGTTGAACATGCCGCTCGTACCGTACGAGAAACGACTCGACTTGTTACGCAGGGAATGAGGGCGAGATGACGAGAAGCAATCAAGTCACCAGCGCGCGACTGCGGCCCGACCCCTCGGACGTACACCGACTGCTCGTCGGCGAGCACCACGACCCGCATTCAGTGCTGGGCGCCCACGAGTACGGCGACCACACCGTGATCCGGGCGTTTCGGCCGCATGCGGCCAAGGTCGAGGCGGTGATCGGTGGAGACCGTTACCCGTTGCAGCATCTCGAGTCCGGCCTGTTCGCGGTGGCCCTGCCGTTCACCAACCTCGTGGACTATCGCTTGGAGATCGGCTACCCCGGCGCTGACGACACGATTCACACCCACACCACCGCGGATGCCTACCGCTTCCTGCCGACGCTGGGCGAACTGGATTTGCATCTGTTCGCCGAGGGCCGCCACGAACGGCTGTGGGAGATCCTGGGCGCACACCCGCGGAAGTTCACCACCGCGGACGGTGTGGTCGAGGGTGTGTCGTTCGCGGTGTGGGCACCGAATGCCAAAGGCGTCAGCCTGATCGGTGAGTTCAACCACTGGGACGGCACCGAGGCACAGATGCGGGTGCTGGGCTCGTCCGGAGTCTGGGAGCTGTTCTGGCCCGGGTTCCCGGTCGGCGGCCTGTACAAGTTCCGGGTGTACGGCGCCGATGGCGCAGTCGCCGACCGGGCAGATCCGATGGCGTTCGCCACCGAGGTACCACCACAGACCGCGTCCCGCGTCGACAGCAGTTCGTACACCTGGAACGACGACGAGTGGATGACCCGGCGCGCCGGGGGAAATCCGGTGTTCGAGCCGATGAGCACCTACGAGGTGCACCTGATGTCGTGGCGGCCCGGGCTGAGCTACCGACAACTGGCCACAGCGCTCACCGAATATGTTGTCGCACAAGGTTTCACCCATGTAGAGCTGCTGCCGGTGGCCGAACACCCATTCGGCGGGTCGTGGGGCTATCAGGTCACGTCGTATTACGCGCCCACCTCTCGGCTGGGTTCTCCCGACGATTTTCGGTTCCTCGTCGACGAGTTACACCAAGCCGGCATCGGCGTGATCGTCGACTGGGTCCCTGCCCACTTCCCCAAGGACGCCTGGGCCCTTGGCCGATTCGACGGGACGGCACTCTACGAGCACTCCGACCCCAGGCGCGGGGAACAACTCGACTGGGGCACATACGTTTTCGACTTCGGCCGACCGGAGGTCCGTAACTTCCTGGTCGCCAACGCGCTGTACTGGTTGCAGGAGTATCACATCGACGGCCTGCGGGTGGACGCGGTGGCGTCCATGCTCTACCTCGACTACTCGCGGCCGGAGGGCGGCTGGACGCCCAACATCTACGGCGGCCGGGAGAACCTGGAAGCGGTGCAGTTCCTGCAGGAGATGAACGCGACCGTGCACAAGCTCGCGCCGGGGATCGTCACCGTGGCAGAGGAGTCCACCTCATGGCCCGGCGTCACCCGGCCGACAAGCCTTGGCGGCCTTGGCTTCTCGATGAAGTGGAATATGGGCTGGATGAACGACACGCTGGACTACATCAGTCATGACCCGGTGCACCGCAGCTATCACCACCACGAGATCACCTTCTCGATGCTCTACGCCTTCAGCGAGAACTATGTGCTGCCGATCAGCCACGACGAGGTGGTGCACGGCAAGGGCACCCTGTGGGGTCGGATGCCCGGTGGCGATCACGAAAAGGCGGCCGGGCTGCGCAGTCTGCTGGCCTACCAGTGGGCGCATCCCGGCAAGCAGTTGCTTTTCATGGGTCAGGAGTTCGGGCAGCGTGCCGAATGGTCCGAGGAACGCGGGTTGGACTGGTTCCAGCTCGGCGAGCAGGGCTTCTCCGGCGGCGTACAAACGCTGGTGCGCGATCTCAACGCGATCTACCGCAGTCACCCTGCGCTCTGGAGCCGCGACACCAGCCCCGAGGGCTACTCCTGGATCGACGCCAACGATTCGGCCAATAACGTGCTGAGCTTCCTGCGGTTCGGCGCCGATGGTTCGATGCTGGCCTGTGTCGTCAACTTCGCCGGCAGTGAGCACAGCTCCTACCGGCTCGGCCTGCCGCACGCCGGCAGGTGGCGAGAGGTGCTCAACACCGACGCCGCCCTCTACAACGGATCCGGGATCGGGAATCTCGGCGCCGTCGAGGCCACCGACGAGCCGTGGCACGGCCGTCCGGCGTCGGCGATGATGGTGCTGCCGCCGCTGGCGATGTTGTGGTTCGAGCCCGAACCGGCCTAGCCCCTCGCCCAGTTTCCTTGCGCGAGCAGCTATCGGAGGGGCTGCTCGCGGGAAAAAATCAGTACAGCGCGTTGGCGAGATTGCGTCGGCCTGCGACCACGTCGGGGTCGGCCGGGTCGAACAGCTCGAACAATTCGATCAGCCGGGTACGCACGGCGGTGCGCTCGTCGCCCGACGTGCGCTTGACCAATGCGATCAACCGGTCGAAGGCCGCAGCCACCTGCTGCTGCAGAACCTCGACGTCGGCCGCGGCGAACGCCGCCTCGATGTCCGCCGGATTGGCGTCGGCGACCGCCACCGCGTCGGGCCCCTGCGTGCTGGCCCGCTGCAGGAAGGCGATCTGGCGCACTGCGCCCTTGGCCTCGGTGTTATTGGGCTGGGTGTCCAGGATGGCCTGGTAGGCGGTCAAGGCTGCGGCGAAGTTGCCCTCGTCCAGATATGCCCTTGCCTGCGCCAGTTCGGGGTCGACTTCCTCGGCATCGCCTTCGGCCGACCCGTCCAACTTGCCTGCGGTCGCGTCGAGCAGCGAATCGACCCACCGACGCAGTTGTTCGGCGGGCTGTGCGCCCTGGAAGCTCGCGATCGGCTGACCTCCGGCCAATGCCACGACCGTCGGAATGCCCTGGATGCCGAACATCTGCGCGACGCGCGGGGTGGTGTCCACGTTCACCACTGCCAGCGACCACTTGCCCGAGTCCGCGGCAGCCAGGCCGGCCAACGCATCGCCCAGTTGGACGCTGGCGTCGCTGCGGGGCGACCACAGAAGCACCACCACCGGAACCTGGCTGGACCGGACCAGCACCTCGGCTTCGAAGTTGGCTTCGGTGACCTCGATTCCGCCCGGTGCTGCTGGTGCGGTGCCTTCATCGCCCGTGGCGGGACGCTGCTTCAGTGCTGAGAGATCAACCGCGCCGGCCAGGGCCGGCCCGATGGGAGGTCGTGGACGTGTCACGCTCTCAAGTCTGTCACGTCGTTTCGGGTGCCGTCGCGGCTGGTTGCGTGGCCGGCGCGGAACCGCCGACCGAGCCCGTCGCAGTGCCCATCCGGGCAGTCCTATCAGCCCACATGACGAAAATCACACTGCCCAACGGCACGATGCTGGCCAGCAACGCCAGGATCCAGGTGCCGATCCCCCATCTTGCGGCGATCCCCACCAGGACGGCGGCCACCACGAACGCGATGAAGACGCCACCGTGGACGGGCCCGAACACCTTGACGCCGACCTCGGTGCGCGGAGTTCCCAGGTACTTGAAATACATGCCGATCAGCAGGCCGGCCCAACTGAGCGCCTCGGCCAACGCGATGAGCCGGAACCAGCCGGGGATCGAACGCAGGTCATAAGAGCTTGTCATGGGCGCCATTGTGCCCGACCCGCCGGCCAGCTACTACAGAGCGTCGTAAAAGAACCGGCTTAGCTGTCAGCGACGCAAGATCAGCGCGTCGCCCTGGCCGCCGGCGCCACACAGCGCCGCCACCGCGTAGCCCGAGCCCCGCCGGGACAACTCCAGCGCGGCGTGCAGCGCGATGCGCGCCCCCGACATCCCGATCGGGTGGCCGATGGCGATCGCGCCGCCGTTCACGTTGACCTTCGCCGGGTCGACCCCGAGCTCTTTGGTGGAGGCCAGGGACACGGCAGCGAATGCCTCGTTGATCTCCAGCACATCGAGCTGGTCGACCGTGATGCCCTCGCGTGTGATCGCCTTCTTGATCGCGTTGGCGGGCTGGGACTGCAGGGTGGAATCCGGGCCCGCCACCACGCCGTGCGCACCGATCTCACACAGCCAGCTCAAGCCCAGCTCCTCGGCCTTCGCCTTGTTCATCACGACCACAGCCGCGGCACCGTCGGAGATCTGCGACGACGAACCCGCCGTGATGGTGCCGTCCTTGCGGAACGCCGGCCGCAGGCCGCCCAGTGAATCGGCGGTGGTGTTGGCGCGGATGCCCTCGTCCTCGGCGAACTCGATGGGGTCACCCTTGCGCTGCGGGATCGAAACCGGCACCACCTCGTCGGCGTAAACACCGTCTTTCCACGCCGCGGCGGCCTTCTGGTGCGACTTCGCCGCAAACTCGTCCTGCTCGGCGCGGGTGAACTTGTCGACGTCGTTGCGCTGCTCGGTGAGCGCGCCCATCGGCTGGTCGGTGAACACGTCGTGCAGACCGTCGTAGGCGAGGTGGTCGAGCGCGGTCACGTCGCCGTACTTATAGCCTTCGCGGCTCTTGGGTAGCAGATGCGGGGCCTGGGTCATCGACTCCTGACCGCCCGCGACGACCACATCGAACTCACCGGCCCGAATCAGCTGGTCAGCCAGCGCGATCGCATCGATGCCGGACAGGCACATCTTGTTGATCGTCAACGACGGAACGTCCCAGCCGATGCCCGCGGCGACCGCAGCCTGCCGCGCGGGCATCTGCCCGGCGCCGGCGGTGAGCACCTGGCCCATGATCACGTACTCGACGAGCGAGGCGTCGACCCCAGCCTTCTCCAGGGCACCCTTGATGGCGATACCGCCGAGGTCACTGCCCGAGAAATCCTTCAGCGAACCCATCAACTTGCCCACTGGAGTACGCGCTCCAGCAACGATCACCGACGTGGTCATGTCTTACCTCCAGGGGACGATTCGTAACGCTGTGTGGCCGATCACACATACCGCAAACGTTCAGGAAAAGGTTACCGTGGCGTTATGACCGCCGATCAGGTTGACGCCCGTCCGCTGCTCAGCACTGCGCTCGTCACGGCGATCGATCATGTCGGCATTGCGGTAGCCGACCTGGATGCCACGATCAAGTGGTATCACGACAACCTCGGCATGATTGTGCTCCATGAGGAGATCAACGAGGAACAGGGTGTTCGTGAGGCAATGCTCTCGGTCCGCGGCGCACCCAAGGGCAGCGCACAGATTCAGCTGATGTCGCCGTTGGACGAGACCTCGACGATCGCCAAGTTCCTCGACAAGCGTGGCCCCGGCCTGCAGCAGCTGGCGTACCGGACCAGCAATCTCGACGAGCTGAGCGAGCGCCTGCGCAGCCAGGGTGTGCGGCTGCTGTACGACGCCCCCCGCAAGGGCACCGCGAATTCGCGGATCAACTTCATCCATCCGAAGGATGCCGGTGGAGTGCTGGTCGAACTGGTCGAGCCCAGCACTGATGAGCACTGAGGGCTAGGACCACTTCCTCGTCGGGCCGCGGTTGGCCCGGTTCTCCCAGCAGGGCCTGTGCCAATGCCTGCGGTCCTCAATATCACCGAATTCAACCGGCCACACCACCACATGCGCTGTGCCCGAACGTATTTCGTGATCGCAGCCCGGGCACCGGTAGGTTTTCGCCGCCCGCACCGCACCGATCGGTCGCACCTCGTACTGGTAGCCGTCGGGGCCGGTTTCAATGCGGCGCGGCGGCGGCAGCGGTGCCTGCCGCCGGGGTTCCCTGCGCCGACGGGCCATCAGAACAGCCGGAACTCGTCGCTGTCCATCCCGCGCATCTGGTCATAATCTAGAGTCACGCAACGGATCCCGCGATCGGTGGCGAGTGTGCGGGCCTGCGGTTTGATCTGCTGGGCGGCGAACACCCCGGCCACCGGCGCCAGCACGGTGTCGCGGTTGAGCAATTCCAGGTAACGGGTCAGCTGCTCCACACCGTCGATCTCGCCGCGGCGCTTGATCTCGACAGCCACCGAGCGGCCCAACTCGTCGCGGCACAGCAGGTCCACCGGGCCGATTGCAGTCGGGTACTCGCGGCGCACCAATGTGTAACCGGTGCCGAGCAACTCAACATGCTCGGCCAGCAGCGCCTGCAGGTGGGCCTCCACACCGTCCTTGACGAGCCCGGGATCGATGCCGAGTTCGTGGCTGGAGTCGTGCTCGACATCCTCGACGGTGATCCGCAGCTGCTCACCCGCCTTGTTCTGCACCACCCACACGTCGCGGTCACCGTTTTCTTCGGTGACCCAGCACGGCGGGCTCATCCAGTTCAGTGGTTTGTAGGCGCGGTCGTCGGCATGAACACTCACCGAACCGTCGGCCTTGAACAACAACAACCGACGGGCCGACGGCAGGTGGGCGGTCAGCCGTCCCACGTAGTCGACGGTGCACTGGGCTATGACAAGGCGCACCCGATCCACCTTAAGGGCAGCGCTGACGAACTAGGCTTGCGCCACAATGAACGCCGATAATTCGGTCGCGCGACGGCTGGGCCGGGTGCTGGAAACCGTCACCAGGCAGACCAGCAAGCTCCCGGACACCACCCCCGAGTACGGCTCGTGGGTGCTGGGGCGGGTGTCCGAAAGCCAGGGCAAGCGGCGGGTCCGTATTCAGCTGATCCTGACGACGTTCGTGATCGTCGCCAACCTGCTGGGTATCGGGGTGGCGACGCTGGTCGTGATGGTCGCGTTCCCGACGCCAAGTGTCTTCGAGCCGGAGGTCCGCTGGATCACCTTCGGTGCGGTCCCCGCCTACATCACCGCCGCGCTTGTGATCGGAGTGTTCTGGGCGACGCGCCGGGTCATCAACAACGTGCGCTGGGCCATCGAGGAACGTCCGCCCTCCAAGGAGGACCAACGCAACACATTCCTCGCGCCGTGGCGCCTGACTCGGGTGTTGCTGATCCTGTGGGGCACCGGCACGATCGTGTTGACCACGCTCTACGCCTTCGTCGACACCAACTACATACCGAAATGGCTACTGGGCGTCAGCTTTCCCGGCATCGTCGTCTCCGCCAGCTGCTATCTGTTCACCGAGTTCGCGCTGCGACCGGTAGCGGCCCAGGCGTTGGAGGCCGGGCGGCCGCCGCGGCGGGTGGCCGAGGGACTGATGGGTCGCACCATGCTGGTGTGGGCTCTCGGGTCCGGGGTGCCCGTGCTTGGCATCTTCCTGGCTGCGTTGATCACGTTGATACTGCAGAACGTCACACCCACCCAGTTCACGGTGGCGGTGATGATCCTCGCCCTGTTCGCGCTGGTATTCGGATTCATTCTGATGTGGATCCTGTCCTGGCTGACCGCCACTCCGATCCGCGTGGTGCGCGCCGCCCTCAACCGCGTCGAGGAGGGCGATCTGAGCACCAACCTGGTGGTGTTCGACGGCACCGAATTGGGTCAGCTGCAGCGCGGATTCAACTCGATGGTGCGCGGACTGCAGGAACGCGAACGAGTCCGCGATCTGTTCGGCCGCCACGTCGGCCGTGAGGTGGCCGCGCTGGCCGAGCAGGAGAAGCCGGTGCTCGGCGGCGAAGAGCGCCACGCCGCAGTGATTTTCGTAGACGTCATCGGTTCAACCCAGCTTGTGTCCAGCAGGCCTGCGGTCGAGGTGGTCGAGCTGCTCAACCGGTTCTTCGCCGTGATCGTCGACGAAGTTGACCGCCACTGCGGGCTGGTGAACAAGTTCGAGGGTGACGCGGTGCTGGCGGTTTTCGGCGCTCCGGTGTCGTTGGACAACACCGAGGACGAGGCCCTGGGTGCGGCACGAGCGATCGCGAGTCGGCTACGCATCGAGGTCCCCGAGCTCAACGCCGGGATCGGGGTGGCGGCCGGCCAGGTGGTTGCCGGGAACGTCGGCGCCAAAGAACGATTCGAGTACACCGTGATCGGCGAGCCGGTCAATGAGGCAGCCAGGCTGTGCGAATTCGCCAAATCGGTACCCGGCCATCTCGTTGCATCGTCGGACACGATCGCCGGCGCCAGCGAAACTGAAAGGGCCCGTTGGTCATTAGGTGACACGGTGACGTTGCGCGGGCTCGATGAGCCGACCCGACTTGCAGTGCCGGTCTAGTTCGTCCGCGGCTGCCGCGCGGCGTTGATCGCGTCGTCGAGCGTCCGGAAGACGATGGCGTCGTAATCGTCGCGTCGATCCGCAGGCACCACCCGGCCGTCGGGGTCGACGAGATAGCTCTCCTTGCCTGCCGCGGCCAGCACGGCTCGCATACCGGTAAGCATGTCGCGGGCCGCGTCGTTGATGTCGTCGACCCTGGTCACCTCGACGATTGCCACGTCGAAGCCCGCACTCTCGCGCGCTGCGGTGCGCAGTACCTGCTCGGCTCCCGCGAACAGGAGATCACCTTGGACCTCGTACACCCGGATCCCGGGGCTCACGTCGTAGACCGCCCGCAGCGTGGCCGAGGACTCCCGGCTGACGGTGAGGAAGTGCAGGCCCAACCGCGCAGACAGGCTGCGGCAGACCTCCACACCCCGCACGCTGTTGCCCTTGGCGTCGAGAAGCGGTGAGTAGACGCCGATTCCGAGCTGGCCCGGCAACACTGCGGCAATACCGCCGCTCACCCCGCTTTTCGCGGGCATGCCCACGGCACTGACCCAGTCGCCTGCCGCGTCATACATCCCGCACGTGACCATCACGCTGAGCGTCCGGCGGACCACCTGCGCGCCGGTGACCCGCCGCCCGGTCAATGGGTTGAGCCCGCCACGAGCCAGCGTGGTGGCCATCCGGGCCAGGTCGGTGCTGGTGACCTTGATCGAGCACTGCCGGAAGTAGACGTCGAGCACGTCGTCCGGATCGCCCTGCAGCGCTCCGAAACTCGTCAACATGTAGGCGATCGCGCGGTTGCGGTTGCCGGTCGCCTTCTCCGAGGCGTACACGTCGAGATCGACGTCGAGGCGGCGCCCGGCGCACGCCGAATAGAACTCGTGGATGCGGTCGAACCGCTCGTCGGCGGTGTCGCCCGGGACCAGTGACACCGCCGCGATCGCACCGGCATTGATCATCGGGTTCTTCGGCGTCTTGGTGACTTCGTCCACGCTGATCTCGTTGAACGCCTCGCCCGACGGTTCCACGCCGATTCTGGCGTCCACCGCCTGCTCGCCGATCTGATCCAGCGCCAATGCATATGTGAACGGCTTGGAGATCGACTGAATCGTGAATTCCACTGCCGTATCGCCGGATTCGTATACATAGCCATCGGAAGACGACAGTGTCAGGCCGAAGTCGTCCGGGTTCACGGTTGTGAGTTCAGGGATATAGCTTGCGAGTGCGCCGTCACGCAGGCCGGCATGTTCTGCACAGATCTGGTCCAGGTAGCGCTGCACCACGTCGGCCACGGGTGCAGTCTAAGGCCGCACCGGGCCCTCCCCCAGAACGACCATGTCGGTTTTCCGCCAGTCCTGTCGGTGCGAACGTGTAAATGTTGATTCATGCACGAGGATTTCGACCGCTGCTACCGGGCCGTCCAGTCCAAGGACGCCCGGTTCGACGGCTGGTTCGTCACCGCTGTGCTCACCACGGGCATCTACTGCCGGCCGAGCTGTCCGGTCCGTCCGCCGTTCGCCCACAACATGCGGTTCTACCCCACCGCGGCCGCTGCGCAAGCCGCCGGCTTCCGGGCGTGCAAGCGTTGCAGGCCGGACGCCTCACCCGGTTCACCCGAGTGGAACATGCGCGGCGACATCGTCGCCAGGTGCATGCGGTTGATCGCCGACGGCACCGTGGAACGCGAGGGCGTCACGGGACTGGCGGCCCGCGTCGGCTACACCACCCGTCAGCTGCAGCGGATCCTGCAGGCCGAGCTGGGGGCCAACCCACTCGCATTGGCGCGGGCACAACGCACCCAGACGGCGCGGGTGTTGATCGAGACCACTGAATTGCCGTTCGGCGATGTGGCTTTCGCGGCTGGATTCGCGAGCATCCGGCAGTTCAACGACACGGTGCGGGCGGTGTGCGATCTGACGCCGACCGATCTTCGTCGTCGCGCTCGAACCCGGTTCGCCCGATCCGACGCCGCCACGCCCGGGGCGCTGTCGCTGCGTCTGCCGGTGCGCACCCCATTCGCGTACGAGGGCTTGTTCGGCCACCTGGCCGCCAGCGCGGTGCCGGGCGTGGAGGAAGTGCGGGGCGACAGCTTTCGCCGCACCCTAAGGCTGCCGCACGGCAACGGAGTCGTGGGCCTGTGCCCGCACCCCGACCACGTGCGCTGCGAGTTGGTGCTCGACGACTTCCGCGATCTGTCGGCTGCCATCGCCCGGTGCCGCCGACTACTCGATCTGGACGCCGACCCGGAGGCCGTCGTCGACGCACTCGGCGCCGATTCCGATCTCGGCGCCGTGGTGGCCAAAGCCCCCGGCCAGCGCATTCCCCGGACCGTGGACGAAGCCGAACTGGCCATTCGGGTGGTGATCGGCCAGCAGGTGTCGATCAAAGCCGCCCGCACCCATGTCGGACGCCTGGTCGCCGCGTACGGCACTGCGGTACGCGATGAGAACGGCGGACTCTCGCATGTGTTTCCCAGTGTGACCGATCTAGCCGAGATCGATCCGGGTCACCTGGCGATGCCGCAATCACGGAAACGTACTGTGACGGCGTTGGTGCGGGCGCTGGCCGAGGGCGATCTCACCCTCGACCCCGGCTGCGACTGGGATCGCGCTCGAGAACAACTGCTGGCGCTGCCGGGAGTCGGTCCGTGGACTGCAGAAGTGATCGCCCTGCGCGGGCTTGGCGACCCGGATGCGTTCCCTGCGACCGATCTCGGCGTACGCCTGGCTGCCGAACAGCTCGGGTTGCCCACGGAGCCGGCGGCACTGACCACCCACAGCGCCCGCTGGAGGCCGTGGCGGGCATATGCGACACAGCACCTATGGACGACGTTGGACCACGCGGTGAACGACTGGCCACCGACCGTCAATCGATAGCAGGAGGAGAACGATGACAACACTGCAATGCCGCACGGTGGAAAGCCCAGTCGGTCCGCTCACGCTGGCAGGCCGCGAGGGACGGTTGATGCATCTGCGCATGGTCGACCAGACCTATGAACCGAGCCGCAATGGCTGGGAGGTCGACGACGCTGCATTTCCCGACGCTGTCGAACAGTTAGCCGCCTACTTCGCCGGCGAACGTACGGTGTTCGATCTTGATCTCGAAATGAATGGGACGCCATTCCAACGCAGAGTGTGGACCGCGCTGCAGACGATTCCGTACGGCCAGACGTGCACCTATGGCGAGATCGCACGAGAAATCGGCTCGCCCGGCGCGTTCCGGGCGGTCGGATTGGCCAACGGCCATAACCCGATCGGAATTGTCGTGCCGTGCCATCGGGTGATCGGCTCGAATGGCAGCCTCACCGGATATGGCGGCGGACTTGAACGTAAACGGGCATTACTCGATTTGGAGAAGAGCCGAACGATGCCGGCTTTGTTCAATTGAAAA
>NZ_JBEFTI010000011.1:0-204237 GCF_053483975.1 Mycolicibacterium sp. XJ870
TCCCGCCGGACTTCGGCCCGTGGCCGGATCCACTGCCCACACCCAACGTCTGGCCCGGTCCAGTCCCACAACCCGCACCCAGCCCGGCGCCTTCGGACGCCACGATGCCGCAGGCACCACAAGGTCCGCTGGAGGCGGCACCGTCGGGTTCCGGAGTTGGCGCGACACCGCCCGCGGGCATATCACCGGGCGCGCCTACCGATCCCGGTGCCCACGTTGGCCCGGGGTACCCGGTACAGGCTCCGACCGGTTTGGTCGATCCGGCGATGTTCCTGCCGTAGCCGCGAGACCATCGTGACCCGTCGCGCCGTCGCCGGGGCGATCGCCGGTTTGGTGATCGCCTTGGCGCTCCCCGGATCAGCTGAGGCGCAACTGACTTCGGGCCACGCGCCGGTCACGTGGCGGTCACTGCCTGCCAGTCCACTACCGGTCGAAGCTGGGGTGTTCATTCCTGCCCAACTCAATATCCCGGCTATCGGAGTGACGGCCCACGTCGTCCCGGTGGGGACAGTGATGGCCCCTGCTCCTTTCCTCGGAGGCCAGGTGGTGCCGACGTTTGCCGTACCGCCGGATGCGTCCAGCGTCGGATGGTGGGACGGTGGACCCCTGGTTGGCGCCCCCGGCATGGCAATCATGTTGGGGCACACACAGGTTGGCGGTGGCTATGCAGTGTTCAACCGTCTCGGTGAGCTGCGCTCCGGTGATCAAGTCAGGGTCGCAGGTCGTCCTGGCGGCGACGGGGCCGATTTCCGCATCATCCGCGTGGTGTCTGGCATCCCGAAGAAGGATCCTGAAGCGCTGCGGCGGGTGCTGTCCGATAACGCACAGGGCGCACAACTGGCGTTGATCACCTGCGGCGGCGACTTCGAGGCCAGCTATCGGGCAAGCGCCGACAACATCGTTGCCTTCGCCGCGCGGTCGTGACGTCTGCTCGCGTCGCCGCCAGCCCGACGCAGATGGATATGGGCCTCCTGGCGGACCTGATCGATCGCGGCATCAGGAGCTCACCGACGGACGAGCCATAGAGCGACTACGCAACTTTCACCTATCTGAACGGTAACTACGTTTACGGTGTGGCCGACCACGCCAATGGAGTCAAGTCAAGCGTTCCGTGGGGCATGGCGGGAATCGGAACTGACCTGCTGTCGATCACACAGACGGTGGCGACCGAAGGCGCCTCGGCAATGGCCAGGTCGGCGGCCGCATCGGGCGACCTGGCGTCGGCCAACACGCTCAAGAATTTCGCCAAAGGCGCTGGAACTCCGATAATCAATGCCGGGTTGATCACCCTGACCATGGAAAGCAACATGCTGGGATTCGGACGGCCTGCAGACGGGGCGCGGTTCACGGAAGCCGCCACCCAGTTTTTGGACGCCCACTCGACGCTACTGAGGCCCACCCGGCGACTGGACGGGCGATGGGTCGACTGCCTACGGCGATAGAAATAGAGAGCAACAGGCATGTGCCGCCGAAATGTCTACTACGGACGCAAACATTCAGAAGGTCCTCGTCGAAGAAGCCGGTCAGGTCGATCAAACACGCGAATCCGTGTCGAAATGCCAGACCATACTCAGCTTGAGCATCATCCCCGGGCTGGCAGCCAAGGCGATCCCGGTCGTGGGCCAAGCGGTCTCGATCGCAATTGAGGTCGCAGCAGTCGCGGGCACCGTGCCCGTCGGCACGATGCGAGTCCATGAAATGGCCAGTCATTCCGGACAGCATGCAAGCAAAATCAAGGAATTGGCCTCACAGTACGAGTCGATCGGTTCGACCGCCGAGATTCCGGGCGGCGGTTTTGGCCCCGCCTAGACCTCACCTCGCTACGACCTGAATCCAACACGGGAACTGCAGATGACTCAACCGCCACTCACCGTTTCCGAGCAGATCCTCTCCACCGCAAGCATCCAGGCGGACGCCGCAACGAAGATCGAGACCGCCAAGTCGGCAACCCATGGTACGGCCGGGCATGTTTTTCAGACCCACGGCCTCGTGTGCTCGCCCACAGCAATGGCGTTGAAATCGGCAGAACTGTCGCGCCGTAACGCCGCGGAGAAGATGCACCTGATCTCGACGGACCTCTCGGTCAAGTTGACGTCCGCGGCTACCGAATACGACGGCACCGACCAACAAGAGGCCGGCAAGCTCAATGGCCAGATGCAGCCGGACTGAACATCTTTCACGCTAGCGCCAACAACGCGCGCACCGCTTGCGCCATGTCCTCCTCCAGCCAGGGCGGCATCTCCTTGTCGTGCGCATGGCGACGCACGGTCGCGTACGGCAGGTCCACCACGGCCCGCGCCATGGCGTCCATGGTTCGTTCGCCGTCGTCGCCAAAGATCGCGCGGGCCAGTTCGTGTAATCGCTCGATGAGTGGAGCGTTCATCGTGGCGAGCGTGGCCTGAAAGTCAGCGTCGGGTTCGCCGTCGAGGAGGTCGGCGGGCCGGATGGTCAGCAGCAGCCGGGCGTCGTCTGGAATCTCGCGGGCGAATTGCACGGCGGCGACTGCCATGGCCACTGCCGACTCCAATGCAGACTCCCCCTTTGCGGCCATCGCCCGCGACTGGAACCGCTCCAACGCTCGCAGCCACGCCGCGGTGAGGATCCCGTTCCGGTTGCCGAACCGGTGATACAGCGTGCCCGCCGGTGCACCGCTGACCTTGGCGATCGCCGCGACGCTGGCGGCCCGAGGCCCGTCAGACAGCACCAGCGCGCGCGTCGCGTCGAGAATCACATCGGTTTCATGCTTCCGCGGAGGGGCCATGATCTAGTACGGTCCTTCTATATGAAACGTTTACCCTATATCGATGAGCATGCCATAACCGTCGACGCCGACGCGGCCACGACATGGGCCGCCACCCTGCGCACCATGTGTGACGATCCGGCTGATCCGCGCGCTCCGTTCGGCTTCGCCATCGGCGAATGCACACCGCGCGAGCGTCTGGTCCTCAAAGGCCGGCACCCCTTCTCGATCTACGAGTGGGTGTTCGAACTCGACGCCCTCAGCCCGCACCGCACCCGGGTGCGCTCGCAGACCTGGGCGGCGTTCCCGGGCCTGCACGGCAAGATCTACCGGGCCCTGGTGATCGGCTCGGGCGGCCATCGAGTGGCGGTGCAATGGATGCTCAAACGGATTGCGGGGCAATTACGTCCGCGTCCGGAGGTGACCGCGTGACCATGACGTTCATGAATTGGGGCGCGACGCCTCAGGAGCGCGTGGCCATCTTGCCCTGCGATGAGGTGGCACCCAGCGCTCGCACCCGGGCTGATCGGGCGATCACCATCAACGCACCGGCATCGGTCGTGTTCGGTTGGCTGTGCCAATTGCGCGTCGCGCCATACAGCTACGACCTGCTCGACAACTTCGGCCGCCGCAGCCCGCGCACGCGCGACCCGGCCCTGACCGGACTCGCAATCGGCCAGCGGTTCATGGGCCTCTTCGACCTGCAGTCGTTCACCGACGATGAGCACATCACGCTCCAATCGGGGAAGGTGACCGTCACCTACTCGGTGCGGGCGGCCGGGGCGGGCAGCCGTCTACATGTGCGCGTCTTGTTCGACGGTCCACGCCTGGTCGGGTGGGCTCTCGCGGTGGGCGACGTGGTGATGATGCGCAAACAACTGCTTACGTTGCGTCATCTTTCAGAACTGGACGCTGCGGGGATCGCATCTTGACGCTGACAAGTTGCCGTGGAATAGTTCAACTTGTCACTGCCTAGATGTTCAGGGGATGCGATGGCTGACATTGTTCTCAACACCGCCACAACCACGCGCGCCGGCGACGGCGAACGCGAAAAGACCGCCAACGACCTGGGCCGGGCGCTCGCGCAGGGCTACCTGACCATGGCCGAATATGAGGTCCGCCTGCAATCCGCCTTCCAAGCGCAGACCACCGGCGAACTGCGCCAACTTCTCACCGACCTGCCCGTCGCTCAACTCCGCCGCAACGACCCGCGTCGTCGTGAAGCCCAAATCAGGGCGGCCAGACTGGGCGTTCGCATCCACCTCGCCGCGTACGTCGCGGGATCCGTACTGATGCTTGGCATCTGGCTCGCCGTCGGACTCGGCGGCGGTGGATGGTATTTCTGGCCGGTCTGGCCGATCATGGGCTGGGGCATCGGCGTTGCGTCCCATGCGATTCCGATCTGGGCTCACGGTCGCTGAGCACTGCCCGCCGCGGCCCGCGTCTGCCGAAAAGCGTTTACGTCTAGGATTACTGCTTGATAGTGACTGCAATCCGCGGCGTAGATGCCTGCCCCCAGGCGGCGACGCGCAACCGCGGCCCGCGTGTGAAGCGCCTTGGCGGAGAATCGGCTTTGGGACCGCCACCACGCTTCAAACGCGGAACGTGCGGCCCGGACGATTCCAGGCATTGCAGCCTCCAGCGACAATGTCGCTATTAGGCGGGCGCACCGAATTACGTTGCAGGAGTGACAGATAGGGGTCATCGGGATTTATGGGGTTTCGAGCTTGTGGCTACCGCGGCGCATGTGACTGAGGTGGCGATTTCCGCGACTCAGTCGCGCACAGGCGGGCACATCGACGATGCCGCCGGGAGCCGCCGAAGATCACCGATCAACGCCGAGCAACACAGTCACGGCTCGATGAGCCCAGCCCGGATGGCATACCGCGTCAACGCCAACCGATCCCGCAGCCCCAGCTTGGCCAGGATGTTGGTGCGGTGGCGGTCAACGGTTTTGGCGCTGATGGTCAATGTCGCCGCGATCTCCCGCGTCGAATACCCCTCGGCGATGAGCTTGAGCACCTCCTCCTCGCGCGGCGTGATGATGTTGTCGGGCATCTCCCCGCCCTGGCGGGCCCGGTGCAGATAGTCGCGGATCAACGCGGTTACCGCACCGGCGTACAGGAACGGTTCACCACGCATCGTCGCCCGGCAGGCCTCCAGCAGGTCGCGGTCAGCCACCGATTTCAGCACGTAGCCCGACGCTCCCGCTTTGAGCGCCTCGAAGAAGTACTGCTCGTTGTCGTACATCGACAGGATCAGGATGCGGACGTGCGGGTGTGACCGGTTGATCTCACGTGCCGCCTGCAGGCCGGTCATTCGCGGCATCGCGATGTCGAGGATGGCCAGGTCGACGGGAGTGCCGTCCAGCGCTGCCAGGGCCTCATACCCGTCGGCCGCCTCGGCCACCACCTGCAGATCGGGTTCGGCGTCGATGATCATCCGCAACCCACTGCGCACCAGGGCGTGGTCGTCGGCGAGCAGGATTCGGGCCATTCAACCCCTCCGGACCGGGATGACGAGACGCACCTCGGTACCGCCACCATCCGGTGAAGTGATGGTGAGCGCGGCGTTCACGAGCAGCGCCCGTTCTCGCATGCCGTTGATCCCGGCGCCTTCGCCGACCACGCCGCCGCACCCGTCGTCGGCAATCCGCAGCGTGAGTTCATCGGCGCCGGCGTGCAGATCCAGCCATACCTTGCTGGCCCCCGAATGCCGGGCCACATTCGTCAGGCTCTCCTGCGCGATCCGGTAACAGACCAACTCGATGTCAGGCTTGAGTCGATCCACCTGCGGGGCAACATGTTTGATAACGGCAATACCCGAGGCCTGAGCGAAGTCGTTGCAGAGTGCATTCAAAGCACTGTGCAGACCCAGATCTTCGAGGGCATCCGGGCGCAACCGGCGGGCGATGCCACGCACCTCGTCGAGGCTGGCTCGCACGATCTCCTGCGCGTCGGCCAGCTCGCCGCGGATCTCCGACGGCGCGCGGTCCACCGCCCGCTTGAGGGTCAGTAGGGCGACCGTCAGGGTCTGGCCGATCTCATCGTGCAGTTCCCGCGCGATGCGCTGGCGTTCGTTCTCCTGGGCGGCCAAAGCCGACGCGCTCGCCGTGGTCCGCTCGGTCTCCAGGCGGTCCAGCATGGTGTTGAACGACGAGATCAGATGGTGCAGGTCGCCGGTACCACGGTCGTCCACGCGGTCGCTACGCCTGGGCGGATCGACTCGCCGCATTGACGCGGCGAGCCGATCCAATGGGGCAAGACTGGATCGCAATAGCAGTGCGTTGGCAGTCAGGATAATCGCCAAACCCACCACCAATACTGGGATTTCGGTGAGTTTTATCCGTGAAGAAACTGACGCGGGCGACAGCGCCAGGATCAACGTGCCCAGGGTGAAGATCAGGCCGTTGATCAGAAACACCCGCCGGAACAGTGCCGCCGCCGGGGTCCGCGCCGGTTTCACCACACCAGCGTGGCCCGCGACGAGGACTTTTGTCCATACAGGTGCCATCCCCCTGCGAATGGGTGTCAGCCCCGATGGTCACTGGTGGATATGCCGCCCACACTTGCTGCACCTGCTTCGAAGCGCCCGAATGCCGGCATCTGTTCACCTGCGATCGCCGAAATCCTGCACAGCCGTCCCGACTGATCGGAGAACGAGGACGATGACGATAGCTACCCATTGGACCGAAGAGATGCAAGCACACGAGATCGCCGTCCACCCGCCGACGGTTCGCACCGACGATCCGGTGTCCAAGGCCGTGCAGTTGATGGTCGTCAACCGGCTGCCCGGCCTGGTCGTGGTCGACGATGCGGACCGGCCGATCGCAGTGCTGCCCGGAACACAGGTGCTGCGCCTGGCGATTCCCGAGTCGTACCGGGATGACCCCGCCTTGGTGCGGACGGTCGACGAGATTCACGCCGACCTGTTCTGGCACGGCCCCGGGAAGTTGACCGTCGGCGACTGCCTACCCAGTCCCGTCGCCAAACCGGCCACCGTGTCCCCGGACGCGACGCTGTTGGAGGTCGCCACGGTCATGGCCAACAAACGCAGCCCGCTCATCGCGGTCGTCGACCGTAGCGGGCGCCTCACCGGAGCGGTGACGCTGGAACGGCTACTGACCAGTCTGGCGGTGGCCGGACCCGGCGACTGACCCCTGAGCCCATGTTGGCTCCGGTCCTGGCGCTGACGATCTTCGTCGTCGCCTTCTGGTTCATCGCCACCGAACGGGCCGACAAGGTCAAGACCGTCCTCGTCGCCGCCGGCCTGATGGCTCTGCTCGGCCTGATCCCCGGCGAGAAGATCTTCTATTCCGAGCACGAGGGCATCGACTGGAACGTCATCTTCCTGCTGCTCGGGATGATGGTCATCGTCGGCGTCATCAAACAGACCGGCCTGTTCGACTTCCTCGCCATCTGGGCAGCCAAGCGCTCCCGCGGCAAACCGTTCCGGCTCATGGTGATGCTGATGGTGATTACCGCGATCGCGTCGCCGGTGCTCGACAACGTCACCATCATCCTGCTCATCGCCCCGGTCACCTTGGTGATCTGCGACAGGCTTCGCATCGCGCCGCAGCCCTACCTGATCGCCGAGGTGCTCGCGTCGAACATCGGCGGCGCGGCCACCTTGATCGGCGACCCGCCCAACATCATCATCGGCAGCCGTGCCGGCCTGACATTCAACGACTTCCTCATCCACATGGCCCCGGCGGTGATCATCATCTTCGCGCTGTTCGTGGTGTTCACCCGGTTGCTGTTCCGCGCCGACCTGCGCAACGGGACGATGCACATCGACGAGGTGATGGCCCTGCAGGAGCGCCGCGCCATCAAGGACACCCGACTGCTGGTCCGCTCACTGGTGGTGTTGGCGGTGGTGATCGTCGGGTTCGGTCTGCACTCGGTGCTGCACGTCGCGCCGTCGATTGTGGCGTTGCTGGGTGCGGGGGCGATGCTGCTGGTCACCGACATCGACGTGGCCGAGGTGCTGCCCGAGGTGGAGTGGTCGACGCTGGTGTTCTTCATGGGCCTGTTCGCGATGGTGGCGGGTCTGGTGCACACCGGGGTGATCGGAGCGCTCGGGTCGGTGGCCGAATCGGCGTTCGGCGACAACTGGTTCGGCGCGGCCACCGCGCTGCTGTTCGGCTCGTCGATCGTCGGTGCGTTCGTCGACAACATTCCCTACACCGCGACGATGACGCCCGTCGTGGAAGGCATGGTGGCCCAAGCCCCTGATGCCGACACCGGCCAGGCACTGTGGTGGGCGTTCGCGCTGGGCGCCTGCTTTTCCGGTAACGGCACCGCCATCGCCGCGAGCGCCAATGTGGTTGCCATAGGTATCGCGAAACGGGCCGGGCATCCGATCAGCTTCTGGCGGTTCACCCGCTACGGCATCGTGGTGACGCTGTTGAGTACCGCTCTGGCGTGGGTGTATGTCTGGCTGCGCTATTTCTGAGAGCGTCACCCCGACGCAGAAGTCCAATGCGCGATCGCCGCGCGCACGTCAGCCGAACGCGGCAACCGCTCGCTGGCCCAGGCCACATAACCGTCGGGCCGGACGAGCAGCGCGTCGGGCAACTCGGGCCGGTCGTCGATCGCGTGCACCACGTCGCAGCCACCGATGTCCACCGGCGCCGCGGTCAGCAGCACGAACTTCCCTGCCCGCAACAACTCATAGAGCCGCTTGCCGTCACACTCCACATCGGCCATCCGCCGCCCGACCAACCGGTCCTCGCCCCTCGACCGCGGATACGCGATGCCGATCCCGCTGAGCCGCTCGGCCAGGAACCGCCGCGTGCGAGGAACGCGCAGCACGGCACCGAGCACCAGTACCCGAAATCGGCGCGTGGCCGCCGAGCTGAGCACCACCTGATTGAACGCATCGGTGAGCCGAAGCACCGCCGCACCGACCGGATGCCGCTCGCGTTCGTAGCTGTCCAGCAACCATGCCGGTGCCTGTCCCCGCACCGCCGACGCGAGCTTCCAGCCCAAGTTGATCGCGTCGCCGAGCCCGGTGTTCATCCCCTGCCCACCGAGCGGCGAATGCACGTGGGCGGCGTCGCCGGCCAGGAACACCCGACCCGAGCGGTAATGCCGGGCTTGACGTCGTTCACTGAGGAACCGAGAGCTCCACCGCATCTCGCTCATGCCGAAGTCCTCACCAGCGATGCGGCGAAACGCGTCGCGCATCTCATCGAGCGTGACCGGCTCGTCCAGCGGGGCCTGCTCACGCAACCGGTCCCAGGCAATCGCGCGGAACCAGCCGTCACCGAACGGGACGAACAGCACCACGCCTTCCGTACCGGTCCTGGCGAACAACGTCTCGGTGGGCGGCGACGCCAACCTGACGTCGGCCAGCAGGACGTGCGTCTCATACTGTTTGCCGACGAAGTCGATCCCGACGAGCCGCCGAACGGCGCTGTGCGCACCATCGCAGCCGACGACGTACGACGCCTGCAGGCTCTCGCCGCCGGCCAGGTCCACGGTCACCGCGTCGGCGTCCTGCCGCAGGCCGACGACTTCCGCACCGCGGCGCACTTCAACGCCCAGCTCGGCGCCCCGCGCCTCCAGCACATGTTCGGTGCCGCTCTGCGGGACGATGAGCACCATCCCGTAGCGAGTAGGCAGCTCGCGAAGATCCAGCGTCGTCCCACCCGGTGGCGCCAGCTCCTGCACCGGTAGCCCGCGGCTCAACAACTCCTCGACCAGGCCACGCCCGTCGAGCAGTTCGAGGGTTCTGGCGTGGACGGCGAAGGCCCTCGTGATGTTGGGCATCGTGGTGCGTTCCTCCAGCACGGTGCACTTCGCGCCGCCCAGGGCAAGCTCGCACGCCAGCATCAAACCGGTCGGGCCCGCACCCACGACCAGAACCTCGTTGGTTGCCACGAGAATTCACCCCCTCGCCGCGCGACGGCTCTGCACGCTGATCGTAACGACAACGGCCCACGTAGAATGGCTAACCGAAGCCGTAGCCAATCCAATAGCTAGAGGCTGACACCCCGACCCCAACCCGATCGGAGTGCCATGCTCGCCGTCCTACTCGCCCACGCGGTGGCCACCGCGCTGGCGCCACTTCTGGTGGCCAGATGGGGTCGGGCGGCGTTCTATCCGCTGGCGCTTGTTCCGCTGGGCTCGCTGGTGTGGGTGGGGCTGAACTGGCCGACGGACGACCGGGTCCCGACGGTGCACATTCCGTGGGTCTCCGAACTGTCGATGGACATCACCCTGCGGTTCGATTCGCTCGCGGCGATCATGAGCGTATTGGTGCTGGCCATCGGGGCGCTGGTGCTGTTCTACTGCGTGGACTACTTCCACCACCATGACGGCAAGATCGAGAAACGGCTGCCCAGTTTCGCGGCCGAGCTCGTCGCGTTCTCCGGGGCGATGTTCGGTCTGGTGGTCAGCGACAACATGCTGGTGCTCTACGTGTTCTGGGAAACCACCACCGTGCTGTCGTTCCTGCTGGTCGGCCACTACGCCGAACGGGCCACCAGCCGTCGGGCCGCCACTCAGGCACTGCTGGTGACGACGTTCGGCGGGCTAGCCATGCTGGTCGGCATCATCGTTCTGGGCAATCTCGCCGGCACCTATCTGCTCTCGGAATTGATCGCCGCGCCGCCGACGGGGACCGCCGCATCGATCGGCATCGCGCTGATTCTGGTCGGCGCGCTGTCCAAGTCGGCGATCGTGCCGATGCACTTCTGGCTGCCCGGTGCGATGGCAGCGCCGACGCCGGTGAGCGCGTATCTGCATGCGGCCGCCATGGTGAAGGCCGGTGTGTACCTGGTGGCGCGGATGACCCCCGGTTTTGCCGACACCCCGCTGTGGCGGCCCATGGTGATCGGCCTCGGGTTGCTCACCATGTTGCTGGCCGGGTGGCGCGCGGTGCGCGAATACGACTTGAAACTGATCCTGGCGTTCGGCACGGTCAGCCAGCTCGGTCTGATCACCGTGATGGTCGGCGCCGGTGGATCAGACATGATGCTGGCCGGGCTGGCCATGCTGTGCGCGCACGCGATGTTCAAGGCTGCCCTGTTCATGGTGGTCGGCATCATCGACCACGCCACCGGCACGCGCGACATCCGCCGGCTGGCCGGGTTGGGATCCCAGCACCGGCCGCTGCTGATCATCGCGTGCGGGGCAACCGCCAGCATGGCCGCACTTCCACCGTTCTTCGGCTTCGTCGCCAAGGAGGCCGATCTGGAGACGGTGCTGCACAGCGCCGCGCTGGGAACGGCCGCACCCTATGTGCTGGCCGGTATCGTGCTCGGCTCGGTGTTCACCACCATTTACAGTCTGCGGTTCCTGTGGGGGGCGTTCTCCGCCAAAGGATTACCCAAACCCAGCATCCGGGTGACCGAGATGCACCGTCCCCCAATAACTTTCCTGGCATCCCCGGCGATCCTGGCCGCCGCGGGCCTGGTGTTCGGAGTGTGGCCGGCGGGGCTGGACGCGGTGCTCGACGAGTACGCCGACACGGTGCCGGGCGGATCGGGCTATCACCTGGCGTTGTGGCACGGGCTGGGCCTGCCGTTGCTGCTGTCGGTTGTGGTGATCGCCGTCGGCACCGCAGTGTTCTTCGGCCGGAATCGGCTGCCCCGCACCCGTTTCGCCTATCGACCGCTGGGCAACGCCGACCACGTCTACGACGCGGTCATCCGCGGCCTCGACGTGGTTTCCGTGCGACTCACCTCGCAGACACAGCGCGGATCACTGCCGGCCACCCAGTCGGTGATCCTGTCCACGTTGGTGCTGCTGCCAATCGCAACGCTGGCGCTCGGTGCCCGCGATCACCCCGATTTCGCGCTGTGGGGTTCACCGCTGCAGGTCGTGGTGGGGTTACTGATGCTGGCCGCGGCGCTGGGCGCCACGGTGATGCGCAACCGTCTGGCCGCTGTGCTGCTGGTCGGGGTCACCGGC
Source organism: Mycolicibacterium sp. XJ870 (assembly GCF_053483975.1). Classification (NCBI taxonomy): domain Bacteria; kingdom Bacillati; phylum Actinomycetota; class Actinomycetes; order Mycobacteriales; family Mycobacteriaceae; genus Mycobacterium; species Mycolicibacterium sp. XJ870. Next base: position 11,659 of record NZ_JBEFTI010000011.1, read on the forward strand.
TACGGCTGCGGCGCGATCTTCGCGTTCCACGGCGCGCCTGATCTGGCGTTAACCCAATTCCTGGTCGAGACACTGGTTTTGGTGACTTTCGTGCTCGTGCTGCGCACGCTTCCGGCCGAGGCCGAAGCGACCATGATCAACAAGAACCGTCTTCCCCGGGCTCTGCTCGCCCTCGCGGTCGGCGCGGCGGTCACCACCCTGACCGTCTACGCCATGGCTGCCCGCACCGGCGCCGGCATCGCCGAGTTGCTGCCGGACGCCGCCTATTACCGCGGACACGGCGCCAACACCGTCAACGTCCTGCTTGTCGACATCCGCGCGTGGGACACCATGGGCGAAGTGATGGTGTTGCTCGTCGCCGCGACGGGCGTGGCGTCACTGGTGTTCCGGCACCGACGGTTCGGCACCGCGCCGCGGGTCAGCACCGCCGTCGGTCAGCCCGACATCGGCCCGGTCGGTGCCTACAGCCCTGCCGCCGGCGGCGTCACCTGGCTGCGCGGCAGCGAACTGCGCGACCCCCGGCACCGGTCGCTCGTGCTGGAGGTGGCGACTCGCATCATCTTCCCGCTCATCATGGTGCTCTCGGCGTACTTCTTCTTCGCCGGACACAACACCCCGGGCGGTGGCTTCGCCGGCGGTCTGACCGCGGGACTGGCGCTGGTGCTTCGCTATCTGGCCGGCGGCCGTTACGAATTGGGCGAGACGCTGCCGCTGGACGCCGGCAAGATCCTCGGCACCGGACTTGCGTTGTCGGCGGGAACCGCCGTCGCGTCGCTGCTGGTCGGTGCGCCCGCCCTGTCGTCGGCGCTGGTCCAGTTCGAGCTTCCGCTGTTGGGCTCGGTCAAGTTCGTCACTGCCCTGTTCTTCGACCTCGGGGTGTACCTGATCGTCGTCGGCCTCGTGCTCGACGTGCTGCGCAGCCTCGGCGCCCGGGTGGACTTGGACTTGGCGGAGAACCCCGTACCGGCGAAGGCGGTAGCACGATGACAACCTTCCTGGTTCCCCTGATCCTCATCGGCGGCCTCACCAGCGCCGGCGTGTACCTGCTGCTGGAACGCAACCTCACCCGAATGCTGTTGGGATTGTTGTTGATCGGCAACGCCGTGAATCTCCTGATCCTGACGGTCGGCGGCCCGGGCGGCAATCCGCCGATCCGCGGGCGCGGGAGCAACGGCGCAAGCACCACGGCCGATCCGCTGGCACAGGGCATGATCCTCACCGCGATCGTGATCAGCATGGGCATCGCGGCGTTCGTGCTGGCCCTGGCGTACCGGTCATACCGGTTGACCACCGCCGAAGAAGTCACCAACGACCCCGAGGACGAGCGGGTTTCGCAACTGTCCGCGGCCGAGGAGGACGTCGTCCCACTACCCGACACCAGCCGCGACACCGAGGCACCCGACGAACTCGACGCGCTGCCGGGATTCGAGGGCTCCAAGTGAACGCCCAAACCCTGATCCCGCTGCCGGTGCTGATTCCCGCGATCGCCGCGGCAATCACATTGGTTGCCGGACGGCGGCCACACCTGCAACGGATCATCGCCCAGGTGGCCCTGGTCGCGGTGGTCGCGGTGTGCGGGGCGCTGCTGTACCTGGCCGATCGCGATGGGACGCTGGCGCTACATGTCGGCGGCTGGGGCCAGAGTGTGCCGGGAATGGGCCCACTCGGCATCACCCTTGTGGTCGACCGGCTCTCGGCACTGATGCTGGTGGTGTCCTCGATTGTGCTGCTGGCGGTGGTCGTCTACGCGATCGGCCAGGGTATCCGCGACGGTGACGAACGCCAGCCGGTGTCGATCTTCGTGCCCACCTATCTGGTGCTGTCCGCAGGTGTGTGTACGGCATTCCTGGCCGGTGACCTGTTCAATCTGTTCGTCGGATTCGAGGTGCTGCTCGCCGCGAGCTTCGTGTTGCTGACCATCGGGGCCAGCGAGGAGCGCGTGCGTGCCGGCATCGCGTACGTGATGGTGTCGATGGTGTCGTCGCTGATCTTCCTGATCGGCATCGCACTTGTGTACGCCGCCACCGGAACGCTGAATCTGGCCGAGCTGGCGGTGCGCCTCGACGATGTTCCCGACGGCACCCGTACCGCGCTGTTCGCGGTGCTGTTGGTGGCGTTCGGTATCAAGGCCGCGGTGTTCCCGTTGTCGGCGTGGCTGCCCGACTCGTACCCCACCGCGCCGGCTCCGGTCACTGCGGTGTTCGCCGGGTTGCTGACCAAAGTCGGTGTGTACGCGATCATTCGCGCCCATTCGCTGCTGTTCCCCGACGGCGGGCTGGATGCGGTGCTGTTGATTGCCGGCCTCCTGACGATGGTGATCGGCATCCTCGGCGCGATCGCGCAGAGCGACATCAAGCGATTGTTGTCGTTCACGCTGGTGAGCCACATCGGCTACATGGTGTTCGGGATCGCGCTGGCCTCCGAACTCGGGATGTCCGGCGCGATCTACTACGTGGCCCACCACATCGTGGTGCAGACGACGCTGTTCCTCGTGGTCGGTCTGATCGAGCGCCAGGCCGGCGCGTCCACGCTGCAGCGCCTCGGCGGGCTCGCCGCCGCCAGCCCGGTGCTCGCGTTCGTGTTCGTCGTCCCCGCGCTGAATCTTGGTGGTATTCCCCCGTTCTCAGGGTTCATCGGGAAGGTCGCGCTACTGGAAGCCGGCGCCGAGAACGGCTCGGCCCTGGCCTGGGTCTTGGTGGGCGGCGCCGTGATCACCAGCTTGCTGACGCTGTACGTGGTGGCCCGGGTCTGGACGAAAGCGTTCTGGCGAGCCAGGGCCGACGCGCCCGAAGGTCATCTGTCGGGTGCCGCACCGGCGGTGTTGCTCGACGTCGGCGAGGACATCGAGTTCGCCGACCGCGACAGCGTGGGCCGCATGCCGGTGGGCATGTTGGTACCGACCGGCGCGCTCATCGTGGTGGGGCTGACGCTGACGGTGGCGGCCGGTCCGATCTTCGCCTACAGCGAGCGGGCCGCGGCCGAGGTGCTGGACCGAGGGCAGTACATCTCAGCAGTGTTGGGAGGCACCCAATGAGAAAGTACGTGCTGCGCGCCTGGGTGCTTTGCTTCCTCGTACTTGTGTGGATCCTGTTGTGGGGCAACGCGTCCGTGGCCAACATCATCAGCGGGCTGGTGGTCGCCCTGCTGATCACCCTGCTGCTGCCGCTGCCGGCAGTGCCGGTGGAAGGCAAGCTGCACCCAGTGTCGCTGTTCAAGCTGAACGCGTTGGTGACCTATTACCTGGTCCTGTCCTCGGTGCAGGTGGCGTGGCTGGCGGTGCGGCCCGGCCCACCGCCGCTGACCGCGGTGCTACGCGCGCACATGCCGCTCAAGTCGGATCTGGTTCTGGCATTGGCGGTCAACATCCTGAATCTGACACCGGGCAACATCGTGCTCGAGATCGACCAGTCCAGGCGGATGCTCTACGTCCACGTTCTCGATGTCGGTTCCGAACGCTCCGTCAACCGCTTCTACCGCCAGGTTGAGCAGTTTCAGCGAATGCTGGTTGCCGCATTCGAACGCGACTCCGACTGGAAACCGGCCGCGGACAAGGAGGTCGACGCCTCATGACCTGGGTATGGATCATCGCAGGGGTCATGCTCACGGCGGCCGCTGCCGTCACCATGTTCCGCTTGTTGGCCGGGCCCAGCACGCTGGATCGCCTGGTAGCCCTGGACACTTTGGTTGCGGTGACGATGTGCGCGATCGGCACCTGGGCAGCGTTCAGCCTGGACACCACGGTCACCTACAGCCTGACCGCGCTCGCGTTGATCAGCTTCGTCGGTTCGGTGAGCGTCGCCCGGTTCCGCGTGCCCGACATCGACAATCCACGGCCGAAACGGAAGCTGCTGTGAACACCTTCGACATCATCAGTGCGGTACTGGTTCTCAGCGGATCGACACTCGCGTTGACCGCCGCGATCGGCATCGTCCGGTTCCCCGACACCCTGTCGCGCATGCACGCCGCCACCAAACCACAGGTGCTGGGTCTGCTGCTGGTGTTGGCGGGTGCGGCTATTCGACTGCGCGGCCACGCCGACGTCGGCATGGTGATCCTCACCGGGCTGTTCACGCTCATCACCGCGCCCGTGATCGCCAATCGAGTCGGCCAACTGGCCTACCGCGAGCAGAACATCCGCGACGACCTGCTGACCCGCGACGAGATGGCCGAGTTCGAGCAGGGCCGGGACTGAGCGCGATTATCGCGCCGAGACCAACGCTTTGGTCGATGTAGCGCGCGGGATTTCGACCAAAGCGTCGGGTTGGCTAGCGATCGGATCGTCATGTTCATCGTGCGAGGCCGCGAAATTCGTGCCATCAGGCTGCGCTGACGTGCGATAACGTCACCGTTTGAGATGACACAGCGAGTCTGAGGACAAGATGCTTGTTGACCCCGACGTTTTGCGCGGTTTCGCAGACCAAGTCCAGATCGCATCGGCCGCCATCACCGGATCACCATGCGCATAGAACTGCCACCGCCGCCGAATTGGGAACGCAAACTATCAATCCTGGACAAGTTCGGGGTTCTTATCTTCGTAGGCGGTGTTGTTTATAGCCTGGCGCAGACAGTGGTCGCGCTGCAGCGCGGCATGTTGCTCGCAGCTGTGACTGCCGGCGGAATGACAATATTCTTTACGGGCGTGGTCGCCACGCTCGCCACGACGTGGTTCGCGTCCCCGACGCGGTTTGCCGAGTCCGCCGACAACGGAACGAGATTGCGGATCAATCCTTACATCGCCTGGTGCTACGGGGTGACGTTGGTGGGCGCTATTCTCGGCTCGGCGTTCTACATCGCGTTCATCTCACGAGGAATCGCCGAACTTCCGCTCGCCACCCCCGGTCGGGATGTGGTCAACCGGTACTTGATGATCAGCCTGCTGATCCTCTCGTTGTTCGGCCTGGCTGCGTTGCTCAGGCGTCGCGGGGCCGGCTACTTCCGGATCGGACCTGACGGAGTCGAGAACGCCGACATTTTCCGAACCCGCACTGCGCGTTGGCATGACGTCGTCGATATCACCGACAAAGCCGATAAGCGGAGCCGAAACCCGATCGTCTTCGTGCTGAAAGATGCCAAACCGATCGTCGTGCCCAACGCCGACCGCTATGAGCCCAACTTTGGGGCGCTGTATTGGATGGTCCGGCAGTATTGGCAGCATCCCGAGGACCGAGCCGAACTCACGGACGGCCGGGCCCTGGAACGCCTCCGCAACGAGGACTTCGTTCCCGAATAGGCGGCTTCACCCAGATCGACGCTTTGGTCGATCCTTGGGCGAAATTTCGACCAAAGCGTCGGTTTCGCGGGCAGGCAGGCAGGGCAGGCAGCGGGCTACTCCGAAAGCTGGAACTCCACCAACGCGGTCACGGTGTCCACCGCTTCGCTCAATGCCTCCAGCCGCGCAGCGGCACTCGGCGCAGATAGCACCGAGTAGCGGTCGGCTTGGCCCATCGGCAGGCGAGCAGCCAACGCATACAACCGATCTGGTTCAGCACTGGCCGCGGCCACGATCTCCCGACTGTGTATCGACGCCCCACGAGCCTCGCCAATTCGGTCGTACAGCGCGACCATCCGGTCCTCCACGTCGGCAATGCGCGCCGGGTCAACAGAATCGGGTTCGTCAGGCCAGATCTCGATGTCTGCCCGAGGGTAGGGTTCGTCGTCGAGCCAACGCTGTACGCGAATGCGCTCGCCCATCACGCAGAGCAGCCGGTAACGGTCGACGCCCAGGTTCTGGCAGTCCACAATCCGGGCGAGTGCGCCGACGTCGCACCGCTTGTCCCCGCCGCCGACCTCGCGTCCCGCCGCAATCAACACCACGCCGAACGCCGGGTCGGGCATGGCCATGCAGTCGCTGACCATCGCCACGTAGCGGGGTTCGAAGATCCGCAGCGGCAGTTCCTCACCCGGAAGCATTGCCACCTCGAGGGGAAACATCGGTGTGACTGTCATCGGCGACCTAGTTGAACCCTTCCCCGGCGACTGCGTCTCGGACCAGAGTGGCGGGCGGCGTGAACGAGCACATCATGTCGGCCATGCTGATCCACAGTTCGGGATTCATCTCGACGAGTTCGTTCTCCTCCCCGATCGCCGCGATCACCTGCCGCTTCGTGGCCTCGTCCATATCCAGGTACTCGCCGCACGTTGTGCCGGCCATCCCGGCCGGTGGAGGCGTGGGGGCCGTGGGCGAATCCGGCGCCGACGGTGTGGTGGTCCTCGGCGTGGTCCGGGTGGTGGTCGTGGAGATCCCGGTCTGGTCCGGATCGGCCATCGGCGTCCCGCTGGTGACGTTGCTGCAGCCGGCCAAACCGATTACTGCGAGGGCAATCCCGGCAACCACCAAACGCTGCATCGCCTCAGCCTATAGCTCTAGTTCGCTGATCAGGGCGTCAACGACTTCCCGCAGGTCGCCATCATTCTCCTCGGCAACCCGCCGCTGTCGCTGATAGGACCCACCGGAGCGGTAGATGTCGGCGACGGCAGCCAGCTCGTCAGGACAGTTCAACGACCTGGCCACCGGCTCGAGGTGGTTCAGCAGCTCGTCGAGGTCCTCGGAAACCAGCCGCTCATTGCTGTCGGCGTCGAGGATGATCACCGCGTCGAGCCCGTAACGTGCAGCGCGCCACTTGTTTTCCTGCACATGCCAGGGCGGCATGGTGGGCAGCTGTTCGCCGGCGTCGAGCCTGCGGTCGAGGTCGACGATCAGGCAATGCGTCAGCGCCACCAATGCCCCGAGTTCGCGAACATTGGACACGCCGTCGAAGATCCGCACCTCAACCGTGCCCAGATACGGCGACGGCCGGATATCCCAGCGGATTTCGTTGAGGTGGTCGATGATGCCGGTCTTCTTCTGATCGTGCACGAAGCCTTCGAACTCCGGCCACGTCTGAAACTGGAAGGGCAACCCCGCGGTCGGCAATTGCTGGAACATCATCGCCCGGTTGCTCGCGTAGCCGGTGTCCGCACCTTCCCAGAACGGCGACGACGCCGACAGTGCCAGTAGATGCGGGTACTGGTTGAGCAGCGAGGAAATGATCGGCATCACCTTGTGCGCGGACGAAACGCCCACGTGCACATGCACACCCCAGATCGTCATCTGCCTGCCCCACCACTGCGTGCGCTTGATGAGCTCGGCGTAGCGCGGCGCGTCGGTCAGCTGCTGGCTCGACCATTTTGCGAACGGATGTGTCCCCGCGCAGAACAGCTCCATGCCGCGACCCCGCACGATCCTGCGGACGGTGCCGAGCGTGCTGCGCAGGTCGTCCATCGCCTCACCGGTGTTCTCGCAGATCCCGGTGACGATCTCGACGGTGTTGCGCAGCAGTTCCTTGTGTACGTGCGGGTTCTCGCCGATCTCGGCGATGACGGCGGCGGCTTCGTTGCTCAGATCACGGGTGTCGGCGTCGACGAGAGCGAACTCCCATTCGACGCCGACGGTCGGCCGGGGTGACCCGGCGAAATCGATACGGCTGTTAGCCGGTACCGATAACACCGCACGCCACCCGAGCGCCGGCGTCGCCGGTGGCCATCGTCGTCTGATCGGGTCCGGGCGCACCGCCGACCACCTGCTGGTAGCGCTCTGGCGGGATGTTGGCGAAGTTGTCCGACTTCTCGTGAATGATGATGGCGGTCTTGGCGCCGGCCTGCAGATCCTCCGCGGTGATCGCGTCTGTCGTGGTCACCAGCTTCGCGGAGCCGTCGGCGCGGACCTGCAGCGAGCTGAGATCACCACTGGCCGGATGCGTGGTGTGTCCGGGAACCTGAAAATGCCCACCGGCGGAGTTGAAGTCGCCGGGCGCGCCGCCGGTCGGGGCCACCGAGTTGGCCTCGCACTTACCGACCGAGTGGATGTGCAGACCGTGGAATCCGGGGGCCAGATGGCCGGGCGCGGTGGTCTCGACGGTGACCGTGGCGAAGCCGTCGGCGAAGTGGAAGTCCGCGGTGGCCACGGAGGTGCCGTCAGCGGTCTTGATGTCGGCGGTCAACGTCTCGCCCGCACTGGCGGCACCCGAGCCATGCTCGCTGCCGTGCTCTCCGGGCGGAGCCGATGGCGAAGGCGAGCCGGTCCAGATCGCGGGGGTGGTACCGGGCTGGGTGGACACCGGTTCGTTGGGGGCGCAGGCACTCAACGCGACGACGGGGGCGGCGAACAGGATGGCGACACTGACGGACTTCAGCATGGCCAAAGCCTAACCGGTGACTACCACGATCACGCCCGGTGGTTGCTCGGCAAGTTCTGGACGACGCGGTTCGACCGGGGCCTGCAGCAGCTGGCCCACGTCATCGGCAGCCGCCTGCTCGCCCGGAGCTTCGCCGAAGTACACCGTGGTGCCGGCGACCCCGTCCAGGGTGAGGTTTCCGGTCTCGGTGACGTTCCACTGCGCCTCACGCAGCCGGTTCGCGGTGCCCTCGGCCGCGCCGGCGACCTCGGAGATGTTGTAAACCCGGACGTCGGGCTTGGCTGCGGGTTCCGGCTCGGCCGTCGGCGAGGCCTTCGTGGCAGTGGTCGTCGTGGCGGTGGCCACCGTCGATTCCTGATCCGAGGAGTCGTCGTCGGAGCCGAGTGCCTGGAACCCGACCAACAGGAACACCACCCCGAGGAACAACAGCACCATGACCATGGCGCGCAGGGGCAGCCCGGAGGACTCTCGCTGATTCATCGCGTCCACTGTATCGAGCGAAACGCCCGAACCGTCACGCCGTGACCGTTAAGTGATGTCGAAGCCGAGCCGCCGCGCGGCCCTGGCCTTCTGCCGGCTGGCCCTCAGCCGGCGCAGCCGCTTGACCAACATCGGATCGGCAGCAAGCGCCTCCGGCCGATCGACAAGCGCATTCAGCACCTGGTAGTACCGCGTGGCCGACATGGAGAACAGCTCTTTGATCGCGTCTTCCTTGCTGCCCGCGTACTTCCACCATTGGCGTTCGAACGCCAAAATATCGTGTTCACGCCGGGTGAGCCCATCGGTCAGATCAGAGTCGTCCCCGGATTGCTCAGTCCGCGCCATGGCGCCGTCCATATTGCTCCCTGGACCCTTCCGACACTCGAGAAATGACATCGCTGTGGTTCGGCCGTAATTCAACCACGGCTTGCTGGCCTGAGGTGACACCTAAGCCCGCGAGTCGGCTCACATAAGCTCTCCAGCCATGGCTGTCGTACCGATTCGCATTGTCGGAGATCCTGTTCTGCACGCGCCGACCGAGCCGGTTCCGGTCGGCGCGGATGGTTCGCTGCCCGCAGATCTGCCCGAGCTCATCCAGACCATGTACGACACCATGGACGCCGCGAATGGGGTTGGCCTGGCAGCCAACCAGATCGGCGTCGCCAAGCGGTTGTTCGTCTACGACTGCGCCCCCACCCGCGGCCGCACCACCCGCCGCCGCGGCGTGATCATCAATCCGGTGCTGGAGACCTCCGAAGTTCCCGAGACGATGCCCGATCCCGAGGACGACGAGGAAGGCTGCCTGTCGGTTCCTGGTGAGAATTTCCCCACCGGCAGGGCCGACTGGGCGCGGGTTACGGGCCTGGACGCCGACGGTTCACCCATCACTCTGGAGGGCACGGATCTGTTTGCCCGCATGCTCCAGCACGAGACCGGACACCTCGACGGATTCCTGTACCTCGACAAGCTCGTGGGCAGACACGCCCGCGCCGCCAAACGAGCGGTGAAACGCAACGGCTGGGGCGTTCCCGGGCTGTCCTGGAATCCCGGCGAGGACCCCGACCCGTTCGGTCACTGATGCCCGCACTACCTGCGGTGGGCACCCGGGTCAGCCTGCGCTATCGCCTCCCGCCCGACTCGGTCAAGCCGCTCACCGACGTCATCGGCCATGTCGAGCAGGTCGCGCCGACCGTGCTTGTGCGCACCAAGTCCGGCGAACTGGTCGACGTCGCACCCGACGACATCGTCAGCGTCCGTGAGCTTTCGCACACGCCAGTGCGGGCCTCAGAGATCCGCGCAGTCGAGCATGCGGCCGCGCTCGGGTGGCCGGGAGTCGAACAGCAGTGGCACCGCGGCTGGTTCCTGCGCGCGGGGCTCGGCGTCACCAGCCGCGGCAACTCGGCTATACCGCTTGATCCTTCAGCGCAGATCGCGGACCTTCCCGCGGTCGTCGACTGGTACCGCGCCCGCGACCTGCCTGCCTGGTTGGCCCTGCCCGAGCGGCTGCTGCCGGTGCGCGCCGAGGGCATCAAGCCGGCCCGCGTCATGGTGCGCGATGTTCCGACAGACCCGGTCCCGGTGTCGGCCACCTTCCAGGCGCGCCCCGACGCAGCCTGGCTCGGCCGCTACGAACGCGACGTACCCGTCGATGTCCTGACCGCCGTGGTCGGCGGCGTGCTGACGTTCGCCTCGGTCGCCGATTGCGCGGTCGGGCGGGGTGCGGTGACGCCTGCGCCGGACGGCACCCGGTGGCTTGGCATCTCCTCGGTGCGCGTCGCGCCCGGGCGGCGACGGCAGGGCCACGCCCGCGCGGTGTGTGAGGCGCTGCTGGCATGGGGAGCCGAGACGGGCGCCCAACGCGCGTACGTCCAGGTCGAGGTCGACAACGCACCGGCAATCGCGCTGTACACCGCGCTGGGGTTCCGCCTGCACCATCAGACCCGCTATGTGGCGGCAGGCGATCTGCTGCCACTGGGGGTTTGAGCCGTACCCTCTAGCCCATGCGGCTGGCCACCTGGAACGTCAACTCGATCCGCGCCCGCGTCGACCGGGTCACCGATTGGCTTGAGCGCGCCGACGTCGACGTACTGGCGATGCAGGAGACAAAGTGCTCCGACGACCAGTTTCCCGCCATGCCGTTCGCCGCTCTCGGCTACGAGGTAGTCCACCACGGACACAACCAGTGGAACGGCGTGGCGATCGCGTCACGCGTCGGCCTCGACGACGTGCAGCTCGGCTTCGACAGTCAACCCGCGTGGGAGGCAGCGGCCGAAGCGCGGGCCCTGGCCGCGACGTGCGGCGGCGTGCGGGTGTGGAGCCTGTACGTCCCGAACGGGCGTACCGTCGACTCTCCGCACTACGCCTACAAGCTGGAATGGCTTGCCGCGCTTCGGGATAACGCACTGAAATGGTTGACCGAAGACCCCCAGGCGCAGATCGCCCTGGTTGGTGACTGGAATATCGCGCCCACCGACGAGGATGTCTGGGACGTCGACTTCTTCGTCGGCTCCACCCACGTCACCGTGCCGGAGCGGACCGCGTTCACCGCCATCGTCGAGGCCCAATTCACCGACGTGGTGCGGCCTTTCGCCCCAGGTCCGGGGGTTTACACATACTGGGATTACACGCGGCTGCGGTTCCCGAAGCGTCAGGGGATGCGGATCGACTTCATTCTCGGCTCCCCCGCTCTGGCCCAACGGGTGACCCACGCCGAGATCGTCCGGGAGGAGCGCAAGGGTAAGTCTCCCAGCGACCACGCCCCAGTTCTGGTGGAGCTCGGCTGAACTGCAGATGAACCAGTGCCGCGGCGAAAATAGTGCACCCGGCGGTGATAAAGGTTCCGTACGATAATCGCGACTGCTAGCTTCGCTCGCAGGTGACCGCCCGGTTCGGGGGAAGCCGTCAACAGACGACTAAGGGAGTGATCCGCACGATGAAAATCTCTGAGCTGACCGCCGCATTGGCTGCAGCCCTGGCCGCGGCCGGAGCAGCAGGCACGGTGGGCGTCGCGACCGCATTCGCCGACGCCGCCGCCGACGCCGCCGCAACGGCCAGCAGCCAGATCGGCGGCCAGGCCAAATTGGAGAACGGCGACGTCGTGCAGGCCTGGACGATCAGCGATCTCAAGCCGAGCACCGACACGATCCCCTACGCGGTCCGTGGCACGCTGTGGGAGGCAACGGCCACCGACGAAGCGATCGAGGGCTCGGTTACCCCGATCGTCTCCAACCTGAATGCCCGGGCAGCCGACGGGCAGAACTATCGCGTGCTGTTCCAGGTCGCCACGCCGCAGGGCGTGAACCCCGCGACCCTGTCCGAGGGCCAGAAGACCACCGGCAAGGTCTATTTCGACGTCACCGGCGAAAAGCCGACCAGCGTGGTCTACAACGCAGGCGGCGCGGACCTGCTGACCTGGACGGGTACCGCCCCCGCGGCGCCACAACCGGCTGCGTCGCGCCCGGCCCCGGTCCGGACCGCACCCGTTGCGACCGCACCCGCTCCCGCTTCCACCGCACCGGCTGCCGCTGCTCCCGCTCCGGCGCCCGTGCCTGCCGCCAACGCGCCTGCCCCGGTCGCCACCGCCCCGGGAGCGGGCGCCGCCACCCGGGCCAGCGACCTCCCCGGCACCACGTTGGACGCACCTCTGCCCGAGGGCAGCCAGGGCACCCCATTGCCGGCCGACGCCCCGGTTCCCGCCGACGCACCTCTGCCTGAAGGCAGCCAGGGCACCCCATTGCCGGCCGGCGCCGAAAACCTGCCGGCCGCAACGCCCGCGCCGGGCGCACCGGCACCGGTATCCGCGCCTGTCGCGCCGGGCGCACCCGCAGCCCCAGCCCCGGCGCCGGCACCGGCAGCACCGCCCGTTGACCCGGCCGCCCCGCCTGCACCCGCAGCTCCTGCTCCGGAAGCACCGGCGACGACTCCCTCGGTTCCGGCGGGCAGCGAGGCTCCGCTGACGGCCGGCGGGATTCCGACGCTCGTTCCGGCGGGCAACCAGGTCGCGCCGACGCCCTGACGACGTTCGCGATGCCGGCGGCGTAATCAGCGTCGCCGGCAGTCAGGCCGTCACGAGTGTGATGACCACCAGGCGTACAGCTCGGGGAACGTCGGGCCTTGTGCGTCGGCGTGGGCTTGACTCAGCAACATCCTGGCTTCATCGGTCCAGGCCACCATGGGGTGGCCCTGTCGGATACCGCAGAACAGGATGCCGCTGATCTGATCGGGCGTGGCGTTGCGGCGCCACGGGCCCGGCGACTGAATCCGGCCCGGGCACACGACCGTGGTGGATGATGCGACGACCTGTTCGAACGCGGCAGTGAGCGCGGCCTTGTCGGGCATAAGGGTGTACGTCGCCGAGGGCGGACCGTTGGGGTCCGTGTTCCTCCCGCATGACACCGCAGCCAGTGCAGTTCCCGGTGCCGACGCCGCGGGTACGCAACTGTCCTGCGGATAGCCTGCCGGCACCATATCGGCCAGCCGCATCTGGTCTGGATCGGCCACCTCACTGGATTCCGTTGCAGTAGAGGAGCTTTCATCAGACGGCCCAGAGGCCACCAGCCACGCCACAAGTGCCACAACAGCGACTACGACGACTGCGCCTGCGGTCACGAGGGCGAGCTTGGCCCGTTTGCGCTTCACCTTCTGAGGCGTTGCGGCTCGGCGGCGAGCGTCATTGAGCTCGAACAGCTGATCCCACATCGGCTCGGGCGGTCGCGATTCAGGTGGCGGGGACGTACTCATGACTGCACCTCCATCGGACCCCCAGGTACCGCCGCCATCGGCTCAACCAATGGTAGGCGACGCTTGTGCAACCCTGACGTCGAAATCGGCGCATCCCGGTTCCCATCGCCACCTCACTGCGCTAGGTTGGGTCCCGCACAACCAAATCCACGCGGGAGCGCGCACTGAGCGCGCTGAGAGGACGGGTAGGCCCGTCGACCGTACGAACCTGACCGGGTAATGCCGGCGTAGGGAGATTTTCATGAGTGATGTTGTTGTTGACCCGTCCGTCACCACCGGCCCAATCACCGGAAGCAGCAAGATCTACCGGTATGTCGACGGCGCCAGGGTGCCGTTCCGGCGGGTGAACCTGACCAACGGGGAGCACCTCGACCTGTACGACACCTCCGGCCCGTACACCGACAGCGATGCGGTGATCGATCTGACCGCCGGCCTGCCGCAACGACCGGGCGTGGTGCGCGATCGCGGTACTCAGCTGCAGCGGGCCAGGTCCGGTGAGATCACCGCTGAGATGACGTATATCGCAGCACGCGAAGGTGTTTCACCGGAATTGGTGCGTGCCGAGGTCGCGCGTGGCCGGGCGGTTATCCCGGCCAACCACAACCACCCGGAGAGCGAACCGATGATCATCGGCAAGGCGTTCGGGGTGAAAGTCAATGCCAATATCGGCAATTCGGCCGTCTCGTCCTCGATCGGCGAAGAGGTCGACAAGATGGTGTGGGCCACCCGCTGGGGCGCCGACACCATCATGGACCTGTCCACCGGCAAGGACATCCACCTCACCCGGGAGTGGATCCTGCGCAACTCACCCGTTCCGGTCGGGACCGTGCCCATCTACCAAGCCCTGGAGAAGGTCAACGGGGACCCCACCAAGCTGACTTGGGAAGCGTACCGCGACACCGTGATCGAGCAGTGTGAGCAGGGTGTCGACTACATGACGGTGCATGCCGGGGTGCTACTGCGCTACATCCCGCTGACGATCAACCGGGTCACCGGCATCGTGTCCCGCGGCGGCTCGATCATGGCGGCCTGGATGCTCGCGCATCACACCGAGTCGTTCCTGTACACCAAGTTTGACGAGCTCTGCGAGATCCTGGCCCGCTACGACGTCACCTTCTCACTCGGTGACGGCCTGCGGCCCGGATCGATCGCCGACGCCAACGACGAAGCCCAGTTCGCCGAACTGCGCACCCTCGGCGAGCTGACGAAGATCGCCAAATCTCATGGCGTGCAGGTGATGATCGAAGGCCCCGGGCACGTCCCGATGCACAAGATCGTGGAGAACGTGCGGCTCGAAGAGGAGCTCTGCGAAGAGGCGCCGTTCTACACGCTCGGCCCGCTGGCCACCGACATCGCACCGGCCTACGACCACATCACCTCGGCGATCGGCGCGGCGATCATCGCCCAGGCCGGCACCGCGATGCTGTGTTACGTCACCCCGAAAGAGCACCTCGGCCTGCCGGACCGCAAGGACGTCAAGGACGGGGTGATCGCCTACAAGATCGCCGCTCACGCAGCCGACCTGGCCAAGGGGCATCCGCTGGCGCAGCAGCGTGACGACGCGTTGTCCAAGGCCCGGTTCGAGTTCCGGTGGCACGATCAGTTCGCGCTGTCGCTGGACCCCGACACCGCGCGCGAGTTCCACGACGAGACGCTGCCCGCCGAGCCCGCCAAGACTGCGCACTTCTGCTCGATGTGTGGGCCGAAGTTCTGCTCGATGCGCATCACGCAGGATATTCGCGACGCGATGAAGGGCAAGTCGCAGGAGTTCGCCGAACACGGCAATCGGGTTTATCTACCCTTGACCTCGTGAACTACTTGTCCTTGGCCCCCGCCGGCCACACACCACTGCGGGTTATGACCATCGCCGGGTCCGATTCCGGCGGTGGTGCGGGCATCCAGGCCGACATGCGGACCTTCGCCATGCTGGGGTTGCACGGCTGTGTGGCGGTGACCGCGGTGACCGTGCAGAACTCGGTGGGCGTCAAGGGTTTTCACGAGATCCCGCTCGCCGTGGTTTCTGACCAGATGCGCGCCGTCGTCACCGACATCGGCATCCAGGCGGCCAAGACCGGCATGTTGGCGTCCTCGGAGATCATCACCACGATCGCCGAGACGTGGCGCGCCGAAGGACTCCAGAACGTTCCCCTGGTGGTCGACCCGGTGTGCGCGTCGATGCACGGCGATCCGCTGCTGCACCCCAGCGCCCTCGATGCGCTGCGCACGGACCTGTTCCCGCTGGCGACCCTGGTGACACCCAACCTCGACGAGGTGCGGCTGCTCACCGGCATTGAAGTTATCGACTCGGCCAGCCAGCGGGAGGCGGCACGCGCACTGCATGCCTTGGGTCCGCAGTGGGCACTGGTCAAGGGCGGGCATCTACGGTCGTCGGCGGCCAGCCCCGACGTGCTGTTCAACGGCAGCGGTTTCTACGAGTTCGACGCGCCACGCGTGGACACCGGCAACGACCACGGCGCCGGCGATACGCTGGCCGCGGCCACGGCATGTGCTCTGGCACACGGGTATTCGGTTCCCGATGCGGTCGAGTTCGCGAAGTCCTGGATCACCGAATGTATCCGGGCGGCCTACCCCCTTGGCCACGGACACGGGCCGGTTTCCCCACTCTTCAGATTGGCGAAATGAACCTCGACGACATTGCAGGCGTCGCCCACCAACCCGAGGGGACGCCGAAAGGCATCGTGATGCTCACGCACGGCGCCGGTGGCAGCCGCGAGTCACCGCTGCTGATCAGGATCTGCGACGAGTGGGCCGGGCGCGGCTGGCTGGCCATCCGCTACAACCTGCCCTACCGCCGCCGCAGGCCCAAGGGACCGCCATCGGGCTCAGCGGCCGGTGACCGCGAAGGTATCGCCGAGGCGGTGGCGTTGGCGCGCACCCTTGGCGACGGCCCGGTGATTGCCGGCGGGCACTCGTACGGCGGCCGGATGACCTCGATGGCCGTCGCCGACGAGGGCCTCGGCGTCGATGTGCTGACCCTGTTCTCCTATCCGGTGCACCCGCCCGGCAAGCCGGAACGTGCCCGCACCGAACACCTGCCCCGTATCGCGGCTCCTACGGTGTTCACCCACGGCACGGCGGATCCTTTCGGCAACCTCGACGAGGTGAACGCGGCCGCTGCGTTGGTCGGTGGGCCCACCGAGGTGGTCGCGATCACCGGGGCGCGCCACGACCTCGGCTCCAAGACGCTCAACGTGCCCGCCCTCGCGGTGGACGCGGCGCTGCGACTGCTCGATATCGTCGAGACATGACCACTCCACCAGGCCCGCCGGGGTACGGGCCCCGCCCGCCCTACGGACCAGGGCACGGTTACCCACCGCCTCCGCCGCAGCCGTACTCGAGCGAGTCCGGACCGTTGCCGGTCCCACCGAAGAAGTCTTCGACGCTCAAGTGGGTGGTGATCGGGGTGACTGCGCTCGTGGTGCTGGTCGTTGCAGCGGGCGCCGCCTTCTACTTCTTGAGCGACCGCGGCTCGACCGAGGCGACCGAAGTCAAGACCGGTGACTGCCTGGCGGAGATCCCGGACAGCACCCGAGTGCTCTATGTGCAAACCGTCTCGTGCGACCAGCCACACAAGGGCGAGGTCTTCGCGGTGATGCTGATGCCGGACGGCGCCTTCCCAGGGGATGCCGAGGTGATCAAGTACACCGACAAGTGCGGCCCGGCACTGGCTGAATACTCGCCCGCGGCGGTGGACGATCCAGCCAACCGGCTGCTGGTGCTGTACCCGACGGCCGATTCCTGGCAAAGCGGTGACCGAATGGTGACCTGCATCGCGGCCAGCCAAAATCCCCGTACGGGGAAATTGGAGTAACGGACTACTCTAGGCCTGCAGTTCGGCCCGGCCAGACACTCGACGCATGGTCGAGATCGAAAGCCTCCCGGCGACGCACTCCCTGCCGCTGGCACCCCGTAATCCCCTGCCTTACCGGCAGCAGGTGAAAGCCCTGCGCTCCTTTATCGACGGATTTCAGCAGTTGCACGACGCGGGCGGCCCGGTCAGCCGCATCGTCCTGGGGCCGCGCTGGATGATTCCACCCGCTCTGCTGATCTCTTCGCCGCAGGGTGCGCGCGACGTGCTCGGCCGGCCCGACGCGATCGCCGACCGCGGCGGCGCCCGCACGATGGTCGAGTTGCATCGGCTCATGGGCGGCAATCTGCTGAATCTGCCGCACGACCGGTGGCTACCGCGCCGACGCACGCTGCAGCCGATGTTCACCAAACGCCACGTCCCCCGCTACGCCGGACACATGGCGGCGGCCGCGCAATCACTCGCCGACGGCTGGACCGACGGTGACACCATCGATCTGGACACCGCGTGCCGTGCGCTGACGCTGCGGGCCCTGGGCCGTTCGGTTTTCGGCCTGGATCTGGATGAACGCGCCGACGAGGTGGGACCGGCGTTACGCTCCGCGCTGTCCTGGGTCGCCGATCGTGCGGTCCGCCCGGTCAATTTCCCGCAGTGGTTCCCCACCGGCGGCCAGCGGCGGGCCCGCGCCGCCAATGCTCGCCTGCACCAGTTGGCCGCCGAGATCCTCGACGCGGTCCGCGCCGATCCCGATCGGGACGCGCCCCTGGTGCAAGCGCTCATCGACGCCCGCGACCCGGACACCGGCCGGCAACTAACCGATGACGAAATCTGCCATGAACTCGTGCTTTTCATACTCGCCGGGCATGACACGACGTCGACCACACTGTGTTACTCGTTGTGGGCGCTCGGTCATCATCCCGATATTCAGTCCCGGGTGCACGACGAGGTGGCTGCGCTCGGAACCCGGACACTGACACCGGAGGATGTGCCTCGCCTGGAGTACACCGTGCGGGTGCTGCACGAATCGTTGCGGCTGTGCCCACCGGGCGCGGGCACCATGCGGGTTCTCAACGAGGACATGACGGTCGACGGCTATCGTGCCGAAGCCGGCACGATCGCGTTCGTCAGCTTCTATTCCATGCACCGTGACCCAGCACTATGGGACGACCCGGCGGCCTTCGACCCGGATCGGTTCACACCCGAACGTTCTGCGGGCCGAAACCGCTGGCAATACCTGCCATTCGGCGGTGGGCCGCGATCCTGCGTGGGTGATCACTTCGCGATGTTGGAGGCCACCCTGGCGCTAGCCACCATCGTCCGCGAGGTGTCGGTCGAATCCCTCGACGACGACTTCCCGGTGGAGACGCCCTTCACCGTGATCGCCGCGGCGCCGATCCCGGCCCGCATCACGGCGAGGTGACAATCCTCGAAACCGACGCAATGGCTGGAGAATTCGCAGAACTTCGACCGTTGCGTCGATCTGGAGCAAGCGGCATCGAGGCTAACGAGCACTGCCTCGCAGGTTACCTGCGGTCCAGGTCGGGACACCCGGCGAATCCGACGAGGTCTTCCACCGCCTGCGCAACCCGGAACACCGTCGCCTCATTGTGCGGGTGGCCGACCACCTGCACGCCCGTGGGGACGCCCTCCTCGGACATCCCGCTGGGCACCGAGAGCACCGCACAATGATTCGCCACATTGAACGGACTCGTCATGTGCCCTTCCCAGTAGTGCTCGAGATGGCCGGAGCCGGTGTCGATTCCGTCGAGGTAGTCACCGTCGGCCTGCAGTGAGGTCACCGCGGACGTCGGGCACAGCAGCACGTCGACTCCGCTCATGCCTGCTGCCAGTTCGCCCCGCATCCGGGCGTCCATCGCCAGCGAATCGAGCAGCGAGTACCGCCGCGCCGCAGCCGCCGCATCCTCGATGAAGCGGCGCGTGTAAGCGGCGAGTTCCCGCTCGGTGCCGGCCGTCTCCCGGGCCATGGCGGGCCCGAGGATATGCCCGAAGTGCGCGAAGATCGTCTCCCTGACCATCGCCGTTGTCCAGGGCAGTTCGACGAGGACAACTTCGGCGCCGGCCTGCTCTAACGCCGCTGCCACAGCGTGGGTGTTCTCGGCGATGGAGGCGGCGACCGGGTAGTCGCCGAGTCGGGTGGCAAGGCCGATCCGCAGACCCTGGACACCCCCGTCGAGCGCAGGGATCTGGCCGTTGGGACCCCAGGAGGCGTGGTCGGCCGGGTGCTGCCCCGACATAACCGAACTCAGCAGCGCCACGTCGGCGACGGTGCGGCCCATCGGCCCGTCTCCCCGGTACCAGTCGGCGGCCAACGGCGGCAGTCCGGGGATCCTTCCGAACGGCGCCTTGTAGCCGACGGTGCCGGTGAAACCGGCTGGGATGCGGGTGGATCCGGCGATGTCGGACGCGGTGGCCAAGGTGGTGAACCCCGCGGCGAGGGACGCGCCCGCGCCGCCCGAGGATCCACCCGGTGAGGTCTGCAGGTTCCACGGGTTCCGGGTGATGCCCCA
Source organism: Mycolicibacterium sp. XJ870 (assembly GCF_053483975.1). NCBI lineage: Bacteria > Bacillati > Actinomycetota > Actinomycetes > Mycobacteriales > Mycobacteriaceae > Mycobacterium > Mycolicibacterium sp. XJ870. Next base: position 31,410 of record NZ_JBEFTI010000011.1, read on the forward strand.
CATCGGGGAGTGAGTGACGGTGGCGCAGCTGAACTCTGGGCTTGTGGTGCGCGCGTGGATGATTCCGCCGGCCGCCTTGATCCGTTCCACCACCGGGTGGTCATGATCGGCGCGCCGCCCCCGATGCGCCGCCAAACCCTGTTCGAGGGTCAGGCCCGCAATGCCATGCTTCTCTTTGGTGGCCACCGTCAGCCCCAGCAATGCCGGCGGCTGCTGTCCGGTGGTGGCGCACCGCGCGTAGGTGTCGGCCGCCCGGCGAGCCTGAACCCTGGCGTCGTCGAAGAGCGTCTCGGTGAAGGCGTTGATGCCGGTGGCGGTGTCGCCATTGTAGGTCTCGATCTGCCGGATCTGCGCCTCGAGCACATCGAGCGGCGAAAAGTCCAGTCGGCGAAAGGCTTCCAGCGCTTCGGTAGCGCTCAGATAGCCCAGCGGCGTCATCGTCGTCGTATCCGTCACGCGTTCGCCTCGACGGCGAGTGCTCCGTTGACCATCTCCCAGGCCACCCCGGTCAGGGCGTCCACCCCGGCGGCCATGTCGTCGTCGGTGCTGAACTCCCGCTCGCAGTGACTCACGCCGTCGACCGAGGGGATGAACATCATGACCGTCGGAACGATGCGGTTCATCGCCACCGAGTCGTGACCGGCCATCGTACGGATGGGCCGAACGCTCAGCCCCAGGTCCGCCGCGACCTTCTCGATCAACTGGATGCCGGCCTGCGGATAGTGCTGGATGTCACGAATGTCGAAGTCGCGCACGTTGATTCGAATGTCGTGGTCCTGAGCGATCTGAGCGATGTCGGCAAGCAGGCTGGACCGCGCCGCAGCGACATTCTCGGGCGACGCGGAACGCAGGTCGGCAACCATGTGCACGCGCCTGGCCACCACGATCGGCGAATTGGGCTCCACGGTGAACCGGCCGACCGAGGAGACGATGGCCTCGTCCTCGAACTGGTTGGTCACGTCGTGCACCAGCAGGACGACCTTGCTGGCGGCCACAAGCGCATCGTGGCGATCGGCCATCGCGGTGGCACCGGTGTGCGACTGCTCCCCCAGCACCTCGATGTCCAGCTTCTGGGTGTACCAGGAGTAGTCCACGGCGCCCAGTGCGATGCCCTCGCGTTCCAGGATGCGGCCCTGCTCGATGTGAATCTCGGCGTACCCGGCCACCTCGGGACGTGGATCGGCGCCGCGGTAGCCGATGGCCTCCAACGCATCGGCAACAGTGGTGCCGGACAGGTCGCGGACCTGCAGCATCTCGGCCTCGGGCATGAGACCGGCGAACACCGAGGAGCCCATGATCGACGGGGCGAAGCGACCGCCCTCCTCGTTGAACCAGTTCACGACGGCGAGGTTGTATTGGACGTCGGCGCGCTCCTCGGTGACTCGGTCGGCGACCCGCTCCGCGGCGTGCAGTGCGGCGATGACGCCATAGGCTCCGTCGAAGCGGCCGCCGAGCGGCTGGGAATCCAGGTGCGATCCGATGAGTACGTAGGGAGCGCCGGGGACGAACTCCAGCAGCGCGAACATGTTGCCGATGCCGTCCACCCGTAGCTCCCAGCCACGCTGGGCCGCGAAGGCGCCGAACCAGTCGCGGCTCAGCTTGTCTTCGGGTGTCGCGGCCTGCCGGTCGACGCCATCGTTCTCGGTGGCGCCGAACGTCGCCACATGGTGGAAGTCGGTGAGGAATTGGGCAGCACGCATGATGGATCTCCTTGCGGTAAAGGCTTATTCGAGTAGCGGGTGCGATCAGCCGATGCGCCGGCGGGTCTCCGGAACCTGGGTGAACACCAGCAGGAGAAGGACGATGACGGCGGCTGCAGCCATGTAGTAACCGGGCGCGGCGTTCATGCCGATCGTGGAGACCAACATCGTTCCGATGAACGGCGCGGTACCGCCGAAGATCGCGTAGGCGACGTTGTAGCTGATCGCCGCGGACGTGAATCGGGTCTCGGTCGTGAAGATTTCGACGAAGAAGGTGTAGCAGCCGCCGCCATAGATGCACAGCGGGATCACGAACAACAACTGGCCGACCATCGCCAGCGCCAGCGAACCACTCGTCACCAGCATGAAGCACGGGACCGACAGCACCGCGATCGCCGCTGACCCGGCGATCAGCATCGGCTTGCGGCCGACGCGGTCACCGATGATCCCGCCAACAGGCAGCAGCAGTGCGTAGAAGGCCATCGCGACCGCATTGGCCAGCAGGGACTGATTGCGGCTGAGATCGCCGGTGGTCTGGACGTAGGACACGAAGTAGCCCGACAGGAAGTAGAAGCCCATGGCGGTCAGGCCCATCACGAAGATGACCTGCAACATGCGAACCTTGTTCTCGCGGAACGCCTGTCGGATCGGGCTGTATTCCTTGTGCTCGTGCTTGGCCAGCACCTGCTTGAACGCCTCTGATTCCTCGGTCTTGGCGCGGATCCACACGCCGAAGATGGCCAGCGGCAGCGCGAGCAGGAAGGGGATGCGCCAGCCGTACGACGTGAACGCCTCCGACGACATCGTCGATGACAGCACCAGGATCAGGGTCCCGCCGACCACTGACGGCAGGGCGGTCGCGGCAATGGTGACGTTGAGCCAGAAGCCGCGCCTGTCGAGCGGAGCATGCTCGAATACGAATGCGGGTGCTCCGACCGATTCACCTCCGGCAGAGAATCCCTGCGCCAGCCGGCAGAGCACCAACAGGATCGGGGCGGCCACCCCGATGCTCGCGTACGTGGGCAACAGCCCGATCAGGGCGGTGGCGAGGCCGATCGAGACCAGCGTGATGAACAGGACTTTGCGACGACCGATGCGGTCGCCCAGCGCCCCGAAGAACAGGCCACCGAGCGGCCGCATGAGGAAGGCGACGCCGAAGGTGGCGAAGGTGGCGAGCAGGCCGGCCAGCGTGCTGCCGCCGGGGAAGAACAGACTGGCCAGGGTCACGGCGGATATGCCGTAGAGGGTGAAGTCGTAGAACTCGATGAACTGCCCGATGCTGCCACCGGCCAGCACCCGTTTCTGCATGCCGGAGCTACGTTGCTCAGGCATCGGCTGGGTAAGGGTCGCCGTGGCGCGTTCCTGATCCGTCATGGTCATGGAAGCTCTCAGATCGTCGTGGGGCTCTATCGCAAGAGCCGGGTAACACTGTGCGTCCAGTTTCGTGACTCAGCCCACACAAGTCCAACGAAAAAGATTGCATACCGTGTTCGGAGAAACCGATCACTTGTCGCGTTCGGACGCCCGCGCGTGCAAGTCCACACAGACCTCTTCGAAGGCCAGGGATTTGCGCGTCGGCCGCTCGCCCTTCACTCGGACCAGGGCTACTTCGATAGGCGGCAGGTCATCGGCCATCTTCAGGGGAACCACCCGCGCCCCGGCGTAGGTCATGTCGTGCGCCAACCGCCGGTTCAGGATGGAGTAACCGTGCCCCAAACTCACATACGACCGGACCGTTTCATACCCGGCGACAAAGTGCCTGATGCGGGGCCTCAACCCAAGGCGTTTGAACATGTCGAGGTAGTACTCGCGGCTGTGCTTGAGGTCCAGCAGGATGAACGGCTCGTCCTCGAAGTCCCGCAGGTGCACCGGAATCTCCGGATGGGCGGCCCGCGGGTGGTCCACAGCGACCAGCAAGTGCGGCGGTATCCGTTCCAGCACGCGGTAATCGAACTCGGCTCCGACCCCGAGGTCGTACATCACAGCGATCTCGCAGGTGCCGTCGGTCAAGGCGCGGATCAGCGTCTCCTGGTCACCTTCGAGAAAGCTCACACTGATTCCCGGGTGCCGTCGCTCCAGAGCGGTCAGGATCGCGGGCGCGTGGAACGGCGCGATCGGCGAGAAGATGCCCACCACCAGGTCGCCGACCAGCTCCTCCCGCTCGGCGCGCACCGCGTTGTAGAGCTGGTCCGCGTCCTCCAGCACCGTCCTGGCTCCGACAAGCAGCTTGCGCCCCTCCCCGGTCAGGCGCAGGCCACGGCTGGACAGGCGCTGAAACAGCTCGACCCCGACCTCGCGCTCCAGCTGGTGGATGGCTGCCGACAGCGTGGACTGGGCCACGTTGAGCTCGAGCGCGGCCACCCGCATGTTCTCGCGCCTCGCGACTGCCGTGAAGTACCTCAGCTGGACCAGGGTGAACGACTTCGCCATAAACGAATGATGCCCCCAACGCTTCAGCCGAGCGTTTCCCAGAAATCGGTCAGGGCACGCGCCCCGCGGGCCGGATTCTGCAACATCCACCAGTGGCCGAGCCCGTCGAGCACCTCGGTGCGAGCTCCCGCCCGGTCGGCCGCCCGTCGCCGCGTGTCGTTCGATCCGATGAAGGGATCCTCGGCGGCCAACAGTGACAATCCCGGTCGGGCTGAGGCCGCCTCAAGATCACGGCCCGCCTCCGCCATCGCCGGCTGGCGCGCAGAGCGGTACAACGCCAGGATCGCCCGTGCCATGTCCGGCCCCTGGTGCGGCGACATCTGGATCGCGGTGTCCAGGGGTATGCCGAACGAGGACATGCGTTCCGCCCGCTCCTGCACCGTGCCGATCAGCATGCTTTCGACAAGCTGCTCGCCTTCGCCCGGCGTCTGCCATACCTGGGCCATGTCATGCCAGACATACTCCGGGTCGAAAAGTCCGACGACATCGCTGGCCCAGCTGCGCACAAGTTCCGGTCGATGCATCACCACGTTCACGACATGGCCGCCGCCCCAGTCGTGCCCCACCAGGTCGACGGGTTCGTCGAAACCCGCCAACTCGCCTTCGAGCCAATCCCGGTAGGCGAGATAGGTGGCCGAGAAGCCGTCGGGTAGCGGGGTTCCGAAACCCGGCGGTGACAGCCTCACCACGTCGTCGCGACCGAGCGCGTCGACCAGCGGGCCCCAAATCGCGTCGGTCTCCGGATTACCGTGTACCAGAACGACAGTCATGATCACCATCCTGGCACGGCGCACGGGCGAGTTCAGTATGGTTGGGAAGATGACGTCCACCGATAACGGTTGGCCAGCACTTCGGGTGTCGGATTGGGAGCCGACGCGCGACACCCTGCACATGTGGACCCAGATCGTCGGCAAGATCCGCCTGGCGCATTCGCCCCTGTTGAATCACTGGTGGCAGGTGACGTTTTATGTGAGTCCACGCGGGTTGACCACATCGTCGATTCCGTACGGAAACCTGTTGTTCGACATGGAGTTTGACTTCATCGATCATGTTCTTGCTATCCGCACCAGCGATGGCGGATCGCGCACCGTCGCGTTGGCACCGAAATCTGTCGCCGAGTTCTATGCCGAAACCCTGTCCGCACTGGAACAATTGGGCATCCAGGCGCGCATTTCCGCCCAACCCAACGAGGTCGACCCCGCCATTCCGTTTGCCGAAGATCACCAGCACGCGTCCTACGACCCTGACGCCGCCCGCCTGTTCTGGCGCCAACTGGTGCAGGCGCACCGGGTGATCAGCGAATTCCGTTCGCATTTCGTCGGCAAGGTGAGCCCCGTGCACTTCTTCTGGGGTTCATTCGACATGGCCTGCACCAGATTTTCCGGCCGTCCCGCACCCGAACATCCCGGCGGTGCACCCAACTGCGGCGACTGGGTGATGGTGGAGGGGTATTCCCACGAGTTGAGCAGTTGCGGTTTCTGGCCGGGTGGTGGTGAAGAGGGCGCGTTCTACGCCTACGCATATCCCGAGCCGGAAGGGTTCGCCGACTATCGCATCGGCCCGGATGCAGCGTTCTACAGCCCCGACTTCAAGCAGTTCCTGCTGCCCTACGAAGCAGTGCGGAAGTCCGCCGACCCCGACCGTGCCCTACTGGAGTTTCTACAGTCCACCTACGCTGCCGCGGCCGACCTGGCCGACTGGGACCGGGCGGCCCTTGAGGACGATCCGCTGCGCTGGGCCGACGGGGGCCTGCAACGGTGAGACCATGACCAATCCCGATCTACCAGCTCCCGACGAGGGACTTGTCGTGACGCATTTCCTGGCGGTGCGCGACGTCGCGCGCTCGCGCGATTTCTACGCGGACATCTTCGGCGGTCGGGTGGTACTGGAGGAGAACCCGGCCATCGTCAAAGTCGCGAACAGTTGGATCATCATGAACCCCGGCGGCGGCCCGACGCCGGACAAACCCGAGGTCACCCTCGCTCCCCCCGAGCCAGGTGATCGGATTTCCTCGTTCCTGAACGTCCGCGTCGCCGACATTGCGACGTTCTACGCCAACGCGAAAGCCAAAGGAGTGCAGTTTCTTACCGAACCCATCGACCGTAAGGCCGAGATTCGGTGCTACCTGCGCGACCCAGACGGCTACCTCATCGAAATTGGCGAGGCCACAGGAATGCTTCGCGGCATCTTCGCCGACGTCCGCCCGGAGGATGGTTAGCACGGGCCCGAGCCTCTCGACAAAGTACCCGGTACCTGCGGTACTGTTTGCGGCATGAGTCCAGGGCCATACGACGCGGTCATCGTCGGGGCGGGGTTCGCCGGGATCGGTGCGGCCATCCAGCTCAAGCGGATGGGCATCGAGGACTTCGTCATCCTCGACCGCGAGGACGATCTGGGCGGCACCTGGCACGTCAACCACTACCCGGGGCTGGCCGTCGACGTGCCGACCACCACGTACTCGTACTTCTTCGAGCCCAACCCGAACTGGTCGCGACTGTTCTCCACCGGCACCGAGATCAAGCAGTACGCCGACGACGTGGCCGACAAGTACGACGTCCGCCGCCACATCCGGTTCAACGCAGCCGTCGACGGCGCCCGCTGGGATGAGGACGCCGACGTCTGGCGCGTTGCCCTCGCCGATGGCGAGACGCTCATCGCCCGCTACCTGTTCACTGCCACCGGCTTCCTGTCGCAGCCGCACACCCCGGACATTCCGGGGATCACGAACTTCGGCGGCGACGTCATCCACACCACCGACTGGGACGACGACTGCGATCTCGACGGCCGCCGCGTCGCGATCATCGGGACCGGGGCCACCGCGGTACAGCTCATCCCAGAACTGGCCAAGCGCGTGGCCGATCTGACGGTCTATCAGCGCACGCCGATCTGGGTGGTGCCCAAGGTCGACCTGCGGTTCGGTCACCGAGCCAAGCGGCTGTTCGCCCGGATCCCGCTCACCCAACGGGTGGTGCGCGCCATCACCGACGGCATTTACGCGTTCATGGTCGACACCGCGGTGCTCAAGCACCGGCACTTCTACCGGCTCAACATCGCCGCGGCCGACCTGGCCAAGCTGCACCGGTTCGTCTCGATCCGCGACCCCGAGTTGCGCCGCAAACTGACCCCCGACTACGACTTCGGCTGCAAGCGGCCGACGTTCTCCAACGGCTACTACCGCGCGTTCACCAGGCAGCATGTGCACTTGCAGGCCGACGGCATCGAGCGCATCGAGCCCGACGGCATCGTCAACGCGGACGGCAGCAAGACGGTCATCGACACCCTGGTGCTGGCCACCGGGTTCGACCTGTGGGAAGCCAACTTCCCTGCCATCGAGGTGATCGGACGACAGGGTCGTAACCTCGGAAAGTGGTGGCGCGAAACCAGGTTCCAGGCCTACCAGGGTGTCTCCATGCCGTACTTCCCGAACTTCCTGAGCCTGGCCAGCCCGTACGCGTTCCTCGGCCTGAATTTCTTCAACACCATGGAATACCAGATGCGGCTGATGAACCGGTTGTTCACGGAAGTGAAGCGCCGCGGAGCCACCACCTTCGAGGTCACCGAGGAAGCCAACAGCCGATATCTGGACCGGATGACCGAGGCGCTGGGCGATTCCCTGTTCACCCTCGGCAACTGCGCATCGGCGCGGTCGTACTATTTCAACCCGAGCGGCGAGGCAACGCTGCTCCGACCGATGACGACCCGCCGGGCCGTCGCAGAAGCCTCACGATTCCCGTTGAGCGACTACACATTTGCCTGATCAGAGAGGATCACACATGGCAGAGGGCAACAACTCCAAGCTGGCCAAGATCGTCGGCCTCGGCGTGGTAGGCGCCGGTGTCTCACATTTCGTGAAGCCGCAGCTGTTCGAGTCGATCACCAAACCGGCGTTCCCCAAGGACACGCAGAAGCACATCTACACCAACGGCGGCATCGAGACCGCCATCGGCCTTGGGCTCCTGCTACCCAAGACTCGCAAGCTGGCCACCATCGGCACGCTCGGCTATGTGGCCTACCTGGCAGGTAACGCCGTCCGTAACCGGTAGCGGCCCAGCAACGTCTGATCGACCATGGCCGCGACCACGGCCCGCGGCTGTTCCGAGTTCTGGTATTCCATCAACCGGCCAAGGTCGATCACCAAAGCCATCGCAGCATGAACCGCGAACCGTGCCTGACCCGCAGACCACTGCGGCCGTACCGGCGTGACCATATCCACCCACGCCTCGACGGCCGACCGCTGCAGATCGCGCAGAATCTTCTGGTCGGCGGGGGCCATGTTGAGGCGCTCGGTGTAGTAGACGTAGTCCAGTTCCGGACGGTCGAACGACCGGGCGACGTAATCGTCGATCAGTGCCGACAGCGCCTGCTCGGGATCGTCGACGGAACCCAAGATCTCGGCCATGTCGGCCGACAACCGGTCAGCAGCCCGGCGGAACCCGGCGGCAAGGATGTCGGCCTTGCCGGAGAAGTATCGATAGATTCCTGACGCGGGCATCCCGACAGCCGCCGCGATGGCCTCCATGGTGGTGTCGCGGTAGCCATTCTGATTGAACAGCCGCATCGATTCGCTCAGCAGCGCTTCATATTTGGTGGCGCTCACCGCGGCCCGCGCCGGTGCGGCCACGCTGTCGTCGGCATCGGGAAGCGCGGGCAGGTCCGCGGCCAGGACAGTGTCGACGATCTCGGCAAGCACCTCACGGATCTGGCCGGCCGGCAGTTTGGCCCGGTGATCGACAATGCTGCCGAGCACGCTGAGCACCGCCGTCGACAGTGTCCAGCGCTCACGCGAGCCCAGTTCGGGCCGAAGCGCCTGCAGTGGCCGATGGATCCGGTGGTGCACCGTTCGCATCTGCGCGTCCAGCGCGGTCTGGTCGTCCCCGGTCAGAAAGCGCGCTTCCCAGCGGTACAACCCGCCGGATTCCCGGTTGGCCAACGCGGTATCGGTCAGCGCGGCGACCAGAAGGCGCAACTGCTCACGCGGCTCGGCATCTTCGGTCTCAGTCGCGGCGGCATCGGCGAACGCCGTGCTGTCAACCAGTTGCTGGCCGAGGTTGAGCACCGCGTCGCGAAACAACTCGTACTTACTCGAATAGTGCCGATACAACGCGGCAGCCGAGATACCGACGCGCGAGGCGATGGCCTCCATGCTCACCCCGTGGTAGCCCAGTGCGCTGAATTCCTCCCCAGATGCCCGCGCTATCTGGGCTTTTCGGTCCTTCGGCCGGCGCCGCACACCACTAGCGCCACTCACGGTCGGACCGGGCGGGGTGCGCGCCATGTCGACACCATAAACGGACCTACGGATCCGGTCAAAACAGCCACACCTAGCAGAATGATGGTTAACATATACCGGACTCTGGGCGGATGGGGGTCCCGTGCTTGTCAGGATGCGCAAGTTGCTGGCGTACCGAGTCGCCGTCGGCGAACTGATCGTCGCGGCGGTCGTTCTCGGTGTGCCCTATCTGCTGATCGGGCTGATCTGGTCCGGCACCCACGTCGAACATCTGCGCCATCTGGGCGGCCTCGACGCGGTGGTGTCATTCCTCGGATCGATCGTCTCCTGGCCGGTGCTGGTGTTCACCGATGTTTGCATGACGTGAAAGGAAGTCAATGAGTTTCCGTGCTGTGTACATCGGGATCGCCGGTGCGGTCATCCTGGCCCTCGGCCTGTACCTGATGAGCATGTCGGTCTATTTGGCCGACTTCGATCGATACGGCATGCAGATCCCTTGTGGAACATCCTTTTCGGCTCACCTCGACCAGGCCAGTGCCGCAGGCAACGAGTACGTCGACAAGTGCGGCTCAGCACTGATGACGCGGCGACTGTGGACCATTCCGGTCGTGGCGATCGGATCGCTGGCCCTGCTCGCGGTGCTGGTCCGGGCCGCGACATCGTCGGCCCACGAATCGCTGATCCCGAACCGCGACACCAAGTGACTTAGTATCGCGGGCGTGACTACGCCCGGCGGCCTGCAGCGTCGACTCGGCACCGTCGACGCCGTCACCATCGGACTGGGATCGATGATCGGGGCCGGCATCTTCGCGGCGCTGGGTCCGGCGGCAGCGGCGGCCGGAACGGGCCTGCTCGTCGGATTGGCGGTGGCAGCGCTGGTCGCGTACTGCAACGCGATGTCGTCTGCCCGGCTGGCGGCACGCTACCCGCAATCCGGCGGTACCTACGTCTACGGCCGGGAACGGCTCGGCGAGTTCTGGGGCTACACCGCGGGCTGGAGTTTCATCGTCGGCAAGACCGCGTCGTGCGCAGCGATGGCATTGACGGTCGGGGTCTATCTGTGGCCGGATCAGGCGCACGCCGTCGCGGTGGGCGCGGTGGTGGCGCTGACGGTGGTCAATTACGCCGGTATCCAGAAGTCAGCCATGCTCACCAGGACGATCGTCGCGCTCGTGCTCGCAGTACTGGCTGCAGTGGTGGTGATCGTGTTCGGTTCCGGTGAAACCGATCTGGGGCGCTTGGCGCTGGCTGACGATGTCACCGTCGGCGGCGTACTACAGGCAGCCGGACTGTTGTTCTTCGCATTCGCCGGGTACGCCCGCATCGCCACCCTCGGAGAAGAGGTTCGCGACCCCGCCCGCACAATCCCCCGGGCGATTCCCATCGCGCTGGGCATTGCGCTGATCGTCTACGCCGTCGTCGCCGTCGCGGTGCTGGCCATCCTCGGCAGCACCGGACTGGCGTCGGCGCCGGCAGCCTTGGCTGACGCCGTCACAGCAGCAGGCGCCGGGAGCTGGCAGCCAGTGGTGCGGGTGGGCGCCGCGGTGGCGGCGGTGGGGTCGCTGCTCGCACTGATCCTCGGAGTGTCACGCACGACGCTGGCGATGGCCCGCGACCATCATCTTCCCCACCGTCTGGCCGCCGTGCATCCGCGGTTCGGCAGCCCACACCGGGCCGAGATCACCGTCGGGGTCGCGGTGGCGATCCTTGCCGCGTTCGCCGATCTGCGTGGGGCGATCGGCTTTTCCTCGTTCGCGGTACTGCTGTACTACGCGATCGCCAACGCTTCGGCCTGGACGCTGGGAGGCAGGGTGATACCCGCGCTCGGCCTGGTCGGCTGCCTGGTGCTGGCGTTCACCTTGCCGCTGCCCTCGGTGCTGACCGGGCTGGCAGTGGTGGCGGTTGGGGCTGCGGTCTATGGGGTGCGCCGGCTCGTCGCGACGGAAGACTCAGCTCACTAAAACTGCTGCGGCCGTGCACATGTGGTCGCGCACCGCTGCTGCCGTGGCGGCGGCATCGCCGGACTCGATGGCCTCGACGATCTCCAGATGCCGTTTGGCGTCCATGTTTCGCAGCGCCCGCTCGACCCCGGCGTACATGATCGACATCCGGATGCTGCCCTCCAACGACGACCACGAATGCAGCAGGGTCTCGTTGCCGCACAGCTGACACATAGTGCGGTGGAACTTCAGATCGGCCTCGATCCGGTCCTCGAGGTTGGACGCCGCCCAACGCTCCATGTCGGCCACCGCCGCGCGCAGTGCCGCCACCGCGTCCGCACGATCCTCGCGAGAAGCCAGTTCGCTTGCCGCCAGCGATTCCAGCGCCGCACGCACGTCGAAGATGTCCTTGATCTCCTTGGTGTCGAGGTGCCGCACCGACAGGCGGCCGCGCGCCCCAGCGGAGATCAGGCCCTCCTGCTGCAACTGACGCATCGCTTCGCGCAGCGTGCCACGACTGATCTGCAGCGCATCCGACAGATCGGTCTCGACCAGGTGGGTACCCGGCTGCAGCTGGCCCGTGGTGATCGCACGACGCAAGGCCGAGAGAGCCTGTTCACGCAGGCTGGTTTTTTCCAGCCGCAGCAATGACGGTCCATCCCCGGACACGGCGGCGGTCATCCAATCCCCTTTGACTGTCAACACTTGTCTGTCAACATTGATCCTACAGCCGCGCGAGGACGGCGGCGACGATCCGCGCCGTGGACAGGCCGTAGCGCTCGTGCAGGGTCGGCAACGCCCCGGCCGCAAGGAACTCGTCGGGGAGCGCGATGGGCAGCACGGAGGCATGCACACCGGCCCGCACCATCTCACCGGCCACCGTCTCGAACAGCCCGCCGACAACCGTGTGGTTCTCCAGCGTCACCGCGAGCCGATCCGAATTCACCTCGCGCAGCACGGTTTCGGCATCGAACGGCTTGAGCGTCGGGGTGTGCACCACCGCCACGTCGACATTGTGCGTGGCCAGCTCCTGCGCCGCCAACAGCGCCCGCATGGTCATCAGCCCGCTCGACACGAACACCACGTCGTTGCCGGGGCGCACCACCTTTGCCTTGCCGAGTTCGAAGGTGTAGTCGTACTCGTCGAGCACCGTCGGCACCTGCCCGCGCAGCAGCCGCAGATAGGTCGGTCCGTCGTGTGCCGCCAATTGCGGCACAGCCTGGGCGATGTCGACCGAGTCGCACGGGTCGACGATGGTCAGGCCGGGCACGCCTCGGAAAATCGCGACGTCCTCGGTAGCCTGATGCGACGGGCCGTAACCCGTTGTCAGACCGGGCAACCCGCCCACGATGTTCACGTTGAGGCCCGGTTCGGCAATGTCGAGACAGATGAAATCGTAGGCACGGCGCGCCGCGAACACCGAATATGTCGACGCGAAAGGAATCAGCCCGGTCTCGGCCATACCGGCGGCAGCGCCGAACAACAGCTGCTCGGCCATCCCCATCTGGAAGAACCGCTCCGGGAACGCCTTTGCGAAGATGTGCATATCGGTGTACTTGCCCAGATCGGCAGTCAATCCGATGATCCGGTCATCCGACTGGGCTGCAGCCACCAGAGCGTGCCCGAACGGGGCTGGCGTGGTGCGCTGGCCCGGGTCGGCGAACGACGCGATCATCGCCGACGTGCGCAATGGTGCTGCGGTGCTCATACCAGTACTCCTTCATAGCCGGCAGTCAGTTGCTCTCGGCAGGTCTGCCACTCGTCGGCGTCGATGCGCATGAAGTGCGCCTTCTCCCGGTTCTCCAGCAGTGGTACGCCGCGACCAACCTTGGTGTCGCACAGAATGATCGACGGCGTACCGACCGGCCGGCCGGTGATGTTGTCGAATGCGTCCAGCAGGGCGCCGACATCGTTGCCGTCGATGCGCTGGACAAACCATCCGCAGGCCGCCCACTTGTCGGACACCGGCTCGGTGCGCAGCACTCCGGCAGTGGGGCCGTCAGCCTGCAGCGCGTTGATGTCCACCATGGCAATCAGATTGCCGAGCTGGTGATGGCTGGCTCCCATCGCCGCCTCCCACGTCGAACCCTCGTCGAGTTCCCCGTCTGAGAGGAAGTTGATCACCCGCGCCTGCGACCCCTGCATCCGCAATCCCAGCGCCATTCCGACGGCCACCGTCAGGCCATGCCCGAGGGATCCACCGGAAATCTCCATGCCCGGTGTGTAACTGGCCATCCCGGACATCGGGAGTCTGGAGTCGTCGGTTCCGTAGGTGTCGAGTTCGTCGACGGCGATGATGCCGGCTTCGGCGAGGGTCGCGTACAGCCCGATCGCATAGTGGCCGGTCGACAGCAGGAACCGGTCGCGCTCATCCCAATGCGGATCGTCGGCGCGGTAACGGAGTTGGTCGACGTAGACCGTGGCCAGCATGTCGGCGGCGCCGAGCGCCTGGCCGACGTACCCCTGGCCCTGGGCCTCGCCCATGTTGAGCACGTGATGACGCATCCGGTATGCCGCTGCCGCGACCTTTTCGCTACGCATCAGGCGGCCATCGCGGGGGTGTCGGCAGCAGCCTTGTCGGCCAGGGCACGTTCGCGAGCTCCCCAGGTTTCCCGGGTGGATACCGCTGCCCACAATCCGATCGCGGCGTACGCGGAGAACAACAGCGCCGGGCCCATCCAGCCGAACCCTTCGTACAGCAGCGTGGTGATGAACGGGGTGAAGCCGGACACCATGGCCGAGATCTGGTATGCCAGTGAGGCCCCCGATGCCCGGGTGTTCGCCGTGAACAGTTCGGGGAACCACGCACCCTGCGCACCGGCCAACGCGTTCTGACTGACCCCGTAGGAGATGACGAACGTCGCGACGATCAACAGAAACAGTCCGGTGTTGACCAACATGAACATCAGCACACCGAACGGGATGCCGAACGCGCACACCCAAAGGTAGACGGGGCGTCGTCCGATCTTATCGGTCAGCCGGGCCCAGGCCACGGTTGCGAAGATGCCCACCGCCGACGCAATGCAAAGCGCGACAAGGGTTTCGCTCGCGGTCGCCAGCTCAGCACTCTTCAGGTAGGAGATCATGTAGGTGATCGAGACCGCGTATCCCGCCGTCTCGGCGATACGAAGACCGATGCCACGCAGGATGTTTCGCCAGTCGGTCTTGAACACCTCGACGATAGGGGCCTTGACGATCTTGCCGGACTCCTTGACGTCCTCGAACACGGGCGACTCGGGCACCCGGGCCCGGATGATCAGGCCGACCATGACGAGGACGATGCTGGCCAGGAACGGCACCCGCCAGGCCCAGTCCCCGGGGAGATGGACACTGACCAGGAAGACCAGGTTGGCCAGGAGAAGGCCGACCGGGAATCCTGCCTGCACGATGCCGGTATAGCGGCCCTTCTGCTTCCACGGTGCGTGCTCGTAGCTCATGAGGATCGCGCCGCCCCACTCCGCGCCGAAGGCCAGGCCCTGCACAATGCGGACTGTCACCAACAGGATGGGGGCCAGCACGCCAACTGCCGCGTAGGTGGGCAGCAGACCGATGGCGAAGGTGGCCAGACCCATGATGATGAGCGAGGCGACCAGGACGGGCTTGCGGCCGATCTTGTCTCCCAGGTGCCCGCCGATGATGCCGCCGATCGGGCGGGCCGCGAAGCCCACACCAAGCGTGGCGAAGGCGGCGAGAGTGCCGGCAACGGGGCTGGAGTTCGGAAAGAATGCGGTACCGAAGTAGAGCGCGGCCGCGGTGCCGAAGCCGATGAAGTCATATGTCTCGATGACGGCCCCGACTCCGGAACCGATCGCGACCTTTCTCGCCTCCGGGGTGCCGTGCACTGGCCCCCGCATCGAAAGAGCGTCGTCGCTCATGAGCAGATCCTTTCAAACTTCCTGGTCAGCGTCTGGGGAAACATCACTGTCAACGGTCAACAGTGCTTCGCATCACCCAGTGTGAGGCGCGACACAGGCCATTGTCAACAGTCAACACCTATTGATTGTTGCTAGTTGACTGTTAACAGTTAACTAGCATATTGTGGCCAGCGTCACTCATCGACCTGCGGAGGCCATCACATGACCGGCAACAAATCACCGCACAGTCGCCTGGGCTGCTCAACCATCAGCTTCAGGCACCTCGACCTGGAGATGGCGCTGACCTGGATCAGCCAGCTCGGCTTCCGTGCGATCGACCTCGGGGCATTGCCCGGCGTCTGCGACCACGTGCCCTATGTCCTGAACAAGAGGGCCGTAGCCGGCGTGACGGCAACCGTCGCCGCAACCAGGTTGCGGGTCCGCTCGATCAACGGCGACATCGGCGACCTGAACCGCCCGCTCACCGACGACGGCCGCGCGGCTCGTGCGCGTCACCTCGACATGCTGCTGGCGCTGGCCTCCGCGACGGATGCACACGCCTTGGTGCTGCCGTGCGGCGCGATCGACCACAACCCCGTACGTTCTCTCGCCGAAGATCTGGACCTGGTGGCCTCCGAACTCGCCACCGCCGCCCGCCGCGCCACGGAGTACGGCGTCGAACTGTGGACCGAGTCGCTGCACTACTACCGCTTGTGCCATGACATCGACCGGGCGCAGGCGCTCGCGGACCGATTGCGCGGCTCCGGCGTCGGCATCGTGATGGACTTCAGCCACATCGTCGCCTCAGGCGGTGACCCGGTCGACTTCGTCAGCCGCTTCGCCGACCGCATCGCACACGTACACATTCGCGACGCCGTGCCAGGCAACATCAACCTGTCCGTGGGACGCGGCCAGGTCGACTTCTCCACGGGCCTCAAGGCCCTCGCTGCCGCTGGTTACACCGGCGAATTCGCCCTCGAACTGGAAACCCGCGACGTCACGAACGACGAACGGCCGATAGCTACTGCCGAAGCCGCCCAACTGATTTCAGAACTCATCCAAGGAGACATCTCATGACCACCATCCAACGCACCGCCGTCATCACCGGCGCCACCTCCGACAAGGGCATCGGTGTGACCACCGCAGCGCGCTACGCCAAGGAAGGCTGGGGCGTCGTCATCCTCGACCTGGACGGTGAAAAGTCCGCGAAGGTCGCCGCCGAGATCGGCAATCAGTTCGCCGTGCCGGCATTCGGCCACGCCGTCGACGTCACCTCCGAGGAGTCGGTCGCTGCGGCATACGCCGCCGTGGCCGCTGAGGTCGCGTCGGGCAGCCTGCCGCCCGTGGGCGCGCTGGCCAACATCGCCGGAATCACCTCGCCGGTGGAATTCCTCGACACCACGCTCGAGCTGTGGAACAAGGTGATGGCCGTCAACGCGACCGGAACCTATCTGGTCACAAAGGCTTTCCTGCCGGACATGATCGACGCGGGCTGGGGTCGCATCGTCAACATGTCGTCGGTTTCCGCGCAGCGCGGCGGCGGCGTATTCGGCAAGGTGCCGTACTCGTCGGCCAAGGCCGCGATCCTCGGCTTCACCAAGTCGCTGGCCCGCGAGATCGCCCGCACGGGCGTCACCGTCAACGCCGTCACCCCGGGTGCGGTGGACACCAACATCCGGGTCGGCTCAACCGACGAGCAGGAGGCCAAGCTGGCCGCCGACATCCCGGTCGGTCGTACCGCGACCACCGAAGAGGTGGCCGCCGTCATCACCTTCCTGTCCAGTGCGGACGCCAGTTACCTGACCGGGACCACTGTGGACATCAACGGCGGCAGCCACATTCACTGATCCCTCCCAGTCCGGGTGCGCGGCCGCCGTTGATGGTGTGTAGTCATCATTCGTGACCCTGCTGAGTTGGAAGTACGTCGAGTCCCGCGCCGACGACGACTTCGTCGTCTCCCCCGGTGAACGGCTGGACTGGCCGCGCACCATCGGCATCGGTGCCCAGCATGTGGTGGCCATGTTCGGCGCCACGTTCCTGGTTCCGGTACTGACTGGCTTCCCACCCGCCACCACACTGCTGTTCTCCGGGGTCGGCACCATCTTGTTCCTGCTGATCACCGGCAACCGGCTACCCAGCTATCTGGGGTCCAGCTTCTCGGTGATCGCGCCGGTCACCGCAGCCGTGGCCTCCGAGGGCGCAGGCAGCGCGCTCGGCGGGTTGATCGCGGTCGGCGTGCTTCTGATCCTGATCGGCGCGGTGGTGCATCTGATCGGCACCCGGTGGATCGATCTGGTCCTGCCGCCGGTGGTGACCGGGGCAATCGTGGCCTTGATCGGATTCAACCTGGCCCCCGCCGCCAAGAACAACTTTGAGCAGGGCCCGCTCGTCGGCGTGGTCACGTTGGTGTTGCTGGTGGGCACACTGGCGTTCTTCCGCGGCATTATCGGACGACTCGCCATCTTCGCCTCCGTGGTGATCGGCTATCTGCTGGCGTTAGTCCTCGGCGACGTCGACACCTCCGCGATCAGGGACGCGCCGTGGCTGGGGTTGCCCGAGTTCCACTCCCCGACATTCAATCTCGCCGTCCTTCCACTGTTCCTGCCCGCGGTCATCGCGCTGATCGCCGAGAACATCGGCCACGTCAAGTCCGTCGGGCAGATGACCGGAACCGATATGGATCCGCTCATCGGACGCGCGCTTGCCGCCGACGGCGTCGCGACCGTGCTGGCCGGCGCCGGAGGCGGATCGGCCACCACCACCTATGCCGAGAACATCGGCGTGATGGCAGCCACCCGCGTGTACTCGACCGCCGCATACTGGGTCGCCGCGGCGGTGGCGATCGTGTTGTCGTTGTGCCCCAAGATCGGCGCGGCGATCTCAGCGATCCCGCCGGGCGTGCTCGGTGGGGCGACGATCGTGCTCTACGGGTTGGTCGGGATCCTCGGCGTGCGGATCTGGCTGACCAACCACGTCGACTTCTCCAAGCCGGTCAACCAGATGACCGCCGCAATCCCGCTTATCATCGGTATCGCCGATTTCACCTGGCACGCTGGGTCTTTGACGTTCACGGGTATCGCGCTCGGCTCGATCGCCGCGCTTCTGGTGTTCCATGGCATGCGGTTGCTGGAGTTCCTGGGTGGTCTGGGTAGACGGCCCGAAACTACTCCCCTAGCGCGTTGACGACGCGGGTGAACACCGAGGGAAGAGCCGCTGCCGCCGGGGTGATACAGGTCCGCACCGGCCGGAATCCACTGCCGTGCAACAGGGCAGCTGTCAGGAACCGGTAGCGGCGGGTCATCGCAAGCCACTGCCGGTCATAGTCCTCGGGCCGGTCGGCCTGTACACAGCCCACGAGCAGTTCGGCCGCGCCGAATGCCAACCCCATCCCCTCTCCGGTGAGTGCGTCGATGTAGCCGGCGGCGTCGCCGACCAGCAGCACCCGTCCCGCCGTGCGTTGGGAAACCTTCTGCCGCAAGGGTCCTGCGGCCCGGTCCTGACCATGCGGCAGGCCGTGAACCCGCTCGATGAGCGCCGGGAACTGTTTGAGACCCTCGTCGAAGCCGCCGCGGGTCGATTTCAGGATGGCGATCCCGACGCAGTCGTCGCCGACCGGCGTCACGTACGCCTCGGTGTCATGCGCCCAGTACACCTCGACGCACTCCGACCACGGGGCAATCTGGATGTGTCGCCGGATTCCCCAGCGGCGTCGCCGCGGCTCGCCCTGCGCCAGCCCGAGCGCCCGGCGGATCGGTGAATGCAGCCCGTCCGCGGCCGCCAGGTAGCGCGCGCGAAAACCGGCTGCGCACACAGAATCAGAGTCCTGCGTCACCTCTCCGACTTCGTCCCGCACCACTGGGACGCCGGCCGCGGCCGCCGCCTCCGACAACGCCGCGTGCAACGCGGTACGGCGCACGCCGCGTCCGGCCCCGCCGCGAAACCTGGCCTCCGCACACCGGCGGCCGTCGAGGTATCGGATGCCGTAAAAGGCGCGCCCGTCCACCTTCGCGCCGAGCTGTTCCAGTTGCCGCAGCGAGTGCGGCATCAAGCCCTCACCGCACGCCTTGTCGATCGGGCCGCGCCGGTGTTCCACGACCACCACCTCGAGCCCGGCACGCGCCGCGTGCACCGCGGTGGCCAGCCCGGCCGGGCCGCCTCCCGCGACGAGCAGATCGATCACGTCAACGCGCTCACAATAAATCCTGCAACGCATCGTTTTCCACGCGGATACGGGTCCGCAGCAGTGCGGCGTTGGCGACCGAGAAGACCAGGGCGGTGATCCACCCGCCACGCACCAGCGGCAGGGCCGCACCTTCGGCCACCACGGCCACGTAATTCGGATGCGGCACAAGCCGGTACGGACCGTCGACGACGCGCGACGCACCGGGCACGACCACCACCCGGGTGTTCCACTGCCGTCCGAGCGTGGTGATGCACCACCACCGCAGGCCCTGCGCGGCCAACACGACCGCCAGCATCGGCCAGCCCAAAGCGGGCCGGAACCGACGTTTGCGCGCTTCGACCACCGCACCGACCAGCAGCCCGGTGTGCAGAGCCACCATCACCGGATAGTGACCCGCACCGAACTCTTTGCCGCCGTTGGCCTTACTCCAGTCGAGATTGCGTTTGGACACCACCAGCTCGAGCAGTCGTTCGGCGGCGACAACGGCGATGAGCGTCGCGTAACCCCTCATCAGCGCCAACGCAGCAGGACGAGCTCCGAACAGAACCCCGGGCCCATCGCCATCATGACGCCGGGGCTGCCCGCCGGCGGCCGCTTACGGATCGTGTCACGCAGCACGTGCAACACCGACGACGACGACAAGTTGCCGACTTCGGCAAGCGACTGCCAGGTCAGATCCAAGGCGTCGGAGGGCAATTCGAGCGTCTCGATGATCGACTCGATCACTTTCGGCCCGCCCGGGTGGCTCACCCAGGCCGCGACATCACCCACGCTGAGATCGTGGTCACCGAGGAATCCGGTGACGTCGTCACCGAGGTAGCGGCCCACGAACGCCGGAACCTCTTGACTCAGCACGATCTCGAACCCGTCGGTGCCGATATCCCAACCCATGGCGTCCAGCGAATCCGGATACAGGTGGCTGCGGGAGTCCAGCACGTCCGGACCGGTGGGGTCGAGTTTCTGTGCCCGCTGCTCGCCGACCACCACCACCGCGGCCGCACCGTCGCCGAACAGCGCGCCGGCAACAAGCGTGGGCATGGCGGGTTTGTCCTTGCGGCTCAGCGAGCACAGCTCCACCGACACCAGCACCGCCACTTTGTCGGGCGCGCCGCGCAGGTAGTCGTTGAGCCGGGCGATCCCCGCCGCACCGGCCACGCAGCCCAGCCCGAAGATCGGGATCCGACGCACATCGGGCCGCAGGCCCAGACGACCGGCGATCCGGGCATCCAGCGAGGGCACCGCGGCGCCGGTGACGGTCGTGGTGACGATCAAATCGACGTCCTCCGGACGAAGGCCGGCCTCGTCCAGCGCACCCGACAAGGCCTCACACCCGAGTTCGGTCGCGTGTTCGATAAACAAATCGTTGGTCTCGGTGAAATCGCTCAGCCGGGCATATTCCTCGAGAGGCCTGACCAGATATCTGGTGTTGACTTTTGCGCTTTTGTGCAGGGCCCGGACGATGTCTTCGACTTCGGCGTATCCGGGCAGGTCAAGTAGGGCCTGGGTGACCTCGTCCTGGGTGTATCGATGGGGCGGCAGGACGCCGTGAACGCCGGCAATTGTGCTGTACCTGGGCATTCCCGCGAGATTAACTCCCATACCCGAATAACGGGGGCCTACGTCCTGTGGTTCACCGGTTCTTCGCCTGAATCGACGCCGATCGACGGTGTCAGCGTTTGTCGCGGGAGGGCACCCCGTTGGGACCGTCTGTCGACAAGGCATAGGTGCCGACGACGAAGGCGACGGCGGGTCCCATGATCGACAGCGCGTGCGCGTCGACGTTGTCGATGGTGTCCCGTGCGGTGTGGTAGTTCGGGTCGAACGCAACCCCGGAGCGCCCACCCCAGAGCCGGGCCTGCACTGGGGTTTTGCGTTGCGACGAGCCGGTGGTGGCTCCGCCGATCGGCACACCGGCCGTCAAGAACGGGGTGTAATCGGTGGTGCCACTCAACGGCATGTCGGCGGGCCGTGCTCCGGCGAGATTGATGTAGCCGGCAAGTGTGCGCTCGATGCCCGCCGAACCCTCGGGCACCGGTTTCGCGTCGGTGGCCTGCGCCGACTGGTCCCCGTCGTAGGTGAAGTAGCCGGCGTTGGGCGAGCCCAACATGTCGAAGTTGAGGTACATCGCCAAGTCGGCGATCTGCTCGGGAGGCAGGTTGCGGACGTACTGGGTCGAGCCCTCCAGCCCGGTCTCCTCGGCACCCCAGAAGGCGAACCGCACCGCGTTGTGCACCTGCGGCGAACCACCCAGTTGCAGAGCGGTTTCGAGCACCGCGGCCACCCCGGAACCGTTGTCGTTGATCCCTGGGCCGCCCGCCACACTGTCCAGATGCGCCCCGACCATCACCACGTCGGTGGTCGAGCCGGTTTTGGTCTGCGCCAAGAGGTTTCGTGACTTCATCATTTCGGCTTCGCGATCCAGCACCAGCCGCACCGGTGCGGACGTGCGTCGCAGCGCGGCGTCGGCGTTCTTGTCGATGACCCCGACGGGAACCTTGAGTTGCCCGTAGTAGCCGGACGTGAACAATCCGGGAGGACTGGGACGGCTGGTGCTTACCACCAGCAAACCCACCGCCCCCTCGGCGAGTGCGGTGTTCTGCTTCACCGCGATCGAGCAGCCGGTGTCGTCGACGACCGCGATGGCCCCGCCGACGTCCACCCCGTCGTAATCTGCCGTAACGCAGCCCGCGGGATTTCCCGGGCGCAGGGTCGGAGCGTTGAGCCCGCCCGGGGGCGTGGTCACCAGCAGCGACGCCTGGTCCACCGAATAGCGGCGCCCGGATACGGTCAGTGCAGGGTTGCCGCCGCGCATCGTTCCCAGCCGTTCGAACTCGGGCGTCTGAACATCGAAGCCCTTGTCGCGCAACAGTTGTGCGACGTAGTCGACGCTGGCGTCGTAGCCTGGCGTGCCCTGTGCGCGGTTGCCGCCGTTGGCGTCGGCGATCTCCTGGAACTTGCGCAGGTGGGCGAACATCGCGTCGACGGTGATCCGTCCGGCCAGGTCACGGGGCAGTTCCGTCGCAGGCGGCGCAGACGGTGACGAGCAGCCGGCCACCACCACAGCCACCACCAAGGCCGCCGATGTCGCGGCCAGCAAGCGCAATCTCACTGTGGGCTGATCCGGTGCCGCGTGCGGTCCGAGCGAATCGGTAACCCGTTGCGGCCCCGCTGATCCTGGGCGTACAGGCCGACGGCGAAAGCCACGCCCTCACCATGGATCTGCAGCGCATCGGAGTCCACATGCTCCAGCGTATCGGTCTTCTTGTGGTAGTTCGGATCGAACGGTTGATCGGCCTGCCCACCCCATTCCTCGGCCTGCTCCCGCGTCATCTTGTCCTCGGCGCCGGAGAACAGACCACCCGCGGGGATCCCGGCCTGGGTGAACCCGTCGTAGTCAGAGCGGCCGTCGAAGCTGGTGTCCTGCGGCGTCTTTCCCGCGTCGGTCAGATAAGCCGCCAACGTGCGCTCGATACCCGCCGAGCCCTCCGGGACGCGCGGCACGCCGCGCCCTTCCGGCGGTGCGGACTGGTCACCGTCATAGGTGAAGAACCCGGGATTCGGAGAGCCCAGCATGTCGAAGTTCAGGTACAGCGCGATGTCCTTGAGTCCCTCGACGTCCAGCGATTCGACGTAGTCGCTCGACCCCAGCAAGCCCTCCTCCTCGGCGCCCCAGAACCCGAACCGGACCGCGTTGTGCACCTCGGGAGAACTACCCAGCTGCAGTGCCGTCTCCAGCACCGCGGCCACACCGGATCCGTTGTCGTTGATGCCGGGCCCCTCCGGCACGCTGTCCAGGTGGGCGCCGACCATGACGACGTCCGAAGTGGACCCCGTCTTCGTTTGTGCGATGACGTTGCGGGTGCGTTCGGTGCGCACCCCGGCGTTGAGCTTGATGGTGGTCGGCCCCAGGTTGGCCCGCAGCCGGGCACCGTCGTCCTTCGTGACGCTGACCACCGGGATCTTGACGTCGGTGCGCCTGCCGAGGGTCCCGCCCATCTCGTCGCCCTCTTCGTTGTTGGCGACGATCACCGCGACGGCACCGCGTTCGGCAGCCATGGCCTGCTTGACCGAGAACGGGCAGGCGCCGCGATCGATCAGCGCCACCGCGCCGGTCAGCGGCAGACCTTCGTA
The DNA here is from genome assembly GCF_053483975.1 of Mycolicibacterium sp. XJ870. Taxonomy (NCBI): domain Bacteria; kingdom Bacillati; phylum Actinomycetota; class Actinomycetes; order Mycobacteriales; family Mycobacteriaceae; genus Mycobacterium; species Mycolicibacterium sp. XJ870. The sequence goes on from NZ_JBEFTI010000011.1 coordinate 54,878, forward strand.
GTCCCCGGCGTCACAACCGGGGGTGTTGTCCACTTTGACCGGTACCAGCGCCCCGGACACCCCGTCCGGCGGCGTGCCGATCGTGAACTCCAGCGGTTTGGCGGTGACCGGTTGGCCACCCACGGTGACCTGCGGATCGTCGGAGAACGGCAACCGCACCTCGAACTCGGGGGTCTGCACGTCGAACCCCTTGTCGCGTAGCGCACCGACCACATAGTCCACGCTGTCGTCATAGCCCGGGCTGCCGAGCGCGCGGTTGCCGTCGTGCGCGTCGCCGATCTCCTGCAGCTTGGTCAGGTGGCCCATCATCGCGTCGATCGACACCCGTTCCCGCAGCTGGTTGGCGAACTCCGTGGCCGCCGGTGCCGAGTCCTGTGTTGGCGTCGCGGGCGGTAGTTCTGTCGTCGCGTCACAACCGGCCAGCGTCACGGTCAGCACGGCGGTGCCCAGTATCGCCCCCGTCAAAGTACGTCGCATTGCACCCACGGTAGCGGTGGTCTCAGCGGGCGGTCATTGCTCCAGGGTGATGTCCTCGGACTCGCCGTTCTCGGTGGTCGTGACGTCGCGGCATTCGCCGAGCACCGAGATGTTGCGCACCGGGGTGCTGACGTTCTGCGAGTAGAAGATCGCGGTCACGCCGTTCTTCGTGAGCGCGTTGCCGTGACTCTTGAAGTCAGGATCTGTCGTCCAACCGTCGGCTTGCAGCCGCCGCATCATGTCGGCGCGCTCGGCATCGGCCTGCTGGAGATCCTCGGCGAGTGGGTAGAACATTTCCACGGTCCCCCGGAACGGGGCTTCGCCCTGGTCGTTGCACGAAGTGTGGCGGAAGTTCGCAGTCATGCCGGGAATCTGCAGGGTCCTGGCGATGTCGCGGGCCGCATCGACCACCTGCGCTTTGGACTCTTCTGGTGTCATCGGGTTTGAATCTCCATCATTGAAGAAGGCCAGCCCACCGCAACTCGCGAGAACCAGCGCGATGGCCGGCACTATCACCGTCATCAGAAACCTTTTGTAGCGCAATGCCTTATCTCCGATGCTCAGTCATCTAGTGGTAGTGGCCGTCAGTCCCCGGACGGAACAGCTCCGGATCCCATCGAGGTGGCTGGACCACGGGGATCGGAATGACCGGCGGGAGAAGGCGTTCTCGATGGTCCGCAGTCATCCCATGATCTTCCAGCAAGTCGCCGTGCCCTGACGCGATATCGGCAATGCCATACAGGGATTCGGAGCCCCGCTCGAAGTAGGACGTGTGATCGGTGATGGGGTCGGTGAGCCCGGGCACCTCGGCCTTGAACCTCGTGGAGCCGTAGCCGTCCAGCGACGGGTCCTCGCCCAACCCGACGGTGATATCGGTGCCGGCGATGTGTGATTGATTGGGGCTGCCCAGCAAGGACACCGGGTCGGTCGAGGCCGCGCCGACGAACAAGTGGCCGCCCTCGGGTAGATGGAAATCCGCCGCGCTCTTGGCCAGGTCGGTCCCGGGGCAGCCGACCAGAACGATGTCGTCAGCCCGCATTCCGGATCCCGCGGCGGCATCGGCGACGGTCGTCGACCCGTACGAGTGACCGATCACGGTGACGTGGGAATCGCCGAGATTCGTCGTTTCGAGCGCGTTGACATCGGATGCCAACAGGTCGCCGCCCTGACGTGCGTTGCCGGTCTGCCCCACCTGCGGGTCGGCCATGCTGTCGGGAGCGTTGTAGCCCATCCACGCCACCACTGCGGTCTTCTTGGACGGGTCGGCTTCTGCAGTCTCCTTGAATACGTTGGCGGCATCGGGTGCGCTCAACCACCCGTCGCGGACACTGCTCGTCGTACCCGGCACCATCACCGCGGTGTTGTCCGCCTCATCGGGATTGCCGATCGCGATCGCCGCCCTACCCTGCCCGTCGAATGCCTCGGGCTCGTACACCTGCAGAAACGTTGTCTGCCCGGTGCTCTTCGAGTTCTCGGTGAGGCCCTTGCGCACCTGCGTGGCATTGGTGTGGCGGGTGATGTCCGACGGTGCGAGGCCGTACTTGCCGGGGTTGGCCGTGATTTCGTCGACGCTCACGTGGTATTTGGCGGCAGCGTCGTTGACCAGATTCAAGTCCTGCTGCATGACGTTCTTGTTGGCAACACTACGCGCCCACACCGGAACTCCATTGAGATTCCCGAGTTCCTTCGGGTACTTGGCCACCAACTCCTTGCGCTGTTCGGGTGTCAGAGAATTCCACCAGTCTCTGACTTGAACGGGGTCTTTCCCCAGTGGCAGTGGTGGATCGGGCTCCTTGCCGCCCGGCGATCCATTGTCGGGGCCGAAGTGCAACGGCTTGCCGTCCAAGCCGGCTACCGCACGACGCAGGCCCTCGTCGACCTTCCGGTCCGACCTTTCGAACTCCGCCAGGAGTTCCTTGACCGTCACACTGTTACGGGCCGCCAATGCCCGAATCATCATGGCGCCCACCGGGCTCAACATCGCGTACTGGTCCAGTGCACTACCTGGGCGCACCGACACCGCGCCGTCGGGGGCGACGCGCCATCCCTGCTGACCCAACTGCCCGACGGTGTTCATGATGGTCGACCGGGTTTGCGTGAGACTCGTGCCCCCATCGCGCATGACGGTCTGCGCGTGCAGCATCGCATCGCGCAACCGATCGAGCCGCGCCAGCGTGGGCTTGGCTTTCGCCGCGGCGGCCTCAGACGCTGTTCCCTGCCAGCCTGCCGACAGATTCTCAATGGCCGTCTGCTGCTTGGTGATCTGCGCGGCGAGGACACCGGTTTTGACACCGAGCTGGTCTGCAGCTTGGGTGAGCGACCCGGGGGTGGACGCTTCGACCTGCGGAATGGTGACAGTCATGCGGAAGCACCACCCCGGGCGGTCATTTCAATTCCATGATCTTCGTCAGCTGCTGACCCGACTCGGCGTCACGTTCCTCGTACTTCCGCACGGCACGCAGCAGGCTGTCGGAGTGCTCGGCCAGCTCGCCACTGGCCTGCGTGATGACGGCGTCGAACGACGTACCCGCGAACCGGCAACCTTCGGCGCTGCGCAGCCCAGCCATGGCGGACGCCGCAGCGGCCAACGGCGCGCCTGCATCGGTCCGGGAAACCTCGCCGCCCACCTGAGCCTCCGCGTGGGCCGTCGCGCGCACTGCGTCAAGGTTCACCTGCAGGAACGAAGACATGAAAGAAGACTAACCGCTGTGCAACACGGCTCCGTGCAGAGATTTTCCTGCCGGTCTGCTCCGCGAAGCTCAGGCGTCGCGCCTGTTCAGCACCACCACAGCGGCGATGAACACCGCGGCAACCCACGCTACGAAGTACACCAGAGATCCGACCTCACCCCACGGCATGCTGTAGGTCGGGAACAACCATTCCACGCCGAGAAACCGGAGCATGTTCGCGAACGGCAACCAGGGTCCGATCTCCAGGTTGGGCATGTTTCCGAGCAGTGGCTCGGCGACCAACGGCCACAACAACAGCGCCGCGACGGCACCTGCCGCGAATCTGACCAGCGCACCGACCCCTACCCCGAGCACCGCGGCAAGCGCGGCATACAGCGCGAAGCCGCCTGCCACCTGCCAGGTCGCCGGGTTGGTCGGCGACAGTTCGGCACCGACGACAGGTTCGGCGAACAACCGCGCCACCAGCACCGCACCCAGCACCATCACCACCGCGCACACCGAGGAAAACGCTGCGCACACAACGGCTTTCGCGATCAACACCGTGGTGCGATTGGGTGTGGCCAAGAACGTCGTCCGGATCAGGCCGGTGCGGTATTCGCCGGTAACGGACATCGACGCCAGGACCATCAGCACCGGCACACCGAACACCGCGACGCCCAGCGCGGCCTTCCCGGGCGCCAGTGGCGTGTAGCCGTAGGCCGACCAGCCCTGCAGTGCGGCCACGCCGAAGCTGAGCACGGCCGCCCCCACCACCGACCACAGCGGCGAGCGCGTGGTGGACAGTTTGATCCGTTCGGCGTCGAATGCCGCGAGCGCGCTCATGGCTGCACCGCCCGGTAGTCGACGGCGTCGTCGGTGAGTTTCAGGTACGCCTCCTCCAGAGAAGCCTGGCGCGCACTCAACTCGTGCAGGGTGATCGAGTTCCGGGCCGCCAGGTCACCGATCACCTCGATCGCGACGCCGTGCACCGTCAGCGCCGACCCGTCCGGCTCGGCAGCGATTTCCAGCCCGGCGTCATCGAGCAACTCGCGAAGGGTCTCCAACTGCGGGCTGCGCACTCGCACGGTGCCTGCTGCTGTGCCACTGACGAATTCGGCGACGGTGGTGGAGGCGATCAGCTTGCCCTGCCCGATCACCACCAGGCGGTCGGCGGTGTTGGCCATCTCGGCCAGCAGGTGGCTGGACACGAATACCGTGCGCCCTTCACCCGCCAACTGGCGCATGAGGGTGCGCACCCAGTGGATGCCTTCCGGGTCCAACCCGTTCACCGGTTCGTCGAACAGCAGCACCGGTGGATCGCCGAGCAGTGCCGCGGCGATCCCCAGCCGCTGGCTCATGCCGAGCGACAGCATTCCGGCGTTGCGCTCGCCCACCGCGGTCAACCCCACCATCTCGAGAACCTCGTCGACCCGGGCGGCCGGAATGCGGTTGGCGGCCGCGATCCAGCGCAGATGGTTGCGGGCACTGCGGTTCGGGTGCGCCTGACGCGCGTCGAGCAGTGCGCCGACTGTGCGCAGTGGGTCGTGAAGGTCCCGGTACCGCTTGCCGTCGATGGTTGCGCTGCCCGCGGTGGGATGGTCCAGGCCGAGGATCAGCCTCATGGTGGTGGTCTTGCCCGCGCCGTTGGGGCCGAGAAAGCCGGTGACCACGCCAGGTTCGACGCTGAAGGTCAGGTCGTCGACAGCGCGGTTGGATCCGTAGAGCTTCGTCAGCCCCGCAAGTTCGATCATCGCCCCCATGATCTCAGCCGGCCTGGTCTGCCACCAGGTCCGCGACCGCCCGCATACCGGCCGCATTGGGGTGCAACGGCGCCGGACGACCAGGCCACGGCAAACCCGGCCCGGTCGTCCAGGGCAGTGTTGACCAGGCGTGATGGCCACGACTGGCCTGGGCCGCGCGCACCCACCCGGCGCTGGTTTCGGTGGCCGCCGTACCGGTGTGCCTCTCCAGCGTGTCGGCGACGTGTCTGCCGAGTTCGACGTGTTCGGCGGCCAGTGGTGGCGCAGGCGCACCGGCCGGGGGCAACAGCGTGAGGTAGTCGACGAACAGCACCGTGGCGCGCGGGGCCCGCTCGCGGACGGCCTGCCCGACATCGACCAGCGATGCCGCCACCTGCTGCAGCGCCGTCTCCCGCGCACCGGCGTCGAGCAGGTCACGCAGCCGCGGCCCGAGTATCGGCAGCGCCCGCAGCAGCCGAGGCAGGCCGGCGGCCATCAGCAGTGGTACGTAGCCGACGTCGTTGCCACCGATGGTGACGGTGACGAGAGATTCGGAGCCGTCCAGCACGTCGATCTGTGGCGCCACGCCGTTCTGCTTGTCGCGCAGCACATGGGCGGTGGTGGCGCCCGAGTACGTCACGTCGACGAGGTTCAGTCCGAGCTGCGCTGCGACGAGGTGCGGATAGTTACGGGCCGAGCGGCCCGCCCGAAACGGCGCGCCCGCGGCCGACGGTTTGATTCCGGGCCCCGCAGCCATCGAACTGCCCAGGGCGACATAGCGTTTACCCTGCATGACGAGCGTGCGTACAGATCGTGTTTTCCCGCGGTTTCGCGATCTCACCGCACAGTCCACGAAGCATCACAGCGCGGGGCTCGATGCCTGGGCCCAGAACCGCTTCGGGATTCGGCCGGCTTGCCGCGCCAGGTATCCGGCGGTGACGGCGGCGGACATGGCCGCGGCCATAGTGGGCGGATCGGCGGCCCGGGTGACGGCGGTGGCCAGTAGCACCGCGTCACAACCCAATTCCATCGCAAGGGCAGCGTCGCTGGCGGTGCCGATACCGGCGTCGAGCACCACCGGCACCCCGGCCTGCTCGACGATCATCTCGATGTTGTGCGGGTTGGAGATGCCCAGCCCGGTCCCGATCGGTGAGCCCAGCGGCATCACCGCGGCACAACCGGTGTCCTCCAGCCTGCGGGCCAGCACCGGGTCGTCGTTGGTGTAGGGCAGCACGATGAACCCGTCATCAACCAATTGCTCTGCGGCCTTGACCAATTCGATGGCATCGGGCAGCAGTGTGCGGTCATCGGCGATGACTTCGAGCTTGACCATGTCGGTGCCCAGTGCCTCGCGGGCCAGCTGTGCTGTCAGCACGGCCTCGGCAGCGCCCCGGCAACCCGCGGTGTTGGGCAATGCCGCGATACCAAGCCGGTTGAGCAGATCCAGCACGCCGGTTCCGGCCTCGGCATCGACCCGGCGCATCGCCACCGTCGTCAGCTCGGTGCCTGAAGCGACCAGCGCCTCCTCCAGCACAGCGAGATTCGGTGCGCCGCCGGTGCCCATGATCAGCCGGGAGCCGAACTCGCGGCCGCCAATAGTGAGTTTTTGGGCCGATGAGCCGCTTGCGCGAAGAGCAACAGCACTAGCCACCCTGCACCGCCGTCACCACTTCCACCCGCGCCCCGTCGGACAGCGTGCGGTCCCACTCCGACCGCGGCAGCACCGACCAGTCCAGCGCGACGGCGATGCCGTTGTCCGGGAAGCCCCGGGTTTCCAGTAGACCCTCGACGGTGGTTTCTGCGTCCACCTCGATGGTCTCGTCGTTGACCGTGATGGTGATCATTTGGCTCCCACGCTCACCTCGAGTTCGGCCGCGATCCGCTCAGCGGTCCACGGCGCCAATAGAAATCCGTTGCGGCCGTGCCCGGCCGCCACCAATGTGCGATCGTCGACGCGTTCGACGATCGGCACGCCGTCGGGGGTCATCGGCCGCAGCCCGGCGGCGGCCTCGGCGAGCTCGTACTCGGCGAGCGCGGGTATCACCGCGCACGCGTCGTCGAGCAGATCGCGTACCCCGGAGACCACCGGAGCGGTGTCCCGGCCGTGTTCGTACTGGGTGGCACCGACCACGACCCCGTCGGCCCGGGGCACCAGGTACACCTGCCGACCGTGCACGCGGGCCCGGATCACCCGGTGTGGCACCGGCATACAGCCCTTGCGCCACCGCAGCCGCAGCACCTCACCCTTGACCGGACGCACCGGCAGACCAGGCCACAACCGCGGGGCGTCGATCCCGTTGGCGATCACCACCGCGTCCGCTTCCAGGTCTTTCAGATCGTCGACCCGTCCCGCCCAACGCACGGACAGCCGCTCGCATTGCGCGGCCAGCGCGTCGACCACGGCGCGGTTGTCCACGGCCAGCTCCGTCGTCGCCAGGAACCCGTGCCGGATTCCCTGCGCCAGCAGTGGTTCCACGTCGCGGGCCGCTGTGGTCACCTCGACGGGGTGGCCTTGGGCGGCCAGCCACTCGGCGACCGTGCGCAGGTCGGCAGCGTCGGCGCGGTCCACCGCGACCACCAGGGATTCCCGCGCGGTCACCACTTCGGGAGGCATGCCGTCCAGGAACCCCGAATGCCACAGCCGCAGCGATTCCAGGCCGATGCGCAGCAGTCGCTCCTCGCCGGGCCAGCCTTCACTGTGCGGCGCGAGCATGCCGCCCGCCACCCACGAAGCCCCGTGTTCGGTGGTGCAGTGCAGCCGCACCGTCCAACCGTCCAGCGCGGCGCGCCGGGCGATCGACAGCCCGATCACGCCGCCGCCGATGACGGCGAGTGTGCGTGCCATGTCTGCTCCCTTCGCCGGCATGACCCGGATCAGGTGTGACGGTAAGGGCTGGTCCGTTGGCCCACTCTCAGCCCCGCGTTCCCGGGACTCCCGTATTGCCTGTCCAGGGTACTCGGCGGGCACGCGCTACCGTCGCGGTGTGGAATCGCCCCGGAATCGACTGCAGCACGCCACGCTGTACCTGTGCACCGACGCCCGCCGCGAGCGCGGTGACCTGGCCGAATTTGCCGATGCCGCGCTGGCCGGCGGGGTGGATCTCATCCAGCTGCGCGACAAGGGCTCACCCGGGGAGCAGCAGTTCGGACCGCTGGAGGCACGTCAGGAGTTGGCGGCGCTGGAGATATTGGCCGACGCCGCCCGCAGGCACGGGGCATTGCTGGCCGTCAACGATCGTGCCGACATCGCCCTGGCCGCCGGCGCCGACGTGCTGCACCTCGGCCAGGACGATCTGCCGCTGGACCTCGCCCGCGGCATCATCGGTGACCGGCCGGTGATCGGCCGGTCCACCCATGACGCCGACCAGGTGGCCGCGGCTTTGGAGGGCACAGACGGAGGCGTCGACTACTTCTGCGTCGGGCCGTGCTGGCCGACGCCCACCAAGCCCGGCCGCCACGCCCCTGGGCTGGATCTGGTGCGGGCGACCGCCGCGCTGAACCCGACCAAGCCGTGGTTCGCCATCGGCGGAATCGATGAGCAGCGGCTGCCCGAGGTGCTCGCCGCCGGTGCCCGGCGCATCGTGGTGGTGCGCGCGATCACCGCGGCCGACGATCCGCGCGCGGCCGCCGAAGAGCTGAAAGCTCGCCTTATTGAAGCGGGTTGACCTGCAGCGGGATCGACGCCGTCACGGCTCGCAGCTGCTGCCAACTGGCCGCGAACCCGGGGTGCAACGGCAACTCGGCGACCTGATCCTCAGCCACCCAGCGCAGCTCCGAGCTTTCCCGATTGGGGATGGTGTCGAGCAACTCGGGAGCGTCGGCGATCACCGTCGTGTACGTCCACCGCGTGCCGCCCAATCCGGTGACCTCGGCGGTCACCACAGTGGTCCGCACGGTCAGCTGTTCAGCCGGTAATCCGGCCTCCTCGTGGGCTTCCCGGACTGCTGCCTGCTCTGCGGTTTCGTGGCTGTCGCGGGCGCCGCCGGGTAGCGCCCAGGTTCCGCCCTGGTGACTCCACGGCGCCCGGTGCTGCAGCAGTACCGCGGAAGATCCGTCGGGCGAGGGTGCCCGCAGGAGCAATCCGGCCGCGCCGTGGCGGCCCCAGAACCGGGCGCCGTTGTCCGACATCACCCAGCCGTCACCGTCGCCACGCACCCGTACAGGATAGGGAACGCCGCTCAAAAAGGTGGACCCCGAAACCAGCGCGAGCCGCCCACTAACTCTTAGAATTCTTTTATAGAGTTGAAACAGCCTTTACCTAGACCAAAGCAAAGTCGGAAGCACCGAAACTAAATGAGGTCCGCGCGCAGGTGACAGTGGAGTTGGCACATCCATCGACCGAACCGCTCGCGTCCAGGTCGCCGACCACTCCTGCCCATCCCCGCTGGTGGTTTCTGTGGACCACGCCCGGTCGCATTCTCACCATCGGGCTGGCACTTTCAGGGCTCGTGATCGCCAGCGCCTTCGCGACATCGACCACGATCAACGACCGTCAGCAGGCCCTCACCACGGTGCTCGACCACACCGAGCCGTTGGCGTTCGCGGCAGGCCAGCTCTACACCACGCTGTCCGTCGCCGATGCCGCCGCCGCCACCGCGTTCATCGCCGGCGCCGAGCCCCGCGATGTCCGGCAGCGCTATGAACAGGCGATCACCGACGCGTCCGTGGCGGTCACCCGGGCGTCGAGTGGGCTGACCGACGAAGCGCTGGTGCAATTGCTCGGCCAGATCAACGCCCGGCTGACGGTCTACACCGGGCTGGTCGAAACCGCCCGCACCAACAACCGGGCGGGCAACCCGGTCGGGTCGTCCTATCTCTCCGAGGCGTCGGCGATGATGCAGACGCAGATCCTGCCCGACGCGCAACGCCTGTACGAACAGACGTCGGCGCGCGTCGATGCGGAGACCTCGGCGTCCACCCAGATCCCGACGCCGGTGATGTTGATCGTGCTGGCGACGCTACTGTTCGGGGCTTTCGCGAACCGCTGGCTGGCGCGGCGCACCCGGCGGCGCGTGAACATCGGGTTCGTGGCGGGCGGTCTGGCCGTCCTGATCATGCTGATCTGGGTGACCACCGCCCTGGTGATCTCGACCTCGGACAGCCGCAGTGCCAAGGAAACCGCCGCACAATCGCTGAAGACCGTGACGAACCTGGCCATCACCGCGCAGCAGGCCCGCGCCGACGAGACGCTCGCGCTGATCCGGCGCGGCGACGAGAACGTGCGGAAGCAGTCCTACTACCAACGCATCGACATGATGAAGCAGCAACTCTCGGACTATCTGGCGCGCGACGTCGGGATCGACAAGAGCGATCTGGCCGGCGCCGAGCAGTTGCTCACCCGGTGGCGGGCAGCGGACGACCGGATCAACGCCTACATCGCAGTCGGCAACTATCAGGCCGCAACCCAGGTGGCGCTGGGGACCGGCGAGGACGATTCCACACCCGCGTTCGACAAGCTCGATGCCGCGCTGTCCAAGGGCATCGAGGAGAGCCGCAACCAGTTGCGCAGTGACATCGGCAATGCCCGCCGCGTGCTGTCCGGAGCGACCGTCGGCGCCGCGCTGCTCAGCGTGGCCGCGGCCGTCGCGGTGGCACTCGGATTGTGGCCCAGACTCAGTGAGTACAGATGATTCGCAAACTTCTCATTGTCCTCGCGACGGTTCTGATGGTGGCCGGTTGCGGTCACACCGCGCCCGCGCTGGTCCAGCCGACACTGACGCTGGCGCCGCCCACCCCAGCCGGCATGGATGAACTCCCGCCCGAACCGGTGCGCGCGCCGGTCCCCGAGGATGACGACTGCAACCGCACCGCGAGCCTGCGCCCGTTCAGCGACCAGGCAGAAGCCGACGCTGCCGTGGCTGCCATCAAGGCTCGCGGCAGGTTGATCGTCGGCCTCGACATCGGCAGCAACCTCTTCTCGTTCCGGGATCCGATCACCGGCCAGATCAACGGATTCGACGTCGACATCGCGGGCGAGGTGGCCAGGGACATATTCGGAACGCCATCCCAGGTGGATTACCGCATCCTGTCGTCGGCCGACCGGATTGCCGCCCTGCAGAACAAGCAGGTCGACATCGTCGTCAAGACCATGACGATCACCTGTGAACGCAAGAAGCAGGTGAACTTCTCCACCGTGTATCTGATGGCCAATCAGCGCATCCTGGCCGCGCGGGATTCCAACATCAACCAGGCTTCGGACCTGTCCGGAAAGCGGGTGTGCGTCGTCGACGGCACCACCTCCCTCGAGCGGATCCAGCAGATCAGCCCGTCACCGATCATCGTGTCGGTGGTGACCTGGGCCGACTGCCTGGTGGCGCTGCAGCAGCGACAGGCCGACGCGGTCAGCACCGACGACTCCATCCTGGCCGGGTTGGTCGCCCAGGATCCGTACCTGCACATCGTGGGACCGAGCCTCAACCAGGAGCCGTACGGGATCGGGGTGAACCTGCACGACACGGGGTTGGTGCGAGTTGTCAACGCGACGCTGGAGCGCATCCGCCGCGACGGCACCTGGTACACGCTGTACCGCAAATGGTTGACGGTGCTCGGCCCGGCGCCGGCCCCACCGGCTGCGAGGTACGTGGACTGATGACAGACCCCGAGAAAGACGACACCGACACCCCCGGCACCCACGACATCGACGAGGGACCGGGGACCCAACCGGCCAGCCTGGAAGACCTCGACTTCGACTCGCTGGCGACCTTGCGGCCGATGGCCACCCAAGCGGTGTATCGACCCGAGTTCGACGATTCGGACGGCACGTCGATGAGCTCGGGTGACACCGAACCGCACGACCATCCCACCATGGCCACCCGCATGCTGTCGCCGATCCGTCGGCTGGGTGGCGGGTTGGTGGAGATTCCCCGCGTGCCCGAACGGGATCCGTTGGCCGCGTTGATGACCAACCCGGTGGTGGCCGAGTCGAAGCGGTTCTGCTGGAACTGTGGAAAGCCGGTGGGCCGCTCCACCGCTGACGGCCGGGCATTGTCGGAGGGCTGGTGCCCGCACTGTGGCAGCGCGTATTCGTTTCTGCCGCAACTGTCGCCGGGTGAGATCGTGGCCGAGCAGTACGAGATCAAAGGCTGCATCGCCCACGGCGGGCTGGGCTGGGTGTATCTGGCTTTCGACAAGAACGTCAACGACCGCCCCGTCGTGCTCAAGGGTTTGGTGCATTCCGGCGACGCCGAGGCGCAGGCCATCGCCATGGCCGAGCGCCAGTTCCTGGCCGAGGTGACGCATCCGGGGATCGTGAAGATCTACAACTTCGTCGAGCATGACGACAAGCACGGCAACCCGGTCGGCTACATCGTGATGGAGTACGTCGGCGGAACATCGCTCAAACAGGCCAGGGGGCAGTGGCTTCCGGTGGCCGAGGCGATCGGCTACATGCTGGAGATCCTGCCCGCCCTTGGGTATCTGCATTCGATCGGGCTGGCCTACAACGACCTCAAGCCGGAAAACATCATGATCACCGAGGCGCAGCTGAAGCTGATCGACCTCGGGGCGGTATCGCGGCTCAGCTCTTACGGATACCTTTACGGCACACCGGGTTACCAGGCTCCCGAGATCGTGCGGACCGGCCCGACGGTGGCCACCGACATCTACACCGTGGGCCGGACAATCGCCTCGTTGACCCTGAATCTGCGCACGCGTCGGGGGCGGTACGTCGACGGCCTGCCGTCCGATGATCCGGTGCTGGCCACCTACGATTCGTTCAGCCGGCTGCTGCACCGGGCCATCGACCCCGACCCGCGGCGCCGCTTCGCCAGCTCCGACGAGATGTCCGCACAGTTGCTCGGCGTGCTGCGCGAGGTGGTCGCCAGCGACAGCGGCATGCCGCGCCCCGGCCTGTCGACGGTGTTCAGCCCGTCGCGGTCGACGTTCGGGGTGGACCTGCTGGTGGCCCATACCGACGTTTATGTTGACGGCCAGGTACATTCGGAGAAGTTGACCGCCCAAGAGATCGTCCGGGCGCTGCCGGTGCCGTTGGTCGACCGCGCAGATGTCGGGGCGCCGATGCTGGCGGCCAGTGTGCTCAGCCAACCCGTACACACGTTGGATCAGCTGCGGGCCGCCCGGCACGGCGCCCTGGATTCGGAAGGCATCGACCTTTCCCAATCCGTGGAGCTTCCGTTGATGGAGGTCCGTGCCCTGCTGGACCTCGGCGACGTCGCCAAGGCCACCCGCAAGCTCGACGATCTCGCTGTCCGGGCCGGCTGGCGTTGGCGGCTGATCTGGTTCCGGGCCGTGGCGGAGATGTTGTCCGCTGACTATGACTCGGCGATAAAGCATTTCACCGAGGTGTTGGACACCCTGCCCGGGGAGTTGGCTCCCAAGCTCGCACTGGCAGCGACGGCCGAACTGGCCGGCACTGCCGACGAGCTGAAGTTCTACAAAACCGTGTGGAGCACCGACAACGGCGTGATCTCGGCTGGGTTCGGGTTGGCCAGGGCCGAGTCGGTGGCCGGCGACCGCGATAAGGCGGTGCGAACGCTCGACGAAGTTCCGCCCACCTCAAGGCATTTCACCACCGCTCGGCTCACCAGCGCGGTAACCCTGCTGTCCGGCCGCTCGGCCAGTGAGATCACCGAGCAACAGATCCGGGACGCCGCGCGCCGGGTGGAGGCGCTGCCCGACTCCGAGCCGCGCGTGTTGCAGATCCGCGCACTGGTGCTGGGCACCGCGATGGACTGGCTGGCCGACAACTCCGCCAGCAGCAACCACATTCTCGGATTCCCCTTCACCGAGCATGGTCTCAAGCTCGGCGTCGAGGCCTCACTGCGGGCACTGGCCAGGGTGGCGCCCACCCAGGCGCATCGCTACGCCCTGATCGACCTGGCCAACAGCGTGCGGCCGATGAGTACGTTCTGATCTCCCGCGAGCGCTTAGGTGGTGACCACGTCGGCACACGCTCGGGCGATGGCCAGCTCCTCATTGGTGGGCACCACCAGCACCGCCGTCTGCGAGTCCGGCGTCGAGATGCGTCGCGCTTCCTTAGACCGTTCGGCGTTGAGCGTCTCGTCGAGTTCGATCCCCAGGCCGGTCAGGCCGGACAGCGCGTCGCGGCGGACCGCCTGATCGTTCTCGCCGACGCCCGCGGTGAAGCTGATGACGTCGGTGTGGCCCAACACCGCCAGATACGCGCCGACATACTTCCGCAGCCGGTGGATGTACACGTCGTAGGCCAATTGCGCTGACTCATCACCGGATCCGATGCGCTCGTGCAGCTTTCGGAAGTCGCTCTCCCCGCCGAGCCCGAGTACCCCGGAGCCGCGGTTGAGCATCGACTCGATGTCCTCGACACTCATCTTCGCGGTCCGCCACAGGTACATGATGATGCCGGGGTCGATGTCACCACTGCGGGTGCCCATCACCAGACCCTCCATCGGCGTCAGGCCCATCGAGGTGTCGACCGGCCGTCCGCCTGCGATCGCCGAGGCCGATGCACCGTTACCGAGGTGCAGCACAATCTGATTCAGCGAGTCGTATGGCCGCCCCACGAACGCCGCGGCCTGCCGGCTGACGTACTCGTGGGAGGTGCCGTGGAAACCATAGCGGCGGATCTTCCATTGCCGCGCCAACTCGTCGTCCATCGCATACGTGGCTGCGGCGGCAGGAAGATCATGGAAGAACGCGGTGTCGAACACCGCGATGTGCGGCAGGTCCGGCAGCAGTTTGCGGGCCACCTTGATGCCCAGCAGCGCGGGCGGATTATGCAGCGGCGCCAGCGGTCCGAGTTCCTCGACCTTGGCCAGTAAGGCGTCGTCGATGGGAGTAGGCCGGTAGAAGGTCTCGCCGCCGTGGACCACCCGATGCCCCACGGCCACCAGCCCCAGCGTGTCCAGGTCCAGCCCCTGGTCGGCCAGCGCATCGAACGCCGCCCGCAGCGCGGCATCGTGATCGGGCACCGACCCCGAACCTATCTCCTCGACGATCCCGTCGGCCAGGAACTCCCCCGAATCGGGCTTCACCACCGCATATTTCAGCGACGACGAGCCGGAGTTGACCACCAGGACCGTTGTTGTCATGGCTTGTCCTGCGCCTGGATCGCCGTGATCGCAACGGTGTTGACGATGTCCTCGACCAGCGCTCCCCGGGACAGGTCGTTGACGGGCTTCTTGAGGCCCTGCAGCACCGGGCCGATCGCGATGGCACCGGCACTGCGCTGCACCGCCTTGTAGGTGTTGTTGCCGGTGTTGAGGTCGGGGAAGATCAGCACCGTGGCCCGGCCCGCCACATCCGAATCGGGCATCTTGGTCTTGGCCACCGATGGTTCCACGGCGGCGTCGTATTGGATCGGGCCCTCCACCAGAAGTGCGGGGTCCCGTTGCCGCACCAATTGGGTTGCGGCCCTGACCTTGTCGACGTCGGCGCCGGTACCCGACGTCCCGGTCGAGTACGAAAGCATCGCCACCCGCGGGCTGATGCCGAACTGCGCCGCGGTGCGCGCCGAGGAGATCGCGATGTCGGCGAGCTGCTCGGAGGTCGGGTCCGGCACGATCGCGCAGTCGCCGTAGGCGAGCACGCGGTCCTCCAGGCACATCAGGAAGATGCTGGACACCGTAGACACATCCGGCAGCGTCTTGATGATCTCGAACGCCGGACGCACGGTATGTGCGGTGGTGTGCGTGGCGCCGGACACCATGCCGTCGACCATGTCGTTGTAGACGAGCATGGTACCGAAGTACGACACATCGTGGATGACCTCGCGGGCCTGCTCGACGGTCATCCCCTTGTGCTTGCGCAACTCGGCGTACTGCTGGGCGAATTGGTCGCACAGCTCGCTGGTTCGCGGGTTGAGCACCGTGGCCGCTGCCAGGTCGACACCGAGTTCTGCTGCTCTGGAACGGATCTGGCTCTCCTCACCGAGGATGGTGAGATCGGCGACGCTCCGCTGCAGCAGCCGCCCGGCAGCCTTAAGGATCCGGTCGTCTTCCCCCTCGGGGAGCACGATGCGCCGGCGGTCCGAGCGGGCGCGGTCCACCAGCTGATAGGTGAACATCTGCGGCGTGGTCACCGCGGGTATCGAAATGCGCAGCTGCGCAAGAAGATCGTTGACGTCGACGTGTTCGTCCATCAACGCCAGCGCGGTGTCGATCTTGCGTTGTGACGCCGCGGTGACCCGTCCGCGGGTGCCCGCCACGCGGCTGGCGGTCTCGAATGTGCCGTACGGGGTCGCCACGACCGGCAACCGCAGGCCCAGGCCGGAAACCAGCGCTGCGATGGCCGGATGCAGTTCCAGCCCGCCGTTCAGGATGATCCCGGACAGCGACGGAAACCCTTCGGCGGCATGGGCACTCACCACCGCGAGCACGACGTCCGACCGGTCTCCCGGGGTGATGACGGCGACGCCTTCGGTGAGCCGTTCCAGCACGTGCTCGGCGGTCATGCCTGCCACCAACACACCCATCGCCTCACGGGACAACAATTCCGGATCGCCCGCGATCACCGTGCCGTCGACCGCCTTCTGCAGTTCGGCCACCGACGGCGCGACCAGAAGCGGTTCCTCGGGCAGCACATACGCCGGGGGTCCTAGCGGTTGGAGCGCGTCGGCAACCGCCGTCAGCTGCGCCGGATCGCACCGGTTGGCGACCACGGCGGCCGCGTGGGCGTGCTGGCCAGCCAACTCGGCCAGACAGATCTCAACGACATGGGCGACCTCGCCGGGCGTACGGTCGGCCGCCTTCACCGCCAGCACCACGGGTGCCCCGAGGTTTACCGAGATCCGCGCATTCATGCTCAGCTCACTGGGAGTGGCCACGTCGGTGTAATCGCTGCCGACGATGAGCACCGCATCGCACTGCTCGGCGACCCGATGGAAGCGGTCCACGATGTCGGCGATCGCAGCGTCGGGATCCTCGTGAACCTGCTGGTAGCTGACCCCGACACACTCCTCATACGCCAGCCCGGCCGTCGTCCCGGCCAGCAACAGCTCCAGGATGTAGTCGCGCTCCTGCCCGCTGAGCCGAGTGATGGGCCGAAACACCCCGACCTTCGGCACGGTCGCAGCCAGCCGGTGCAGGATTCCCAACGCAATGGTCGACTTACCGGTGTCGCCTTCGGGTGAGGCAATGTAGATAGCGGTCGCGATGTTTCCATCCGGCACCGCCCCAGCATTCCTTACATCAGGGCAGCTCCGCCAGCGCTGCGGAGAACTCCGTGCAGAACCAGTCGACATCGGCCATCGAGAACACCAGCGGCGGCCGCACCTTGAGTACGTTGCCCTCCGTCCCGGACACGGAGATGAGCACGCGGCGATCCCGCATCGCGTTGACCAGATCATGGGCGCCGGCCCGATCCGGCGTAGCGGTATCGCTGTTGACCACCTCGACACCCACATACAGCCCGCATCCCCGCACATCCCCGATCCGGGGATGGCCCGCGCTGACGCGCTCGAGCTCGTCGCGCAGCGCGCCGCCGACCCGCTGTGCGTTCGACACGAGTTGCTCGTCCTCGATCACGTCGAGCACCGCGGCAGCGGCTGCCATCGACACCGGGTTGCCGCCGAAGGTGTTGAAGTACGGAACAGCGCGGGCAAATGACTCCAGCACGGGACTGCGGGCGGCCATCGCCGCCACCGGAAGGCCGTTGCCCATCGGCTTGCCCATGGTGACCAGGTCGGGCACCACACCGTGGCGGTCAAAGCCCCACATCCCCTCACCGGTGCGGCCGAACCCCGGCTGCACTTCGTCGGCGATGAACACTCCGCGCGCACCGCGCTCACCGCCGGGCCGAGCACCGACGGATCCGGATAGATGCCGTCGGACGCGAAGATGGTGTCGACGATCAGCGTGCTCACCCCGTGACCGGCGGCCTGCAGGTCGGCGATCGCGGCTTCCACGTCGGCGCGGAAGCGCTCGGCCACCTGCGCGCCGGCGCGGTAGCTGTCAGGGGCAGCCACTGTGCGGACATGCGGACCGATGACCGTGGCACCGCCGATGGACGGCGAAATCGCCGTCACCGCTTCGGTATTGCCGTGGTACGCATCGCGAGTCACGATGACGCCGGTGGCCCCGGTGTACATCCGCGCCACCCGCAGCGCGAGGTCGTTGGCCTCCGAACCGGTGCACGCGTACATCACCTGGTCCACTGCCTCCGGCATGGTGGCGAGCATCCGGCGCGAGTAGTCCACGATGCCCTCGTGCAGATACCGGGTGTGGGTGTTGAGGGTTTGCATCTGACGGGTCACCGCCGCGACGACGTGCGGATGGCAGTGCCCGACGCTGACGACGTTGTTGTAGGCGTCCAGGTAACGCACGCCGTCCACGTCGAACATGTGACTGCCCTCGCCGCGGACCAGGTGTACCGGCCGTTCATAGAACAGCCGGTACGCCGGTCCGAGCATGCGGGTGCGGGCCGCGATCAACTGTTGGGTATCGGGATCGGCCGACAGCTCTCCGGTGTAGCTGTTGGAATCCATGATGTTGGAAAACCCCATGCCCCCGACCCCTTTTCGGTGTGTTCAGCCGAGTTTGCGCAGCCGCGGCTCGAGGTCGTTCTTGAACAGATCGAGGAAACGACGCTGATCGTGGCCCGGCGCGTGGAACACCAGGTGGTTCAGGCCCCACTTCACGTACTGGCCGACCTTTTCGACGGCCTCGTCGGGGTCTGACGCGACGATCCAGCGCTTGGCCACCTGCTCGATGGGCAGTGCGTCGGCGGCCTTCTCCATCTCGATCGGGTCGTCAATGCTGTGCTTCTGCTCGGCGGTCAGCGACAGCGGCGCCCAGAACCGGGTGTTTTCCAGTGCTGCCTCGGGATCGGGGTCGTAGGAGATCTTGATCTCGATCATCCGGTCGATGTCGTCGGAGTTGCGGCCCGCGGCCTCGGCGCCATCTTTCACCGCGGGGATGAGCTTGTCCTTGTAGAGCTCCTCGCCCTTGCCCGAGGTGCAGATGAACCCGTCACCCGCCCGGCCCGCGTACTTGGCCACCACCGGCCCGCCCGCGGCGATGTACACCGGGATGCCGCCTTCGGGCACGTCGTAGATCGAGGCGCCCTTGGTCTTGTAGTACTCGCCCTGAAAGTCGACGCGGTCGCCCAGCCACAGCTCACGCATCAGCTTGACCGATTCCCGCAACCGCGCGAAGCGCTCTTTGAACTCCGGCCACTCGCCCTCATACCCGGTGGCGATCTCGTTGAGCGCCTCACCGGTACCCACGCCGAGGAAGATCCGGCCTGGGTACAGGCAGCCCATCGTCGCGAAGGCCTGCGCGATGACGGCCGGGTTGTACCGGAAGGTCGGGGTCAGCACCGACGTGCCCAAAACCAGCCGCTCGGTGCGCTCACCGACCGCGGTCATCCACGCCAGCGAGAACGGCGCATGGCCGCCTTCGTGGCGCCACGGCTGGAAGTGGTCGCTGACCGTCGCACTGTCCATACCGGCCGCTTCGGCGGCCACTGCCAGTTCGACCAGTTCGCGCGGGGCAAACTGCTCCGCTGATGCCTTGTATCCGAGTTTCAAGTCCACGAGTTCGTTTCTACTCCTGTGCCTAAACTCGCGGCATGGCAGCAGCCCTGAGCGCGATCACCGACCGGGTGCACTTCGCGTACACCGACCTGGTCAACTGGACGCTGGTGACCGACGGCGACGGAGTCATGCTCATCGACGCCGGGTTCCCCGGCCAGCGCGAGGACGTGTTGGGATCGGTGCGCCAGCTGGGTTTCGGGATCGACGACATCAAGGCGGTCCTACTCACCCACGCGCACATCGACCATCTCGGAACTGCCATCTGGCTCGCGAAAACCCATGGCACACAGGTTTTTTGCCACGCAAACGAAGTCGGGCACGCCAAGCGCGAGTACCTGGAGCAGGCGTCACCGGCCGATGTGGTGCGCCATATCTGGCAGCCACGCTGGCTCAAGTGGTCGGCCACCATCACCGCGAAAGGCGGGATGAACCACGCAGGCATCCCCAGCACCCAGGCACTCAGCTCCGAGGTGGCGGCCGGGCTGCCCGGCTCCCCGGTGGCCATCCCGACGCCCGGGCACACCGGCGGGCACTGCTCGTTCATCGTCGACGGAGTCCTGGTGAGCGGCGACGCCCTGGTCACCGGCCATCCGCTGCTGGGCCAGACCGGGCCGCAGCTGCTGCCAGCGCTGTTCAACCACGACGAGGACGGCTGCGTGCGCAGCCTCGGCGCGCTGGGCATGCTCGATACGGACGTGTTGCTGCCCGGGCACGGCCCGGTGTGGCGCGGGGCGATTTCCGAGGCGGCCCAACAGGCGACCGATCGGGCGTTATGACTTCTCACAACGTCACCTGCCCGCTGTGCGAGGCGATGTGCGGATTGCGCGTCACGGTCACCGACGGCCGGGTTGATGGCATCCGCGCCAACACCGACGACGTCTGGTCCCGAGGCCACATCTGCCCGAAAGGTGTGTCGCTCGGGCACATTCACGACGATCCCGACCGGCTGCGCCAACCCATGGTGCGCCGACCCGACGGGAGCCATGTCGCGGTGTCCTGGGACGACGCGTTCGCCGAGACCGAGCGGGTGCTGCGGCCCGTACTCGACAGCGACGGCGCTCGGGCGCTCACCGTCTACGTCGGCAATCCGGTCGCGCACAACAGCGACCTGTCGTCGTACATCGGTGCGCTGATCGGGTTCGCCGAGGCGGCAGGCATGAAGGGCTACTACTCGCCGGGCACCGTCGACCAGTGGCCGTTGAACGTCGTGAGCACACTGGTGTTCGGCGGCATGTGGAACGGTCCCATCCCCGACCTGCACCGCACCGATCACCTCGTGATCCTCGGCGCGAATCCGGCGGCGTCACAGGGTTCGATGCTGTCGGCGCCCGACATCATGGGATTGTTGTCCGACATCGCGAAACGTGGCCGCGTCGTGGTGGTCGACCCCCGGCGCACCGGCACCGCACAACGCGCCAGTGAGTGGGTGCCGATCCAGCCCGGCACCGACGCGCTGCTGTTGTTCGCGATCCTGCGCACCCTGGCGGAGAACGGCTGGGTGCGCCGTCCCGAGCACCTGCGCGGCAAGGTGTCCGGATTGGACGAGGTCATCGCGTTGGCCGAGCCGTTCACGCCCGAGCGGGTTGCGGCCGCCACCGGCATCGCGCCCGCCACGATCCGCCGGCTGGCCGCCGAGCTCGGCCAAGCGCACAATCCGGTGCTCTACAGCCGAATCGGTGCTTGCACACAGGAATTCGGGACGCTCGCCACCTGGCTGGTGTTCGTGATCAACACCGCCCTCGGTGCCCTGGACCGCCCCGGTGGGTCGCTGTTCGCCAAACCGGCCGTCTGGACGCCGATGTTCAGCAAGCCGCCCGACCAGGACGGCCCGGGGTGGCGGTTCGGCCGCTATCGCAGCCGCGTCCGCGGCGCGCCCGAGGTGCTGAACAGTTTTCCGGTGGGCTGTCTGGCCGAGGAGATCGACACCCCCGGCGAGGGCCGGATCCGCGCGCTGATCACCGTCGCCGGCAACCCTGCGGTCTCCGTTCCGGGTGCCGGGCGGCTGTCGGAGGCTTTCGGCCGGCTCGACGCGCTCATCGCCATCGACAACTGGCTCAACGAGACCACCCGGCACGCGCACGTGATCCTGCCGGGATTGTCACCGTTGGAACTTCCACACATCGACGACCTGTACTGGATGTATTCCGTCGCCTCGTGCATCAAGTACGCCGAGCCGGTCTTCGCCCCACCACCCGAGCGCCCGCGCGAATGGGAGCTGTTGCTGCGGCTGGGTGGCGCCATGTTCGGCACTGCGGTGCCCGACGTCGACGTCACCGCGCTCGACGAGCTCTATGTCGCGGGCATGGTGGCCACCATGTCGGCCATCCCCGACAACCCGCTGACAGGCCGCGATCCCGAGGCGGTGATGGCCGCGTTGCATGGAAGGGGCCCGGAACGCCTGGCGGATCTCGGCATCCGAGTCGGCCCCTGGGGCGATCAGCTCGGTGACCGACCTGCCGGCCTCACCCTCGCGGAGGTCAGGCGCCACCCCGACGGACTGCGGCTGGCCGAACTCGAAGGCGGACGGCTCGACGACACCGTCACGACACCCTCGGGGAAGGTCGAATTACTGCACGACCACCTGACCGACGACATTCCACGGCTCGTGGCACGCATGGGACGCACCAATCCCGAGCTCGTGTTGACAAGCCGGCGGCACCTGCGGTCCAACAACTCGTGGCTGCACAACGTGCCCGCGCTCATGCGCGGACGGGATCGTTGCACCCTGCTCATCAACCCGGTCGACGCCGCCCGCCTCGGCGTGGCCAGCGGCGCCGGCGCGCATGTCAAGACCTCCGAAGGTGCCGTCACCGTGATCGCCGAAGTGTCCGACGAGGTCATGCCCGGAGTGGTGTCCCTTCCGCACGGGTGGGGTCACGGACTCGACGGCACGAACCTGACCGTCGCCAACAGTCGTCCCGGGATCAACAACAACCTGCTCAACCCGACCGACATGATTGACATTCCCAGCAACACCCACGCCATCAACGGGGTGCCTTGCCAGGTAAGCCCCGCCGATTGAGTCCATCTTCGGGTGGCGTGCGAGAAGTCCGATGATGTCGAACAAGAGGGGGTCGGCCGAATGGCCTGTCCCCGTCCTGGGCACCTTCTCCCCCGGCAGACCCAGCAACGCGCCGAACGCGGCGTACTCGTCGTCGCCCCATCCGTCGGCGGCCAGCGGTACCAGGAGCGGCCCGTCGCTTTGCGCACCGGTCATGTCCTTCGCCCTCCGTTGACACCGATGACTTGCCCTGTCACATAGGAGGATTCGTCCTGACACAGGAAGATGGCAGCATTGGCGATGTCCTCCGGTCGGCCCGCGCGTCGCACCGGGGTGGCCTTGGCGAAATGGTCCAGTGACGCCGTGAACCGGCCTTCGTCGATCGCCTTCTCCAACATCGGGGTGACGACCATGCCGGGAGGAATGGTGTTCACAGTGATCCCCATCGGACCCAGTTCGAGGGCGAGGCTCTTGGTGAATCCGATGACCCCGGCCTTCGAGCTGACGTACGCGGCCATTCGCGACTGACCACCTTGAGCGCTCGACGACGAGATGTTGACGATGCGGCCCCAGTGGGCGTCCACCATGTCGGACAGCACCTCCTGGGTGCAGATGAACGGCCCCCTCAGGTTGATCGCCATCACTCGATCCCAATTTTCGTCGGTGATGTCGGTGAACTTGCCGAACTGCTCGATCCCGGCGTTGTTGATCAGAATGAGCACCCGACCCAGGTCGGTCCGCACCTGGCCGACTGCTGCCCTGACCTGTGTGCGGTCGGAGACGTCGACGGTGTAGCCGTTGACGGTGCCGCCCTGCCTTCGCAGTCGGTCGACCTCGGCGCAGATCTGGTCGGTGACGAGATCGAAGATGGCGACCTTGGTGCCGCGGGCGGCGAGCGCCTCGGCGATGGCGAGGCCGAGGCCCTGTGCACCGCCGGTGACGATGGCGGTGGTGTTTTCGAAAGGCATTGCTGCGGAACTCCTACGAGAACTCGATGTGCAGACGGGTGAGACCGCGCAGGATGAACGTGGGCAGATATCTGTAGCGCCGGGACCCGGGCGGTCCGTGCTTGTCCTCGTCGATCTTGATGTCGGAGGTTCGGTCCAGGAGGCGGTTGAGGCTGACCTTCGCCTCGGCACGGGCGAGTGGCGCACCGGGACAACTGTGCGGACCACGCCCGAAGGCGATGTGCTGTCGGGCATTCGGCCGTTGGAGGTCGAAGGTGTCGGGGTCGGCGAACCTGCGAGGATCCCGGTTGGCTGCCGCGTTGTTCAGCATCACCGTGGTCCCTGCGGGTAGCTCCACCCCGCCGACGGTGACCGGCACCTTGGACAGCCGGAAGTCGCCGCGGATCGGACTCTCGACCCGAAGCGCCTCCTCGATGAAGCCGGGGATCAGACTGCGGTCAGCCCGCAACTTCGCCTGCAGCTCAGCGTCGTCGGCGATCATCATCACCGCGGTGCTGAGCAGGCGGACCGTGGTCTCCTGTCCGGCAGCGAACAAGTTCGCCGCGACACACACGACATCGGTCACCGGTGGGGTCCGGCCGTCCGGGAAGAGCGCGGACGCGAGGCCGGTCAGCACGTCGTCGACCGGATTTGCGCGGCGGTCGGTGATGTACTCGGTGAATTTTCCGTAGAGGTATTCCAGCGGCGAGTGGTGCATCGCGTCTCCGCTGCTGCTGCCGATGGTGCCGGTGGAGGTGAGGAGTTGGTCCTTGAAGTCGTTGTGGTCGGATTCGGGCACACCGAGTAGATCGGCGATGACGAGCATCGCGAACGGATTGCCGAAGTCACCGACGAATTCGCAACGTCCATCGGTGAGCGCGTCGTCGTACTGCCGGTCGGCCAACCGCCACATGAACTCCTCGTTCTCCTTGAGGCGTTTGGGCGTGATCATCCGTGACAGCAGTGCCCGGTGATCGGTGTGCAGAGGCGGGTCCAGGGTCGGCAGCTGATCGTTGAACGGCAGCTCGTCACGGTGCCGCACAATCAGTTCCGAGACGTCGTTGCCCTCGAGGGGAACCGGGAAGCCCGGGAACGGACCGGTGACCGCGGTGCAGGAGGAGAATCGCACGTTGTCGTTGTAGACGGCGACGGCTTCCTCGTAGCCGGTGATCATCACGACGTCGTGGTGTGGCTCGCGACGCACCGGGCACTCGTTGCGCACCGCCGCCAAGTACTCGTACGGATCGTGCAGCACCGAGTCGTCGGTGAAGAAGTCGACTGCGTCGATGTTGGCCGGTGTCAGCTGGTCGGTCACTCAGTGCCCCCGGCATTGTCGAAACTGGGTAGCGCGGCCGGGTCCGGCAGTTGCATCTGGAGGTAGACCGCAACGTAGGTGATCTTGTCGTCCGCGTTGAACTCATACACCGAGGCGGTGTTGACGACGCTGCTGAAATCACCGATGGTGCTGCGCTCTTCGAGTTCGAGGAACGCCACGTCATCGGTCTCGGTGAGGCGCTTGAACGAGCAGTCCCAATCCGAGGACTTCGCCCAGTTGGTAAGGAACTCGGTGTATTCCGCCCAGCACATCACCTCCTTGAACGGGCCGATACGGACGAACTCTTCTACCGCGATCAACTCGGCCAGCGGCGCCCAACTGTCGACCGAGAAGCCGGGATCCTTCGCACTTTTCACCAGGCGGCTCATCGTTTGGCTGTACTCCAGCACCACCCGTGACCGTCCGGTGGTCTCGCCGATGGCATCGTCGATCGTCGTCACACCGTCACCCCCGCGGCGGCGAGTGTCCGCTCCAGGGCCTCGACGTACTCGCCGGTGCCGTGGAACGGCCCGTGCACACCGATGGCGACATCGAGGAAGGTGCTGTATTCGTCGTTGACGTGGGTCTCCCATCTGGTGAGTTCACCTTTGTCGTTCGTCTGTATGAAGCTGTAGGAGTAGAAGCCCATCTTCACCCCCGCTTCTGTGTGCCCCTCCCACCGTGTCTTCATGGTCAGGCCGTTCGACGCAGGCCAGTAGTCGAAGCCGGCCGGCTTCCAGTCCGGGAACTTCAGGGAGTAGGCCTTTGCCTCCATGGTCGAGGCTTTGGCGGTGTCGGTGGGGAACTCGCTGAACGGAAACACCTGGTCTCCGGTGAAGTACGGCGACACGTAGACGCCATCCTCGGCGAACTTCCATGTGTCAGCGAATGCTTCGCCGTCCTGCACGCCTTGGCGCAGATAGGCGTCGCGATACGCCTCGGCCATGCGGGCGTGATGGGCGATGCGTTGTTCGAGATTCAAGTCGTCCTTCTTCCAGAGCCGTAACGGGGATGGTGGGGGGTCAGCGGTTCGCGGTGTCGGCCATGTAGCGGTCGACGACCGAGTGGAAGTGCGCGATGACAACTTCCTCCTTGACCAGCGAGATGTGGTCGAGCCGGTCGTTACGCAGGCCCTTCTGCTGGCGAGGCATCTGCTCGTAATCCTGCTGAAGCGCCTCGAAATACTTGTGGCTCCCCGGCGTATCCACCACGATCGCCTCCGCCCGGACTGCGTCGCGGAACTCCTGCGGGAGATACATGTAGCTGGCCACATGCCAGATGCAGCGGTTCGGGTCGCCGTCGGGATGCGGCCTCGCCATGATGACGTGGCATTCGCCGGCGCGCACGGTCATGAAGTAGTTGGGGAAGAGCACCCAGCCCTGGTTGTCGACCATCTGACTGTCCGTCAGGCCGCTGACATCGAGCCCCATGCCGGTCAGCACCTCGCGGGTCGCTTGTTGCAGCAGTATGCGGGCGGTGATGCCGTCCGGGAACACCACGTTCCCGTCGGCGTCCTGGTAGGGCGCGATCAGCTCCTGGAAACGCGGAATCACCGCAACCGTCCCGGGGAAGGTTTCGGGTAGGGCCAGGATCCCAGCGACCTGATCCTGCACGCCGGCACCCACCACCTCGAACGGAGCCATTGCAGCGCTGTGGTTTTCGAAGAACCGGTACCGGGCCGTCCGCGGGTTGATGTGCAGCACCTGAAGCAACTGAGGATGGATGCCGTTGATGTGATAGCCCTCTTCGAAAGCATCCATGACGACTTTCCAGTTGCACTCGATCGCCTCCGTGACATCCATGACGGTGGTGAACGTCTCGATGTTGTAGGGCTCGAGAAGGGCGACGACTTCCTCGCCGAGGTAGTCACGCAGAGGAGGGGCCTCAGGATCCGGGTTGAGGAAGATGAAACCCGCGAAGGTGTCGACCGAGACCTGAAGTAGCGAGTTCTCGGTCTTGTCGATCGGGCCGGCGAGGTTCTCGCGCAGCATGCCCTTCAATCTGCCGTCGAGGTCGTAGGACCACAGGTGGTACTGGCAGAGGAACCCGCGCTTCGCGTTACCGGTCTCGGTGATGCACAGTGCGTTGCCGCGATGCCGGCAGGCGTTGACGAAACCTCGGAGCAGGTCGTCTTTTCCCCGGACGATGATGAAGGACTGGTCGAGAATCTCGTATTTTTTCCAGTCGCCGGGTTTGGGTAGGTCCTCGACCCGGCCCACGATCTGCCAGGTCCGCTTCCAGATCGCTTCCCGCTCGCGCGCAGCGTACTCCGGAGAGGTGTAGCGCTCGGTGGGGATGGTCATGTTCAACGTCCCGGACTGGACGTCATCCATTCCCAAGCCGAGGCCCGAAGCGGGGTCGACCCATTCTCCGGGCCGGGTTGATGCTGGCATCAGTGGAGTTCTCCTCAGTCGGCGGTGTCACGGAGTCGAGGGGTGCGTCGGACGAGGGCCGTCAGTCGAGCCAGTGAATGGCGCAGTTCCCATGTCCGCACTGTGTGTGACCCGACTCACGATATACACGTGTGTTTTAACGATGCAAGTGTGTATAAATGTGTGCAGCATCACGTCCGTGTACGAGAGAGGTCCACCGTGAATTATCAGCTCGACGTGGTCACCGCCGGAGTGGCGGAGGCGGTTCGCCGCGTCGGCGGGCTGATGTTTGACCGTGGCCTGGCGGGTTGGCGCGGGGGAACATGAAAACCGAGCCACCAGCGGAACTTCTCCTCTGGGGACGGCCTGCGAACAGTGAGCTGACCGGCCTCCTGCACCCCGTGCGGTACGGAATCAGCGTGGCAGCTAGGAGATTCAAAGAAGAAGCGCTTCGCTGCGCCGCCCTCGACGGCCCCGTCGAGCCCTGGGAGGAGTTCTGGGCGAGCGGCGTCCTCGACCAGCCCCCGTTGGGGCATCTCCGGCGCGCAGAGCCCGGGTTGGAAGGCGCCGGGCCTTGGAACGGCGTTGCAGCCCGCGCGCATGAGCCCTCAGCGAAAGTGGTGGGAGGATCCCCCCATGGCTGAACGATGGACCAAAGAGCGTCGAATCGAACACACCCGCCAAATCCTGCTCGACGCCGCTGAGGAAGTCTTCGCCCGCAAGGGTCTCACCGGTGCGGCGCTCGAAGAGATCGCCGATGCCGCGGGTTTCACCCGCGGCATCATCTACTCCCAATTCGGAGCCAAGGAGAAGTTGTTCCTCGCGGTCGTCGACCGCCAACGTCAGCGCTTCTTGGACGGGTTCTCCGAGGTGATGATGTCCTTTCATAGCCACAGTGACGTCGACGTCCAGGAACTTGCGCAACGATGGCGCGAATTGAGCAGCGGGACAGACCGTGCGGCACTGGGATACGAGCTGACGTTGTTTTTGCTGCGCAATCCCGACGCCCGCGACCGAGTGGCCGCCCAACGGCTCGAAACCATCCGCGCGCTCGGTGAATTCATCAGCAAGAACGTCGCCCGAATCGGAGGAACCCTGACCATTGATGCCGAGACTTTGGCCCGCGTGGTCCTAGCCGCCAACGATGGCATCACCCTCGACAGCCATATCGACGGCGAGGACCTCTATCGCCCCTATCTGCAGCTGGTGATGTCCGCCATCGAGGCTCCGCGATAACCGCAACCCGGCTACCCGCCGACCCGACACGAAAAGGCTACTGATAAATGCCGACGATCTGATTCTGGTGTGCATCGACGGCAAGGATCAGCGACCAAACTGCGGCGTCCCGATCAACTGAGCACCTTGTAGCCCAACAGAAAGAACCCGGTCAGGCACAGCCCGCACGCCAGCACGATGGTCGGCATCAGGATCATCTGGTCAAGTTCGTCAGGATCGAACACCTCGTCGTCGTCCACCGCTCCGAAGAACACCCGGGCGAACGCGGTCCGGCGGAACGCGTGCATGCGCCGACGCATACTCGCCGAATCCGCCCGCCGGCCGATGAACAGCCGCAGCGCCACTCCGGTCGCGAACACCGCCACCGCGCCTATCAGCAGCAGCGATCCCACGAGGACCTGCGAACTCGGCAAACGTACCTCCAGCCGGTGTCGGACACCTTCGGGCCAGCCTATCGGCCGAAATCGTCACAATCCCCAACGCTTGGCAATCAGTTCATGTGATCGCAGCCGGTCCTCGTGGCCATGTGTGACCGACGTGATGACCAGTTCGTCGGCGCCGCTGAGCCGCTGCAGCGCCTGCAACCGGTCCGCCACCTGATCCGGATCTCCCACGAACTGTGTTGCGGTGCGATCCTTCACCACCTCGAGTTGCTCATCGGTGAGCGCCGGGAGCTCGGCCGAGTCCGGGTAGGGCACCGCACCGTCGCCGGCCCGGATCGAATACACCCAGTGCCCGTAACCGGCGGCCAGTCGGCGGGCCGTAGCTTCGTCGTCAGCCACCACGACATCTGCCGAGACCACCACGTACGGTTCGGACAACTGTGCTGATGGGGTGAATCCGTTGCGGTACACCTCGATTGCCTCCAGCGCCGTGGCCGGGGTGAGGTGGTAGCTCGCGACGAACGGCAAACCGCGCGCCGCCGCGACACGCGCGCTCTGTCCCTTGCTGCTACCGAAAACCCATGGCGTCAGACCACTTCCGGCACCTGGAACCGCGGTGCCGACCTCATACCGGCCGTCCAGCATCGCCAGTATGTCGTCGACCTGATCCGCGAAATCCGGTGCGACTGCTTCGGGTTGCTGAAGCACCGCCATCTGGGCCCGCAGCCGAGGATTGCGCAGCAGCGCTGACACGTCGAACGGCGTCGGGATCACGACACCGTCAACCTCATGCCATTCCCTAGGCGGCCTGGGCACTTTCGGCTTCTCCCGGGCAGCTTCAGCGCGACGCTGCCCGGAACGGCCAATCCCCAAGTCGATCCGCCCAGGATGGAAAGCCGCCAGCGTGCCGAAGCTTTCGACCACCGCCACCGCGGTGTTATGACCGAGCTGGACGGCCGCGCTGCCGACCCGGATCCGGTCAGTGGCCGACGCGATCTGACCCACCAGCACCGCGGGCGACGAACTCGCCACCGCCACGAAATGGTGCTCAGCCACCCAAAACCGTTTGTAGCCCCACTGTTCGGCGTGCCGGGCCAGATCGACCGTGTTGCGCAGCGCGGTTGCGGCGTCGCTGCCCGCGCTGATCGGGGCGAGGTCGAGAATCGAGAGGGGCACGCTCATGTCGGCAGGACCTTCTCGAACGCAATCGGAAAGACGGCACCCTCGCCCTCGGCAGGCAGCGGCTCGCTCAGCCGGGTGTAGCCCGCTGACGTATACAGCGCCTCGGCCTCTGGCTGGAGATGCCCGGTCATCAGATAGATCCGCTGGTACCCGCGCGCGGCGATCTCGGTTTCCAGGTGCACCAGCAGTGTTTTGGCCAGACCACGCCTCCGGTGCCGGCTATCTGTCCAGATGCGCTTGAGTTCGGCGGTGTCGGCGTCGAAACGCTGGAACGCGCCGCCCGTGACCGGGAGTCCGTCGAGCAATCCGATGAACAGACCGCCCCCGGGCGGGGCCAGTTCATCCGGCGGCTCGCTGCGCAACCAGGCCATGACGCCCTCCGGCGTTCCGCCATACCGGTCCGAATACTCCACCGCCAACTCCGCCAGCAGCGGCGCGGCCAGTGGATCATCCAGGCCGACCGCGACGAACTGCACGGGTTCAGACATCACCACCGTTTCTATACGCACGGAAGGTTCAACGCTGACGGATCGCGGGTATGCCCGGCCGACTCAGCGTGATTTGAAATCTGGGTGTAGCTACGGGCCGGTCAGCACGTCCAACGAAAACTCAATTTCGGCGGGTTCGCGCACACGTATGCGGTCTCCGTCGAACGCTTCGACCCGTCGATAGATTTCACCGTCGAGGCGGTACGCGAAGAACCGGTCGCCAGTCGGCGCGTCGGGATCGACGATCCAGTAGTGCGGTATGCCCGCCTTGGCGTACTCGTGCAGCTTCATCACGTTGTCCGTTCCGCGCGAGCCTGGCGAGACGATTTCGATGACGAGCACAACGTCGGCTGCGGGGACCCGGGAAACGCGACGGCCGAACAGGCGATCCGGAATCACGGCGATATCGGGGTCGCGGACACTCGGCGGGAATGCGGCGCTCGTCGTCACCTCGATCTCGGGAACCGCTTCAAGTCCGTCCGGCAGGTGGTCGTCGAGGAGGCGGGTAAGCCGTTTCGAGATGCGTTGGTGCCCTAGTTGCGGACGGGGCGACATGATGAGGGTTCCCTCACTGAGTTCCCACCGTCGCGTCGGGTCGAGTTCGAGCGAGTCCCACTGCTCCAGGCTCAGCAGACCGCGTGGCAGGTGCGCGAGGTCGGTCACGGCGCACCTCCTTCCGACTCGAATAATTGCAGATTACGCGCACTGGCGATCGGATCGGAGTCTGCCGAGGCCCACCGACAAGTCGCCCTTCCCCGCAAAACTTGACACGTGTAAAGTTCGCCGCCATGGACAACATCAGGGGCAAGACCATCGCGATCACCGGCGCCGCTCGCGGTATCGGTTATGCCACCGCCAAGGCCCTGCTGGCGCGCGGGGCCCGCATCGTCATCGGCGACCGTGACGTCGCGCTACAAGAGTCGGCGGTCGTCGAACTCACCAAGCTCGGCCAGGTCTCCGGCTACCCGCTCGACGTCACCGACCGGGAATCGTTCGCGACGTTCCTGGACAAGGCCCGCACTGACGGTGGTGGCCACATCGACGTGCTCATCAACAACGCCGGAGTCATGCCGATCGGCCCGTTCCTCCAACAGAGCGAGCAGTCGATCCGATCCTCCATCGAGGTCAACTTCTACGGTGTGCTCGCCGGCTGCCAGCTCGCGCTGCCTGACATGGTCAAGCGTCGCAGCGGTCACGTCATCAATATCGCCTCGCTGTCCGGTCTGATTCCGGTGCCCGGCCAGGTGGTTTACGTCGGCGCCAAGTACGCCGTCGTCGGCCTGTCGACTGCGCTGGCCGACGAGATGGCCCCGCACGGCGTCGACGTCTCGGTGATCATGCCGCCGTTCACCAACACCGACCTGATCTCGGGAACGAAGTCCAGCGGTGCGCTCAAGCCGGTCGAACCGGAGGACATCGCCGCCGCGATCGTCAAGACGCTCGACAAGCCCAAGACGCACGTGTCCGTGCCGCCGCCGTTGCGGTTCACCGCCCAGGCTGCGCAGATGCTGCCGCCGAAGGGCCGCCGTTGGCTCAACAAGAAGCTCGGTCTCGACAACGTCTTCATGGAATTCGATTCCGCCAAACGCAAGAGCTACGAGGATCGCGCGCAGGCCGTGCAGGGCGTCATCGAGTCGGACGGCAAAAACTGACAACCGCGCCAGTAACGCGGTTGGCGGTTTGGGCCGCGATTTTCCGCCACAGCGTTACTGGCGTGGATTGCGCCTTCCGCATCAATACCGTTGGCTGTCAGAAATTGGCAGAAAGGATTGAGGTGACTCACGGAGTGGGCCAGCGTGGCTAGCGTTGCGCCTGAAGCGTATTCAGCGACTTTGTCACTAACAGCTCCTTGCAGTGCCCGACATTCCGTGGCGACCTAGGAAAACTCCGGCTGAGCACCACCGACGCGGTAGGCCTCGATCGCGTCGAGGTGTTCGAACAGTTCGTCATGGGTGAACTCGTACCGCTCGACGGTGCCGACGAACACGACCCGGACGATCGCACCGTCTTCGGCGGCATCGAGCCACAACGATGTGACGGGCAAGCCGTCGTCCACCTCGGCGCCGGACGGCTCGAAGAACCACACGGCGTAATCGTCGTTCGACTGTTCTTCGTCGAATTCCCAGCCGCGCTGGGTGATTCGCTCGTCGAACTCAGCCAGGTCGGCGACGACACCGTCCTCGACGGCCGCCATGTCCTGCACAATCTCATCGGGGACCCGGTGTACAGCGCGGGCCGCCTGCCGCTTCTTTCGGCGAGCCTTCTTCGCCGCGCTGTCCCGGGACACGGCTAGCCCAGCGCCTGTTCCAGATCGGCGATCAGATCCTCGGTGCCCTCCAGCCCGATGGAGACCCGTACCACGCCGTCGCCGAGGCCGATGGACGCGCGACCCTCCGGGCCCATGGCCCGGTGGGTGGTGGTGGCCGGGTGGGTGATCAGCGACTTGGCGTCGCCCAGATTGTTGGAGATGTCGATGAGGCGCAGCTTGTCGAGGACCTCGAAGGCGCGCGCCTTGCCATCGGCGGCATCCAGTTCGAAGGTGACGACGGTGCCGCCGCCGCGCATCTGGCGCTTGGCCAGGTCGAACTGCGGATGCGATTCCAGGAACGGGTATTTCACCCAGCTCACCGCGGAGTGGCCTTCCAGGAACTCAGCGACGCGCTGTGCCGAGCGGTTCGAGTAATCCACCCGAACGGCAAGTGTTTCAAGTCCTTTCAGCAGCGTCCAGGCGTTGAACGCACTGATCGCCGGGCCGGTGTGACGCATGAGTTTCTGCACCGGACCGTCGATGTACTCCTGGTCACCCAGGATCGCCCCGCCGAGCACGCGGCCCTGCCCGTCGATGTGTTTGGTGCCGGAGTACACCACCACATCAGCCCCGAGCGGCATGCCCTGCTGCAGCAGCGGAGTGGCGAAGACGTTGTCCAGCACCACCTTTGCGCCGGCCGCGTGGGCCATCTCGGACACCGCGGCAATATCCACCAACGACTGCATGGGGTTGGACGGTGTCTCGAAGAACACCGCCTGGGTCGGTACCGACAGCGCTTGCTCCCACTGTGAGAGATCGTCGCCGTCGACGAACACCGTCTCCACACCCCAGCGCGGCAGGATCTCGCTACACACCACGAAGCACGAACCGAACAGGCTGCGCGCGGCGACCAGACGATCGCCGGCACCCAGCAACGCGCCCAGCGACGTGAACACCGCGGCCATGCCGGTTGCGGTGGCGAAGCAGGCCGGCGCCCCTTCGATGAGCCGCAGCCGTTCCTCGAACATCGAGATCGTCGGGTTGCCGTAGCGCGAGTACACGTAGCGGTCGATCTCGCCGGTGAACGCCTTCTCCGCGTCGCCCGCCGTCTCGTAGACGTATCCCGACGTCAGATACATGGCCTCGGCGGTTTCCTCGAAACCGGAGCGCAGCAGGCCGCCGCGGACACCGATGGTGGCCTGGCCGACGCCGTCGGGCAACGCAGCCGGGGTCCGAACCGATGGCACGTCAGAACTCATGACTGCCTCCAGGGCAGGCCGACCGCCTTCCAACCCGTGCTACCGCGATGCCGGTTCTCGTCGAGGTTGCCCTCGAAACCGTCGAGCACGTTGTAGGACGGTCCGATACCCACCGCGGTCGCGGCCTCGGCAGCACCGATCGAGCGATTGCCGGAGCGACACAGGAAGACCACCGGCCGGTCCCCCGGCGTCACGCCGGACGCCTGCAGATCGTCGACGAATGCGTCGTTATGGCTGCCGTCGGTCCGGTTCCACTCGACGTACACCACGTCGCGCTGAATCGAGGCCAGATCCGGCACACCGACGAACCGCCACTCGGCATCGGTGCGGCAGTCCACCAGAACGGCCGCTGGATCCTCGCTCAGAAGTTTCCAAGCCTCCTCAGGCGTGATGTCTCCTGCATAGCTCACGGCGGTGAGTCTCCCACACTCGAACAGACCCGCCATTGGCCGTCCTCACGCACAAACGGCGTCTCGACGTTGACTTTGGTATCCGGCGCCTTGTCGAAGTGGTACACCACGGTGGCGGTGGCCCGGTCCCCGTCGATGCGCACGGAGGTGACGCCGTCGATGAATCGGGCACCATGTTCTGCCGTCGAATCACGTTGACGGGCAAGGAAATCGGCTTCGGTTCCGCGCTGCTCGGCGCAGGTGTAGTCGGCGAATTCAGAGTAACTCTCACGCTGGATGGCGTCGTTCTGCCCAACCGCCGCCCGGCCCACCTGTTGTTCGTCGGACAGCCCGTCGCCCTGGAACAGGTTGACCAGCGCAATGCCGATCACCACGAGCACAATGACGGCAAGGGCCGCCAAGAACGGCGTGATGGTGGGCCGATCCTGCGCCGAGTCCTCTGGGTTCGTTACGTCGTCGGCCATGACTACCAGAGCTTGCGCAGGGCGGCGCCCACCCGGCGGGCTCGGTCACGCGCAACGATCACGTCGGGAGCAGTGGCAATCGCCACGCCGAGCCGTCGGGGCGTGTCGGACTCGTCCGGGCGGCCGAACAGCCGAACGTCGCTTTCCGAGGTGGCCAGCGCCTCGGCCAGCACCGCGGTGGCGTTGGCGGTCAGCTCGCCGGCGGTTTCGGCATCGGCACCGCCGTAGGTGACCTCGGCGGCGGCCGGAGAAACCATGATGGTGTCGCAGGCCAGGCCGAGGATGGCCCTTGCGTGCAGCTCGAATTCGGAGAGCCGTTGGGACCGCAGGGTGACCAGGCCGCTGTCGTGCGGCCGGATCCGGACGTCGGAGAAATACACGTCGTCG
Source organism: Mycolicibacterium sp. XJ870 (assembly GCF_053483975.1). Taxonomy (NCBI): domain Bacteria; kingdom Bacillati; phylum Actinomycetota; class Actinomycetes; order Mycobacteriales; family Mycobacteriaceae; genus Mycobacterium; species Mycolicibacterium sp. XJ870. Next base: position 89,925 of record NZ_JBEFTI010000011.1, read on the forward strand.
CCCTGGACCAGCAGTTCGACACCGAACACGCCGCGCCCACCCAGCGAATTGACGATGCGCGCCGCGATGGACTTCGCGGCATCGAGGGCAGCGCGCGGCATCTGCTGGGGCTGCCAGGCCTCCAACACGTCACTGTCGACCTGCCGGTGCCCGATCGGCTCGCAGAACTGCACGCCCGGCCCGCCCGGCCCGCCGGTGCGGATCGCCAACAGGGTGACCTCGTAGTCCACCTCGACCACGGATTCGGCCAACACGCGGTTCTGCGCGATCCGGCCCGCGGTGGTCGCACGCTGCCATGCCGGCTCGATGTCCTCCGGGCGCAACAGCACCGATTCGCCGTCGCGCAGAGCGCCCACGACGGGCTTGACCACCAGCGGGTACCCGGCGTGCCCGGCGACGGCCGTCAGCTCCTCCACGGACCCCGCGAACCAGAACGGCACGGTCGGGAGGCCGAGTTCGTCGGAAGCCAGCCGACGCATGCCCTCGCGGTCCTGGCTGAGCCGGATGCTGCGCGGCGTGGGGAGCACCTCGGTGTCGCCACGCTCGGACGCCGAGAGCAATGCGTCGGCGGCGATCACCCCGGACTCGGCCACCACGTATTGCGGCTTCTCCCGCTCGATCAGCGCGGCGAGTTCCTCGGCGTCGTTCATCTTGATCACCGCCGACCGGTCGGCGACACCGTGCGCGGGTGCGTAGTACCGGTCCACCGCGACGACGACGCCACCCAGGCGCTGGAAAGCCAGCGCGAGTTCGCGGCTCAGCTCACCGGCGCCCAGCAACATCACGGTGGCCCTCGGATCTGCGGGCTTCCCGTCATCCTGCGGTTCCGGGGCGCCCGGCGGATCCGTGGCCGCCGCTTCCGGTTCGGTTTCCGCTATGGATTCCGCGGCCTCGGCCGGGTCATCCACAGTGCCGTCCTGCAGGGCATCCTCAATCGATTCACTCATCGCATCCCCCAGCCTGCCAGATCGTCAACCAACGCGATGGTCGATATAACACCACCGCCAACTCTCGCCGGGTTCGGCCGAACGCATGACGGGATGATCGCTCGACTGAAAGTGCTTGGTGGCATGTTGGTGCGGGCTGGAGTCACAGCAACCGACGTGACCGCATGTCATGCACATCCTCAGATGCGCCCAGTTACTCTCGCCGAGTTCCTCGCACTCCTGACAATGTCCCGGAGTGAGTGGTTGCGGCTCGGCGACTTCAGCGCGGAGGTGTTCACAAGTTCGAGGCGTCGAGCTCTGCTCGCGCCGGCGTGATCTCCTCAACATGTTGATCAAGGATAAGGACGGCACGCGAAGGAGGTCTGACCATGGGTGCCTCACTGCTGGCTGCACTGGTGGCGGCCGTGCTGCTGGCCGCCGTGGCACGCCGCTTCGACGTGTCGGCCCCGCTGGCACTGGTGGTTGCCGGGCTGGCCGGCAGCGCGATCCCCGGTCTGGACGATGTGCATCTCGAGCCGGAACTGATCCTGTTCGTGATCCTGCCCCCACTGCTGTGGTCGGCGGGTCTGGAAAGCAGCTATGTGGCGCTGCGCCGCAACATCCGTCCGATCGGATTTCTCGCGGTCGGACTGCCTCTGGCCACCACGTTCGTCGTCGGAGTCGTAGCCTTTCACACCGTGCCGGAGTTGACGCTCGCCGCGGCCCTGACCCTCGGTGCGATCGTGGCGCCGCCCGATGCGGTGTCGGCCACCGCCGTAGGCCGGCGGCTCGGTCTGCCCCGCCGCACCATGACCCTGCTGGGCGGGGAAAGTTTGCTCAACGACGCGACCGCGCTGACCGCCTACAAGGTGGCGCTGGCTGCAGCCATTGGAACGGCGACCGGCTGGGGCACCGCGCTTGGCACGTTCGCGCTGGCCGCGGTCGGCGGTGTGGTGGTCGGCGGCGCGCTCGGGATGGTGGTGCACTACATCCGGTTGCGGCTCGACGATCCACTGGTCGAGAGCGCCATCGGCCTGGTGGCCCCGTTCTTCATCTACCTGGTCGCCGAGGAGGTGCACGGCTCCGGCGTGATCGCCGTGGTGGTGGCGGCCTTGCTGCTCGGGCAGCGCGAGACCCAGGCCAGCTACGCCACCCGGCTACAGGACAAGGCCGTGTGGAAGGCGCTGCAGCTGATCCTGGAGTCGTTCGCGTTCCTGCTCATCGGTCTGCAGCTGCCGAAGGTCATCAGCGAACTCGCCGGCATCTCCGCGGCCACGCTGGCGATCTCGTCGGCCGCGGTGTTCCTCACGGTGATCGCGGTGCGGATGGTGTGGGTGTACGTCTCCACCTACCTACCGCGGCTTCTCTTCAGGCAAATCCGGGCACACGAGCCTGCGCCGCCGCCCGCCCAGGTGTTCGTTGTGGCGTGGGCGGGTATGCGGGGGGTCGTGTCGCTGGCGGCCGCATTCGCCGTACCGCTCACAACACTGTCCGGGGAGGCGTTTCCGGGTCGGCCGCAACTGGTGTTCCTGACCTTCGTGGTCGTGGTCGGAACGTTGCTGCTGCACGGATTGACGCTGCCGTGGTTGATCCGAGTGCTGGGTGCGCAGGGCGACGAGGCGCACAGCGACGCGATCGCAACCGCGGCTGCCCAGGACAAAGCGGCCAGGGCGGCCGCCGAACGACTCGACGAACTGCTGGCGGAGCAACCCGCCGGCGGCGATGTACCGGAACGCGCCGCGGACGTGTTGCGGGCGTGGAACACCCGGCGCCGCAACGCCGCATGGGAAAGGTTGGGACGCGATGACGAGGACATCGGCGAAAGCCCCACTTCGGCGTTCCGGCGGCTACGGCTGGAAATGCTTGCGGCTGAACGGGAGACGTTCATCGCCGAACGCGACGCCGGACATATCGACGACGAGGTGCTACGGGCAGTGCTGCATGGACTCGACTTGGAAGAGGCGACGCTGAACCGTGATTAAACTCCTCTCCTGGCTTGCCGCGCTGGTTGTCGTGGCCTCCGGTGTACTCCTGGGATTGCTCAGTGGCGGTGATGCGGCTTCACAATCTCCGGTGGCGGTTCCGGCCGACGCCGAATCGGCACGGGCGGATGCGTTGCGCGCCGATTTCCCGGGTGGTGACCAGGCCCCGGCGATCCTCGTGGTGACCCGGGCCGACGATGCCGCGCTCACTCCCGCCGACGTCAACGCCGTCGACCAAGCCCGCCAACGCATGTCCGACGAACCCGGCCCGCCCGTGCTGGTGTCCGAGGACAACAAGGCGGCCGTGGCCACAGTGCCATTGGACGGTGAACTGTCCGGGTTCGCCCTCAACGACGCGGTGCGTGAGCTACGGGGTGCTGCTGCCGACGGGCTGCCCGACGGCTTACGCGCCGAGGTCACCGGCGGCCCTGCATTCGGCGCCGATATCGCGAATTCCTTTGCCGGAGCGAATTTCACCCTGCTGGCCGTCACGGCGGCAGTGGTAGCGCTGCTGCTGATCGTCACCTATCGTTCGCCGGTGTTGTGGTTGGCGCCGCTGCTGGTGATCGGATTCGCCGACCGGGTGGGTTCGGTGGTCGGCACCGCGGTGGCATCCGCGTTCGGGCTGAGCCCGGACGGGTCGACGTCGGGCATCACCAGCGTGCTGGTGTTCGGTGCGGGCACCAACTATGCGCTGCTTCTGATTTCGCGGTACCGGGAGGAACTGGCGCGTGGCGATGAGCGCTCGCGCGAAGAGCAGAACCACCGCGTCGCCCTCGTCACGGCGGTCCGAGCGGCGGGTCCGGCGATCATCGCCAGTAATGCCACGGTGGTGCTGGCCCTGCTCACCCTGGTGTTCGCGTCGGCGCCGAGCAACCGCAGCCTCGGAGTGCAGGCCGCATCCGGTCTGGTGGTCGCGGCGGTCTTCGTCCTGGTGGTGTTGCCGCCACTGCTGGCACTGTGCGGCAAACGACTGTTCTGGCCGTTCATCCCGCAAGTCGGGGCAAAGCCCTTGACTGACAGCGGAATATGGCATCGTATCGCCGACTTCGTGGCACGACGGCCGGCCCGGGTCGCGATGATCTCGCTGGCCGGGCTGGCCCTGTTGTGCACGGGCCTGCTGACCACCCCGATCGGGCTGTCGCAGACCGAGCAGTTCCGCGTGCAGGCCGAATCGGTGACCGGGTACGAGACCCTGGCCGCCCACTTCCCCAGCGGCCTCACCGACCCTGCCCGCGTCATCGCCGCGACCGACAAGGCCGTCGACGTGCAACGGGCGATCACCGATACCGAAGGCGTCGTGTCGGCCAACCCGGCCGGCCAGTCGCCGACCGGGCTGAGCCAGTGGTCGGTGATCCTGAAAGCCGAACCCGCATCAGATGGCGCATTCGAAACCATTGACGCACTTCGTGATTCGGTACACGCGGTGGATGCTTCCGCGGTGGTCGGCGGTTCGGACGCCCAAGCCCGCGATGCCGCCTCGGCCGCCCAACGTGACCGGTTGGTGGTGATTCCGGCCATCCTCGCCGTGGTGCTGGCAGTGCTCTACATCCTGCTGCGCTCGGCCCTCGCGCCGCTGCTGCTGGTGGCCGTCACGGTGCTGAGCGCGCTGGCGGCCCTCGGGCTCGGCGGGTGGGCGAGCGTGCACGTGTTCGGGTTCCCCGCGCTGGACAACAGCACACCGCTGTTCGCGTTCCTGTTCCTGGTGGCCCTCGGGGTCGACTACACGATCTTCCTGATTACCCGCGCCCGCGAGGAGACCCCGCAGTACGGCAACCGGCAGGGCATCGTGCGGGCCGTGTCCGCCACCGGTGCGGTGATCACCAGCGCGGGCGTGGTGCTGGCAGCGGTGTTCTGTGTGCTGGGCGTGTTGCCCCTGATCGTGCTGACCCAACTAGGCATCATCGTCGGGTTGGGCATCCTGCTCGACACCTTCATCGTCCGCACGGTCATCATCCCGGCGCTGTTCACGTTGATCGGGCCGCGGATCTGGTGGCCGGGCCTGCGGAATGTCGGTACTTGACCCCGAGCGTGCACTCAGATCGCGTTTCGGGGCCACGTCGCGATCTGAACGCACGTTCGGCGCTGAACATGGGCATTCGTACCGCGCGCGTACCGTCGAAGCCATGACTGACGCCGATGCCGCGCTGCGCGACGACGTGGCACCCGTCCTGCCGCCGCTACACATGCGACGCAACGCCTTCGACCCGTCGCAGGAACTCTCCGAGATCCGCGAAACCGTGGGCGTGCGAACCGTCGTCAACGCCTTCGGTATGGAGGTCTACCTGGTCACACGGCACGACGACGTCAAGGCGATGCTGTCGGACCACGACCGGTTCTCCAACAGCAGGCCGCCGGGTTTCGTCTTGCCAGGGGCGCCCGAGATCTCCGACGCAGAGCAGGCCAACGCGCGGGCAGGCAACCTGCTGGGCCTCGATCCGCCCGAACACCAGCGGCTGCGCCGGATGCTCACCGCGGAATTCACCATCCGCCGCATGAAACGGCTCGAGCCGCGCATCGTCGAAATCGTCGATGCACATCTGGATGCGATGGAATCCGCCGGTCCGCCATCGGATCTGGTCGCCGACTTCGCCTTACCCATCCCGTCATTGGTGATCTGCGAACTGCTCGGCGTGCCCTACGAGGACCGCGACGACTTCCAGCAGCGGTCGACACGCCAGCTTGACCTGTCCGCGCCGGTCCCGGAACGCATTGCGCTGCAACGGCAGGGGCGCGACTACATGCAGGGCCTCGTCGAGCGTGCGCGCCGCGAGCCGGGCGATGACATCCTCGGCATGCTGATCCGAGAACACGACGACCTCAGCGACAACGAGCTCGTAGGAATCGCCGGGCTGCTGTTGCTCGCCGGGCATGAGACCACGTCGAACATGCTCGGCCTGGGCACGCTGGCGCTGCTGCGGCACCCCGATCAGCTCGCGGCGGTACGCGACGATCCCGACGCCATCGTCCCCGCCATCGAGGAACTGCTGCGTTGGCTGTCCATCGTGCAGACCGCAATCCCGCGCATCACCACCACCGACGTCGAGATCGGCGGGGTGCCGATTCCGGCCGGCCAGTTGGTGCTCGCGTCCCTGCCCGCGGCCAATCGGGACCCGGATTTCATCGACACGCCCGACGGACTCGACATCCGCCGCGGCGCACCGGGACACCTGGCATTCGGCCATGGTGTGCATCACTGTCTCGGCGCCCCGCTCGCCCGCATGGAGATGCGCATCGCGTTCCCGGCGTTGCTGCGCCGCTTCCCCGGTTTGACGCTCGCCGAGCCGTTCGAAGATGTGGGGTGGCGGTCCTTCCACTTCATCTACGGGCTGAAATCTTTGGCGGTAACCTGGTGACCCGATGAAGGTAGAAGCAGATCGTGACGCCTGCATCGCCTCGGGCAACTGCGTGATGGTCTCCGACGCGGTGTTCGACCAGGACGAGGACGGCGTCGTGGAGGTCCTCGTCGACGACGTGCCCGACGACGAGATCGAGCACGCGCGCGAAGCGGTCAAGCTGTGCCCGGCGTCCGCGTTGAAGCTGACTGGGGAATGACCGCCGCTACGTGGACCGCTCGTGTTCGCCGCCCGGTAGGTCGATCACGCCCGCGCGGATCAGTAGCAGCGAGCTGACGACCAGCACCCAGATCGGGAATGCCAATACGATCCACATGCTGACGTTGCCGGCAACCAGAAGCCCCACGGCGACAAGGTATGTCGTGTACACCAACGGCCGCGGCATCAGTCCGGTCTTCAACCAGATGGTGGCCAGCGAGATCATGAACACCGCCGCCATCCGCACGCCGTAGGTCTTGCTGAACGCCAACAGCAGCATCTGCCCGAATACGGCCACTTCCGAGTGCATGGCTGTGTCGACCGAACCGGCCTTGCTGGCGATCAAGCCCGCCCCCACCGCCGACGTCGCGAACATCATTGCCAGAAACAGGATGCCGCTCCCGAGGAACACCGATGCGAAAAACCGGTCCTCGAAACGGCCGAAGCCGTCGCGCACCACCCCGATGAACCAGAGAAATGCGATACCGGCGAACGGCATCAGGACTGACGCGATTCGCAGTCGGCTGCTGGCACCGTCGATCCACTGCGAACCCGGTTCGCCGCCCTCGGGTAACGCTGTACGGATCAGGACCAGCGCTGTGCCGAACAGGAGGGCGAACAACACCCCGGCGAGGGCTGCCGCTCGCGGCGTCGACAGGCGATGCAAATGCTGATCAACCACTGCGCCATGGTCGCATCTCGTCACCGAAACTTCGATGACATCGTGAATCGATGCGGAATCGCGACCTGCACGCAGTCTCGGCGTTGCGCGCGTCCTAGGGCTGGCCCGGCAGCAATTTGATCATCAGGCCGTTCGCCTCTGCCAGCAGATTCTCGTCGGGGTCACGCAATTCGGCGTTGACGAACGCCTTGCGGCCCTCGGCTTCGCGCACCCATCCGCGGGCGGTCAGCACGGTGTCGATCGGCGTGACCTTGCGGTAGTCCACATGCAGGAAGGCGGTTCGGCTGATCGGCCGGCCCGCGGCGTGGATGACCATGCCGAATACCGAATCGAACAGCAGCGGCAGGACGCCACCGTGCACGGCATGGTTGCCGCCCACATGGAAACGGCTGAACTGCACGTGCAATTCGACGCCGGCGGGCTCGAACTTCGACATGGTCCACGGCGGCATGAGCAGGCTGCCTGCACCGGGCAACGAAGGCACTCGGTTGGCCGGGCCCACCCCTTCGCCCGCCTCGTACGGGTCGAGCAGCTTGACCAGTTCCTCGGCCCGGTCGGCGGCGTCATCCCAGGTGCCGCTGTCCGGGTTGGCCGACACCGCGAGGTCCTGGGCGCGGCGCATCGCGGTGAGAAACCGCTCGAAGCCCGGTCCGGGCTCGGCGGGTTCGAATAGCGGGAAACCGCCGTGCCGGTCGTATTCGGGATCGCCGGTTTCACTCACTTGGTAGCCAAGACATCGCGGCGCACAATGGTCTGCTCCCGGCCCGGCCCTACACCGATGCACGAAACATGGGCTCCGGCAAGCTCTTCCAGCCGCAGCACGTAGTCACGCGCCTTGGCAGGCAGATCGTCGAACTCGCGGGCACCGGAGATGTCCTCCCACCAGCCGGGCAGCTCCTCATAGATCGGTTCTGCGCGGTGGATGTCGGACTGCGTCATCGGCATCTCGTCGGTGCGCTTGCCGTCCACCCGGTATCCGACGCACACCGGCACGGTCTCCAGGCTCGACAACACGTCGAGCTTGGTGAGGAAGTAGTCGGTGATGCCGTTGACCCTGGTGGCGTAGCGGGCGATGACGGCGTCGAACCAACCGCAGCGGCGGGCGCGGCCCGTCGTCACCCCGACCTCGCCGCCGGTCTTGGCCAGGTAGGCACCGTGTTCGTCGAACAGCTCGGTCGGGAACGGACCGGAGCCGACGCGCGTGGTGTACGCCTTGAGAATGCCCAACACCGTGGTGATCCGGGTGGGTCCGATGCCCGATCCCACTGCCGCGCCACCCGCGGTCGGGTTCGACGACGTCACGAACGGATACGTGCCGTGGTCGACGTCCAGCAGCGTGCCCTGCGAGCCTTCCAGCAGCACCGTCTCGCCGTTCTCCAGGGCCTGGTTGAGCAGCAGCCGGGAGTCGGCGATGCGGTGCTTGAAACCTTCGGCCTGCGCCAAGAGGTTCTCCACCACCTCGGCAGGCTCCAGCGCCTTGCGGTTGTAGATCTTGACGAGTACCTGGTTCTTGAACTCCAGTGCACCCTCGATCTTCTCCGCCAGCAGCGTCTCGTCGAGCACATCGGCGACCCGGATCCCGATCCGGGCGATCTTGTCCTGGTAGCACGGACCGATCCCGCGTCCGGTGGTGCCGATCTTCTTGCTACCCGCGTAACGCTCGACCACCTTGTCGGTGGCGACGTGATACGGCATCAGCAGATGCGCGTCGGCGGAGATCAGCAGGCCCGAGGTGTCGACCCCGCGCTCGTCCAGCCCCTGCAGCTCGCTGAGCAGCACGCCCGGATCGACCACGACACCGTTGCCGATGACGTTGGTGACCCCGGGGGTCAGGATGCCCGAGGGAATGAGGTGCAGTGCGAAGTTCTCCCCGGTCGGCAACACGACGGTATGCCCGGCGTTGTTCCCACCCTGGTAGCGAACCACCCACTGCACGCGGCCGCCGAGTAGATCGGTGGCCTTACCTTTGCCCTCGTCGCCCCACTGAGCGCCGATGAGCACGATTGCCGGCATGGCGTAATCTCCCGCCTGTCTCCGCACCTAAAGTGGTGCAGCCGGTAGGCCACAATATCCCAGCACACACGAGGAGCACATATTGTCCCGTCGCGAGGAGCGGGATGTCGTGATTGTCGGCACCGAGGTGCCCCGCCCGCTCCGTGGACTCCCCGTCGTCGATGTCAGCGAAATCGAGGCCCATCGCAGGGTCGTCGTGGCGGGTTCGGCGGCCGACCTGGCCGCGGTGTTGACCAGGCTGCTCAAGGCCGACCGGCTCGACGTCGAGGTCGCGCATGCCGCCACCAGCTGGTCCGCGCGGCGTGCGCTCAAGGCCCCGGCGCAGCGGGTGCCGTTGATTCGCGACGAGACCGGGACAGTCATCGCGTCGGCCGCAGAATGGCGCGGAGTCGACGGCCCTGACGGCGCGGCGCTGACGGGCGAGGCCGTGGTGGACGACACCGTGCTGTTCGACGGCGAGGTGCCCGGCCTCCGAATCGAGCCGACACTGAGCATGCCGGGATTGCGGGCATCCGTGCTTTCGGACCGCGGCCGGCCACGCGGCTGGGTGACCGGGCGCGCCGCACAGTTGGGCACCACCGGTGCGCAGCTGATCCGCGACGGAGTCCCGGCGCCACGGGCGGTGCGGCGCTCGACGTTCTACCGGCACACCGAGGGCTGGCTGCGCGTCGGCTGACGGTGGGCAACTGCCGGTAGCGTCGAACCGTGAACATCCGCCCGATGCGTCAATCGGTCCGACCGAGCCCGGTCTTCCTTGTGGTTGTCGCGGTCACCGTGGCCGGTGGCGTGCTGGCCTGGCTGGCGGCAGATTCCATCCGGCCGCTGTCCTACGCCGGGGTGTTCATCCTGGTGATCGCGGGCTGGCTGGTGTCGTTGTGCCTGCACGAGTTCGGCCACGCCTACACCGCATGGCGGTTCGGCGACCACGACGTGGAAGTCCGCGGCTACCTGACGCTGAACCCGCTGAAGTACTCGCATCCCATGTTGTCGCTGGGCCTGCCGGTACTGATCATCGCGATGGGCGGGATCGGGTTCCCGGGTGGTGCGGTGTACGTGCGCACCTCGTGGATGACGAAGCAGCAGAAGACTCTCGTGAGCCTCGCCGGGCCGACCGCGAACCTGGTGCTTGCGGTGCTGCTGCTCGGCACGGTCCGGTTGTTCGGAGACCAGTCACACGCGGTGTTCTGGTCGGGTCTGGCGTTCCTCGGCTTCTTGCAGGTGACCGCGTTGCTGCTGAATCTGCTGCCCATCCCGGGTCTGGACGGGTACGGCGCGTTGGAACCCCACCTGAGTCCCGACACTCAACGGGCTGTCGCACCCGCCAAACAGTGGGGTTTCATCATCGTGCTGGTCCTGCTGCTCACGCCGGTGCTCAACCAGTGGTTCTTCACCGCCGTCTACGGGTTGGCCGAAATGTCCGGGGTGTCGAGCTACGTGATGCAGGTCGGCGGGCAGCTGACGCGGTTCTGGTCGGCCTGGTTCTAGAGCTTTAAAGCTCGGCCAACACGGCGCGCAACGCGACCGAGAGTTCGCCCCTGCCGTCCCGGTATAGCGGGCCTGCGCCGTCGGACAACAGCATCCGCAACCGGGCGACGCCATGTGCGCGCACCGGCCGTGGCGCTTCCAGCCGTTCCCGGATCTCGTCGATGAGCGTGGCCGCCGATGCGACGGTGTCGTCTTCCAGGGGGATGCGTGACGAGTACAGCGCGGGGTCCTCATGGAGTTCGCGCAGCACGTACCGCATGGTCGACGCCAACTGGCGGCGCTGACTGCCGGATGTCGACCGCGCGACGTGCACTGCCAGTGCACTGCCCGGCTCCGGCGCCGCGCCTGCCAACAGCTGACGGTCGTATCGCCACGGAGCCACGCGCACGGCCAGCCGGGTCAGCGGCGTTCCGGGCTCACGGAGACCGGTCGGAGCCGCATCGTCGGCGGACCATGCGGGCTGCGGAAGAGCAGGGATGTTGTCGTGTGTCATGCCTCTCGGCCCAACGTTCCGCGCCTCGGGGCAATTCCGCCGGAAGGGGTGACACTTGCAACATATGCGAACTTCCGCATATATTGCGGGGCATGAGTGCCGGCCACGATCACAGCCATCGCGCGGACACGCGCGTCAGCAGGATGATCATCGCCGCCGCGATCCTCACCGTGTTCTTCCTCGTCGAACTCATCACCGCGCTGAAGATCAACTCGATCGCGTTGCTGGCCGACGCGGGCCACATGCTGACCGACCTCGTTGCGATGTTCATGGGGTTGACCGCGGTGCTGCTGGCGCGCCGGGGCAGCTCGTCGCCGGCACGCACCTACGGCTGGCACCGTGCCGAGGTGTTCACCGCCGTCGCCAACGCGACACTGCTGCTCGGCGTCGCCGCATTCATCCTCTACGAGGCATTCGAACGGCTGGGCCACGCACCGGCGGTGCCCGGCGTGCCGATGATCGTCGTGGCGCTCGCCGGGCTCGTGGCCAACGCGATCGTGGTGCTGATGCTGCGCTCACACTCCAAGGACAGCCTCGCGGTCAAGGGCGCCTACATGGAGGTGGTGGCCGACACCGTCGGCAGCATCGGCGTGCTGATCGCCGGCGTCGTCACCGTGACCACCCGATGGCCCTACGCAGACGTCGTGGTGGCAGTCCTGGTGGCGCTGTGGGTGCTGCCCCGCGCCTTCGCGCTGGCCCGCGCGGCCCTGCGAATCCTGTCGGAGTCCTCCCCCAGCCACATCGACGTCGAGGAACTCCGAACCGCACTGGGTGAGGTGGACGGCGTGACCGGCGTGCACGATCTGCACGTGTGGACGCTGGTGCCCGGCAAGGACATGGTGACAGCGCACCTGACCAGCAGCGCCGACACCGCCCGGGTGCTCGACGAGGCGAAAGCCGTGCTTACCGCGCGCGGTCTCGAACACGCCACCGTGCAGGTGGAGCCGCCGGACGCTGCCGGTGACTGCAAGTGCGAAGCGAAGTGGTGAGACTAAGCCAGGCCGAGTTCGACGCGCGCGGCCGGATCGCAGTCGTCGAGCAGGTCCAGGCACCGCTGGAACTCGTCGGTTTCGCCGATGTCGTCGGCCGCCTTCGCCAGTGCGGCCACACACCGCAGAAACCCCTGGTTGGGCTCGTGGCTGAACGGCACCGGGCCGAAGCCCTTCCACCCGTTACGCCGCAACTGGTCCAGCCCCCGGTGATAGCCGGTGCGGGCGTAGGCGTAGGCGGTGACGGCCTTGTCGGCGTCCAGTGCGCCCTCGGCCAGCACAGCCCACGCGATCGACGCCGACGGGTGGGCGGCAGCAACCACCGCCGCCTTCTCACCAGCAGCCAATTCGTCCTCGGCTTCGGGGTCGCCCGGAAGGAACACCGGCTCCGGTCCTAGCAGATCGCCCATCCGTGTCATGCGCCTATTCTGCACCGACCGATAAGCTCCACCGATAGCGACGTACGGGAGGACCGCAGCAGGGATGTCGAATCCATCTGGGCCGGACGAGGACCGCACGCCGGACGCGGCCGACGAACAGACCGGGTCACCCGCCGAACAAGCCGCCGCCGACGCACCGACCGAGCAGGTCGCGCTGCATCCGGATCACGAGCCGGCCACCGAGATCATCGGCTCGCCGACAGCCGTCACCGAGGCAGTGCAACAGGCCGAGGAGCGTCGTTTCACTGCACCGTCAGGCTTCGACGGGTCCACGCAGAAAATCGACAGCCCGCCGGACCCGGAAACCGAAGTGTTCGCGCCACAGGAGGAGACCACCGCGTCGGCCGTCGCCGCCGAACCGCCGAAAAGTGCGTCGCCACAAGTCATTCCGCCCCGCGAGGACGCGCCCCCGCCGCCGCCCCAGCCCGCCGCGAGGCGCAGTTGGGGCTGGGTGGTCGCGGTGGTTCTCGTCATCGCCGCCCTGGTGGCGATCGCGGTGCTGGGCACCGTGTTGCTCACCCGGGACTCGTCGCCATTGGGCTCCGAGGAGGACCGGGTCCGCGAGACGATCCAGAACTTCGACGTCGCGATCCAGCGCGGCGACCTGGCCACCCTGCGCTCGATCACCTGTGGCAGCACCCGCGACAACTACGTCAACTACGACCAGCGGGCGTGGGACGAAACCCACTCGCGGGTCGCCGCCGCCAAGCAGTACCCGGTGGTGGCCAGCATCGACCAGGTGGTCGTCAACGGTGACCACGCCGAAGCCAACGTGACGACCTTCATGGCATTCGCCCCGCAAACCCGCTCGACCCGCAGCTTCGACCTGCAGTTCCGTGACGATCAGTGGAAGATCTGCCAGGCGCCGGTCGGTTAGCTAACCGGCCGTCACCGACCGCCCGGCACTGTGCAGATCGTTGCAGGCCTCGACGACCCGCTCGGCCATCGACGCCTCGGCCTTCTTCAGGTAGCTGCGCGGGTCGTAGGCCTTTTTGTTGCCGACTTCGCCGTCGATCTTGAGCACCCCGTCGTAATTGGTGAACATGTGCGCCGCGATCGGCCGGGTGAACGCGTACTGAGTGTCGGTGTCGACATTCATCTTCACCACGCCGTATTTGAGCGAATCCTCGATCTCGGACTTCAGCGAGCCCGAACCACCGTGGAACACGAAGTCGAAAGGCTTTGCGTCGCTGGATAATCCGAGTTTCGCCACCGCTACGCGCTGCCCTTCGGCGAGCACCTCGGGCTTGAGCACCACGTTGCCCGGCTTGTACACGCCGTGCACGTTGCCGAAGGTCGCGGCCAGCAGATATTTGCCGTGTTCACCGGATCCGAGCGCGTCGATCGTCTTCTCGAAATCCTCCGACGACGTGTAGAGCTTCTCGTTGATCTCGGCTTCGACGCCGTCCTCCTCACCGCCGACCACGCCGATCTCGACCTCCAGGATGATCTTGGCGGCCGCCGCGGCCTTCAACAGTTCCTGGGCGATTGTGAGGTTCTCGTCGATCGGGACGGCTGACCCGTCCCACATGTGCGACTGGAACAGCGGGTTACGCCCGGCGGCCACCCGCTCGCCGGAGATCGCCAGCAGCGGCCGCACATAGGTGTCGAGCTTGTCCTTCGGGCAGTGGTCGGTGTGCAGCGCGACGGTGATCGGGTACTTCTCGGCGATCACGTGGGCGAACTCGGCCAGCGCGACGGCCCCGGTCACCATGTCCTTGACGCCCAGGCCGGAGCCGAACTCCGCCCCACCGGTGGAGAACTGGATGATGCCGTCACTGCCGGCATCGGCGAACCCTTTGATCGCGGCGTTGATGCTCTCCGAGCCGACGCAGTTGATCGCCGGGAACGCGAAGGAATGTTCTTTGGCCCGGCCCAACATCTCGGCGTAGACCTCGGGTGTGGCGATAGGCATGAGACGGTTCCTTCCGAGGCCGGTCATCGCAGCTGCGGGGCGTCGGGACGACCCAGGTACCCTTAGAAATCGTGATCGACGCCGCCCTACCAGAGGTTACGACCAATCTGGCGCTCATGCCGGACTATATGGACCCGCTGACCCTCATCGGGTACTTCGGGACCTGGGCTCTGGTGGGCTTGCTCGTGGTGGTGTTCATCGAGTCGGGGATCCTGTTCCCCGTCCTGCCCGGCGACTCGCTGTTGTTCGTCGCAGGCATGCTCGCGGCGGGAACCGCAGCCCATCCCACCGCGCAGCACGCCAGCTTCGGGCTCTGGCAGTTGCTGGTGTTCGTTCCGATAGCCGCGGTACTGGGCAGCCAGATCGGGTACTGGATCGGGCGCGGTATCGGAACGTCGATGTTCAAACCCGACGCGCGGTTCCTCAAGCAGAAATACCTCGAAGAAGCGCACCTGTTCTTCGAGCAACGCGGCCCGTTCGCCGTCGTGCTCGCTCGGTTCGTGCCGATCGTGCGTACGTTGGTGCCGATCACCGCCGGCGCGGCCCGCATGAACTACGGGGTGTTCACCCTTTTCAACGTGATCGGCGCTCTCATCTGGGGCATCGGTCTGACACTGCTCGGATACTGGCTGGGACAGTTCGAGATCATCCAGACGCTGTTGGAGCCGATCCTGGTTGGCATCGTGCTGCTCTCGATCGCCCCGATTCTTTACGAGTGGTTCAAACGGCGCCGCGCTGCAAAGCGGGCCGCAGCCCAAGAGGCCTAGGCGCCGAGCACGTCGAACAGCTCCCGCAGACCAGTCAGGGTGTTCGCGGGCAGGAAGTGATCGCAGTACGGCAGCGCAGCGGCCATCGAACCGGCCAGTGGTGCGTATCCGGGTGTCGCGGCCCGCGGGTTGAGCCAGACCACCAGGTGTGCCCGACGCCGCAGTCGACTCATCGCATGGCGCAGCAATTCAGGCGGATCGGCGTCCCAGCCGTCCGAAGCGATCACCACCACCGCGCCGCGCAGCGTGTTGCCGTACGGCATTGCCAGCAGGGTCCCCAGCGACCGGCCCAGCCGGGTGCCGCCATACCGGTCCAGCACCTTCTCGTTGGCCCGGGCGAGGGCGACCTCCGCGGAACGGTGCGACAGTGCCGCGGTCAGCCTGGTGAGCGTCGTGGCGAAAGCGAACACCTCTGGGCGTATCCCCTTGTGGCTCACCGCGGTCGCCCGCATGAGATGCAGATACACCGCGGCATACGGCTGCATCGAACCGCTGACGTCGCAGACGAGCACCACCCGCCGAGGCCGGAGGCGGTTGCGCGTTCTGGCCACCCGCAGTGGCTCCCAGCCGGTGGACCGTGATGCTCTGATCGTCTCCCGCAGGTCGACGTGACGGCCCGCCGGATGACGCCGGCGACGCAGCGTTCGCCGCCGCGGCCAGTGCGCTTCGACACCCTCCAACCAAATGCCGATGCGGCGCAGCTCATCGGCGTCGAACCGCTCGAATGGTTCGTCCAACCGGGCGACGAGCCGGCTGGGCAGCAGGTCCGGTATCGCCGTACCTGTGGGCGGATGAGCCCCCGAGGTGACCGACACCGGCCGGGTGGTCCAGGGCAGGCCGTCGCCGTCGTCTGCGGTGCCGTGGCCGGGCGAGCCTTGGGCGGGCGCCACCGGCGACACCTGCCTGCGCGTGCGACCCGGCGGATCCAGCCCGAGCACCGCGTCGGCGAACACCGCCTCGAACACGGCATCGAACGCCGGCAAGTCTTCGACCCGGCTCACCAGGGTCAGCCGCGCCGCCCAGTACAACTGGGAGCGCACCACCGGCGCGACGACGTGCATCGCCGCAACCAGGCCCGCCGATCCGACCGCCGAAACTGCCACCCCCGCCGAACGCAACCGGTCCACCAGCGCGACGGCGAAGGCGGCCAGATCGACTCCGCGCAGCAGCAGGGGGGCTGTGGTCATCATCGTCAGCGGTGACCGCGCAAGGCCTTTCGGGCCATCCGCAACCGACCGATGGTGAACAGCAGTGCCGCCAGCAGGAAGCCGCCGGCCACTCGCGGGGCGTATTTCTTCAGTGCGGTGCCACCGGCCAGGTCGAGCAGGTCGATGGGCTCCGGATCGGCCACGGTGGGCACCGCAGCAGGCGCCGCCGCCGTGGCGGCGGCGGGTTCCGCGGCAGGTTCGCCGCCGGCGAGCTTGGCTTCCAACGATTGGACGAACTGGCCCAGTAGCTTCTCGGACACCTGCTGCAACATGCCGCTACCGAACTGCGCGAGCTTGCCGACGACCTTGAGATCGGTATCGACGGTGACGCGGGTCGTTTGACCCGCATCGTGCAATCGGGCGGTGACGGTGGCAGCGGCATTGCCGGTTCCCCGCGTCTCCTTGCCCTTGGCGTCGATGACGGCCCGGTGCTCGTCGCGGTTCTGCTCGACGAAATGCACCTTGCCGTTGAACTCACTGGTTACCGGGCCTACCTTGACCTTCACCTTGCCCAGCACGTCCTCGCCGTCCTGGCCGGTCAGCTGTGCACCCGGCATCAGCGGTACCACCTGTTCGAGGTCGGTCAGCAGGTTCCACGCTTCGTCGATCGGCACGCTGACGGTGAACTCGTTCGCAATCTTCATATGGTGCTCCCTCTCAGTTCCATCAGTGCGTCGCTCAGCAGTCCGCTGTCGTCCGGGGTCTTGGCCAGTGCGCCCAGCGTGCCCAGGGCGGCGGGATCCACCAGGTCGCCGACCTTGAGCGCCACCAACGCGGCCACCCAATCGATCGTCTCCGCGACTCCCGGCGGCTTGTCGAGGTCGAGTTCCCTTACGCTGCCGACGAACTGGGCGGCACGTTCGACGAGCGCGTCGGTGGCACCGGGCACCGTACGACGCACGATCGCGACGGCCTGCCTGCGCTGCGGATACTCGATCCAGTGGTACAGGCATCGTCGGCGCAGTGCGTCGTGCAGGTCCCGGCTGCGGTTGGAGGTCAGCACGACGATCGGCGGTCGCTCGGCGACGAAGGTACCGAGCTCGGGCACGGTGACCGCGGCCTCGCCGAGGAACTCCAGCAGCAACGCCTCGAATTCGTCGTCGGCGCGGTCGATCTCGTCGACGAGCAGTACCGGCGGGGTGGGTCCGCGATGCCGCACACATTGCAGGATGGGACGGTCGATCAGATACGTCTCGGTGTACAGGTGGGCCTCGTCGAGCTCGTCGGCACCGTCGGCCCCGCGCGCCTCCGATAGCCGGATCGACAGCAGTTGGCGCTGGTAGTTCCAGTCGTACAGGGCCTCGCTCGCAGTCAGCCCCTCATAGCACTGCAATCGAACCAACGGTGTATTCAGCACGGCTGCAAGGGTTTTGGCTGCCGTCGTCTTACCGACGCCCGGTTCGCCCTCCAACAGCAGGGGACGGCCGAGGGTGGCCGCGAGATAGATGGCCGTCGCGGTGCCCTCGTCGAGCAGGTAGTCGTTAGCGTCGAACCGACGCACGACATCGTCGACACCGCTGAACGCGACGACCGGGTCACTGGCCATTGACCGCGAGCCCGCCGAGCCTGATTTCCCGGACCACCTCGGCCATGATCGAGACCGCGATCTCGGCCGGGGTCTTCGCGCCGATTGCCAGTCCGACCGGAGTGTGCACCCGGGCGCGTTCGGCCTCCGACAAGGCCATTGCGTCGAGAACGGCCGCGCCCCGCACCCGGCTGGCCACCAGCCCGATGTAGCGCACGCCGGCATCCAGGGCCGCTCGGATCGCCCCGGCCTCGGCGCCGCCGAGGCTGGCGATCACCACCGCGGTGGCCTCTGAAAGCTCAGCCTCGTCCGGCCCGCCCAGGCACACGTCGTAGCCGAGGACCGCACAGAGCGTGGCCATTGCCTCGGCGATCGGGGTGGCGCCCACGATGTGCACCAGCGGCGCGGGCACCTGAGGCTCGAGGAAGATCTCCAATGCGCCGCCGGACAGGCACGGGTTGACCACCACGCAGGCGCCCGGCGCATCTGGGAAATGCACCTCGCCGTCGGGCAATACCCGCAGCAACACACTCTCCCCGACCTGGAGTGCCCCCAGCGCTGCCTTGCGGACCGAGTTCTGAGCGCAGTGCCCGCCGACGAACCCCTCGATTGTTCCGTCGGCCAGCAGAATTGCCTCATCCCCGGGATGGGCGGAGGTTGGTTGCTGCGCGCGCACCACCGTGGCGTGCACGAACGGTGTCCGGGCCCGCCGCAGTTGCGCGACGCGTTCGGCCAGCGCCATCAGATTGGTGGCCTTGCATTGCCCTGCATGGCTTCCCACACCCGCGACGGGGTCAGGGGCATGTCAGCGTGCCGAACTCCGAACGGTGCCAGCGCATCCACCACGGCATTGACCACGGCGGGCGGCGATCCCACGGTCGCGGACTCGCCGATCCCCTTCGCGCCGATGGGGTGATGCGGTGACGGCGTGACGGTGTGGCCGGTCTCGAAATGCGGCACCTCCATCGCGGTGGGGATCAGGTAGTCCATCAACGACCCGCCCAGGCAGTTGCCATCGTCGTCGAACGCGATCATCTCCATCAGCGCCATCCCGATGCCGTCGACCAGGCCGCCATGGATCTGGCCCTCGATGATCATCGGATTGATCCGCGTGCCGCAGTCGTCGACCGCCAGGAACCGGCGCACCTTCACCACCGCGGTCCCCGGGTCGACGTCCACGACACAGAAGTAAGCGCCATATGGGTAGGTGAGACTCTCCGGGTTGTAACAGATCTGGGCATCCAGGCCACCCTCCAGGCCCTCGGGCAGGTCACCCGCGCCGTGGGCGCGCATCGCAATGTCCTGGATGGTGACCGACGCCGTGGGATCGCCCTTGACGTGGAAGCTGCCTTTCTCCCATTCGAGGTCGGCGACCGATGCTTCCAGCATTCCCGACGCGATGATCTTGGCCTTGTCCCGGATCTTGCGCGCCACCAGCGCAGCGGCCGCCCCCGACACCGGGGTGGACCGGCTGCCGTAGGTGCCCAGGCCGAACGGCGTCTGGTCGGTATCGCCGTGCACCACGTCGATGTCCTCGGGCGGGATGCCGAGCTCCTCGGCGACGATCTGCGCGAATGTCGTCTCATGGCCCTGCCCCTGGGACTGAACACTCAAGCGCACCACTGCTTTTCCGGTCGGATGTACCCGCAGCTCGCAGCCGTCGGCCATGCCCAGACCGAGGATGTCCATGTCCTTACGCGGACCGGCGCCGACAGCCTCGGTGAAGAACGACATGCCGATACCCATCAGTTCGCCGTTTTGCCTTCTGCACCTCTGTTCCTCACGCAATTCGTCGTAGCAGATCATGTCCATCGCCAGGCGCATGGTCTTCTCGTAGTCACCGGAGTCGTAGGTCCAGCCAGTCTTGGACGTGTACGGAAACTGCTCGGCTTTCAAGAGGTTTCGCAGCCGCAGCTGTGCGGGGTCCGTCTTCAGCTCGAACGCCAGGCAGTCCACCAGCCGCTCGACGAAGTACACCGCCTCGGTGATGCGGAACGAGCATGCGTAGGCCACCCCGCCGGGTGCCTTGTTGGTGAACACCGCGGTCATGTGGCAGTAGGCCGCCTCGATGTCGTAGCTGCCGGTGAACACCCCGAAGAAGCCGGCGGGGTACTTCACCGGGGCGGCGGTGCCGTTGAACGCGCCGTGATCGGCAAGCACATTGGACCTGATCGCGAGGATCTTGCCGTCGTTGGTCGCGGCAATCTCGCCGACCATGATGTAGTCACGCGCAAAGCCGGTGCTGGTGAGGTTTTCGCTGCGGTCCTCCATCCACTTCACCGGTTTGCCGAGCAGCAGCGAGCCGACGATCGCGCACACATAGCCCGGATAGATCGGCACCTTGTTGCCGAAGCCGCCGCCGATATCGGGTGAGATGACGCGGATCTTGTGTTCGGGCAGGCCCGCCACCAGCGCGTACAGGGTGCGGTGCGCGTGGGGGGCCTGCGAGGTGCTCCACAGCGTCAGCTTGCCGCTCACCGGGTCCAGATCGGCTACCGCGCCACAGGTTTCCAACGGAGCGGGATGCACCCTCGGGTACACGATCTCCTGCTTGACCACCACGTCGGCCTTGGCGAAGACGGCCTCGGTGGCGGCCGCGTCGCCGGTCTCCCAGTCGAAACAGTGGTTGTCGGTCTTGCCGTCGAGGTCGGTGCGGATCACCGGCGCGTCCGGGTCGAGCGCGTGCCGGGCATCGATCACCGGGTCCAGCGGGTCGTAGTCGACGTCGATGAGTTCCAGGGCATCTCGCGCCGAGTACCGGTCTTCGGCGACGACGAAGGCCACCTCCTGGCCCTGGAACCGCACCTTGTCCGTCGCCAGGACCGCCTGTACGTCATTGGACAGCGTCGGCATCCAGGCCAGGCCCTTCTCCGCCAGGTCCGCACCGGTGACCACGGCCTTGACCTTCGGATGCGCCTGGGCCGCAGTCACATCGATGCCGGTGATCCTGGCGTGTGCATAGGGCGAGCGCAGAATCGCCAGGTGCAGCATCCCGGGCAGCTTGACGTCGTCCACGTAGGTGCCGCGGCCGCGGATGAACCGCGGATCCTCCTTGCGCAGCATCCTGCCGTGACCGCACGGCTTCGCGTCGTTGTCGGCGATGTCCTCGGGCCGGCTCACCGGGTTCTCCAGCGTCGTCATGCGGTCGTCTCCTCACGGGCGTGCCGGGCGGCCCACAGCACGGATCGCACGATCGTGGTGTAACCGGTGCACCGACAAATCTGGCCCGAAATAGCCTCGCGGACTTCCTCTTCCGTCGGGTCCGGGTTGCGGTCCAACAGGGCGCGGGCGGTGATCAGCATGCCCGGGGTGCAGAACCCGCACTGCAGGCCGTGGCACTGCATGAACCCTTCCTGCACTGGATCCAGGCGGCCGTCGACCTCCAGGCCCTCGACCGTGCCCACCGCATGCCCCGACGCCATCGCCGCCAGCATCGTGCAGGACTTCACCGGTTCGCCGTCCACGTCGACGACACAGGTGCCGCAGTTAGAGGTGTCACATCCCCAATGCGTGCCCGTCAGGCCCAGTTGGTCGCGCAGGAAATGCACCAGCAGTGTCCGCGGCTCGATTTCGGCGTTCACCGCCTCGCCGTTGACGGTCATGTCGACCTGCATGTCAATTCCCTTCCAGCGCAGCGACTTTGTCAATCCGATCGACCGAAGTCCGCAACGTGCGGATGGTCAGTTCGGAGGCCAGATGACGTTTGTAGTCGGCACTGCCGCGCATATCGCTGACCGGTTCGCAGGCCTGCGCGGCGGCTTCGCCCGCCGCCGCGAAGGTCTCCTCGGTGGCGGGCTTGCCCACCAGGGAGCCGGCAAGTTCACGCAGCGCAGCGGCGTCGGCGTTCACCGCCGTCAAGCCGACCCGGGCGGCCGCAATCGAACCACCATCCAAAGTCACCTGCGCACCGGCCGCGGTGACAGCCCAATCACCCACGCGGCGTTCGACTTTCGCGTAGGCGCTGGAAGTCCGGTGCCGAACGGGAATCCGCACCTCGATGAGCATCTCGTTGTGCGCCAGCGCTGTTTCGTACGGCCCGGCCAGGAAGTCGTCGATCGGTACCTGCCGCTCCCCCGCCGGCCCGCGGGCCAGACAGATCGCATCGAGTACCCCGCACACCGTGGTCAGATCCTCCGCCGGGTCGGCCTGGCACAGCGACCCGCCGACAGTGCCGCGGTTGCGCACCACAGGGTCGGCGATCACCCGCTCGGCGTCACGGAAGATCGGGCACACCGCCGCCAGCGGATCGGACTCCAGCACCTGGCGGTGCCGCGCCATCGCCCCGAGGCGCACCAGGGTGGGATCGGTGACGATATATCCCAGCTCGGCGGCCAGGTCGTTGATGTCGACCAGGTACTCGGGGTTGGCGATGCGCAACTTCATCATCGGCAACAGGCTGTGGCCACCCGCGACGATCCTGGCGTCCTCACCCAACCTGTCCAGCAGACCGACTGCGTGGTCGACGCTGGTGGCGCGCTCGTACTCGAATGGCCCGGGAACTTGCATGTGAGATACCTCACACCACCCCGACGCCGGCGTCAATAGCGAGTTAAGCGATCACTTAACTCGCCGGCAACCGACGGTGTTCGCCCTGCTCATGATGGATCCGGCCACCGGTCTCGGTCAACGGCCGGCCGCCACCACCCCACCGCCGGGCGATGATCTCCGCCGCGATCGACACCGCCGTCTCCTCGGGTGTCCGCCCGCCGAGGTCGAGCCCGATCGGGCTGGACAACCGCTCCAGCTCGGCATCGGTGAGCCCGGCGGCGCGCAACCGGTCCAGCCGGTCGTCATGGGTCCGCCGCGATCCCATCGCGCCGATGTAGGCGATATCGGGCAGTCGCAGCGCCACCTCCAGCAGGGGTACGTCGAATTTGGGGTCATGGGTCAGCACGCAGATCACCGTGCGCGAGTCGACGGCGCCGGCCTCGACCTGCGCGGCCAGGTACCGGTGCGGCCAGTCGACGACGACCTCGTCGGCGGTCGGGAACCGCGCAGCGGTCGCGAACACCGGACGGGCGTCGCACACCGTGACGCGGTAGCCCAAGAATGTGCCCTGCTGGGCGACGGCCGCCGCGAAGTCGATCGCGCCGAACACCAGCATCCGCGGTCGCGGCGCATGGCTGGCGACGAACACCTCCATGCCCTCGCCGCGCCGCTGGCCATCGGGGCCGTAGGTCAGCACCTCACTGCGGCCCGCCGCCAACAGCCCGCGGGCATCGTCAGCCACCGCGGCGTCGGCGCGTGGTGAGCCGAGCGAGCCGTCCACGGTGTCGCCACGCACCACCAGCCGCCTACCGACCCACGACGTTTCAGGATGTGCGATGACCGTGGCGACCGCGACCGAGCGGTGCGCATCGATATCATCGGCGATGGCACTCAAATCACGAAAAGTCTTCTGCGACACCGGCTCCACGAAAACGTCGAGGATTCCGCCGCAGGTGAGCCCCACCTCGAATGCGTCGTCGTCGCTGACCCCGTACCGCTGCAGCACCGGGGCGCCGGTGGCCATCACCTCGGTGGCCAACTCGTAGACAGCACCCTCGACGCAACCGCCCGACACCGAGCCGCTGACGGAGCCGTCGGGGGCAACCACCATTGCCGCGCCGGCCGGGCGCGGGGCCGACCGAAATGTGCGCACCACCGTCCCGACACCGGCGGTGTCACCGGCCCGCCACACCGCTAACAGCGTGCTCAGCACATCTCTCACGCTCCCCAATCTAAAGCGTGTCGGACGGACGTTGCCCGCGAGCCCGGGCCGCCAGGAATATTCGTGAGGCTCAAAGCGCCGTACTCCGCATGCCAGAAACCCACGCAGCGCCCAAGGTCAGTATCTGGACCGACGCCAGGCCCGAACCCGGCGAAACCCACGGTAAGCAGCGCTACGCCGAACTGCTCGAGGAGGCCCGCCTCGCAGACACCTTGCCGTTTCACACGTTCGCCACCACCGAGCAGCACGGCGTCGACGACGGTTATCTGCCCGCGCAACTCCCCCTGATCGCGGGCCTCGGGGTCGCCACGGAGCGAATCCGGTTCATGACCAACGCCTTGCTGCTGCCGCTGCACCCGTGGCGCCAGGTGGTCGAACAGGCCATCGTGGCCGACCTGCTGTCCGGTGGACGGCTGGCGCTCGGTGTCGCCGCCGGCGGATACGCGCGCGAGTTCGACCTGTTCGGCGTCGACTTCGGCAAGCGTGCCGAACTGATGGAACGCGGCCTGGCGTTCATCCGGCAGGGCCTGCACGAGGGGTCTCTGCCCGACGGCCCAGGCGGAACGAACCTGCCCGTGTTGCCCCGTCCTGTTCAGAACCGCATCCCGGTCTATGTGGGCGGCGGCGCACCCAAGGTGCTTGATCGTGCGGTTCGACTGGCCGACGGCGTGAGTCCAGTCGACTTCTTCTCCCCTGACACGGCATTCGGCGATATGTGGGAGAACCGGCTTTCGCCCGCCCTGGCACGGCACGGTCGATCACTCGACGACTTCCGCTTCATCATCAACGTTCCGCTGTGGGCTGCAGAAGATCCCGAGCGCGACTGGCACCTCTTCTACAAGAACGCCATCGAGCACCAGTTCAACCAATACGCCGATTGGGCAGGCGACCGCTCGAAGGTCGGTGTGCCCACCGATTCCGACACCCCGTGGCAGCGCGAGACGATGCTGGTCGACACTCCGGAGAACATTGTTCGACGTCTCAAGGAGATCCGCCAGCGGGCGCCCTTCCATGAGGTCGTGTTCTGGTACCGCATCCCGCACATCGGCCACGAGCGGGCAATGGCGCACCTCGAACTGGTCGCCAAGCAGGTAGTCCCGTTTCTCACGGATTAACAGGTCGGTGCAACTAGGCTGCGTCCGTGACACCGGCGCAACTCCGCGCGTTTTCAGCAGTCGTCCGGCTCGGCTCGGTACGCGCCGCGGCCGAGGAACTGGGTGTCTCCGACGCCGGGGTTTCGATGCACGTCGCCCAATTGCGCAAGGAACTCGACGATCCGCTGTTCACGCGGACCGGATCGGGCCTGGCGTTCACTCCGGGTGGGCTGCGTCTCGCGAGCCGCGCCGTCGAGATCCTCGGCCTGCAACAGCAGACGGCGATCGAGGTGACCGAGGCCGCCCACGGCAGGCGACTGCTGCGCATCGCGGCGGCCAGCGCGTTCGCCGAACATGCCGCGCCCGGGCTCATCGAGCTGTTCTCCGCACGCGCCGACGACCTTTCGGTCGAGCTGAGCGTGCATCCGACCAGTCAGTTCGCGTATCTGATCGCGTCGCGCGCGATCGACATCGCACTTGGCCCACCGCCGGAAAGCGCTGAGACCCCGCTTGCCGTGCGCCCGTTCCTGAAGTACCAGGTCATCACGGTGACCAAGCCGGACAGCCCGCTGGCCGCCCGGCCCGCCAGCCCAGCGCTGCTACGCGAGCAGCACTGGATGCTCGGCCCGTCCGGTGGCAGCGTTGACGGTGAGATCGCCGCCATGTTGCGTCAGCTCGCGATTCCCGAAGCGCGGCAACGGATTTTCCAAAGCGACGCAGCCGCCCTCGAAGAGGTCCGACGGGTCGGCGGCATCATGCCGACGATCGGGTTCGCGGTGTCCAAGGACCTCAGCAGCGGCAGGCTCGCGCAGGTCAAGGGCGCCGGTCTAGCACTCTCCGGCGAATGGTTCGCCTCGACGTTGCCTGCGACGGCGCGTCAACCGGCCGTCTCCGAGCTGGTGCGGTTCATCACCACCCCGCGCTGCACCCAGGCCATGATCCGTGGCACCGGCGTGGGGGTCACCAGATTTCGCCCGAAAGTCCATGTGACCCTGTGGAGTTGACGCGCTAGCTCAGACCGAGGGCCGCGGCGAGTTCACGCAGCGCCTGCCGCGGATCGGCCATCGGATTGTCGCCGAGCACCTGCACCACAACATGGTCGGCACCGGCGTCCAGATGTGCCGTCACCGCGTTCGCAGCATTCTCCACCGAGCCCATCCCCACCACGCCACGGGCCAGCCGGTCAGAGCCGCCGCGCACCAGATCGGATTCGTCGAAACCCTGCCGCAACCACGAGTTCCGGTAATTCGGCAACCCGCTGTACACGTCGAGATGGCTGTGCGCCCTGCGCAGTTGGTCCTCGTCGTCGGATCCGATCGCCACGGCCTGCTCGGAGACGATCCATCTTCCGGTGCCCAGAATCTCTCTGGTGACGCGTGTCTGTTCGGGAGTGACCAGATACGGGTGGGCGCCGTCGGCGTGGCTGCCGGACAGCTCGATCATCTTGGGCCCCAGCGCCGCCAACAGCCGGGGCGGGCGCCCCGCGCCGGGTTCGATCTGCTCGGGCACCGCGGCCATCCGGTCCAGGTAATCGCGCATGGTGGCCAACGGTTTTCGGTAGGCCCCACCGAGAGCGTGTTCGACGAGCGGTGCGTGGCTGACCCCGAGGCCCAGTACGAACCGGCCCGGATACAGCGCGGTGAGCGTGCGGGCACCCGTCTCGGCCGCACTCGGCACCCTGACGTGGATGTTGGCGATGCCGGTGCCGATGACCAGACGTTGCGTAGCGGCCAGGAACGCCGCGGACTGCGTCAGACACTCCTTACCGCTGACCTCCGGCAAGAACAGTGAGCCGAACCCGAGCCCCTCGATCTCGGCGGCGACCTCCTGGGCGGCGGGCATGGACCAGGTCTCACTGGCCCACCACACACCGATCCGGGCTGGAAAGTCGATCCGGGCGCGTTCTTCGGTCACTGACTACTCCTCATCTCCGGCCACTGCGTGCGCGGCCTCCATCAACATCCAGCCCGACACCTGCACCGAGAGATCGCGTTCGGGTATCGCCGACGCGTTGACGGCGCCCTCCACGAACTGCGCCTCCTGGCCCGCCGCGGTGGGTATCTCGGCGGTGCGGTCCCAGAACGCGCTGAACAACGGTAGCCCGTCGACCGTCTGCCGGTTGTTCCACGCCGCCTCGGCCGATTTCAGCACGATTGCGCGTGCGGTGTCGCGGGCCGCCGCGTCGTCGGGCGATTCACCCGGCAGCGTCGTGGCCACCAGAGCCAGATAGCGCGCCGTGATGGCGTTGAACAGCCCGCCGTCGCCGCCGCCCGCACCCTTGATCACCCCGTCGGTCGTCATCTCCTTCTCGACCGCGGCAACCAGGCGGCGCACTCGCTCCGGATGCCTGGTGTCCTTTGTCCGGACCGCGAGTTCCGCCTCCAGCCCGAGCACCACGCCCTGGCAGTAGGTGTACTGCGCGCGGACCATCGAGCCGGCCTTGATGCCGTCGAACACCAGGTGGGTGTCGGGGTCGATCAGCGTCTCGTCGATCCAGTCCGCCATCTGCTGTGCACGACGCAGCCGATCGTCATAGCGGGCCAGAAAAATCCCCGCCGGACCATTGGCCGGCGCATTGAAGAACTGGTCCTGCTTGCGCCACGGGATGCCGCCGCCGTCCTCGGGAACCCAGGCATTGACGAACTGGTCGCACAGCGTCTTCAGCGCTCGGGACTTCTCCACCCCGGCGAGCCGCCCGGCGCGCTCCAGGGCCAGGGCCAGCCACGCCATATCGTCGTAGTAATCGTTGACCCATCCGGTGTTGCGCAGCCAGTGCGCCCGGATCTGATGTCCGATCCGCTCTATTCGCTCCGGCTGCGGGTCGCGCACCTGTGCGTCGACGAGGCAGTCCAGCAGGTGCGCCTGCCACCAATAGTGCCAAGTCCCGAAATTGCGGTACTTCTTCGTCGACGGCCAGGCCACCACCCCGAGCTGTGTGCCCGGCAGACCCCAGAGTTTCGACAGATGCCGTTGTGTGATCGCAGCTTCGGCGCTGGCCGCACGGTTAGCCCATAGCTGATCCATGCTCTTGATCCTGCCTTACCAGGCCGCCGAAATGTCGGCATGTCGAGTGATCCAGGCGTGCATCGCGATCCCGGCGGCGACACCGGCGTTGATGCTGCGGGTGGAGCCGAACTGTGCGATGGACACGGTCAGCGCGGCCCCGGCCTGCGCTTCGGGCGTGATCCCCGGACCCTCCTGACCGAAGACGAGCAGGCAATCCCGTGGCAACTCGGTCTCTTCCAACCGCACCGCGCCCGGGACGTTGTCCACTGCGACGACCGTCAACCCGGCCCCGGCGGCGAAGTCGAGCAACTCGGCGGTGCTGTCGTGATGGGATAGCCGCTGGTAGCGGTCGGTGACCATGGCGCCGCGCCGGTTCCAGCGCCGACGCCCGACGATATGCACGGTGTGCACAGCGAAGGCATTTGCGGTGCGCACCACCGCGCCGATGTTCGCGTCGTTGCCGAAGTTCTCGATTGCGATGTGCAGGGGGTGTCGGCGTTCGTCGATGTCGGCGATGATCGCATCATGTGTCCAATACCGGTACGCGTCAACGACATTGCGGGTGTCGCCGGTGCGCAGCAGCTCCGGGTCGTAGCGCGCGGCTTCGTCCCCGGAGGGAAGCGGTCCGTCCCAGGGCCCGACGCCCGGACTCTCTCCCCACTCGGTGGGGCCGAGGCTGTCAGTCACCGGTGGTCCACAGCGCCGCGTGCGTGCCGATCACCGACACCGTCGCGTACAGCAGCGCCGCGTTGATCTCGCCCTGGGTGCACAGTGAGGCCCGCACGTTCACCGCCTCCCGCGACGAGTCGGGCAGCACGAGCACCGAGGAGCCATACACCGAGCAGGCATGGCTGAGCCCAGGCGGCGGCAGAGTCGGGGCCGCCACCACCATCAGCGGGCCGCCCCGCTTCGCCGAGTCCTCCCGGTAACGCGCTGCCAGCCCACCGATTTCGAGCCCGAGCAGCATGTAGCCCTTGCCGGTGAACGCATCGGGAGCACCCAGCGCCGCCGGTGACAGCTGTGCACCGTCGGCACTGAAACCGTCGACACTGGTGGTCTTCACCGTGACGCCAGTGTCGTTGATGTTGGTGGGCAGCAGGCCGACCGGGAACGCAGCGGGGTAAGCCCTGGTCGTACCGGCGATCCGCTCACGCGGTGAATACACGTAGACTCCACGCACCTGGCTCTGATCCCGCAACGGACCCAAACACACTGTGCCGGTGAGCTTGTCAGGCGTCTCGGCGGACAACGGTTGGATACCCAGGCTCGTCACACCGCTGCAGCCGTCCAATCCGTTGGCTTCGATCGGGTGCGCCAAGGCGCCGTAGAGGCCGAACCGGATGTCCTCGGGTTTGGCGTGCTCGCCCGATGCCGAGGCGTCGACGTCGACCAGCACATGCTCGGCGTCGAAACGCAGATTGGACACCGAGACCTTCCAACCCAACACGTCCAGCGACTCGCCGAGCTGCGTGGTGAGCGCCTCGTACGTGCGGTCCGGCGTGCTGTCAGAGGAGCAGGCGGTGGCGATGACGAGAATCACCGCTGTCACCGCCGCGATCAGTGCGCGCACCGGTACTCAGGTTCTCCTTCAGGATCTCGCACGCGGCTAGCGCTGGTAGTGCGGTGCCTGACGCCCGTTACGGGCCTGCGGCGGTGGCCGACGGATCGAGTCCGACCGGCCGGGTTCCATACGCTGTTGGGTGTAGCGGCCCACGTCGCCGCGTCCGGGTGGGGCATCGGCGCGCCCGGGTGGCAACTCGCGGCGCCCGGCCGGGGTCGGTGCCAACGGACGGCTCGGCGACCCGGAGCGCCGGGCAAGGGCTGCCGGGCCGGGCTGGCCTGCTGCGGCCGCGCCGTTCTGCGGAACCGGGGGCAGCACCCGCAGCAGATCGTTGAACTGCCGCACCGTGCGCAGGCCCTCGTCCCATTGGGCGCGGGTGCTGGTGACGGGCATGCTGACCAGCGTCCAATGCTGCTCGTTCCACATGATCTCGGCGCAGTCGGGAGCGGTGTGGGCGAACGTCACCATCCGGCGGTCGCAGGCCCGGCGGGCGGCGTCGAGGTTGGTGGAGTACACCATCCGCGGGCCGATCGCGCCGAGCAGCCAGATGTCGTTCTCGCGGGGCTCCTTGATGCCTTTGAGCCGCAGGTCGACGACGACGTTGGTGCCGACCTTGCGGTGCAGCGCGATCACGGTGGCGACCTCGTCGATGTCGAAGATGAACACCGCCTCGCCGCGGATCTGGCCGAGCACGACATTGCGGGCCGCGACGTCGCCGACAGTCGACATAACCCCGCGCTTCCAGCGCTTCAGGATCTCGTCCGACTCGTGCTCGTAGTCGAAGCCATGCGACTTCGCCCACGACTTGCGACGCCGTCCCAGCCCGCGTCGACGGTCGATGTCGACATACAGCAACACGGCCGCACCCACGAAACAGAGTGCGGACAGCGTGAACCAGAGCGGGACCATCGGGCCTAGCCTACTTGTTGACGGCACGATTGCCTCAACTCTGGGAGGTCACAACCCGGTTACTGGTTGCTCAAATCTCTCCGGGCGGGACTCTTCCAGGTACATCACAATGGCGTTCGTCAGCCCCCGCCGGGCCATGTCCAGGTCGGAATACGTGCCGAGTTGCCGCTCGGAAGTGATGCCGCGCATGGCACCCGGGATGAACGACGCAACCTCTGCCACCCGATCGGGGTCCACGTCGAGGTCCGCGAAAGCTTGCTGGCAGGTTTGAAGCCAGCCTCGCCCCCATGACGACAGTTCCGCGGCCGTCAGTGGGTAGAGCCGTTCGAGTTCGGCGCGGTCCCGCGGCAACGCGGCGCGCAGATTCTCGATCGCCCGCGAATCGCTGGCGGTCAACCCGTCGTAGAGCAGGTCGATGATGCCGGCGACGCGCTGCTGCAGGGGCGCGGTGGTGTCGCGGCGTCCCAGCATGCCCGCGCGGCGTTCCGCGGTGCGGTGCAGCACCGCAGCCCACAGCCCGTCGATGTCGCCGAACTGGTATTTCACCGCGCCCCAGGTGGCGCCGATCTGTTTGGCGATCCGGTTGGCCGACACCGCACCCGGATCGCCGGTCGCCAACGCCTTGAGCGCCGCCTCGAGCATGTTCTCCCGGGTGGCCAGACCGCGGCGATTGGTCCGCCGCGCGGTGGCCTCGGTCATCTTCTCGATGCTAGTCCGAACCGCGCAGTTTCATAGAACCCTCTTCCAAAGTTCCACGGATGCTCATACGATTCAGCTCATGGCCAAGCCACCGTTGTCGATGAAACCGACGGGATGGTTCCAAGTCGCCTGGTCGGACCAAGTCGGCGTCGGCGACGTGCACGCGATGAAGTACTTCGGCGAGGAGATGGTCGCCTGGCGCTCGGAGGCCGGTCAGCTGACGGTCATGAACGCCTATTGCGAGCACCTCGGGGCGCACCTGGGATTCGGTGGCCACGTCGTGGGCGAGGTCATCCAGTGCCCGTTTCACGGCTGGCAATGGAACGCCGAGGGCCGCAACGTCTGCATCCCGTATCAGGATCGGCCCAACCGCGGCCGCCGCATGAAGACCTACCCCGTCGTCGAACGCAATGAAGTCATCTACATCTGGCATGACGTCGAGGGTCGGGAACCGTTCTTCGAAGCGCCCGATGTGTTCGCGTCGTTCAACGACGGCAGCAGCGCCGCCGACTACTACCCGCAGCAGCGGCTGTATCGCGAAGCGCTGGAACTGCATCCGCAGTACGTGTTGGAGAACGGCGTCGACTTCGCGCACTTCAAGTTCGTCCACCAGACCCCGATCGTGCCGGTGTTCACCCGGCACGACTTCGCCACACCGGTGTCCTACGTGGACTTCACCATCACCTTCGAGGGCGACGAGGACCAGACCATCGACGACGTGCGCAGCGGAGTCGAGGCGATCAACGGCGGTCTGGGCATCGCGGTGACCAAGAGCTGGGGCATGATCGACAACCGGACCATCTCGGCCGTCACGCCCGTCGACGGGTCCACCTCCGATGTGCGGTTCATGGTCTACATCGGCCGGACTCCCGGCCGCGATGACCAGCGGGCGGCGGCCAAGGCAACCGAATTCGGCGAGGAAGTGATCCGCCAGTTCACCCAGGACATCCACATCTGGTCACATCAGCGCTACTCCGATCCCCCGGCGCTGGCGACCGCGGAGTATGAGGGCTTCACCGCAATTCGTAAGTGGGCCATGCAGTTCTATCCGGACGGCAGGGGTGGCAGCGCCGCGGACCTGGCGTCATCGAATCAGAAGGGTTGAGCGTGACATCCAAGATCCGGGTCTTCCAAGTGGCCACCGGCAACGTCGGCACCGAGATGATCAAACGCATCAGCATGCGCGACGATCTCGAGCTGATCGGATTACATTGCTACACAACGGAAAAGATCGGCCGAGATGCCGGTGAGATTGCCGGTCTGGCCCCGATCGGGGTGACGGCGACGGGCTCGGTCGACGAGATCATCGCCGCGCGTCCTGACGTATTGACGTTCCACGGCGTGTTTCCCGATGAGGACCTTTACGTCAAAGTCCTTGAAGCGGGCATCAATATCGTCACCACCGCCGATTGGATCACCGGCTGGCACCGCGACACCAACCACCCCCACCCGTCCGGCAAGCCGGTCTCGCAACTGCTCGCCGAGGCCTGCGAAAAGGGTGGCTCGACCTTCTACGGCACCGGCATGAACCCGGGCGTCAATCAGATCCTCGGCGTGGTGTGCTCGGCCGATGTCGCGGAGATCGAGAACGTCACCACCATCGAATCCGTCGACGTGTCATGCCATCACAGCCGCGACACCTGGATCGAGGTCGGCTATGGCATGCCGGTCGACGACCCGTCGATCCCCGGCAAGCTGGAAAAGTACACGCGGGTGTTCGCCGACAGTGTCCTGATGATGGCCGACTGTTTCGGCCTCGAACTCGACGAGGTGAAGTTCAGCTACGAACTCGGGGCGTGCACGAAGGACGTCGACCTGGGCTGGTACAAACTGCCCAAGGGCTCGCTGGGCGGCAACTACATCAAGTATCAGGGCATGATCGACGGTGTGCCGCGCGTCGAGACGCACCTCGAGTGGCAGATGACCCCGCACACTGATCCGCACTGGGATATCAAGGGCTGCTACATCACTCAGATCCAAGGCGATCCGTGCATCTACAACAAGCACATGATCTTCCCCAAACCCGGTGTGGACCTGTCGGATCCGGCATCGTTCGCCTCGATCGGCATGACCGTGACGGGGCTGCCCGCGCTCAACGCGATCGCCTCTGTCGTCGCGGCCCCGCCCGGTCTACTGACGAGCGCCGACGTACCGCTGCGTGGCTTCGCCGGCCGGTTCACCCTCTAGCGCGAGCAGACGCAAAAGTGCCCAATTCCATTGGGGAAAGGGCAGTTTTGCGTCCGCTAGGGGAGCTAGGGCGTGCCTCATAGCGTTTCAGTGTAGCCACGATGTCGTCGCGGACGACGCCGCCTCGAAGGTAGAGGTTGTGCTTGTCGTAGCGGGCCGCGATTCCGCGCTGTTTGGTATC
The DNA here is from genome assembly GCF_053483975.1 of Mycolicibacterium sp. XJ870. Lineage (NCBI taxonomy): Bacteria > Bacillati > Actinomycetota > Actinomycetes > Mycobacteriales > Mycobacteriaceae > Mycobacterium > Mycolicibacterium sp. XJ870. The sequence continues at coordinate 123,251 of NZ_JBEFTI010000011.1, forward strand.
GCTGCAAGCCGTGTTTTAACGACGTTGTGGCCCTTGGTCGTCGGCGTCGAATGGCGGTGGCCGTCGCTGTCCCTGTGCCGCGCCGAAGGCTCGTCGCGTCATGATGCGCCCGATTTGACCGTCCAAATCCACATTGACCGCCCAATCGATCAGATCGGTGTCGGCGGCCAGGAAGTACACCGCGGCCAAGATCCTTCCCAGGTGCCGTTCTTACTGAACTGGTGACGGCGGCGCCAAGCAGTCTGCCGCGACCCGAACTCATTTGGCAGTTGCCGCCACGGCCCCCAGTTCAAAACCGCCAGATGACCGCGTCCACCACACGCCGATAATCGCCAAACGGCCTACCGCTCTTGGCCAATGCCACCCGCATCAACGACTCAATCCACGCCCACGTCACATCCGATGAACCTCGTCTTCGACATATCACCGAGACTGCCAAATCATCACCAAACCGTTATGAGACATGCCCTAGCCGAAGGATCGCATCGGAGTGGCCGGCACGGGCAGCCTTCTCGAACCAGCTGCGGGCGGCGGATGGGTCCGCCGGCTCCAAGAAGTCGGCTAGGAAGAGACCGCAGTTGTACATGCCGTCGGGATCGCCAGTGTTTGCGGCCTTTTCATACCATGTGCGGGCGTGTGAAAACTGGGGCGGATCGTACATTCGAAGGAATATCCAACCAAGATAGGACATCGATTCGGCACTACCTTTGTCGGCGGCTTTCTCGAGCCAGGCACGCGCACCGTCTCGATCGGGCGGATCCAAACGCTCGGCAAGCATATGGCCCAGCCAAATCATGGACTGCACGTCGCCCTCTTCGGCGGCTCGCTCCCACCAGGCGCGTGCCGCAACCAGATCGGTTGGGGCCAAACGGTATGCCAGCAGCCAGCCTAAATTCGACATGGCTCGCACGTCGCCTGCTTCGACTGCCCTCTCGTACCAGGAGCGGGCAGTGATGTAATCGGGCGGATTGTGCCTGGTGAGCAGCGCACCAAGATTGGTCATCGCACCGGTATGGCCGGCGGTGGCGGCCTTCTCGTACCATATGCGAGCCGTTGCCGGATCAGGTTGCGACGCATGGTCGGTCAGGACGACGCCGAGGTTGTACATCGCTTCGACGTGGCCGGCATCAGCAGCTCGGGCATACCACTTACGGGCCGCCCCGACCGCGGGTGGGTGCACCTGTGTCATGAGATGCGTGCCGAGCTGGTTCATGGCTTCTGCATCGCCGGCCCGCGCGGCTTTGAGCAGCCAGGTGCGCGCACCGGTGAGATCCTTTGGCTCCCAACGGTGAGTGAGCAGCAACGCCAGATTGATCATGGCGCCCGTGTCGCCACCGTCAGCAGCTTTGCGGTACCACCCGCGGGCGTCCGGTAGCTCCGCCTGATCCCAATGATTGATTGGTACGGAGCCGAGTCGTGCCAGGGCTTCGGCGTCGCCGGCGGCGGCAGCCTTGGCCCACCATCCCCGCGCGCCAGCGAAGTCCGGAGGCGTCTGACCGATGAGGAGGACTCCGACGTTGATCATGGCGTCGGTTCGTCCACGTTCGGCGGCCTGCTCCAGCCAGGTGCGGGCAGCGTCCGCGTCTGGTGGGTTTAATTTGGTCAGCAGCAGAAGACCGAGGTATGCCATGGCACGCGGATCGCCCGCCTTGGCGGCCTTCTCGTACCATGTCTGGGCTGCCGACAGGTCAAGAGGTTCCCAGTCGTTGCTGAGCAGGGATCCAAGGTTAGTCATAGCGTGAACGTTTCCGGCCGCGGCGGCCCGCTCCCACCAGTGGCGCGCCGCGATCACGTCGGGTGGGTCCGACCGGACTAGTAGGCATCCCAAGTTGGTCATGGCGTCGGTGTTGCCGGCCTCGGCCGCCCGTTCGTACCATCCGCGAGCCGCCGCACGATCGGGCGGATCCGTCTTTTCGGCGAGCAGTTTGGCGAGTTTGACCATGGCGTCGGTATCACCCATCTCAGCGGCCCTTTGCCACCACGTGCGAGCGGCCGACAGATCGGCGTCGTGGTCAGCGACAAATCGACCCAGTTGGACCATGGCGGCGGTGTTGCCGGCGGCAGAGGCCTGCTCGTACCACCTGCGGGCATGTGCTAGATCTCGTGGTTCATGATGCTCGGCAAGCGCGCCAAGGAAGTTCATGGCATCTGCACTACCGCCGTCTGCGGCCTTCTCCAGCCAGGCACGTCCCTTTTCGGGATGCGTTGGATCGCGGTGAAGCTCCAATATGCCCAGTAGGGGCATGACGGCAACCAAGCCTGTATCGGCGGCGCGGCCCCAGGCCTCGGCGGCCTCGGCGAGGCAGCCGCGCAGTAGCGCGACCATTCCGACGGCGAACAGGCCTACCGGGCTGGCATCTTGTATGGCCCGCTTCCAAAACCATGCGGGAATGGGACGCCTTGGGGGCGGGGTGTCATCGGCGGCGACGAGGTAGTCGAACGGACGGTAGCCGCGTTCTCCGTCGGGGAGCACCTGTGTGTCGATCATCGCCACCCGCCCCAGTCCGGCGGGCGGAGTCCGCGCAGTGACTATCGCCGCGAGGACCTCTGCGTGGTCAGTATCCAGATATGGCCAGCGGAGGAAGGCGGCCTCCTTGGCCAATTCGATCAGGGCGTGCTCCGAGATGGGATCTGGGCGACCGACGCGAGCCCAGTCAATCACCACTTCGGCCACGGCGCGCCGTAGTGGATCGGCGTGTTCGGCGTCGTCGTACTGCCGCAGCAGTTCAGGCGCTCCAGCCAACTCGGCGCCCAGTCCTGCACCAAGGCTCAAGCCCGGGTACGCACCTCGCGCCGCAGTGGTCTCGTCCTGGTCGTCGTTGGTAGAACCGAGTGAGATTTCGCACGCTTGCTCTAAGAGCATGCGTACTTCCCTGCTAAGTTCGCCACCGGCGCGAAGAAGTTCGCGTTCCTCAGATCGCAGCGTCGCGACCACTACGACACCTCCCGGTCGGGAAGTCAGGGCTGCTAGCCGCGATGTGGTCAGCGGATCGGTCGTGATGAATCGATTGAGGTCGTCGAGCCAAAGAACGACGGGATCTGGGCCGGATTGCCAATCGTGCCGGATGGCCAATCGGTCCAGGCTTCCTGGCAGCGGGATGACGAGGCGGCCTTGCGGCAGCACTCGGCGTAGTCCTTCGTACGCGGTTCGAGTCTTGCCCGCCTTCGACGGGCCAACCAGCACCACCATCGGGCCGCCATCGGTGGCGGCGGCGATGGCTCGGTCTAACCTCTCGTCGACGCCACCGGCAGTGCGACGCACATAGGGATCGTCCTGGCCATACCGTGTGCTGTCGCCCACCAGGGAGGTGGTGGCACCGATTCGGTAGGGATCCAGGTCGCGCACACGCGGAAGGTTGGCGTCCGCGCCGACCACTTCGAGCAAGGTGGTCAGGTCGGGCGTCGGCCCGGTGACTCCAGACAGTATTCCGTGCGGCAAGGCTAGCGTCTGGAGTGCCGACGCAGCGGGTTGGGAGGTCGTCGCAGACGCGGTGCCGCTGTCACTGTTGGCGTAAACGGTGAGGTGGATGTCGCGCCCAGCTTGGAAGTTGGCTGAACCTTTGCCCCCGACCTGCTTTTGGCTCATGATTTGACGATTAGTCCTGCCGGTCGCCTGCCCCGCCGTTGAATCGCAGGTCCCTGCCGGCTTGCCAATTTTGCGATCCCCGCCCGCCCCTTTGCTTCTGTCGGACAACAGTGGTGCGTTGCTCTCCGAGACTTCGGTGCTCCCAGAAGAATTGAGCGACGATGCCTATCAAGCCGACGGCCCCGAGTGAAATAAGAAGCCACTGTGGCCAAGAGTGGACCAAACCGAGGAGTCCCACCACGAGGGCGACTAGGGCTGCGGTCGCACCGCCTACGCGTGCCAAGCTGCCCATCTATCGCCTTTCGTCACCGTCTGCCATCGTAGTGGAACTTGGGTATTCGACACGACAGTCGGAGGGCGATGACTGCGCGAAAAAAAAGCGCAGTCACAAGGGTCGCCCGCGATGCCATCGCGGCCCCAATCGACGGTTATGGACATGCCTTGAATCAGTCTCTCCCGCGAGCAGACGCAAAAGTGCCCAATTCCACATGGGAAAGGGCACTTTCGCGTCTGCTCGCCGGGGAAATCAGCCCAGGACGAGCGACTCGCCGTCAGCGCTGACGTTGACCGGCACCACGTCGCCGTCGTGCACTTCGCCGGCCAGCAGCATCTTGGCGAGCTGATCGCCGATGGCCTGCTGGACCAGGCGGCGCAGTGGCCGCGCCCCGTAGAGCGGGTCGAAACCGCGCTCGGCGAGCCACTTCTTGGCCGGCAGCGACACCTCGAGGATGAGCCTGCGCTGCGCCAACCGCTTGGCCAACTGCTCCAACTGGATGTCGACGATCGACACCAGCTCCTCGGGTTTGAGCCCCTCGAAGATGATCACGTCGTCGAGCCGGTTGATGAACTCGGGCTTGAACGCCGAGCGCACCGCCGCCATCACCTGTTCCTCGGTTCCACCGGCGCCCAGGTTGGACGTCAGGATGAGGATCGTGTTGCGGAAGTCGACCGTGCGGCCCTGACCGTCGGTCAGCCTGCCCTCGTCGAGCACCTGCAGCAGCACGTCGAACACATCCGGGTGCGCCTTCTCGATCTCGTCGAACAGCACCACCGTGTACGGACGCCGCCGTACTGCCTCGGTCAGCTGACCGCCCTGGTCGTAACCGATGTAGCCCGGAGGCGCACCGACAAGGCGAGCCACCGAGTGCTTCTCGCCGTACTCGCTCATGTCGATGCGGACCATCGCACGCTCGTCGTCGAACAGGAACTCCGCCAACGCCTTTGCCAACTCGGTCTTACCGACGCCGGTCGGCCCGAGGAACATGAACGAGCCCGTCGGCCGGTTGGGGTCGGCGACCCCGGCGCGGCTGCGGCGCACCGCATCCGACACCGCGGCAACCGCGGTCCTCTGCCCGACGACGCGCTTGCCCAGCTCGTCCTCCATGCGCAGCAGCTTGGCCGTCTCGCCTTCGAGCATCCGGCCGGCCGGAATGCCGGTCCACGCCTCAACCACTTCGGCGATGTCGTCGGGGCCGACCTCCTCCTTGAGCATCACGTTCTCGCGTGCTTGGGCCACGGGCAGCGCCGCGTCGAGCTTCTTCTCGACCTCGGGGATACGGCCGTACCGCAGCTCGGCGGCCTTGGCCAGATCGCCGTCGCGCTCGGCCCGGTCGGCTTCGCCCCGCAAGGTGTCCAGTTGCTCCTTGAACTCACGGACGACGTCGATCGCGCTCTTCTCGTTCTGCCAGCGGGTGGTGAGTTCCGCCAATTTCTCTTTGTGGTCGGCCAACTCGGCGCGCAGCTTCTCCAGCCGATCCTTCGAAGCGTCGTCCTCTTCCTTTTCGAGTGCCATTTCCTCGATTTCGAGGCGACGCACGAGCCGTTCGACCTCATCGATCTCGACGGGCCGGGAGTCGATCTCCATGCGCAGGCGGGACGCGGACTCATCGACCAGGTCGATGGCCTTGTCGGGCAGGAACCGGGCGGTGATGTAGCGGTCACTCAGGGTGGCCGCGGCGACGAGCGCGGAGTCGGTGATGCGGACACCGTGGTGCACCTCGTAGCGATCCTTGAGTCCGCGCAGGATGCCGACGGTGTCCTCGACCGACGGTTCGCCGACGAACACCTGCTGGAAGCGACGTTCCAGCGCGGCGTCCTTCTCGATGTGCTTGCGGTACTCGTCGAGCGTGGTGGCGCCGACCAGGCGCAGCTCGCCGCGGGCCAGCATGGGCTTGATCATGTTGCCGGCGTCCATCGCCGACTCGCCGGTGGCACCGGCACCCACGATGGTGTGCAGCTCGTCGATGAAGGTGATGACCTGTCCGGCAGAGTTCTTGATGTCGTCGAGCACGGCCTTGAGCCGTTCCTCGAACTCACCGCGGTACTTCGCGCCGGCCACCATCGAACCGAGGTCCAGACTGATGACCGCCTTGCCCCGCAGGCTTTCCGGCACGTCGCCGGCCACGATCCGCTGGGCCAGGCCCTCGACGATCGCGGTCTTGCCGACGCCGGGCTCACCGATGAGCACCGGGTTGTTCTTGGTGCGACGGCTCAGTACCTGCACGACGCGACGAATCTCGGTGTCGCGCCCGATGACCGGGTCGAGCTTGCCCTCCCTGGCCGCGGAAGTCAGGTCGGTGGAGTACTTCTCCAGCGCCTGATAGCTGCCCTCGGGGTCCGGGCTGGTCACCCGCGCGCTGCCGCGCACCTTGGTGAACGCCTCGCGCAGTGCCTGCGGAGACGCGCCGTGCCCGGTCAACAGCTTGGCGACCTCCGAATCACCTGCGGGAGTGGAGCCTGCGGAACGACCCGAACCTCCAGCCAGGCCGACCATCAGATGCTCGGTCGAGACGTACTCGTCGTCCATCTCGGTCGCCAACTGCTGGGCGGTCGTGATCGCGGCCAGTGATTCGCGGGACAGCTGCGGCTGCGAGCTGGCGCCGCTGGCACTGGGCAGCTGATCGACCAGCCGTTGCGCCTCAGCACGAACGGTCGCGGGCTCGACACCGACGGCCTCCAGCAGCGGTGCGGCAATGCCCTCATTTTGGGTGAGCAGTGCCATCAACAGGTGGGCGGGTGTGATCTGCGGGTTGCCTGCGGTGCTGGCCGCCTGCAACGCCGAGGTCAGCGCCGCCTGAGTCTTGGTCGTCGGATTGAACGAGTCCACGACACCTCCCTTTGTGTATGGAAAATGCTTGTCGTGTTGTTCAACGCAGTCAAGGTTGAGTCTGTTCCGCTCAACTCTGATTAACTTCGAGCGGGCACAATCAGACCGTGCACATTGCCGTCGTCGCCGCATCCGCGCCCAGCCACATGTACCCGCACCTGGCGGTCGTCCGGGAGCTCGTCGACCGCGGCCACCGGGTGAGTTACCTGGTCGGCGGCCATCTGGCCTGGCTGGTCCACCCGACCGGCGCGGACGTCATCGAATGCACCTCGGTGTTGCCGGGCGCCCCGGGCGCACCCGAAGACTGGGACGAGAACGATCCCGTCAGCGGCATGCGGATGTTCCTCGATGAGGCCATCCACGTCCTTCCGCAGCTGCACGCGGCCCTCGACGACGACCGGCCTGACATCGTGCTCTACGACATCGGCGGCATGGCGGGCCCGGTGGCAGCCGATCACTGGGGCGTGCCGGCCGCGCAGTTGTCACCGAGCGAGGTCGCCTGGGACACCTACCACGACGACATGGCCGAGGTCCTGGACCCGATCCTGAACAGTCCCAGCGGCCTGACCTACCGCGAGGTCTTCGACGATTGGCTGGCGGATTCCCGATCGAGTCTGACCTTCGACGAGGTGACCGGCGTGCCAGGACGTTGTCTTGTGCTGATTCCGCGGGTGATGCAACGCCACGCCGACCGGGTCGGCGACCGCTACCGCTTCGTCGGGCCCTGTATCGACCCGCGCCGCGAAGATCTACGCGACTGGACCCCACCACCGGGCGACGGACCGCTGGCGCTGCTGGCGTTCGGCACGGCCTACACCCAACGCGTTGACGTGTATCGCAATGTCATCGACGCACTCGACGGGCTGGGCTGGCGGCTGGTCCTGGCGACCGGCCGAGCCAGAGATCTCGGCGAGGTACCGCCATGGGTGCAACTCCGCGACACCGTCCCGCAGCCCGCGGTCCTGCAGCTCGCGGACTGCTTCATCACCCACGCCGGCATGGGTTCGTGCACCGAAGGGCTGTGGTACGGCGTGCCCATGGTGGCCATTCCGCAGGCCGTCGATCAACCGGCCAACGCCGACCGGCTGGAGGCCGTCGGAGTCGGGCGGCACCTTTCGGCCCAGCTGCCCAGCCCCGAACAGATCCGGGACGCCGCGCTCGCCGTGTCGTCCGATGAGCAGGTCAGGTTGCGACTCAACGCGGTTCGTGACGAGATCCACGCCAGCGGCGGACCGGCCCACGCTGCCGACGCGGTCGAGGACATCGTGGCCGGGCGTTGGTGAGCCTGGATTACAGGTGCAGAGACCCGCGTCAGACGCTGACGTTCGACAACTGCCGGGCTACGGTCTACCCATGTCCGAATCCGGCTTCGGTGATTTCGAATTCGAGCGGAAGTTCTTCGTCCGTGAAATGCCCGCCGTGGCGGCATCGGACCCCTCACCTGTGCTGATCGTGCAGGCATACCTGTTCGCGTCCGACGGCTACGCGGTCCGCGTCCGGGTACAGGGCACTGCCCCTGCCGAATTGGACGCCGATCCCGGCCGTCTGGTGGAGGCGATGGACGAGGATTCGATCGGGACGATGACAGCGAAAGGCCCGGCCGTCGGAGGTACCCGCTACGAGGCCGAGCGTGAGCTCGACCCATTGGTCGCAGCGCAGATTGTGCGCAGGGCCGACCAGGTGGTCGCCAAGATTCGGTACTCGATGTGGCTGGGCGAGGACGGCTGGATCATCGACCGGTTCCTCGGCGGCAACGCGCCACTGGTGCTCTCAGAGGTTGAACGGGGCGGCCCCGTGGTCGATCTGGAGATCCCCGCCTTTTGTGCGACGGAGGTGTCCGAGGACGACCGATTCCGCAATGAATACCTGGCACACCAACCGTTCGGCACGTGGGCTGATGCATATCTGACCGAGCTCGACCGGCTCGGGCCCACGTTCGTCGACACCCTGGGCCGAAACCAGTTCGAACGCCGCTAAGTTCTGATCGACCGATACGACGAGAGGGTGGGCCATGCCGGATGTTTTGGTGTCGTTGCTGACGGAACTCATCCCGCTGGCATTGGTGGTGGCGTTGTCGCCGCTGTCGATCATTCCCGGCATCCTGGTCTTGCATACGCCACGCCCGCGACCCACCGGGCTGGCGTTCCTGTTCGGCTGGCTAGTGGGTCTGGCCGTGCTCGCCGCGATCTTCGTCATGGTCTCGGATCTGTTCGGGCGGCTCGACCAACCGCCGACCTGGGCGTCCTGGCTTCGTATCGTGATCGGCGCCGCGCTGATCGTGTTCGGCGCCTACCGCTGGCTCAACAGAAAGCACTCAGAGCATTCGCCGGCATGGATGCGCAGCCTCAGCAATATCAGCCCGGGCCGAGCCGCCGTCACCGCGATGGTCCTGACCATCGTCAACCCCAAGGTGCTGTTCGTCAGCGCAGCAGCGGGTTTGGCGATCGGCACCGCCGGTCTGGGCCGGACGGGTGCGTGGGCGTCGGTGATCTACTACGCCCTGGTCGCCGGGTCTACCGTCGCAATTCCGATTGTGGCTTATGCGATTTCGCCTGACCGCCTTGGCGCACCGTTGACGCGACTCAAGGAATGGATGGAACGCAACCACGCGAGCCTGGTCGCGGGGATCCTCATCGTGATCGGACTTCTGGTGTTGTACAAAGGCATTCACGCCCTATAGGTCGGGCAGGCCCAATTCCTCGGCGTCGGCGGTCAGATAGCGCGTCACCGCCGGCGCGATCAACCGCACCACCTCGTCCCCGGTCAGGGTCGCCAGTGGCGGCACCGCCATCACGTAGCGCAGCATCGCGGTGCCCACAAGGTTCGAGGCGGCAAGCATTGCCCGTAGGCGGGCCTGTTCGCCCCCGCCGAGCACACCGGACACCGTTGTCAGTACGTATTCCTGCATGAACGACCGGAACGCCTCATGGGCATCGGAGTTCGAGGTGGCCGACTGCAACATCGCGCGCATGCTGGCCGCGGTCTCGGGCGACTCCCAGATCTTCAGATACGTGCGCACCATGCGGATGCCGACCTCGTCGGCCGGGCCTTCCAGCGCGGCGACCAGCAGGCCGGGGTCGAGGATCAGCTGCAGCGATTCGCGGAACAGGTCCGCTTTCGACCCGAACAGGTAGAGCACCATCGACGGGTCGACGTGGGCGTCCTCGGCGATGGCCCGGAGCGTCGTCTTTTCATAGCCCTCCGTGGCGAAGCGCTCTTTCGCGGCGCTCAGGACCGCGTCCCGCGATACCGGATCGCCCTGCCTGCGGCCCCGCTTCTTCGCTGTTTTCCCTGGTGAAGCCATCCGCCGACACTATCATTTCAATAATCGTTGAAATACGGTTGGCACGGCGTTACGCTCAGCGCATCATTAATTCAACACTAGATGAAAAGGCAATCGCATGACCACGCAATCGCTACCCGCTCACGACACGACGTCCGAGCACGAGCCGCCGGCCGCCCTGCGCGCCATCGGCATCATCGCGGTGCTGACCGTCGCGATCGCACTCGTCGCAATCGCCTTCGCCCTACCGGCGTCGCGGTCCAAACCGCACGACGTGCCCATCGGCGTGGCGGGCCCGCAGGCCGCCACCAGTCAAATCGCCGAGCGGCTCGAACAGCAGGCTCCCGGCGCCTTCGCGGTCACCTTCTACCCGGGCGAGCAGGCATTGCGTGATGCCATCCTCAACCGGAATGTCTACGGGGGCATTGCATTGGGCCCTGACCGCCCAGCTCTACTGACTGCTACCGGCGCCAGCCCGGCCGTCGCGCAACTGCTCAACCAGATCGGGTCAGGCCTCGCCCAGCAGTCCGGTGCACCACTACGGACCGAGGATCTCGCCCCGCCCGCCGAGAAAGACCCGCGGGGCGCCGGGCTCGCCGCCTCGGCACTGCCCATCACGTTGGCCGGCATCCTGCCCGCGATTCTTCTGACGCTCGCCCTCAAACGCGAGGTGTGGACCCGGCTGGCCGCCGTCGTCGTGTTCTCCGGAGTCGCGGGCATCACCATCGCCGCGCTACTCTTCTTCGTCTTCGGTTCCATCGAGACGAATTTCTGGGGCGCGGCCGCCGCGCTGGCCCTCGGTGTGGCCGCAGCCGGCCTGTTCATGCTCGGCCTGGGGTCGCTGTTCGGCAAGGTCGGCCTGGCCTCAGGGGCATTGCTGGCCCTGTTGCTGGGCAACCCGCTGTCGGGGCTGACGACGGCACCGGAGATGCTGCCCAGCGGTTGGGGCCAGCTCGGCCAACTCTTGCCCCAGGGCGCCAGCGCCACCCTGCTGCGGTCCGCGGCATACTTCGACGGCGCAGGGTCCGCCACCGCCATCATTGTGCTGGGATGCTGGGCGCTCGCCGGGGCAATAATGGTGGTCACCGCCGCGGTGCGGCAATCCAGCAAGCGCGCGGTGCGGCAGCGCAGGTTGACGCGCGCATAGAATGCAGCCGCGTGGGGCTTGATGACCGGGATGCGCTGCAGCAACTGCAGCATGCCGTCGACCCACAAAACGGTTCCGGCGCGGTGATCCGCGACTTCTACACCACCTGGTTCGCCACCGACCTCTCGGCCCGTGACCTGTTTCCCCCGGACCTCGACAACCAACGCAGGGCCTTTGGCCAGGCCCTGACCTGGCTGTTCGGTGAGTTGATCGCCCAACGGGCAGAGGAACCGGTGGCGTTCCTCGCCCAACTTGGGCGCGATCACCGCAAATACGGTGTGACGCAACGTCATTACGACACCATGCAGGATGCGCTGTACACCGCGCTACGCAAACATTTCACCGCTGGGTGGACCGACAGCCTGGCCGAGGCCACCCACGACGCGGTTGCGTTGATCGTCGGGGTGATGCGCGGTGCGGCCGATGCCGAGCAATCGCCTGCCTACTGCGACGGCACCGTCGTCGAGCATCATCGGGTTACCCGGGACGTCTCGGTGATCCGGCTGCAGTTGGACCAGCCGCTCTTCTACCACCCCGGTCAGTACGTGACGGTCGAGGTCCCGCAGTGGCCACGCCGTTGGCGCTTTCTCAGCCCGGCGGTCCCCGCCGACCGCTCGGGAGCCATCGAATTCCACGTGCGATCGGTCCCCGGCGGCATGGTCAGCACCGCGATCGTCGGCGAAACCCGGCCGGGTGACCGCTGGCGGATCTCGAGTCCGCACGGCGGCATGCAGGTCGACCGCGACGGCGAAGACGTGCTGATGGTGGCGGGCAGCACCGGCCTGGCACCGCTGCGGACGCTGATCATGGATATGACGCTGCACGGTGTGAATCCGCGCGTGCACCTGTTCTTCGGCGGGCGCTTTCCGTGTGACCTCTACGACCTGAAAACGCTGTGGACGATCGCCTCGACCAATCCGTGGCTGTCGGTGACACCGGTATCCGAATACAGCACCGACCCACCGTGGGCCCGCGACTACCCCGACGTCCAGCCACCGCGCGGCCTGCACGTCCGGCAGACCGGCCAGTTACCCGAAGTGGTCACCCGATACGGCAGCTGGGGCGACCGCCAGATCCTCATCTGCGGCGGCCCTGCCATGGTCGAGGCGACGAAGGCCGCGCTGATCGCGAAGGGCGCGCCACCGGAACGCATTCAGCACGATCCGCTGACGCGCTGACCGTGACAAACTTGGGCAATGGCCGGCTACCAACCCGTCACGCTGCGTGACCCCGCCTCATCGCTGTGTGCCACCTACGTACCGGATGCGGGAATGGTCTGCACCTCCGTGGCCGACGACGGTGTCGAGTTCCTGGGTCAGCGCCGCGGACTACAGGCGTACATCGCCGACGGCAAGACGCTGGGCATCCCTATTCTGTACCCGTGGGCAAATCGGCTCAGCGCCAACACCTATGACGTCGACGGCACCGCGGTCACGCTGACCCCGGGTGTCGCAGGGGTGCGTGTCGACGAGCGTGGCTCGCCGATTCACGGTGTGCTGGCGGCCAACCCGGGTTGGCGGGTCACCGAGCAGTCCGAGAACACGCTCGTCGCGACGCTGGATTGGGGCGCGATGCCCGACCTGCTCACGACGTTCCCGTTCCCGCACCTGCTGACCATGGCGGTGACGCTCGCCGACCACACCCTGACGGTGGACACCACCGTGACGCCGTCGGCGGCAGCGGCGGTCCCGTTGTGCTACGGCTATCACCCGTACTTTCAGCTTCCGGATGTCCCCCGTGAAGACTGGCAACTACAGACACCGACCATGCGGCATCTACCGGTGGACGATCGGGGCATTCCGACCGGTAAGACGTCGGAGTGGGCCGGCGGAACCGAGCAACTGGGCGGTAGGCAGTTGGACCACGGATTCGATCAGGTCCCAGACGGTGCGCAGTTCTCGGTCTCGGGTGGCGACCGCCGCATCGACGTGACGTTCCACCGCGGCTACCACGCCGCGCAGCTCTTCGCACCCCGCAGCGACGACGTCGTGTGCTTTGAACCGATGGCCGCACCGACCGACGCGCTGCGTCGCGGGACCTATCCGACCGCGGTCCCCGGAACGCCTGAGACCGCTACCTTCTCGATCATGGTCGGCTAGCGGCTGCCCCTCCTCGGCTGCCACAGGACGACCGCCTTGGACGCCATCGCAACATCGTGGCGTTGGCGGGCGGCACTGAGCTGCTCTACTTGCTGAGTCAGCTCGGCCACCCGGGCACGCAGCGCGTCGACCTGATTGGTGAGCTCGATGATGCGCTTGATGCCGGCCAGGTTGACGCCCTCGTCCTGGGAGAGCCGCTGCACCTCACGCAGCAGGTCGACATCGCGCTCGGAGTAGCGCCGCCCGCCGCCGGAACTGCGCTGCGGGCTGACCAAGCCGAGGCGGTCGTAGGTGCGCAGGGTCTGCGCATGCATGCCTGCCAGCTCGGCTGCCACCGAGATCAGAAACGTTCGGGCTTCCTCTTTTCGCTTACTCATAGGTTGCCTGCCCATCCGGCCCGTGGGTCGAATCCGCTGGCCCGTTCGGCTTTCGCGTAGGCCTCAAGGGCTTCGGCCGCTTCGCCTTCCAGGTTCGGCGGCACAGCGACCTTCACCGTGACCAACAGGTCCCCGTGGCCACCGGAGCGCTTGGGGACGCCACGTCCGCGCACCCGCAGGATCCGGCCGTCCGAGGTGCCCTTGGGTACCCGCACGCCGACTTTGCCTTCCAGTGTCGGCACGGAAAGTGTTGTCCCCAAGGCCAATTCGTGGAAGCTCACCGGCACGCTGACTGTCAGGTCGTCACCGTCGCGCCCGAACACCTTGTCCGGCCGCACATGCACGGTGACATAGAGGTCACCGGACGGCGCGCCGCGCAGCCCGGCCTCACCCTGGCCGGGCAGGCGAATGCGTTGGCCGTCCTCAACACCCGGCGGGATCCGCACGTTGATGGTGCGGGTCCGTGTCGTGACACCGGTACCTTGGCACTCGCCGCAGGGGTGCTCGATGATCGACCCGCTGCCCCGGCACTCGGTGCACGGTTCGGAGAAGCCGAACGCCCCCTGGTTGCGGTTGATCACCCCGGAGCCATTGCAGTTCGGGCATACCTTCGGGCTGGTGCCCGGCCGCGCACCGCTGCCATGGCAGTTGGTGCACGGTGCCGGACTGGTCAGCCGCAGCGGCATGGCCACGCCCTTGGTGGCTTCCAGGAACGACAACTGGGTTTCGGTTTCCAGATCGTTGCCGCGGCGCGGCCGGCTGGGCCGGGCTTGCGCGCCCCGACCGAACAACCCACCGAAAAGATCGCCGATGTTGGCGCCACCGGCCTGGCCGGCCGCGTCGAACAGGTCGCCGAGGTTGAATTCGCCCCCGTCGGTGGTGAATCCACCACCGCCGAAGTTCCCGGCGCCCGGGTTGAACCGGCGGCCGAAGCCGCCGCCGGCGAACAGCCGCCGGGTTTCGTCATACTCCTTGCGCTTCGCGGGGTCCGACAGAACACTGTTCGCCTCGGACACCGCCTTGAACCGTTCTGCGGCTCCAGGCTCGGAGTTCCGGTCGGGGTGCAGTTCGGAGGCCAGTTTCCGGTAGGCCTTCTTGATCTCGTCGGCGCTGGCGTCAGAGGAGACGCCGAGTTCTTTGTAGAAATCCTTTTCGACCCATTCGCGTTGGGCCATGCTGCGTCACCTCCTTGCCTCTAGTTGTTCTGTCTAGTTGTCTGATTCTGCGGTCTGCGGACCGCCGGCGTCAGTGTTATCCGTGGGTTCGGCCGCTGTGTCGACCTCTTCCGGCACGGTGTCGACCACGCCGACCATGGCGTGGCGGACCACCTGTTCGCCGACCTTGTAGCCGCGGCGCATGACGGTTCCGACGACGGGATGCGTTCCCTCGCCCTCATGCTGCACGGCCTCGTGAAGCGATGGGTCGAACTCGTCGCCCTCCTCGCCGAACCAGGAAAGGCCCAGGCTCTCAAGAGCATTGACGAGCTTGTCCGCGACCGACTTGAGCGGCCCGGACTCCAGGTCGCCATGGCTGCGGGCCCGATCCAGGTCGTCGAGCACACCAAGCAACTGGGTGACGACGGTGGCCTTGGTGCGGTCCGCGGTGGCCTGCTGATCGCGCAGCGTGCGTTTGCGGTAGTTGTCGTACTCGGCCTTGACCCGCTGCAGTGTGGCCTTGAGTTCGGCGACCTCGTCGCTATCGTCCGCCAACTCCACGGCGTCGGCCGCGGCCGGCGCCGCCCCCTCGGGGGTCGGCGCCGACTCGCGAACCTCACCGGTGTCCGGATCGATGCGCCGTTTGTCGGTGATGGTCACCGGCTCGTGCGAATCGTCTTGACTCACTTGTTCTCCCGGTCATCGTCAACAACTTCGGCGTCAACCACGTCGTCGTCCGAGCTGGCGGAACCTCCGCCTGCCCCGGCGCCGGCGCCGCCGCCGGTCTGCTCGGCCTGGGTGGCCTCGTAGATAGCTTGACCCAGACCCTGGCTCTCGACACCCAGCTTCTCCATCGCGGACTTGATCTCGCCGATGTCGGTGCCTTCCAACGCCTTCTTGGCATCGGCGATCGCGGCATCGACCTTGGTCAAGGTGTCCTCGGGGACCTTCGAACCACCCTCGGCTTCGCGCTGTTCCTTGACGAACTTCTCCGTCTGGTACACCAGCGACTCGGCCTGGTTACGAACGTCGGCCTCTTCTCGACGCTTGCGGTCCTCCTCGGCGTGGGCCTCGGCGTCCTTGATCATCCGGTCGATCTCCTCCTTGGACAGGCCGGAGCCTTCCTGGATCTTGATCGTGTTTTCCTTGCCGGTGCCCTTGTCCTTGGCGGTGACGTGCACGATGCCGTTGGCGTCGATGTCGAACGTGACCTCGATCTGCGGCACGCCACGCGGGGCCGGCGGGATACCGGTCAGCTCGAAGGAGCCGAGCAGCTTGTTGTGCGAAGCGATTTCGCGCTCACCCTGGAACACCTGGATCTGCACCGACGGCTGGTTGTCGTCCGCGGTGGTGAAGGTCTCACTCCGCTTGGTGGGGATGGTGGTGTTGCGCTCGATGAGCTTGGTCATCACGCCGCCCTTGGTTTCGATACCGAGGCTCAGCGGGGTGACGTCAAGCAGCAGAACGTCTTTCACCTCACCCTTGAGCACACCGGCCTGCAGGGCAGCACCCACAGCGACGACCTCGTCCGGGTTGACGCCCTTGTTGGGCTCCTGGCCGCCGGTCATCTCCTTGACCAGTTCGGAGACCGCGGGCATCCGGGTGGACCCACCCACCAGCACGACGTGGTCGATCTCGGACACCGAGATACCGGCGTCCTTGATCACCGACTGGAACGGCTGCCGGGTGCGGTCCAGCAGATCCTGCGTGATCTTCTGGAACTCGGCGCGCGTCAGCTGCTCGTCGAGGAACAGCGGGTTCTTGTCCGAGTCGACGGTGATGTAGGGCAGGTTGATCGAGGTGCTCTGGCTGGAGCTGAGCTCGATCTTGGCCTTCTCGGCCGCTTCACGCAGCCGCTGCATGGCCATCTTGTCCTTGGTCAGGTCGATGCCTGAGGTGCTCTTGAACTTGTCGACGAGCCACTCCACGATCCGGTCGTCCCAGTCGTCACCGCCGAGGTGGTTGTCACCCGAGGTGGCGCGGACCTCGACGACACCGTCGCCGATCTCCAGCAGCGAGACGTCGAACGTGCCGCCACCCAGGTCGAACACCAGGATGGTCTGTTCCTTCTCGCCCTTGTCCAGGCCGTAGGCCAGGGCGGCCGCGGTCGGCTCGTTGACGATGCGCAGCACGTTGAGGCCGGCGATCTGGCCGGCTTCCTTGGTGGCCTGACGCTGAGCGTCATTGAAGTAGGCGGGCACGGTGATGACCGCGTCGGTGATGTCCTCACCGAGGTACGCCTCTGCGTCACGCTTGAGCTTCATCAGCACGCGCGCGCTGATCTCCTGCGCGGTGTACTTCTTGTCGTCGATTTCAACGGACCAGTCGGTGCCCACGTGTCGCTTGACCGAACGGATGGTCCGGTCGACGTTGGTCACGGCCTGGTTCTTGGCGGGCTGGCCGACCAATACCTCGCCATTGCGCGCGAACGCGACAACCGACGGGGTGGTCCGGGAGCCCTCGGAGTTCGCGACGACGACAGGGTCGCCGCCTTCCAGAACCGCCACGACGGAGTTGGTGGTCCCGAGGTCGATGCCGACCGCACGAGCCATGGTGTTGCCTCCTGATAGACATATAGGGGTCTGAGCGGACTGCGCTCAAGCCTGCTCCGGCCGACTATACGTTGTCAACCTAGACTTGAGTCTGTATCACTCAACTTGCTGTCGATCTGCTCAACGGAGCCGATGGCGGTTTTGTTCCCGGGCCCACAAACTTCGCCGACGAGTTCAGCGCCTGGCGCGCGGGTCGGGTTACCTTGACCCATCGTGGCGACCATTTTTGTTTACGGGCCGCTTGGGGCTGGGCACATCAATCCCACGCTCGGAATCGTGGCCGAACTCGTACGGCGGGGGCACCGGGTGACCTATTGGGCGCCCCGTATGTTCGGGGACCGAATCGCCGAGACCGGTGCCCGGTTCGAACCGGTCGTCTCCACCTGGGAACAGCTCGATGGCGGGCCACCGCAGATGCATGGCAAGGAACTGATCCGTGCGATGGGACTGCTGCTGGACGAGACCGCGGCCGTGGTGCCGATACTCGCCGAGACGCCACCACCCGATCTGGTGCTGCACGACGGCACCCTCGCCTGGTGGGGGAGGATCCTGGCTCATCGGTGGGGTGTGCCCGCGGTGGAGATCTGGCCGAACTTCGTCAGCAACAGGCACTGGTCGATGAACGCCTACGCCAAGATCAACCCCGTCAGCCCGCGGTTTCTGTGGCAGATGTTCCGGATCGGCCGCTACCTGCGCAGCCAGGGCATCACCGAGATCGGTGACTTCCTCCAGGGCAGATCCGCGGCCGCGCGGCTCGTCACGCTGCCGCGCGCCTTCCAGTACGCCGGCGACACCTTCGACGGATGGCACTTCGTCGGGCCGTGCCTGACCGAGCGGGCGTTGCACGCCGACTGGTCGCCACCAGCTACCGGTCGGCCGGTGCTGCTGGTCTCGCTCGGCACTGCCTACAACGCCCGGCCCGAGTTCTACCGGATGATCATCGAGTCGGCCGTCAACCGCCCCTGGCATGTGGTGCTCGCGATCGGCGACCAAGTCGATCCCGGCGGGCTCGGACCCATCCCAGACAACGTCGAGGTCCATGAGCAGGTACCACAATTGGCGGTCCTCCGGCACGCTCAGGCTTTCGTCACCCACGGCGGGATGGGCAGCACCATGGAGAGCATCTACCAGCGGGTTCCGCTGGTAGCGGTGCCGCAGATGGCCGAGCAACGGGCGAACGCCGATCGGATCGCCGGACTCGGTCTTGGCTTCGCTCTCGACCCTGAGCACCTGAACGCGGATGCCATCTGGACAGCGGTGACCGCGGCGGCTGACGATGCCGGCCTACGTGATCGACTGGCTCAGATGCGTGCCGAGATGGACACTGCCGGAGGCGCAACCACGGCTGCGGGCGTGATCGAACGAGTGCTGGACGAACATTGAGCCGCTGGTCGGGATCAGCAGCATCGCCACTCGCCGGGGCCGTTGTGTCGATCCGGAGCACACCCGCAGGTGTCGCCGATCCGTAGCGACGGCTCCATATCCGGTCCGGCCACCGTTGCGCCGTCCAGCAGATTGCTGAGCGCCCGGTGGGCGATGGTGTCGACGGGTTGCTGCGCTGCGGTGAGACGGAACTGCCCGTAGTCGTTATCGCTGCCGTCGAAGCCGACGACGCGGATGTCGTCGGGAATCTGCAGCCCCGCATCGATGATCGCGCGCACCGTCGCCGTGGTCTGCCCGTATGTCCCGACCACGAATGCCCCAGGGGCGCCGGCACTTCGCAGGAACGCGCCGACGGCAGCGTAGGCCCCGGCCGGGGTCAGATCGGTGCGGATGAGCGGGACGTCATCTCCGACGACGGAGGTGACGCCGGCGAAGCGTTGCCGCACGGTTTCACGGTCACCGTGGCGGACGTCGGCCTCGGTGAAGCCCCCGACCAATGCGATGTCGGCGCACCCGTGCTGGTCGACGAGGTGCCGCGTGACGAGCTCACCGGCGCGGGCATGGTCCACGCCGATGATGTCGACAGCCACCTCGCCACGGATGTTGTGCATCCATACCACCGGAATGCGCTCCTGCCGGCAAAGTTTCGCGGTTTCCTGCGCATTCGCGGCGCCGATCACGACGAGACCGTCGATCCCGACTTCGGCGAACGCGGTCGCGAACTCGAGCTCGCGTTCCGGGTCGTATCCGGTGTTGCCGATCACCGTGAGGTGGTCGCGCGCACGGGCCTCGACTTCGATCCGCCCTACGAACTCGCCGAACAGCGGCAGCGTGAGATCTGGGACAAGTAAGCCGATCTGGCGCCAGCGCCGGGGCCGACGAAGTGCTCGCGCGCGGAGATCGGGCCGATAGTTCAACTCATCGATAGCCGCAATCACTTTGGCCCGCAACGACTCCGACACCGGACGCGGGCCGTTGTTCAGCACATAACTCACCACCGCCGTCGAGGTCCCGGCGCTGCTCGCCACGTCAGCCAGTGTCGGCCGTTTCCCACTCACGCAGGGACACCTTTCGGTCGTTGGAAACGCTGTCGCCAGCCTTTGAATCACGTCGATTGTGACGGTTCCGCCGGCGCTCTCGCTCGTTACGCTAATCGATTAGAACCTTTACGAGGAGGACCCATGGTTGTAACAGGACATTGGTGGAGTAGCTGACATGGCATTCGTACGACACTCCGGGGTCACGTACCTCGACCCTGAACTCGCATACGACAGTTACGTCCTGTTCACCGGCGCCGATTCTGTCACCCGCCTGATCGACCTGAACGGCACGGTCGTGCACGAGTGGCCCTACGCCGGGGTTCCGCCGCGAATTCTCGATCCGGCACTCAACGGCGGCCGCATTGGCGACGTCGGAGTGCAACTCTCCGACAGCGACGACGCGCGCGGCGGCATCTACGCCAATGGCACGGTCGGACAGCTCGATTGGGACGGCGAGCGGGTGTGGGAGTGGGGCGCCCAGGCACCCGCCGGTGCCGCCCGACAGAACCACGACTGGGAGCTACTCCCCAACGGCAACCGGCTGATCCTCGTGACGGTTCCGCGGGTGGTGCCCGCCCTCGGCGACCACGTCGTGGGCGATCAGGGCCTCTATGAAGTCGACCCGGACGGCGGGATCGTGTGGCAGTGGCTGGCCGGCGACCATCTCGATGAGTTCGGGTTCTCCGAGGCCGGGTGGGCGGCGCTGCGGGAGACCGTCGCACGCGACCCCGAAGACCCGTGGGGCTACCTGGAGATGAACAGCGCCAAGTCGCTCGGACCCAACCGATGGCACGATGCCAAGCCCGACAGCGTCTTTCATCCCGACAACATCGTGGTCAGCTTCCGCAAGGCCAACATCATCGCGCTGATCGACAAAACCTCCGGGGCGATCGCGTGGAAGCTGGGCCCCTATTACGCCGCCGAAGCGGGCGCGCAGCATCAGCGGATCAGCGTGCACAAGGTGCCCCGCCCACTGGACCAGACGTCCGGCCAGCACAACCCGCACATGATCGCCGCCGGACTCCCCGGCGCAGGCAACATCCTGGTTTTCGACAACCAAGGTGGGGCCGGATATCCCCCGGCCTCGATCGGCATCTACGCCGGCTCTCGCATACTCGAAATCGATCCTGTCACTGAAGAAATCGTCTGGCAGTACACCGCCGAAGACTCCGGCTTGCCGCCCTGGACATTCTTCAGCTCGTTCGTCAGCAACGCGCAGCGGCTACCCAACGGCAACACCCTCATCACCGAAGGCATGCAGGGCCGGCTGTTCCAGGTGACGCCCGACGGTGATGTGGTCTGGGAATACCACAGCCCGTACCAGGGATACGGCGTGGCCGGCGAGCCTGAGGTCAAGCAGACCAGGGTCCCCGGAGTCGACCGGCTCACCCTGACTGCACTGGTGTACCGCTCCCAGGCGGTCCCGTTCGACTGGACACCCGCCGGGACCCCGCGCGCACCACTTCGGGAAATCGATTTGCGCCCATGACGACACGTCTAGAAACAGCAACGGTCGGTTCGCGCTCGCCGGCACCGGCGATCCAACCCCCTCGACGCACGTTCGGCCGGCCAAAGTGGCTACGGCCGCTCGGCTGGACGGTCGCCGGGCTGGTGCTCGCGTCAGCAGTGTGGTCAGTCGTCGTGGCGTCGGGGCGGTTCCCCCGGGAGTTGTTTCCGAGTGTGCCGGAGATCCTCGCCGCGGGCCACACCCTGTGGACCGAGGGCTTGCTGGTTGACGACATCAGCGCCAGCTTACGCAGGGCTGCAGTGGGATTCATGATCGGCGCCATCGCCGGGATCGTGGTCGCGGTGATCACTGCGACCACCACTGCAGGCCGTAACCTGCTGCAGCCCGTCCTGCGAGTCTTCTCGCCCATCCCGACGATCGGTCTTGTCCCGCTTGCCATCCTGTGGTTCGGATTGGGCGAGAACAGCAAGACCCTCGTGATCGCGCTGGGTGTGTTCGTGCCGGTGTGGATCAACAGCCATGGCGGCCTGGCCAGTACACCGATCGATTATCTCAAGGCCGCCCGATGCCTCGGAGCCGGACGTTGGCAGACGCTGCGCAAAGTCGTGCTGCCGGAAGCAGGCCCCGACATCGCCTCGGGTCTACGCGTCGGAGCCGCGATGGCGTTTGTGCTGATCGTGGTAGCTGAAATGACCGGCACCACATCGGGTATCGGGTACCGGATCTATCAGGCCCAACTGTTCTCCCAGGCCGACCGGCTCATCTTCTGTCTGATCATCCTTGGCATCGTGGGCGCAATCTGCGACCTTCTCGTCAACTCGATCACTTCCCCGTTCACACGCTGGGCCAAGGAGGAACGCTGACATGGCCATTCACACCAACGATCTGGTCGTACAGTTCCCGGGTAAGCAAGAACCAACTCTCAAGGGCATCTCCCTGACCATCCCCGACGGATCTTTCACGGTACTCGTCGGCGCTTCGGGAAGCGGCAAATCGACGCTGCTGCACTGCCTGGCGGGCCTCATCACCCCGACATCGGGCATCGTGACCGACAACGGGGAAACCGTCACCGCGCCGCATCCCCGCCGGGGCGTCGCATTTCAGCGCGACGTGCTCTTCCCCTGGATGAGCGTCGCCGACAACATCGAATTCGCGTTGACGGCCCGACATTTGGCCAAAAGTCAGCGGCAGGCGAGGATTGCAGAACTGCTCGATCTCGTCGGGCTCCGCAACGAAGTAGGCCGCCAACGCCCCACCGAACTGTCCGGTGGCATGCGTCAACGGGTGAGCATTGCCCGCGTCCTGGCCGGCGAACCGACCGTGATGCTGATGGATGAACCGTTCGCGGCGCTTGACGCACTCACCCGCCTGCGGATGCAGGACCTGCTGATCGACCTGTGGACCCGGCTCAATCGCACGATCGTGTTCGTCACGCATGACATCGACGAGGCGATACGTCTTGGTGACACCGTCAGCGTGCTGCGGGACGGGCAGATCGTCGACCACATCACCAACCCGCTGAGCCGACCGCGACCGGCTGATGCACTTGCGGATCAGCTCGGCTACAGCGACATTCGCAAAACCCTGCACCACGAACTCGGCATCGACCACGCCGTGCACTGACCCCGCTCACAAAGGACCAACACCATCGTGAAGACATCTCTTCGGCGGTTTCTTACCGCCGCCCTGACCGCTGTGGCGCTCACCGGGTCGATCACCGCGTGCACGGATTCCGGTACCGGAAACCCTGACGAACTGACGGTCGGATTCGTCGTCGATCCCTCCTGGGCGCAAATCCCGGTGGCCGCCGATACGGGCTTGTTCACCAAGCACGGCGTCAACGTCAAAGTCGTGAACTTCTCGTCCGGGGTCGAAGCCTTACAGGCCGCAGCAGCCGGTCAGGTCGACATCACCACTGCCGCAGACGTACCGACGTCGGCCGCCCTCACCCGGACGCCGACCCTGCGGGTCGTCGGAGACGGCTCACGCTGGGAAGGTTCGCGAATCATCGCCCGACGTAGCGCCGGTATCAACACCATTGCCGATCTCGCGGGCAAGTCGATCGGCACCCCGCTCGGCACCAGCGCCGCCTACTACATCTCAAATGCTCTGGCGCAAAGCAACATCGAAGCCCAGCTGATCCAGGTCGCACCGTCGGCCATGGTTACCGCGGCAACACAACGCAACGTCGACGCGGTGTCCATCTTCCAGCCCTACCAAGCCCAGACAATCCAGGCACTCAACAGCGATGCCGTCGAACTGACCGGCGGCACGTACAACCAGCACAGCCTCTTCCTCGCCACCCAGACTGCGATCACGGCGAAGGGGAAAGCCATCACCGGGTTCTTCGCCGCCCTCAACGACGCCGGAGCCGAACTGTCCCAGCAGAGCGGCGCCGCGGTCGACGCCGTCGCCAAGGCCACCCAGCTGGACCCAGCGCTCCTGCGCACCGTACTCGAAGAGTTCGACTTCACGCTCCAACTGAATCCAGACCTCGCCACCAAGCTGACCGAGCTCGGGGAGTGGGCCAAGACGCAGAAGTCCATCGAACCGTCGACTCAGTTGCCGGACTACGCCACGTTCCTCGACAACCAGTTCCTGGAGAAGCCGGTGTCCTAGGCAGACCTTCTCTACATCTCTGGCGCAGTGGGAAGGTCTGGGCATACCTCGACATAGTCGATGTCGGGTGACACCGACTCGCTCCATTGTTCGCGGCTCATATTGTTCGTGAGCTTGTCGCACAGATCTGATGCCCTCGCCACCCCCGGCCAGACCCGCAGGGTGCCGTCGGTGCTGCCGGACACGATGCGCGTGCCGTCCGGGCTGAACGCGACACTCTCCACCACGTCAGTGTGTCCGATCAGCGGATCGACCACGGGCTCACCCGATTCGGCATCCCACACCCGCACCGTCTGGTCGACGCCGGCCGATACGATCCGCGTCCCGTCCGGACTGAATGCCACGCTCGTCACATCGCCGGTATGCCCGGTCAGCGGATCACCGACAGGCTCGCCGCTATCGGCGTCCCACACCCGCAGCGTTTGATCAGCGCTACCAGACACGATCCGTGTTCCATCAGGACTGAATGCCACGCTGTCCACCACGTAGGCGTGGCCCGCAAGCGGGTCGCCCACAGGGTCACCAGAATTGGCGTCCCACACCCGCACTGTCTGGTCGTAGCCGCCCGACACGATCCGCGTGCCATCCGGGCTGAACGCCACACTCGTCACCGTGCCGGTGTGCCCCGTGAGCGGATCACCAACGGGCCGTCCGGTGCCCGCATCCCACACCCGCACAGTGTGGTCGTAGCCGCCCGAGACGATCCGCGTGCCATCCGGGCTGAACGCGACACTCTTGACCGCGCCGGTATGTCCTGCCAACGGATCACCCACCGGCTCACCGCTGCCCGCATCCCAGACGCGCACCGTCTCGTGGCCACCTGACACGATCCGCGACCCGTCCGGGCTGAAGGCCACACTCTCCACACCGTCGTGCTCCATTGGGGCACCCACCGGTTGTCGGCTGTCCACATCCCACATCCGCACCGTGCTGTCGCCGCCGCCTGAAACAATGCGCGACCCATCAGGACTGAACGCCGCACTCATCACAGCGCCGGCGTGCCCGGTCAATGGATCGTAGGGATCCCAAACTCGGACCGTCTGGTCGCTGCTGCCAGATTCGATGCGCGCCCCGTCCGGACTGAACCCGACACCCGTCACCCAGTCCGTGTGCCCGGTCAGCGGAGCACCCACCGGCTGACCGGAATTGGCGTCCCACACCCGCACCGTCTGGTCCCGGCTGCCCGACACGATCCGCGTGCCATCGGGGCTGAACGCCACACCCGTCACCCAGTCGGCGTGCCCGGTCAGCGGAACACCCACCGGCTGACCGGAATTGGCATCCCACACCCGCACACTCTGGTCGGCACTGCCCGACACGATGCGCGACCCGTCCGGGCTGAACGCCACACTTTGTACGTCGCCGGTGTGCCCGACCATCGCAGCACCCACCGGTTGCCCGGTGTTGGCATCCCACAACCGAACCGTGTGGTCACCGCCGCCGCCTGACACGATGCGCGATCCATCCGAGCTGAACGCCACGCTCACCGCCCAGGGGGTGTGCCCAGTCAGTGGAGCACCTACCGGTTGCCCGCTATCGGCATCCCACGCCCGCACTGTCCCGTCCCGGCCGGCCGATGCGATGCGCGTGCCATCGGGGCTGAACGCCGCTGTCACCACCACGTCGGTATGCCCTGTCAACGGATCACCCACCGGCGCACCTGAATTGGCATCCCACACCCGCACCGTCTGGTCGGCGCCGCTCGACACGATGCGCGATCCATCCGGGCTGAACGCCACACTCCACACCTCGCCGGTGTGCCCGGTCAACCGAACACCCACCGGCTGACCGGTACCGGAATCCCATATTTGGATGGTTCCCTCGCGGGTCGCGGTGGCGAACCGTTGGAGTCCTGAAGCTACGCCGACCACCGGCGCCGAACCTGCGATGACCTTGTGCAGGTCCACGTTCTTGACAACGGCGCTGTAGAGCGCGCTGGATGCCGGCGACGCGGCGATCGAGTCGGCGGCCGTCAACAGCTGGAAGCCCCGTACATCACCGCCGGGACGGGTGCGCGCGAACGCCCCCTGCGCGTCCGAGACCAGCCGCGCACTGGTGGCCTCGAAGAACCGATTCTGGGCCTGGCTGCGGGCATTCCGGGCTTGGCCGAAGGCCACCAGGGCGACGACGGCCACCACCGCGGTTAGCACTGCTATCGCCGCCGTGATCCGGGAGCGCTTGCGCAGCGTCGCGCTGTGAGCTTCTGCGGTGGCCTGCCGTTCTTGGGCATTCCGCAGTTCGGCTTGCCGGTGTTCTTCCTCGGCACGGATACGTTCGTTCTCGGCTTGCCGGGATTCGGCGAGATAAAGCCGGACAGGGCTAAGCCGTTGCGCGAAAGCATGTGTACCTATCAGGCTTTCAGCATCTGCGAGCCGGGTTCCGGTCAGCAGCCATGCCGGGTCTTGGCGGTTGGTGCGCCATGCGCTTTCCGCACGTTCCAGCTCATCGGCGATCTTGAGGTTGTCGCGTTGATCGTGCAACCAGCCGGCAAGTTCCTCCCACCGCCGCAGCAGGCTTTCCAGTGCTACCTCCACCACCACCTGCCCGTCGCGGTGGTCTTTCACCATCAGCCGCTTGGCAACCATCTGGTCAATCAGCGGGCGACTCTGTTCGGGCAACTCGTCCCACTTGGCCACGCGCCGCATCGGCTGATCGTTGTCGGGGTTGATGGTGGCCAGCCATGGGACGAAAGCCGCATGCAGACAATCGAGTTGGCGTTGGCGTTCGGTGGGATCGGCAGACAGGATCTCGTCGATCTCGGTCTGCACCACTTGGTGCATGCCGCCCATCGCCTCGTACTGCTCGGTGGTCAGCTCGCCGCTAGACCCGTAATCTGCGTAGAGCCGGGCCAGCGTCAGTGACAGCATCGGCAACGTGTCTGCGCCTTCGGCGGCGTCAACCAGCAAGCGCTGCACCAGATCCGGGGCCACCTCGAGCCTATGGCCGCCTTCGGTGGCGCGCTGCGCCGGACCCGTGATGATTTCCTTGAACTGGGTCGGCGGCATAGGTTTGAGGTCGTCGAACACCCGGGTCTCGATGCCGGCCAATTCCGGGTGGGTCTGCATCACTTCATAGCGATCGGTGCGGATGGTCGCCGCCGTGATCAATCCCAGGCCGGTGCCATCCTGTTTGTCCGTCAGGGAGTTGATCAATGCGAGAAGCTGCGGCCCCTGCGCTCCGGCGTCTGCAGAGAACAACTCCTCGGCCTGGTCCAACGGCAGAATCAGCGTTGGCGGATCCGGCTTTTCGTCGCCGCCATCAGCAGCGGGCAGCCGGGCGGCCGCGGCCTGCTGAATCTCGACCAAGAGGTCGCGCACCCGTCCCACATCGCCGGTGCACGCCGTCTTGATCTCGCCGAGGCTGGGCTGGGAGAGCCCCAATTTCTCTCTGGTACTGCGAATAGCCACCGCGAGCCCGGTGTCACCGGTAAGCGCTTGGCGGCCCGGACGCACGGTGCCCAACAGCACGAAGCGGCGATCCTCGCGGGCCAGCCGGGGCAACAGGCCCGCGCGCAGAAACGACGACTTGCCCGCGCCCGACGGACCCAGAACCACGAACAGCGACCGAACGCCGGTCAATCGCATCCCGCGCAGCTCATCGAGCGCGCGCACGATGGCGGCGTCGCGACCGAAAAACACTGCGGCATCGACTGGCTCAAACGGTTGCCACCCACGGTACGGCGCGCGGTCCGGATCGCCGGGCGGCGGCCAGACGAACGACAGCGCACTGATGCCCGCGCCCCGGATCGCATCCCGTAACCGGTACAACCCGTCGGTGGCGAATTCCACCGGCGGACCGCCATCAAGTTCGATCTTCGTTTTCGCGCCGTCGCCGAACAGGTCGCAGCGCTGCCACTCGGCAGTGAGGCCGTCACCGGCCGAGGGTTCCAGCCGCGCGCACAGTATCTGCTTGTTCAGATTCTCCGCGACGCGGTATTCCACCCGACACTCGTGCGAAGCCTCCCAATTGGCCGAGAGCAGGCAAATCACGGCCTCACAGCGGGCGGTCGCGCGCTGCAGCGCGTCCTTCCACCGCTGCCCCGGCTGCAACCCGACCTCGGGATCCACGTCTACGAAGATCTCGTTGGCCAAGGCCGGCTCCTGGTTGACGAGCCACTGCTTAAGCGCCACCGCTTGACGCAGATCCAAACTAGAATGACTCAAAAAGAGACGCGACAACGACCCACTCCCCTGTACTTCCCGATCCCACGTCGGCCGCAGGTGCCCACCTGGCCAGGCGTTACCCGACCCATGGGCAACACGAAGGCTCATGCTATCGAGCCATCGCTATCGGTGGGCGGTTGCCGTTGCTGGTGACGTGAGAGTTACCGCTGCGCAACGCACTCCAGTTGGTTAGCTGTTCACCTTGCTGTACTCACGCCGGGCAGCGCCATCGTCGTCGTTTGTCCCAACGTGACCGGTCGCGAGGATTAGCTGCACCGAATGTCAATCTACTTCCGGTGCACCCCAACCAATTTCGATGCGGTGGTCACTTTTGTAGGTGCATAGCCCACATACTCCCTGTGTTACCGTCGCGACGGCAGTTCAGCCGGAGTCGCCCCGAGGAGAAATACGCCGAATGCGCGCCGCGGTCACGCCGATTCGGATAGCGCTCATGGCGTCGTCAGTCGTGGTGGTCGTGCTGGTCGCCGCGCTGGCGGTCCGGGCGAATGTCCCATCGGTGGCGGCGAAGGTGCCGGGCTGGCCCGACTGGTACGGGAAGCCGGGGTCGGCCGCCTCCATCCTGATCGCCATCACGGCCCTGGTTGTCGTGTGCCTGCTGTTTCTTCGTTCGCAGCGGGTGCGTCGCGCCGGGGCGCCGGTCGCGGTCGTCGCCGGACTCGTCGTGGTGAGCGTGACCCTCGGCATGGCGTCCTACTGGCGCTGTCACGACGACCGCGAAAACCCGTTCTTCTTCACCGCTTTGATGTGGACGGCTTCGCTGATCAAAGGCAACATCGGCGACCCGTCGGTCAACGGTGCACGTTGCCCGGTCCCCGCTCCTGTATCGCTGGACGTGGCACGGTTGACCGCATTGGGCGTGCTGTTCATCACCGTGCTGGGCGTGGTGGCGGCACTTTTCCGGGACCGACTCGACCGGCTGCGGGTGATGCTGGCGCCCTCGGTGACCGTTGTGGTGGGCGTGGACGACGATGCCCAGTCGATGGTGCGTGCCATCACCAGCGACAAGCGGGGCTTCGGCACAGTGGTGATCGTCACCGCCAACCCAGACAGACCCTGCGTGCAAGAACCACGCAGCAAAGGCGCTCGGGTCGTCACCGTGGACTTCGATCGTCCGGAGACCTGGACATCATTGTCCTTCTGGCACAAGATGAACCGGCTCTATCTGCTTTCGCCCGACGCGTCGACCAATCTGGTGCGCCTCAACCTGATCAAGCACCGCGTCGATCTCGCGGGCGGGTCTGGCGACAGGCATGGTCGACACGTCCCCCTGATCGTGCGCATCGACGACCCCTGGCAGGCTGAGGCGTGGCGCGCCCAGCAGATGGGCGCCGATGACAGCTGGGCGCCCGACGCAGTGGGCAAATACGAAGTGACGGCGGGTCGATTGCTCGACCGAATCATCGAGGAAGACAAGGTTTCTCAGTTAATCATCTGTGGAACATCGCAACTGACGCTGGCGCTGTGTGCGGACATGGCGCAGCGACGACTTGAGTACGAGTACTACCCGGGCGACGCCGAGCCACCGAAGCTCATCCTGGTCGGCGAACACTCTGCGGAGTACAAACACGACCACGAATACCACCGCAAGCAACTCGGGCTCCAGCCCGAACGACTTGTCGTGGAGGCTATCCCGCAGGCTCCCACCGTTCCATTCCTCAAATCGCTGCTCACAGACAACCGCGGGGTAGTGCAGACGGCGACTGCCGTCGTTCTGGTCGACAGCGATCCCGTCGGAGGCTCGTCGATGGATTCCTCGACCGGCACCCGCCTGGCTGCCCAGCTTCCTACCGTTCCCATATACGCCTGGGATCCAAAGTCCTATGACTGGGGCGGTGGTGCGCGGCTCACCGGCGACGAGACCGAAACAGAAATGTTTCTTGTAGGCCGGCTCCACACCTTCGGGTTGTCCATGGATCTGCCCAAGGGCCAAGCGCAGGACGCCTGGGAACGCGCGGCGCGCCTGATCCACAGCCGCTACGCCGCGACGGTTCAAACGCCCAGCGCCTCGTCGGTGCCCTGGGACAGACTCGATCCGTTCTACCAGGGCTCCAACCGCCGGCTGGTGCTGAACACACTATGGATCGTCAGGACATACGGCGGCCACACCTGGGACACCTGGGGCAGCGCGACCGAATCCGCCACCCCTTCGCGCTTCGCCGATTTGCCACCGATCAAACAGCTGGAGGCACTGGGATTCACAGCGCAGGCGGCGATGACGATGGCCGAACAGGAGCACACCAGCTGGTACGAGTACTACGTCAATGCCGGCTGGCGTCCGGGGGAAACGCGTGATGACGCCCGAAAGATCCATCCCCGGCTGATGTCGTGGCACGATCCGCGAGCCAAGGACGCGGTGCATGGTGCGACCTTGCGAAGCTTGGCGAACACGCTTGTCGCACTTCGCCAACTCGGCTACAGGTCACGTCCGAAGTGGCAGCGGTTCGACCGCACCGGCACAGTCACTGCCCGGCAGCGTCACGAGCCGTGGACGTGGATCTCCCACACCGGTGACACCATGCGTGCCGAAGCCGGCGATTGGGAGGTATCCGACGGCAACGGCACGACGTGGTCGGTGAAGAAGGAGCGATTCGCCGACAGCTACGAGCGCGTCGACGAGAACGGTCAGTGGCGGCGAACCGGAAATGTCCTGGCCCGCTTGGCTGTGGCCGGCGAGATCGTCGACACGCTCGAGGGGCCCGAACGAGCCCAGGCAGGCGACTGGATCGTGAAGGGCGAACGCGGGGAGCTATGGCCGGTACCGCCGGCGGATTTCGCGAAGAACTACCGCGGCCCGTTCTTGCGCGAGCAGACGCAGAGTCGCACGTTCAGCGCCTGAAATATGCGAGTCTGCGTCTGCTCGGCGATACCTGCGATCTTCAGCCAGTTCCTACTGACCGGCTAGGAAATGACAGGCGCCGTCGTCAGAGTTGTCCAGCCATGGATTGTGCCTGCGCCATATGGCCTTCGAAGCCGCACGCCTCTGCCATCGCGCGGTATCGACGCACGCAATCACGGGCGACATCCTGATCACCCTCAGCCTTGGCCGTCATCGCACCCAACCTCAACAGCGGCAGTTCGTGCATGACGTAACCCGAAGTGGTTGGTACCGCTGCCAACCGCTCAATCGCCCGCCGCGCTGCGGCGACGTCGGCGTCTGTACTTCGCTGCAGCAGTGCTTCGACCAGCACGCACGTGGCGGCACCCCGAGAAATCATTGCACCGGTGTCGAACTGCTCGTCCACGAGCAACCCGGCTGTGGCGATAGCGTAGTCAAGATCACCCGTTCTGGCCTTGTGCGCGGCGATCTCGATATCGGCGAACCGTCGAAGTCCATCAGAGAGATGCGCCAAGGCCTCGTGCACCTCTTCGAGCACGCGCACTCCGGCGTCTCGCTGTTCAGCTGATTGGTAGATCAACGTCATGCCGCGAATAAGGCCTACCAGTGCGACTGCCGTGTCGCTGCGAGACTGCGCACCAATCTGGAGCCACTCCGCTGTCAAGTCCATATCCCGGGAATCTGGCACAACGGCGCCGTTCTGTGTCCCGGCCACATACTTGTAAAGCGCGGAGTTGCAACGAGTTTGAATGTCGAACGGAAGCCCCAGTCTGATGCCATCATCCAGATCAGTTCGCCAGCCGGCGCGCCCGGAGCACATTTTCGCCGTACCCCGCAACGCCACCGCCCACGCCAGCGGAGACGCCACCATGATGTTGCCCATTGCGGCGTCACCGTTAGCCAGATCAATGACCCGCTGGGCGAACTGGTGACACTCTGTTATCTCGCCGGCTTCGAACTTCGCTTGTGCAGCAGCGCAAAGTAGGCCCACCGTCATCGCTGGATCACCAATCGACTCGACGAGTGTCACGAAGTCGGAGGCCAGCCTAGCTGCCTCCCGATGGTGCGAAGTGAACGCGAGCGTTGTGAGATAGCCCGCCGTGCCAATCGCCAATGATGTCTTGTCACCTGCCGCACCAGTGAGCTCGTTCAGTTCGTCGAAGCCGGTGTCGGTCGGCCCGCCACCGATCCGGAATGCGGTCGCACAGATCAGGGTTCGGGGGGCGATCTGCATGGCGAGCCGATTGGGGATGTCGGCGGGTAAGAGATCGGCGACCGCACGAGCCCGCTGCCAGCTCATCCACGCTGCGGTGGGATGACGGTAGTTCAACCAAGATCCGGCTCGCATATGCCAGTCGTAGGCTTCGCGGTACTCGCCGGCGGCCTCCCAATGAGCGGCAATCATTGCCGCGTTCTCATCGACGGCCTCCGGATTATTGGTTTCCATGGCGGTGGCCAGTCGCCGATGCAGATCGGAGCGGCTTGATTTCAGTTGGGATTCGTAGGCGACTTTCTGGATGAGTGGGTGTCGGAACGCATACTTGATGCGTGACGACGTCGCCAGTTGGTCGATCAATTCGGCCTGTATCAAAGCTGTCACGTCCACCTCTGACGTCAGCTTGTCGAGAAGTTCGGTGTCGAAGCGCGCTCCGATTACGGCCGCGGCGTGCAGCGTCCGCTTTGAACCCGGAGCAAGTCGGTCAATGCGGGCTCCGATCGTTGCCTGCAACGTCGCTGGCACCTCAATATTGCTCACCTCTCGGCTGCAGATATAAGCGCCTGGGCCACCCTCCAGCTCACCCCTCTCGGCCAGATCGCGCACAATCTCTTCAGCGAAGAAGGGAATGCCGGCTGCTCGGTCAGCGACCATCCTCGACAGCCGACTGACCGACGGATCGGTGCCGAGCAGATCGTCGATCAACTCGGCAAGATATGAATCCTGAAGAGGCGCAAGAACAATATGATCAGCGCCGGCCAGCGTCGACAACGCACCATGGTACTCAGGACGGTACGTGACAAGCATCGTTGCAGACGTCCCGGGAAGCCCCGAAGCAAAGTCAGCAAGCATCGACTCACTGGCCTCATCGATCCAATGCGCATCTTCAATCACGTACAACGCGGGTTGGTCTCGGGCCAGCGATACGGTCTTGAGGGCGTCGACGATGCGTCGGCGTCGGGCATCTGGGCTGACATCGGGTACATGGGTCAGCGGATCGCGAATGGCGAGTAGATCGTGGAGCAGCAGCGTGTCGTCGTCCGCTGCATTGGCGAGCCTCTCCTGCATCCGCGCCCGCGCGATGTCGGGGGCTAACCCACCGATATCGAACATTGAGCGCAACAGCCGTGCAACGACTTTGAATACGATTGTCTGCGTGTGGGATTCGCAGTATGTCGAGAACACGCCGAACTCGCGATCGACTGCCGCGCCAGTTGCTTCGTTGACCAAGCGGGTCTTTCCCACACCCGGCGGACCCGCCACGGTGATAGCTGATCCCTTGTAGTAGACGGATCGATCGAGAACGCCGGCGATCCGCTTCGTCTCAGAATCTCTTCCGACAAGTCGAGTTTGATGAGGGCCGCTGAGTCTTTCTGGCGCAACGGATAGCAGCCGACGAGCTGGCACTGCACTGTCAGAGCCCTTGATGTACACCAACTCCAGCTCACCTAACGCGAAGTCGTTCGCGACGAGGCGGGCGGTGGACTCGCTCAGCATCACGCCCGCCGGCGGCGCAACAGACTCCATCCGCTGAGCGAGACCAACGTGTTGCCCGATCGCGGTGTAGGCAATCGGACCCGCACCGAGATCGCCTGCAACCACCATGCCCGAGTTGAGACCCACCCGAAGCTGCAGCGCAACTCCGTCATGACTGGCCACCTCTGCAGCGAGACTGCGCGTTTGCGTCTGGAGGTCCAGCGCCGCCAAACATGCCCGCCGAGCGTGATCCTCTAACGCTCTGGGTGCACCGAACAATGCCATGATGCCGTCGCCGGTGAATTGGTTCAGCGTGCCGCCATATCTACGTACCACCACCGCAGATCGACTCACCAGGTCGGTCATCAATTCATGCAAGCGTTCTGGACCCAAATCGACAGCGAGATCCATCGACCGCACCACGTCGGCGAACAACACAGTTACCTGCTTGTACTCAGCCGTCTCCGCCACCGCCAGCGACGCCCCACAGGCGTCACAGAAGCGGGCCTGCTGCCGCGCCTCCGTCCCACATCGCTGACACTTCGACGGTCCCGTCCTCATAAGCCTCACCGCCAAAGTTCCGCTCACCGGTAACCACCTCAAAGTCTCCGCATTGTCACGGCATGGCGTGCCACTTTGCTCGAATCGCGCGCGTCACTGCAATAACTTCCGCCACACGCTGAGTAGCCTTGACCCCGATGAAAGGGTGGCTACTCCTGGGATGCCTGCTGACCGCGGGCGTCGTGTTGACCGGCTGCCGATCCGATATCGAGGGTTCACCCGTCACCAGCCCACAGTCCCCGACCGAGCCGAGCTTCCCGACCGCCCGCCCGACGCGGTCCAGCCCCGCTCCACCGCCCAGCACGACCGTCGCGGCGCCGCCGAGCGCCAAGCCCCCGGCCGGAGCCACCCCGCTGGATCCGGAGAACGGGTACGTCTTCATCCAGACCAAATCCGGCAAGACCCGCTGCCAGCTGTCCAAACAGGACGTCGGCTGCGAGTCGGACTTCACGAACGCACCCGACATCGACGGATCGCCGGCCAACGGGGTGAGGGTCAGCGCTGACGGTGAAATGCAATGGGTGCTCGGGAATCTCGGCGCCATCCCGGCCGTGACGCTCGACTACCGCACGTACACCGCGGTGGGCTGGACCATCGAGGCCAGCAGCGAGGGCACCCGCTTCACCAACGACAGCAGCGGCCACGGAATGGTCATCGCTGTCGAGGGGGTCGAAACCTTCTAGAGTTGAGGCTATGACTTCAAGCGAGGAGCCGGAGGCGGATCGCGCATGTCAATAGCCCAGCGGGAACGTGCCGCACTCGTCGAATCCATGCGCGCCGCCGGCCCGGACGCCCCCACCCTCTGCGAAGGCTGGACGACCCGTGATCTGGCCGCCCACCTGGTGGTCCGGGAGCGCCGGCTGGATGCCGCACCTGGCATCATGGTGCCGCAGCTGGCCGGCTACACCGCCAAGGTCCAGCAGCAGGTGACCGACTCCACCGACTGGTCCACGCTGGTAGACCGCATCGCCGCGGGGCCACCCCTGTACTCGCCGTTCAAACTGCTGGACCCTCTGGTCAACGTCGCGGAGATGTTCATCCACAACGAGGACGTCCGCCGCGCGCAACCAGGCTGGGAGCCAAGGGTTCTCGACAACGCCACAGTGAACGCACTGACCCGGCAGGTCGCAACGATGGCGCGCATGGCGATGGGAAAGTCCCCGGCGCGGGTGAAGCTGACCGCGCCCGACGGCAAGACCCTGGCCACCGTCGGGAACGGTCCAGAGGTGACGGTCACCGGGGCGCCTGGGGAACTGCTGATGTTCGCCGCCGGCCGCGAGCAAGCCCAGGTGACATTCGCCGGTGACGACGACGCCGTCGCCGCGCTGCGCTCTGCGCGACGGGGGCTCTAGAGATCGCCGACTTGGCGCACGAATTGGATTCGCGGTAGTCACAGCGGGTTGACCTGTCGGATCGCGGCGGCACCCAAACTTGTCGTACCCCCCTGCGACAATCAGGTTATGTCATCGGCCGCAGCCTCTTTCCCCACTGAGGCGTGCCCCAATCAACGTTTGGAGACGTTGTTCGACGAGATCTCGGAGTTGTGCGGTCAGCGCAACGCGATCGACGCTCGCATCGTGGAGATCGTCGCCGAAATGGAACGCGACGAGCTGTGCGGCTCCACCGGCGCCCGCTCGATCCCCGCATTGGTGGCCTGGAAAACCGGCGTCACACCGCGCAACGCCGAGACCGTCGTCGCGGTCGCGCGTCGGCTCGAGGAATTCCCCCACTGCGCGCAAGGCATGCGGGAGGGCCGACTGTCGCTCGATCAGGTCGGCGTCATCGCGCAGCGCGCCGCCGATGGATCCGATGAGCACTACGCCGAACTGGCCGCCGTGGCCACCGTCACCCAACTGCGCACCGCAGTCAAGCTGGAACCACGCCCCGAACCCGAACCGAAACCCGAACCGCAGCGGTCGTTCACCCGAACCGAGGGCGACGGCTACACCACCTACACAATCCGGCTACCACGAGTGGAGGCGGCGAAATTCGATGCCGCCCACGCATCGCACCGGGACGCCCAGATCGCCGACTGGAACCGCGATCACCAGGCGGGTGACCCGGCAACAGAGCAGGCGCCCCCGTTCCCCGACACCGTCGATGCGTTCATGAGCCTCATCGAAGCCGGCTGGGACACCGACGTGGCCCGGCGCCCCCACGGCCAACACACCACCGTCGTCATGCACCTCGACATCGACAAGCACACCGCCGCACTGCATCTGGGTCCGCTGCTGACCGACGACGACCGCCAATACCTGAGCTGCGATGCCACCTGCGAGGTCTGGTTCCAACGCCACGGCCAAGTGATCGGATCAGGACGGACCACCCGAACCGTCAACCGCCGGCTGCGTCGCGCCCTCGAGCATCGCGACCGCTGCTGCGCGGTACCCGGCTGCGCCGCCACCCGCGGTCTACACGCCCACCACATCGTGCACTGGGAGGACGGCGGTCTCACCGAACTCGACAACCTCGTACTGGTGTGCCCCTACCACCACCGGGCACACCATCGCGGAGTCATCACCATCACCGGACCCGCCCACCACCTCGTCGTCGCCGACCATGCCGGGCGGCCACTGAGCGGCGGATCGCTGGCACGTCCACCGACCACACTCCCACCTGCAGTCGCGCCCTATCCCGGACCCACCGGCGAACGCGCCCAATGGTGGTGGTACCAGCCCTTCCAACCGCAGGCACCACCGACCAACAACTAGGTGGCTCGCGGAAGCAGGCCGATACCGGGCGAGGGATCGACGCGCGGGGTTTGCGATCGCCGATAGGCTGGCATGCGTGGATTTCCGTGTATTCGTCGAACCCCAGCAAGGTGCTACTTACTCCGATCAGCTCGCGGTTGCCCGCGCAGCTGAAGCCCTCGGCTACTCGGCCTTCTTCAGGTCTGACCACTATGTGGCGATGAGCGGTGACGGCCTGCCCGGGCCCACTGATTCATGGGTCACGCTGGCCGGGATCGCACGCGAGACCACGACGGTCCGGCTCGGGACAATGGTCACCTCCGCCACCTTCCGCCATCCAGGACCGCTGGCCATCTCCGTGGCTCAAGTCGACGAAATGAGCAGTGGCCGTGTCGAATTAGGCCTCGGCGCCGGGTGGTTCGAGGAGGAGCACCAGGCTTACGCGATCCCGTTCCCGCCGCTGGGCGAACGCTTCGACCGGCTCACCGAACAGCTGCGCATACTCACCGGCCTGTGGACCACACCCGTCGGCGAGACCTTCAACCATGACGGCCAGCACTACACCGTCGCGAACTCCCCCGCGCTCCCCAAGCCCGCGCAGACGCCGCATCCGCCGATCATCATCGGCGGGATGGGCGCAAAGCGGACCCCGGCACTGGCGGGCGAATTCGCCGCCGAGTTCAACGTGCCGTTCGTGCCCCTGGACACCGTCAAGACCCAGTTCGAGCGCGTGGCCGCCGCGGTCGCCGACGCCGGCCGCCCCGCCGACTCGATGACGTACTCGGCCGCGTTCGTGGTGTGCGCGGGCCGCGACGAAGCAGGCATCGCCAAACGCGCCGCCGCCATCAACCGCGAGGTGGACGAACTCCGCAGCAATTCACCGCTGGTCGGGACGCCCGCGGAGATCGTCGACAAGCTGGGCCCGTTCATCGAGGCCGGCGTCGAGCGCGTCTACCTGCAACTGCTCGATATGGGCGATCTGGACCACTTGGAGATATTCGCCACCGAGGTCGTGCGTCAGCTGAGCTGAGCTGAGCGGAGCTGAGCGGAGCCGGGCACAGGACCCGGCATTAGTATCGGAGCCCGTGACCGGTGACCGCGATGACCAAGGGCAAACACCCGAACCGCCCTGGCATCACTCGACACCGGCGGTGCTCAGCGCGAGCGTGGCCGCGCTCACCGTGATCGCCCTGGTGGTGTGGGGCCTGGTGACCCTGACAAGCAATGCGGACCAGCCGCAGCAAGCGCCCACCGAGTTCATCGATCCGACGTTTCGGTCCACCACGACGACGAGCACGACAGCCACGACGACCGGAACCATCACCAGCACCAGGCTGCCGATCACCACCGACATCGACCCGCCCACCGATGTTTCCGGCACGACGTCCGGGACCTCGCCATCGGAGACGTCGCCATCTACCACCCCGGAGTCGTCGACCCCGACGGTGCCGCCGCGCACCCGCACGGAAACTGAAGAGGGCGAATCCCCGACCAGTCGAAGCCGGCCGCGCACAAACGTGACACGCACGCTGTATCCGGGGTCCGTCAACTGACGACGCCTAACATCGGTCTGCGTGTCGAACAACTACTCCGACGACGAGCCGACTCAGTATTCACCGAGCTACGGCGACTACGGCGCACAGCCGACTGAACCGCTCGAACCCGAACCCGAACCCTGGTATCGCAAACCCGCCGCACTGGTCGGCTTGGGTGCCCTCGGCGCGGTGATCGCCGCCCTGGTCATCTACGCGCTGGTGCAGCTGTTCTCCTCGGACACGCCCTCCACCACTACGACGACAACGACGTCGACCACCCCGACCACCACCACGTCGGCCGTCGTGCCAGTGGCTCCGCCGCCTACGGAGACCGTCACCGAGACCGTCCCTCAGACGACGACGTCGGTCGCCCCGACCACCACCACGACGACCCCGCCGCCAACTACGACTACGACGACCGAGCCGACCACCACGGTCACGACGACCACCGTCACCGAAACGACGACAGCACCGCCCGAAGAGGGTGGCGCCTGACAAGGATGGTCACACCGAACGGAGGTGTTCTCCGAGACGCATCTACGCCGAGGATTCGTGCTTGATAGTGACCGCAACCCGCGGCGTAGTGACGATGTTCCTACGTGTTGACGTGCTCTAACTGGCGCTCACGGTGATGGCGGAGTAGACGTCGCCGTTGGCTCAGGTGCGGGCTCAGGCGCTTGCGTGGCCTCAGGTTCGGGAGGGGGCTCCGGTGCGGGCTCGGGTTCTTGCGTCGGCTCCGGCTTCGGTTCCGGGGCCACAGTCGGCTCCGGTTCCGGGGCCACAGTGGGCTCCGGCTCCGGCTCGGGCACTTGCGTTGGTTCCGGTTCGGGCGCTTGCGTGGGCTCGGGTTCCGGCACCGGCGTCGGAGTAGGTGTAGGTGACGGCGCAGGCACCGTTGACGTCGGCGGCACAAAAGTCGGGATCGGCAACTGCGGCAGCTGCGGCATCGGCAACTGCGGCACAGGTAGCTGTGGCAACGGCGCAGGCCGCCATGCGGGCGGCGGGGCGACAGGCCGCGGAGCAGCAGGCCGGGGAGCCGGCCGGGGCGCGGCAGGCGCCGGACGTGGCACTACCCGTGGGGCCGGTGCGGCTTGTCCGCTCTGGACCAACCGCGGAGCGGCCGCGGCGCGGGGCGCGGTCTGTGCGGCGGGCGCCGAGCCGGAAGGATCCCGCACAACCACGGTCCGTGTCGGCGGGCCGGGCACAGACTGCGCAAGTGGCGACTCGGCGGGCACGGTCTGCGGCGTCAACGCTGCAGTCGACGACGCTTCCAGCCTGTCGGCACGCGCGGACAGGACCAGGCCGACGGTTCCGACCACGGCGAGGAACACCGCGGCGTACAGCACCACACCGCCGCGGCGGTACCACGGCGAACCCGGTTCTGCGGCGACGTCGGGTTCGACGTCGGAGAACACGAACTCGGGACGGGCCGAATCCGCCGACACGGATTCCGGGATGAATTCGGAGACCTCGGCGACGTTGTCGACCGCCGACCACGCCAGCGCGGCCGGCGCCGCCACAGTCGCGGTGCCGGCCTCCAGCGAGGGCGCCACCACGGCCTGCCGGGTCGCAGTCTCGTCCTCGCCGCGGCGCGCCAGGAGCCCTGCCCCGACGGCTGCGATCACCTGAGCTTGCGGAACGGTCGTCACCGGCATTCGGAGAGCTTCTGAAAGTCGTTGGGTGACAACGGGTATCCGCGCTCCGCCACCCACGGTGACCAATGCAGACAACGCGGCCGGATGAATGCCGTTGCGGCGCAACAGGTCCAGCAAGGCATCGATCACACCGGCCAGCGGTTCGGCGACCACGGCCTCCAGCTCGGCGCGGGTCAGCCTGATCGTGCTACCCGGCACCGGGCCGATCAGACCCGCGGCGCTCTGATGGCTCAGCTGTTCCTTGGCGGTTCGGCATTGCTCGCGCAGGCGCGTCAGCGCGGCGACTGCAGCGGTGCCCGACGGCTCCGCGTCCAATGCGGCCAGGACGTGACGCAGCACCTCCTGGTCGATCAGATCACCGGAGAAATCGTGGTATCGCACGGTCTGGCCGATGGTCGCAAACCCCGCTTCGGCGTCGGCCAGGGTGAGGCTGGTACCGGATGCTCCGAAGTCGCACAATGCGACCACTCCCCGGGCCGGCAGACCCGGGTGTGCCTGGATCGCCGTCAGTGCCGCCACGGAGTCGGCGACCACGCGCACCCCCGGCAGTGCTGCCCGCGCCGCGGCGTACGCCGCGGGCCGCCAATGCGCCGGCACCGCAAGCACAGACACGTCCGGGCGTCGGACCGGGCTCACCGCGCGAGTCATCGCCTCGACGGCATCGGCCAACAGATGCTCACCGCGGTGTGCCGAACCATCGGCCGCGACGATCGGCACGGGATCACCGACACGGTCGACGAAGTCGCTGATCTCCAAGCCCGGCCCGGCAACGCTGACAACGGACGGCCAGACGATCGGCCCCTGGTCGGTGACCGCTACAAGATTGGTCGCCCCAACCGACAACCCCAGGCAATCACGCATACCTTCTATGTCGCCGGGGCGGCCCGATTCGTTAATGGCGGGTCGAATATTCGGCGACCAGCGCCTCGGCGCTGCGCACCGCCGCCCGGCAGGCGCGGGTGGTGAACGGATCGTTGAGCGGATGCTCGGCGCGCCGTCGCCAGCGTTGCGCCGCGGCGAAGGCGGCCCGCGGCCCGTCGTATGGCGTGTCGGGCTGCAGCCCGAGCCTGCTGGCGGCGTCGGTGCCCGAGCCGCCGATGATGCGGCGCAGCGAGGCCATCTCGTCGTCGGTGAGCGTCGTCGGCCGGGACCGCAGCTGACTCAGCAACCGCAGTTCTTCGAACGCGTGAGTATCGGCCAGCAGCGGGTCGATGTCGGCGAGGATGTACGGCGTGGCGTAGATGGGGTTGTGCTGCACGAACTGTCGCAGCGACAGCAGCGCCGTGTGTGCCTTCAAAAGCTCGGACCGTTGCGCGAACTGCTGGTCGATGACGTCACGCAGGGCGATCAGGCCGCTGCGTTCCAGCAGTTCGTCGGCCAGCGCGACGGAGTCGGACACCCCGGCGCGCAGCACCGCGATCGAGATCCTGATGCCGAACATGCCGAACCGGTCCAGCAGCGCTGCCCGCGTCGCGGCGTCCACGGGAAACGAGCTGTCCTCGCGCACAAAGCGGTCTACCGACAGCATCGCCTTGGCCAGCTCGCCCGCGTCGGACCCGGCCAGTTTTTCCAACGCGACAAACTCGCTCTGCCGCAGCGTGCGGGCGGTCAGCGCGAGTAGCCCGGA
The DNA here is from genome assembly GCF_053483975.1 of Mycolicibacterium sp. XJ870. Taxonomy (NCBI): domain Bacteria; kingdom Bacillati; phylum Actinomycetota; class Actinomycetes; order Mycobacteriales; family Mycobacteriaceae; genus Mycobacterium; species Mycolicibacterium sp. XJ870. Next base: position 164,845 of record NZ_JBEFTI010000011.1, read on the forward strand.
AACCGGCACGACGGCTTGGCAGATTCCGGTCTTGTCCATCTCCGCGGTGAACCGCTTGGCGACGTCGGAGGCCGACATCATCGCGTCGATACGGCCCGCGCCGATCTCGTCGGCCCGCGACGCCACCCCGATGACGCCGAGCGCACCCGACGAGCCGCCGACCAGTTCACCGATCTGCTTGAGCAGCGCGATGTCAGCGGCATTGAGCGTGCGCAGCAGAAACACCACGGCGTCGACGCGGGGCACGCCGTCCTCGGGTACCAACAGCCGGTGCGTGCGTTCGGACACATCCCGCGACAGCGACGAGGTGCCCGGGGTGTCGATGATCGTGGTGTCGATCAGCTCGGCAGCCGGCCACTCCACGTCGAGGTCGACCACATCGACCGGGTCCAGTCCGGCGAAGCTGAACGTCAGCCCCCGGTCGTGGGGGTCGCGGGCGATCGGCACGTTGGAGCGTCTGCCGCCGCGGTGATTGGCCGTCACCTTCGGCGTGGGGCCGTGTCGGAACCAGGTGACGATGCGGGTCGCCTCGGTGGCGTCGGTGGGTGCGATGTCCTCGCCGACAAGAGCATTGACCAAGGTGGATTTGCCGGCCTTCAACGTCCCGGCCAGAGCGATGCGGATCGGTTGGTTGAGCCGGCGCCCGATGCGGTCCAGCTCGTTGTGCACGTCAGGACGGTTCCGGTAGGCCGGGTCGCCTCGATACGCCTGGATGGTGCCACCCAGAATCGCGCGCACCTGATCGCCCGTGCTCACGCTGTGGAACCCAACCTTTCAACGGCGATTAACCCTTCGAGCTTAATTGGGGCTCGTTCGCCAGCTTCTGGGCGTGGTCGACGACCTGCTTGAGGATGTTGCGCTGCCGCTCCAATTCCTTGACGCGGGTGTTGCGTTCGTTCTCCTCAACCTTCGCCGCGGCCAGCGTGGCCTGCAGCGACTCGTTGAGCGAGCGGGTGGTCTGGTTGGCGATCTCGCGGTAGTGGTCGCGAAGTTGACGTTGGATGCCCTTGAGCCGGTCGCGGGATTCCTTGCCGACGACGAACGCGACATCGTCGACGAACTTGCGCATGTTGGTCTTCGCCTCGTTGCGCACCCGCAGCATGCGGTTCTCCATGTCCTCCTTGTAGGCCTTGCGGCCCAGCACCAGGCCGGCGCCCAGGGACAGCGGGTTGAACATGCCCAGCCCGGCGAACGAGGTGAGCATGCCGAACATCAGCACGCCACCGTAGGACCCGCGCATCCCGGTGACCACCTTGTGGCCCGCCTTGATCGGCTTGGCCTCCAACTTGGCCAGAGACTTGAACTCGCCGAACCCCGCACCCATATCGCGGGCGTCGATCTGCGGCATCTGCACTGCATCCAGACCCGCCTCGGTGAAGGTCCTGGCCACCTCGGCGGCCAGCGCTTCGGCCCGCTGATAGGCCCACACGAAGTTGTCCCCGACCGCGGTGGCCACCGCCTCCTCCAGCTCGGCGCCGATCTCGGCCCAGTGCAGGGTCGGATCGGTGGTGTCGATGACCTTCTCGGTATGGGCGGTGATGTTCCGGAACCGGTGTCGCAGATCGTGGTCGACGTCCGCGGTCAGGTCGGCGATACCGTCGCTGAGCACCTGCTGCCACAGGGCCGTCTGCTGCAGCGCGTCCTGGGCTTCCTGCTTGCGACGCTCCAGGTCCGCGGTGAGGCGCTCGCGGGCACCGGGATCGTTGAACGACGACAATTCGGACTCCACCGCGAGCAGCAGATGCTCTGCGGCCGAATGGACTTCGGCGACCACGTGATCGCGGATGCGGTCGTTCTCCCGGGACAACACCCGCTCGGAGAGGAACTTCACGATCGCCGGGAAGTTCGATTCCTCGTTGAGTTCCTTGTCGTTGAGCTGGATGGCATGGCTGCGCAGTGCCGAAGAAACTGGCGTCACTGGGGTCGATATGCCCGCCCGCTGCAGGTGCGCGGTATTCGCGTCGACGATCTGGCGCCAGTGCGGGTAGAGGTCGGTCTTGGTCGCGACAATCGTTGCCAGCGGACAGATTTCGAGCGCCTGCCGGATGAACGTCATCTCCGGCTCGGTGAACTCCTGGCTGGTGTCGCTGACCATCAGCATGGCGTCCGCGTCGGGCAGCAGGCCCAGTGTCGCCGACAAGTGTGGCTGGCCGTGTCCGCCCACGCCGGGGGTGTCGACGAACGCCAACCCGCCCTTGAGCAACGGGCTGGGGGCGGTCACTTCGATCCGCAGCACCTCGCGCCCGCCGGCTTGCGGGGCGCGGCGCAGGTCTTTGGTGACGTCGGACGGGGGGATCTCGATCAACTCGGGTTCGGCACCGTCGGGCCGGGCCACCACGAGCCGCGCGGACGCCTGCTCGCCGTAGGACACCACGGTCGCCAGCACAGTGCTCTCGTCGTCCCCGACCCGGGCGACGGGGATGTTCAGCAGCGAGTTGAGCAGATGACTCTTACCCTGCTTGAGCTGGCCGGCGATGACCACACGGATCTGCGGGTCGTTGATCCGGTCCTTTGCCGCCCGCAGCCGCTCGACCAGATCGTGGCGGTCGTTCGCAGCGGCGATCTTGCCGGCATGGTCGATGAGCTCGACGATCACCTTGACCCTTCGCGGGTCATTCGCCTGCGTCATGGATGTTCCCTCCTGCCGGCCTCAACGGTAAGCGCGCGAACTGGCGGGGACCACCTCGGATGGTCCCCGCCAGCTGCGTTATTCGGTTGTGTCGGATCAGAACGGGTCGAACGCGGTGTTGTTGTCGGACGCGATCTCGGTGTTGGTGTTCGTCTCGTTACCCGAGGCGAACGCCGTCTCGTTGCCCGACGCGAACGCCGTCTCGTTATCGGAGGCGATGTCGTTGCCCGACGCGATCGCGGTCTCGTTGCCCGACCCGATGTTCGACTCGTAGCTCGAGGAGTTGTCCTCGACGGTCGTGGTCGTTTCGGTCTCGACAGCGGTGTTCACCGAGTTGTCCTGGGTGTTGTCGCTGCCCCAGTCCCCGCCGACCTCGGTCTGGTTTCCACCGACCAGGTTGGTGTCGTTGTCATCGATGATGATCGAGCCGGCGTTGCCGCCGTCGCCACCGACCGCGGTACCGCTGCCGATGCCGATCAGGCTGTCACCGCCGCTGGCACCGCCACCGTGGCCGCCGCTCATGTCGACGTCACTGATGACCGGACCCTCGTTGTCGGAGATCAGATCGCCACCGGCGGTCTGCGAGTTGTCCTCGACCTCGTTGTCCTTGCCGACGACGACGTTGGAGCCGGAGCCGGCCAGGATGTCGCCGTTGTTCATGGTGTTGCCGTCACCGAGCACGGCGCCGTCGCCGCTGACGATGTCGCCGTCGTTGTCGCCGTCGACCACCACGCCGCCGTTGGTTGCGGTGTTGGTGCTCTTGTCGCCCAGGGTGATGTCACCGAAGCCGAGGTTGAACGCACCCTGCTGGGCGTTCGCACCGGCGTCCTGGTTGGGGCTCATGATCGGCACGTCGTTGTTGCTGGCGAAGTCGGTGTCGTTGTGGCTGGCCACATCCGGGGCGAACTGCGTCTGCGGCGAGAACGGCGAGGCGATCGGAGCCGAGAACTGTGCCGGGATGTTGTGGTGGTCGGCGACTGCGCGCTGCAGGCCCACCACCGGGTTGCCACCACCGAGCAGCACGCCGGCCGGGGCCGCGGTGGCCGCGACGGCGTGCAGCTGGGCCGCGGTCACGTTCGGCAGGCCGGCGTCACGCAGGCTGCCGTCCGGGTCGGCGATGAACGATGCCGCCGAGGCCGGGCTGCGGAACAGGTCGAGGATGAAGTCGATCAGAGAGGTCATTTCTCCAACCTTTCGGATGTTGCTGGGAAAACCTTTGGAGTTCCCCGCCGGGCCTTCCGGCGATCTGGAGACCACGTTATGGACTCGCCAGCCCCCCGGAAACGGGGCCCGATCCCCTCCTCGCCTCAGGGCGGTCCGGGGTGTGTGGCGGCACCCCGTTAGGGGATTAGGGGGTTTGTAGGGGATTGGCGTTTGCGCAGGTGAAAACAACAAAGCGCACGACCGGATGGCCGTGCGCTTTGTGTTGGTGCGTGTCGGGTCAGTCGAAGATGTCGAATCCGGCCGCGTCGGGGTGGGATGTCTCGTCGACGACGGGCTGCGCCCAATCGTCTGCGATCACCGGATCCTCGATCGGGACCTCGCCGATGACCGGTTCGCTGATCTGCAGAGACGCCTCGTCGAACGCGCCGTCGGTGAGCCCGGCGTCGGCCAGGGCCTCGAGTCCCGAGGACACCGCCTCCTGTGGCTGCTCGATGATCTGTCCGATCGATTCCTGGCCGACATCGGCCGGAATGTGGTCGCCGAACGCATCGAACGCGGCCGTCGCGGCACCGCTCGCCCAGACATTGCCGCCCGGCTCGGCGCCGAACGCATCGAGCCCGCCGGTGGGCGCCGACATCGACAACGATTCCGATACCACCGGAATCAGGTTGTTGACATCGGCACTGGTCACATCGGTCAGGTCGGCAGCGGCGATAGCCTGAGCCGGATCGGCCGCGTAGCGGGCAGCGGCCTCCGGATCACGCACCAGCGACATGACAAAGTCGAGCAACGTATTTGCCATGACTTACCTCCTTGTTGAATCGATGCTATCCAGCGGCGGCCCCGCTGGGATCGGTGCCGAACCCACCCCTCACGCAGAGGCATTAGGGGACTCGGCGTTAGGGGATTTAAGCCACTAGGGGAACAATCCCGGGCCGTGGGGGGACCAGCCGCTATGGTGAGGGACGGCCCAGACAACAGGAGTGACGCCTGATGACCGACTCACTGGGGTTGTCGATCGGGATGACCAACCTGGTGGCAGCCCGCGAAGGCCGCACACCGGTGATTCGCCGATCGATCCTCACCCTGTCCCACGACCGCGCCCCCGAAGTCGGCGAGCGTAGCGGCGATGGCTTGGCGCTGACCGGCTTCGTCGAGCGAGTGGGCGATCCGGTGCCCATCGTGGCGGCCGACGGATCCCAGCATCGCGGCGAGTTGGTGCTGGCCGAGGCGCTCGATGTGATGGCCCGGGCGGCCGGCGGCGGCGCGCCCGTCGTGATCGCGGTGCCCGCCCACTGGGGCGCTGGCACCGTCGGCGCGCTGCGCGCAGCATTGCGCGGCAAGCCTGCCTTGGCGCCCGACGGCGTCCCCGCGGCACTGGTCCCCGATTTCCTGACGGCACTGGAAGCGTTGCGCGTCAATCCCGGTCTGCCCGCAGAAGGTGTCGTGGTGCTGTGCGACTTCGGCGGCAGCGGCACCAGCGTGACGCTGGCAGATGCGGGCGCCGGTTTCGGCGTCATCGGCCAGACCGTGCGCTACCCGGATTTCTCGGGCGATCAGATCGACCAGGCCCTGCTCAACCATGTGCTGAGCGGCATCGCGTCGGCCAATGATGCCGACCCGGCAGGTACCGCCGCGGTCGGATCATTGGCCCGCCTGCGCGGCGAATGCCGTCAGGCCAAGGAACGGTTGTCCGCCGAAACGGCTGCAGTGGTGTCCGCTGAACTGCCCGGGTTCACCTCCGATGTCCGGGTGACCCGCCCCGAGCTGGAACAACTCATCTCCGACCCGCTCGCAGGATTTCTCGCTGGCGTCGAAGACACCTTGCAGCGCAACAACATTGCCCTGTCGAGCGTGGCCGCGGTGGCGACCGTCGGGGGCGGTGCCGCGATCCCGCTGGTAACCCAGCGCCTCTCCGAGCGGTTGCGGGCGCCCGTGGTGACCACCCCGCAGCCCCAGCTCGATGTGGCGACCGGGGCGGTGCTGCTCGGCGATCACGTCGCCGAGGCGGGTGCGCCGACCGGTATGGCTCCCGGAGTGGCTGCCGCCGATGTCCCGACCGGGTTGGCTCCGGCCGCGTGGGGGGCAGGAGCAGCCGGCGCGGCTGCAGCGGCGGCCGCCGCGGCAGGTGCAACCGCAGCGCAATCGGCCGCCGACAGCCCCGACTCGGCGACCTTCCGTGCGTTGGCCTGGTCGCAGGACGACGCGCCCCCCAACGAACCGGTGCCATACACCGGTGCCGACTACGGCTACGAGACGGAGCCGGGTGCCGTGGGCGCCCGCCCGCCCGTCGAGTTCAGCCACGAAGAGGAGATGTACGACGCCGAACCGCCGCCGCTCCCCTGGTACAAGCGCCCGCCGATCCTGTTCGGTGCGGCCGCGGCTGCGGCGCTGCTCGCGGCAGGCGGGCTTGCCGTGACGCTGACGAGCGGCACCGGGGATTCGTCCCCGGTGACCGAGACCAGCACCACCTACTCCATGGAACCCTCTCCGGCAGGCCCACCACCTGAGCCGGTGACCACCGTGACCGTCGGACCTGACGGCCAGCAGACCACCACCGTCGTGGCTCCGCCGCCACCACCGCCGAGCACGACCACGACGGCACCCACCACGACCACCACCAGCCCCACCACCACGACAACAACGACGACGACCACCTCACCCACGACCACCACCACGCGGACAACGACACCGACGACGACAGAGCCGACGACGACGCAGCCGCCGACCACCACAGAGCCGGTCGTCACGACCACGGTCGAGGTCCCCGACGACGGCGCTGCCTAGCCCGAGATGTCCAACCCGAGTCTCACGGATCTGCCGCCGGCCGCCCGTGAGGCCGTCGGCCAGGTGCTCGCCGCGCCGGCCCTGCCGGCGAAGCTGTTGGTGTCCGGCGGAATCGGCACGGGGAAGAGCAGTGTGCTGGCCACGGTCCGTGCCGCGCTGCGCAACGATGGCCGCACCGTGCTCACCCGGCCCCCACGGTCCGGGGAAAACTCGGACGCTGCGGTTGTCGTCGACGACGCACAGTTGCTCGACGACGCTGAAATTGCCTGTCTCACAGAACAAATCGCTGATCCGACGTCGACCGTGGTGGTCGCGACCGAACCGCTCGCGCATCGACCGGCGCTCCGTGCACTGATAACCGCGCTGGAGCGGGAGAACCCGGTGGCGGCGCTGGGCGCCTTGCCGGCCGCCGAGGTCAATCGCATCGTCACGGCGGCGCTCGGCGCACCCCCGCCGCCGGAAACCGTCCGGTCGATCCTGACGGCGACCGCGGGTCTGCCCTTCCTGGTACAGGCGGCGGCCTCCTCGGAAGCGCCCGAGGAGGCGGCGCGGTTCGCGTTGATCGAGCGGTTGCGCCGCGTCGACGAACGGACCCGTGACGCGCTGCTGATCACGTCGCTGAGCGTGGATTTGGGCCCCGACGACGTCGCCGCGGCCCTGCGTCTGACTGGCCCCGACGCGTTGGCCCTCGTCGACTCCGCGCGCGCCGGAGGACTGGTCGAGCCTTCGCACGATCCGCGATTTCTGCGGTTGGTGCACGAGTGCATCGCTCAGATCGCCGGGACCGCGCGCCATCACGAGATCGAGACCGCACTGCTCAGCTCGCAGCTCGAATTGTCCACGCTGCCAGCCGAACTCGCGCTGCGGATGGCCGAACACGGATTGCGTGACGATCGGCTGGCCGACGCGCTCACCGAACATGCCGCACAAGCACACGGCCAGCCGGCACGGGCGGCGCGGCTGTACCGGGCCGCGGCGCAGGCGGGCGCCGCGGCGGTGAGCACTCGGCTCGCCGACGTGCTGGCGCTGGCCGGTGACTGCACCATGGCCGGGCAGATGGCCGATGAACTGCTCAGCTCCGACGACGAGGCCGAACGCGCCGCCGCCGTGCGGATCGCGGCGAGTGTCGCGATGCATGACGGCAGCGCGGCGCAGGCGGCCGATCTGTTCCGATGGCTCGGCCCGTATCCGGACGCCGCGGTCAGTTCAGCCGGCGCCACCGTCTTGCTCGCCTCGGGCGACGCGGCTTCGGCCCGCTCGACGATCAGCGCCGAGCTTGCCGGCCCACCGACGTCGACGGCGCGCGCTGCCCGCAACCTCGCCGACGGATTGCTGATGTCCCTCGACCAACCGTTCGCCGTCACGGTCGCACGACTGGGCCAGGCCGTCACCACCGAACACCAGGCCGCCGGCGTCGCCCCCGACACCGCTGCGGCGCTCGTGACGCTCGCCGCGTTGCACGGCGGCGATCCGGTGCGGGCGCGCAGCGTAATCGGCAGGGCGGTACGCGCCGGCGACGAGAACGGGCCCGGTTCGGCGGCGTTCACCGCGCACCGGCACCGGCTGTTGCTGGGTTGGGTGAAGATGCAGGACGGGCAGTTGGCCGCGGCCGGCGCCGACGTGTCAGCCGCCGATGACAGCGCCGCGCTGCACCGGCGGGACGCGTTGTGGGCAGCAGCCCTGCGCACCGCGATCGCCCGTCGCAGCGGAGACAGCGGCGCTGTCCAGAAATACTGGTATGCGGCCATGGAGGTGCTCGCCGAGTACTCGATCGACTTGTTCTCGCTACTTCCGCTGGGTGAGCTGTGGGTGGCCGGCGCGAGAATGCGGCAGGTCGACCGGCTGGAACACGCCCTGGCCGAGGCCTTTGCACTGCTCGAGGGATTGGGAAAGCCGGTGCTGTGGTCGGTGCCGCTGCACTGGGCGGGGGTGCACGCAGGCATTCTGACCAATTCCCCCGGCGCGGTGGCCCCGCACGGCCAGGCATTGACGGCCGCCGCCGAACAGAGTGCGTTCGCCCGGGCACTGGCCAACGCCGGGCGGATCTGGTTGCGGGTGCTGGCCAATCACGTCGACACCGATGAGGTCACCGCGGCCGCCCGCGGACTGGCCCAGTTCGGCCTGACCTGGGACGGGACCCGGTTGGCAAGTCAGGCCGCACTGCAGACCCCCGACGGCCGGGTATCCCAGGCGATGCTGCAACTGGCCCGCGACCTCAAGCAGAGCAGCGCAGTCGACGAGGCGGCGCCGGAGGCGACGAGTCCGGTCACCACCCGGCAATCCGGCGCCGCTCCGGCCCGGCTGTCCGACCGGGAGCGGGAAGTCGCCGAGTTGCTGCTGCTCGGCATGCCCTACCGAGATATAGGTAGTCAGTTGTTCATCTCGGCCAAGACCGTCGAACATCATGTGGCCCGGATCCGCCGGCGACTCGGCGCGGAATCCCGCTCGGAGATGCTGTCGATGCTGCGAGCCATGCTGGGGCAGGGGTGAGACGTGTACCACAGCAACCCCGAGGTTAGGTAAGCCTCGGTAGCGGCAAGAAACACAGAAATGTCACTATGAGCTGAACGAAGCTATGTTACCGACGGGTAACCATGCTGAAGTTACCGTCGGGTAACTCGCGAATGGAGGCGTTTCTGTGGAGAGTCTCGAACACACCCTGTTTCTGTCGCGGCTGACGCTCGGTGTGCTCGCCACGCTCATCGTGCTGGTGTTCGCCGCCAAGCGCATGCTGTGGTTGACCAAGCTGATCAGCTCGGGACAGACGGTCGGCGACGAGCGCGGCCGCAAGGACCACCTCGTCCAGCGTTTCCTGAACCAGAACAAGGAAGTCTTCGCCCAGTCGAAGCTCCTCAAGTGGTCGATCCCCGGTATCGCGCACTTCTTCACCATGTGGGGCTTCTTCGTCCTCGCCACGGTGTACCTCGAGGCCTACGGTGTGCTGTTCAACCCCGAGTTCCACATTCCGCTCGTCGGCCGGTGGCCGGTGCTGGGCTTTCTGCAGGACTTCTTCGCGGCAGCAGTGCTGGCGGGCATCATCATCTTCGCGATCATCCGCATCCGTAAGAACCCCGAGCAGCTCGGCCGCGAATCCCGGTTCTACGGCTCACACAACGGTGGCGCCTGGACGATCCTGTTCATGATCTTCCTGGTCATCGCGACCTACGCGGTGTTCCGTGGTGCGGCTGTCAACGTGCTGGGCGAGGACTTCCCGTACCAGTCCGGCGCGTTCTTCTCCGACGGCATGGCCGCGCTGCTGGCTCCGCTGGGTCACACCGCCAATGTGTGGCTGGAGACCATCGCGCTGCTGGCCCACCTGGGCGTCATGCTGGCCTTCCTGCTGATCGTGCTGCACTCCAAGCACCTGCACATCGGCTTGGCCCCGATCAACGTCACCTTCAAGCGTCTGCCCGACGGCCTCGGCCCGCTGCTGCCGATGGAGTACAAGGGCGAGAAGATCGACTTCGAGGATCCCGCAGAGGACGCGGTGTTCGGTAAGGGCCGCATCGAGGACTTCACCTGGAAGGGCAACCTCGACATGGCGACCTGCACCGAGTGCGGTCGGTGCCAGTCGCAGTGCCCGGCCTGGAACACCGGCAAACCGCTGTCGCCCAAGCTGCTGATCATGAACCTGCGCGACCACTTGTTCGCCAAGGCTCCCTACATCATCGAAGGCAAGCCGATGCCCGAGGAGGGCTCGGTCGACTTCTCCAAGCTGGACCACAGCGACCACGGGCACGGTGTGCCCGAAGACGGCTTCGAACGCATCACCGGCTCCGGCCCTGACCAGGCACTGCGTCCGCTGGTCGGCACCGAGGAGCAGGGCGGTGTCATCGATCCCGACGTGCTGTGGTCCTGCACGAACTGCGGCGCATGCGTCGAGCAGTGCCCGGTGGACATCGAGCACATCGATCACATCGTCGATATGCGCCGCTACCAGGTGATGGTCGAGTCCGAGTTCCCCGGGGAGCTCGGCGTGCTGTTCAAGAATCTGGAAACCAAGGGCAACCCCTGGGGCCAGAACGCCAAGGACCGCACCAACTGGATCGACGAGGTCGACTTCGACGTCCCGGTCTACGGCCAGGACGTGGAATCCTTCGACGGCTTCGAGTACCTGTTCTGGGTCGGTTGCGCCGGCGCCTACGAGGATCGGGCCAAGAAGACCACCAAGGCCGTCGCCGAACTGCTCGCCTCTGCGGACGTGAAGTTCCTGGTGCTGGGCACCGGTGAGACCTGTACTGGTGACTCGGCTCGCCGATCCGGCAACGAGTTCCTGTTCCAGCAGCTTGCCGCGCAGAACGTCGAGACCATGAACGAGCTGTTCGAGGGTGTCGAGACAGTCGACCGCAAGATCGTGGTGACCTGCCCGCACTGCTTCAACACGATCGGTCGCGAGTACCCACAGCTCGGTGCCAACTACACCGTGGTGCACCACACCCAACTGCTCAACCGCCTGGTTCGCGACAAGAAGCTCGTGCCGGTCAAATCCGTCGGCGAGCAGAACGGCGCCCCGGTCACCTACCACGACCCGTGCTTCCTGGGCCGGCACAACAAGGTCTACGAGGCGCCGCGTGAGCTGGTCGAGGCCTCCGGTGTGACGCTGAAGGAAATGCCCCGCCACGCCGACCGCGGCCTGTGCTGTGGTGCCGGCGGCGCGCGGATGTGGATGGAAGAGCACATCGGCAAGCGCGTCAACGTGGAACGCACCGAAGAGGCCATGGACACCGCCTCGACCATCGCGACCGGCTGCCCGTTCTGCCGCGTGATGATCACCGACGGTGTCGACGACGTCGCCGCGGCGCGCAATGTGGAGAAGGCCGAGGTGCTCGACGTGGCACAGCTGCTGCTCGGGTCGCTGGACAAGAGCGCCATCACGTTGCCCGAAAAGGGCACTGCGGCAAAGGCATCCGAGGAGCGTGCCGCCGTGCGCGCCGAGGCCGAGGCGAAGGCCGAAGCCGCTGCGCCCGCAGTCGAGGAAGCCGCGCCGGCCGAGGCTCCGGCAGAAGAGACGACCGCAGAAGCCAAGCCCGTCACCGGCCTGGGGATGGGCGGCGCCGCGAAGCGTCCGGGTGCCAAGAAGACAGCCGCGCCGGCTGCGTCCGCCGCACCCGCGGCGGCTCCGGCCCCCGTCAAGGGTCTTGGCATGGCAGGCGCTGCGAAGCGTCCCGGCGCCAAGAAAGCCGCCCCAGCCGCATCCGCTGCGCCTGAAGCACCCGCTGCCCCCGCGGCACCGGTCAAGGGTCTCGGCCTGGCCGGCGGCGCCAAGCGTCCGGGTGCCAAGAAGGCCGCCCCCGCTGCGTCCGCTCCCGCAACGGACTCCCCGACCGCAGAGGCACCTCCCGCACCGGCCGCACCGGTGAAGGGTCTGGGCCTGGCTTCCGGCGCCAAGCGTCCGGGTGCCAAGAAGGCCGCCCCCGCTGCGTCCGCTCCCGCAACGGACTCCCCGGCCGCAGAAGCACCTCCCGCACCGGCCGAACCCGCCAAGCCCGAGCCTCCGGTCGTCGGCCTGGGCATCGCCACCGGCGCACGTCGCCCAGGTGCGAAGAAGGCCGCCCCGTCGGCGCCTGCGGCCGAGCCCACGCCGGAACCGGCCGCCGAGAAGCCTGCGGAGGCTGCGCCGGCCGAGCCCGAACCCCCGGTCGTGGGCCTGGGCATCAAGCCCGGGGCAAAGCGCCCCGGCAAACGCTGACAAACACCCTTGTCCAGTGGCCGCTCGGCGTTTCGGCGGTCGGCAACGGTGATGTCATGGACCAGCCCCTGTGGCGAACGTGTCGGTTATTTCGGTTTTTTCGCCCCGTGATCACCAAAACCTGCACGCTCGGCACAGTGCCCACCGGAGCGTCCCGACTGTGGCGATCGAGACCCCTGCAATCGGCAAATTCCAAATTCAGTGGACGGTGATGAGACCATTGTGGGCGTGACTACCCATCAGTTGCCGTGGCAGGGCACCGGGCACCACCCGAAGCCGCGCACGTTCACCCAGTCCACGAAGCTGCAGGACGTCCTGTACGAGATCCGCGGGCCGGTACACGAGCACGCCTCACGGCTGGAGGCCGAAGGTCACCGCATCCTCAAACTGAACATCGGCAATCCCGCCCCGTTCGGCTTCGAGGCTCCCGACGTGATCATGCGCGACATGATCCAGGCGCTGCCGAACGCGCAGGGCTATTCCGATTCCAAGGGCATCCCCAGCGCGCGGCGCGCGGTGTTCACCCGCTACGAGCTGGTGGACGGTTTCCCCAAGTTCGATGTCGACGACGTCTATCTCGGCAACGGCGTCTCCGAACTGATCACCATGACCCTGCAGGCCCTTCTGGACAACGGCGACCAGGTGCTCATCCCGGCGCCGGACTACCCGCTGTGGACGGCGTCGACGTCACTGGCCGGCGGCACCCCGGTGCATTACCTGTGCGACGAGACCCAAGGCTGGAATCCCGACGTCGCCGACCTGGAATCCAAGATCACCGAACGCACCAAGGCGATCGTGGTGATCAACCCGAACAACCCCACGGGCGCGGTGTACAGCCGCGAAACCCTGGAGCAGATCGCTGAACTGGCGCGCAAGCATCAGCTGATGCTGCTGGCCGACGAGATCTACGACAAGATCCTCTACGACGACGCCAAGCACATCGCGATGGCATCCGTGGCGCCCGACGTGCTGACGTTGACGTTCAATGGGCTTTCCAAGGCCTACCGCGTGGCCGGGTACCGGTCCGGCTGGCTGGTCATCACCGGACCGAAAGAACACGCGAGCAGCTTCATCGAGGGCATCAGCCTGCTGGCCAACATGCGGTTGTGCCCGAATGTGCCTGCGCAGCATGCCATTCAGGTGGCACTCGGCGGCCATCAGAGCATCGACGATCTGGTGCTGCCGGGCGGCCGGTTACTTGAACAGCGAGATGTGGCGTGGGAGAAGCTCAATGAGATCCCCGGGGTGTCGTGTGTGAAACCCTCCGGTGCGCTCTACGCGTTCCCCCGCCTCGATCCCGAGGTGCACGAGATCGAGGACGACGAACAGCTGGTTCTCGACCTGCTATTGCAGGAGAAGATCCTGTTGACGCAGGGCACCGGATTCAATTGGCCCACACCGGATCACCTCAGGATCGTCACCCTGCCCTGGTCACGTGACCTGTCCAGCGCGATCGAGCGGCTGGGCAATTTCCTGGCCAGCTACCGGCAGTAGAGTCGCGCTGACCGGGTCGGCGGTGGACCTGGCGTTGAGGTCGAACCGCGTTCACTTTTTGAAACATGTTTCAATAATTGTCGTGTGTGGTTGCGTGGCCGACCAGCTAACCGAAAAATAGCTAATTCGGCACGCCATAACGTAACTACGGTTGCCTAGCTACCATTCATACAATTAGATTGCCGTGTCTCACCCCGGCTTTTAGAACGTGTTACACAGTTTGCGTTTTCCTCGGTCTCGTCGGAGATAGGGTTCGACACCGCAGGTCACCAAGACCGGCATCGTTGATCAGAGGAGACAAAACTTGCGTACTGCCCTGCGGCCCTACGCGACAGCCGGTGCAGCCGTGGCCACCGCCGGCGCCATCGCGTTCAGCCTCGTAAGCCCGCCCCCGGCGCTGCCGGACACAATGGTTCCGGCGGTCTACTCAACCGCCGCCGTCGAATTGACCGCTCTAGCCGAGTCATTCGTCAACCCCATCACGCGATGGGTAGAGGTGCTCGAAACAACGAACACCAGCCTGTCAGTGCTTGTCGACATGGCAGCAACCAACCCGGCGCCGGTGCTGCGGCAGATCATCGCCAATCAAAACGCGTACGCGAGCATGATCGGCACCTCACTGACGACAACCGCCACCGGACTCGCCCAGTGGTTAACGTCGGAACAAGGGACCGGCATTGGGTCCACTCTGCCTGCGTCGCTTCCGGTGATCATCGAAAGCCTCTCGCAAGGTGACGTGATAGGAGCTCAGACTCAGATCTCAAGCGCCCTCAGTGGGCTGGCGACCACCCTGTTCACAATGCTCGACCTCCTTGCCGTGCCTTACCAGATATCGGCGAACGTGACTGCCGCCTTGGAGACGATTGTCAAGACGTCGATGTTCGATACCGGGCTCGTGGGACGGACTGGCTTTGGTCTTTTGGCCACGGTACAAATGGGGATCCAACAGCTGGCCATTTCCGGGCAAGCGCTCGTTGACGCCGGCGAAGCCGGCGACCCACTCGCTGCGCTCAGCACGATTGTGAACGCCCCCGCCGATCTCACCGATGCGGTCGTCAATGGATATGTCAACCGGTTCGGCAGAAGGGTCGGGGGCATTCTGACATTCACCCCTGCCACCTCCAGCGGGTGGAGCCTTGGCAGCGCTCTGTTGGTACACATTCCTCAGGCAATTGCGGCGGCGATAACCCCACCCGCCGCTCCCAGCGCGGTTGCCGACATCGTGTCGTTGCCATCCCCGGCCGCCAAGACAGTTGCACTGGAGGTCGGTTCGCCCAGCGAGGAACTCGACGTCTCACCAGTGAGTACGGCCACCGAAACTGGCACGGATGAGGAAGCCCCAGATACGGCCACGGCGGAGGCCACCCTCACCGCCGCTCCCCCTGCCCGCGATGGCCAAACCAACGGTACTGCTACCCCACTGGTGCGTAAGAGTCCGATCGCGATACCGGGCAAGACCGGAATCAGCGTCGCGGACGCGGACCGGGCGAAACCGCTCAAGGGCATCGGTGACGGAATCAAGGGCGCTGTCAAGAAGATCGGCGCCGACATCAGGAACGCTGCCGAAGGCCTGGGTGCAAAGCGCAGCACGTCCGCCGGTTCCGAGACAAGCAGTCCCGCCGGTTCGCAGGCAAGCGACTCGGACGGTTCGGGCGACTCGCAGAGCGACAGCAGCCAGTAACCATCCGCCGCGACAATCGGGCCCCACCGGCTTCGGTGGGGTCCGCTTGCCAAGCGCCTCAGCGGTTTTGGCGATACCCGCTCGGAGAAACCCCGACCCGGCGGCGAAATGCCGTCGCGAAGTGGTTGGGTGTCGTAAAGCCGACCGCTGCACTGATTTCGGTGATGGTTTGCGGTGTCGTCATCAGCATCGACTTGGCTCGGTCGATACGCAGGTCCAGCAGGTACTGGTGAGGAGTGGTGTGGAACGCGGCGGCAAAAGCCTTGATGAATCTGCCGACTGACATGTCTGCGAGATCGGCCAACGTCTGCAGTGTGATCTCCGATTCCAGGCCGTCCTCGAGATACTCGACAAGAGCCGACCGGGTGGCGGCATCCAAGGCATCGCGTCGCGATTTGCGCCGGCCTCTGGCTACTACGCACGTGTCGACGATGTGCAGTCGAAGCGTCTCCGCCAGAGAGTCTTTGAGCAGCCGAGCCAGCCCAACGTCACGGCCGTCGAGCTTGGCCAATCGCTCAGTCAGCTGATAGGTCAACGGATCACGCTTCTTGACACGCGGCATCAGAGCCTCGTCGCCGACTGCCTGCACGGGAATGGCGATCTCGCAGAATCCCGTTGGCTCACTGCCCTGGACCAGCGAGGCACATCCCTGCGTGGCGGGCACCACCCAGATGTCGCCTATCCGAGGCGGCCCGCTGTCCTGCGGCCCCCAATCCTGGACCGTCTCCATCGAGTGCGGACTTCCCTTGCGGTGCACATAAATGAGGTGCCGCGAGTCGTCGAAACAGCACCAGTCGGTCGGTTCATTGATCTGCTCGGTCACGAACCGCAGACGTAAGCCACGCGCCACCACGTCCTGCTGTGCCAGGACGATTCGCGGTGTCTGCGTCCGCTCGCCGTTCCACACGTCCAGTGACACAGCCCGGGACACTACCGCCCCGGCGTTGACCCCGTGGACAATTTGCCAGTCTGCGTAAACGGCGCGGCCGAATCGCAGCTAGCTAGCTGTCGTCGCTGTCAGACTTCGGCATGGTTTTGGTCACCTCGGCCTTGGGCGCCTCCAGCGCGGGTGTCTCCGGAGGATCAAGAGTCGTGATCGCGGTCGCTACGGCCTGGGTGCTCCTGATGTACCGATGCGACTAAGACGGGCCGCGCGAAGACCGCCCACACTCTGCTCACCAGGGAGAGCCCTTCATCGTGGTGCGGAGTTGCCACGCGGCGAGTTGGCGGCGACGCGTGCTGACGGCAGGACGCTATTGAGAAACGATCTCCACAGCATTCACTTTTGCAACGCGTTCCAATATATGACGGAGCAGGGGCCGAACTACCCGGAGTCTCATCAGGCTGTTAGCGCACTACTCGATTCACTGGTGCACTACCCGATTCGCCTACCCTGACCGGGTGTCGCATTCGCATTCCCACTCGCATTCGCTGAGCGGCCCGGCTCCGCTGGGCCCGCTGGCCGCCAAGATCGTGGTCGGCCTGCTGGTCGCCATCGGCGTCGCCGTGATCGCGGGTGCGGCCCTGCTGTGGCCGAGCCAGCAGAAGGTGGACATCCCGCTGCCGTTCCAGAACGCCGCGGGTGGCGCGGTGACCACGGAAGCCGGCCACGTGTTGTCGAGCAGCCTGGCCAATTGTGGGAGCCCGTCGACGGGAGGTGTGCTGACGGCAGACCCGATCGAGGCGCCCGGGGACGGCGGACAGTGCGTGCAGAACCTTGTGGCCATCGATTCGGGGCCCAACAAAGGCGCCAACACCTTGCTGGAGTTCAGCGGCGGGCCCGGCCAGCCGAATCTGCTCGCGGGTGACAGTGTTCGGCTGAGCCGAACCGTCGACTCCGCCGGTTCCACCAGCTACGCATTCTTCGACTACGAGCGCACGTGGCCGCTGATCGGGCTGGCGGTGGTGTTCGCGTTGGTGATCGTGGCGGTCGCCCGCTGGCGCGGGCTGCGCGCACTGGTCGGCATCGTGGTGGCGTTCGGAGTGCTCATGGTGTTCCTGCTGCCCGCGTTGCGGGACGGCGCCTCAGCCGTTCCGGTGGCGCTGGTGGCCTCGGCGGCGATCCTGTACGCGGTGATCTACCTGGCCCACGGTGTCAGCTTGCGCACCAGCGCCGCCCTGCTCGGCACGCTCACCTCGCTGGTGTTGGCGGCGATATTGTCCTGGGCGGCAATCGAAGTGGCACACCTCACCGGGTTGTCCGAAGACCAGAACAACGAGGTCGCGGCGTATCTGGGCAATGTGTCGATCACCGGGCTGCTGCTGGCCGGGTTCATCATCGGCTCACTCGGTGTGCTCAACGACGTCACGATCACGCAGGCCTCGGCGGTGTTCGAGCTCGCCGAGCACGGCGGCACCCGGCGGTCGGTGTTCGCCGGCGCGATGCGGGTCGGCCGTGACCACATCGCGAGCACCGTCTACACCCTGGTGCTGGCCTACGCCGGCAGTGCCCTGCCGCTCCTGCTGTTGTTCAGTGTGGCCAACCGGTCGCTGGGTGACGTGCTGACCGGTGAGAGCGTGGCCATCGAGATCGCCCGGTCCGCGGTGGGCGGCATTGCCCTGGCCTTGTCGGTGCCGTTGACGACGGCTATCGCCGCGATCCTGGCGACACCCCACGCCGCTAGGCGCTGATACCCGCGTTTGGCTCTCGGGCCCGCGGGTACCCGGCGATCGTGAGCCAGCCCCACGTCACTGAAGTGACCTTTGAGGTCGACGGAGCCGAGCGCCGCCTGACCGTCGACAACCGCGTGACACTGCTGGATGCGCTGCGTGAACGCCTGGGGGTGACGGCCCCTAAGAAGGGCTGCGACCACGGCCAGTGCGGGTCGTGCACCGTCCTGGTCGACGGCCGTCGCGTCGTCTCCTGCCTGGCGTTCGCCGTCGCGGCCGACGGCGCGCACATCACCACCGCAGCCGGCCTGGGCCACGGCGAGGATCTGCACCCCGTGGCGCAGGCGTTCTACGACGAGGACGCCTTCCAGTGCGGCTATTGCACGCCCGGCCAGATCTGCTCGGCCGTGGGCATGCTGGACGAGGCCAAGGCCGGCGCGCCGAGCTATGTCACCGATGACCTGGAGGTCAGTCCGGTGCTCACCGATGACGAGATTCGAGAACGGATGAGCGGCAACCTCTGCCGATGTGCGGCCTACCCGAACATCGTCACCGCGATCGAACGGGCGGCCACCCGGTGAAACCGTTCGAATACCACCTGGCCACCAGCCCCGCCGACGCGGTCGCCACCCTGGCCGAGCACCCGCAGGCCGCCTATCTCGCCGGCGGCACGAACCTCGTCGACCACATGAAACTGGGTGTGGCCGAACCGGACCTGCTCGTCGACGTCAGCCGCCTCGACCTGGCGGAGACCGTCCTCATCGACGACGGCGTACGCATCGGCGCCAACGTCCGCAACAGCGACCTGGCCGCCGACCCGGTGATCCGCTCCCACTATCCGATGCTCGCGCGCGCCTTGCTGTCCGGCGCATCGGGACAGTTGCGCAACGCGGCGACCACCGCGGGGAATCTGTTGCAACGCACCAGATGTGTGTACTTTCAGGACGTCACCACCCCGTGCAACAAACGGGTTCCCGGCAGTGGCTGCTCCGCGCTCGGCGGGTATGTCCGCTATCACGCGATCCTGGGCGCCTCACCGGACTGCATCGCGGTGCACCCGTCGGACATGGCGGTGGCGATGTCCGCCCTGGACGCGCAGGTGGTGGTGCAGGGCACCGATGGCGAACGACGAATCTCGATCGACGATTTTCATCGATTGCCCGGCGACGAACCGCATCGGGACACGGTGCTTCAGCACGGAGAACTCATCACCGCCGTCGAGTTGCCCGTGCCGCCGCTCGACGCGGTATCGGACTACCGCAAAGTGCGCGACCGCGCGTCATACGCGTTCGCGCTGGTGTCGGTGGCAGCTGAGCTGACGTTCACGCAGACATTCCAAATCGGCTCGGCCCGAATCGCTTTCGGTGGCGTGGCACACAAACCGTGGCGGGCGCGGCGGGCCGAACAGATCCTGACCGGCGATCAGCCGTCCGACGAGGTCTTCGCCGCCGCGGCCGATGCCGAACTCGCCCACGCCGAACCGCTGCCGGGCAACGAGTTCAAGGTCGAGCTCGCCCGGCGCACACTGATCGCCCAACTGCGCATGCTGACGGCAAGGAGGCGACCATGACGATGCTTGAGCCGCACGTCATCGGCAACCCGGTCGCCCGAAAAGACGGCCGCGCCAAGGTCACCGGCACCGCACCCTATGCCTTCGAGCATCAGGTCGATCAGCCGACATACCTGCATCCGATCCAGGCCACGATCGCACGGGGCCGCGTATTGACGATGGACACCACGGCGGCCCGCGAGCTCGACGGTGTGCTCGACGTGCTGACCGTGTTCGACGCGCCTGAACTGGCCGACACCTCCGACGGCGAACTGGCGATTCTGCAGGACAGCCGGGTGCATTTCCGTGGCCAACTGATCGGCGGAGTGGTCGCCGAATCCGCCGAGACCGCAAGGGATGCAGCGGCTCTTGTCGAGACCGAGTACCTCGAAGAGCCGCACGACGTGGAACTGAGCGCTGACCACCCCGGTCTGTACACGCCTGAGTCGGTCAATCCGTCGTTCCCACCGGACAGCGACGACGGCGATGTCGAGGCGGCGCTTGCCGCCGCCGAGGTGAGCGTCGACCAGACCTACACAACCCCGATCGAGCACAACAATCCGATGGAACCGCATGCGTGCATCGCACAGTGGGCCACGCGCGACAGCTCAGTGACGTTGTACGACTCCACTCAGGGCGTGCACGTGGTGCGCAAGACGCTGGCGCCCCTCTTCGGCCTGGAACCCGAACAGCTGCGGGTGGTCGCCCCGCATGTGGGTGGCGGGTTCGGCTCCAAGGGGGCGCCGCACGCCCATGACGTGCTGGCCCTGATGGCCGCGCAGCGCAGCGGCGGACGGCCGGTGAAACTCGCGCTCACCCGCCAGCAGATGTTCGCCCTGGTCGGTTACCGCACCCCGACGATCCAGCGGCTGCGGTTGGGTGCCGACCGCGACGGCCGGCTCACCGCGATCGTGCACGACGTCGTCGAACAAACGTCGGCGGTAAAGGAATTCGCGGAGCAGACCGCTGTCACCAGCCGCAAGATGTACGCCTCGGCGAATCGGCGCACATCCCACAGGCTGGCCGCACTCGACGTGCCCATCCCGTTCTGGATGCGGGCACCGGGTGAGTGCCCCGGGACGTTCGCGGCCGAAGTCGCGATGGACGAACTGGCGGTGGCCTGCAACGTCGATCCCATCGAGTTGCGCATCCGCAATGAACCCGATGTGGACCCGGAGTCCGGCAAACCGTGGTCGGGGCGCCACCTCGTCGAGTGTCTCAAGGTCGGCGCGGAGCGCTTCGGTTGGGCGCCACGCGATCCGCAGCCCACCCCACGCGGCACCGGAGAGTGGTTGACCGGCACCGGCGTTGCCGCGGCCACCTATCCCGGCATGGCGATGCCGGGCAACTCGGCCCGCGTCAGCTACGCCGCTGAAGGGCGCTACACGGTGCAGATCGGTGCGGCCGATATCGGCACCGGAACGTGGACGACGTTGACGCAGATCGCGGCCGACGCGTTGGGATGCGACCTCGGAGCGGTGGACCTGCAGATCGGGGACACCGACCTGCCGCCCGCCTCGGTGGCGGGTGGATCGTCGGGCATCACGTCGTGGGGTTCGGCAATCGTTGCCGCGGCCAGGCAGTTTCGGCGCGACCACGGTGACCGGCCTGCAGTCGGTGCGACGACGGCTGCGGAGGCGCCGGAGAATCCCGACGCCGACAAGTTCACCGTGCAGTCCTTCGGTGCGCATTTCGTCGAGGCGCACGTCAACCGCGACACCGCGGAGATCCGTATCCCGCGGATGCTGGGGGTGTTCTCGGTGGGTCGGGCCATCAATGCGCGGACCCTGCGCTCACAGTTGATCGGCGGAATGACCATGGGGTTGTCCATGGCGTTGCACGAGGAAAGCGTCCGGGATCCGCGCTTCGGGCACGTCGTCACACAGGACCTCGCGACGTACCACATCAGCGCGCACGCCGACGTGGCCGACATCGACGCGATGTGGCTCGACGAGGTCGACGAG
This sequence comes from Mycolicibacterium sp. XJ870, assembly GCF_053483975.1. Classification (NCBI taxonomy): domain Bacteria; kingdom Bacillati; phylum Actinomycetota; class Actinomycetes; order Mycobacteriales; family Mycobacteriaceae; genus Mycobacterium; species Mycolicibacterium sp. XJ870. The sequence continues at coordinate 186,412 of NZ_JBEFTI010000011.1, forward strand.
CACTTCAACCCGATGGGATCGCGCGGTGCCGGTGAGATCGGGATCGTCGGCGCGGCCGCGGCAGTGGTCAACGCCGTCTACCACGCCACCGGGGTCCGGGTGCGGGAGCTGCCCGTGACCCTCGACAAGGTGCTCCCCGGATTATGACGCTTTAGGCACTCCGTGCCGATCTTCCCGCGCATGTCGGCGCTCCTGGGTGACGAGCTCCATCGCGTGGCGGCGATCCAAGTCAACACGCTCCCTGGCGTGCCGCACGTTCAGCCAGGCGATCTCGGACGCTTGGCGGATTGCCATGCCCAGGTGCTGGCCGGCGTGCCACCCGGACACGGCTACCCGTCGCGCCGACGCCGCGTCGGTTGCCCGTTCATGATCGGTGATGTGCCTCTCGGCCAGGCGCGCATGCGCTTCTCGGTGTCGCGCATAGAGACTCTCGTGCGCGGCCAGATGCCTGTCGTACAGCGCCGCGTGCTCGTCGACATGACGGTGTTCGACAGTCGCGTGTTCCGCGACGTGTCCCAAACCGACTTCCGGTTTCTCCATTCTCTCGTTCGCCATGATGGCCATTCCTTCTCAGAGTTCTCGAACTACTCCATGCTCCCGACGCTACTCCGCACTCACCGTGGACATGGCGGAACAGGTTGCGGCGTCAGCGCTCCAGCAATTCCAGCAAGTAAGCGCCATAACCAGATTTGAGCAGCGTGTGCGCCCGCGCGGCCAACTGGTCATCGTCGATGAAGCCGACGCGCCAGGCGACCTCCTCGGGCACGCTGATCTTCAGGCCCTGCCGACGTTCGATGGTGCGGACGTAGTCGCTGGCGTCGAGTAGCGAGTCGAATGTGCCGGTGTCCAGCCATGCCGTGCCGCGGGCCAGTACCTCGACCGTCAGCCTGCCCTGGTTGAGGTAGGCCTGGTTGATCTCGGTGATCTCGTATTCGCCGCGGGCCGACGGGCGCAATCCGCGGGCTATTTCGACGACGTCGTTGTCGTAGAAGTACAGCCCGGGAACCGCGTAGTGCGATTTCGGTGTCGCGGGCTTCTCCTCCAGGGACAACGCGGTGCCGTCGGCGGCGAACTCCACCACCCCGTAGGCTGACGGATCGGCCACCCGGTACGCGAAAATCGCTCCGCCAGTGACGTTGTGGAAGCGGCGCAGGCTGGTGCCGAGGCCCGGGCCGTAGAAGATGTTGTCGCCCAGCACCAATGCCACCTTGCCGGGCCCGATGTGGTCGGCGCCGATGACGAAGGCCTGGGCGAGTCCATTGGGTTGGTCCTGGACGGCGTAGCTGAGGTTGACGCCGAAATCCGAACCGTCGCCGAGGAGCCGGTGGAATGCCGGTGCATCGTCGGGGGTCGTGATCACCTGGATGTCGCGGATGCCCGCCATCATCAGGGTGGACAGCGGGTAGTAGATCATCGGCTTGTCGTACACGGGCAGCAGTTGCTTGCTGATACCCATGGTGATCGGGTACAGCCTCGTGCCCGACCCGCCGGCCAGAATGATGCCTCGCATCAGCCGGTGAGGTCCTGTTCGGTCAGGTCGGTCGCGGCCAGCGCAGACGCCAGGCTCTCGTGGCGGAACACCGAGGTGACGTGATCGTGCACCACCCGGAACGCCGATGCGCCCGTCGTGGTGCCGCCGTCGGGCGTGGTGACCGTCTGCTCCACGACGACGACGCCGTCGTGCACATACATCCGTCCGGGCGCCGCGGTGGCGTCCACGGATTCGGCCCAGGCCCGCAGTGCCTCATGGCCCTGTGCGGCGCCGGCCGCGTCACCCACCTCGATGTCGTCGCTGGACAGCGCGACCAGGGTGTCGAAGTCCTTCTCGTTCAGCGCGTCGTGCCAGGCCAGAACCGTCGCGATCTCCGATGTGGTCATGAACGAAACGTACGCCACTCAGAACGGTGTCCGGGCGACCCAGGCATCCCAGATCGCGGTGTCACCGAACAACTCCAGGCCGAGATCGGCCGCGGTGCCGCGCCCGGTGGTCAGCAGCAGCAGGTCTTTGGCCGGTCCGCGGACAGCGGCACCACCCTTACCGTGATCGTGCGACCACCACACCCCGTCTTCGTCGTTGACCACCGTCCACTCCCCCGCCGGCCCGAGGCCGTCGTCGGTGGCGTGCAGGTGCACGCTCTGCCCGGGGTCCAGAGGGACGCGATGGTACTTCTTGGCCTCGACACACACCCGCTCGAGCCACTCGCTGATCGCGTCGGATGCCAGTTCCGCCGGCAGGTCATAGTCGGCGCCCAGCGCCATTGCGGCGTCGGCCCGGTGTACTGCCACCTCGTGCACGCGGCGGCGGATCCACCAGCCCGCGGGACGTGGACCGAGGAACGTCCACACCCGGGCGTCGGTGCCGACCTGATCGACGGCGGTGAGGACCAGCGCGGCGCCAGCGTTGAGCCATTCGAGCGCGGCCGCGGGGTCCTCGGGCGGTTTACCGTCGCGCACGTCCCGCGGGTCCAGCTCGGTAACCCGCCGATCGGCGATTATCTGTGCGGCCCAACGGTTTCCCCGGCCGACATGACGGAACAGTTGCTTGAACGTCCAGTCCGGGCACGTCGGGACGGGAGTGTCGGGATCGCCTGCGGCGGTCAGCTCCCCGAAGGCCCGGGTCTGGTCGAGCAGGGCGGCTCGGAAATCCACATCATGAACCTACCGCCGCACGCGCGTTCCCGAGCGCGATCGGCAGAGTCGACCAGCCACGCAGCACCCGAGTGTCGCGACGCGCCCCGCCGCCGGCCAGCCGCGCGTCGGGATAGCGCTCGAAGAACGCGCGCAGCCCCACCTCCCCCTCGGCGCGGGCCAGTGCCGCGCCCAGGCAGAAGTGCCGACCACCGGAAAACGACAGATGCCGTCCGGCGTTGACGCGTTCGATGTCGAAGCGGTGCGGATCGGCGAACACCTTGGCGTCACGGTTGGCGCCGGCCAGGTGGATCACGATCAATTCGCCTTGTTGCACCGGCATTCCGGCCACCTCGGTGTCGTGGGCGGCGACGCGGGCGCTCAACTGCACCGGCGAGTCGAGTCGCAGGATCTCCTCGACGGCGCCTGCCCACAACTCGGGGCGGGCGGCCAGGGTGTCGAGATGCTCGGGGTGATCCAGCAGCATCCGGATGCCGTTGCCCAGCAGGTTCACGGTGGTCTCGAATCCGGCCGCCAACACCAGTCCGGCAAGGGCTTTCATCTCCCGCTCGGTCAACGGTTCCCCGGCTTCGCCGTTGTCGGACGCGGTGATGATCTGGCTCATCAGGTCGTCACCCGGGTTGCGGCGCAGCTGGCGCAGATGCCCGGTCAGCCAGCTGTCGAACCCGGCAATGCCCTCGTTGACCTGCTGAAATTGGGCCCAGGACAGGCCGATGTCGAGGCTGGGCGCACCGAGTTCGCCGAAATGCAGGATGTTGGGCCGATCCGCCTCGGGTACGCCGAGGATGTCGCCGATGACCGCGACGGGCAGTTTCGAGCAGTAGCGGTCGACGACATCGACGGTGTCGCTGCCGGGGGCACCGAGGCCGTCGAGAAGTTCGACGGCGGTTTCCTCTACCCGGTCCCGTAGGCGTTTGACCGCACGCGTGGTGAACACCGAGGACACCAGTTTGCGCATGCGGGTGTGTTCGGGCGGTTCGATGGACAGCAGGGACGGCGGCTCGATCGGGTGCAGCAGCCCGGAGTCGGTTTTGGCGATGACCCAGCGCAGCGGCTTGGGCAGGTTCGAGCCCAGCGAGCTGACGTGGAAATCCTCGGACCGCAGCAGGTCGTTGGCCACGGCGTGGTCGAAGGTCAGCAGCACCGCGCGGCAGCGGATCACCGGGCCGCGGCCCCGCAATTCGTCGGCGAACGAGGCCGGATCAGCCCGCACCAACGGGTCGGCGATGAGTCTGGCCTGAGGGTCCCCCTTGCGCATTCCCATCGTGGACAAACCACGAACCACCCCGTGCAGGGCCAGCCAACGGATCCGTTCCCGCATGGCCCGAGCCTACGACCGGGCAGGCTGTTCTACAACTGTCAAACAGTGGTTTTGGCGCCGCGGCCTAATGCGTACGCCCGCCACCCCGCCTGCTGCCAACGCTCGACGTCCAGGCAGTTGCGGCCATCCACAACAACTTTGGCGCGCACGGTGCCGGCCAGCGCGGCAGGGTCGAGTTCGACGAACTCCGCCCACTCAGTGAGAACCAGGACGGCATCGGCGCGTTCACAGGCCTCGAGGACCGAGGTCGAATAGTTCAGCGTCGGGAACACCCGCTGAGAATTCTCCATCGCCTTGGGGTCGTAGACGTTGACCGTGGCCCCGTTGAGTTGCAGCATGCCCGCGACGTTGAGTGCCGGTGAATCCCGCACATCGTCGGATTCGGGTTTGAACGCCGCACCGAGCACGGCGATGTTGGCACCCAGCAGCGATCCCCCGCAGGCCCTGGTGGTCAACTCCACCATGGCGGTGCGTCGGCGCATGTTGATGCTGTCGACTTCCCGCAGGAACGTCAGCGCGTGGTTGGCGCCGAGTTCACCGGCGCGGGCCATGAACGCCCGGATGTCCTTGGGCAGGCAGCCGCCGCCGAATCCCAGGCCGGCGTTGAGGAACCGACGCCCGATGCGCGGGTCGTAGCCCAACGCGTCGGCCAGCAGCGTGACGTCGGCGTCGGCTGCTTCACACACCTCCGAGATCGCGTTGATGAACGAGATCTTGGTCGCCAGAAACGCGTTCGCCGAGACCTTGACCAGCTCAGCGGTCTGCAGGTCAGTCACCAGGAACGGGATGTCCTCGGCGAGCAGCGGGGCGTACAGCTCGCGGATCGCCGCCTCGGCGCGCGTTGAATCCTTCTGCACCCCAATCACAATGCGGTCCGGATGCAATGTGTCGTGCACCGCGAAACCTTCGCGGAGGAACTCCGGGTTCCACGCCACCTCGACGTCGACGTCCGCAGGGGCCAGGCGGCGGGCACGCTCGGCCAGTTCGGCGGCGGTACCGACCGGGACGGTCGACTTGCCGACGATTACCGCGGACCGGCGCAGCTGCGGCACCAGGGCGTCGATGACGGCATGCACGTGACGCAGGTCGGCGCCGTACTCGCCCTTCTTCTGCGGCGTGCCGACACCGAGGAAGTGAACGTCGGCGAAATCGGCCGCCTCGTCGTAGTCGGTGGTGAACCGCAGCCGGCCGGCGGAAAGGTTGTCGTTCAACACCTTGCGCAGGCCGGGCTCGTAGAACGGGATGTCCCCGGAGGCCAGCTTGGCCACCTTGCCGGGGTCGATGTCGACCCCGATGACCTCGTGGCCGAGTTCGGCCATCCCCGCCGCATGTGTCGCGCCCAGATACCCAGTGCCGAAAACGGTGCATCGCATACTGCCTCTATAGGCAGCCCCGATGAGCTAGCCGCTACGCGACACTGAGCGGCAGACCAACGTCAGATGACGGTTGGTGGCGGGTATCGCCTAACTACTCCGCGAAATCAACGCAACGGTTGTATCCGTCGCGGGCGGCCAACCATTTCGTTGATCTCGTTACAGGGTGCGTCTAGTTAGGGGTCCGTCAGTGATGTCATGAGCGCGACACTGCGGCGAACATGCAGCCTTCTGCGGCGTTTCAGGCAATTTTGCAACCAAAGGCTGCACACTCGGCACAGCAAGCCACCAGGCATCCCCACTCCCCAGTCGGGATAGGGATACTTGTCAGAACGCGTCTAGTGTCCGCCGCCGAACGGGAACGGCCACATGCCGCCACCGTCGCCGCGCGAGCCGCCACCGTCACGGCCGGACCCACCCGAACCGCCGCCCGGATTCCAGCCACCGTCACGCCCGGAACCGGATCCACCGGGATTCCAGCCACCCGAGCCGCTACCAGACCCGGAGCCTGGACCCCAGTCGTCGGAGTCATGGGAGCCGGAACCACCCGAACCCGGGTAAGGCCAGTCCGGTTCCTGATGCGACGGCGGCTGCCACGGAGACTCGGGCTCGTCGTAATGCGGCGGGCGCTGCGGCTGCCACGGCTCGGGCTGCCACGGCGGCCGGAAGATCGACGGAACCCGTGGCACCACGACAACCGGCGGACGGTAACCCGGCGGCTGGTAGATCGGCGCAGGCGCAGGCAGCACCGGGGCCGGAGCGATTGGCGCCGGAGGCGGTGGCGGGGCCGCGGGAGGAGGTGCGGGCGCCGGGGCCTGGGGCTGCTGCTCGACATAAACCGTGCGCGGCGGCGGAGCCTGCGGGGCTTCCTGCACTACTGGCACCGGGGCCTTGATGGTCTCGGGCGGAGGCGCCGGCGGTGGGGCCTGCGGCACCGGCGGTGGGGCCTCCGGGACCGGGGCCCGCGGCGGAGCAAGGGCCGGCGCACTCGGGATCACGGCGCCCTGCGCGGGCGCGGGCCGCTCATCGACCGTCGGCCGGATGCTCACCGCGAGCGAAATAACCAGTGCCACAACGCCAACCACGAACACAGACGTCAATGCGCTACCGACAAGCAGGAACGGTTTGCGTTCTTCGTCAACCCTGGCCTCCTCGAAGGCCGCGTGGCTCAGGTCGTCGACCAAGTCGTCACCGACCGGAGCCATCTGGGTGGCCAGACCGGCCAGCCCGGCGTAGGCACTGCCGGCTGTGGTGCCGTCGGGATCCTGTGAGTACGCCAGCCCGACGGTGGTCGCCTCGAATGCGGGCGCATTGGCCGAGGCCAGCGCTGCGCCGCGGGTCAGGGCCAGCTCCGGTTCGTCCGGGGCGCTGACGGGCATCGACACGAGATTTTCCAGGTGAGCCTTGACCGAGCTGACGTCCACGCCGGAACCGACGACGAACATGCCCTGCGGCGCGGAGTCCTGCGCATCGACAGCGGCGACCATCTCGGTCAGTACTGCCATCGCGTCCGTGCTGTGCAGACTGCGGTCCAGCACCTTGACGACCGAACCGTCGTCGGTCTGTACGACCGACAATGTCGCGGTGTCGCGGTCGATGAACAGCAGCGCGGTCGTGTCATATCCGACCGCACGCCCGACGGCCTGCGCGAGTGCCGCGGCGGCGTGGCTCTCCGAGACCAGCATGACGTTCTCGATGCCGTGCGCGGTCAGGGCGTCGCGCAGCGCGGCCGCGTCCGTGTGATCACTCCACGCGACACCGATCGACTTCAGATGATGCCCGCCCGCCTCGGCGCTTTCCTGGGTTCCGAGCACAGCCGCAACCACCTGGTCGGCTGCATTCATGGTTGCCGAATCGGCGTCTGCGGTGACGTCGAAGGCGTCGTGATCGACCGTGACGCCGTCGGCTTTCTCCCCCTCGACCAGCACCATGCGGACCGTCGTAGGTGTCATCGACACACCCAATACGATGTCCACCAAGTCCTCCAAAGTGTTTGCTACGCTGCCTAAGTCGTCATTGCGCACACATTCCGCACGAGCCGACAACTAGAACCTTCATCGGCGCAAACAGCTCGAGCGTTACATCCGAGCGCATTAGCTGAAGCGCTGAAGGTTTTGTCGGACCGCGACGGCACGGTGCCCGCCGACGCCGGTACTTAGACCTTACTCGGGAAGACGACAAACAGCGCCGGCCGGTTCATCCCGGTTGGTCATCTTCGACTGATTCCGGCCGTTGTTGCGTCAGCGGCCCCAGCGCCCCGCCGAACGGGCCCGGGCGGCGGGGCGGCGAGTGCCCGTGCACACCCTCGGCGTAGGCGGTCTCGGCGTGCTGGGTGAAGTCGACGCCGGTGGTCTCGTCCTCCGGGCTGACCCGGAAGCCCATGAACCGGTCGATCGCCTTGGCCAGTAGGTAGGACATGGTGAAGGCGTAGACGGCGACGGCGATCGCGCCCAGCAGCTGCTTGCCGAGCTGCGCGAGCCCACCCCCGTAGAACAGGCCCTCGGGCCCGGCCGTCATCACCTCGGTGGCAAGGAACCCGATCAGCAGCACGCCGACCACCCCGCCGACGAAGTGCACGCCGACCACATCGAGGGAGTCGTCGTAGCCCCAGCGGAACTTCAAGCCGATCGCGAACGAACACACCACACCTGCGGCCAACCCGACGACAACCGCGCCCAGGGTGTTGACGGTTCCGCACGACGGCGTGATCGCGACCAGGCCGGCCACCACGCCCGATGCGGCGCCGAACGTCGTCGGCTTGCCGTCCCGGATCTGTTCGACGGTCAGCCAGCCGAGCATGCCCAGGCAGCCGGCGACGAGAGTATTGAGGAAGATCGCCGCGGCGGTACCGTTGGCGGCCAGAGCCGAGCCGGCGTTGAAGCCGAACCAGCCGAACCACAGCAGGCCCACACCCAGCAGCACGAACGGCAGGTTGTGCGGGCGCATGGCGTCCTTCTTGAACCCGATGCGCGGGCCGAGCACCAGGGCTAGCGCCAGCGCGGAGGATCCGGAGACGATCTCGACGACGAGGCCGCCGGCGTAGTCGAGGACGCCCAGTTCGAACAGCCAACCGCCGGGCCCCCACACCCAGTGCGCGACGACGGCGTAGACCGCGATCGCCCACGCCGGGACGAACACCATCCATGCCGCGAACTTGGCGCGGTCGGCGATGGCCCCGCTGACCAGTGCGGCGGTGATGATGGCGAAGGACAGCTGGAACGTCGCGAAAAGCAGTTCAGGGACCGCGCCACGAGCTGTGGTCGGATCGATGCCGAGCATGCCGACGTGGCTGAGGTTTCCGATCAGGCCGCCGCCGGCGTCCTCGGAGAAGGCCAGGGTGTATCCGACCAGCAGCCACGCGACCGTGACGAGCGGGATCGAGATGAAGCTCATCATGATCATGTTGAGCACACCGGTGGTGCGGACCATGCCGCCGTAGAAGATGGCCAAGCCGGGGGTCATGAGCAGGACGAGCGCAGTGCTGGCGAGCAGCCAGGCCGTGGCGGCAGGATCGATCTCTTGCAACTCGGTCTCCTTCGGTCCCGACGAGAATGTCGGTCCCGCGTTTCAACCGCGCGGCAAGTGTGTTTCCGAATTGTTTCGTGTTGCGTGGGGGTTACCGAAAGTTCACCGTGTGTGGCTGCGGGCTTCTCTCGCCGAGCGTGCGAGTCTGCTGCCCGACACGCCGTGATTCGCCGGCAGTTTGCGCACGCTCACGGGCTCCCAGGGGACTTCTCGGGCACGCTTCGGGGGCATATATGTGGTCTGGAAAAGCGGTACCGCATGCAGTACCACCCTTGGCGCCGCCTTTGGTGTTCGGCGGGAGTCAGGACTTGAGGAAGTTCAGGTGCGAGCGCGAGGGGGTCGGGCCCCGCTGGCCCTGGTATTTGGAGCCGACCTTGGCGCTGCCGTAGGGGTGCTCGGCCGGGCTGGTCAGCCGCAGCAGGCACAGTTGGCCGATCTTCATGCCCGGCCATAGTGTGATCGGCAGATTGGCCACATTCGACAGCTCCAGCGTGATGTGGCCATTGAAGCCAGGGTCGATGAACCCGGCCGTCGAGTGCGTCAACAAACCGAGACGGCCCAGCGACGACTTGCCCTCCAACCGGCCGGCCAGATCGTCGGGCAGCGTGCACAGTTCCAGCGTCGAGCCGAGCACGAACTCACCGGGGTGCAACACGAACGGCTCGCCCGGCGTGGGCTCGACCAGGCTGGTCAACTCGTCCTGCTGAATCGACGGGTCGATGTGGGTGTACCGGGTGTTGTTGAAGACCCGGAACAGGCTGTCGAGGCGGACATCCACACTCGACGGTTGCACCAGAGCGTCGTCGAAGGGCTCAATGGCCAGGCGTTTCGCAGCGATCTCGGCCCGGATGTCACGATCTGAGAGCAGCACCCGACGAGCGTATCGGCTGGGTGGTGCTAACCTCTCTGCCACACACCGCCGATGTAGTTCAATGGCAGAACATCAGCTTCCCAAGCTGAATACGCGGGTTCGATTCCCGTCATCGGCTCCAAACATGCAGGTCAGCGACTTGCAGAGGTTAGCCAGCAAATTTGAATCGGCGGAATCCCGTATTTTCCCCGTAAATTCGATCCTCAGATCCCGTTGCTGGCCCATTTGTCCAGCACGGCTCGGGTATCCGGCCCCGACGTGACTCTCTGCACGTAGTGCCCCTCGGTGGTTGCGAGCTGGGCGTGTCCAAGCTGATGCTGTGCGGCCTCGACGCCAAGCCCATCCCTGACAACGGTTCCCGTGGTGCGTCGAAAGCTGTGCGGTGAAACCCACCGGAGGTGTTCGTGAGGGGCGAGCGCTTCCCGCAGCGACGATCGGATATTCGACAAGCTCACCAGGCCGCCGTCCCTGTTCTTCAGCACCGTGCCATCTGGTCCCGTCACCCCGTACAGGTCGGTGAGCACCTGGACCCCGAAGGCGGGCAACGTCACCGTGTGAGCCGGCGCGCCGCCCTTGCGTTCGTCCTGCCGGTGCAGAGGTTTTCCGGCCACTCTCCCACTGTCGACAACCGTGCCGTTGACCGTGACCGTTGGAATGTCCGCGAGGAGGTCAACCTCTGGCCATTGGATCGCCAGCACCTCCCCCGGCCGCACCCCGGTAGCCGCGAGCAGTTCGACAAAGGCAGGCAGCATCCGACCGCGACGAGGCCCCGGAGCCTTACGCGCACAGAACACTTCGACCGCACGCCGCACCTCCTCGAACTCCATCGCCGTGAGCGCCCGCGCGGGCTTGCGCTCGGTCTTGGCCGTCTTGGTTTCGCGCATCGGGTTGTGTTTCACGACGTCGAATCTGGCGGCCAGGCCGTACATGCCCACCAGGATGATTCGCATGTAAATTGCGGCCGACGACGGCAACGCTTTCAGGTGGCCATCGGCGCGGCTGGTTGTGAGCTCCGAGATCCGCAGTGCGCCGAGTTGCCGTTCACCGTGCAGTCGCCACGTGTCCCGGTACAGGGTGGCTGTCCGCTCCCCGATCCGGTCCTCTGCAACCTTGGCCGGCATCCACGCCTCAAACAGTTCGGAAAGTGTTGTGCGCCGGGTGATTACGCCGGTCGGTTCCCCCGCTTCAAGCTCAGCGGCGATCCGGCGCTTGAGTTCGCGGCGGGCATCCTCGGCTGACTTGCGTGACGACGCTTCACGCTCTCGCAACTTGCCGCTGTGCAGACGTACATAGGTTGTGGCGTAAAAGATTCCGCCACTCTCCCGCTCGGCAATCTTCCCGTGCTCACCGGGTGCGAGCCGCTGTCTAGGCATTCTCGGGCTCCTCTTCTTTCACGACGCCACCCAACGAGCGCATCTGCTGATCAAGCGCCCGAATCTGGTCGGCGAGATTGCCCAACGTCTCAAGATGTTCCTGTTCCTCCCGATCGCCGGCCGACTGGCGCTTAAGCAGCGAGATTCCGATATCCAGACTTCGCTCGATGCGACGACGTTCACGCGCCGAGTGCACCAACGCGGACATACCGCTTACGGGTGGCAACTCCACTTCACCGCAGAACCAGCGCATCGCCTCGATAGAGGGCACAGGGTCACCGACGGGCACGACGTTCACCAGTCCGTCTGGAAGGTCCGGAAACACCAGCCCAACCGGCGGCACGTCCAGCGCCGCCGCTATCGCGATCAGCTCGGCGAGATCCAGCTTCCCGGCGCGCGAATTGCTTTCGATCTTTGAGATCGCGACGCGGCTGATGGGATAGCCCAGTTCGTGGCACCTTCGCGATAGGTCAACCGCTGTCCACTCGCGGCGCTTCCGAGCGCGCCGTATCGCGTCACCGACCCTGGCGGCCAATTCGGTCTGCCATGCCTTCGCTTCGGGATCAATGTTCGGCATTGCGACATTGTCGCACAGATGCGCTTGCGTTCAGGAGCAACCGCGCTATGCTCTGATATGCAGTCACCGTACGTAGAAGGTGGCGCATTTTGGAGCAACATGCGAAAGGAGGCTCAAAGTGAACGACTGGAAGGCAACAAGCGAGAAGCTCGGCGGCATAAGCAGGACGCTCGTGTTTGCGCTCTGGGCATCGGGCGAGCTGGCGAGCGTGAAGGTCCGCAAGCTGAGGTTCAGCACTGATAAGCAGATCGCTGAGTACATCAGCCGGCTCGAAGGTGCGGCGTAGATGAACACACCGCCGGGCGGTGCCCGGACCACCAGCACCACCCGGCGTTTCGATCCCGCTGGCACCGAAGACGGAAGTTGGATCGCCCCCCATGTGAGCCAGCAGGCCCGCGATCACCTTGACGATCTCGGCCTGGTCGATGACGACGCGACCGAAAACCTGCGCGCAAACAGATCGGCCCCCGTAACCCCGGTGAGCCAACACCGGGCGGGGACCGATCAGAACCACCCCACCAGTCACCACAACCGCGAAGGAGTTCTAAAGCCATGAAACCACAGATCGACCCCAAGCCGTACCCGGTCAACTCGACCTACTACCCGTGCTGCCGCGGGATCGGTGGGCACACCCAGGACTGCCCACCTGCCCGCCTTGATGACGCCGTAAACCGGGTCGATCTTATCCGCGCCGACGTCAACAAGGTGCTGCGCGAACTGCCGGTCGATGCGCCGCTGTTCGCAGTCACTGACGTGGTGGTCGCGTTGAACCATTTGCGCCAGTCCGCCATTGCGCTCGACCGCGCCAATGACGCCCTCGAAGCCGATGTAGCGGAGGCGAACCGATGAAGACCACCTCCATGGCGTTCGAGGAGATCGTCGCCAGTTTCGATGACACGTTGCGCTGCCGTGGCCACAGGCCATGTCGACGGCCCGCACGCTGGCTGATCGTATTCCACGACTGCGGAGAGTGGCCGGTGTGCACACAGTGCCGCAACCTTTGGCGGCACGATGTCGAACTGGACTCCGAGCTCGACGTACTCGACTTCGGAGACATCTGGTGTGGGTGTTGCTACCGCCGGTTCAAGACGGTCGAGGCGTACACGAAGGCGCGACCGCTGTGATGAAAGGTCACGACGTGGAGACCCGCACCCTCACCGGTGCGGGTTCTCCCGCGTTCGATTCCGACGCCATGCGTATCGCGGTGCGCTGCAACCACTGCGGGCACTGGCTCACCGATCCCATCTCGGTTGCACTCGGCGTCGGCCCCCGCTGCCGAGGAGCCGCAGATGGATAGCCCGCTCGATCTGATGCTTGCACATGGATTCTCGGTGATCCCGCTCGACGGGAAGCTCCCGCGCACCAAGCACGGTGTTCAGGACGCCTCTCGCGACCCGAAGGTGATCGCCGGCTGGCAGCGGCGCTGGCCTGGATGCAACTGGGGCGTAACCCAACCCGGCGTAATCGCCCTCGACGTCGACCCGCGGCACGGCGGCAGCGTTAAGGCCCTCAAGTTGCGGCCCGAGGACAAGACGCTGTGCGTGCAGACTGGCGCTGGCGGATGGCATGTGTACTACCGGGTGTCAGGTCCCGTACGTGGCAAGGTCCAAGGCGTTCCCGGGATCGACGTGAAGGCTGGCGGCACCGGTTATCTCGTCGCACCGGGAAGCATCCACCCGGTCACCGGGAAGCCCTACCGCTTGCACCTCGACGCCCCTATCGCCCAGTGCCCCGAACACATCTGGGCACTGATCGCACAACCCACTTTCACGCCGCCCGGTGCGCCTGACCGATCTAAATCATCAGAAGGTCGAGATCGTTGGGACGGACTGGTCCGAGCGGTGCAGGACGCTCAGGAGGGCAATCGCAACGGCACCTTGTTCTGGGCCGTAGCCCGAGCCGCTGCAGACCAGGCACCGGCCACCGTTTACTCCGCCCTCGCGACAGCCGCACACGACATCGGCCTGTGCGCGAGCGAGATCCAGCAGACCATCCAGAGCGCCCAACGGAAGGCAGCATCTTGAACGACGACGAATTCTGGTCGGCCACCGACCAACTCAAACTGATCTACCAGTGGGCACGCGCGCGATACGCCGCACCGAAGGGCGTCCTTGGCTCCACGATGCTGCGCGTCGCGGCATCCACCGAACCCTGCTTGCAGCTGCCCGGTGTTATCGGTGGTCCCGCCAGCCTGAACATGGCCGTGGTCCTGGTGTCGAAGTCCGGTGGCGGCAAGGGCATCTGCGACAAGGTTGGAGCGCAGGCGTGGCCGGCGTCGGTCATCGAACGCCCGATCGGCTCCGGTGAAGGCATCGCCGCGACGTTCATCCCACCCAAGAAGGAAGGCGCCACGCCGGTCACGCGGGCGATCCTGTCGGTTCCCGAGATCGACACCTTGGCGGGTATGGCTGCCCGGCAAGGCAACATTCTGTTGGCACAGTTGAAGTCCGCTCTCATGGGCGAGCTGCTCGGGCAGTCCAATGCATCCGAGGCTACGACGCGGATCGTGCAGGCCCACACCTACCGGTGCTGCCTGTCCATCGGTGCGCAGCCCGGTCACACCGGCGTGCTGTTCAACGACACCACCGGTGGGACTCCACAGCGCATGATCTGGCTGCCCACCACTGACCCGGACATGCCCGCCGATCAGTTCCCAGATCCCGCGCCGCTCAACGTGGATCTGCCGGCGTGGGCGCGCGGCGGCGGAGTGATCACCTACGGGCCAGACAAGATCCGCGAGACGATCATCGCGGCCCACCTTGCCCGCCAGCGAGGTGAAGGTGATTCCCTCGACGGTCACGCCCTCCTGACCCGCTGCAAGGTGGCCGCGGTGCTCGCGATCATGCACCACCGGTCCGTCGTCTCCGACCTCCACTGGCAACTGTCCGAGGCGATCATGCAATGGTCGAACTCCACCCGCGACTGGATTCTCGATCAGGCCAAGCAGGCCGCCCGGGCTAAGGTCCGCGAGCGGGCGATCGCGCGGGCAGTCGGGGATGAGGTCTATGACACACGACTCCTCGAGGGGGTGAAGGGCAGCATCCTGCGGACCCTCGAGCGCGACGGGGAGCAGGCCGGCAACGTCCTGCGGAGCCGCATGGGCAAGAGAGACCGACGCGACATGTTCGATCAGGCAATCGCTTTGCTGGAACACGAGAGACGGGTTGCCTCCATCGCCGTGGATCGCGGCTCGCGATATCGGTTAGCGGAAGTTCAGGGTGAACCGCCGGTTCAGGGTGCATCTCAGCAGGTCAGTAAGGGTGAACCGAAAGTTCAGGGTGAACCGCAAGCCACGGTTACCGATCTGGATTCCCGCAGGTCGCACGATTCCGAGCCTCCGAAGGTGTCGGCGCGGCAGTGGTTCGACAACCACATCACCGAACTCCGCGAGGTTGGTCAAACTACCGCCGAATCGTTTGCTGTGTACGAAGCAGGACAAGCCGCCGGCTACAAGCAGCAGAGCTTACGGACGGCCGCAAGCGGCAACCCTGACGTGAAGGTCATAGCCCGCAACGGCCGAGGGGCCACGTGGGATATCACCGGCACCCACCAACGCGCGTACCGCTCAGCCGCGGAATGGACCGCCGCATACCTCGATGCGATCAGCAAAGAGGGGACCGAGATCGTCGACAAGGACGCGTTCCGTCACGCGGCCAGCGCTGCCGGCTACTCGTGGACCGCTGCCCGCCATGCCGCCACCGAATCTGGGCGCATTGAATCCGCCCCCGGTGCTGGATCCGAAACCGTCTGGCGACTCATGTCCGACGCCGACGAGGACGCATCGTGAGCGGCGACCAGCTTGCCCGCCTGCTCGCCGCCGTCCAAGCCGCCCCAGCGCTACCCGGTGCCAGGTGCCGCGGCAAGTGGCATCTGTTCGATGAGCGCAGCCACGACGAGACGGCCGAGATCGCAGAGCAACGACACCTGCAGGCCCTCGGATTGTGCCGACTATGCCCAGCGTTGGCGTCGTGCAACGAATGGTTCGACTCACTACCTAGATCGAAACGACCCGCCGGCGTCGTCGCCGGACACGCCCCCCAATCACGGCCCCCAGGCCGAACCAGGAAGGAACCCGCGTGAACATCCAATTTCTACGAGTCCTCGGCACCCGGTCCCGCACACCCACGGTGCTCGCCATCGCCGACGAACACCCGGTGCGCTGGACCCCGAACGCCGGATGGTCTTGCACTTGCGACGAACTCACCTATCCCACATGTCCACACATTCCCGCGGTCGAGGCACTCCTGGACCCGAGGGTCATCGAGAAGGGACCTACCCCATGACCGAACCCCATCCCGCCATCCCTGACGGGATACTCCCCGAAGCAACCGATCTGCGCCGCGCCGCCGCCATCCTGCTACACGCGGACCCAGTGACGTTCAACCTAACCGGAGTCGCCGAAGTCATCGCCGAAGTCAAACTCACCGACCGGCGGATCATCGAACTGATCACCGGCATGGCCGTCCTGGCCTACCAGACACCCGACCTCGGCACCGAGGAAGGGCAACGCGCGCTACGCAACTCGTGGGCGCACTACAAAACCATCGAACAACAACGGAAGGGACACGATGACTGAGCAAGTGGCCGAACACAATCCCGACGACGACGTAACACCCGACGCGGAGGATACCGAGCAGAGCTCCGATGTCGTTGACGACGACAGCCAGGCCGACGAGTCACCCAACCAGGAAGCCGCGAAGTATCGGAAACGGTTGCGGGAAACCGAAGCCGAACGCGACCAACTCGCCGAACGGGTCGAAGCGCTGCAACGCCAGCAGATCGACGCCCAAGTGCTCGCTGCCGGGGTGAAACCGGCGGCACTGTGGAAGACAGCCGAACTGACCGAGCTGCTCGCCGAGGACGGCACCGTTTCAGCAGATCTGGTGGCCGCGGCGATCGCCACTGCCCGCGACGAACTCGGTATCCAACCCATCGGCAAGGGCGCCCATGTGCCATCTGTGGGAAATAAGCCCGATGCGTCACCCAAGCCCGACGACGCATGGACCGAAGCATTCCGGCCGTCGCGCAAGTAGAATCAACGGTGTCGGCTAGATGAGGCCCTGGTGGCCAGCTAGCCGGCACTGTTCCCCCGGTGGGGGTCTACGGCACAGCCCAGGTGGCAGCCGCAGCGAATCCTATTCATTCGTCGCGGCTTTCGTGTTGCCGCAGAAAAGAGACTCCAATGGCTTTCACCGCCAAAACCCCCACCAGCGCCTACTCGTGGCGCCCCGACATCACCGTCTTCCACGCCGACGACGTCATCCCCGAGGCCCTGATCCTCCAGTGCTCCAACGTGGCCGGCGCCGTCGAAGGCGACGCCCCCAGCGTGCGCGTCGCCTACGTCGACGACGACGAAGCCACGTTCGTCGCCGAATCTGCGACCATCCCCGAGGCAGAACCGGACCTCGCCGAATGTGTCGTATTCACCGGCAAGATCAGCCAGCTCATCCGCGTATCCCGCGAGCAGTACAACCAGGACGGCACCGCCGACCAACTCGCCAAGAGCGTGGCCAGAGCCCTGGTCAAAAAGGCCGACGTGGCGTTCCTCAACCACCCCGCCCCCGTCTTGCCGGCCACCAACCCGGCCGCCGGTCTACTCAACATCACCGGCATCGTCGCCGGCGGCGCAGTCGGCGGCAGCCTCGACGTGCTGGTGGATCTGGTGGCCCAACTCCAGGCCAATGGCGGCACGCCGAGCCACATCGTCGTGGACCCGATCGGATGGGGCGAACTCCGCAAGCTGAAGTACGGCACCGGCAGCAATCAGAGCCTGCTCGGTGCGGGCACCAGCGACGCCGAACCGATGCTGCTCAGCCTGCCCGTGCTCGTCAACGTCGGCATGCCCAGCCTGTCCGGTGTGGTCGTCGACAAGATGGCCGCCGTGTCCGCAGTCGGCCCCGTCATGGTGGCCACGTCGGCAGACGCCTATTTCTCGACTGACGACATTGGCCTACGCGCGACGTGGAGGATCGGCCAGAACATCGTCCGACCCGACCGCGTCGGATCGTTCACCATCACACCCGCCGCATAGCCGCAGGACTGTGCTGACGTGTCGGGTCTACCTTTCCACCGGGACACGTCAGCACTGGTCGGGCACCGGGATGTTGAAGGCGTCCCGGTGCCCGACCACCCCCCGG
>NZ_JBEFTI010000012.1:0-200486 GCF_053483975.1 Mycolicibacterium sp. XJ870
CAGGTCAGGCAGCGTCCTCTCCCTGCGCCCTGGCCGGCGCCGATCCAACGTGATCCGCAGGACGCCGCGGTGTAGATCGGCCGCGCTACGGCGCGGGCAGCTCGAGTGCGCTCTTCAAACTCGACAGCTTCAGTGGCCAGCCCTGTGAGATCCGTTGGTGCACAGCGCTACCCGGGTCGAACTCGTCGTGAACCACGATGAGTTTGACCTGTTCGCCGTGCGTTTCGATGTCGAAAGACACTCGCGAACGCCGTTCGGCCGCGGCGTGGGCGATCGTCTCCTCGGAGACGTCAGGGGCGATTGCGCGGAACTCGGGCGTGAACGTGTGGAAGGTGAAGGCGAGCCGCTGGTAGGGATCGGACTCCAGGATCACCTGATCGGGATGCTCGATCCGCAGCCCATTCTCGATCCAGGTGTAGCGCGATCCCCTCTGCCAGTCGGACTCGATGGCATGACCCAGATAGCGGCTGGAGAACGCCGGGTTGGTGATCGCCTGCCACAGCCGTTCCGGAGTGGTGCGGATGTAGGTGATATAGCCGAACTCGGTGGTGATGGCATCCAACGTCTGGAGATCCAGGCCATGCTCCTGGATCTGTTCGTAACGGTTGATCCAGCGGTCAGCCATGGCGTTGATCGGTTCGGCGTTGAGGTAGTGCAGCTTCTCTCGCCCGCGCCGCACCGGCGTCACCAGATTGGCGGCCTCCAGCACCGCCAAGTGCTTACTGACCGATTGCCGCGCCATCGACAGCCCCGCGCACAAGTCCCGCAGTGACTGCCCGTCGCGGTCGTTGAGACTGTCGAGCAGCAACCGGCGGTTCGGGTCGGCCAGCGCTCTGAAGACTTCGTCCACCATCCGCCGTTCCGGTCATAGGCAACCGACCGGCTGCACACGGTCATTATGCAGCTGAATGGCTGCCTGTCAACGCCGGAGCGCGGTTCGGATGACGCCATCGACTGCCGTCAGCGCCATAACTCTGACCGTCCGCTCAGTTCCGAGAAATTCGCCAGGATCGAAAGTCGCGGCCCAAAAGCGACGACGGTGGGCGCCCGTCATGTCGGCGCTTACCGAGCACTGTACGGATGCGGGCACCGACCCGGCTCGCGATCTTTGCGATTGAGCGAAACACCCTGTGCGCCAGTATGTTTGCACCAGCCGGTTCGTGATTGACACGACCGCCCCGTCGTGACGGAACGGGCACAATTGCACTGGCGCAAGAACATTGAATGGAACCGTCACAGGCGCTCAAACGGCGGTGTGCACACCTGGTATCCAGACCCGAATTGCGGCTACCAGCAATGACACTGCCTTCACTGTTGAGTGAAGCAGTCCATACCGCGCATGAATAGTGAAGGGAGTCACATATTTTGGCGGCCGAAAATGGCTCTGTTAATGTCCCGGCGCATGTTTGCTATCGCGACGTTGATGGCGCTTGTCCAGCAAGTTTCGGGCACGCCGTACATTTCCGGTGGGGACAGCCCGGCCGGCACCGACTGCTCTGGTCTGGCCTCCTGGGTCAGCAATGCCGCTACCGGCCGACCCGTATACGGGGACAGGTTCCACACCGGTAACCAGGAGCGCGCCCTGCTGGCCCGTGGGTTCAAATACGGGACGCAGCCCGGCGCCCTGGTGATCGGCTGGAACAGCGGCCACACCGCCGTCACCCTCCCCGACGGCACGCCGGTGTCCTCAGGCGAAGGCGGCAAGGGCGTGAAGATCGGTGGTGGGGGCGCCTACCAAGGGCAGTTCACCCACCACATGTACCTGCCGGCTGCCGAAGCGCCCGCGCCCGTGCCGCCACCGCCGTTCGGTGCGCCGCCACCGCCTGCAGCGCCGCTGCCTCCGGGCCCGCCGCCACCACCACCGGCCGATCCGTTCGCACCACCGCCGCCGCCACCGCCCGCCCCCATGGCGGCACCGCCACCGGCCGATCCCTTCGCGCCTCCACCGCCACCGCCCGCCCCCGGGGTAATGCCTGCGTCGTTCGTGTTGGACGTGCCGCCGCCACCCGCTCCACCCGCACCCGGGCTACCGCCACCACCGCCGGGAATGCCCGTCTGACCCTGGGGGTTCACACCTGTCGGAGTGAGGACGATACGAGCCCTCCGCTAACCTCTGGCGGGTGATCGTGCTCCTGCCGCCGTCGGAGACCAAGCACGCCGGCGGGGACGGCCCGCCGCTGCGCCTGGACTCCTTGAGCTCCACCGCTCTCACCCCGCTGCGTTCGGAGCTGGTCGACGAGTTGGTCAGCCTGGCAGCCGATCCAACGGCCAGCCGGAAGGCACTCGGACTCACCGCCGCCCAGGACAGTGAGATCCGGCGCAATGCCGAACTGCGGCAGGCGCCCACCCTTCCCGCGATCAATCGCTATACCGGGGTGCTTTATGACGCGCTCGACGTCGGCTCATTGCGCGGAGCTGCGATCGGACGGGCCCGAGCCCGGCTCGCTGTCGGCTCGGCGCTGTTCGGGCTGCTCCGCGCGGACGATCCGGTACCCGCTTATCGGCTGTCCGCGTCTGCGAAACTGCCCGGTCAACGCGGACTGAGCACACGGTGGCGCCCGGTCCTGGAACCGGTGCTGGCCGATCTGGCCTGCCAGGAACTGATCGTCGACCTACGCTCGGGCTCCTACGCCGCGCTCGGCCGGGTACCTGACGCCGTCCGCGTCCAGGTCCTCGCCGAGCATGCCGACGGCCGTCGCACGGTGGTCAGTCACTTCAACAAGGCGCACAAGGGCCACCTGGCCAGGGCGCTGGTCAGTTCCAGAGCCGAGCCCGAGGACGCCGCCGCGGTGGCAGCGGTCGCCCGCCGGGCCGGCATGCGCGTGGAACGCCACGGCAACGAGCTGACGGTCGTGGTACCGGCCTGACCGCTCAGATCGCGTCGAACGGTTCGCCGTCCAAAGCCACCGATACCCGCCCATCTGGCCCCTGCGGCACATCGCCGACCAACGTCACCCGATACAGCCTCCGGTCGTGGTCGAGCGTCAGATCCGACGGAGCCAGGTGCACAGTCGACCGGTTGTCCCAGAACGCGATGCTGCCGGGCTCCCATTTGAACCGCACGGTGTATTCGGGCCGGGCGATCTCGTCGTAGAACAGACCGAGCAGCCGTCGACTTTCGTGGGGAGAAACGTCCACGATATGGCTTGTGAAGCCGGGGTTCACGTAGAGCGCCTTCTCCCCCGTCTCCGGATGTACCCGCACCACCGGGTGTTCCGTCAGCAGCGGCCGGCGGCCCACCCGGCGACGATAGTCGTCGGTGGCGGTCGCCCCGTCTGGCGGCGCGAAGCGGTGCACCGCCCGCAGACGGTCGGCCAGCCGCTGCAGCGGTGCTGACAGTCCGGCGTACGCGGCAACGGTGTTGGACCACTGCGTGTCGCCGCCGTACGGCGGAATCTCCTCGGCGCGCAGAATCGAGGCGGCCGGCGGATTCACCGCGGCGGTGACGTCCGCGTGCCAGTTGGGTTTGTCGAATCCGCGGCTGCTGCCGTAGCGGGATTTGAACCGGTCCCGGAAAATCGGATAGATCGTCGGGTAGTCCGGGTCGGGTATCGAGTCGAACAGTGGATGCGCAGGCGTCGGCGCGCCGAATGCGCGGGCGAATCTCAGGTGGTCATCGTGATCGATGGACTGGTCGCGGAAGAACACCACCTTCCATTTGAGCAGTGCCGCACGGATTTCCGCGATGTGCTCGTCGCGCAATGGTGCGGTGAGGTCGATCCCGTGGATTTCGGCTCCTGTCCACCCGGATTGCGGCCGGATGCTCAGGGCAGACGCTAGTTGAGTCATCGAATGTTTCCCCTCTGTGCTACGACGTGAGTGATTTCGGTGTGATGCCGTCGAGTTTGTTCTGCGCGTTGACGATGTCGTTGTATCGACCGTCCACGTAAGGCGTGAGGTCGATGTGTGTCTTGGTCGTCCCGGTCTGGTGCAGGCCGTCGGCGACCGTTTGGAACAGCGCAGTGGAGTCGGCCTCGATCGGGTAGTACGAGGCGATTCCGTCTTCTTCGTAGAGCTTTTTGCCCTGGTCGAACGTGATGCCCTGCTGCTTGACGTAGTACTCGGAGATCCACTCGTCGGAGTGGGTGTCCTTCCAGTTGTTGGCGGCGACCGCCCGGCCCACATAGTCGCCGATCGCGGCGACCTTCGCCGGGTCGTCGAGCACGTCCCTGCGCACGATGAGAGTCTGGATGCCGGTGTTGATGCCCTTGCCGTCACCGAGAATCGGCGGTTCGCCCAGTTGGTAATACTGGTTGCCGAGCACGATCGCCGCGTCGACGGCGCCTGCAGCAAAGGTCGGAACCACCTCGGCCCCAGCGAGTTCCACCGGCTGCACGTCGGTCTTGAGGTCCAGTCCATGCTGCCTGAGCAGTGCCGCGGTGATCATGTGGCGGCCCGAACCGGGCGGGTAGGCGACCCGTTTGCCGCGCAGGTCCTCGATCTCGCTGACACCGCTGTCCGGGCGGGCGACGAGGTAGTACCCGCCGCTGGTTCCCGGATTGGCCTGCAGCCCAACGGTCACCAGGTCGGTGACTCCGCTGTCGACCGCGATGGGCACCGGAGCCTCACCGATCGATCCGACGTCGGCGGCACCGGAGCGCAGCGCCTCGATCACTGCAGCGCCACCGCTGAAGTCCGCGAACTCGACCTCATACGACGCGTCGTGGCCGGCGTTGGCCAGGTTCCACGGCAGCGACTGGGTCGCGTTCTGCTCGGCAACGATGATCGCCGTGCCTGGCGGGACCTCGGTGTCGGTGGCTATCTGCACCGTGTCGATGGCGTTGCCCGCGTCGTCCTCGGACAGCCCGCATGCACTGGCGAGCAACGGGATCACCAGTAGTGCAGCGTACTTCCACCGGGTTTGGGCTTTGGGGTTCACAGTCGGCTTTCCATCTCGCGGGGCACGGGTTCAGGCCTGGTCCTCGGACACGCCGAGTTCGGCGAGCAAGCGCCTTCTGAGCGTGGCGAAGTCGCGTGAGTCACGGGTGCGGGGTTTGGTGACTGCGACTTCGACGTCGAGAGATATGACGCCGTCGGTCAATACGATCACCCGGTCGGCGAGCACGATCGCCTCGTCGACGTCGTGGGTGACCAGTAGGACCGCAGGGGTATGCCGGCGGTACAGGTCCAGGAGCAGTCCGTGCATCTTGATCCTGGTGAGTGCGTCGAGCGCGCCGAACGGTTCGTCGAGCAGCAGCAATTGCGGTTCCCGGACGAGCGCGCGGGCCAGTGCCACCCGCTGCGCCTCGCCGCCGGACAATGTGCGCGGCCAAGCTTTTGCCTTGTCCGCAAGGTTCACTTCGGCCAGGGCCGCGAGTGCGCTTCGCTGCACTGCGGTGGTGACAGGCAGTCCGATCGTCACGTTGGCAAGCACCCGCTGCCACGGCAGCAGGCGCGGATCCTGGAACACGATCGCGCGACGCTGTGGCACTTTCAGTTCGCCGTCGACATCACTGTCCAGGGCGCCCAGCGCCCGCAGAAACGTGCTCTTTCCCGAACCGCTGCGGCCGAGCAGGGCGACGAACTCACCGGCCCGTATCTCCAATTCGAGTCCGTTGAGGATGACGTTGTCGCCGAAGCGCTTTCGCACACCTCTCGCGATCACCACGGTGTCGGCCGTGGCGGGGGTGGCCCGAGTGTCAGTCGCCGTCATATGCCCGCCTCCAGGTCAGTAGCCGGCCCTCGAGGAAGCGCACCACCAGAATCGAGACCAGACCCAGAATCGCGTATACCGCGATCAGCACGAACACCACATCGATCTGGAAGTACTCGCGTGCGTCGGTCATCATCCGCCCCAGGCCCTTCTTCGCGTTGATCGTCTCGGCGAAGATCAGGGAGAGCCAGGATGCCGTGAGCGCAAGCCGCAGGCCGACCAGGAAGCCGGGCAGCGAGCCGGGAATGATGACGCGGTAGATCATCTCGGTACGGCCGGCGCCGAAGGATCGTGCTGCCTCCACCAGAGTTGCGTCGACGCTGCGAATTGCGCTGAAGGTGTTGATGTAGATCGCAACGGCGACAGCCAGGGTGATCAGCAGGATTTTGGGCACCTCGCTGATCCCGAACCACACGATGAGCAGCGGAACCAGTGCGAAGTTCGGAACCGCCCGCAGGACTTCCATATTGGCGTCGACGAAGTTCTCCCCCACCCGGGACAGACCAGAGATGAGAGCCAGCCCCAGGCCCAGCGCGATGCCGAACGCCAAGCCGTATCCGACGCGGAGCAGGCTGGCCGTCAGGTGTTCCTGAAACGTTCCGTCGGCGATCAGCGCCCACGCCGCTCGCACCACCCGGGTGGGCGGCGGCACGGTGCGCTCATCGAAGATCCCGGTTGTCGAGAGCACCTGCCAGGCGACGACCAACAGCACCGGGCCGAGCATGCGCTGCACGGCCCGGGGGACGATGGGCTTGCGCTGGGACCTGCGCACCGCTGCCCGCGGATCGACGAGTCCGGCGGGCGGAACGGTACGGACGGTGCCCGCAGGCCTGGACAGGAGCGTCGCCATCTCAGGCAGCTCCGAAATAGTCACCTGAGATTGATTCCGACGCAACACCATCGGGTCCGACCGGGACATCGCCCACCAGCGTGATGCGGTGCAGGATCCGGTCGCCCTCGATGTGCTCGAAGTCGCGCGGTGCGAGGTGCAGCGCGGCCCGGTTGTCCCAGAACGCGATGCTGCCAGGCTCCCATTTGAACCTGACGGAGTACTCGGGCCGGGCGATCTCCTCGAACAGTAGATCCAGGACATGCCTGCTCTCCCGAGGTGCGAGGTTGACGATCTCCCGGGTGAAGGACGGGTTGACGTAGAGCACCTTCTCCCCGGTCTCCGGATGAACCCGCACCACCGGATGGATCGAGGCAAGCGGGTTGGTGCGGACGAGGTCGCCGATCTTCTCGGTGCTGCGCTCGGCGGATACCGTGGAGCCGAAGCGGTGCTCAGCACGCAACTCGTCGACCAGCGCCCGCACGGGTTCGGACAGGCCCGCATACACCGCTGCGACGTTGGTGAACTGGGTGTCACCGCCGTAGGCGGGCACATGCTCGGCCCGCAGGATGGAGTGCGACGGCGGGTTGATCAGCGGTGTCACATCCGCATGCCAGCCGGGTCCGTTGGGGCTCTGCCGCTTTCGGTACCTGGTGCCGTACCGATGATCGTAGGCTGCCGGTGACACGGTGTGGATCTGCGGGAATCCCGGCGGCGCGGAATCGCCCTCGTAGGGATGACCCGGAGTGACCTCACCGAACTGGGCGCCAAAGGCGATCTGGGCGGCGTGGTCGAGGTGTTGATCCCGGAAGAACACCACCTTCCATCGATGCAGCGCCGCGCGGATTGCCGCGAGCTGATCGCCGGTCAACGGGGCTGACAGGTCGACGCCGTCGACCTGCGCTCCCGTCCAGCCGGACAACGGAGTGATCTCGATACTGTGCTCGGTGACGCTCGTTGTAGCTGTGGTCGTCGCGGAAGAAGTCATCGCCACGCTCCCCTCGAAAGTGACTGCTGTTATCGACCATTCGAAGCTAACGAGGATCGAGCGAGGGGTTACCGGTTTGAATCGGCGTGACGTGAATGCGGCTCTGGCGATCTCCAGCGGGACTCCTCTCATGGGCCGCGGCGATGTTGCCGCACGAGCCGGACATGTCCGTCCACAAAGCTCTGGCCTGCGACATACCGATCTCATCGGTCTTGCCGGCCTCAATGTGTTTGTTGCGGAGCTGCTTTCGCACCGCCCCAGGTGCCGCCCCGGCAGCAACTATGCCGACCAAGTGCTATCGGCTGGACATCACCACCGGGCACATGGGTGGTTCACGACGAATTGCGGGTGTTCTCCACCGAGGCCCGCAGCATCGTGCAGAATATGAGGTCGCGTCAGCGAGCTTTGGTTTGTGAAACCCCACCACATCGCCGTACGGGAGCGAGCTTGGTCATCTACCCAGCGTCCATGTCATATCAGCCGCGCACCGGTGGAAGGCACCGAAAGCCACCCGAACGCCGTTGGCTGCCTGTCGGAATCGGCGTGGCAGCTGCTGCGATCGTCAGCTCGTTGCTCACCGCCTTCGTCGTCATCACCACACTTGCCGCGAAGCTGTCGACGCGGGACACTGTGCAGGCGGTCGGCGCCAGGATGCTGGCGGTCGGCCCGGATCGACCGTCGCGGAAGAACGTGACCGACCAGGCCGGCGCCGCCCTCGTCACACCGTATGCATTTGACCAGTCGGGATTCATCGACTCGGATGCCCGTTGCCGAGATACCCAGTCAGCACGGGCGATCGGTCGTACCGAAGGATCCCTGGTGGTGATATGCCTCGACCGCAGTGGACGTTTCGAGTACCACGGCGTCCGGTTGACTGACGATGCCGCGCTGGCCGCGAAAGCCGAGAAGTCCCAGAACCGAAAGTTCGTCGCGCGCAACCACAGCGTGAGCTATGCGGTGTCCCCCACCGAGCTGCTTGTCACCTCTGGCAGCACAGTCATCAAGCGCGAGCCGATGGTCGAGTACCGCGAGTTGCTCTCGACCCCGGTGGTCCTCGCCCCGCGGTAGTGCAAATGGATTCCAAGCTCGCGTTCGCTCTCGCCGACGTCGATGCGGTCGGTCAGGCCGACCTGGTCTCCGCCGGTGACCTCACTGCCGCCGAACTGCTCGACGCCGCGATCATGCGGGCCGAGGAAGCCCGATCGCTCAACGCGGTGATCACCGATTTGTTCGAGCGCGGACGAACTCAGGCCTCGGCGCTCGACGCGTCCGCGGCACTACGCAACGGTCAGGGCGGTCCGCTGGCCGGTGTGCCCTTCCTGCTCAAGGATCTCGGCGCAGCGTTGGCCGGAGCGCCAGAAGCAATGGGTTCGCGGGCGTTGCGCACTTATATGGCAACGGACTCCGCGTGGACAGTGCAGCAATATCTGGATGCCGGCCTGGTGATTTTCGGCAAGACCAACACCCCTGAGTGGGGCAACCACTGCACCACTGAGCCCGTGCTGTTCGGGCCCACCGTCAACCCCTGGTCGTCCGCAGTCACACCGGGTGGATCCAGTGGCGGTTCTGCAGCCGCGGTCGCCGCCGGGGTGGTCCCCGCCGCATCCGGTGGCGACGGCACCGGGTCGATCCGCGTCCCGGCTTCGTGTTGCGGCCTGGTCGGCCTCAAGCCCCGCCGCGGCAGATCCTCATTCGCCCCGGACGGCGGTCACGGGTTGGAAGGCTTGGTCAACAACCACGCGTTGACCAGGACGGTGCGCGATTGCGCGGCTTTGCTCGACGTTGTCTCAGGCAGCGCTCCCGGCGATCCGTACACCGCCGCGATGCCCGATACGTCGTTCCTGCAATCGCTGGACCGGCCGCCGCAGTCCCAGCGCGTGCTGATGTCGACCGCAACCCCATTTCCCACAGAACGAATCGACCCCGGCGTCGTCGCGACAGTCGAATCGACCGGACGCCTCCTGGAAAGCCTCGGACATCGGATCGAGACCGGCGGACCGACGATCGACCCGGATGCGGTGGCCGATGCAATCGCAGTGCTACACAACGTCAGCAATGCTCAGCTGCACGCATTCGCCACCGGCCATCTGGGTCGCGAGCCGAGCGAGGACGAGTTCGAGCCGAGCACCTGGGTGATGATCCGCGAGGGGTTGACCACCAGCGGCGTCGCATATGCGGACGCCATCGCCGCGATCCACGCACAGACCCGTCGTTTCGCCGCGGGAATGGCCGGGCACGACGTGCTACTCGTACCCACATTGCTGACAGGCCCTCCGCCCTATGCCCTGTTGAACCAGCCGCGCGGTACCACGCGGGCTTTCTTCGACGTCGAATTCGCCACCACCGGATGGACGGCACTGGCCAATATCACCGGCTGGGCGGCGATTTCGTTGCCGCTCGGAATGACCGAAGACGGCCTACCGATCGGCGTGCAGCTGATGGCCACCGATGAGACGATCCTGCTCAGCCTTGCGTGTCAACTCGAGCAGGTGGCGCCGTGGGCCGCCCGCAAGCCCGCCCGGTGGGTGGCGAACAGCGATACCGCCTGACGACGAGCTCGTAAGGTCGGCTCATGCCGAATTCTCGCCCCGATCGCACTGCCGGGCTGCGCACCGCGGCCGCCCTCGCCGAGGCGTACCTCACGGGTCTCGATGACCGGCCGGTCGCCGCCCGCAGCGACGCGGCGGCCGTGCGTGACCGCCTCGGCGGCCCGCTGCCCGAACGTGGAGAGGATCCCGGTGCCGTCATCGAGGCGCTCGCCGCCGGAGCCGAGCCCGGCCTGGTGGCCAGCGCCGGACCGCGGCACTTCGGTTTCGTCATCGGCGGCGCGCTGCCGGCTGCGCTGAGTGCGGACTGGCTGGTGTCCGCGTGGGACCAGTGCGCTGCATTCCATTCGCTGTCACCGGCTGCGGCGGCTGTCGAGGAGATCGCCGCGGGCTGGGTGCTGGGGCTGCTGGGGCTGCCGTCGAGCGCCAGCGTCGGGTTCGTCACCGGTGCCCAGGCGGCCAACACCACCGGTCTTGCCGCCGCGCGTCACGCTGTGTTGGCCCGGGCCGGCTGGGACGTCAGCCGCGACGGGCTGATCGGCGCTCCCCGGCTCCGGGTGCTCTGCGGGGCGCAGGCCCACGCCACCATCTACGCCTCGTTGCGACTGCTCGGGCTCGGCGAAGCGGCTGCGGTGCGCGTGGCGGCAGACGACCAGGGCAGGATGCGGCCGGACGCACTGCGGGCCGCACTCGCCAACGACGAGGGGCCGGTTGTGGTGTGCGCGCAGGCCGGGAACGTGGCCACCGGCGCCTTCGACGATCTCGAGGCGATCGCCGATGTGTGCGCGGCGCACGATGCCTGGTTGCACGTCGACGGTGCGTTCGGGCTGTGGGCCGCGGCGGCGCCTTCCACCCGCCATCTCACCGCGGGCGCGGTGCGGGCGGACTCGTGGGCGGTGGATGCCCACAAATGGCTCAATGTTCCCTACGACAGCGCGATGGCGATCGTGGCCGACCCGGATGCGCATGTGGCGGCGACCGGTTTGGCGGGCCCGTATCTGGTGGCAGACCCCGGCCAGCGCGACAGCACCAACTTCGTTCCGGAGAGTTCGCGTCGGGCGCGGTCGGTGCCGGTGTACGCGGCGCTGCGCTCACTCGGCCGAGTCGGCGTCGCTGACCTGGTGGAACGCAATTGCGCGCAGGCGCGCCGGATGGCGCGGCTGCTCCAGTCCGGCGTTCCCGGCGCCGAGGTGCTCAACGATGTCGTCCTCAACCAGGTGCTGGTCCGCTTGCCCGGTGGTGACGAGGCCACCCGGCGGGCGGTGGCGGCGATCCAGGCCGACGGCACCTGCTGGCTGGGCGGCACCACCTGGAACGGCGAGTACGTGTTGCGGGTGTCGTTCTCGAATTGGGCCACCGGCGACGACGACGTGGACCGGTCGGCGACTGCGATCGCCGAGGCCGTTCGGACCGCACTGAGCGCACCGAACTGAGGTGGGGTCCGGGTGCAGATCGCCTGCGAATATCCTCTGAGACGAACTGCAGTACACGTCTTCAAAGGAGTGGGCACCCCGTCATGACGAACCAAGTGAATCAGCAGCAGGCCGACAAGATGACCTCGGGCAAGGGCTTCGTCGCCGCACTCGACCAAAGCGGCGGGTCGACCCCCAAGGCGCTGCGGCTTTACGGGGTGGAGGAAAGCGCCTACTCCTCCGAAGAAGAGATGTTCGACCTGATTCACCAGATGCGGTCACGCATCATCACCTCGCCCGCGTTCACCGGCGACCGGGTACTGGCCGCGATCCTGTTCGAGCAGACCATGGACCGCTCCATCGAAGGCAAGCCCTCGGCGACCTTCCTCTGGGAGGACAAGGGCGTCGTGCCGCTGCTCAAGATCGACAAGGGCCTGGCCGAGGCTGCCGACGGGGTGCAGCTGATGAAGCCGATGCCTGCTCTGGACGACCTGTTGGCCCGCGCGGTCCGCAACGGCGTCTTCGGCACCAAGGAGCGTTCCGTGATCGGCGCTGCCAATCCCGCAGGCGTTGCCGCGGCGGTGGCCCAACAGTTCGAGGTGGCCAAGCAGGTGCTCTCGCACGGGCTGATCCCGATCATCGAGCCCGAGGTAACGATCTCGATTCCGGACAAGGCCGAGGCCGAGGACCTGCTGCGCGACGAGATCGCCAAGAACCTCGACGAGCTGCCCGACGATCAGCAGGTGATGTTGAAGCTGACTCTGCCGACCGCGGCCAACCACTACAAGTCGCTGGTCGACCATCCCAAGGTGATGCGGGTGGTCGCGCTGTCCGGTGGCTACTCACGCGACGACGCGAACGCGCTGCTCGCGCAGAACAGCGGCGTCATCGCCAGCTTCAGCCGGGCGCTGACCGAGGGTTTGTCCGCCCAGCAGAGCGACGACGAGTTCAACTCGACGCTGGACAAGTCGATCCAGTCGATCTACACCGCCTCGGTCGCGGGCTAGTCCCGAAAACGGCGGACGCGCAGACATGGTTATCCCGATCGACCGTCCCAAGCTGGAAGGCAACATCGCCGTCGGCGATGATCGCCAGATCGGATTCGCCGAGTTCGGTGATCCGCAGGGGCGGGCCATCTTCTGGCTGCACGGCACCCCCGGGGCGCGCCGCCAGATCCCGACGGAGGCCCGGCTGTACGCCGAGCAGAACCACATTCGGCTGATCGGCGTGGACCGGCCCGGTATCGGGTCGTCCACGCCGCACCAGTACGAGACGGTGCTGGATTTTGCCGAGGATCTACGCACGATCGCCGACACGCTGGGGATCGACAAGATGGCGGTCGTCGGTCTGTCCGGAGGCGGGCCGTACACCCTGGCGTGCGCGGCCGCGATGCCCGACCGTGTCGTCGCCATCGGGGTGCTCGGCGGCGTCGCCCCGATGATCGGCCCCGACGCCATCAGCAGTGGCTTGATGGAACTCGGGGCCGCGGTCGCCCCGCTGCTCCAATTCGCGGGCGCGCCGATTCGGTTGGCTGCGTCGGGATTGATCCGTCTCATTCGTCCGGTGGCCTCCCCCGCGTTGGAGATCTACGCGCGGATATCACCCGAGGGCGACCGGCGGATGCTAGCCCGGCCGGAGTTCAAGGCCATGTTCCTCGATGATCTGCTCAACGGCAGTCGTAAGCAGTTGGCCGCGCCGTTCTACGACATCGTGGTGTTCACCCGGGACTGGGGCTTCCGACTCGACGAGGTCAAAGTTCCGGTGCGGTGGTGGCACGGCGACCACGACCACATCGTCCCGTTCTCCCACGGCCAGCACGCAGTCGCCAGGCTGCCCGAGGCAGAGCTCACCGAATTGCCCTACGAGAGTCATCTCGGCGGGCTGGGCTGCGCACAGGACATCATGCGAGCCATGACCGACATCTGGGACAACTCGCGGATCTGAGCATGCTTGACCTCAACCAATGTTGAGGGTCGAAACTGCGGTTATGACAGCCACGATGACCCAGATCCGGGCCGACCTCTGGGAAACCCGCACCGACTCACCGTTTCCAGGGTTGACCACCCACGCGTACCTGTGGAAGGCCGACGGGCACAGGCCTTCTTCCAATGCGTTGTTCTACTGCCCGGCTTCCGATGCCGACTTCGCCGCCATCGAATCACTTGGCGGGGTGGACGACCATTACCTGTCGCATCAGGACGAGGCAGGGCCGATGCTGGCCCGCGTCGCCGACCGGTTCGGAGCGCGTCTACACGCGCCGGCAGCCGAATTGGCGACGATCGGTCGCCACGCGCACATCGATGTTCCAGTGGCCGGCCGATACGTCGACAGCAACGCCGTGGAGGTGATTCCCACGCCTGGGCACACCCCGGGGAGCACCAGCTACCTGGTAACCGGTGCCGAGGGCCGGTATCTGTTCACCGGCGACACCATGTTCGTCGACGACAACGGCCGATGGTCGACGTTCGTCATCCCCGAAGTCGGCGATGCGGGCGCGATGACCGAGAGCCTGCAGCTGCTCGCGACCCTGGAGCCCGACGTGGTCATCTCCAGCGCATACGGCGCCCACGCCGTCACGGTGCTCGGCGAGCGGGCGTGGTCGGACTGCGTGGCCGAGGCGCTGACCACGGTTCCCGTGACGCGCTGACCGGGACGCCACCGCATCGAGATCGACGTGGTCTACCCAGTCAGCGCCCGGCGCAGCATGTGCATCGCCACCGTCGTCGACCGCTCCCGGATGTCAGACCGGTTGCCGGGGAGCCGGACGGTCCGGGTGAGCGCCACCCCGGCGGCCCGCACCGTGAAGCACACGGTGCCGACCGGCTTGTCCGGTGTGCCGCCGCCGGGGCCGGCGATGCCGGTGATCGCCACCGCGGTGTCGGCGCCGAAGTGATGCAGTGCCCCGGCCGCCATCGCCTCGGCGACCGGCTCGGAGACGGCGCCGTGCTCGGCGATCAGCACCGGATCCACGTTGAGCAGTTCGGCCTTGGCTTCGTTGGCGTAGGCGACGACCCCGCCGGTGAAGTAATCCGACGAGCCGGGCTGATCCGTCAGGCGGGCCGCCAGCAACCCGGCAGTGCAGGATTCCGCCGTCGCGATGCGACGGCCGGCCAGCAGCGCGGCGACCTGATCGTCCACCGTCGCGCCGTCTTCGGAGTACACCGCGTCGCCGTGCCGATCGCGCAACACCGCGAGAAGTTCGGCGTAGGACTCTGCGGCGGAAGGTTCATATCGGGTGACGATCTCCAATTCACCGCGCCGTAGGCAGGTGGTGATCTCGAGCGCGTCGAAGCCGGCGATCGACTGCTGGGCATCACGCAGCGTCTCGGCTAGAGCGGATTCGGCCAGGCCGAACATGCGTACCATTTCCTGCCGGTACACGGTGCGGCCCGAGATGGCTTGCTGCACAGTCTCGGTGGCGACGGCCCGCGACCACATCGGCTGCAATTCGCGCGGTGGGCCGGGCAGCACCACGACCGTCGGGTTTCCCGGCACGACCACGCCGGGAGCGGTACCGACGGGTTCGAGGATCTCCGCACTTACCGGCACCAGGGCCTGTTTGCGGTTGGCGGCGCGCACCGCGTCGAAGTCCACATCGGCGCGCGCCCCCATCAGCTTGCGCAGGATCGCTGCGATCCGTTCCTCCAGCGCCTCGTCCAAAACGAGTTCCTGACCACAGAACTCGGCCACGGTCGCCACGGTGAGGTCGTCTGCGGTCGGCCCCAGGCCGCCGCTGGTGACGATCAGATCCACCCCTTCTGCGGCCAGAAACCGCAGCTGCGCATCGATATCGTCGGGCCGGTCGCCGCAGATCGTGATGTGCGCGAGCTCGACCCCCAACTCGAGGAGCTGATCGGCCAGCCACGGCCCGTTACGATCCTGGATCCGGCCGGTGAGGACTTCCGTCCCGGTTACGACGATGCCTGCGCGTACGGTCACCAGTTGCACACTACGCACCGGGGAAACGCCCGGTCGATGCGACTCAGAAGCCGTAGCCCAGCTCGGCCGGGACGTCGCTGACGAACGCTGCCCCGAGCCGGTGAATCAGTTCGGAATCATTGCTGCGCAAGCGGTTTGCCGCCGCAAAGCCGTCGGCACGATGGGCGCCCAGGTACAAGCTGCCGAGCACATCGAGATCGAGGTGGACGTCCGCGGGCGCGTCAGTGGGCGTACACCGGGCCCGGCCGCCAGCGATCTGCAACGCGAATCGTCCACCGTCACTGCGGAAGCCGTCAGCGACCTCGAGCACCGTGGTCAGGTCGGCCTGATACCGCCGGGCCTCCAGAGCGGTCGGGATGTCCATGATGCGCACCCAGAGGTCGTCTGCGCTCGAGGTGACGCGCGCCAGCCTCGGGTCGCTGAGCAGGTAGGGCAACGCATCGCCGGGATGAGTCCCGATGATGACCTTCTCCATCAGATCGAGGCCGAGCAAGGCGCGCCACAGGGCTACATGTGCGCCGCCGGTGACGGCGGTGAACTCGCCGACACGCACCACCTTCGGGTCGTCGCCGTGTATCCGGTACAGCACGTAACCGTCGGGGTGCAGGAAGGAGAACCACTCGGTGCCGCCGCCGCGGTCGTTCTCCCGGTCGGCGAGCAGGTCATCCCACAGTGCCGTCGGCCGGGCCAGCCCGCCGGGTGTGCCCCGGCGCCAACGGTCATAGATGTCGGCGAAGTCGTCGCGGTGGTCGGCGGGCTTGACGATCCGCACGCCACCGGGGTCAGGGGCCGACCGGTGGAACTGCGCGAACCGCCGGTCGATCGACACTTCCTGCACGGTCGTCGCCGGGCCGTACCCGAAGCGGCCGTAGATGCCGCCCTCGCTGGCCGTCAACGCCGCGATCGGATACTTCGCGTCGGCGATCCGTTCATGCAACTCGGTGTACATGGCACGCAATATGCCGCGCCGCCGGTGCGTCGGCGCGACCGCGACAAAGCTGATCCCGGCCATCGGAAGCACCGCTCCGCCAGGCACGGTCAGTGCCATGTCCAGATAGATCGCCTGGCCCACGATGTCGGCATCGGCGGCTGTGGCGTCAGTGCCGTCGCGCACCACCACGGCGCCATCGGCCGGCACCATCGACCGCCACGCGGCCGCCGACTCCGGGTTGCCGATTCCGCCGAACGCGACACCGCCCAGCAATGCCATCCGCGCCCAGTCGGCGTCGGTGATGCTCTGCACGGCCAGCGGTCTACCGGTATCGATCACAGAAGTCGACGCTGCCACACCGCGGCGTTCCGCCGCGACCGAATTTTCGGGTTGATCAGCGCCTGAGCCAGGCGCCGACGGTCGGCAGGTCGCGGGTGTAGGTGGTCATGATGTCGTCCTGGTACAGGGTGGCACCGCTGATCGTGCTCGATCCCTGCCAGACCACCCGGACCCGGTTGGCGCCCCGGTGGTAGACGTCGACTCGGTCGAGGTCCCGGTGCAGCCATCCGCCCGACTCGGCCAACTGGCCCAGTTCCTGGCGTTCGTCGGTTGTGGTCATGGGCCGATCCTATCGTCGGACCCGCTGGTCGATCGGCACGACCACCGCTGCGGCCACACGCCGGTGGGTCTCAGAGCTTGTGCGGAACGTCGTTCACGAGGCCGCCGTCCATCACGAATTCGGCTCCGGTCGCATAACGTGATTCGTCAGAGGCCAGGAACACCACGAAGCTCGAGACCTCCTCGGGCTGCCCGGGTCGGCCGAGCGGAATGGTCAGCATGTCGTCGGGGAAATGCTCGGTCATCGGGGTCCGGATGAAGCCAGGGTGAATCGAGTTGACCCGGATCTGCTTCGCCCCGAGTTCCAGCGCCGCCGACTTCGTCAGACCGCGCACCGCCCACTTCGAGGCAACATACGGATGCACCATGGCCGCGCCGCGGAGGCCCTCGATGGACGACACGTTGATGATCGATCCGCCGCCTGCGGCTTTCATCGCCTTGACCGATGCCTGCATGCCGAGGAACGTCCCCGTCAGATTGACGTCAATGACCTTCTGCCACTGGGCCATGTCGAATTTGCCGATCTGCCCGAGCGCCACGATGCCCGCGTTGTTGACCAGCACGTTGAGCAGCCCGAAATCGGTGGTCGCGGTCGCGACCGCAGCGTCCCACTGGTCAGCCTCGGTGACGTCGAGATGCACGTAGCGGGCGGCCTCGCCGAGTTCGGCGGCCAGTGTCTTGCCCTCGTCGTCGAGGATGTCGCCGATGACCACTTTGGCCCCTTCGGCCACCAGCGCCCGGGCGTGTTCGGCGCCCATACCGCGTGCGCCACCACTGATCAGTGCAACTTTTCCGTCAACCCGTCCCATGACGGGTGAGGGTACCGCAGCGCGTGCCGGAATTAGAACCTGTTCCAATTTTCTCGCCGAGTGGGCATACTTCGTTCCCATGGCCATCCGCGTCGCCCACATCGGTACTGGAAACGTCGGCCGCCTGGCCCTGACCGGGCTGCTCACCAACCCCGCCTACGAGCTCACGACACTGTGCGTCTCCACCGAAGCCAAGGTCGGCAAAGACGCGGGTGAGCTTGCCGGACTGGACATCTCCACCGGTGTTGCCGCCGTCAACGACCTCGACGCCGTGATCGCTGCCAAACCGGACTGCGCGGTGTACTGCGCGATGGGCGACACCCGCGGTCCCGAGGCCATCGCCGACGTGGTGCGCCTGCTGGCTGCCGGCATCAATGTCGTCGGGTCGTCTCCCGTCAGCCTGCAGTTCCCCTGGAAACTCATGCCCGGCAAATACATCGCGGGCATCGAGGAGGCTGCCCAGGCCGGCAACGCGAGCCTGTTCATCACCGGGGTCGATCCCGGCTTCGCCAACGACCTGATCCCGTTCGCACTGGCCGGAACGTGCCAGAGCATCGAGCAGGTCCGCTGCATGGAGATCGCCGACTACGCCACGTACGACGGCGCCACCGTCATGTTCGACGTGATGGGCTTCGCCAAACCGCTCGACGAGACGCCGATCCTGTTCCAGCCGGGCGTGCTGAGCATCGCGTGGGGTACCTCGATCCGGCAGCTCGCCGCCGGGCTGGGTATCGAGATCGACGACATCACCGAAGTGTGCGAGAAGGAGCCGGCGCCCGAGGCCTTCGACATCGCCGTCGGCCACGTCGAGAAAGGCACCGTGGCGGCGCTGCGGTTCGAGATCCGCGGCATGGTCAAGGGCGAACCGGTGATCGTCATCGAGCACGTCACCCGGCTGCGCGGCGACCTGCGACCTGACTGGGCGCAGCCGGCTCAACCCGGTGGCTCATACCGCGTCGAGATCGTCGGCGAACCGTCCTACGCGGTCGACATCTGCCCCACCAGCCGTAAGGGCGACCACAACCACGCCGCGATCGTGGCCGCCGCCGGCCGCATCGTCAACGCCATCCCCGATGTGGTGGCCGCACCGCCGGGAATCCGGACCACCCTGGACATGCCGCTGGTCACCGGTAAGGGTTTGTACGGGCTGGGTTGACGCCGCGAGGAATCCGGCGCGCCGGACCAGCTAGCGGCGCCGCGCAACCGGACGGTCCAACGACAGGATGGGCCAACCATGTTCGGCGGCAGCAGCAGTCAGTCCCGGGCGCGGATTCACCGGCCGCGGCTGGCCCACCACGCGCATCAGCGCGCTGTCCTCCGGCCCGTCGGCGTAGAAGTAACTCTGTTGCAGCTCGACGTCGTTGCGCGCACAGAACTCCTGGACGACGGCGGCCTTGCGCTGTCCCCACACAACGGGCCGGACGACTGCTCCCGTGAGCACGCCGTGCTCGTCGGTTTCGAAGTGATTGCACAGCACGTGGTCGATGCCGAGGTGGCGGGCAACCGGCTCGGCGTGGATGGTCAGGGCCGACGAACTCAGCGCCACGGTGTGGCCCCGGTCTTGATGCCGCCGCACGACATCACGCATGTGTGGGTAGACACGGTGGGCGAAGCGTTCGGCGAACAGCAGCTCGCCGAGCTCGTCCAGCTCGCCCAGTGATTCGCCGCGCAGGTATCCGGCGGCGCGACCCAGGAGCCGCTCGAACGGCATCCGGCCGATGCGATACCGGATCGAGGCCTCGATGATTCCGAGGATCTCGCCGAAGGCGGCCTGCCGCTGCCGGATGCGGTGTCGCGCGTGGGCGGTTGCGGTGAACCCGTCGACCAGGGTGCCGTCAAGGTCGAAGAACGCGCCGACCCGCGCACCGCCCGGTCCCGAGCCGATCTCTGCGAGAGATTCGGGGGGCGACAAGGTGCGTGCCATCAAACAAGTACACCAAGGGTCTGGGCTCACGGGCGAATCCGGACTAAGAATGACCTATGGCTGCAACGCCGCAGGACATCGTGGTCAACGACATCGCCGCCGTGGTCGCCACCAGCCGGTTCGGCGAGGCGCTCGCCTGGTACTCCCGCATCATCGGCCGGGATCCGGATCTGCAGCCTGTCGAGGGCGTCGCCGAATGGCAGTTGACCGCAACCGCCTGGCTGCAGCTCGCCACCGACGGGGACCGGGCCGGACGGTCGGCGGTGCGGTTCGGCGTCACAGACCTCCCCGAAACGATGACGGCGCTGGTCGACTATGGCGTCGAGGTGGGAGAACCAATGGTCGTCGCCAATATGGTGGCCATCCTCGATGTCACCGATCCGGACGGCAACGAAGTGTCCTTCGTCCAGGATCTGACCTGATTCCCCCGGGTCCGGGCCCGCGAACCCTCCTAGGGGTACTAAACTAGAACACGTTCCAATTCCGATCCGGCTATGACTTCGGCCCGCACCGCCCAATGAAGGAGCAGGTATGCACACCGCCCTCTGCGACGAGCTCGGCATCGAGTTCCCCATTTTCGCGTTCACCCACTGTCGTGACGTCGTGGTCGCCGTCAGCAAGGCCGGCGGTTTCGGCGTGCTGGGCGCCGTGGGTTTCAGTCCCGAACAGCTCGAGATCGAGCTCAACTGGATCGATGAGCACATCGGCGACCATCCTTACGGCGTCGACATCGTGATCCCGAACAAGTACGAGGGCATGGACGCCAACATGTCCGCCGACGAGCTCAAGGGCATGCTGCAGTCCCTGGTGCCCCAGGAACACCTGGACTTCGCCCGCAAGATCCTCGCCGACCACGGTGTGCCCGTCGACCACAGTGACGATGACGCGCTCCAGCTGCTGGGCTGGACCGAAGCCACCGCGACCCCGCAGGTGGAGATCGCGCTGCGGCACCCGAAGATGACGCTCATCGCCAACGCCTTGGGAACGCCACCGGCCGACATGATCAAGAATATTCACGAGGCCGGGCGCAAGGTGGCCGCGCTGTGCGGCTCGCCGTCGCAGGCCCGCAAGCACGCCGATGCCGGCGTCGACATCATCATCGCCCAGGGCGGTGAGGCCGGCGGTCACAGCGGTGAGGTCGGCTCGATCGTGTTGTGGCCTCAGGTCGTCAAGGAGGTGGCTCCGGTCCCCGTGCTCGCCGCAGGCGGAATCGGCAGCGGTCAGCAGATCGCGGCGGCCCTGGCGTTGGGCGCCGCGGGTGCCTGGACCGGCTCGCAGTGGGTCATGGTCGAGGAGTCCGAGCACACCGCGCAGCAGCACGCCGCGTATGCCAAGGCCACCAGCCGTGACACCGTCCGGAGCCGGTCGTTCACCGGTAAGCCGGCCCGCATGCTGCGCAACGACTGGACCGAGGCCTGGGAGAACCCGGACAACCCGCAGCCGCTCGGCATGCCGTTGCAGTACATGGTGTCCGGGATGGCCGTGGCGGCCACCCACAAGTATCCGAACGAAAGCGTCGACGTCGCGTTCAACCCGGTGGGTCAGGTGGTCGGGCAGTTCAGCAAGGTCGAGAAGACCTCTGCGGTGATCGAGCGTTGGGTGCAGGAGTACCTCGACGCCACCTCGACGCTCAACAACCTCAACGAGGCTGCCGGCGTGTAAGCCGAAGAGCTCCGAAAACGACGCAATGGTCGATTCCTTGCGAGGAATCGACCATTGCGTTGTTTTCGCGGCTTTCGGTTATGTATGGTTGCATACATAACCGACGAAGGGTGCCAGGGTGACCAGTCCCCGCGACCGCATGGTGGTCTCCGCAGCGCTGCTGATCCGGGAACGTGGCGCGCATTCGACCGCGATTGCCGACGTGCTGGCGCACAGCGGTGCGCCTCGCGGCTCGGCCTACCACTACTTCCCCGGCGGTCGCACCCAACTGTTGTGCGAGGCAATCGATTACGCCAGTGACCGGGTGGCCGCACGGCTCGACAAGGCCCGCAGTGCCCTCGAACTGCTCGACGGGATGATCGCCGGATTCGGTAAACAACTCCGCGGCAGCGACTTCCGGGCCGGGTGTCCCGTCGTCGCCGTCGCTGTCGAGGCCGGCGATCCGCAGGCAGACGTCCCCGGTCCGGTGCAGGAACGGGCCGCCGCCGCGTTCGACCGCTGGACCGGACAGATCACCCGCCGCCTGCTCGACGACGGAGTCCGAGCCGAACGCGCCGAGGAACTCGCCATGTTGATGACCACGGCCATCGAAGGGGCGGTCGTCGTCGCGCGCGCCACCCGCGACGTCAAACCACTCGACCTGGTCCATCGTCAGCTCCGTGAACAGCTGACGGCAGCAGTTCGTGGCCGAGAAGGGACATCAGAGTGACCGTTGACGAATGGCAACAGACTGCGTGCATCCTGTGTGAGTGCAACTGCGGCATCGTCGTGCAGGTCCAAGACCGCACACTGGCCAAGATCCGCGGCGACAAGCAACACCCGGCATCACGCGGATACACCTGCAACAAGGCTCTGCGGCTCGATCACTATCAGAACAACGCCAACCGTCTCACCTCTCCCATGCGGCGGCGGTCCGACGGCAGCTACGAGCAGATCGATTGGGACACCGCGATCACCGAGGTGGCCGAGGGTTTGCGCCGGATCGCCGAAAGCCACGGCGGCGAACGGGTCTTCTACTACGGTGGCGGCGGCCAGGGCAACCATCTGGGGGGCGCCTACAGCGGGGCATTCCTGAAGGCGCTGGGTTCGCGGTATCGCTCGAATGCCTTGGCGCAGGAGAAGACCGGTGAGGCCTGGGTAGACGCCCACCTCTACGGCGGGCACACCAGAGGAGAGTTCGAGCACGCCGAGGTGTCTGTGTTCGTCGGCAAGAACCCGTGGATGTCGCAGAGTTTCCCACGAGCACGGGTGGTGCTCAACGAGATCGCCAACGATCCGGGCCGATCCATGATCGTGATCGACCCGGTTGTCACCGACACCGCCAAGATGGCCGACTACCACCTGCGGGTCCGGCCTGGTACCGACGCCTGGTGCCTGGCGGCAATGGCGGCCGTCCTGGTTCAGGAAAACCTTTGTGCCGAGACATTTCTCGCTGAGCACGTCACCGGGGTCGATAAGGTGCGGGAGGTGCTGGGCGAGGTCGATGTCGCCGACTATTCGCGCCGCTGCGGGGTGGACGAGCCACTGGTGCGCGCCGCGGCTCGCCGGATCGCCGGTGCCGCCGGCGTCGCGGTGTTCGAGGATCTCGGTGTCCAGCAATCGCCCAACTCCACACTGTGCTCGTATCTCAACAAGCTGCTGTGGATCCTCACCGGCAACTTCGCCAAACGCGGTGCCCAGCACCTGCATTCGTCGTTCGCACCGCTGTTCAGCAAGGCCGGTGTCGGACGCACCCCCGTCACCGGCGCCCCGGTGATCGCCGGGTTGGTGCCCAGCAACGTGGTGGCGCAGGAGATCCTGACCGATCACCCGGACCGGTTCCGCGCGATGATCGTCGAGAGCAGCAACCCGGCGCATTCGATCGCCGATTCGGCTGCCGTACGCGCCGCGTTGACCGAACTCGAGCTGCTGGTGGTCATCGACGTGGCGATGACCGAGACCGCTCAGCTCGCCCACTACGTCCTGCCCGCGGCCACCCAGTTCGAGAAGCCCGAAGCGACGTTCTTCAACCTGGAATTCCCTCACAACACGTTCCATCTGCGGCACCGGTTGTTCGAACCGCTGGAGGGAACGCTGCCGGAACCCGAGATCTGGGCGCGATTGGTGCGCGCGCTGGGAGTCGTCGACGACTCCGAACTACGCCCGCTTCGCAAGGCCGCCGAGAACGGGCTGGAAGCGTTCTCCGCGGAGTTCCTCGCCACCGTGGCGGCCAACCCGGCTCTGACCAAGGTGCTGCCCTACGTGCTGTACGAGACGCTTGGCGCGACGCTGCCCGAGGAACTGGCCGGTGCGGCGGCGCTTTGGGGCCTGGCCCAGAAGGCGGCCATGACCTATCCGGACGCCGTGCGCCGCGCCGGGCATGCCGACGGCAACGCGTTGTTCGAGGCGATCCTGGCGAATCCGTCGGGAGTGACCTTCACCGTCCACGAGTACGCCGACGATTTCGCCCTGATCGGCCACCCCGATCACAAGATCGCCCTCGAGATGTCCGAGATGCTCGACGAGATTGCCGCCCTGCGTGCCGACCGGCCGCCGCTGACCAGCCGCGAGTATCCGATCGTGCTGTCCGCGGGCGAACGCCGCGCCTACACCGCCAACGACATCTTGCGCGATCCCGCGTGGCGTAAACGCGATGCCGACGGCGCGTTGCGGATAAGCGTGCAGGATGCGCGCGAACTGGGGCTCGTGGATGGTGGTCGGGCCCTGGTCACCACCGCGGCGGGCCGCGCCGAGGCCAGCGTCGAGATCAGCGAAGCGATGCTGCCAGGGCATGCCTCGCTGCCCAATGGCTACGGCCTGGAACACCCAGACGGCGACGCGGTGCGGGTGCGCGGCGTGGCGCCCAATGCGCTCACCTCGACCGAATGGCGCGACGCCTACGCCGGAACGCCGTGGCACAAGCACGTCCCGGCCCGTATCGAACGGGTATAGCCGTCAGCCTGCGGGCGGTGGCGCCGGTTGCGGTCCGGGCGCGAGCCCGGGCGGGGGCGGCGCAGCCGGGTCGAGCGGGCGTTGCGCCAGGAGGAACAGCGCCTCGTTGAAGGTGACGTCCTGGGTTTGCATGGCGTGCCAGATGTCGCGCAGATAAGACACCCCACGGCCCTGCTGGGGTCCGACCGGGACATCGCTGGTACCCGGGGGAAGGTTGTCGGGGCTCGCCAGGTGCGGTGTGCCCTCTGGAGTGTCCCCAGCCGGCTCGCCAACCGCCGGTCCGGGCGGCGGTGGTGCCGGATCGGCGACGGCGGACGGGGCCGCCACGAGGACGGCGAGACTCGCACCGCAACAGGCGGCGACGCCTGCTGCGCTTCTGATAACCGAACTGAGCACCGCGATCCCCTTTCCTCAGGCTTAACGGGTACTTCTGCGGACCCGGCCTTCGTGTTACACCTGTGGCGGATGTGTTCCTGGCATATCCAGTGGAACACGTGTCAGTACATCGCGCTGGAAGTTTTCGGGAGTTTCCGAAACCCGCGGCGAACAGAACGTTTCGTGGTGTAGCAATGGGTTACGCGAACTAGACGCCGTACCGAGGAGACACCCTGTGGTCGTCATCGATCCCGCCCTGCACCTGCCACCCGGCTTCGATTTCACCGACCCCGACATCTATGCCGAGCGGCTGCCCGTCGAGGAACTCGCCGAAATGCGCAAGCTGGCACCGATCTGGTGGAACGAACAGCCGGTAGGAACGGGCGGGTTCGACGACGGCGGATTCTGGGTCGTCACCAAGCACAAGGACGTCAAAGACGTATCGGTCCGCAGCGACGTCTTCTCCAGCCTCGAGAAGACAGCTCTGCCGCGCTACCGCGAGGGCACGGTCCCGCAGCAGATCGACCAGGGCAAGTTCGTGTTGCTGAACATGGACGCGCCCCATCACACGCATCTGCGCAAGATCATCTCGCGGGCCTTCACGCCGCGAGCGGTCGAACGCCTGCGCGGCGAGTTGGCCGAGCGGGCGCACAACATCGTGCGGACCGCCGCCGCCGAGGGCACCGGAGACTTTGTCGAGCAGGTGTCGTGTGAACTGCCGCTGCAGGCCATCGCCGGCCTGATGGGCGTGCCCCAGGACGACCGCAAGAAGCTGTTCGACTGGTCCAATCAGATGGTCGGCGACCAAGATCCGGAGTTCGCGACCAACGACGCCATCAGCGCGTCGGTCGAGTTGATCACTTACGGCATGCAGATGGCGGCCGAGCGCACCAAGAACCCCGGTGAAGACCTGGTGACCAAGCTCGTTCAGGCCGATGTCGAGGGCCACAAGCTCTCCGACGACGAATTCGGGTTCTTCGTCATCCTGCTCGCAGTGGCCGGAAACGAGACCACCCGCAACTCGATCACCCAGGGCATGATGGCCTTCACCGACCACCCCGACCAGTGGGAGTTGTTCAAAGAACAGCGGCCGACCACCGCAGCAGACGAGATCGTGCGGTGGGCCACGCCGGTGACGTCGTTTCAACGCACCGCACTCGAAGACACCGAACTGGCCGGGGTGCCGATCAAGAAGGGGCAACGGGTGGTGATGTTCTACCGCTCGGCGAACTTCGACGAAGACGTCTTCGACGACCCGTACACCTTCAACATCCTGCGCGACCCCAACCCGCACGTGGGCTTCGGCGGTACTGGTGCGCACTACTGCATCGGCGCCAATCTCGCGCGGATGACGATCGACCTGATGTTCAACGCGATCGCCGATGAGATGCCCGACCTGACACCGCTGTCCGAACCGGAACGGCTGCGGTCGGGCTGGCTCAACGGCATCAAACACTGGCAGGTCGATTACCGGGGCGATGCCGGCGCGAAATGTCCTGTCGTGCACTAGTGCTCGGATAGTCGATGATGGAACGCCAATAGTCCTCACCGATCTCGGTGTTCGACCGCAGCACCATCGCCAGACCGGTGGCCATCGCGATGCCGAGCACTCCCAGCCACAGCCCGGCCAGCGCGATCACGATCCACAGGACCGTGGTCAGCGTGGGCCATGGTGACACGATCGCCAGCACCGGCGCGAAGAAGAAGCCCATTCCGACGTACCACGCCGAACCGGCACGATCAGCTGTCATCACGAACCGCAGCCAGCGGGGAACCGGACTGCCTGCCTGCTGTACCCGTTGCATCGTCGTCTCCTCTACTCGTCGACGCCTTCACCGTCGCGCGTCGGGGTAACCGGTGCAATTACCTGTCAGGTAGTGGCCGTCCCGCACCCGATGGGCGACACTCGGGTTGTGACCAGCGCAGCAACTCAGACGTCCATCGGCT
Source organism: Mycolicibacterium sp. XJ870 (assembly GCF_053483975.1). NCBI lineage: Bacteria > Bacillati > Actinomycetota > Actinomycetes > Mycobacteriales > Mycobacteriaceae > Mycobacterium > Mycolicibacterium sp. XJ870. The sequence continues at coordinate 26,565 of NZ_JBEFTI010000012.1, forward strand.
CGCTCATGCGCGAGTGGCGTCAGCGTCGGCGGATCAGTCAACTCGATCTGGCCATCGAGGCCGACGTGTCGGCCCGCCACGTCAGCTTCATCGAGACCGGCCGGTCGGTGCCGAGCCGGGCGATGGTGCTGCGCCTTGCCGAGGCGCTGGACGTGCCACTGCGCGAACAGAATCAACTTCTGTTGGCGGCCGGCCTGGCTCCGGTGTACGCCGAGCGGGCTATCGATGACCCCGACATGGGTCCCGTGCGGGAAGGGGTCAGCCGGGTGCTGGAGGCCTACAACCCTTTTCCCTGCGTGGTGGTCGACCGCGGATGGAATTTGTTGCAGGCCAACGCCGGTAGCGCACTCATGCTCGACGGCGTCGCCCCGCACCTACTGGCCCGGCCGAACGCCTTGCGCATCACCCTGCATCCGGACGGCATGGCGCCGCGAATCCGGAACCTGGCCGAATGGCGTCACCATCTGATCAGCAGGCTGCGGCGCGAGGTGTCGGTGAGCGGTTCCGCTGAGCTCGCCGAGCTGTTGGCCGAGATCGAGTCCTACCCCGGCGGATTGGAGCCGATCCGCGACCTCGGCGGGGTGGTGGTACCGCTGGAGCTGGCGACTCCCGAGGGCCAGACGTTGACCTTCCTGAGCACTGTGACGACATTCGGCACCGCACTCGATCTCACCGCCGCGGAGCTGAGCATCGAAGCCTTCCTGCCGGCCGACGAGCGGACTGCCGCCGCGTTGCGTTGAGGCAGACAGAAGTGAATTGGTCTTACCACTTGACCTCTTACCGCTCCCGCGGCACGATAGGCGCATGGTCCTGCAACCGGTCAACCGCCGATCTGTGCCCGAGGACGTCTTCGAGCAGATCGTCGCCGAGGTGCTCAGCGGTGAGATGCAACCCGGCGAGTCGCTACCCAGTGAGCGCAAGCTCGCGGAGGTCCTCGGGGTATCGCGCCCCGCGGTACGGGAGGCGATCAAACGCCTTACCGCGGCCGGCCTTGTGGAGGTGCGCCAAGGCGACGCGACGACGGTGCGCGACTTCCGCCGGCATGCCGGTCTGGATCTGCTCCCCCGGCTGCTGTTCCACGCGGGCGAACTCGACGTCTCCGTGGTGCGCAGCATCCTGGAAACCCGACTGCACAACGGACCCAAGGTCGCCGAGCTGGCCGCCCTGCGCCGGAAACCGGACCTAGTCGAGCTATTGGAAGCCGAGCTGCGCGCACTGGAGACCGAGCAGGATCCGATCGCACTGCAGCGGCACGCGATGATGTTCTGGGATCACGTTGTCGACGGCGCGGATTCAATCGCATTCCGGTTGATGTACAACACTCTTCGCGAAACCTACGAACCGGCGTTGCCTGCCTTGGCCACCATGATGGCCGAGGAGGTCGGCCGGCCCGCCGCCTACCGCCGCCTCGCCGTTGCCATCGCGGCCGGCGAGCCCGCCACGGCCCGGCAGGCTGCCCAGGATCTGCTCGAGCCTGCTACCGGAGCGCTGCTGCGCGCCTTGACAGCGCTGGAGGAAAGCTGATGGCGCACAAGGACTTCACGTTGCGCGACGCTGCACGGGAATTCACCAGACACCCCTCCCCGTGGATGATCGGTGTGACACTGGTCATCGCGGTGAGCGCCCGGGTGGCGACCGAGGACTGGCAGCTGAGCGACGCGGTGGTACCCGTGCTGATGCTGACCGTGTTCCCCTTCTTCGAATGGATCATTCACGTGTTCATATTGCACTGGAGGCCAAGGACTTTCGGCCCCATCACCATCGATTCGATACTGGCACGCGACCACCGTCGACACCATGTCGACCCGCGCGACATACCGCTGATATTCATCCCCTGGCGGGCACTGCTGTGGATTCTTCCTGCCGCGGTTGTGATTACGCTGCTGGCCTTCCCACGCCTCGGCCTGGGCTTGACGTTCCTGGCGTTCCTGACCGTGCTGGGCCTGGGCTACGAATGGTGCCATTACCTCATCCATAGCGACTACAAGCCGAGAACCGCTGTGTACCGCGCGATCTGGCGCAACCACCGTCAACACCACTACAAGAACGAACACTACTGGTTCACGGTCACCAGCTCGGGTACCGCCGACCGCGTCCTGGGCACGTGCCCCGACCCGGCATCGATTCGGACGTCACCGACAGCCAAGAACCTGCATGCGACTACGACTGCACGATGATCGGGTCGCCCACACTGACCGTGTCGTAGTACCAGGACGCGTTGTCCGGACTCAGGTTGATGCACCCGTGGCTGACGTTCTCATAGCCCTGTGACCCCACCGACCACGGTGCGCCGTGCACATACACTCCGCCCCAGGTCACCCGCACCGCATCGTAGACGGTGAGCTTATATCCCTCGGGATCGCTGAGCGGAATGCCAATGGTCCGCGAATCCATCACCACGACAGGCTCTTTGCCGAGTGCAGTGAAAGTCCCCCGTGGTGTCGGGAACTTCGACTTACCCATCGACGCCGGCATTTCGCGCATCACCTCGCCGTCGATGCTCACGGTGAACGTGTGGGCGTCGATGTCAGCGACCCCGAGCACCTCGGAACCCGTTTCGAAACTGGTCTTGGCTCCTCCCACGGTCACCGACATCTTCGAGTGGGCGGGCCAGAACTGCTCAGGCGACCACTGCATGACATCGTCACTGAGCCAGGTGAATTCACCTGTGGGGGTGGCCGGCGAGGTGATACGCAAGCTGCGCTCGGCCGCCTGGCGATCGGTGACCGGCGCGGTGAACGTCACCGTGACAGGATGCGCGACGCCGACCACCGTGCCCGCCGCCGGAGTAATCTCCGCAACCGATTGGCCGGTGCTCACGGCGGCCGCCGCGACGTTAACCGACGTGGCGAGCGCGACAACAGCTACACCGATCACCGCAAACACCTTCAGTACCGAGCCGCGAACGGATCCGGGTATAGGCCATTGAGTGCTCAGCATTCCTCCAGTGTAGGTCGTGGTCGCGGTGGCACCGGTTAGGCGCAGGTCAGGGCCCGCCGCTGCGGCAACAGAACGACGACGTGAGTAGCCCATGGTCAATTCATCGACTCGGCATGTCAGAACGTTTCATCCGGCGTCGACCGGTACCGTTGCCGAACTGCGGGCATGCGCCATCAGTGCGTATCCGAAGACTACGAATACCAGCCCGAGCAGCGCCACGTTGGTCAGCACTCCCCATTTGCCGACAGCGCCCGGATCCAGGAAGTAATACGGCACGCGGCGTCGTCCACTGCTGAGCACCAGCAACGCGAGACCGATGTACGCAACCGGATAGAGCAGCCAACTCAGTGGTTGCCACCACCGGATAGCGCCCTGTACACCACGCGCCAGCAGCCATTCTCCGACGGCGAGAATGGGTACCAGCACATGCAGAAGAAAATTCGCCGGCGTGTATCCCATGCTGACGTCGGTGAGAAAGAGATTCCAGATCACGCCCGCCACCAACACGTAAAGGACAACAGCGCCGCGCAGCCCGGCCTTGGCATCGGCGTGCCGCGAGACCAAGGTCCACGAATAGAACGCCGCTGCCAGCAGATTGGCCTGATATGTGAATGTGATCAGGCGCCACGCCACACCGGATCGGGTTGACAACTCGACCAGAACGACGGCCAGCACCACAGCGGCGACAATCCCGATCCGCAGTACTGTCCGTACCGCCGCTGCATTCACCGAATCGAGAATAGCCGAGCACTCAGGGCGGAGGCGGGAACAGTTCTGGCGGAGCGACCCCCGGTGGCGGTGCGACACCGGGTGGCGGTGCGACCCCCGGTGGCGGTGCCATACCGTCAACCGGTTGTTGGCCAGGCACAACGGGTTCGCCGCGGAGGCGATCACGGATTCGAGTCAGCAACCCCGGTTTCCGCTGCGGGACCGCCTGGATCTCAGGCGGAGGCGGGACTATTGGCGCAACGGCGGTCGGCACCGGTGATCCGGCGTCGGCCGGCATCCCGGTCGGGGCAGGTTCGACTACGAACTCCGGTACCTCGGTCTCGACTGGTATTGCTGTCGGCTGCTCGCTGTAAACCGGCGGAATCTCTTGCACCGGTTCAGGAACGGGAGGTGCCGGAATCACCACGGGCGGTACGTGGCGTACCGCAGCGGGCGCCCCGGTGGTACTGACCACCGGACGGGACTCCCGCGGAGCCGACTCCTGTTGGGGGGCACCGTGCTGACTGATCGCCAGCGACAGGGAGATGACGAATGTCACCATGCCGACCACCAGCATCGCCGCCGGAACGAGTTCGGCTGCGGTCCAGCGTCTCCGCAACATGCCGGTGGTGGCCGCCATGGACGCCGACCGACCCCCTCCTGCTGCAGCCAGTGCCGCTCCCCGGGCCAGCGCCATGCCGTGTTCGGCGGGTGTGAACACCGGAATACCCAGCGCCGCCTGAAGTTTCGGCATCAACGCATCGAAGTCGACTGCCGAGCCGACAACCACCAGCGCGTCCGGCCCTCGCTCCGCTGAATGGAAGAAGTCACCGAGCCATCCCGTCAGCTCCGGCACGGTTTCGATGCCGTGCATCACCGCAGTCTGCACCGGTGCGTCGCCGGGGCTCGCCGTCAGGGCGAGCACCACCTCGGGTTCGATGACGCAGACCACGGTGGTGTCGAAGCCCACGACGTCGGCGATCCCACCTGCCAGGGCATCGGTAGCCTGCCGAAATTGAAGCGGCACGGCATCCGGGAAGCCGGCATCAGCCAGGGACTCCAGCAGCCGGGTTGCCTCGGTATCGGCACCGTCGCACCACGTGACCCCGATGGAGCGCAAGCAGTAGCCCTGATCAGCGGCGACAGTTGCGGCCCGTGCCACTGCGGCGACAATCCGATCGCGAACCTCGGTTTCCTGGGACAGCTCGAGACGGGCGATGTCGAACGTTTCGTGGTCGATGGTTGCGCCATCGGCCCCCTGGCCCTCGACCAGGACGAAGCCGACAGTGGACGGGGTCATACAGACGCCGAGCACCGCGTCCACATGCACCCCCTCGGAGCTGTGGCCACGAAAACGGTGGTCCGCCGGAGCATCGCCAAGGACCGCGGACCTGAAAATTGTGGCCGTCGTCCACCTGTTCGGACGTGACATTACCGGTGCCCTCGACCACAAGTACACCTTGCGCCGCGGTGACGGGCGCGGCCAAATGTGCTGTGCCACAGAACGCAGTGGACACAGCCGGGCATCCGTTTGCCGACGAACGGGCGAAATTCCACGCGGGCGGCCACCGGCGTGGCAGGGTGACCGCATGGCGGCAGTGCAGGACGCACCCCAGCGCACGATCTTCGGCCATCCGATCGGGCTGGCCAATCTGTTCGGGGTGGAGCTCTGGGAACGGTTCTCGTTCTACGGGATGCTCACCATCCTCGGCTACTACCTGTACTACACGGCCACCGACGGCGGCCTGGGGTTACCGCAGAGCACCGCCACCGGGATCGTCGGGGCCTACGGCGGGTTGGTCTACCTGTCAACAGTGTTGGGCGGATGGGTCGCCGACCGATTGTTGGGAATGGAACGCACCGTGTTCTACGGCGGTGTCGTCGTGATGGCCGGCCACATCGCACTGGCCCTCATTCCGGGACTCGGGGGCGTCGGGATCGGCCTGGTGCTGGTCGCGCTCGGCTCAGGCGCACTGAAAGCCAACGCCTCGTCCCTGCTGGGCACCCTCTACGCCAAGGACGATCCGCGGTGCGACGGTGGCTTCACCCTGTTCTACCTCGGCATCAACCTGGGCGCCTTCGTCGGTCCCCTGATAACCGGGTTGCTTCAGACCCGCGTCGGCTTCCACTACGGGTTCGGTGCTGCAGCAATCGGCATGGCCCTGGGCCTGGCCCAGTACGTGGTGTTCCGGCGCAACCTTGGTTCCCACGGCCGGATCGTCGCGAACCCGTTGCCGTCCAACGCAATCGGTAAAGTGGTCGGTGCCGTCGTTGCACTGGCGCTGATCGTGGCGGCCGGTTTCCTTTCCGGGTTGGTGACGCTGGCGAACTTGTCCCAAGTCACCACCGGGGTGATCGTGCTGGCCTCACTGATGTACTTCGCGGTGATGCTGACCAGCGCCAAGGTGACTACCGTGGAAAAGACCCGGGTGCGCGCGTTCATCCCACTGTTCATCGCGAACGCGGTGTTCTGGTCGCTGTTCCAGCAGATCTTCACGGTGCTGGCCGTGTACTCCGACGAGCGGATGAACTGGTCCATATTCGGCTGGACCGCACCGTCGAGTTGGATCGGCTCCATCGAGCCGGTCTGGATCATCGTGCTGTCACCGCTTTTCGCGATGCTGTGGACCCGAGTGGGCAAACGCGCCCCGACCACCCCGCGCAAATTCGCCTACGGCGTCATCGGAATGGGCGCGGCGTTCCTGCTGTTCCTGCCGATGGCAGGCACCACCGGTAAAGCCGTGCCCGCGCTGTTGGTGGCCGGCATCATGGCGGTGTTCGCGATATCGGAGCTGCTGCTGTCACCGATCGGTCTGTCGGTGACGACAAAGCTTGCGCCAGAAGCATTCCGGGCGCAGATGATGGCGCTGTACTTCTTCTCGGTCGGCCTGGGCACCGCGATGTCCGGCGTCCTGGCCCAGCGCTACGACCCGGCACACGAGTTCGCCTACTTCGGAATCCTTGGAGTAGTCGCCATCGTCGCGGGCCTGGTGGTGTTCGCGTTGTCACCACGGATCTCGCGCCTGATGGAAGGCGTGCATTAACCGCCCGACAGGATGTCGGCCAGCAGCGGTGGCTCGATGTTTCCACCGGACACGATGACAACCGTCGGCCCGGCGGGAGCCACCACCTTGCGGTAGCCGGCCAGCGCCACCGCCCCGCTGGGCTCGGATACCAGGTGTGCGCGGTTTGCCAATTCTGCTACCGCGCAGCGAATCTCATCCTCACTGACCGTGATGACATCGTCGAGAACGCGTTGCAGATGAGCGAAGGTCAGCTCCGACGGTGTCGAGCGCAGTCCGTCGGCGATTGTTCGGTTACGTTGAGCCACCGGCCATTCCACGCGGTGACCGACGGACAGAGCCTCGGCGGTGTCGGCCGCGAGTTCGGGCTCGACGCCGAACACCTTGGCCTGCGGGCACAACGCGCGAATCGCGGTGCCGATTCCAGATGCCAGGCCGCCACCGCTGACCGGAATCAGAACTGCGGCGACATCGGCGAGGTCCTGTGCGATCTCCAGGCCGATGGTGCCCTGGCCCGCGATGATGTCCGGGTGATCGAAGGGCGGTATCAGCACACCCCCGGTACTTTCCACCAATTCGGCAGCGACCTGCTCGCGCCGGCCCGCGCCGCACAGCACCACCTGCGCCCCGTGTCCGCGGGTGGCCTGCACTTTGATGTTGGGCGTTTCCTCCGGCATCACGATGTGGGCCGACACCCCGTAGGCCGCCGCGGCGTAAGCGACGGCCTGTGCATGGTTCCCGCTCGAATACGCCACAACTCCCCTCGCCCGGATGTCGGGATCGAGGTGGCCCAGCGCATTGAACGCGCCACGAATCTTGAACGCGCCGATCGGTTGCAGGTTTTCCGGCTTCAGCCACAGCGGACGGTCCGGGTCTCCCCAACCGGCGGGCAGCAGTGGGGTACGGACGATATCGGCGGCGATACGCTGCGCCGCATCGCCGATATCGTCGATGGTCACCAGTTTCACGACGTCCAGTCTCACCTGTCGCGTCCGGCGGTCAAAATGCGCCCGCAATCAGTAACGTCGTGGCCGCCCCGCGATCACTTACCGTGGAGCGACAACGCGTCGAATCGGAGGATGATTACGTGAGCGGGTTCAGCTTTCCGATCGTTCCGCGCTACGCCGAGATCGACCAGCAGGGAGTCGTTTTCAACGGCCACTACCTCACGTGGTTCGACGAAGCCTTCTCGGGGCTGCTCGACCACCTGCAGGTGAGCTACCCGGGCCTCATCGCCTCGGGCTACGACGTGCAGGTGGTCCACAGCGAGATCGACTACCTGGCGTCGGTGCGGTGGCGCGACGCCGTGCGGGTCGCGGTGACCTGCGAGCACATCGGCACCACCAGCTTCACTCTGGGTTTCACGGTGCTGGGCGCCAACCCTGACACCCCGGAACGGCCCACGGTGCGCGGCCGCAACATCTACGTGGTGGTCTCGACCGCCGACTGGACCAAGCAGGCAGTCCCCGAACCACTCCGCAGCGCACTCAATTCCGTTGCCCTGGTGGGCTACTGAACCGCCGCTGCGTCACCGAGACTTGACGAGCGTGAACTGGCAGACGTCGGTGTAGCCCTCACGGAACAGCTCGGCGCAGCCGGTCAGGTACTTCATATACCGCTCATACATCTCTTCGGACTGCAGCGCGATTGCGTCGGCCCGGCGCGCCCGCAGAGCAGCGGCCCAGATGTCCAGCGTCTGCGCGTAGTGCGGCCGCAGCGACTGGACGCGGTTCACCTGGAAACCCGCCCGCTGCCCGTGCTCCTCGACCTGTGCGACGTACGGCAGCTCACCACCGGGGAAGATCTCGTCCATGATGAATTTGAAGAATCGCAGCTTGCGCATGGTCAGCGGCAGCTTGCGCTCTTCCATCTGCGCGGCGCTGGGCTTGGTGATGCTGTGCAACATCATCACGCCATCATCGGGCAGTGCGGAATGGGCCATGCGGAAGAAGTCGTCGTAGCGGTCCGCGCCGAAATGCTCGAACGCGCCGATCGAGACGATGCGGTCAACCGGCTCGTTGAACTGCTCCCAACCCGCGAGCAACACTCGACGCGACCGCGGGGTGGTCAGCGCGTCGAACGTCTGCTGGACGTGCGCCTGCTGATTGCGGCTGAGTGTCAGGCCGACGACGTTGACGTCGAAGCGGTCGATCGCGCGGCGCAGGGTCGCGCCCCAGCCGCAGCCGACGTCGAGCAACGTCATACCCGGCTGCAGACCCAGCTTGTCCAGAGAGAGGTCGATCTTGGCGATCTGCGCTTCCTCGAGCGACATGTCCGGACGCTCGAAGTACGCACAGCTGTAGGTCTGGGTCGGATCGAGGAAGAGTCGGAAGAACTCGTCGGACAGATCGTAGTGTGATTGGACATCATCGAAGCGCGGTGTGAGAGCCACGACATCGGCGGTTTTATCTGGCACGGCAGCCTCTGACATGTGATGGTGCTTACTGGAGTTCCCCAATTGCCAGGGAACACTCCCCCGTCGATATAGCACAGAGTTCGGAGATTACCCCACGTAGCTGAGAACGTTGAATCCCCAGTTCATAGGTAGGACAATCGTCGATGATCGGTTTACCGACCGAGCCGGAGGACATGATGCAGGCCAACGATCACTCGTTCGATGATTTCGCGCCCGAAGCCGACGCGGTCGAACAGCTCATACCGGTCGCGGTTGACGAGGACGACGAGGCGGCGCTGGACCCAGTCCTGACACGGATCTCGCCGTCGGCGGATGCCGACGAGGCAGACCTGTTGGAACAAGCGATGGTCGTGCCGCTCGACGACGAGCTCGCGTTCGAACGCTGACCAGGAAGGACTCCACATGCGGTTACCCGAGGCACTCGAGCGTCTGCCTTCCGATGCAGATCCGTCCCGGGTGTTCGGTGAGCCGTATGTGACGCCCGACGGAACCACGGTCATTCCGGTGAGCAAGATCCGGCACCGGCCCGACAGCGGCCGGTTCGTCGCCCGACCGCTCGGGGTGTTCGTGGTCAAGGACGGCAAACCCACCTGGGTGGCCGCGGTGGACTCCACCCGGATTGCGTTGCTGGGCGAACTGATCGGCCTGGCGGCAGCCACCCTGGCCACCCTGGCTATGGTGCGTCGTCCGCCGTGGCCGGATCTACGCGGCGATGTCTCGCGGCGAACCTGACCGCAGCACCGAGCGAAACCAGCACCGGCAGAGCCAGCAGCCACGGCAAGGCGCCGTGTTGATGGACCCAGCCGGCCAGCGCACCCTGTATCCGGCCGGCGGCGGCGATCACCGGGTCATGGGGACTGCCGTCGAGCGTGAACAGCCGGATCTCGTAAAACCCGTAATAACCGACGTAGACGCCGACCGCGATGAGCAACGCGCCGCTGATCCTGTTGACGTACGGGACTATTCGGCGCATCCGGTCGACCACGACCGTGCTGGCCAACGCCGCCGCGACCGCCAGCACACCGACGATCAGGGTGAACCCTGCGGCGTATGCGGAGAACACGGCGATTCCGTGCAGTGGCGTGTCCGATTTCAGCCCCGCCCCGGTCACCGCGAGGAACGGGCCGATGGTGCACGACAACGAGGCCAGTGCGTAGCCGACGCCGTAGGACAGCATCGAGCCCAGTCGGGCCGTCGGCGCCCAACGGGCGTTGTGGGCCAATGCACCCGGGATGAGCAGACCGAGGTGTCGTCCGGCCAGCAACCAGCATCCGAGCCCGATCAGGGTCAGCCCGATCACCACCGTCACATAGGGCAGATAACGCTGAACGGTGCTCGCGGCGGCGACTGTGAGGGCCGCGAATGTGCCGAAGACCGCGATGAATCCGACGGCCATCGCGATCGTGGCGCCCAATGCGCGAGTCAGCGCCCGCCACCCTCCCGTCGTGGCGCCACCGCGCACCACCAGGGCGAGATATCCGGGCAGCAGCGCGAATCCACAAGGGTTCAGTGCAGCGACCAGTCCGGCTCCGAACGCCAGCCCCAGCAGATCGTGCTCCACCCCGGTGCTAGCTGCTCAGTTCGGCCACCCGGCCGGCCAACTCCTGTTGCGGCATAGCCGATGTCGGGTTGTTGACGAACGTCGAGGAGCCGTCCGGTCGGTAGAACACGTAGGCGGGTTGCCACGGCACGTTGTAGCGGGCCCAGATGGATCCGTCGGCGTCGTTGAGATTGGTGAAGTTCAGGTTGTACTTGTCGACGAAGCTCTGCATCGCCGCGACGTCGGAGCGGGCCGCCACACCGACGAAGGTGACCTGCGGGTTGGCTGCGGCAACCTGACTCACCGAACGCGCCTCGGTATTGCAGAAGGGGCACCACGGCGTCCAGAACCACAGCACCGCCGGCCGGCCGGCCAGACTCGCGCCGTCGAACGACGCACCCGACAGCGTCGTGCCGGTGAACTGCAACCGGTCGTCGGCGACCGCGGTGGGCGCCGCAACCAGTGTCAGGGCGACCGCGGCCGTGGCCACGACGCCGGCCAGGCCGAAGGTCAACGATTTGGGTTTCCGCCGGATTCGGATCCTCATGGCACCATCTCCTTTGCTCAGGGTGTAGCGCGCGTGCGTACCGCACACCCCATAACACGACGGTAGGCACGTTGGAGTTCATCGGTGCGGGATTTGCCACGACTTCAGTTCTGCCGGGGCAGCAGTTCGGCGGCGAACCGCTCCAGAAATCGATCGACCGGCCCTGTCGGCCTGATGACGAATTTGGTCAGACCGGCCGCCAGGTACCCATCGAGCTGGCGGTGCAGCGCCGGCCAGTCCGCGGCGACGAGGTCGGCAGGATCCACGTCGGGCCTGCGGCGGCGCACCGCATCGAGGACCTCGTCGGGCAGCTCTCCGTCACCGACCGCAAGGCTGATGCCGTAGTGGTCGGGTTCGATCGCCCGACCCGCTGCGGCAGCTGCACGCTCGATGGCTTGTCGCGCGCGGGCGGCCTCGTCGGGGGTGAGGAAGCTGCCGAGCCAACCGTCGCCGTACCGGCCGATGCGTGAGAGCGCGGCGGGCCCCGAGCCACCCAACCAGATGTCGATGGGTTGGGCGGGCACGGGCTGGACCCGAGCGGACTGCACGGTGAAGAACTCTCCGTCGAACGACACTTCTTCCTGCTGCAGGACAGACCTGAGCAGGTGTAGTGATTCGTCGAAAACCGCCCCACGACGGTTGTCCGGCACCACGAAGACGTCGCGTTCGGCGCTCAGCGCCGAATGCAGCCCGAACACCGGCAGCACCCGTTTGGGCGCGAGCGCGGCGAGCGATGCCAGTTGTTTGGCCACCAGCACCGGATGGCGGCCCGGCAGGATCGCCACCGAGGTGCCCACCTTCAACCGCGTCGTCCGGGCCAGGGCATAGGCCATTCCGACGAACGGATCCACCGCCGATGTGTAGACCAGTTCGGAGAACCACAGCGAGTCGATTCCGGTGTTCTCCAGCTGATCGACGATGCCCGCAAGCTCGGCCGGGCCGGTGTCCGCGCCGAGTCCCACGCCGAACCGGACTTTCATAGCTTCGAGTGCCATACCGACTCCCAACGCCTTTCGGCCGCCTCTTGTGCCCCGTCTGTCCGAGGTTCACAGTTAGAAAATGACCGAACAATGGATTCAAGGTTGCTTGGTCCAGCGGATCTCATTTCACGATGGGCTGGTCCTCAACCTGAATGACTACAACGAAGTCGTCGTCTCGGTGCCTTTCGACCTGACCCTGCCGGCCATCGGCCACAACGAATCCGAAGTGGTGCCGATCGACCCGAAAGCGTTGCGCAATGAAGTTCGACCGTTGTTCGACTTCGCAGGCCAACGTTGCACCTACGCCGACTGGGATGACAAGGGCGGGCTGCATCTGCGGTTCTCCGACGGGCACCGGATCGATGTGCGCGCTGACGAACGCCACACCTCGTGGGAGCTGTACGGCAAGTACCACGGCTACGCCGCGTGCCTGCCGCACGGCCGCGTCCGCGTCGTGCGGCACGACGTTGAGGATGCTGAACTCGATGAGCGGGAAAGCGGCTGAGCGTCGTTCCGACGGGTTCACACATAGTGTGACCGCATGCATGCTTCAGTGACGGTGTCCATGGCGGCACCGGCCGAACGAATCTGGGATCTGGTCGCCGACGTGCGCAACACCGGCCGCTTCTCGCCCGAGGTGATGGAAGCCGAGTGGCTCGACGGGGCGACCGAACCAGCGATGGGCGCCCGCTTCCGCGGCCACGTCAAGCGCAACGAGATGGGGCCGGTTTACTGGACGACATGCCGGGTCACCGCATGCGAACCCGGCCGAGAGTTCGGCTTCGCGGTGTTGCTCGGTGACAAGCCGATCAACAACTGGCACTACCTGTTCACACCGCGCGCAGACGGCACCGACGTCACCGAGTCCTTCCGACTCAGTGCGTCGGTGCCGAACCGGCTGTTCTGGGCGGTGGCCGGCCCGCTGCGCAAACGACGCAACATCCGCGACATGCGCAAGACGCTCGAACGCATCAAGGCAGTCGTGGAGTCCGACGCGGTTTAACGGAATCCGACGCCGAAAATCGGAACCCAGACGCCGAAGAACCACACACCCCACTGGCGGAAACCGTTGTCCCAGACGGGATTCAGGTTGTACCCCCAGTAGTTGATGGAGTGCGGCAGCGGTCCATTCCAGTGCACCGGGGGCGGCGGTCCCCAACCCCACGGCGGCGCGCCTCGGCGGTCATCCCACCAGTCGTGGCGGTTGTTGGCCCACCACGGACCCTTGTCATCCCAATGATCGCGGCCCGGTCCCCGGTCGAAGTCGCGGCCTGGTCCTCGGTCGTGTCCTCGGTCGAAGTCGCGGCCCGGTCCCCGGTCGTTTCCTCGGTCGTGTCCCCGGTCGAAGTCGCGGCCCGGCCCCCCGTCGCAGAACGGGAAGCAACCGTCGTTGTCATGCCCGGGCTTCAGCGGGGCCGGCGCGATAGGGCTTGCCGACGCTGCCGGGCTACCGAACGCCGTGACACCGAATCCGAGCGCGCCGACGGTCAACGTAGCCGCCACGAACTTCGACAGTGTCGTCTTGGAACTCATCCACAACCTCCTGGTGCAGTGACCCGGGCGCCGGCCATTCCCCCCTGGCCGGGCGCCGCACGCCTTGCGGTTTCACCGCGGTGAGACGTTCACCCCTGTGACATATCGGGGCAGGTGGCGCAGGCGTTACTGCGTACCTCACTTCGCGTTGTGCGACAAGGCTGTTCGAACGGGAGGTAGGAGAGTTTCAGGTGGTTCTGCTGTGTCCGATGTGGCGCGGCGCATCATCGAATGCGGTGGCAAGCGCCGAGGCGGCTCTACTCTGGCTGAGTGGGTATCACACCGCGAGTCAATGGGGCAGCTCCGCCGGACGTGCCGCGCTCGGAGATCAATCTCGGGTCCTGGGAGTTCTGGAGTCTCGACGATGAGGTGCGCGACGGCGCGTTCACAACGCTACGCCGGGAAACGCCGATCTCGTTTCACCCGGCCTTCGAACAAGAGGGCTATCCGCAAGGACAAGGGCACTGGGCCGTCACCCGGTACGACGACGTGTTCTACGCCAGCCGCCACCCGGAGATCTTCAGCTCCGCCGGCGGGATCACGATCGGTGATCAGACCCCGGAGCTCGCCGAGTATTTCGGCTCGATGATCGCCATGGACGATCCGCGCCATACCCGGCTGCGCAACATCGTGCGCAGCGCGTTCACCCCGCGAGTCCTGGCCATGATCGAGGATTCGGTGCGCGACCGGGCGCGCCGCCTGGTGGCCGAGATGGTGGCCCGCAATCCGGACGGCCATGCCGAGTTGGTCACCGAACTCGCGGGGCCACTGCCGCTGCAGATCATCTGCGACATGATGGGCATCCCCGAGCAGGACCACCAACGGATATTCCACTGGACCAACGTCATTCTGGGTTTCGGCGACCCGGAATTCACGACGGACTTCGACGAGTTCATCTCTGTGGCGATGGACATCGGCGCCTATGCGACCGCCTTGGCCGACGAGCGCCGGTCGGCGCCCACCGAGGACCTGACGACCAGCCTGGTGCAAGCCGACGTGGATGGTGAGCGGCTGACCTCGGCCGAAGTGGCGTCCTTCTTCATCCTGCTGGTGGTCGCGGGCAACGAAACCACCCGCAATGCCATCAGCCACGGTGTCCTCGCACTCTCCCGCTATCCGGAGCAGCGCCACGCCTGGTGGTCGCGGTACGACGAGCTGGCTCCGACCGCCGTCGAAGAGATCGTGCGCTGGGCGTCCCCGGTGAGCTACATGCGCCGAACCGTCACCCGCGACACCGAACTCGGTGGGACACCGCTTGCCGCGGGAGACAAGGTCACGCTGTGGTACGGCTCAGCCAATCGGGACGAGTCGAAGTTCGCCGACCCGTGGATGTTCGACATCGCGCGCCACCCCAACCCGCACGTGGGGTTCGGCGGCGGTGGTGCGCACTTCTGTCTCGGCGCCAACCTGGCGCGGCGCGAGATCACCGTGGCGTTCGAGGAGCTGCACCGCCAGATGCCAGACATCACCGCTACCGAGGAACCGGACCGGCTGCGGTCGGCGTTCATCCACGGCATCAAGCGACTGCCGGTGTCCTGGCGCTAGACCTTCAGATATCGCGGTGGTGTGTGGCGATGGTTTGTCGCGCCGTGGCGCGGGCACCCCATACGAAGCAGCACATTCAAAGGACGGAGGATCATGCACTCCGAACGTTTTCGGCCCCTGTTGAGCTCACCCGGACCGTACGCATCGGTGTACTTCGATGTTTCGCATGACACCGAGGACGCCACAGCCCAGATCGACCTGAAATGGCGAGCCTTACGCGAAGAACTCGAACGCCAGGGCGCCGGACCCGAGCTCATTCGGCCCTTGGAGGAAGCCGTCACCGAAATGCGCCCCGCGATCGGCCGGGGCGCCCGCGCCATGGTCGCCACTTCCGACGGTGTGCTCCTCGACGAGCAGCTCACCCGGCAGGCGGGCACGACCGTCGTTCGGGTCTCGGAACTGCCGTACCTGCTTCCGGTCGTCGAGCACGGCGTGGAGCACCCGAGCTACCTGGTGGTCGAGGTCGACCACAGCGGTGCCGATATCGAACTGCGCCTCGGCGGCGTGGCCACCACGCACACCGTCGAAGGCGGCAGCTATCCGGTGCACAAGGCGAGCGGCGCGGACACCGCCGGCTACGGCGATCCTCAACCGCGTGCCGAGGAAAGCCGGTCGAAGAACATCCGTGTCGCGGCCGACCGGGTGACCGAACTCGTCGACGACGCGGCACCGGAGGTGGTGTTCGTGGTGGGCGAGGTGCGGTCCCGCAATGACCTGGTCGCAGCGCTGCCGCCGCGTGTGACCGAACGGCTTGTCCAATTGCAGGTCGGCGCCCGGCGCAGCGGGTTCGATCGCCATGATCTGCAAAACACCATCGACAAGCATCTCGAACAACGGCGCGCCGATGCGACCAACCGTGTGGCCCAACGCTTCTCGGCTGAAATCGGCCGCAAGTCAGGCTTCGCGACCCAAGGGCTGCCCGGAGTATGCGCAGCGCTGCGCGACGGCGCGGTCGAGACATTGATTCTCGGCGACGTGGGAGACGCCACCGTGGTCACTGCCGACGACGTGGCGACGGTCGCCCCGAATGCCGAGGTGCTGTCCGAGTTGGGCGCTGCGCCGACTCACACCTTGCGCGCCGATGAAGCGCTGCCGGCGGTCGCGATCTCGGTGGGTGCCGACCTGATCGAAGCAGCTGAGGGCAAGTCCCCCACCGATGGCGTCGGCGCGGTGCTGCGGTACGCACCGCGCACGGCCGCTGGAGTCACCTGACAGTCAGGGTGCCCACCATCGCCGGGTGATAGATGCAATAGAAGGCGTATTCGCCGGGTTCCGACGGTGCGGTGAGCGTCGCGCGTTGTTTGCCGTCGACGTGGACGTCGAACAGATCCGCGGTGCGCGACGTCACCGAATGTTCCACCTCGTCATTGTTGACGATCGTGATCTGCGCACCCGGCGCGACCGTGAGCCCGCCGCTGAAGCCCATGCCTTCGATCGTGATGGTGGGACCGCCGGGGGCCGGCTCAGCCGTCGGACTCGCTTCCGTCGGACTCGCTTCCGTCGGACTCGCTTCCGTCGGACTCGCTTCCGTCGGGCTCGCCGTCTGCGTGGCCGCGCCGGGATCACTCACCTCTGTGTCCGACTGTCCACATGCCGCCGCGAACAGGCACACGGCCGCGCCGAACGCCCCGCAGAACATCGTCATCCGCTTCATCAGGACCCCCTGAGTTCGTTCGTTGACGATTATCGGCCCGGCGACGGCGAGAATTCTCCGGTTTGGCCGATCTATACTGCGCGGTCCGCCTCAGCGCGCTCCCAGAACGCCGAGCATCCCGGCCGCTGCGCGCGGCCAGGTGAACTGTTCGGCGCGCAGACGGGCGCTGTTGCGCCGCTGTGATTCGGGCCTGCTGATCACCGAGGTGACGGCATGGGCGATGGCTCGGGCATCGTTGTCGGCCGTCGCGCCGCTGTCCGAAGTGAGGATCTCGGCGAGGGCCGACGTGCGCGACACCACCGCCGGGGTGCCGCATGCCAGCGCCTCGAGCGCGGCCAGGCCGAAGGTCTCATGCGGGCCGGGTGCCAGCGCCACGTCGGCCGAAGCCAGGATCGTCGCGACAGTGTCGCGGCAACCGATGTATCCGGTGAACGCCACCGGTAACCGTGCGGCCTGACGTTCCAGCCGGGCCCGCATCGGCCCCTCCCCGACCACGACCAGCCGTGCATCGACTCCCGAATCACGCAGTGCAGCTACGGTATCGATGCTTCGGTGGGCATGTTTTTCCACCGACAACCTGCCGCAATGCACCAGCAGCGTCTGCCCGGCGACGGCCCACCTGCTACGCATCTGTGTACACCGGCGGCTGGGATGGAATTGCTCCAGATCCACCCCGAGCGGCACGGTGGCGACGTTTTCTGCGCCGATCCGGTCGAACTCTTCACGGGCGAATGCCGTCGTACACACCACGGCGTCGTAGTTCGCTGCGGTGCGGCGGTTGGCGAAGTTGGCGACCGCGCGGGCCATCGGCGGCGGAAGCACCTGTCCGACAAGCCGATCCAGCCGTTCATGAGAAATCATCACCGTGGCGACGTCGTGCCGTCGGCCCCAGGGTCCGAGCGAACGCAGGGTGAGCCGGTCCGACACCTCCAGCGCGTCGGGCTCCAGGCGGCGCAGCAATGATGTGACCGGGCTGGGCAGGACGGCGCGGTATCCCCCCGTGAACGGGATCAACCTGGCAGGCAGCGAGATCCGCACAACGCCGCTGGCCAGTACGTGACGCTCCGGATGCGCGCCCGGAACGATCAGGTACACATCGTGGCCGGCCGCACAGTATTCCGCGCCCAGGCGATCCACCGCGGTACGCAGGCCACCAGAACGCGGGCCGTAGAAGTTTGCGACCTGGACAACCCGCATTGCACGATCAGATCCGGGCCGTGTGTGCGGTCAACAACGCGACCCCAACGGATGACTGAACAGCACCTGAACTCCGCGGCGAATGGCTCAGGCGAGGTGGGCGGCCAACCAGTCCTGGACCCGGCGCCAGGCGTCCTCGGCCGCGGCGGCGTTGTAGCGGTCCCCGGTGTCGTTGAAGAACGCGTGGTTCGCATCCGGTTCGGTGACCAGCTCATGTACCAGCCCGGCCTTCTCCAGGGCGGCTCGGGCAACCGGCTCGGTGGCGTTCACCCGCTGGTCCAGCGCGCCGTAGAACCCGAGCACGGCCACGTTCCTCGACCCGGAGAAGTCCGGATTGTCCGGTGTCGGCCCGTAGAACGGCACCGCCGCCGCAAGCTGCGGTACACCCGAATCCAGCAGCCGCCATACATACCCACCGCCCATGCAGAAGCCGACTGCGGCGACCTTTCGGTCACCGACCCGCCGCTGCACCTCGTCGATACCCGATTTCAGGTTGGCGAGCGCCTCCTCGGGTGCGATCTTGCTCAATGCGGCGGTCGCCTCGGCGGGGTCGGTGAATGTCGAGGTTCCGCCCTGGGCGGACAGCAGGTCGATCGCCAGGGCCGAGTATCCGATGCCGGCGAACCGCCCGGTCACCGACCTGATGTAGTCGTTGAGGCCCTTGTTCTCGTGAATCACCAACACCCCGCCCCTTGGGTCAGGTGGCTGGGCCCAGGCCCCCCGTAGTTCGCCCGACGGCCCGGCCCAGGTGACCGGGGCGGTGGGCAATGCGCTCTGCGATCCTGGTGGGGTCACGGCGGCCGTCGGGCTCGACGCAGCCGGGGCCTGGGTAGCTGACGTCTCGGTCGAGGCCGGTTGACGCTCGCCGCAAGCGGCGATCAGTGCGCCGGCCGCGGCCGCGCCCAGGCCAAGCAGACCCAGCCGACGTAACGCCTCGCGCCGCGACAACAAGCCGTCCAGATGATCGGTGGCGATTTCCTCTGCGATGTAACGCTGCAACGGAGTCACCTTCACGAGTATGCGCCGTAATGCTGAACCGCCGTGGCGCAACGGCTCGGAGCGCGATACTCATCCGATGAGGTCTACACCGCAGCCGGATGCACTGCGTGGTCGTGTCGCGGTGGTCGCCGGGGCGACGCGCGGGGCGGGCCGGGGTATCGCCGCGGCGCTGGGCGAATCTGGTGCGACCGTCGTGTGCACCGGGCGCAGCAGCGTCTCCGGACACTGCGCCTCCGACTACGACCGTCCCGAAACCATCGAGGAAACAGCAGAATTGGTTTCCGCGCTGGGCGGTACGGGCGTCGCATGGCAGGTGGACCACCTCGAGATCGGCCAGGTTCGCGCACTGGCCGGACGGATCAGCGCCGAGTACGGCCACATCGACATTCTGGTCAACGACATCTGGGGCGCCGAGATCCTCAAGGGTGCGCCTGCCACCTGGGGACAACCGATGTGGCAACACGACCTCGACGACGGGCTGCGTATCCTGCGCCTGGGCATCGACACCCACCTGATCACCTCGCACTGCCTGCTCCCGCTGCTGGCCGCCCGGCCCGGTGGCCTGCTGGTCGAGATATCCGACGGGACAACTGAATTCAACGTCGAGAACTACCGCCTCTCGGTGTTCTACGACTTGGTGAAGAATGCCGTGAACCGGTTGGCGTTCAGCCACGGATACGAGCTAGCCGCGTTCGGCGGCACCGCGGTGGCAGTCACGCCCGGCTGGCTGCGTTCGGAAATGATGCTCGAAAACTACGGCGTCACCGAGACGAATTGGCGCGACGCGCTCGATCCGGTGCGGTCCGACGGCTACCCGATGGCCCCGCCCGGCTTCTCCGAATCCGAGACCCCGCGCTTTGTCGGCCGGGGAGTTGCCGCGATCGCGGCCGACCCGGGTCGCGCTCGCTGGAATCAGCGTTCGGTCAGCTCGGTCGAACTGGCACGCCAGTATGGGTTCACGGATCTCGACGGCCGTCAGCCTGACGCGTGGGTGCCGATATAACCGCAGGTCAGCTCACCAGGTCCCGATTTAGTAGACATTTTCAGAAATCTGTTCACGGATTTCGTTGACACCTGGCTCTACCGGTTGTTCTATGTCGTGGTGACCTTCGACACAATCATCCGCAACGGCCGTTGGTTTGACGGCACCGGTGCGCCGTCAGCTGTGCGCAACATCGGTATTCGCTCAGGGCATCTGGTCGATATCTCGCCGCACGAGCTCGATGCGACCGACTGCCCGCAGGTCATCGATGCCACCGGCAAGTGGGTACTGCCGGGGATGCTCGACATCCACACCCACTACGACGTCGAGGTGCTGGGCGGTCCATCGCTGTCGGAGTCGCTGCGCCATGGAGTGACAACGGTGATGCTGGGCTCCTGCTCGCTGTCCACGGTGCACGTCGACGGGGTCGACGCAGGCGACCTGTTCGGCCGCGTCGAGGCCATCCCGCGTGAGCACGTGATCGCCGCGGTCGACGACAACAAGACCTGGACGAACTGCGAGGAGTACATCGCGGCTCTGGAGGCGCGGCCATTGGGCACCAACCTCGCCGCCTTCATCGGGCACTCCGACATGCGCACCGCGGTGATGGGACTGGACCGGGCAACCCGCTCCGACGAGCGGCCGACTCGCGCCGAGCAGGCCCGCATGGAGCAGATGCTGACCGATGCCCTTGACGCCGGATTCGTCGGAATGTCCTCCCAGCAGCTACTTTTCGACAAGATCGACGGGGAGGTGTGCCGGTCGCGGACGCTGCCGTCCACCTACGCCAAACCCCGTGAACTGCGCAGGCTCAAATCGCTGCTGCGCCGGGCCGGGCGGGTGCTGCAGTCCGGGCCCGACATTCAGAATCCGGCCAACCTGGCCTCTCAGGTTGCACAGTCGCTCGGCATCTTCCGCAACCCGCTCAAGACCAGCCTGCTGTCGGCCGCCGACATCAAGGCCAACCCGTACGCGATCCTGATGATGGGGCCACTGGCCCGGGTGATCAACGCCCTCGGCGGCAACTTCCGCTGGCAGCACCTGCCGGTGCCGTTCGAGGTGTACGCAGACGGCATCGACCTGGTGGTGTTCGAGGAGTTCGGCTCCGGCGCCGCAGCATTGCATCTACGGGAC
The DNA here is from genome assembly GCF_053483975.1 of Mycolicibacterium sp. XJ870. Taxonomy (NCBI): domain Bacteria; kingdom Bacillati; phylum Actinomycetota; class Actinomycetes; order Mycobacteriales; family Mycobacteriaceae; genus Mycobacterium; species Mycolicibacterium sp. XJ870. The sequence continues at coordinate 47,763 of NZ_JBEFTI010000012.1, forward strand.
GAGGTCCAACGCAACGAGTTGCTGCGTGACGAGTCCTACCGCCGTCGCTTCCGCAAGGACTACGACGCCAAGTTCGGCGTGCGGGTGTGGCATCGCGATTTCTTCGACGCCGAGATCGTGGCCTGCCCCGACGAGTCAGTGGTCGGGCAGTCCTTCGGACAGGTGGGACTGGACCGCGGCGTGCATCCTGTCGACGCGTTCCTGGACCTCGTGCTGGAGTACGGCACCGAGCTGCGCTGGCACACCACCATCTCCAATCACCGTCCCGAGGTGCTCAAGAAGCTCGCCCGTGATCCGGGGATCCAGATGGGCTTCTCCGACGCCGGCGCGCATCTACGGAACATGGCGTTCTACAACATGGGGCTGCGCCTGCTGCGACACGTCTATGACGCCGAGAAGGCCGGCACGCCGTTCATGTCCGTCGAGCGGGCCGTGCACCGCCTCACCGGCGAACTCGCCGACTGGTACCGCCTCGACGCGGGCCACCTGCGCATCGGGGACCGGGCCGACGTGGTGGTCATCGACCCCGCCCGGCTCGACAACTCGCTCGACGGCTACGCCGAGGACACCGTCGATCAATACGGCGGGCTGTCACGGATGGTGAACCGTAACGACGACACCGTCGAGGCCGTGCTGGTCGGCGGGCGCGCCGTGTACCTCGACGGCGCATTGACCGAGCTGGTCGGTGCGCACCGGACCGGCCGGTTCCTGCGCGCCGCGCACCGGTGCCCGGCTCTGCCCACCCAGAAAGGTGAATTTGCCAGTGTCAGTTGAGGATACGGTCCTTGGACTGTGGAAGGCATTGTCCGACCGGAATTGGGAACTGCTCAAGACATACCTGTCCGAAGAGTGTATCTATCTCGACATGCCAGTTGGGCCGACCGCGGCGGCCAAGGGACCCGAGGACATCGTCAAACGCCTCAAGATCGGTCTCGAACCGTTGGAGTCCTACCAGAACTTCACGGGTCTGCTGGTGGCGAACGGTCCCGACGCCATGTACGAACATCACGAGGAATGGCTTTGGGAGACCGGCGAATCGGCCCTACTGAAATTCGTCACCGTGCACCGGGTCGAGGGCGGCAAAGTCACGCTGTGGAAGGACTACTGGGACATGGGGGCGCTGGCCAACCACGCCCCGCCGACCTGGCTGGCCGACTTCGCCTCCGCGGACATGTCGTGGGTCTTCGACGCGACGGGTTTGGTCTGAGCGGCAGACCGCGTCAGCCGATATCCCATACCAGGCAGAACGGGTGCCCAGCCGGGTCCCGGAACACCCGGAACGTGCTGTCCTCGACGGCATCGGTGACCCGGGTCGCCCCCAATTCGAGAACCTGACGCTGCGCGACGTCAGGATCGTCGACCTGGATGTCGAGGTGAAACTGCTGGGATCCCTGCGGGTCCGGGAACCGCGGTGGCGCGTGCTCCGGCGATAACTGACAAGCCAACCGGCGCCCGGCGGGATCCGTCACGACCACCCAGGTGTCGTCCTGCGCGGCCACCTCCCCGCCCAGCACGCCGGCGTAAAACTCGGCCAGCTTACGGGGATCGCGGCAGTCCAACACGACAGAACGAAGCTTCCCGATCATGGCTGCCGTATTGCCGCTGCGCGCACAGGACAAACCGAACGCTCACACACGCTCAGACACACTCACACGCTCCAAGCCATGCGGAACTTCTCGGCGAGGTGCTCGGGGTCCAGGTCACCGAAGTGCTCGTGCTCGTAACCCCGCACCGCCAGCACCGCGTCGACCACTTCGTCACCCAGAATCCCCCGCAGCAACTCGGAGCCGTCCAGGGCGGCCAGGGCGTCGGCCTGTCGGCTGGGTAGCAGCACGATTCCGTTCTCCGCGCGCTGCGCATCGGTGAGCGCAGCCGGGTCGACGGTGGTCTCCGGCGGGAGCTTGCGGCCCTGCTCGATCCCGTGATGGGCCAAACCGAGGATGGCCGCGGTGGCCAGGTAGGGGTTGGCCGACGGGTCGATGACCTTGACCTCGACATTGGCCCCATACGGGTTGCTCGGACCGCCGATGAGGAAACGCACAGCGGCTTCCCGATTCTCCGTGCCCCAGCAGTTGTAGGCGCCCGACCAGTACCCGGGTTGAATGCGCAGGCCCGACAACACCGATCCACACAGCACGCCCTCCGCGGCCGGCAGTCCGGCGAGCAGCCCGGCCATCGCCGACTCGCCCTCTGGCGTCATGCCCCGCGCCCCGGAGCCCTCGGAGAACAGCGGCTGCTCCCCCTTATCGAGCGAAAAGTGTTGATGAGAACCTGAACCCACGCTCCCGGCGAACGGCAGGGGCGAGAAGCTTGCCCGCAGACCGTGGCGCCGGGCCGCCCTGGCCACGATGATGCGCATCAGGACCAACTGGTCGGCCGCGGCCACCGGATGTTGCGGCGCCAGGGAGATCTCGAATTGGTTGGCCCCGTACTCGGGGTGAAACTGTTCGATCGCCACGCCCGAATTGGTCGCGGCGTTCGTGACATCGCGGATGAAACCCTCGAACTCCAGCAGGCCGGCCAGACCGTACTGCGCCCACAACACCGAGGGCAGTCGACTTCCGTCCGGAGCCACCAGGACGAATTCCATCTCGTGGCCGACCAGGGCGGTGAGGTCGGCCTTGTCCAATCGATCCGTTACCCGTTGCAGAACCCCGCGGCTGCAGTGCGGATCCGGCGACCCGTCCTGGTTGAAGAACGCGCCTGGGGCCCAGGCCAATCCATCGCCCAGGATACGCAGCGCACCCAGGTCGATTCGGATGCGCTGATCACCGACGACGCCGATCGCATCGCCGAACACGATCCCGGTCTGATCGATGGTGAAGGTGTGGAAGACCGGGCTGGCGCCGAGGCCCGGATCGGCGAAGGTGCCCATCCGGCGCAGCGGAACGGTTTTCGCGTGGATCAGCCCGGCCGGACTGACGACGGTGCCGATAAGTGTCGCGACGCCGTCCGATTCGAGTTGGGCGATGGCCGCTGCGGCGAGTGGTTTGGCTGAGCGGGAACTCACGGCAACCATTCTGCGCCGCGACTGCGAAGCTACAGGGTGATCCTGCAGGTTTGCCCGATGTCGAGCGTGCGCAGCACCCGACCCATGCCGAGCCACATGGCACACGACAACGCCAGATCCGTCAGCAGTTCCGCGTCGAAGTATTCGCCGGCACGCTCCCAGAAATCCTCGTCGTCGCGAAGCTCGGTGTGCCCGGCGGCGAAGCGGTGCGCGAACTCGGCGGCGATGCGTTCAGCCGGGCTGTAGCCGGGCCAGGTCTGCCATTGCGCGGCATGGTCGTAAAGATCCTCGTCAACCCCTGCCGCCGCGCCGTCGGAGTCCCGGGTGTTCTGGCAGACCACGCATTCGTTGTCGAGCGCGATGACCATCCGCGCGAGTTCGCGGACCCGCAGCGGCAATCGGCCTTTGGTGTACACCGCATTGGTGAAGTTGGCCATGGCGGTGCCGATATCGGGCGATTTGAGGATCCAGCCTGCGACGTCGTCGTCGGGAAAGTCTCCAATGCGGCTCATGGCCCGAATCGTACGCGCGCGGCGGCGAATCTGGAACAAGTTCTAGTTTCGCTCGGACGTCCCCGCCCCGGCGAGTTCCGTCCGCGCGTCGTCCCAGTCGCGTTGCGCGAGGAACCGATGGGCGATGCGCTCCAGCGCCGCCTCCACCTGGGCCCGGTCCGGACGGCCCTCGAAGGACGGTGAGCTCGCGAGCTTGTCGACGATGCGGCCGACCAGCGCCGTGGATACGGCGTCGACCTGCCGCACTCCGGACTGGGTCAACCACAGCTGGTCACCGGTGCGCAGGGCATACCCGTCGGCCACCAAGCCGGCGAATGTCGGCTCGAGAACTTCGTGCGGGATGTGCAACCGCTCGGAGATGTCGGTCAACCGGGCCGATCCGAACACCTGACTGTGGCGGTAGATCTGCAGCAGCGCCCACAACCGGGCAACGTCCAATTCGCATCCCGGTCCGCCGGCAACCGTGCGCAACCGGATCTCCGGCGAATTGCGCATCAAGCGGCTGATCGCGGTCTCCAGCACCTTCTCCGCCGATTCGCTGCTCGGCATGCCGAACCCCTCGCCCATGTCCAACGCGACAGTCGCGTCCATCTCCTGCAACGGCACCTCTTTGAGGAACAGGGCGACGATGAACCCGAGCAGCGCCACCGGTGCGGCACACAGGAACACCATGCCCAGCGAGTCGGCGTATGCGGTCACGATGGGGGCCGCGACGTCAGCCGGCAGATCGTGCAACGCCTTCGGCGATGCACCGGCTTCCGGCGGAGCACCGCTGAGCGCGAGCGCCCCGGCGAGCCGATCGGACAGGAAGTTCGCGAACAACGAGCCGAAGATCGCCGCTCCGAATGAGCTGCCGATGGTCCGGAAGAAGGTGACGCCTGAGGTCGCAACTCCGAGATCGGCGAAGTTCGAGGTGTTCTGCACGGTGAGGATGAGCACCTGCATGCACAGGCCGATGCCGGTGCCGAGCACGAACAGGTACAGGGACTGCACCGGCATCGGGGTCGCGGCATCCATCCGCGACAGCAGCACAAAGCCCACGAACATCACCGCGGTGCCGACAACCGGGAAGATCTTGTAGCGGCCGGTGCGACTGACGATGGCGCCGCTTCCGGTCGAAGTGATCAGCAGCCCGGCGACCATCGGTAAGGTTCGCAACCCTGATTCGGTGGCCGAGACGCCGTCGACGAACTGCATGAAGGTGGGCAGGAACGTCAACGCCCCCAGCATGGCGAACCCGACGATGAAGGACAGCACGCAGCACACCGCGAACACCGGACTGCCGAACAGCCGCATCGGCAGGATGGGTTCGGCCGCACGGGTTTCCGCCCGGACGAACAGCGCCAGCGCGATCGTTGACCCGACGAACAACGCGATGATGGTCGGTGAGGTCCAGGCATACTCGCCGCCGCCCCAGCTGGTGGCCAGGGTCAGGCCGGAGGCGCCAAGGCCGACGAAGAGGATGCCGGTGTAGTCGATGACGGGGCGCGCGGTCCGGGCCAGCGCCGGGATGGTGCCTGCCGCCACGATGAGCACCACGATTCCGACCGGGACGTTGATCCAGAACGCCCATCGCCAACTCAGGTGATCGGTGAAGAAACCGCCGAGCAATGGACCGATCACCGTGGTGACGCCGAACACCGCGCCGAGCGCGCCCTGATAGCGCCCCCGGTCACGCAACGGGATGACCTCGCCGATCAGCGCGGTGGCAGTGACCATCATGGCGCCGCCGCCGATGCCCTGCAGCGCCCTGGCGGCCACCAGCATGGCCATCGAACCGGACATCCCGCAGAGCACGGAGCCGAGGAGGAAGAACACCACCGCGGCCTGGAAGACGACTTTGCGACCGAAGATGTCACCCACCTTGCCGACCACCGCGGTGACGATCGTCGAGGCGAGCAGATAGCTGGTCACCACCCACGATTGATGGCCCGCGCCACCGAGGTCGGCCACCACCGTGGGCAGTGCGGTGGCCACGATCGTCTGGTCGAGTGCGGCCAGCAGCATGCCGAGCAGGACCGCGACGAACACCAGATTGCGCCGGCGGGGGGTCAGCAGAAGACCGCCCGATTGCGGGTGGGCGGCCGTCGCCTGGTCCGTCATGACATCCTTTCGCCGGCCGGCCGGTTCAGAAGTCATATCGTTAGATGACCTATGAAAGTTACGAGGGCAAACGAACCCGCCCCGCGCAACCGGTGGTTCACCGGCTACCCGGGGCGGCCTCGACTGAAACCAGAGGCGGCTGCAGGCCTACTGCGGAGGCCGGGAGACGCACTGCGCGGCATAGAGCGCGTCGCCCAGCTTGTCCATGAGCTTCAACTGGGTCTCCAGGTAGTCGATGTGGGATTCCTCGTCGGCCAGGATCGTCTCCAAGATCCGGGCTGAGGTCGCATCCTGCTTTTCGCGGCACAGGATAATGCCGGGCTTCAGTCGCGCCATGACTTCGTACTCGATCGCAAGATCGGCCTCGAATTGTTCACGCAGCGTCTGCCCGACGCGTAGAGAGAACAGCCGCTGATAATTCGGTAATCCATCCAGCAGCAGGATCCGGTCCGTGATCGTCTCGGCGTGTCGCATTTCTTCGAACGATTCGGAACGGGTGTGTTCGGCTAGTTCGGTGAATCCCCAGTTGTCCTGCATTTTGGAATGGAGAAAATACTGGTTAATCGCCGTGAGTTCGCTCGTCAATTGCTCATTGAGCAATTTCAGAACCTCCGGGTCGCCTTGCATGGTCACTCCTAAGCACCTTGAGGGCTGATCAAGTGTTGCTGTTTGCCGTGCACTTCCAATCTAGTCCAGAAAGCCCTGTGCGGCGCAATGTTTAACCGCGTTGACGGCATGTTCTTGCAGTGATTCCTTACCGCGGTACCGCGGCCGCCCCATGCGTGGCCACTAAGGCTGGACTGCCTGTCCTAACTAAGGTTAGACTCCGCTAACATGTCGCCAAGTGGGCAAGAAAGGCCGGTAAAAATGGGTGAGTACGATTTGCACTCGCTCATTCTTTCCTGCGATTTTCGGGTCGACGATGTCGAACAGATGTGGAAATGGATGAAGAAACATCGTTCGGGATTATTGGCAATTGGCGCACATCATGTGGTTCTCTATAAGTCGATTTGGGAACCGGGCCGCGTACTGGTGACGATCGGCATCCGACATGCCCGTTCCATACGCGATGTGCTGCGATCGCCGGCAATTTTCGAATGGTTCGACATATCCGGTGTCGAGGACATCCCGCCGATATTCGGCGGCGAGGTCGTGGAGAAGATCGACTTAGCTGAACCGACTCCGCAGGAATATGTCGCCGGCGTGATCGTCGGTGCGGTGGCCGCGGTCGACGACGTGCCGACGCTGATGCGCAAAGTGCACGACGGTATCGGCCGCTTCGAAACCAGTGGAATCCGGAAAATCTGGGTTTACCAGGCGCTCGACGACGGCCGTGAAGTGATGATCCTGCAGGAGGTCGAGAACGAGGTCAGCGCCCGGCAATGGATCGATCATCCCGACGCGGCGGCGGAGTGGATGACCAAGGCCGGTTTCGGCGCGTACCCGAGCCTGTTCGTCGGCAAGTTGGCTCACATCATGACCATCGCAGAGCCGGAATAACCGGGTGAGCTGATGTTTGTTTGCCTGTGCACCGGTACGACGAGTCACGTCGTGAACGAGATCGTCGCGGCCGGAGCCACCACGTCCAAGCAGGTCGCCGATGCCTGCGGCGCCGGCGGCGACTGCGGCCGGTGTAAGCGAACCATCCGCGCGATCATCGCCGCCCATCAGGCGCAGGCGGTCACTGACCGCACCACCCAGTTCAACGGCTGCCCGTCGCGGGCCAGCGGTTAGCTGCCTGTCCCCTTGCGGTCGGCGAATGCCGCCAGTGCGTCGGCATTCGCGGCAGTACCCACGAGTTCGACGAACAGCGCCTTCTCCCGTTCGGTGGCCGCCACAATCGCGTCGCGGACCGGCGCGACCATCGTCTGCTTCACTGCCTGCAGGCTCGAGATCGGCTTGGCGGCAAGGATTTCGGCATGCCGACGCGCCTCCGCAACCAGATCCGCAGGTTCACAGACCTTCCAGACCAGACCCATCTGCAACGCTTCGGACGCGTCGATCCATTCCGAGGACATCAACAGCCAGGCCGCGTTCTGCCTGCCGATCAGCCTCGGCATCAGATACGACGAAGCCGCCTCCGGTGCCACGCCCAGGCTCGTGAACGGGCACTTGAGCCGCGCCGTGGCGGACATGAACGCGAGGTCCGCAAACCCCAGGATGGTGGTCCCGACACCCACGCCGACACCGTTGACCGCGCAGATCAACGGCTTGGAGAACGCGGTGAGCGCTTCGATCATGCCGTAGAAGCCGTGCTCCCCCGGCGTGAAGTCCGGATTGGTGATGCGCGTCTGCATCTCGACCAGATCGTTGCCCGCACTGAACGCCCGGCCGGCGCCGGTGAGCAGCACCACCGCCACGTCTGGATCGTACGCGGCGGCCAGTAGCGCGCTCGTCAGCTCGTCGTACAACGCCTCGTTGAACGCATTGAGCGCCTCGGGACGGTTGAGCGTGAGAGTACGTACCCGGTTGGCATCGTCGATCTGGAGGGTCACGACAGCAGCCTAACTAGAACACGTTCCACTATTCGCCGGCGGGTGCGGCAACCGGTGCGGCGAACGGGCTGGAGTAGACGTACCGACTGGTGGGCACGGTATCGATATTGCTGCTGGCGCCGAAAGCGTCGGTGCTGGCCACCATTCGCCGCATGCGATCGGCGAGCTCGTCGTCGTCGGCGGCGCCGAAGAACGCGTGCAGGTCCGACACCGCCTGCAGCGGGAACAGTTCCTCGACGAAGGCCGCGATCGCCGGGGCCTGCGGCGTGAGTGCGCGCACGACGGTGTTCTGGGTGTAGCCGAAGGTGGCCTGGGTTTCGATGGCCACCGAGGTGTGGTCGACATGCCAGCGGTACAGCCAGGTGGCCTCGTCCAACTCGGCGGGCCTGCGCAGCAGCGCGATGTTGGCCAATCCCTCGGTCCGCTCGCCCGGCAGCGTCGGCGGCGCAGGCAGCGGCACCGACTCCGTCACCAGATAGGCCGCGGCACAATCGCATTCCGCGCTCAGTAGGTCGATTGCCGTGCGGACCTGCTCTCCGTAGTACTGCTGGACCCACATGCTCACCACCGCGACCACGGGCGGATCCAGCGTCGTCAGCGTCATCAGGGAATCGCGCACGACGTCGTCACGCACGTTGACCGTGAGTCCGGCCAACCCCGTCGCGAGCAGCTCGTCGCGGACGCGGGTCCGCAGTTCCACGCACCAACCTTCGTCGGATTCAGCGGCTCGCAGCGTGACGATGACTTTTTCCACGCCCCGGAACCTACCGTCGACGGGTACCGAACGCGCCAGGTGTGGCCAGTTGACCACCTCGCGGCCGTGATGGCGCGAGAATGACAAGGTGCAGACGGGAGGACAGCCAGCCGATGCGCTGCGGTTGAGCACCCCCGACGCGGGTGCAGTGACGCGCAGTCTGATCGGCGTCCTCGTGGTGACCGCGGCGGCGTTGGCGGTGGCTTCTGGACCGACCGCCATGTGGACGCTCGGGGCCGGGGTGATCGCGGGCGCAATCTCCTTGCAGCGCAGCCCGGGCGGACGGGTGCCGCTTGTCATCACCGCGTCACTCGAGCTGGCCATCGTGGTGTTCCTCGGTGTCGTCACCGGCTCACACAGCATGCTTTTCGTCGCGGCAGTGGCGGCATGGTGCTTCGCCGCGGGAATGCAGTGGTCGGTCGGGGCGAACGCCGGCCTGGTGGCGTCGGCGGCCTGCGCACTTCTGGTGATCACGCCGCCCACGGCCACGACGTTGGGCGACATCCTGTTGGCGCCCACATTGGTGTTTCTTGCCGGGGTGCTGCAGGCGGTGCTCATCGCGGTCTGGCCACCGCGCAGCTGGCGGGCCCAACGGGATGGGCTGACCCGGGCATACCGGTCGCTGGCGACCGACGCCCGCAGCGTGGCCGCCGACTGCACGGCCGACGTGAACGACGCCCCGTTGACGTGGCTGCGGGAGGTCTTCGCCGACAGCCAGGTCAACCAGCGCCCCAGGGCGTATCACGGTGGATACCGCCTGCCCGAGAGGATCGCGGCGACGCTGGCCTCGTTGCGGACCACCGCGGGTGAAAACCGGGACAGCGACCGGGCCCCGGACGCCGACAGCGGGCTGCCGCAGTTGTTGACCGCTGCCGCGGTACTGCTCGACGCGGTCGCCGACCACGGGCACACCGCCCGTCGCGATGCGGAGCATGCCCTGGCCAGGGTCGATGCTGCGGCTTCCGGGGTGGCCGGCCCGGAATCAGCACTAGCCCAACGGTTATGCGAACAGTTGCGGGAGGCGGCCGTACTGCGATTCGGGCAGTTGCACCGGCCGGATGTCATCGGATCACTGGCGTCGGTCCCCGCGGTGGTCCGTTCACACCTCACCTGGACCTCACCGATTCTGCGGCACGCCTTCCGGTTGTCGGCGACGACAGCGCTCGCCGTGGCGGTGGCGCGGTTCAGCGGGCTGGAGCACGCCTATTGGATCGCGCTGACAGTCGTGGTGGTGCTGCGACCGGAGACCGCGCACACCTACACCAGGTGTGCGGGCCGGATGGCTGGGCTGGCCGCGGGAATCGTCGTCGCATCGGCGCTGACCCTGCTCTGGGCGCCCGGCAGCATGGCCTCGGCGGTGTGCGCCGCGCTGTTCGTCGTGGTGGCATACGCCGTAGCCCGATTCGGGTACCTCGCGATCGGGGTGGCCGTGGGCGCGGTCGCGTTCTTCGTCATCGGCGTCAGCGGCGCAGCGGAATGGTCGGGAATCGCCGACCGACTGTTCGCCGTCATCGTCGGCGGCGGCTTGGCGGTAATGGCACACGTGGTGTTGCCCGATCACGCGCTGGTTCGGTTGCGGCAACGTGCCGGTGAGCTGCTGATGACCGAGATCGACTACGCCGCACTCGTGGTGCGGGCTTTCGTGCACGAGGTGGACCATCCCGCCGAGGCCCTCTCCGCGGCTTGGCAGCGGGCGTTCCGCGCGCGGGCGGCTTTCGAGGCAGCGTGGGGCGCAGCGCGGCTGGACTCGCCGGTTCTGCGCCGGTGGCTGCGTTCCTATCGCGCGGCGCTGAACTCGGTCACCAGCGCCTGCACCACGCTGGAGAACAACTTGCCGAGCCATCCGTCGTCGGCGCTGCACAGCGAATTCATCGCTGCCGTAGACGATTACGTGGACGTGTTGCGCGGCGCACCGCCGAGCCCGGCGGTGCCGTGGACCCTGGACACCACCGAGTTGTCGGCGGCCCTGCGGCGGGTGCACGACGTGGCCTCGACCCTGGCCGCCGACAACGGCGCAGCGCGCATTCTGGTGGCCGAGCTGTCCACCATCACCCGCAGCCTCGCGGGGATCTCGGTCGACCGCGTCGAGCCGTCCGGTGAGCCTCGCTAGCGGATCAACTCCGTGCCCACTTCGGCAGGATGAACACGCCCTCGGCCTCGGCGGTGATGCCGTCGGCGTCGGAAATATGGCCGGCGGCAAAGGCTTTGATCCCGTCCGTGCGGGTGATTCGGCCCTCGCCGTGCAGGTTGCCCAGCGGCGTGGCGCGTAGGTAACGGATGGTCAGGGTGCCCGTGAAACGGGGACTCACCGGGTCGTTGGCCGCCACCTCCCCCAGCACATGGTCGAGCACCATGGCGACGATGCCGCCGTGCACGTGCCCCGGTGGACCTTCGTAGGCCGCGCCGAGATGGAAGTCTGTCGACACCGCCCCAGTCCCGTCCTTGACGATCACCAAAGGCGGCGAAATCGCGTTGCGGATGCCGATCGCCGGGTTGCCCCATGGCATGCGATCACCGTCGGAGGTGTAGCGGACGCCGAACGCTCCGTCGATCTGCTTGGCCCGCAGCCGCGTGGTCGCCGCGTCAATCTGGGCTTTGGCGGCCTCGACCTCGTCGGCGTCCACCTCCGAGCGGATCGTCGCGTCAATGAGCTCCCGCACCGAAGCGGCCAGTGGTTCGTATACCGACCGCAGACGCTGCACATCGGCAGAACTGAAGCCCTCAACATGGGTGAAACCCGCCATCCGAGGAAGGCTAACCGATCCGCAGGTCTTCTTCCGACAGTGCCTGCGGACTATCGTGCCAAAGGTGACGGATCTTGTTCCGACCAAACCGTATTACCAGCTCGGGTCCTATCATCGGCCGATCGAGACGGATTCGCCGCAGGCCCAGACCTGGTTCGACCGTGGCATGGTCTGGGCCTACGCCTTCAACCACGAAGAGGCCATCCGCTGTTTCGAACGGGCCCTGGAATTCGACGGTGACCTGGCGATCGCCCACTGGGGAATCGCCTATGCGATCGGCCCCAACTACAACAAGGCCTGGGAGGCGTTCGACCCGGTCGACCTGGAGACCTCGCTGACCCGGGCCAGGGCCGAACTCGAGCTGGCCGCGGGCGGCCGGGCCACCACGGTGGAGCGCGATCTGATCTCGGCGCTGCACAAGCGGTTTCCCACCGGCGATCCGACCGACACCGCGGGCCTGCTGGCCGGCCACGCAGACTACGCCGACGCCATGGCGGCGCTGGCCGGCACCCTTCCGGGCGACCTCGACGTACAGACGCTGGCCGCCGATGCCCTGCTCAACGTGACGGCATGGGCGCTGTGGGACGGTCGCACGGGCGAACCCGCCCCCGGCTCCCGGGTACGCGAGGCCAAGCAGATCCTCGACGGCGTGCTGGGTACCCCGGCCGGGCGCGAACATCCCGGGGCACTGCACCTCTACATCCACGCGATGGAGATGTCGACCACGCCGCAAGCCGCGTTGCCTGCCGCCGACCTGCTCCGCGGCCTGGTCCCCGACGCAGGCCACCTGCAGCACATGGCCAGCCACATCGACGTGCTGTGCGGCGACTATCGCAGCTCCATCGTGGCGAATCTTGCTGCGGTGCACGCTGACCGGGCGTTCGTGGAGCGGGAGGGCGCGCTGAACTTCTACTCGCTGTACCGCGCCCACGACCTGCATTTCGTGGTGTATTCGGCGATGTTCGAGGGCAGTTCGCAGATCGCCCTGCAGGCCGCCGACGAACTTTCCCGCCAACTCACCCCCGAGTTGCTGTCCGTGCCCTCACCGCCGATGGCCGATTGGCTGGAGGCATTCGTGCCGCTGCGCATCCACGTACTGGTCCGGTTCGGCCGGTGGGATGACCTGATCGCCGAACCGCTGCCCGCCGACCCCGAGCTGTACTGCACGACGACGGCGACCATCCACTACGGCCGCGGCGTTGCGTATGCCGCGACGGGGCAGCTTGAGGCGGCCCGGGCCGAGCGCGAAGCGTTCACCGCGGCATACCGGCGCATCCCGGACAGCCGCTACCTGTTCAACAACACCAGCGTCGACATTCTGGCCATCGCCGCAGAAATGCTCGATGGCGAACTCGCCTACCGGGCAGGCGATCACGAGACCGGTTTCGCACACCTGCGACGGGCGATCGAACTCGACGACGCACTGCCCTACGACGAACCGTGGGGCTGGATGCAACCGACCCGGCACGCCTACGGCGCCCTGCTGCTGGAACAGGGACACGTCGAGGAGGCGGCACAGGTGTACGCCGCCGATCTCGGGCTCGATCCCACGCTGAGCCGGTCGTGCCAGCATCCGAACAACGTGTGGAGCCTGCACGGCTATCACGAATGCCTGCAGCGGCTGGGCCGCGATGGCGAAGCCACGATCATCGGCAGGCAGTTGGAGCTGGCCGTGGCCCGCGCCGACGTGCCGATCGCGGCGTCGTGCGCATGCCGCCTCGGCTCGCCCGCGTAAACTCCGGCTGTGGCCATCAGCGATGACGACCTCCGGCATCTGCGCAGGTGCGTCGAGCTCGCCGGCGAAGCCCTCGACGTCGGCGACGAACCGTTCGGCTCGATTCTGGTCGACGACTCCGGCCGGACGCTGTTCGAGGACCGCAATCGGGTCAAGGACGGCGACGCCACCCAGCACCCCGAGTTCGCGATCGCCCGCTGGGCCGTCGGGCATCTGGAACCCGGACAACGGGCAGCCGCGACCGTCTACACCTCCGGCGAACACTGCCCGATGTGCTCGGCCGCGCATGCGTGGGTGGGATTGGGCCGCATCGTCTACGCGACCTCGTCCGCACAATTGAGCGGTTGGCTGGCCGAATGGGATGCACCGTCGGCACCGGTCGCACCCCTGCCGATCACCACTGTGGCTCCCGGCGCCGAGGTCGACGGACCGGCTCCCGAACTCGCCGAGGCCATGAAAGCGTTGTACGTAAAGAAGTTTCGGGCATGACAGGGTCCTCGCGCAAGCGCTCGTCCGCGACAGGGTCCTCGCGCGAGCCGGCATGGGTGACGCACGCCATCTGGTGGCAGGTGTATCCGCTGGGTTTCGTCGGCGCGTTCCCCGCTGACCCCGCGCCGACGCCCGACCAACACCGGTTGCGCCGAATCGTCGAATGGCTGGACCACGCAGTGGAACTCGGCGCCTCCGGCGTCGCGCTCGGCCCGGTGTTCGAATCCCGCACCCACGGCTACGACACCACCGACCATTTCCGCATCGATCAAAGGCTTGGCGACGACGCCGATTTCGATCACCTGATCACCGAGGCGCATCGGCGCGGGCTGCGGGTCCTGCTCGACGGCGTGTTCAACCATGTCGGCACCGATTTCGGCAGGTACCGCGAAGCCCTCGAGGGTGGCGGCGACCATCCCGCGTCCACGTGGTTCCGCCGCCGCGGCGCGCAGTCGGGGTTCGACACGTTCGAAGGCCACGGCGAACTGATCGCGCTCAACCACGACAACCCCGAGGTGGTGGAGTACACAGCCGGCGTGCTGCGGCACTGGCTGGGCCGCGGCGCCGACGGCTGGCGACTGGACGCGGCATACGCGGTGCCCGACCGGTTCTGGGCACAGGTACTGCCGACGGTGCGCCGCGAATTCGGCGACGCCTGGTTCGTCGGCGAGGTGATCCACGGCGACTACCCTGCGACGGTCCACGCCGCGACCTTCGATTCGGTCACCCAGTACGAACTCTGGAAGGCCATCTGGAGCGCGCTGAACGACGGAAACTTCCACGAACTCGACTGGGCGCTGCAGCGGCACAACGACTTCCTGGAAACCTTTGTGCCGCTGACGTTCATCGGCAACCACGACGTCACCCGGATCGCCAGCCAGCTGGAGAATCCGCAGCATCTCGAGCACGCGCTGGTCATCCTGCTCACCACCGGCGGGACACCGAGTGTCTACGCCGGCGACGAATCGGCCTATCGCGGGGTCAAGGAGGACCGCCGCGGTGGCGATGATGCGGTTCGTCCGGAATTCTCCTCTCCCCCAAGCGATTCGGATTCTCCGGGCGCCGACATGCGGCGGCTGCACCAGTACCTCATCGGAGTACGCCGCCGTCATCCATGGCTGCACACCGCGACCACCTCGGCGGTTGCGCTGACCAACACGCAGTACGTATACCGAACCGCCGGCGACACCGGTGCACTGCTGGTGGCGCTCAACATCGACGATGCGCCGCTGCGGCTGTCGCTCCCGGAGCTGGGTGTGCCGTCCGGGCAGGTGATCTCCGGTTCGGGGGCTCCGCCGCAGGATGTGGTTTCCCAGACCGAGGTGCCCCCGCATGGCTGGCTGATCATCGAGCCACGCTAACCAAAAAGTTCTCCCCAGCGGTGTCGTCGCCAACTGACGCACGCTAACGTGAAAAAGGTCTATGACCTCACCCACTGAGCCTACGACCCGCACCGAAACCGTGACTGCGCCGAAACCGAGGAGTCCCCGGCGCGGTGTGCTGTCCAGGGTCAGCATCCAATCGAAGCTGCTGGTGATGTTGCTGCTGACCAGCGTCTTGTCGGCCGCCGTTGTGGGGTTCATCGGTTATCAGTCCGGACGTGAGTCACTACGCGACTCGGTGTTCGACCGGCTCACCCAGATCCGCGAATCGCAAGCCCGCCATCTCGAGGCGACCGTGGGGAACCTGACGAATTCGATGGTGGTTTACACCCGCGGCGCCACCACTGAAGACGCGATGCGCGCGTTCACCGCCGGGTTCGCCGAACTCGGTGGCGCGAATATCGGCCCGCCGCAGCAGCAGTCACTGGTCGATTACTACACCGACAGGTTCGCCCCACCGGGCAACGGGGCCGGCGCCCCAGAAGTCGACGTCGACGCGCTGCTGCCGCAATCCAATGCACAGCGGTATCTGCAGGCCCATTACACAGCGCCCGTCGAAGACCGCGACGCCGCGCTGAAGCTCGACGACGCCCGCGACGGCAGCGCCTGGTCGACGGCGAGCGCACGGTACAACCAGTACTTCCGGGAGATCGTCGACCGATTCGAATTCGAGGACGCCCTGCTGATCGACTCCCGGGGCAATGTCGTCTACTCCGCGTACAAGGGCGTCGACCTCGGCACCAACATCCTCAACGGTCCGTATCGCGGCAGCAACCTGACCGGTGCATACCGCGAGGCACTGAATTCCAACTCGCTCGACCACGTGTCGGTCACCGATTTCGGCGACTATCAGCCCTCCGAGGAGCCGGCCGCCTGGATGGTCTCGCCCGTCGGCCCGGCGGCAGGCATCCAGGGTGTCCTCGCGCTGCAACTGCCCATCTCCAAACTCAACCGCGTGATGACGTTCGGCGGGCAATGGGAGGCCGCCGGCCTGGGCAAGACCGGCGAGACGCTCATCGTCGGGCCCGACGAGTTGTTGCGGTCCGACTCCCGGATATATCTCGAGAACGCCGAGCAGTACCGCGAGAACGTCGTGCAGGCAGGCACGCCGGCCGACGTCGCCGACCAGGCGATCCGCCAGCACGGCACGACGCTGGTGCAGCCGGTCGCCTCGGAGGCGGCGAGTCTGGCCCTGCAGGGACAACGCGGGACATTGATCGGCACCGACTATGAGGGTCGCGAAACCCTTCAGGCGTATGCACCGGTCGACCTGCCCGGTCTGAACTGGACCATCGTCGCGAAGCTCGACACCGCGGAAGCCTTCGCTCCGGTGGCGACATTCACCCGGACCCTGGTGCTGTCGACTGCGGTGATCATCTTCGTCGTCTGTATCGCCGCGCTGTTGTTGGCGCGGCTGTTCGTGCGGCCCGTTCGGCAACTCGAGGCGGGGGCACGCCGGATCAGTGCCGGCGACTACGACGTCACGCTGCCCGTCGTTTCGCGCGACGAGTTCGGCGACCTCACCCACACGTTCAACGAGATGAGCCGGAACCTGCGGATCAAGGAGGAGCTACTCAACGAGCAGCGCCAGGAGAACGACCGGCTGCTGCTGTCCCTGATGCCCGAACAGGTGGTGCAGCGTTATCGCGAGGGCGAGGAGACCATCGCTCAGGACCATCAAGACGTCACGGTGATCTTCGCCGACATCGTCGGCTTGGACGCGCTCGCCAACGACTTGTCCTCCGACCAATCGGTGTCCATCGTCAATCGGCTGGTCCGGCAGTTCGACGCGGCAGCGGTGAACCTGGGTGTGGAGAAGATTCGCACCCTGCACAACGGCTACCTGGCCAGCTGCGGACTCAACGTGCCGCGGCTGGACAATGTGCGACGGACCGTCGACTTCGCCATCGAAATGCAGCACATCATCGATCGATTCAACGGCGAGAGCGGCAACCACCTGAAGCTGCGTGCGGGAATCAACACGGGCACGGTGACCAGCGGACTGGTTGGCCGAACCAGCCTGGCCTACGACATGTGGGGCGCCGCAGTCAATCTCGCCTATCAAGTGCAGAGCGGGTTCTCCGAGCCGGGCGTGTACGTCACCGGCAAGGTGTTCGAGATCATGCGGGACTCAAGACAATTCACCGCGGCGGGCGATATCACCGTGGACGGACGTAGCGAGCCGGTCTGGCGGCTGTCGGAGCGGCAGTGATGAGCGAGCTGTTCTCGGCGCCGTGGTTCTGGTGGGCTG
Source organism: Mycolicibacterium sp. XJ870 (assembly GCF_053483975.1). Classification (NCBI taxonomy): domain Bacteria; kingdom Bacillati; phylum Actinomycetota; class Actinomycetes; order Mycobacteriales; family Mycobacteriaceae; genus Mycobacterium; species Mycolicibacterium sp. XJ870. The sequence continues at coordinate 65,238 of NZ_JBEFTI010000012.1, forward strand.
TTGCCATCGCGGTCGGACTGCCGATGGCTTTGGTCTGCCTCACCGAATTGCACAACGCTCTGGTTCGGCGGAACAGTTATCTGGCGCGGCCGGTGAATCTCATCCGCAACTATGTGCTGCCGCTGGGCGCATTGTTGCTGCTGCTGGTCAAGGCCACCGAAGTGGCGACCGAGGCGACGGCGGTGCGGATCGTCGCAACCGGGTTCGGGTTCGTGGTTCTGGTTCTGTTGTTGTCCGGGCTCAACGCCACGCTGTTCCAAGGCGCGCCGGAGGGCAGTTGGCGCCAGCGCGTGCCATCGATATTTCTCGACGTCGCGCGGTTCGTGGTGATCGCTGTCGGCATCGCGCTCATCTTCGCCTGGATCTGGGGAGCCAATGTCGGCGGGTTGTTCGCCGCGCTCGGGGTCGGGTCCATCGTCTTGGGTCTGGTCCTGCAGAACTCCGTCGGCCAGATCATCTCCGGGTTGCTGGTGCTGTTCGAGCAGCCGTTCCAGCTGGGCGATCTGGTGGCCACCCGGTGGCTCCCGGGCGGCCGAGTCGTCGAGGTGAACTGGCGGGCAACGCATCTCGATTCCGGAAGCGGCGTGTACATACTGCCCAACTCGCTTCTGGCCACTGAGTGGTTCATCAACCTGAGCCTGCCGCGCGACGGCCGCTCGATGGAAGTGGTCACGATCTTCTCCACATCCGATCCCCCCGACCGGGTGTGCGCTGTGCTGACGAGGGTGGCCGGACTGCTGCCGCAGTTGCGGCCCGATGCCGCACCGGAAGTCGCCAAGGGCGCCGCCGGGGAATACACCACGACGATCCCGCTGCGAAGCGCCGGCGCGGACGCCGCTACGCGCTCAACGTTCCTGCGCTGGTTGTGGTATGCGTCCCGACGGGCCGAGTTGCATCTCGACGACGCCGAAGACGGCTTCCCCGACCAGGAGGTAGCCGAGGACGCGCTGGCCGTGATGCGGCAGTCGCTGCGGATCGGGCGGACCGATCAGGAGGCGCTGCTCCCCCACATCCGGATCGTGCGCTACGGCGCCGACGAAACCGTGCAGTTCGCCGGTGAGGTGCCAAGCCACATGACATTCGTCGTGACGGGCCGGGTGCGTCTCACAGCGACCACCGACAGCGACGCCACCGTGGGCATTCGCACCCTCGAGCGCGGTGACTACCTTGGCCAGACCACGTTGACCCGCGAACCCGTGATGGCGTCGGCCCGAGCGCTCGAGGAACTCACCGTCGCCGAGGTCGACCGTGAACATATCGAGGCGCTGGTCCTGCGAAATCCGTTGCTGTTACAGGAGATCGGGCGCGCGATCGAAGAACGTAAAGCCACCGTCCAACGGGCGCTGGCCCTGGCCGGCGATTGACGGCCGTCGAGATCTCGGTGACGTCACGGCGCGGTGTCGGCGCCGAGCCTTAATCGTTAGCCAACCGCGATCGGCACATGCGGCGTTGTTACGTGTGTGACTGGTGTGGCAAGTGGTTCACTTTGCTCGCAAAGCAGCGGCAATTGCTTGTGGCATGCGATGAAAGGTGGGTTGGTTGCCGTTATGAAGTTCCTCAAGAGCGTGATGTGGCTGCGCCGGTTGGTGGTCGGGGCCCTGGCGGCGCTGATGCTGCCTGGTCTGATCGGGTTCGCCGGGGGGTCGGCGAGCGCTGGAGCATTCTCCCGGCCAGGCCTTCCGGTCGAGTACCTCGACGTCTTCTCCCCATCCATGAACCGCAACATCCGGGTGCAATTCCAGGGCGGTGGCCCGCACGCGGTTTACCTGCTCGACGGCCTGCGGGCCCAGGACGACTTCAACGGCTGGGACATCAACACCCCGGCATTCGAGTGGTTCCACGGGTCGGGGCTGTCCACGATCATGCCCGTCGGCGGCCAGTCCAGCTTCTACACCGACTGGTATCAGCCGTCCAAGGGCAATGGGCAGGACTACACCTACAAGTGGGAGACCTTCCTGACCCAGGAACTGCCTGCGTGGCTGGAAACCAATCGCGGCGTGTCGCAGACCGGCAACGCGGTGGTCGGCATTTCGATGGCCGGCAGCGCGGCCCTGACGTACGCGATCCATCACCCACAGCGGTTCATTTACGCCGGAACACTTTCGGGATTCCTCAATCCGTCCGAGGGTTGGTGGCCGATGCTGATCGGGCTGTCCATGAACGACGCCGGTGGCTTCAACGCCGAGAGCATGTGGGGACCGTCGACCGATCCGGCCTGGAAGCGCAACGACCCGATGGTGAACATGGCTCAGCTCGTCGCCAACAACACCCGGATCTGGATCTACTGCGGCACCGGAACCCCGTCGGATCTGGATGCCGGCACGTCCGGCGGCAATCTGATGGCGGCGCAGTTCCTCGAAGGACTCACACTGCGTACCAACGTCACGTTCCGCGACAACTACATTGCGGCGGGCGGCACCAACGCGGTCTTCAACTTCCCGCAGAACGGTACGCACGCCTGGAACTACTGGGGTGCACAGTTGCAGCAGATGAAGCCCGACATCCAGCGGGTGCTGGGCGCTCAATCCGTCACCTAGAGATCCACCCACCCAGGGAGCCTGCCGTCCACCCCCGACGGCAGGCTCCCTGCTTTGGCGGGCAGTTGACTCTGCGGGCACGGTCTCGGCTACTCGAACTTTCGCGCCGTACGCGCAGAGCGAACGCCGGCCACCGCGGGAACAAACGGACGCCAGCCAAGGTTGAGCGCATCAGACTGAACTTTGGAGGTTTGATGTCCGATCCAATCGCAGTGCCCGTCCTGTTTGTCAGCGAGCCGATTCTGCTGCCCGGAATGGTGGTGCCGATCGAGCTCGATGACGCCGCCCGCGCCGCGGTCGACGCCGCCCAGGCGACCGACACCGGAAAACTCCTGATCGCCCCGCGTCTGGACGACCGCTACCCCACCTACGGTGTCCTCGCCTCGATCGTGCAGGTCGGCCGGATGCCCAGCGGTGGCGCGGCCGCCGTGGTGCGCGGTGAACGGCGCGCCCACATCGGCTCCGGCACCACCGGGCCGGGCGCGGCGCTGTGGGTGGAGGTGACCGAGGTCGCCGACGGGCCTTCGGACGACGAGACGAAAGCGCTCGCCGCCGAATTCAAGAAGCTGCTGCTGGCGATGCTGCAGCGCCGCGAGGCCTGGCAGATCGTCGACGTGGTCAACAAGATCACCGACCCGTCCGCGCTGGCCGACACCGCGGGTTACGCGTCCTACCTGACCGACGTGCAGAAGCGTGAGCTGCTGGAAACCGAGGACGTTTCGGTGCGCCTGCGCAGCCTCATCGCCTGGACGGGTGAACACCTGGCCGAGGTCGAGGTGAACGACAAGATCGCCGAGGACGTCCGGTCCGGGATGGACAAGCAGCAGAAGGAGTTCCTGCTGCGTCAACAGTTGGCGGCGATCCGCAAGGAACTCGGCGAGGGTGAGCCCGAGGGGTCTGAGGATTACCGGGCCCGCGTCGAGGCTGCCGACCTGCCCGAGAAGGTACGCGAGGCCGCACTACGCGAGGTCGGCAAACTGGAGCGGTCCAGCGAGCAGAGCCCCGAAGGCGGCTGGATCCGGACCTGGCTGGACACCGTGCTGGACCTGCCGTGGAACGTGCGGACCGAGGATTCGACGGATCTCAAGGGCGCACGCGAAATTCTGGACGCCGACCACCACGGGCTCGACGACGTCAAGGAACGAATCGTCGAATACCTGGCTGTGCGGTCGCGTCGTGCTCAGCGCGGCATGGCCGTCGTCGGCGGACGCGGGTCCGGTGCGGTGATGGTGCTGGCCGGGCCTCCCGGCGTCGGCAAGACGTCGCTTGGCGAGTCCGTCGCCCGGGCCTTGGGCCGCAAGTTCGTCCGCGTCGCCCTGGGTGGGGTGCGTGACGAGGCCGAGATCCGCGGCCACCGGCGCACCTACGTCGGCGCACTGCCGGGCCGCATCGTGCGGGCCATCGGCGAGGCGGGATCAATGAATCCCGTTGTGCTGCTGGACGAGATCGACAAGGTGGGCTCGGACTACCGCGGCGACCCTTCGGCTGCCCTGCTGGAGGTGCTGGACCCGGCGCAGAACCACACGTTCCGCGACCATTACCTGGATCTGGACCTGGATCTGTCCGACGTCGTGTTCCTGGCGACGGCCAACGTGATCGAGAGCATCCCGTCGGCCCTGCTCGACCGCATGGAGTTGGTGCAGATCGACGGGTACACCGAGGACGACAAGGTGGCGATCGCCCGCGACTACCTGCTGCCGAGGCAGCAGGAACGCGCCGCACTGTCACAGGACGAGGTCACCGTGACCGACGCGGCGCTGCGCAAGATCGCGGCGGACTACACCCGTGAGCCTGGCGTACGGCAGTTCGAGCGACTGCTGGCCAAGGCGTTGCGGAAGGTGACGACGAAGCTGGGCACCCGCACGCGCGGAGGACCAGCAGACGCGACCGAAACGTTGACCATCGACGAGCCGAATCTCGTTGAGTACCTGGGTCGGCCACGGTTCACCCCAGAGTCCAGCGAGCGGACCGCGGTGCCCGGCGTGGCGACCGGCCTGGCCGTCACCGGCCTGGGCGGCGACGTACTCTACATCGAGGCGAACTCGAACGAGGGTGAGCCCGGGCTGAAGCTGACCGGTCAACTGGGCGATGTGATGAAGGAGTCCGCGCAGATCGCGTTGTCCTACGTGCGCGCCCACGCGTCGGAACTCGGTGTCGACCCCAAGACGCTCGACCGGCAGATCCACGTGCACGTGCCCGCGGGCGCAGTTCCGAAGGACGGTCCGTCGGCCGGTGTCACGATGGTGACGGCGCTGGTGTCCATGGCGACCGGCAGGCAGGTGCGCGGTGACGTCGGCATGACCGGTGAGGTCACGCTGAACGGCCGGGTGCTGCCCATCGGCGGGGTCAAGCAGAAGCTGCTGGCGGCTCAACGTGCGGGTTTGTCAACGGTTTTCATCCCGCAGCGCAACGAGCCCGATCTGGACGACGTGCCGGCCGAGGTGCTCGAGGCCCTGGAGGTCAAGCCGATGACCGATGTGGCCGACATCATCGTGCAGGCACTGGAGCCTGCCGGGGCGAAGGCGGCTCAAGCGGCCTGACCAAACTCCACGAGCGTGCGGGTTTGTTGCTGGCGACACGGCGTGTTGCCCGGCAGACCCGCACGCTCGGCGGAAGGACGCCAACAGCCTGCCGCCGAAGTGAACTGAGTTTCCCCGCCACCTGATCGGGTATGCGCTCCGACATGTCCAACACACACCGGGACGTGGTTCGCCGGCTGTTGAGCACCGCAGGCAAGACCTATGCCGAGGATGCGGGCATTCGGTTGGCGGACAAGCCGATGCCGCTGTTCGAACTGCTGGTGCTGTGCATGCTCGCGAGCAAGCCGATCGACGCCGGCATCGCGACCCAAGCCGGCCGCGAACTGTTCGGCAGCGGCTTGCGGACGCCGAGGGCAGTACTCGAGGCCGATCGATCGGACATGATCCGCGCATTCGGTCGCGCTCATTACGTGCGCTACGACGAAAGCTCGGCAACCCGGCTGGCGGACATCGCCACGGTGGTGACCAACCGCTACAACGGTGACCTGCGCCGGCTCGCCTCCGAAGCCCAGCAGGACATCGGTGCGGTGAAACGGCTTCTGAAGCAGTTCAAGGGAATCGGTGATACCGGAGCGGACATCTTTCTGCGCGAGGTACAGGACACCTGGACCTGGGTGCGGCCGTACTTCGATGATCGGGCCCTCGGTGCGGCCCACGATTTGGGCCTGCCGAGCGATCCGGCCGCACTGGCGAAGCTGGCTCCGAGCAACACCGCACCGCTGGCCGCCGCGCTCGTGCGCACGTCGTTGGATGACGAGCTGCGCGCTGAGCTCACGCGGCACCCCGCTGATGCCAACGCCTGAGTTCGGACAATCTGACCCGTTTACCCGACCCACCGCAGAATCATCATTAACATAGGGGCGCCTGGCAACGTCGGTGAGAGGTGAATCGGTTACATGCTGACCGCAGTACGCAAGATCCTCGGTTTTCAGATGACGATCGCGGAATGGATTGGCACCGCGATCATCCTCGGCGTTCCCTATCTGATCATCGGGATGATCTGGTCAGTGACCCATACCGGCCACCTCGCGGGGCTGGACGGTGCCGATGCGGTGGTGTCGTTCCTCGGCTCGATCGTGTCGTGGCCGGTGCTGCTGTTCACCAACGTCTGTATGAGCTGACGGGCGCGCAGATGTCTGTCGGGGACGACACCCGCGCCACCCGGATCTGGGTCAACAGGCGCACCGCGCGCTGGGACGACGGCCCCGTCACCGTCGCTGATGCGATGGATTTCTGGTCTTTCGCCGCCGGAGCCGCCAACGTCATCATGCAGATGTCCCGGCCGGGAGTCGGGCACGGAGTCGTCGAGAGCAAAGTGGATTCGGGAAACCTGCTGAAGCACCCCTGGAAGCGGGCCCGCACCACGTTCCAATACCTCGCCGTGGCGATCCTCGGCCGGCCCGAGGATCGCGTCGCGTTCCGTGACGCCGTCGACGTAGCGCACCGGCAGGTGAAGTCCGGACCGACAAGTCCGGTGAGCTACAACGCATTTGACCGAGACCTGCAGATGTGGGTGGCGGCCTGCCTGTTCGTCGGGCTGGAGGACACCTACCAGCTGCTGCGCGGGGCGCTGACCCCCGAGCAGGCCGAACAGTTCTACGCGTCGGCGGCCACGCTGGGCACCACGCTGCAGGTCACCGCGGACCAGTGGCCGCCCACCCGAGCTGATTTCGACGTGTATTGGGATACCGCATGTGAGCAGGTGGCCGTCGACGACGTCGTCGCGCAGTACCTGCGCGACCTGGTGAACCTGAAGATGGTCAATCCCCTGCTGCGGATACCGTTTCGGCCGCTGCTGAAGTTCCTCACCGCGGGTTTCCTGGCGCCGGTTTTCCGCGACGCGCTCGGCTTCGGCTGGGGGCGCGGGCGCCAACGGCTGTTCGAGTGGTTGTTTCTCCTGGTGGCGTTCGGCAACCGGTTCCTGCCGATTTTCGTCCGGCAGGGCGGTAGCTATCTGCTCCTGGCCGACGCGCGCCGCCGGGCTCGAACCGGCCGCCCGCTGATCTGAACGGGTGGTGAATCGAGTGCGACGGATTCTGAGTCATAAGGTCAGCGTCGAGCAGCTGATCGAAACACTGCTGTGGCTGGCCATTCCGTACATCGTGATCGGCCTGGTGTGGACCTTCCTCCACCCCGACCAGGTGCAACTCATCGAAAGCGAACTCCTCACACGGGTACCTGCCGGCGCCAACCTGGTGGCATTCGGCCAGGTGACCGTGTTGTGGCCGATTCTGCTGATCGGCGGCGAGGTGTGCGTAGCGATCTGAGACTGTTGGTTAAGGTCGAGCGTCGTGAAGGCTTGTGCGGTCCTCGTCGCAGCGGCAGCGGTGCTCCCCGGATGTACGTCCGGCACCGTCATCAACACCGGCGACACGCCGCAACACAGCCCGCCCAGCTCGGCGACACCCATCCCCCAGTTCGGCACCGCGAACCTGGTGAACGCCGCCGACTATGCCGCCCAGGTCGAGGGTCGAACCGGCTATTACTTCAGCACGCCCAGTGGACGCTGGCAGTGCGCGATCCTCCCGCACGACCGGGCGGGCTGCGAGTCCGCGAACGGCGAGAGCATCGGCATCGCCGGAGCGCCTGAAGTGGTGGTCGACGGCGAAGCCACCGCCGCCAACGCGATCGTGGTTCATCGCGAGAACGAGGCCGCGTTGATCGTGCTGCCGCAGTCCCAATTCACCCTGGCATCCGCAAAGGCCCTACCGTTCGGCAAAGTGCTTGCGGTCGCGGGGTTTCGGTGCAACGTGCAGGAAGAGACGGGGGTGTCCTGCGTGCGGGAATTGACCGGCAAAGGTTTCACGTTCTCCGGTGACGGCTACACACTCCGATACACCGACGTCCCATAGCGCAGGCAGATGATCCGGATCGGCACCTCGGGCTGGTCATACGACCACTGGAACGGCGTGCTGTATCCAACCGGCACGCCGGCCTCGGCGCGATTGGCCCGCTACACCGAGGAGTTCGGCACCGTCGAACTGAACGCCAGCTTCTACCGATGGCCCCGGGACACCACCTTCGCCGGCTGGAAGCAACGGCTACCCGACGGATTCACCATGTCGGTCAAGGCACACCGGGGTTTGACGCACTACCGCAGGCTGGGCTCACCGGAGCCGTGGATCGAACGGTTCGACCGCTGCTGGACCGCGTTGGGCGATCGCAGTGAAGCTCTCCTGGTCCAGCTCCATCCAGGCGTTGCGCGTGACGACGACCTGCTCACCGATTTCCTGTCGCAGATGCCCGACCGCATCCGGGTGGCCATGGAGCTGCGGCATCCCTCGTGGAACGACCCGGCCGTCTACACGCTGCTGCGCCGGCACGGCGCCGCCTACGTCGTCATGAGTGGGCCGGGATTGTTGTGCGAGCCGGTGGCCACGAGCGATCTGGTCTATGCCCGCTTGCACGGACCCGAGGACCACGCGATGTACGCCGCGTCCTACCCGGACGACCAGCTGCAATGGTGGGCCGACCGGATCGCCCACTGGGAGGGCGAGGGCCACCGCGTCGTCGTGTACTTCAACAACGACCTCGGCGGTCACGCCATCCACAACGCCCGAACACTCAAGCGGCTGCTGGCGCGCGAGTAGGCTGAGTCGGCATGACCACGCCATCCACGTTTGCGATCATCGGCGGCGGCCTGGCCGGCGCCAAGGCAGCCGAGGCGCTGCGGGACAACGACTTTGACGGTCATGTAGTCCTGTTCGCCGCGGAGGAGCACCTGCCCTACGAACGCCCGCCGCTGTCCAAGGAATATCTGGCGGGCAAGAAGACCCTGCAGGATTTCACCGTCGACCCCGCGGCCTGGTACCGCGATCACCACGTCGAACTCAGGCTGGGCACCGAGGTGTCGGCCGTCAATCCAGCTGAACACACCCTCACGCTGCCCGACGACAGCACCGTGCGGTACGACAAGCTGCTGCTGGCCACCGGATCGGCCTCGCGGCGCCTGCCGATCCCCGGCGCCGACGCGGCTGGTGTGCACTATCTGCGCACGATCGACGACGCCGTTGCGCTGAACTCCGCCCTCACCGAAGGGTCCTCGCTGGCGATCGTGGGCGCCGGATGGATCGGGCTTGAAGTCGCGGCAGCGGCCCGCGAGCGTGGCGTCAACGTCACGGTGGTCGAGACCGCACGACTGCCACTGCTCGGTGCGCTCGGTGCAGAGGCCGCCGAGGTGTTCGCGGGCCTGCACCGCGAACACGGCGTGAATCTGCGGCTCGAGCAGACAGTGGAGGAAATCTCCACCAGCGGGGGCACCGCAACCGGCCTGCGCCTCGGCGATGGCTCCACCGTGGCCGCCGACACCGTTTTGGTTGCGGTGGGCGCGGCACCGAACATCGGGTTGGCCGAACGCGCCGGGCTCTCCACTGCCGACGGCGGCGTGCTGGTCGACGCCGCCCTGCGAAGCAGCGATCCCGACATCTACGCGGTTGGTGACATCGCCGCTGCCCAGCATCCGTTGTTCGGTGTGCGGATCCGCACCGAGCACTGGGCCAACGCCCTCAAACAGCCTTCGGTGGCAGCAGCCGCAATGATGGGAAAGCCGGCCGAGTATGACGAGCTGCCCTATTTCTTCACCGACCAGTACGACCTCGGCATGGAGTACGTCGGCCATGCGCCCGATTACCAGCGCGTCATTTTTCGCGGCGATGTTGCCGCGCGGGAGTTCGTCGCGTTCTGGCTCGACGCCGAGGACCGGGTGCTCGCCGGCATGAACGTCAACGTGTGGGATGTGCTCGACGACGTCAAAGCCCTGATCCGGTCGCGTGTCGCGGTCGACCCCGGCCGCCTGGCCGACCCGACCCGACCGTTGAACGCGGGGTAGCTGGGCCGGGGAAACCGACTGCGGTTCAACTCCGCTGCGGTTCAACAATATTGTCGTCTTCGCAGGAGTTCGCTGTAACGTGCATGGGGCGCCGACGGACGCGCAGCGTGCGGCGCCGACCCGCGCCAGAATGAGCCGACAGCGGCAGCAAGGGGTGTCCATGGAATGTCTTCCGGCCGGCGTGGAATACCCGATGACGGCAGGAAGGTGACTCAGTGAGCGTTGCCCCCGACGAACTGACCGGCACCGAACAGGCGGTTCTGCTGGTGCTGATGGCGGAGTCACGACCGGTGCCCAACCCGGAACTCGATCGGCTCGGGCCGAAACTGGACAAGCCCGGGCGTGAGCGCCTCAACCGGCTCGGCCTGATCGAGACGACCACCGGCCGTCCGCTGGTTCACGAACTGACCGACTCCGGATGGGCACTGTGCCGGGAGTTGTTCGGCGCCGAGACGCCGCCGCGGCCCTCCGGACAGGGCAAGGCCCTCTACACGGTTCTCAAAGGCCTGCGCCGCTACTTCGACCGCGCCGAGCTGGTACCTGCTGACGTGTTTCTTCCAGCCGACGACACCCCCGCTCCACCCGCTTCCGCCGCGGGCGCACCGCCGCCGGACGCACAAGTGCGTGCGGCCTACGCCCGGCTGACCGATCACGCGGGCGGCTGGGTAAGCCTCGCCGACCTGCGTGAGGCAGTAACCAGCCTGCCCCGCAACGACGTCGACGCAGCGCTGATAAGTCTCTACCAGCAGCCTGGCGTCAGCCTCATCCCTGAGGAGAACCAGAAGGTGCTGACCGACGCCGACCGCGCCGCCGCCGTACGGATCGGCGACCAGAACAAACACCTGATCGCAATCGAGTCCTGATGGAACTTCAACAACGCGAAGCGCTCAGCGCGCTGCGCCTCACCTGGGCGCCCACCGCCGACGACCTGTGGCATTCGCAGGGCGCACTACATGTCAGCGGTCTGCACGACCGGCCGATGGCAGACGTCATGGCCGCATTCGGCGACGCGGCGCGAGAAGCCGATTCCAGCCCGCTCGGGGTGGTGGTGCGCGGTCCGGCCGGGTCCGGCAAGTCCCACCTGCTCGGGCAGGTCCGCGAACAAGTGCAGACCGCCGGTGGATTCTTCTTCCTGGTCGAACTGCTCGATGCGGCCAGTTTCTGGCAATCCGCCCGGGCGGGCATCCTGGAAAGCCTGGGACGGCCGGGGTCCGAACGCGAAACCCAGCTCAAAGACCTGCTGTGGGAACTGTCCTCGGTCGCCCACATCTCGCGCGCCAATCGCCGCGCGATCATCGGTGACGACGAGCTCACGCCGGACATCCTCACCGACTTCGTCAATGCCCTGCACAAGGCGCGTCGTCAAACGGTCAAGCGTGCCCACCACACGCTGCGCGCGATGGTGCTGCTCGGTGCGACAGACCTCGAACTGCAGGACATCGGCGAGGCCTTCCTGACCGCCAACGACGACTTCGGCCGCGGTGAACGGGACGGCTGGGGCCTGCCCACGCCCACCCTGACACCGCAGGAATCAGTGCGCGACATCTCCCGGCTGATCGCCCTGGCCGGGCCGGCCGTGCTGGCCCTCGACCAGATAGACACGCTGCTGGCGCAGTCCCCGCAACGCACCGACAACGGCGGAACGTTCTCCGGGCCCGACAACCGGGACCTGGAACATGTTGCGCACGGGCTCATGTCGGTTCGGCAGACGATGCGCCGTACCGTGCCGGTGGTCGCCTGCCTGCCCGCCGCGTGGGAGGCGATCCAGGACCGGGCCACCGCCACCGTGCACGACCGGTTCCGGGCTACCGCTCTGTTGGAGGGTCTGCCGACCCCCGACGTCGGCCGCGCAATCCTGGAGCGCCGGTTCACCGCCAGCTACAACGCCGTGGGCTACTCCGCCCCGTATCCGAGTTGGCCCATCCTGCCGTCTGCATTCGACGAGGCCACGCAGTACACCCCGCGGCAACTGCTCAAGCGCGCCGACGCCCACGTCCGCCGCTGCCTGGAACGCGACACCGTCGAGGAACTGGCGCGGCTGACCGGCGAAGTGGCCGCACCGCATGCGCCCGGCGGAGGTGACGCCCCGCGCGGGGACACCGGCGAACTCGACCGGCGCTTCGCCGACTACCGGAGCCGGGCGGTGACGGCTGCCGCCCTGGACCCCGACGGCGAGGACACCACAATGCCCGGCCTGCTGTCGGCAGCCCTGGACGCGTGGATCACCGAACTAGGCGACGCCGACCAAGCGTTTCGCCCCGATCCACCCCCCGGGCAACGGGTGGTGCTGCATGCACGGCTGCGTCAGAGTCTGGACCCCACCACCGACGACGAGAGGCACTGGGCGTTTCGCGCGATCGCGTCCGGCAATGCCGTCGCAGTGCAGAACCGCGTCCGGAAGGCTTGGGAAGCAACAGGTTTCAATCCGGACCGGCGCCGGCTGTTCCTGTTGCGCAACACCGGCTGGCCCAAAGGCGCCAAGACCGCGGCGATGATCGCCGAATTCGAGGCGGCCGGCGGCCGGGTACTGCCGATCAGCGACGACGACCTTCGCACGATGACAGCCCTGCGCGATCTCATCGCCGACAATCATCCCGACCTGCCCGAATGGTTGCGCAGGCGTAAGCCGGGGCACGGGATCGTGCTGCTGCGTGCGGCTCTCGGCGACATCGCGGGTGACCCGCCGCCGCCGATTCCCGAAACCGAACGCCAACCCGCGCCCGTGCCCGAGGCGCCTGCGCTCGAGCACTCGCCCACCGCGGTGACGCTGGGCGTCGACGGGACCGCCGGCAGGCAGGTCTCGGTCGATCTCGCCGCACTGCGCAAACACACCGCGATCTTCGCCGGCTCCGGGTCGGGCAAAACCGTGTTGATCCGGCGGCTCGTCGAGGAATGCGCGCTGCGCGGTGTGTCGTCCATCGTGCTCGACCCCAACAACGACTTGTCTCGGCTGGGCAGTCCGTGGCCGGAGTTGCCGCCTGGGTGGAACGCCGCCGACGACGAGCGCAGCGAGGACTACCTGGCCAATACCGAGGTCGTGGTGTGGACCCCGCGACGTTCGACCGGACGCCCGCTCGCGTTCCAGCCGCTGCCCGACTTCGCCAGCGTGATCGACGACGCCGACGAATTCTCCGATGCCGTCGAGTCCGCGGTCGCCGCACTGGAACCGCGAGCGCTGATCGCCGGAAACACGCCCAAGGCCACCCGATCCCGGGCAGTGCTGCGCGAGGCGCTGCGCTTCTACGGCGCCGGGCGCTCGGTGACGTTGAGTGGTTTCATCGATCTGCTGAGCGATCTGCCGCCCGACGTCAGCGCATTGGGCGACGCGCGCAAGCTGGCCGCTGAGCTCGGCCAGAATCTGCGTGCCGCGACCGTCAACGACCCGCTGTTCGGCGGCGCCGGGACGGCGGCAGATCCGGGTGCCCTGCTGACGCCGTCGCCGGGCTACCGGGCCCGGGTCTCGGTGATCAGCATGGTCGGCCTGACCAGCGAGCAGCAGCGGGAAGGGTTCGTCAACCAGTTGCAGATGGCGCTGTTCGCGTGGATCAAGCGCAACCCGGCGGGCGAGCGGCCCCTGGGCGGGCTGCTGGTGATGGACGAGGCGCAGAATTTCGCGCCGTCGAGCCACATCACCGCGTGCACGCACAGCACGCTGGCATTGTCTTCGCAGGCCCGCAAATACGGGCTCGGGCTGGTGTTCGCCACCCAGGCCCCGCGCGGACTGCACAACCACATTCCCGGCAATGCCGCCACCCAGTTCTACGGGCTGCTGAACTCCCCCGCTCAGATCGCGGTGGCCAGGGAGATGGCCAGGGTGAAGGGCGGTTTGGTGCCCGATATCAGCAGGCTGCGTTCCGGCCAGTTCTATCTGGCCTTGGAAGGCAACGCCTTTCACAAGATCCAGACGCCGTGGTGCCTGTCGCATCATCCGCCCAGCCCACCGACTACCGATGAGGTGCTGGAGCTGGCACAGCGGGAACTGATCTCCCGCTAGAACGCCGAAACCGACGAAATGGTCACTCGCACTGAGTTTTTACGACCATTTCGCCGGTTTCGAGGGTGCGCTAGGGCTGCGTCTGCCCCGGGATTCCTTCGTAGGCGATGTCGCCGGTCTCGAGGTTCTTCTTGGTCAGCTCGACCAGACCGTCGAGGAACTTCTGCCGTTCGGTCACCACATGCTGGATCGCGACGTCGACGTTGTCCTTGGTGATCGCGGGCATCACGTAAACCGGGTCGGTCTTGACCTGCTCACCCTTGACCAGCGCGTCGGCCACTGCCAGGCCTGCCGACAACTCGACGGTGCCGTTCTGCAGTGAGGTGCCGATGAATTCACCGCTCTTGACCGCGTTGAGACCGTCCTCGATGCCGTCGATCCCGACGATCGGAACATTGGTGCGGCCGGCCTCCTTCAGGGCTTGCAGCGCGCCGAGGCCCATGTCGTCGTTCTGTGCGACCACGCCGTTGATCTGATTGCCGAAGGACGACAGCCAGTTCTTCGTCTTGTTGACGGCCTCATCGCGCTTCCAGTTCGCGGTGTCCTTGGCCAGCACCTTGATGTCCGGGTACTTCGCCAGCACCTGGTCGATCCCCTTGCCGCGGTTGATCTCTCCCGATCCGCCGAGCGGGCCCTGCAGGATGACGATGTTGCCCTTGCCGCCGAGGCGGTCGGCCATCATCTGCATCTCCTGCGCGCCGGCGGCGACGTCGTCGGGCTGGACGTTGCCTGCCAGATCGGGAGTCTCCAGCGCCGCGTTCACCGCCAGCAACGGAATGTCCTTGGCCTTGGCCGAGGCGACCTGGGGTCCGAGCGAATCCGCTTGCACCGGAACGACGATGATCGCGTCCACACCCTGGTTGATCAGCGAGTCCACCTGGCTGGCCTGGGTGGACACGTCGTTGTTGGCCGAGTTCCACACGAGTTCGATGTTGTTGGCCTCGGCGTAGGCATCCATGCCTTCTTTGCCTTCGGTGATGAACGAGCTCATGTCGTACACCGTCACCCCGATGCGGGTGGTGTCGCTGCCGGCGTTCGGGTCACCGGCGCCACACGCCGTCATCCCGAGGCCGAGCATCCCGGCGGCCGCCGCGACGCCGAGCTTGGTGGTCAATCTCATCTGGTTTCTCGCTCTCTTTTTTCGGTTTTCGTGGAGTTACAGCCGTGATGCGTGCGGCTGAGACTCCACAAATCGCTGGATCAGGGCTGCTTTTGACCGGGAATGCCCTCGTAGGCGATGTCGCCGGTCTCGAGGTTCTTCTTGGTCAGCTCGGACAGCCCGTCGAGGAACTGCTGCCGCTGCGTCACCACGTGCTCGATCGCGACATCGACGTTGTCCTTGGTGATGGCGGGCATGATGTACACCGGTTCGGTGTTGACCTGCTCACCCTTGGCGAGCGCGTTGGCGACGGCGAGACCGGCGGACAGTTCGACGGTGCCGTTCTGCAGTGAGGTACCGATGAATTCACCGCTCTTGACGGCGTTCAAACCGTCTTCGATCCCGTCGATACCGACGATCGGCACGTCGGCACGGCCGGATTCCTTGAGCGCCTGCAGCGCGCCAAGCCCCATGTCGTCGTTCTGCGCGACGACGCCGTTGATCTGCGGTCCGAAGCCCGAGATCCAGTTCTTCATCTTGTTGACGGCCTCATCGCGCTTCCAGTTCGCGGTGTCGCGGGCCAGCACCTTGATGTCGGGGTATTTCGCCAATGTCTGCTCGATGCCCTTGCTGCGATCCAGCTCCCCGGACTGCCCGAGCGGTCCCTGCAGGATCACGATGTTGCCCCTTCCGCCGAGGCGGTCGGCCATCATCTGCATCTCCTGGGCGCCCGCGGCGACGTCGTCGGGCTGCACGTTGCCCGCGACGTCGGGACTGTTGAGCGCCGCGTTGACCGGAACCAACGGAATTCCCTTGGCCTTCGCCGACGCCACCTGCGGTCCGAGTGAATCCGCCTGCACGGGAACGACGATGATGGCGTCCACGCCCTGATTGATCATCGAGTCGACCTGATTGGCCTGGGTGGACACATCGAGGTTGGCCGAGTTCCACACCAGCTCGATGTTGTTGTCCTTGGCGTAGGTATCCATGCCTTCTTTGCCCGCAGTGATGAACGAACTCATGTCGTACACCGAAACTCCGATGCGGGTGGTGTCGCTGTTGGCGGTGGTGTCACCCGCGCCGCAAGCGCTCACGCCGAGCCCGAGCGCTGCCGCCGAGGCAATGGCGAACGCCGTTGTTCCCAGTTTCATTTGCCTTCTCTCCCGTTGTTTGAATTGTTGAGCTGGGGCGTCAAGTTCGTCGTCGTGACGACCACACGTCGACCGCGACAGCGGAGACGATCAGTACGCCCTTGATGACGTCCTGCCAGTACGCCGGGACGACGAGAATGTCCAGGCCGTTGTTGAGCGTCTGAATCATCAGCAGGCCCAACGCTGTTCCCCAGATCGTGCCGCGTCCGCCCATCAAGCTGGCGCCACCGATCACGACCGCGGCGATCGCATCGAGTTCGTAGCCTTGGCCGAGGTTGGGCGGGCCCGAGATCACCCGGGAGGCCAGCATCACGCCGGAAAGGCCGGCCAGCAGACCGGAGAACGCGTAGACGCTGAACAACACGTTCTTGGCGTTGATACCGGCGATCTCGGCGGCGTTACGGTTACCGCCGACGGCATAGACGCGCATGCCGTAGGTGGTGCGTTTCATGATGATGGCCAGGGCGATGATGCCGAGGATCATCAGCAGCACCGGGATCTGCAGGCCGAGGATCTTGGTGTTGGCGATGGCGCCGAATTCCGCGGGCAACCCGTTGATGGGGGCACCACCACCGATCACGTAGGCCAGGCCTGAACCCGCCGTCAGCGTGCCCAAGGTGGCGATGAACGGTGGAACGTTGATGCGCGACACCAGGAATCCGTTCACGCAGCCCACCGCCAGGCCGACCAGCATCGCGACGAGCACTGTCATCCACACCTGGCCCGGATTGGCCTTGGCGGTCGCCGCGCCTGCCATGGCCGACACCGCGATCACGCTGCCCACCGACAGATCGATGCCGCCGGTGAGGATGACGAGGGTCTGCCCAAGCGCGATCAATGCGAACGGGGCAGCCGCCACGAGAATGGTGATCAGGTTGTCCGGCGTGGCGAAGCGCGCGCTGCGGTAGCTGAAGTACACGATGACCAGCAGCATCACGAACACCATCGCGTAGCGCACGGCGATCCCGGCGAACCAGTCCCTGGAGAACAACTTCACGGGCTCGCCGGTAGTCGGCGAGATGACGATGGCCGCTCCCGAGTCTTCGGATTTGAGTTCAGTCGTCACGGTGCGACCTCCTGGCTTGTTTGCTCAACTTTTGCGTCCAAAGCGGTGGCCATCCGGAACACCGATTCCTGGACCTCGGGATGGTCGAGGGCTTCGCGGTCGAGCTCGCCGACCAGGGCACCGCCGCGCATGACGAAGGCGCGGTGCGACAGTCCCACCACTTCGGGCATGTCCGAGGACGCCATCACCACTGCCATCCCCTGCGCTGCGAATTCGGTGATGATGCGATAGATCTCGCTGCGTGCGCCGACATCGACGCCACGAGTGGGCTCGTCGAGCAGCAGGACGTTGACGTCTCCGGTCAGCCACCGGGCCAGCACGACCTTCTGCTGATTGCCGCCCGAGAGCGTGCCCACCTCCTGACCCAGGCCCCGGCTGCGCAGCCGCACCGACGACATCACGTCTGAAACAGCCTGCGTGCGCGCCTTGCCGCGCAGCCAGCCGGCCACGCTGAAGGCCGACAGCCGGGGCAGCGTGCCGTTGTCGAGCACGCTCATCGACAGCACCGCACCGGAGAGCTTGCGGTCCTCGGGCACCATCGCCATGCCCGCGGTGATCGCCGCGGCCGGCTGATTGCGCTTCACCGTGCGACCGCGGACCACGACGTCACCGGCTGTGGTGCGGCGGGCCCCGAAGATCGCCTCAAGCAGTTCGGTGCGTCCGGCGCCGACAAGCCCTGCCAGACCGACGATCTCACCAGCCTTGACGGTGAACGACACCGGTCCGGAAGCGCCTTCGACCTGTAGGTCAGCTACTTCAAGCACGGTTTCGTCGGTAGGTTGGGGCCTGGTGGGAAACAGCGTGTCGAGTTCGCGGCCGATCATCGCGGTCACAATCTCGTCGTCGGTCACTCCGCCGATCGGCTTGTCCAGGATCAACCCACCGTCACGGAGCACCACGACACGGTCGGCGATGGCCCGGATCTCGGCCATCTTGTGGGTCGTGTAGACCATCGCCACGCCGCGGTCGCGCAACCGGCGCACGATCTTGTAGAGACCTTCCACCTCACGCTCGGAGATGGCCGAGGTGGGCTCATCGAGCATCACCACCTGCGCTCCGGTGCGCGCTGCCTTGACGATCTCGACGATCTGACGCAGTCCCACCGGCAGGCTGCCCATCCTGGCGGTCGGCGATATCCCCACGTCGAAAACCGCGAGGGTCTCCTTGGCCTCGGCAATCATCGCCCGCCGGTTGAGGAACGGTCCGCGCTTGAGTTCCCTTCCGACGAACAAGTTTTCGTACACGGTCATGTCTTCGATGGAGGCCAGTTCCTGCGGCACGATGGCCACGCCGTGCTTGACCGCGTCGCGGGTGTTGCCCGCGGCCAGGTGATGGCCCTGGACCGACACCGTGCCGTGATCCGCGCTGTACTGGCCGGAGACGATCTTCATCAGCGTCGACTTGCCGGCCCCGTTCTCCCCGGCCAGCGCGGTCACCGTGCCCGGTTCGAGCTTCAGGTTGATGCCCTTGAGCACCGGGACACCGCCGAAGCTCTTTTCGATATCGGTGCATTCAACCAGCGTCTGGGTCATGTCGAACTCCCCACGGTGACCAGAATTTTCACGTTCTCGGCGTCGGCCGAGGCCGCGAATGCCTTATCGGACTGCTCGAGATCGAATTCGGCGCTGATGATCTCGTCGACCGGGACGGCCCCGGATGCGAGCAGCTCGATGGCCGCGGTGAAATCCTGGCGGACGTACATAAGGTTGCCGATCAGGGCGAGTTCACGGTCCTGGATCAGCCCGAGCGGCACCGGCGTGGCACCTTCGGCGACACCGACGATCATCACCGCGCCGCCCTTGTCCACCAACTCGACTGCCTGAGCGACCGAGCTCTCCCGGGAAACGCAATCGATCACCACCGCGGCGGGACCCCCCAACAGCCGCAACGCGGTGTCGACAGCGCCAGGGGCGGCTGGGTCGAAGGTACCGACCGCGCCGAGCCTTTCGGCACGCGCCCGTTTCGATTCGAGGAGGTCGGCGACGACGACGCGGGCACCGGCATGCTTGGCCGCCAGCAGCATGAACAGGCCGATGGGGCCTGCGCCGATCACCACGACCGGTCGGCCCGACAGGTCACCGACCGCCTCGGCCGCGCGCCGCACCGTGTGCACCGGTGTGGCCAGCGGCTCGATGAGGATGGCGTGCCGGTCATCGAGATCGTCATTGAGTGCGACCAGTCGGCCTACGTCGATGGTGAACGAATCCGCCAGTGCGCCAGGGGTTTGGCAGCCGAACACCAACAGCTCGCGGCAGATGTTGTAGCGGCCGGCGCGGCATTGGGAGCACTCGCCGCAAGCCAGGTTCGGCTCGATGGTCACGCGGGCACCGACCCACGAATCATCGACGCCCTCACCCACCGCCTCGACGATGCCCACCGCTTCGTGCCCCGGCCGGTACGGCAACTCGATGAAGGGATGGCGACCGCAAGCGGCGTGCAGATCGGAGCCGCAGATCCCGACGACCGTTGTGCGGACTCGTGCTTCGCCCGCCGCGGGTTCGGGTTGCGGGATCTTCTCGATGTCTACGTCGTCGATCGCATTGACGACGACTCTTCTGTTGACCGCGCCAGTTTCTACCACGTGGTGTACCCACCGTCGGCCACCAGCACCGAGCCAGTGATGAACGAGGCGGCGTCGCTGGCCAGGAACACCACGCTGGGGGCGATCTCCTCGGGCAGCGCGTAACGCAGCATCGGGGTGTCATCGATCCAATGCTGCTTGAACTCCGGCCGGTCCACCGGTGCCATCTCTGTCTTGCAGTAGCCCGGAGCCAGCGCGTTCACCCGGATACCGAGTGGGCCCCATTCGGCGGCAAGGGATTTCGTCAGGTGATGCACGGCGGCCTTGGACGCGTTGTAAGCGGGCTGCATCTGCGGGCGGTTGACGATGATGCCCGACATCGAGCCGATGTTGATGATCGAGCCGCTGCCCCGCTCCCGCATGTGGGCGCCCACGGCGAGCGAACACGCCCACAGCGCCTTGACATTGAGGTCGAACACGTCGTCCCACTGCTGTTCGGTGACGGTCCAGGATTCACCGTGATAGCAGGTGCCTGCGTTGTTGACCAGGATGTCGATGTGCCCGAGCGCCTCGACCGTGTCAGCGGTCATCCGGTCCACATCTTCGGCTTTCGTGATGTCGGCGGTGATCGCGTGTAGGTCGTGGCCTACCTCGGCTGCTTCTGCGACCACCGTCTGGTTGCGTTCGGCGCTGCGGCCCGCGATGGCCACCCGCGCCCCTGCCTCGGCCAGGCCGATCGCGAAGGCCTTACCGAGGCCCTGGTTACCGCCGGTGACCAGGGCGGTACGGCCGGCGAGATCAAACGGGTTTGCCCGTGGAGGAGATGTCATGAGGGATTCACAATCGACTTGAGGCTGGCAGGGTCGGTGTCGCTGTCAAGAGCGTCTGCGACATGCTCGAGGTCATAGCGCCCGGTGACCAGCGCGTCGAGGTCGACAGCACCGGAGGTCACGAGATGGATTGCCGCGGGCCAGGTGTCGGTGTAGCGGAACACTCCGGTGACGGTGATCTCCCAATTCTGGATGTAGCCGACAGGTAGCGACACATCGTCGGCGCCCATCCCGACCAGCACAACCTTGCCTGCAGGCGCGACAGCCTTGATACCGCTGACGACGGCCGGTGCAGCGCCGCTGGCGTCGACGAACGCGTCCACCTTCGGATCCAGCGCGGCGACGTCGTCGACCGTGGGATCGAGCACCTCCGTGGCGCCGAACTCGAGCACGCGGTCGCGCCGCGCCTGGACCAGATCGGACACCACGATGCGCGACGCGCCGAAGGCACGCGCGGCCTGCGCGCAGATCACGCCGATCGGGCCGGCGCCGGCAATCAGGATGGACGATCCCGGGACGATGCCGGCCTTGCGCATCGTGGTGATTGCCACCGAAAGCGGCTCGAGCAGCGCTGCGGCGTCATCCGACATGGAATCCGGTACAGGGTGGGCCATGTCGTCGTCGATGGTGACATAGCGGCAGAACGCGCCGTCGATCGGCGGGGTGGCGTAGAACTTCATCTCGGGGCACAGGTTGTAGCGCCCGGCCTTGCACTGCTTGCAGCGACGGCAGGCGTGCTGCGGTTCGACCGCGACACGCTGGCCCACTCGGGCTGGGTCCACCCCATCTCCGACCGCGGCGATGCGGCCGGACAATTCATGGCCGAGGACCATCGGTTCCTCGACGACGAAGTCGCCGATGCGGCCGTGGCGGTAGTAGTGCACGTCGGAACCGCACACTCCGACCGCGGCAACCTCGACCAGCACCTCGTGCGGTCCAGGCGACGGCACCGGCCGATCCTCGATGACCAGCGTGCCCACCCCGGTCATCACGCTGGCGCGCATGGTGCCGGCCGAACCGGCTGCGACGGCGTTCATGTCATGTCCCTTCCTCGACTCCCAGACGGTTCGGCGAGCAGTGCCCGGCCGACCACCATGGCCTCGACGCCAGCTGTGATACACAGCGGCGCAATGTCTTCGGTTACTCCCCCGTCGACGATCACCGGCAGGCGCTGCGCGCAGGACGCGGCGATATCAAGCCGCTGAACTTCGCAGCGGTCACTGGTGCCCGGCTCGATCAACATCACGAGCGCTCCGTCGGGTTCCGCGGGCCAGGGAGTCCCACCCCTGCCCCAGCCCGACCATTCCTGCCAGATCGCGATCCACGCCGCGACGCCGGCGGACCGGATCGCGGCTGCGCGCTCGACGGTGAACGCCGACCAGGGCAGGAACACCCGGGCCGGGCGCAGGGCCAGCAGGGCGGGCAGCATCTCGTCGGCGAACTCAGGTGAACCGATCAGGTGCACCTCCAGCCGAGATGAGCCGATGTCGTCCGAAATCTGCTGGAGTTCCGCGATACTCACTCCGGCGGGCAATCCCTCGGCCTCGGCCATGACGTCCACGTGCACGCCAAGCCCGGCGGCGGCCAGTGCGCCGGCGAATGCGACACGGCGCGGTGGCGGCGCCGCGTAGACGGATCCGGCAAGCCACTTCGCATAGTGGACGTGCCACGGCGCGATCACGGCTGATGTCCCGAATCGAGCAGTGGTGAGAAGGCCACCTCGGCCCACCGCCCGCGCAACGCGCCGACGTCGCGGCGGGTGTGGCGCGGCGAGACTCGCAGGCGCACTTCTGGCTGCCAGCGCTTCGACAGGTCGACGAGCCCGGCAACATCCAGCCCACCCGCCACCGCGGCCGCCTGAATGCAGGCCCCACGGGCGGTCGCCTCGTCGGCGTCGAGCACCGTCACCTCGTCGTCCAGCAGATCTGCGAGCAGCTGCAGCGTCGCCTTCGAACGCGTCCCACCGCCGACAGCGACAGCACCGCCACTGACGTCAACCCCGCAGGCGCGCAAGCTGTCCCGCGCGCTGAGCAGTGACAGCAAGGGGCCCTCGACAAATGCCCGGGCCAGCTCCTCGCGCGTGGTGTGTGACGTGACGTCGACGAATGCCCCGCGGGCCGCCGGACGATCGGGTTTGCGTTCGCCGTCCAGGAACGGCACCAGCACCGGCCCCGGATTGTCGCCGGCCGCCAGCGCCAGGTCCGCCAGGTCGGCCAGATCGGTGCCGAGCAGCCGGGCGGCCACCTCACCGACTCGCGCCGCGTTGAGCGTGCTGACCAGCGGCAGATACCCGCCGGTGAGATCGGCCACCCCGTCGACCATTCCGCTCGGGTCGAACACCGGTGTGCGACAGGATGTGGCGACCACACCGGAGGTTCCGATGCCGATGTACTGGTCACCGTCGCCAAGGCCGAGCCCGAGGTAGGCGGCATGCTGATCGCCGCCGCCGGGCGCCACCAGAATGTCGGCACCGTCAATGGCCAACCCGAGTGCCTGCGCCGCCGTGGGCCGGATGGTTCCGGCGGACTGGCAGGGGCCGAGCACGGTGGGCAGCATGGACGACCAGTCCCGCTCGCCGCCGGCCATCTCGAGGTACCCGCTGATCCATTGTCCGGCTGCAGTATTGAAGTAACCGGTGCCGGATGCCTCGGAGCGGTCGGTCACCCGAGCTCCGGTCAGCCAGTACGTCAGATAATCGTGCGGCAGCAGAACCGAGGCCGCCCGGTCGAGTACATCGGGCTCGTGTGTGGCTACCCACGCCACCTTGGCGATCGTGAACGCCGCCGTCGGCATCGAACCGATACTGCGGATCCAGGATTGCGCGCCGATGCGGTCGACCAGCCAGGCCAGCTCCGGTGCTCCGGTGGTGTCGTTCCAGAGTTTGGCTGGGCGCAATGGGTTTCCCTGCTCGTCGAGCAGTACCAGGCCGTGGCATTGGGCGGCGACCGAGATTGCCTTGATGACGGGTGCCTGCCCGCAGTCGGCGAGTGCGGCGCGGGCCGCCGATACGAACGCCGTGACCCACTCGAGGGGGTGCTGCTCACTGCTCGGAGGGAAGGCGGGCGGGTGTGGCGCCGAGCCGGAACCCAACAGGCGCCCGCCGACGATTTCGCGCACCTCGACCTTGCATGACTGCGTGGACGAATCCACCCCGAGCACAGCGTATTCGGTCATGCGCGCACCACCGGCACAGCCTCGTCACCGGGACGCCCGCCGCGCACACCGACACCACCGGCGGGATGACTGTCCACGACGTCGCGCATGGTGTGACCGCGCAGCGCCATCGTCACCACGGCCAGCGCGTCACCCCAGGCGCCGACCGCCAGCGTGCTGGCCATGGCGATCATGTCGCCCGGGTCGGCATCAGCGGCTGTCGGCGGCAACAGGACGACCGCATCGGCGGCGGCGGCGAACGGAGATTCCGGGCTTTCGGTGATCGCCACGACCGTGATTCCCCTACTGGTCAGCAGCTCGGCCAGTCGGGTCAGCTCAGCAGACTGACCGGTCTTGGAAATGGCCAGCACCAGGTCGTTTTCGGTGATCGCGCCCATACCGCCGTGCAGGGCGTCCATCGAAGGCAGGTAGACCGCCGGAGTACCGCAGACCGACAGCAGATGAGCCAGCCGCTCGGCCATGATCCCTGAGGTTCCCGAGCCGGTGGTGACGACCTTGCCGGTGATCGCGAGCATGCGACGGGCCACCGCGACCACATCCGACTCAACGCTTCCCGCCAGCGCGGCCACGGCAGCGGATTCCCGGGACAACACCGTGCCGGCCAGCACTGCCAGGTCGGTGTCCTCGGTCCGCATGCTCGTCGCGCCTCCATGATCCCGGTCGCTCATCTGTTGATGCAGCCACTCATCTGATTGTTGTGAGGTGGATCATGCAATGATCTATGCTCATATGTCAACGGGACTGCACATATGTGCACACGGGCGGGAAGGGATGCGGCATGGGGCCCGATGAGCTGTTGCAACGCGTAGTGGTCGCACGGCGCTACTACCTCGAAGGACGCACCAGAATCCAGATCGCCGAAGAGTTCGGGATCTCCCGCTTCAAAGTTGCGCGGATGCTCGACGAGGCACTCGAATCGGGCATGGTGGAGATCAAGATCCACAATCCGGGAGCCATCGACGTCGAGTTGTCCACGGCCCTGCAACGCCGGTACGGGTTGGACCACGCCTACGCGGTGACGGCCGAATCCAGTGATACCGCCAATCGGGTCGCCGCGGTGGCCAAGGCCACAGCCGAACTGCTGCAGTCGATTCTGCGGGATGGCGACGTGGTCGGCGTGGACTGCGGCCGCACCCTGGCGCACATCGCCGATCACCTGACCGCGCTGCCGCCCTGCGACGTCGTACAGCTCACCGGCATGGCCGGAGCGATCAGCCACAACGGTGCCGACCTGGTCCGCCGGATCAGCGAAGTCAGCGGCGGCAAACCCTGGCCGCTCTATGCCCCGCTGGTGGTATCGGATGCGCGTACCGCCGCCAGCCTGGCCGGCAATCAGCAGATTCAGGAAACGTTCTCCCAGCACGCCAAAGTCAGTTGCGCCCTCGTCTCGGTGGGCGCCTGGATCGAGGGTGCGTCACAGGTCCACGGGTCACTGACGAGCGAGGAAGTGCGGCAGCTGGACGCTGCCGGAGTGTCCGCCGAAACCTGTGCCCTGCTGCTGGATGCCGATGGCAATCGGCTGGCCGGTCTGGATGACCGCCGGATGGGCATCGACGAGGCCACCCTTCGGGCGATTCCGACGGTCATCGCGATCGCCACCGGTCCCGAGAAGATCGCCGCGACGCAGGCCGTGCTGCGGTCCGGAATGGTTTCGTCATTGGTCACCGACGTCGAAATCGCCGCCGCGGTACTCAAATAGCGACAACACCGAAAGGGTCCCGATGACGGAAACAGAGCAGCCCACAGTCGATTTCGACTTCCGGCTGGACGGCAAGACGGCGCTGGTGACCGGTGCCGCGTCGGGGATCGGCGCCGCTATCGCCGCGGCGTACGCCACCAAGGGAGCCCGCATCGCAGCCCTGGATCTCAATACGTCAGGCGCCGAGGACGCGGCACGCACCCTCGGTGCCGATAACCGAGGATTCCATTGTGATGTCGCCGATCCCGAGTCGGTGACCAAGGCGGTCGACGCCGTCGCCGAAGCGTTCGGGCGGATCGACATTCTGGTCAACAGCGCAGGTATCGCGCGCCTGGCACCCGCCGAGCAACTGTCCCTGGCGGATTGGGACACCACGATCCAAGTCAACCTGCGCGGCACCTTCCTGATGTGTCAGGCGGTGGGAAACCGGATGCTGGAGGCCGGCGGCGGTTCGATCATCAACATGGCCTCGCAGGCCGCGACGGTCGCGCTCGACCAACACGTGGCGTACTGCGCCTCCAAGTTCGGGGTCGTCGGAGTGTCGAAAGTCCTTGCCGCCGAATGGGGTGGCCGCGGCATCCGCGTCAACACCATTTCGCCCACCGTGGTGCTGACCGAGTTGGGCCACCGTGCTTGGGACGGTCCTCGCGGGGACGCACTCAAGAAGCTGATCCCGACCGGCCGGTTCGCATATCCGGACGAGATCGCTGCCGCCGCCGTGTTCCTGGCGTCGGATGCCGCCGGAATGATCAACGGCGCCGACCTGCTGATCGACGGCGGCTACACCATCAAGTAACCGCTCACACCAGCGTGGCTGTGCCGTCGGCGTGCACCTGAACCTTGGCCCCGGCGATGTCTGCCGCCACGGTCGCCGCGGCCTCCGATCCGTCGGTGATCCGCGCCAGCGTGCGGGCGTCATCGGGGGTGCGCACGGCCAGAAAGGCCTTGTCGGGCAACCCCTCGCGATTGAACGGCGTCGTCCACGACTCGACGGTTCCCGTGCCCGACCATTCGACGGCGAGCCTGCGAACCGGCTCGGCGTCGACGGTGGATTGTACGTTCTCCCAGCGGAATTCATGTTCCGGCGGCTCGGTGCCGTACACACCGAAGCTGTGCTTGGTGAGGTAGCCGCCGTTGGCGGTGATCAGGCCGCGTGTCCCCGGATCGGCCACCAGTTTCTCGGCCATGGTGGCGATCGAGTGGGTCACGTAGTTGTTCCATGGACCGCCTGCGAAGGTCAGGCCACCGGTGACGGTGAGCGGACGGGACGGATCATCCAGCGGCAGACCGAGTTCGGCAGCCGCGACCTGAACGGCTGACGGAAAGCACGAATACACGTCGACCAGATCGATGTCGTCGACACCGGTCTCGGCCAGTTCCAGCACTCGGCGCCCGGCGATCCTTATCGCCGGAGACCGGTGCAACTCCGCACGCTCGCCGATCGCATAGGTGTCGTGTGAATCTGTGCCGGCGTACGGGAAAACCCAACGGTCTCTGGGAATCTGCAAATACGTCGCCTTCTCCACGGTGGTGAGGATGAGCGCGGCACCCTGGTCGACCATGTTGTTGGAGTTCATCAGTTTGGTGTATGGCCAACTGATCATCCGGTTGCCGGGGCCGGGTTCGGCGATCTGCTCGGCCGTCAACCGCTCCCGGCTCCACGCGTGCCCGTTACCAGAGGCGACCGCACTGAAATCCGACCACAGTTCGCCGATCCGGCGGCGGTGCTGATCCGGAGTTTCCCCGGCCGCGATGCGCAGCGCCTGCTCGAACATCGGATAGACGAACGCCGGGCGGTCCAGGTTGATGCGGAGCTCGGCGTCGCCGGCCATCGGCACGCCCTCGTGGGCGCCGGGGGCCTCGGGCACCGCGTCCTCCTGCCGGGTCCAGTCCGGTTTGGCCCCGCGTGCCCGCAACCGGCTACGGGTCCGCCAGGCCTCGGCACCGGCGATCAACACCACCCCGGCGCGTCCGGCCATCAGGTCCAGGCAGGCCTCATTGACGAGGGTCTGCGGCACGTTACCGCCGACCCCGGTGTAGCGCGTCGTGGCGTCAGTAGCGGAGATACGTTGCGCGAGAAGCAGACCCGGGTCGCGATAGTGCCAGGACAGCAGGTTGACGACCCGCACGGAGTCGACGGCCTGAAGCAGCCGTGGATCTGCGGCTACCTTGGCGGCCGCCGCCATCAGGTCGACCGGCTCCACCTGGGGATTGTCATCATGCTGATTGACCTGGCCGTACCCGACCAGCACCGGCGTCCTGGGGGCGATTGGCATGCAGTAGAACCTAGCTGACGCGGTAGGTGGTTATCCGGCGCCCATTCGGGTACCCCGATCGCACCCGCTGTTCACCGACATCAGTCACGATGGAAGATATGAGCGACGCGACCCTCTCCCCGGCCCTGACCGACCAGGAGCTCGAACAGCTCGACGCGTACTGGCGCGCCGCCAATTACCTGTCGGTCGGACAGATCTATCTGCTGGACAATCCGCTTCTGGCCGAACCGCTGTCGCCTGAACACATCAAACCCCGGCTGCTCGGACACTGGGGCACGACTCCGGGCCTGAACCTGCTCTACGCGCACCTCAACCGCATCATCCGGGACCGCGACCTCAGCGTCATCTACATCACCGGACCCGGTCACGGTGGGCCCGGCCTGGTGGCCAACGCCTATCTCGAAGGCACCTACAGCGAGGTTTACACGGGAATCGGTCAGGATGCCGATGGCATGCGAAAACTGTTCCGCCAGTTCTCTTTTCCCGGCGGAATCCCCAGTCACGTGGCTGCCGAGACACCTGGGTCGATCCACGAAGGCGGCGAACTCGGGTACGCGCTGGTGCACGCCTACGGCGCCGCGTTCGACAACCCCGACCTGGTGGTGGCGTGTGTGGTCGGCGACGGCGAAGCCGAAACCGGACCGCTCGCCACCAGCTGGCATTCCAACAAGTTCCTCAACCCCGTCACCGACGGGGCGGTGTTGCCGATCCTGCACCTCAACGGCTACAAGATCGCGAATCCCACAGTGTTGGCCCGGATTCCGCAGGAGGAGCTCGAATCGCTGTTCTTCGGCTACGGATACCGGCCGATCACGGTTGCCGGCGACGACCCGGCAAATGTCCACCAGCAGTTGGCCACTGCGATGGACGAGGCTTTCGACCAGATCGCCGCGATTCAGCGCGCGGCGCGACTCGACGGCGAGCCGGGCCGTCCGCTCTGGCCGATGATCATCATGCGAACACCGAAAGGCTGGACCGGTCCGGCGAAGGTGGACGGCAAGAAGGTCGAGGGCACCTGGCGCGCACACCAGGTGCCGCTGTCGGAGACCCGCACCAATCCCGAGCACATGGCCGAGCTCGAGCAGTGGTTGCGTAGTTACCGACCCGAGGAGTTGTTCGACGACACCGGCGGGCTGCGGGAAGACCTGCGTGCCTTTGCGCCCAGCGGTGCGCGCCGGATGAGCGCCAACCCGCACGCCAACGGCGGGCTGCTGTTGCGCGACCTCGACCTGCCCGATTTCACCGACTACGCGGTCGCCGTCGACAAACCAGGCGTCGAGGCAGCTCAAGCTACAGGGGTGCTCGGCACGTTCTTGCGCGACGTCATCGCGCGGAACCCCGACCGGTTCCGGCTGATGGGCCCCGATGAAACGGCGTCCAACCGCCTGTCGGCGGTCTTCGAATCCACTGATAAGACCTGGCAGGCCGAGACCAGCCCGGACGACGAGAACCTCGCGCCCGATGGCCGGGTGATGGAGGTGCTCTCCGAACACATGTGCCAGGGCTGGCTCGAGGGCTATCTGCTGACGGGCCGCCACGGCCTGTTCAGCTGCTACGAGGCGTTCGTGCACATCGTCGACTCGATGCTCAACCAGCACGCCAAGTGGCTGTCGAGCAGCTCGCACCTGTCCTGGCGCCGTCCCATCGCCTCGCTCAATTACCTGCTGACCTCTCATGTGTGGCGTCAGGACCACAACGGCGCATCGCATCAGGACCCCGGGTTCATCGACCACGTCGCCAACAAGCGGCCCGAGGTGGTCCGGGTGTACCTGCCGCCGGACGCCAACACCCTGCTGTCCGTCGCCGACCACTGCCTGCGTAGCCGCCAGTACATCAACGTCGTCGTAGCGGGCAAGCAACCAGGGCTCACCTACCTGACCATGGACGAGGCCGTGGCCCATTGCACGCGCGGGCTGGGGATCTGGGAGTGGGCCAGCACGGCTGGCGGAGGGCAGGAGCGTAGCGACCCGGGAAGTACCTCAGGTGACCCCGACGTGGTGCTGGCCTGCGCCGGTGACGTCCCGACGTTGGAGACGCTGGCCGCCGCCGACATCTTGCGCCGGAAGCTGCCCGACCTGTTGGTGCGGGTGGTCAATGTCGTCGACATCATGCGGCTGCAACCGGAGTCGGAGCATCCGCACGGCTTGTCCGACCACGAGTTCGATTCGATATTCACCACGGACAAGCCGATCATCTTCGCCTACCACGGCTATCCGTGGCTGATCCACCGGCTCACCTACCGTCACGCCAACCACGATCAACTGCATGTGCGCGGGTTCAAAGAGCGCGGAACTACGACGACGCCGTTCGACATGGTGATGCTCAACGACCTGGACCGTTTCCATCTGGTCATGGACGTCATCGACCGCGTCGACGGACTCGGTGCCAGCGCGGCAGGGCTACGCCAGGAAATGGCCGATGCCCGGCTGGCGGCTCGCGCCTACACCCGCGAGCACGGCGAGGACGATCCGGCGATCTCCGGGTGGACATGGGACTCCGACTACCGCCCTGCCAGCAAACTGTGACGAATTCCCCAACTGAATGTGGGCAGGTCGCCGGTATGATTGCGGCAAATGTCTGACCAGAGCGCCGTGGCGGCACCCCCTCACCCACTGGTAGCCCAGCTTTCCGCACTGCACCATTTCCGGGTATACGCCGACATCGCGATCGTCGTGGTTGTGCTGGCGATCACCAACCTGATCGCGCACTTCACCACCCCGTGGGCAAGCATCGCCACCGTCCCCGCCGCGGCGATCGGTCTGCTGGCCCTGGTGCGGGCACGCGGCCTGGGGTGGGCCGAGCTGGGCTTGGGTCGAGAGCATTGGAAATCCGGCGCCGGGTACGCGCTGGCCGCGGTGGCGCTCGTGGTCACGGTGATCGCCGTGGGCGCGCTGTTGCCCTGGACGCGCCCGATGTTCATGAACGACAACTATGCGACCCTCTCGGGTGCGCTCATCGCGTCGATGATCATCATCCCGCTGCAAACCGTGATTCCCGAGGAACTCGCGTTCCGCGGCGTACTGCACGGTGCACTGAACCGGGCCTGGGGTTTTCGCGGTGTCGCCGCGGGTGGGTCGCTGCTGTTCGGCCTCTGGCACATCAGCACGTCCCTGGGTTTGACGAGCAGTAACGTCGGGTTCACGCGACTGTTCGGCGGTGGGATCCTCGGCACGGTCGCCGGCGTGGTTCTGGCTGTGGTGGCCACCGGCATCGCTGGTTTCGTCTTCACCTGGTTACGTCGCCGCAGCGGTAGCCTGTTGGCTCCGATTGCGTTGCACTGGTCACTGAACGGGATGGGCGCGCTGGCGGCCGCCCTGGTGTGGCATTTGTCGACCTGACTCGGATCTGGCAGCGCGCTTGCGGGCTCGGAACTGCCGGTTCTTCAGTTTGTTGCCGCAATCGGCCATATCGCACCAGGTTCCGCCGTGGTTGCGGGACCGGTCGTAGAACGCCCAGGCGCATTCGTCGTTCGCACACGCTTTGAGTCGTGCCCAGGTTCCGTCCCTCTGCGCGTCACGGACCACCAACAGCAGTTCGACCAGCCGCTCGGCCACCGTGTCACCGGTCGCGAACAGGTCCATCCGACCGTCGGGACCCAGATCGACCCGCGCGGTGGCACCCGCGGCGGCACGGCGCAGCGTCTCTAGTGCGGCCGCATCCGGGGGCGGGCCACCCGCGTTGTGAATCAGCAACCGGCGCAACGCCTCCCGGACTTCGCGCAGCACACTGAGTTCTGCCTCCGTCGGATCGGAGCCGGCAGCGAGCAACCCGTTGGTGACCAGCCAGGACGCGGCCTCGGCCGGATCGGCCAACCGGTCCGGCCCGTCAGGCAACTCGACGGTGTTCACCAAGGCCTGCACACGCACCAGCGGCCCCGGAGCGGGTTTGGTCTCGGCATCCCCGGCCCACGGCGTCATGCATCCAGTCTACGTCACCCGTGACCGGCTAAACAGATTGACCAGTCACCCATGACTGGCGTAACGTTTTAGGCAGTCACGATCCGAGAGGATCGGACATCCAGAAACTACGAGGTAGCGGCTATGAGTGACAACCGAATTTCTGCGACTCCCGCCACCGACCGCGTGGTCGACGCGCATCCCGCCTGCCGACCCTCGATACATGCCCGGCTCACGGCATGGCTGCGACCGGGCAAGCTCGACGCCATGCTGGCCGTCGGTGTGGCGGCCCCGTCGGGCAGCCCGCTTGCCGTACGCGCCGACAGGCTGACGTCCACCTCGGAACGGCAGATGATCGCCCGCGCGCTGCGCCGCGCGGTGAGTGAAGCCGCACAACCACAAGGCGCCAGCGTGCACCTGTCCACGCGGATCCCGCTGCACCGCACCAACATCGCGGCGGCCGAGCCGATGATCGACGCCATCACGCTGCGGCTGCATTCGCCGCGGCCGGTGAGCGCCCGCGGGATGGCGCGGCTGAATCGAGTGCTGAGCGACGGCAGCGGACCGCTGTATGCATACGGTCGCGGTGATCTCACCGGCAGGCTGGGTGCAGCGCTCGCGGCGCTCTGAGCCTGCTGTCTCGCCGAGACCGACGAAGTGGTCGAAATCCGTACGGCGGTTTCAGCGCATGGCGGCGCTACGGCGACAACACCGCCGCGCCGGAAATGCGACCAGTGCTCAGATCGTCAAGTGCCTGGTCGGCACGAGCCATCGAATACTGCGGCGTGGTGACCTCGATGCGGTGCTCCGCGACGAACGCCAGAAAATCCCGCGCGTCAGCACGGGTATTGGCGGTCACCGAGCGGATCTCGCGTTCCTGGAACAGGTGCTGCTGATAGTTCAGGCCCGGGATATCGCTGAGGTGGATTCCGGCGACAGCCAGCACGCCGCCGCGATCCAGCGCTGCCAGCGCGGGTGGCACCAGTTCCCCGGCGGGCGCGAAGAGGATTGCGGCGTCGAGCGGCTCGGGCGGCATTTCGGACGCGCCCTGTGCCGACGAGGCACCCAAGGCGAGCGCCAGTGCGCGGGCCGGCTCGCTCCGGGTCATCACGTGCACCCGCGCGCCTTGGGCAAGCGCCACCTGGGCGGTCAGATGCGCGCTGCCGCCGAAGCCATAGATTCCCAGCCGCCCGCCGGCAGGCAAGTCGGTGCGCAGCAGAGCGCGATAGCCGATGATGCCCGCGCACAGCAGCGGCGCCAGCTCGGTGTCGGAATAACCGCCCGGGAGCCGGTGCGCGAATGCCGCGGGGACGGTGGTGAATTCGGCGTACCCGCCGTCTGCGTCCCAACCGGTGTACAAGGACCGCGGACAGAGGTTCTCCCTGCCGCGGGTGCAATAGCCGCAGCGACCGCAGGTGTGGCGTAACCACGCCACCCCGACGCGGTCCCCCGCGCTGAACACGCCTCTGGCATTCGCACCGACAGTGACCACTTCCCCGATGACCTCGTGGCCCGGTATGACGCGCGGCCGGTGCACGGCCAGATCGCCTTCGGCGATATGCAGGTCGGTGCGGCAGACGCCACAGGCCCGTACCGCGACGAGCAGGTCGTCAGCACCCGGTTCGGGTCGCGGGACCGTCACGCGTTGCAGCGGACGTGAACTCACCGGACCGGGACTGACGACCTGCCATGCGGCCATGGTGGCCGTGGTCATGACCTTATGGATTCATATGACCGCACAATGCTCAGCCAAGGCCATTTGTCCGATGGCTCATTACTGTTTGCGCGTTGCTGCGGTGTAGCCCAGAGTCAGTACGACCGCCACGACGATGCTGATGATCCAGCGGATCCAG
The DNA here is from genome assembly GCF_053483975.1 of Mycolicibacterium sp. XJ870. Taxonomy (NCBI): domain Bacteria; kingdom Bacillati; phylum Actinomycetota; class Actinomycetes; order Mycobacteriales; family Mycobacteriaceae; genus Mycobacterium; species Mycolicibacterium sp. XJ870. The sequence continues at coordinate 98,702 of NZ_JBEFTI010000012.1, forward strand.
TCGATACCGCCGGTGTCCGCATTGCCCTCACCTGCGATCAAACCCCAGAGCCAGTAGCCGGCAAGCGCACCGACTATGCCGATTACGACGGTGATGATCCATCCCATGGCCTGCTGCCCTGGGATGAGCAACCTTGCCAGAATTCCGATGATTGCACCGAAGATGATCGTGCCAATGATGGTTCCCACGAGGGCCTCCCTTTCCGCTGATCCATCAGATGTACCCGGCGAACGTAACGATTCGGTTGGCTAATTGGGAACGATCAGCGCTCGGTGAATGGCGGCCCGGCGCAGCCAATGCCGGGGTGGGCAAACGAATATCACATTGTCGCGGGGTCGGCGGTTGACTACTCTCATCAATATCTGGCAACTCGCTGTTGACCTGCGTGGCGCCGACCGAGTCTGACGCCGCCGGCTTGGGAAAGGTGGCGATGTGCAGCGTAGACGTCGCGCCGGGTCGATGACCACGAAGCCGCTGCCCCCTCAGGCGGCGGCCTTCGTTCGGCCGGCGGCTATCTCACATATGCCCCATCAGCCACATCGGACACACCAGTAACAGCTGGCAGTCAGCAAACATAACAGGCCTTTGACGTAGGAGGCAGAGATGAAGGCACTGATCGGATTGGCCGTCGGCGCATTGGCAGCGAGCGGCATCGCACTGGCGACCGCGTCACCGGCAAGTGCCGGCTGCCAGGGCGGCTGGACCCCGTGGGGCGGCGGCACCACGTGCGACGGGCCGATCGCCCATGACGGCACGTTCCAGCGATGCGTGACCGCGGGTGCGATGGGCTTCGGTGGCACCAACTGCTACCTGCTCAACGTCAACAACCTTGCCGGCAACGTGCCGTACGTCGGACCGTAGGGCCCGCCCGGCGGGTCAGGCCGGGGGCAGCATCTCCGGAGGAGCATCGGTGACCGGAACCGGGACGCCGACGCCTGGACGCGCCGGTGGCGCATTCGGGTCTGGCGGCGGTGGCGGTGCGTTGGGGTCCGCCGGCGGAGGCGGTGGCGGACCCCATGGCCGGATCGAGTTGGCCAGGGCCACAGCGGCACCCTTGTCCACCGGATTGTTGGCCGAACCAAGCCAGACGACGAACCAGCGCTCGGGCGCACGCTGCCCGCGCGGAGTTCCCGGCGGCGTCGGTGCGCCTACCACGCCCGCCCAGATCTGACCGGTGGGCTTGTTGGCGTCGGTGAACTTGACCTCGTAATACGAAGCAACGCCGGTCATTCCGTTCGCGTCGAGCGGCACCGTCTCCTGGTTCAGCCGAGTCCCCGGGAACGGCATGAAGAACTCACCCATATCCGACGCCAGCCGAACAGCAGCCTTGCTGTTGTCTGCCTCGGCTCCGGCGAACAACTTCAGGTCCAGACGACCCAGCAGCACGCTGGTGTCATTGGGCGGCTCCGGGGTGCCCTCCGGCGGAACCTTGGTCAACAGCGCCTGCCCATACGACAGCTGGGTGGCGTCGGACACCGTCCAACCTTGCGGCACAAGATAACTGAACCCGCCTGCGGCGTTGTCCACGCGGCCGGGTTCGGGTGCCGAAGGCGGCGGGGGCGCATTCGGATCAGCGGGCGGCGGCGCAGGAGCGTTCGGATCGGCGGGCGGTGCAGGCGCCGGTGCGGGCGCGCCAGGAGCCAGGGGTGCGCCAGGAGGCACGGGTGCGGGTGCTGGTGCCGGTGCACCCGGAGCGGGTGGTGGCGGTGCGGGTGCACCCGGAGCGGGTGGTGGCGGCGCCGGTGCCGCCGCGCCCGGCGCGGCGGGCAGGAAGGTGTTGCCAGGCGGCGGAGGTGGCGGCTCAGGATCCGCATGCGCCACCGTCGGCAGCGCCACGGCCACCGCAACTGCACCGGTAACCGCGGCCAGCGTCAGCTTCTGTGACAGGCCTCTGCGTCGATGTGACATCGCGTCCGACTCGTCCATGGGGAAGAAACTACCGTGTTACCGCCGTGACGCAAGTGTGAGTTGCTCTTAGAGTGTTTATCTGAGCGATTGCTGTGAACCGAACCTGACCATGCCAGACGCATTTTCGTCGTTGCTGGCGCAGCAAGGCTCCGCGCGCCACGCCCGGACCGCCTGATGCGGCCCATACCCCGCGGCGACGGAGAACTGACCAGTTCATCGGAGACCGGCCGCAGCTCGTTACGGCGCCGGATGCACAGCTACTTCCTGAGCCTTGACGGAGAAGAACACTCGCTCGCCTGGCGCCAGCCGCAGCTCGGCGGCCGACTCCGCGGTGATGTCCGCGGCCAGCCCGGGCGCACCGTCGGGTTGCTCGTCGGCGCGCACCCGGATTCCCGGCCCGCGGCTGTCCAGCTCCGCCACGGTCACTTCGACGGTGTTCCGTGGACTGCCGTGCGGCCGCTCCCGGTACACGGCGACCGCCGCCGGGGCGAAGACGGCTACCGCAGAACCGCCCGCCACGACACCGGCAGCTGGACTGCCATGCCAGCGTGCATTCCATGCCGTGGTGAGCACGCCGTCGCCCGCCGCCATGCCACTGACCAGGTTGACGCCGGCGAACCGAGCGGCAAAACGACTCTTGGGTACTGCCAAAACGGCTGCCGTAGAACCACTTTCGACCACCTTTCCGGCATCGAGGACGAGCACCCGGTCGGCCAGGGTCAGCACGTCCAACAGGTCATGGGTGATCATTACCGCGCACCGGCCGTCGCGGGTCAGCACACCGCGCAGCACCTTGCGCATGGCAGCCGCCGCGGCAACGTCCAGCCCCGCCAGCGGCTCGTCGAGCAAGAGCACCTCGGGGTCGGCGGCAAGCGCGCGCGCCAACGCGACCCGCTGCGCCTGCCCGCCGGAGAGCTGACGCGGCCGCCGGTGAGCCAGGTCCGCGGCATCGACCTCGGCCAGCCACCGCTGCGCGTGTGCGGCGGCCTCCGCCCTGGCCAGACGGTGCGTGCTGCGCGGACCGAACGCGACGTTGGCGGCCACGCTCAGGTGTGGGAACAACAGGGGATCCTGCAACAGCAGGCCCACCCGGCGGGCGTAGGTGGCGATCTGCACTCCCGCCGCAGTGTCGGTCAGCACCTTGTCCCCTACCTGGATACGGCCGGGGTGCGGATCGACGAGACCGGCGATCGCATGCAATGTGGTCGATTTGCCCGCGCCGTTGGGCCCCAGCACAGCCAGCACCTCGCCTGCGGCCACATCGAATTCGACGTCGAGACCGCGGTGCTCGACGACGGCATGCACCTGTAGGCGGGTCATGTCCAACCGCCGACCCGCAACCGACGGCTGCCCAGCCCCACGACGACGACTGCCGCCACCGCGACCAGCAACACCGACAACGCCACGGCGGCGTCGGCGTCGCTCTCCCGTTGGAGATAGATCTCCAGGGGTAGCGTGCGGGTGATCCCCTCACGGGATCCGGCGAAGGTCAACGTGGCGCCGAACTCCCCGAGCGCGCGAGCGAAGGCAAGCACCGCGCCTGACATCAGCCCGGGCCCGAGCAGTGGCAGTGTCACCCGCCACCACACCGAGCCGGGACGCGCTCCCAACGTTGCCGCGACCACCTCGAAGTCCGCGCCCGCGGTGCGCGCCGCACCCTCGAGTGAGATCACCAGGAATGGCAGCGACACGAACGTCTGCGCCAGCACCACCGCGGCCGTCGTGAACGCGATCTGTACGCCGGCCGCCTCCAGGTACCGCCCGATCAGCCCGAGTCGGCCGAATGCGTACAACAACGCGATCCCGCCCACCACCGGAGGCAGCACCAGGGGTAGCAGGATCAGCGGTCGAATGAACCGCACCACCAGGCCGTCGCCGCGGGCCAGCACCAACGCCAACGGAACACCAAGCACCAGGCACAACAGCGTGCTCGCGGCAGCGGTCTTCAAACTGAGAAACAGCGCGGCGGTCGACGCGTCACTGGTGATCAGCGACCAGAACCGCGGCCAGTCCACGCGCGCGGCCATCGCGACCACCGGCAGCACAACGAACCCTGCACCGAGCGCGGCAGGCAGGTAGATCCAGCGCGGCAGGCCGGGCGAGGTCTTCAAGGCCTGCTGAGGGCGCTGGTTTGCGTCATTGGAGAAACCCTAGGTGAACCGGATGACCGGCACTTGGCGCGTTGAGTTTCGTGACCTAGCTACTGTCCAGTAACATCGGTCGTTGATCGTCCCCAACCGGCGCGGCGATCCCTGGTACATGGAGGTACATCATGGCGGAGGTGCTGGTCACCGGCGGCGATACGGAACTCGGTCGCGTGATTGCGGCAGGTTTCCGGGACGCCGGACACAACGTCGTCATCGCCGGCTCTCGCCGCGACGACCTCGAGGTCGCCGCCAAGGAACTCGACGTGGAGTCGATCGTGTTCGACAACACCGATCCCGCGAGCCTCGAAGAGGCCCGCAGCCAGTTCCCGCGCCACCTCGACACGCTGGTCAATGTGCCGGCCCCGCTGTGGGAAGCCAAGGATCCGCGCACCTACACGATGACCGATCTGGCCGCGGCCTGGCGCAACGCGCTCGACGCCACCGTGGTTTCGGCCGCGCTGACGGTCCAGATGGTCGGCGATCATCTGCGATCGGGTGGCTCGATCGTCAACGTCGTGCCGGAAAGCCCGCGGCAGGGCAGTGCGGAAGCCGCCGTCAAGGCGGCTCTGGCCGATTGGACCGCCGGACAGGCGAGTTACTTCGGCACCCGTGGAATCACCGTCAACCTCGTCGCCTCGGGCCGCAGCGCCGAACCGGGCTACGACGGGCTGGGCAGCACGCCGCCGTCGGTCGCCGACGAGTTCACCCGGCTGGCTCTGTTCCTCTCCACGCCGGCTGCCCGCCACATCACCGGGCAGACACTGCACGTCAGCCGCGGCGTCCTCGCCTCTGTGGGATAACACGTTAGGGTCGGAGAAGTGACAATCCGACTCGGACTTCAGATTCCCAACTTCTCCTACGGCACCGGCGTTTCGGAACTCTTTCCCACCGTCATCGCCCAAGCCCAAGAAGCCGAGGCCGCCGGCTTCGACTCCGTCTTCGTGATGGACCACTTCTATCAACTGCCCGGACTGGGCGCTCCCGAAGAGCCGATGCTTGAGGCATACACCGCTCTGGGCGCGCTCGCCACGGCGACGCAGAACGTTCAGCTGGGCACGCTCGTCACCGGCAACACCTACCGCAACCCGACCCTGCTCGCCAAGGCCATCACCACACTCGACGTGATCAGCCAGGGCCGCGCGATTCTCGGTATCGGCACCGGCTGGTTCGAACTCGAACACGACCAGCTCGGCTATGAATTCGGCACATTCACCGACCGCTTCAACAAGCTCGGCGAGGCCCTGCAGATCATCCTGCCGATGCTCGCCGGGGAGCGCCCGACGTTCTCCGGCAAGTACTACCGGACGGTTGAGGCAGTGGCCAATCCCCGCTTCCGCGACCACATTCCGTTGATGATCGGCGGCAGCGGTGAGAAGAAGACCATCCCGCTGGCCGCCCGGCACTTCGACCATCTCAACATCATCGCGGGCTTCGATGAATTGGCCCGCAAGCTGGACGTCGTGCGCAAGAGCTGCGAGGAGATCGACCGTGACCCCGCGACTTTGGAGACCAGCATGCTGGTAGTCGCGTTGATCGGTGAGCATTTCACCGCGGACGTGATTCCGGATGACTTCAAGCAGCAGGCGGTGTTCGGTAGTCCCGAGCAAGTGGCGGAACAGCTCAAGACAAAGGTCTTCGACGCCGGTGTGGACGGGGTGATTCTGAGCCCGGTGACCATGGGCGGCTACGTGCCCGGCGGCGTAACAGCAGTCGGCGAAGCGTTGAAACCACTGATATCCGGGTAAACATTCGGCGTGGTTGCCCATCTCACCGCACCGAGGGGAATCGCGCCGACTAACCTATCGGTTGTACCAAGTGGGAAAACGTCCGCGAGGAGCAGCAATGAGCCACCCGGGAGCTACGGCGTCGGATCGGCATAAAGTCGTCATCATCGGATCGGGTTTCGGCGGGCTGACCGCCGCCAAGACCCTCAAACGTGCCGACGTCGACGTCAAGCTGATCGCACGCACCACCCATCACCTGTTCCAGCCACTGCTGTACCAGGTCGCGACCGGGATCATCTCCGAAGGCGAGATCGCCCCGGCCACCCGCGTCATCCTGCGCAAGCAGAAGAACGCGCAGGTGTTGCTGGGCGACGTCACCCACATCGATCTCGAGAAGCGGACCGTGGACTCCGTTCTGTTGGGCCACACGTACTCGACTCCGTACGACAGCCTGATCATCGCGGCCGGCGCAGGGCAGTCCTACTTCGGCAACGACCATTTCGCCGAGTTCGCGCCCGGCATGAAGTCGATCGACGACGCACTCGAACTGCGCGGCCGGATTCTCGGCGCATTCGAGCAGGCCGAGCGGTCGAGCGACCCGGTGCGTCGGGCCAAGCTGCTGACCTTCACGGTGGTGGGTGCCGGACCGACGGGTGTCGAAATGGCCGGGCAGATCGCCGAATTGTCCGATCAGACCCTGCACGGCAGCTTCCGCCACATCGATCCGACCGAGGCCCGGGTGATCCTGCTCGACGCCGCTCCCGCCGTGCTCCCGCCGATGGGCGAGAAGCTGGGAAAGAAAGCACAGGCGCGTCTGGAGAAGATGGGGGTCGAGGTGCAACTCGGCGCCATGGTCACCGACGTCGACCGAAACGGGTTGACCGTCAAGGACTCTGACGGCACTCTCCGGCGTATCGAATCGGCCTGCAAGGTCTGGTCCGCCGGGGTATCGGCGAGCCCGCTCGGCACGGATCTCGCGAAGCAGTCCGGAGTCGAGCTCGACCGGGCGGGCCGGGTCAAGGTTCAGCCCGACCTGACGCTTCCGGGCCATCCGAACGTGTTCGTGGTCGGCGACATGGCGGCCGTGGAGGGCGTGCCCGGTGTGGCGCAGGGCGCGATCCAGGGTGGAAAGTATGCCGCCAAGTTGATCAAGCGCGAGGTCAGCGGCACCAGCCCGAAGATCCGTGCGCCGTTCGAGTTCTTCGACAAGGGCTCGATGGCGACGGTGTCGCGGTTCTCCGCAGTGGCCAAGGTCGGCAGGCTGGAATTCGCCGGGTTCTTCGCGTGGCTGTGCTGGCTGGTGCTGCACCTGGTCTACCTGGTCGGGTTCAAGACCAAGATCGTCACCCTGCTGTCGTGGACGGTGACCTTCCTGAGCACCAAGCGAGGTCAACTCACCATCACCGAGCAGCAGGCATATGCCCGCACCAGGATCGAGGAACTCGAAGAGATCGCGGCCTCGGTGCAGGAGACCGAGAAGGCGGCGTCCTAAGCGTTCACGCCGGTAGCCGGTCGCCTTGCCAGGTGGCCAGACTGCCGCCGCGCGCCAGCGTCAGCACCGCCCCCAGCCCTTCGAATGAAGGTGCGGGATAGCGCAATTCGCTGATGCACGCGCGGGGTGAGGCCAATGCGTCGTCGCCGACGGCACCGCAGCCCAGCTCGATGCTATGCCGCAACAGCGGTGTGGTGTCACCGGCTGATGTCACGTCTGCGTGCAGCGTCCCGGCCCAAAAACCCGCCTGCTCACCGGATCTGCCGATCTGGACCCGCTCCCGCAGCCGCACCTGAGCGGTGTCGGCAAGCTGCAGCCGCGTCGTGGTCTGATGCACAGAGCCACCGGCCACCACGGTCGGTTGCGGATCCAGGTCCAAATGTCCGGCCGCCTCGATCTCCCAGAGCGCGGTCGAGGCCGGCGTCTCCGCGCCGGGCAACACCAATGTCGCGGCAACCGTCCGGATCCGCAGCCGAGCACCGGCTTCGACCACCACGCGCACCGTCAGCGAGTCGCCGCCCAGCGGCGTGGCGGCCGTGGACACCAGGTGCACGGTGTCGAGTTCGGTACGACGACCGGTGAGCCCGCCGACGGCCTCGATCCGCGGCAGCCGACCGGGGCATGCCACGATGACGACCTCGGAGTGCATCAGACCGACTGCGCCTGCGCGGCCTCCAGCTGCTCACGCACCCAGGTCAGCACCGGGCCCGCCGAGGGGTCGTCGATCAGCGAGATGAGCACCGTCGGCCGGTGTGCACGGGCCTTGGCCGCGTCCCGGCGCATGACGTCCAGATCAGCGCCCACCAGCGGGGCGAGGTCAGTTTTGTTGACCACCAACAGATCCGAATACGTCACGCCCGGCCCGCCTTTGCGCGGCACCTTGTCGCCGCCTGCCACGTCGACGACGAAGATCTGCACGTCCACCAGACCAGAGGAGAACGTCGCGGTGAGGTTGTCGCCACCGGATTCGACCAGGATCAGGTCCAGGGCCGGGTTGGCCTCGATCAGATCGTCGATGGCGTCGAGGTTCGCGGTGATGTCGTCGCGGATCGCGGTGTGCGGGCATCCCCCGGTCTGGACGGCCGCGATCCGCTCGTCGGGCAGCACCGCATGCCTGCGCAGGAAGTCCGCGTCCTCCGTGGTGTAGATGTCGTTGGTCAGGACGGCCAGCGAGAGCTCGTCGCGCAACTGCCGGCACAACGCGGCCACCAGGGCGGTCTTGCCGGAGCCGACGGGACCGCCGACACCGATGCGCAACGGCTCGCCGGGCTGCCGTACCCGTTTCGGGCGATCGGCGTGGGTGTGCGGTTCTCCGTCGAGGAAATGCGGTGGCATGGCAGGCCTTTCACGAGACAAACAGCGGACGCTCGCGTTCGGTGTGGCGCTGGGCCAGCACGTCGAGCAACGGATCGGACAGGTCGGCCAGCCCGGCGGCGGCCTCGGTGGCGACTGCATCACACAGTCCCGACAGCTCGAATGTCAATGCGGCCACGTCTCCGGGGTCCAACGCGAGTAGCCGCTGGGCGGCGGTGGCCGACCCGGTCATCGTCGTGTACACGACCGACAGCGCGGTCTGCGGAGGATGCAGTCCACCGGCAGCGCCCACCGCTCCGGCCGCCACCGCGAGATGCGGCCGGGTGCCCAGCGCTGCCCACTGCTCACTCGGCCACACCCGCCGGGCCAGCCGGACCAGTCCGCGCCCCTGAGCCCGGGACGCCTCGCGGGCCGCCGGGGCCGGTGTGCGCGCGTCGGTTTCGGCGTCGGCGTTCTCGCGCGTCAGCGCACCGGTGTGCACCGCGACCGCCAGCGAGGCGGTCACCAGGCCGTGACTGCGGATACGCCGCACGAGGTAGGCACGCAACGTGGTGAGGTCGGTGAGCAGGCCGCTCGTCACCGCCTCCTCGGCACCGCCGGAATGGACGTGCCCGCCGGTCGGCAGGCGCGAGTCGGCCAAGGTCAGAAGTGTTGCGAGACTGCTCATCTAGAAGAGGAAGTATCGCTGTGCCATGGGCAGCTCGGCGGCAGGCTGTTCCTGCCAGACGTCGCCGTCGATGCGCACGGTAAAGGTGTCCGGCTCGACCTCGATACGCGGCAGCGTATCGTTGAGCGGCATATCCCGTTTGCCGACTTTGCGAACATCCTTGACCGCAACCAGCTTTCGACGGATATCGAGACGGTCCGCCAGGCCATCCTCGATTGCCTGGGGTGCCACGAAATGCACTGAGGTGGCGGCCGCGGCCGCCGGTGCAGCGCCGAACATCGGCCGGGGCAGCACCGGTTGCGGGGTGGGAATCGAGGCGTTGGCATCGCCCATCGCCGCCCAGGTGATCATTCCGCCCTTGAGCACGGCGTGTGGGCGGACCCCGAAGAAGGCGGGCTCCCACAACACCAGATCGGCGAGCTTGCCCACCTCGACCGAGCCGACCTCGTCATCGAGGCCGTGCGCAATGGCCGGGCAGATGGTGTATTTCGCGATGTAGCGTCTGGCTCGGTTGTTGTCGGCGGGACCGTCCCCCTCAAGCGCTCCGCGCCGACGTTTCATCACATGCGCGGTCTGCCAGGTGCGCAGCACCACCTCGCCGACTCGGCCCATCGCCTGTGAGTCGCTGCCGATCATCGAGATGGCGCCGATGTCGTGCAGCAGGTCTTCGGCCGCGATCGTGGACGGTCGAATCCGACTCTCGGCGAACGCCAGGTCCTCGGGGACAGCGGGATTGAGGTGATGGCACACCATGAGCATGTCGAGGTGCTCGTCGAGTGTGTTGACGGTGTGCGGCCGGGTCGGATTCGTCGAACTCGGGAGCACGTTGGCGTGGCCCGCGACGGTGATGATGTCGGGCGCGTGGCCGCCACCGGCCCCCTCGGTGTGATAGGCGTGGATGGCGCGTCCGTTGATCGCGGCCAAGGTGTCCTCGACGAACCCGGCTTCGTTGAGCGTGTCCGAATGCAGATTCACCTGCACACCCGCCGCGTCGGCGACCCTCAGGCACGCGTCGATCGCTGCCGGCGTCGTGCCCCAGTCCTCGTGCAGCTTGAAACCTGCTGCGCCACCGCGGAGTTGTTCCCACATCGCTTCGGCACTCACGGTGTTGCCCTTGCCCAGCAGCGCGACGTTGAGCGGCCAGGAGTCCAGCGATTCCAGCATGCGCGCCAGATGCCACGAGCCTGGTGTGACAGTGGTGGCCTTGCTGCCCTCGGCCGGGCCGGTGCCGCCCGCCACGATCGTGGTGATTCCGCCGCCGAGCGCTTCGGCCATGATCTGCGGACAGATCAGGTGCACGTGGCAATCGATCGCGCCCGCGGTCAGGATGCGGCCGTTGCCGGCGATGATCTCCGTGGACGGGCCGACGACAAGGTCGGGATGCACGCCCGTCATGATGTCGGGATTGCCCGCCTTGCCGATGGCCGTGATGCGACCGTCACGAATACCGATGTCGGCCTTGATGATTCCCCAGTAATCGATGATAACCGCCCCGGTGATCACGGTGTCGGGGGCACCATCGGCGCGGGTGGCCCTGGCCTGCCCCATCGATTCGCGTAGCACCTTGCCGCCGCCGAACACCGCCTCGTCACCGGCGAGGGCGGGACCCCCGCTGCGGTCCTCGGTGATCTCGACGAACAGGTCGGTGTCGGCGAGTCTGATGCGGTCACCGGTCGTCGGGCCGAACAGCGCGGCGTAGCGTGCCCTGGTCAGTTCGGTCATGAGGGCGAATCCAATCGGCCGGGCGGGTCGAGACTGATGCCGTGTACTTCCCGCCTGCCGCCCAGCGGGACGAGGGAGACACGTTGGGCCACACCGGGTTCGAAGCGCACCGCGGTACCTGCCGGGATGTCGAGCCGGTGGCCGCGGGCGGCCGCCCGGTCGAAGTCCAGCGCCGCGTTGGCCTGCGGCAGATGGACATGGCTGCCGACCTGCACCGGCCGGTCGCCGGTGTTGACGACGTCGAGCGTCAAGCGTGGGGCACCGGCGTTGAGCTCGATTTCACCTTGGCCGAACACGATTTCGCCTGGAATCATCGGGCCTGGCTCAAGCGATCGGTTGGTGGACGGTGACCAGCTTCGTGCCGTCCGGGAAGGTCGCCTCGACCTGGACGTCGGACAGCATCTCGGGCACTCCCTCCATGACCTCGGCACGGCCGAGCACAGTGCGCCCGCTCACCATCAACTCGGCGACCGTGCGGCCGTCGCGTGCACCTTCGAGCAGGTGATCGGTGATCACGGCGACAGCTTCGGGATGGTTCAGCCGCAGCCCTCGAGCCTGCCTGCGGCGCGCCAGTTCTGCTGCATACGAGATCAGCAGCCGGTCTTGTTCATGCGGCGTTAAACGCATAGTGCGCGATATTGCCATGACGCGCGCAAATCAGCAGCGCTCGCCTGCAGACTCGCTACGCCGCGCTCGATTCGTCGGGGACGTTCTGCAAGCGGACCTGACCGCGCGCCACCGGACGGTCGTTCTCGTCGGTGATGGTGATCAGCCACAGCTGCTGGCGGCGTCCGCGGTGAATGGGTGTCGATACCGCGGTTACCGTGCCCGACCCGATGGCACGCAGAAAATCCGTGTTGTTGTTGACGCCCACGACGGTTCCACCGCCGTTCTCCGACAACCAGACATGTCCGGACACACTGGCCAGGCTCTCGACGATCGCGCAATACACGCCGCCGTGCACAATCCCCCACGGCTGCAACAGTTTGTCGTGAATTGTCAGCTGGGCACGGCCACCGTCCGCACTGAGGTCGAGATAGGTGAGGCCGAGTTCGGTGTCGAATCCTTTGCCGAGCCCTTCAGGGCGGCCGGCGGGCTCTGCTGTGGTCACAGCCTCCGTGTCTACACGGCTCCTACAGATAAAGATGCGGGCGGGTCCCGCGCGTTCAACGCGGGACCCGCCCTCGAGTGGACCGGGGGTCTCTGCAGCCCTCAGGACTCCGGCTCGGTCCGTTAGCCTCGTACCGAAAGAATAGGCAAGGCTGCCCTAATTAAGCAAGACCTTCCCTGCCCGGCCGGCCCCGCGGACGGGCAAACCGAACCCCACCAGCGCGTCGAGCACCGCCTGACCCCGGCGCATGCTGACCAACTCGCTGGAGCCGGCGAGCAGCGGAACCTGGGTGGCTGCACTGACAACAGCAGCGCCGACCATGTGCCACATGGCGGCAACCGACATGGCCCCGCCACTGATTTCCGCCAACCGCAGGAAAAGCGGTTCCAGCGCACGATGGCTGCGGTGCGCCACCCAGGTGGTCAGCGCCGCCTCATTGGGCAACCCGACGATCCCGTCGCGCGCGGCGCTCGCGATCCGGGTGACCCCGCCCCGGAAGTACGGATCGTCGGGCAGCGCCCGCAAGATCGGGTCGACAACGCCGACCCAGTCGATAGCCCCCTCCGAGTCGACGTGTACCCACAGGTTCTCCAGGCCGGTATCCCAGGCGCGACCCTCCAACACCAGCAGCGGCACCACTCGACCGATGACGACGTGCGCAAGGGTGGCCGCCAACTGCTGGGCCACCGCGGCGCGGTTGTCGGTCTCGGCGCTCGCGACGTCGAACATCACCTGCAGGCGGTCACCGCCGAGCGCCTCTGCCAGCGGCCACCACCGTCTGCGCGACAGATCACCCATGACGGCAACGCCGTAGACCCGCGGGCACTCCGGATACAACTCGCGCAGACGCCGGCTCGACTCATGCAGCGGCAGTGTCCGCGTGAAGGCCATCCCCGCGATCAGCGGATCCTCGATCAAAACCGTCATGACACCTCCGAAGGCTCCAATGTGACTTAGGTTAGCCTTACTATAGTGAAGAGTTCATCGAGGACCAGTCGCTGTGACCCGATTCACAACAGGGCCGCGAACGGTCGGTGACCTTGCAATTAACGCTCACCAAAGGCGGTGCGGCGGCCGGTGGCACTTGGATACGACACACGGTAGTAAGCCCGTAGTACGCTGGCCTTACTGCTCAGGAGAGTGAACGAAACATGGCCAAACAAACGCGTCTTGGGGAGCTTGAGCGCGAGGTGATGGACCACCTGTGGTCGGCACCCGAACCCCAAACAGTGCGCCAAGTCCATGAGGCGCTCGCCGCCCGCCGCGACCTGGCTTACACCACGATCATGACCGTGCTACAGCGGCTGGCGAAGAAGAATCTCGTCGTCCAGCATCGCGACGACCGCGCACATCGCTACGCTCCGACCCATGGCCGCGACGAGCTGGTCGCCGGCCTCATGGTCGACGCACTCGACCAGGCCGCGGACACCGGAAGCCGCCAGGCCGCGCTGGTCCACTTCGTAGAACGGGTCGGTGCCGACGAGGCCGAGGCGCTTCGCCGAGCACTCGACGAGCTCGAGAGCAAGCATCGGATCCCACCACCGGCTGGCAATTCCAGCACCGACTGAGAGACACTTACGGCGTGTCCGCGCTGGCCTTCACTCTCGTCGCGCTGGCCCTCGTCGGGCCGGTGCCGGCGATGCTGGCCCGAGCATCCTGGCCGCTGCGCGCCCCCCGCGCCGCAATCGTGCTGTGGCAGTCGATCGCGTTGGCCGCAGTCCTCTCGGCGTTCTCCGCCGGAATCGCCATCGCCAGCCGCCTTTTCGTGCCGGGCCCGGACGGCAGGCCGACCGCGACCATCACCAGCGAGATCGCGGTTCTGGGCTGGCCGCTGTGGCTGCTCTACGTCGTAGTGTTCACCCTCACCCTGTTCATCGGCGCCCGCTTGTGCGTCGCGGTGATCCAGGTGGCCGTCGCCACCCGGCGCCGCCGGGCGCACCATCGCACGATGGTCGACCTGCTGAGCAAGTCGCGCGAAGCGGTGCCAACGCATCTCTGTACCGCAACTCGGGGACATCTCCCGCTCGCGCGGGGTGGTCTGCGAATCCTCGACGTAGCCCAGCCACTGGCCTACTGCCTGCCGGGCGTCCGCAGCCGGGTTGTCGTCAGCGAGGGCACTCTGACGACGCTCTCTGATTCCGAGATTGCCGCGATCCTCACCCACGAGCGGGCACATCTGCGGGCTCGCCACGACCTTGTCCTGGAGATGTTCACCGCGGTTCATGCCGCATTCCCCCGATTCGTCCGCAGCGCCAGCGCGCTGGACGCGGTCCGGCTGTTGATCGAACTGCTCGCCGACGACGCCGCGGTCCGCACCACCGGACCCACGCCCCTGGCCCGCGCGCTGGTCGCCTGCGCGGCCGGGCGTACCCCATCGGGGGCACTGGCTGCAGGCGGGCCGACCACAGTGGTCCGGGTGCGCCGCCTGGGCGGCAAGCCGAACAGTCTCATCCTGGCCGTCGTCGCCTATCTCGCCGCGGTGGCCGTACTCGTCTTCCCCACCGTCGCGGTAGCGGTCCCCTGGCTTACCGAGCTGCACCGCTTGTTCTCCGGCTTGGGATAGAGCCCTACGTTCATCTACAACAAAACAACGAAAGGCTCCTGCATGACTTCGTCGAGCACACCGTCGAGCTCCACAGCTACGGCGCAGATCGGGGTTACCGGCCTCGCGGTGATGGGTTCGAACATCGCCCGCAACTTCGCCCGGCACGGCTACACCGTCGCGTTGCACAACCGGTCCATCGCCAAAACCGATGCCCTGCTCGCCGAACACGGTTCGGAAGGAAAGTTCGTCCGCAGCGAGACCATCGCCGAATTCCTTGACGCACTGGAGAAACCGCGTCGGGTCCTGATCATGGTCAAGGCCGGCGAGGCCACCGATGCCGTCATCAACGAGCTCGCCGACGCCATGGATGACGGCGACATCATCATCGACGGCGGGAATGCGCTCTACACCGACACCATCCGCCGCGAAGCCGCGATGCGTGAGCGTGGCCTGCACTTCGTCGGCGCCGGCATCTCCGGCGGCGAGGAGGGCGCACTCAACGGCCCGTCGATCATGCCGGGTGGGCCGGCGGAGTCCTACAAGAGCCTCGGGCCGCTACTCGAGGAGATCTCGGCACACGTCGACGGCGTCCCGTGCTGCACGCACATCGGCCCGGACGGCGCCGGTCACTTCGTCAAGATGGTGCACAACGGCATCGAGTACTCCGACATGCAGCTGATCGGCGAGGCCTACCAGCTGCTGCGCGACGGGCTCGGTAGGTCCGCATCCGAGATCGCCGACGTCTTCGACGAGTGGAACAAAGGTGACCTGGACAGCTTCCTGGTGGAGATCACCGCCAAGGTGCTGCGTCAGGTCGACGCCAAGACCGGCCGGCCGCTGGTCGACGTGATCGTCGATGAGGCCGAGCAGAAGGGCACCGGTCGGTGGACCGTGAAATCGGCACTGGACCTGGGGGTGCCGGTCACCGGAATCGCCGAGGCGGTTTTCGCCAGGGCACTGTCGGGTTCGGTGCCCCAGCGCAAGGCCACCGTGGGTCTGGCGTCGGGCGGCCTCGGTTCGGCGCCTGCCGATGCGGCGCAGTTCACCGAGGACGTGCGGCAAGCGCTGTACGCATCCAAGATCGTCGCCTATGCCCAGGGCTTCAACCAGATCCAGGCCGGCAGCGCAGAGTACGACTGGAACCTCACGCCCGGCGATCTGGCGACGATCTGGCGCGGCGGTTGCATCATTCGGGCGAAGTTCCTCAACCGGATCAAGGAGGCCTACGATGTCGAGCCGGACCTGGCAACCCTGCTGGCAGCGCCGTATTTCCGCAGCGCGGTCGAATCTGCGATCGACAGCTGGCGCCGCGTCGTGGTGACCGCTACGCAGCTTGGCATTCCGATCCCGGGCTTCTCCTCGGCACTTTCCTACTACGACGCGCTGCGCACCGAGCGGCTGCCCGCGGCGCTGACGCAGGGGCTGCGCGACTTCTTCGGTGCACACACCTACGGCCGCACCGACGCCGAGCCGGACCAGAAGTTCCACACCCTGTGGAGCGGTGACCGCAGCGAGGTTCCTGCCTAGTTCCCCGGCCCAGCAGACGCGGACTCGCATCGCCGAAGCGGCAAACTGTGCGATTCTGCGTCTGCTCGGCGGGAAACTAGAATCGAGGGCGATGAGATTCCTTGATGGGCATGCCCCGCCCTACGACCTGACCTACAACGACGTGTTCGTCGTCCCCGGCAGGTCGGATGTGGCATCGCGCTTTGACGTCGACCTCTCGACGATCGACGGGTCGGGCACCACGATCCCCGTGGTCGTGGCGAATATGACGGCGGTGGCGGGCAGGCGGATGGCCGAGACCGTGGCGCGCCGGGGTGGCATCGTCGTCCTGCCGCAGGATCTGCCGGTCACAGTGGTCAAGGACACCGTCGACTTCGTCAAGAGCCGCGATCTGGTGGTCGACACTCCGGTGACGTTGAGTCCGGACGACTCGGTGTCGGATGCCACCGCGCTGCTGCACAAGCGTGCGCATGGTGCCGCCGTGGTCGTGTTCGAGGGCAGGCCGATCGGCCTGGTGACCGAGGCCGGCTGCGCCGGAGTGGACCGGTTCGCCCGGGTCCGCGACGTCGCGTCGTCCGATTTCGTGACGGCGCCGGTGGGCACCGACCCGCGGGAGGTTTTCGACCTCCTCGAGCACGCCCCCATCGACGTCGCGGTGATGACCAGACCCGACGGCGCCCTGGCCGGGGTGCTCACCCGCACCGCCACGATCCGGACCGGCATCTACACGCCGGCAGTCGATGACGGCGGACGGCTTCGCATCGCCGCGGCCGTCGGCATCAACGGCGACGTTGCAGCCAAGGCCCGGGCACTGGCCGAGGCCGGTGTCGACCTGCTGGTGATCGACACCGCCCACGGCCACCAACTGAAGATGCTCGACGCGATCAAGGCCGTTGCATCGCTCGATCTCGGTCTGCCGCTGGCAGCGGGCAACGTGGTGTCGGCAGCGGGCACCAGGGATCTGATCAGCGCGGGCGCCTCGATCGTGAAGGTCGGGGTCGGGCCCGGTGCGATGTGCACCACAAGGATGATGACCGGGGTCGGCCGCCCGCAGTTCTCGGCGGTCGTCGAATGTGCCGCTGCGGCAAAAGAACTCGGAGCGCACGTATGGGCCGATGGCGGGGTTCGGCACCCGCGTGACGTGGCGCTGGCGCTGGCCGCGGGAGCAGCCAACGTGATGATCGGCTCGTGGTTCGCCGGTACCTACGAGTCGCCGGGTGATCTGCTGCGTGACCGTGAGGACCGGCCGTTCAAGGAGAGCTACGGCATGGCCTCCAAGCGTGCGGTGGCCGCCCGCACCGCCGGTGACAGCATGTTCGACCGTGCTCGCAAAGCTCTTTTCGAGGAAGGCATTTCAACCTCTCGCATGGGCATTGACCCGTCGCGGGGCGGCGTCGAGGATCTGCTCGACCACATCACCTCGGGCGTGCGCAGTACGTGCACCTATGTTGGCGCGACCAACCTGACCGAACTGCACGAGAAGGTGGTGCTCGGCGTGCAGTCCGCGGCCGGTTTCGCCGAAGGCCACCCCCTACCCACCGGGTGGTGACGGGTAAGCCAACACGTCGCCGACCGCCTCGACGTTGACCGTGCTGCCTGCTGCGACTCGCGCGTCGCCGGGCGTCCGCATGCGCAACGCAGTTCCGTCGCGCAGCGCGACGTGCACCACCGTGTCGGCTCCGTAGAACCGGCAAGAGCGCACACGCGCAGTGTTCTCGCTCCGGTCGACATCGTCTGGCCCACCCATCCGCAACTGCTCGGGCCGCAACACCACGACTGCCGGCCCATCGGTCACCGCGATGCGCACAGGATGGGCGCCCAGCGCCGTGTGCGCCACACCGGCGCGACATGTTCCGGCCAATTCGACTGTTGCGCCGACGAATCGGGCGGCCTGCAAGTTGGCGGGCCGTCCGTACAGATCGACGGGAGCGGCGTGTTGGGCGACCGATCCGTCGATCAGCAACGCCACCGAGTCCGCCAGCGACAACGCCTCGGTTTGATCGTGGGTCACCAGCACCGCGGTGGTGCCTGCCGCGCGCAGGATCTCGGCGATGTCCTCCCGCACCCGCACCCGCAGTCCAGCGTCCAGCGCCGCGAACGGCTCATCGAGCAGCAGCACGCGGGGCCGCGCGGCAAGTGCACGGGCCAGTGCGACCCGCTGCTGTTGACCGCCCGACAATTCGTGCGGGCGGGCGCCCTCCAGGCCGGGCAGGCCGACCACCTCGAGCCAGCGCGCGACCTCGGACGCCGCCCCGTTTCGGGACACGAGTCCGAACGCCACGTTTCCGCCGACGCTCAGATGCGGGAACAGGGCGCCTTCCTGCGGCATCAGGCCCACTCGCCGGCGGTGCGCCGGCACCACCACACCACCGCCCACCATCGGCTCGCCGGCGATGCGCACAGTCCCGGCGTCCGGGTCGTCGAAGCCGGCCAGGATGCGAAGCAGCGTGGTCTTTCCACATCCGGACGGCCCGAGAACGGCGGTGATCGTTCCCGCCGGCACTTCGAGGTCGGCACCGGCAAGCACCCGCAACTGACCATAGGACTTGTGGATCCCTTGTGCGGCAACACCTCCCGCCGGCTCAGTCACTACGAACTCCGGTGCGACCGGCACCGAACAACCCGAGTGCGGCGGTCGGGACGGCGGCGAACACCAGAAGCGCCGCCGCGTACGGTGCTGCCGCGGCGTAGTCGCTGACCGAGCTGTAACCCCACAACCGGGTCGCCAAGGTGTCGGTACCGGTCGGATGCAGCAGCAAGGTCACCGGCAGTTCCTTCATACAGGTCAACAGGATCAGCGCTGCCCCCGCGCCGATACCCGGCACCGACATTCGCGCGGTCACCGCGCCGAACGCCCGCAACGGACTGCGTCCGAGCGATCGCGCGACCTCCTCGAGCCGCACCGGCGTCGTCTCGACGGCCGCCCGGACCGAGCCCACCGCCAGCGGCACCAGCAGCACCGCGTAGGCCAGAATCAACAGTGGCGCACGCTGATAGATCGGACGCAGCAACAGCACCCCCAACGACACCATCGAGATGCCGATGACGATCGCAGGCAGTCCATGGGCCACATAACTGGCGCCTTCCAGTGCGCGAGTGGCGCGGTCGCGGTAGCGGGCCGCGAGCACGCCGAGTGGCAGCGCGGCGACGGTGCACACCAGTGCGGCGATGATCGACAGCCACACAGTGGCGCCCAATGCGGCCAGCCATTCCCCGCTGTCCCATCGGGTCCCCGCGGTCA
The DNA here is from genome assembly GCF_053483975.1 of Mycolicibacterium sp. XJ870. Taxonomy (NCBI): domain Bacteria; kingdom Bacillati; phylum Actinomycetota; class Actinomycetes; order Mycobacteriales; family Mycobacteriaceae; genus Mycobacterium; species Mycolicibacterium sp. XJ870. Next base: position 118,079 of record NZ_JBEFTI010000012.1, read on the forward strand.
GCAGCCAGCGCATCAACGCAACCGTTGGCACCCCGATCGCGGCGATCACGACAACGGCCGGGACGATCAGCGCCGCGGGCCACCACAGCCCTAACCGGTTGACCGGCGCGGGCCGTGGTGTGCCGCCGCCGATCCGAGCGGCGGCGATCCCACGGGCGCGCGCCTCGGCTAGGACCAACAGCAGGGCCAACACCAACAGCACCAGTGACAGCACCGCCGCACGGGACGGGTTGAAACCCGAGCGGTAGGCGCCGTAGATCACCCAGGTGAACGCCTCGTAGCGCATTGCGGCAACGGCACCGAAATCACTGAGCACGTACAGCGCCACCAGCAGCGCACCGGCAGTGATCGCTCCCCTGGCCTGCCGCAGGGTCACTCGGAAAAGCACCGAGAAGCCGCCGTGCCCCAGCGAGCGGGCCACCTCTTCCAGCGCCGGGTCGACGCGCGAGAGCGCCGCCATGGTGGTGAGGAACACCAGCGGGTAGCTCACCAGCACGAGGGCCAGGCACGCGCCCCAGAATCCGGCCACCGCCGGAAAGGCCGAAACCCACAGGTAGGCAAGGAGATAACTGGGCATCGCGAGCGGCAGGGTCAGCACCACGGCAAGGCCGCGCCTGCCGCGCAGGTTCGTTCGGCACACCAGGACCGCAAGCCCCACCCCGAGCACCACACAGATCGCGGTGACCACGACGACCAGCGTCAGCGACCGCCCGACCAGTGCAGCCGTACGTGCCTGCCAGAGTTCGTCGACCACGAAAGCCCAACCGCGCTCGACGGCACGCTCGCCCAGATACACCAACGGCACCAGGGTGGCGAGTACGACCAGTGCCGCCGCGCCCACCAGCGGCGCCGGGGCACGTCGGCCACTTTCGCTCATCGAGTCAGTTGGTCAGCAGGCCGGTTTCCACAAGCAGTTCCTGCGTCGCCTCCAGATCCGACAGCGCCGACAGGTCCACCGCCGGCGGCTGCAACTCACTGAGCGGCGGCATCTGTCCCGAGGGCGCCACGCCGGCGATCAACGGGTATTCCATCGTCTCGCCCGCGAAGTACTCCTGTGCCGACTTGCCAAGCAGATACGACGCGAACTCTTGGGCCCCTTGCGGATTCGGCGCGGACTTCAGCACCCCGACACCTGCGACGTTGATCAGCCCGCCCGGATCACCGGCGGCCATGTACTTGTTCCGCGCGGTAACCGCCTGTTCGCCCTTGGCGTGCATCAACTCGTACAGGTAGTAGTGATTGACCACGCCCAACGGAAGCTGGCCCGAATCCACCGCATCGCGCACCGCGACATTGTTCTCGAAGGATTTGGGCTCCTGGGCTTTGAACGCCTGCAGCCATTGCCGGGCGCCGTCTTCGCCACGGATCACCCGCAGTCCGGTGACGAACGACTGCCACGACGCATTGCTGGGGGCGAATCCGATCTTGCCCTTCCACTCCGGGGCGAGCAGACCGTCGATGGTGTCGGGCGGGTTCGGCGCCAGGCTCGGGTTGTACACCACCACCCGGGCTCGGCCCGAAACCCCGACCCAGGTGCCGTCGGCTGCCGAGAACTTCGAGGGCACCGCCTCGAGTGTCTCGGCGTCGATCGGCGCGAAGAGACCGGCCTGGCTCACCGCGCCCAACGCTCCCGCGTCCTGGGACAGGAACACATCAGCCGGTGACTTGTCGCCCTCGGTGATCAGTTGGGCGGCCAGTTCCCCCGATCCGGCGTATCGGGTTTCGACCTCGATCCCGGTATCGGTGGTGAACTGTTCGATCAACGGCGCGACCAGTTCCTCACTGCGGCCCGAATACACCGTGATCTTGTCGGACGGCTCGTCCGACTCCGATGACTGCGATCCGCAGGCGCTCGTCATGAGCAGCGCCGCGACGGCGCCGAGCACAGCGGCGAGGCGGGAAAACGGGTGCGACTGAGTCATGCGAGGCGTCATGGAGGACCTGTCTTCGGCTGCCCGACGGGATGGGATGAACCTACACCGCGCAACTATGGTTAGGCTGCGTAAACCTCAGGACGAAGCTCTGTTTGGCGGGCGCGACGCGGTGGTTGGGCCCGGTGGCCGCCTGCGTTGGCGATAGTATTGAGCTTCACTGCATCCATCGTCGGCCAGATCCACTATGCCGGCGCGAACGAAAGGGTTCACGTGCCGCAGGCACCGACTGACGCCTCCGGTTCTGAACCGGCCTTCCGGGCGGAGCAGCAGTCACTCCTGAACGCCGACGCTGACGACCCCTCTTCTAGGTGGCCGGGCCCCGTGCCCGGCGCCCCCCTGCCGAGGTCCCGATGACCGTCTGGTTTTCACTGCTGTCGATCTTGGCGGTCATTCTCCTGACTGTCGGCACCGCGGTATTCGTCGCTGCCGAGTTCTCGCTGACCGCACTGGAGCGCAGCACGGTCGAGGCCAACGCGCGCGACGGTGATCGCCGCGATCAATTGGTCCGCCGTGCCCACCGCACACTGTCTTTCCAGCTGTCGGGCGCGCAGGTGGGTATCTCGATCACTACCCTGGCCACCGGCTACCTCGCCGAGCCGGTGCTCGGCCGGCTGATGAAACCTGGCCTGGACGCGCTCGGCCTGCCCGCCAACATCGCCGGCGGCATTTCCCTGTTTCTGGCCGTGCTGATCGCGACCTCGCTGTCGATGGTGTTCGGCGAGCTGGTGCCGAAGAACCTGGCGGTGGCGCTTCCGGTGCCGACGGCGCGCGCTGCGGCGCCGCTCCAGTTGCTGTTCTCGCTGCTGTTCACGCCGGTCATCCGGCTGACCAACGGAACCGCCAACTGGATCCTGCGGCGACTCGGCATCGAGCCGGCCGAGGAACTGCGGTCCGCACGCTCCGCGCAGGAACTGGCCTCTCTGGTGCGAAACTCGGCACGCAGCGGGTCACTGGATCCGACCACGGCCTTGCTGGTGGACCGTTCGTTGCAATTCGGTGAGCGCACCGCCGAGGAGCTGATGACACCGCGATCGAAGATCGAAGCGCTCGAGGCCGACGACACGGTCACCGACCTCCTGGCCGTCGCGATCAAGACCGGCTATTCGCGATTCCCGATCATCGAGGGCGACCTCGACCAGACGATCGGCGTGGTGCACGTCAAGCAGGTGTTCGCGGTGCCGCTTGACGACCGCGGCCGCACCCGGCTGGCAAGCCTGGCGTTGCCCGTCGCGACGGTGCCGTCCACGTTGGACGGTGACGCGGTGATGACGCAGATTCGAGCCAACGGCTTGCAGACCGCACTCGTCGTCGACGAGTACGGCGGCACCGCGGGCATGGTCACCGTCGAAGACCTGATCGAAGAGATCGTCGGCGATGTCCGCGACGAACATGACGACGCCACCCCCGACGTGGTGCCCGCAGGCAAAGGCTGGCAGGTATCGGGACTCCTGCGCATCGACGAGGTCGCGGCCCAGACCGGATTCCGCGCACCTGAAGGGGAGTACGAGACCATCGGCGGTCTGGTGCTGCAAGAGCTGGGCCACATCCCGGAGACCGGCGAGACAGTCGAACTCACCGCGTTCGATCCGGACAGCGCCGACGAGCCGGCGCAATGGCTGGCCACCGTGGTCCGAATGGACGGTCGCCGCATCGACCTGCTCGAGTTGACCAGGGTGGACAACGACACGGACCACGGAGGTGGCGGCAATGGGTGATGTGCTCGGGGTGCTCTTGACCGTGCTGCTCCTCGGGGCCAACGCGTTCTTCGTGGCAGCGGAGTTCGCCCTCATCTCGGCTCGCCGCGACCGACTCCAGGCGCTTGCCGAACAGGGCAAGAAGAGCGCGGTGACCGTCATCCGGGCCGGCGAGAACCTGTCGCTGATGCTGGCCGGTGCTCAGCTGGGCATCACCATCTGCTCGATCCTGCTGGGCCGCGTCGGCGAACCCGCTGTCGCGCATCTGCTGGAAAAGCCGTTCGCATTGTTCGGCGTGTCCGAGGCCGTTCTGCACACGGTGTCGTTCTTTGTGGCCCTTGCGATCGTGGTGATCCTGCATGTGTTGCTCGGCGAAATGGTGCCGAAGAACATCGCGATCGCAGGCCCGGAGTCCGCGGCGATGTTGCTCATCCCGCCGTATCTGGTCTACATCCGCGCCGCGCGGCCGTTCATCGCGTTTTACAACTGGTGCGCCAACACGACTTTGCGGGCGTTCCGGGTGGAGCCGCGGGACGAACTCGCATCGGCGGTGTCGAGCGTCGAGTTGTCCGAGATGATCGCCGAGTCGGTGTCCGTCGGCCTGTTGGACACCGAGGAGCATGGAAGGCTGACCCGCGCCCTGCAAACGCGGTCCCGCACCGTCGCCGACGTCGCGATACCGCTTAACGAGATCCACGCGATTCCGGTCGCCACCGCGGGCACCGGGCCGACCGTCGGCGCTGTCGAGCAGGCCCTCACCGAGACCGGCTACTCCCGGTTCCCGGTGGCGGACACGTCGGGAAACTTCATCGGGTACTTGCACATCAAAGATGTGTTGCCACAGGTGAATGACCCCGGCGCGGTGCTGGACCGGGCGATGGTGCGGCCGCTTCCGCAGCTGGCCGCCTCCCTCCCGCTGCCCGATGCACTGTCGCGGCTGCGGCGCAGCAACAGTCATCTGGCGCTCGTCACCTCGCCAGACGGCGCGGTGACCGCGATGGTCGCGCTGGAAGATCTGGTCGAGGACCTCGTCGGCACTGTGCGCGACGGGACGCACCGTGTCTGAGCTGGCGTATGCCAGGCAGGCGGCTGACCAGTTCCTCGCCGAGTCGGACTGGACCGCCGCCGAGCGACACCACCGTGCCCGCGTCGAGAGCTTCCTGGCCCCGCATCTGCGCCGCCAGGAACGCGGTGAGCCACATCCGGTGTGGGATTTCCTGTTCACCTACTACAGCCTCCGGCCACGGCAGTTGCGCCGCTGGCATCCCGGTTTCGGCGTCGTGCTCGGCGGCGAGTCCGCCCGTCGCTACCTGAACGCGAGCGGATACGGCCCGTGCCGCGACGGCGTCACGGTCACCCATGACCATCTCGTCTCACGGGTCGACACGGTGAGGTTCGTCGCCGCGCTGTTGCGCGCAACCGAAAACCGTCCGCCGCGGCTGAACTGCTTCGGACTGCACGAGTGGGCGATGGTGTACCAGTCCGACGTGGTGCGCCACGCCCAGGTGCCGCTGCGCCTCGGCGCGTCCGGCACCGACGCCGTAGTCGAATCGATGCCGTTGCGGTGCAGCCACTTCGACGCGTTCCGCTTCTTCACCGAACCGGCCGTCACCCGCAACGACCGCCAGCTCAGTCGCCGAGAGCAGATCGGCACCGAGCAGCCGGGCTGCATCCACGCCGCGATGGACCTCTACATTCACCTAACATGCAGGTATGAAAGCCGCCGTTTACCTCCGTCAATCACTCGACCGCACCGGCGAAGGGCTGGCCGTCGCCCGCCAGCGCGAGGACTGCCTAAAGCTGTGTGACCAGCGCGGATGGACGCCGGTCGAATACTGCGACAACGACACTAGCGCCAGCGTTGGCAGGCGTCCGCAGTACGAACGGATGCTTGCCGACATTCGCAACGGATCAATCGGTGCCGTCGTGGTTTGGGACTTGGACCGGCTGCACCGTCGCCCCGTCGAGCTTGAGCACTTCATCACCCTTGCCGACGAGAAGCGTCTAGCTCTTGCCACGGTTGGCGGTGACGCGGACCTGAGCACCGACAACGGACGGCTGTTCGCACGGATCAAAGGTGCCGTTGCCCGCGCGGAAGTCGAACGCAAGTCGGCCCGCCAAAAGGCCGCTGCCGCCCAACGCGCTAAGACTGGCGCGGCCTGGTGGTCATCGCGCCCGTTCGGGTACACGGACACCAAAGGCACGGCGCTTCACCCGGAAGAATCTGAGCTAGTGCGCAACGCCTACAGGTTTATGCAGCTCGGCGGCTCCCTGAACGCGATTGCGAAGGAATGGAACAGCAACGGAATCACTACGCCTAAGGGCAACCAGTGGCGCGGCGCTCAGGTGCGGCAATTGCTGATCAATCCGCGTAACTGTGCGCGTCGGTTCTATGACGGCGTGGACGTTGGCGAAGGAAGTTGGCCCGCCATCGTGGACGTTGACACTTGGCGGTCCGTTGTGGCGATCCTCGAAAACCCGGAGCGGCGCTCCGGCCCGACGCGGGGGCGAAAGTTCGTGCTGTCCGGTATCGCTATCTGCGGTGTGTGTGAGCAGCCTTTGAAGTCCGGTTTTGCGTCGAGCACGAAATATCCGGTCTATCTGTGCAAGGAGTCGTTTCACGTCAGCCGCCGCATGGATGAAGTGGACGAATGGGTCACTGAGCACGCCGTAGCGCGACTGTCGCAACCCGACGCGCTGAATGTTCTGGTGAATAAGGATCGGCCCGACGTGGACGCCCTACGGGGCGAAGCTGCCACGCTGCGCTCCCGGCTTGACGACCTGGCCGCGGAGTTCGCAGACGGTGTTTTGACGCCCTCACAGGTCCGTATAGCGACGGAACGGGTTAAGGCGAAGCTGGCAGACGTGGAACGGCAGATGTTCGACGCTGACGCCTACCACGTTTTCGACGGTTTGATCGGTGCGGATAAGCCGCGCGAACTGTTCGACGCGTTGCCGCTCCCCCGTAAGCGCGCGGTGATTGACCGGCTTATGACTGTGACTGTTTTTCCTGCTGGTAAGGGCAAGGTGTTCGACCCTAAGAAGGTCGTTATCAAGTTCAAAGGTGCCCCGTAACGTACACCAGGTGTACTTTAAAATCGTTGTGGCGCAACAGATCTAGCTGTTGACGTATGCGTCACAGTGGCGGTATCTTCTGCCGCTGTGACCCTTGCCCTGGTGCCCGCTCCTGCCGATGCCATCCACGTAGACGGTTGGGTGCGATACGACGACAACGATTGGCGGCGACAGTTCATGTCTACCGACAAACACACCGTTTCCGGCATGGACGACGGCGACCACATCGACGTATCCGTGCGCGGCGAACAGGTCCAGACCGGCGACGTGTTGCGCCGGTACGCGTACGTGGCCGGTACGGGCGCGTTCTCGGCTGCTCAGCTTCGCCAGTTGGCCGCTGAGTGCCTGAACGCTGCTGACACTCTTGACGAGTTAGACGGCTAAAGGTGGCGCGGTCGGCCCGGTGAGCTTTCCTAAGGTCTCACCGGGCCGAACCTTAAGCCGCGTAAGAAGACGCCGGGGTAAAAGAAGTAAAAACCCGACACGCGGCCAACATTTTCGTTAAGCCAGTTTCGTTCCGTCCGTTCAACGTCCAATAACCCCTTGATCCTCAAGTCGCCTTGTGTCACATCGTTATTGGACCTGCCGAGACAAAACCTGTCCCGGCAAGTTGTGGCAGGTACAACCCCAAGCGCAGCACACAAGGTTGCCCTTTGCCACTGCCGCGCAGTTCCTAAGCTGCGCGACCGCACCCGTAGCAAGCCGGGTGCAAATCTGTTTACCGGGCGCGTTCCCGGTACCTGTTTAGGACGTAAAGCTCCATTGTCGACCAGCTGTCGTTAGGCCGGTAGGACACGCTGAACGGTCCCATTTGTCTATCTGACGTGATCTGCGTCGTGTTCGTAAGCAGCCGCGCGGACGCGGTAAGGATCACGGCCCGAACGTCGTCGTACGGGTTCCCCTCCGTGTCCCAACCGCGACCACGGGTGTAGCCCTTAGCGTGCGCCGAGACAATCGAAATGACTGCCTCGGCGTGCGCCGCGAATGCTTCGGCCTCATCCTCTGGGACCGCTTTGCCGACGAACGTCGTCAGATCACTTGCTGTCGGCGCTGCCACGATTAGGCCGCGTCGAACAGCCGCACGTTGGCCTCCGGGTGCCGGAACGCAAACCCGACGCGGGCGATACCACGCACGTCCTGCCCATCCTGGCGCGGCACGTCGAACCGCTTAACCTCGGTGCCCTTACGCAAAACCGTCGTGGTGCGCGTCGAGTCGATACCCCACGCGAACGTCGCCGCGTCCACATTCGGATCAGTCAGCACCGGAATACCCGCAACCTGCAAGCCGTCCGCGACAAGCTGTAGAAGCGTCTCGTTGCTGCCGGTCTGCTTCTTAATCTTGCTCAGCGTCTCGGCAACGGTCGGGTTCATAATCCAGTGATCAATGTTCGCGCCGACGCTCTTAGCCTTGAAAATAGCCGCGATGAACGGGTCAAGGTTCGTAATGCTCGCGCCGGTATCAACCGTCTGATAAGCCGTGCTTAGAAGGCCATCAGGCACCTTAGCGTTGCCTGAACCGTCGCCCAAGAATGCAACGTCAACACTCGTGGCAATCTGATTAGCAATGCCGCTGGCGATCTGATCAGCAATAGCCGGGTCGGTATCCTCGGCGGATTCATTCGAGATGGTAGTAATGCCGCCTACCTTGCTTGGCGTGCAAATCACTTCACCGGTAGAGCCATCCGTGGGGACGATTTCCTCAAGTTCAGCCAGCCAACTTACCGCCGGATCGCTAACCCATAGTGGGAACTGAACCTTTACCTTGTCGGTCGTATGCAACGTGGTCGCCAAGAACGCAGTGCTCTTAGCCTGAATCGCCTTGTTCAGCAGTTCACCGAATGCAGCCGGGGTAAAAGTGTCAGCAATATTTGAATGCTGCATAGCCATATTTAGTTTTCCTTATTCAATTTTGAAGTATTCAGTTATAGCCCGTCACCGGGACGGGTTAGGTTTCGCGCACCTGGCGCAAAAAGGTTTGTGGCGCGTCAAGCGCCGTTAAACAAATCAGCCCAGCTCGGAGCGGCTTGGTTGCCGCCACCGCGCGGACCCTGACCAGCGTCACCAGTCGCCTTACGTGCCTTAAGGTACGGCTTAGCATTGGTTAGCACTTCGATTGCCGCGCTTAGCTTTTCGTCGTCGTCGAGGTGGTCGGCGTTGAACGGCAGCGCGTCCGGGTCGACCAGCTTGCCGGTAGCCCGGACAAGTGCCGCGTGTAACCGGTGAGCTAGCGCGTCGGCGCGTTCCTCTGCGGCTTTGGCCTTGGTTCGGTGGTCAGCATTCTCTTTACGCAAGCCTTCTACGTATTCGCGCGTAAAGGTGTCTGGTTGCGTTTCTGTGCCACCTGGGCCAGCTTCCGCATCCGTCGCGCTATCCGCGCTAGTTTCGTCCGTCTCCGTCGATTCTGTGGGCACCTGGCCCGTATCAACGTCACTCATGCTGCTTCCTCTGTAATTTCATTGACCGCTTTGCGGAACTGCGCAGTAGTTGAAAACTGCGAGTTGTATTCCATAAGGCCAGGATCAGCCTTGGCGTAAGCTTCTTTCTGCTGTTCGTCAAACAACTCTTTGACGTTCTCTGCGATCTCATCCTCGGACAGGCCCATACGGCGCAGAATTGCGGTTCGACTGAATAGCTGACCGCCACCGAACAACTTCTGAGCTGCGTCGGATTCCTGCGAGACAGACCGGGTTGCCGGGTCATTCCAGCGGGCACGCACATTCACGTCAGCCGGGTCGATACCGTCACGGATAGCCACGGCAAGCCGCATGACTTGCTCCCATGACTGCCCGAATGCTGATTGCTTAGCGGATGCCTTAGCCGTTAATCCAGCCTCCGACGCCCTAAGCGCGTCGGCGCTGGTCGGGTTTCCGTGATTGAATGCGCCCAGGTAGTGCGGCGGCAGACTCGATATCGCGGCAATCTCAGACAGGATCACGTCGACCGCGTTGCGGTACCCGTCCAACGACGCACCGGGAAGCTGGCCAAATTTCGCTTGGTCATTCTCACTGACCATCATTCGGTCGGTCTCCGGGAACGGATTCTCTGTGTCAATCACAGGTTCGCCGTCTACGTCGAGCACCGGAGTGCCGTCTTCGTTAAATCGAGGTACCTCGATCAGGTCAATGCCAGCGGCGTATCGCCTGGGCCTCGCGCCATACTCTGACGCCACCATGAGGTCAGCAGTCAACTTGCTCAGCATGTCGACCAAACCCGTCAGGTCGGCAACCTCCGACACTCCGTCATCTAGCGGCAGGTCCGCGTTGCGGAACGCCACGATGGGCACCTGACCCAACGGATTGTCCAGCGTCTCCACAAGTGCCAGCGCCGACGCTGCCGCGCCTGCCTGCTGTGCCCGATAACGCTCGATCCGGTCGGGCAGGTACAGAACCGCGTGAGTTTCTTTCCTAACGGTGTCGACCCAACGCTTAACCGCCGCAACGGTTTCCCGGCTACCGGGATCAATCTGCGTAGCGACCTCACGGCATGACTCGACGACGATACGCGGGCTGCCGTCCGGGTTCGACCACACTGACACATAGCCCGCACCTGTTAGCAGCGCTTCGCGGTGAACAAGCGCGCTGCGCTGGTCAAGGTCATTGGCTAGCCACAGCGGCCACACGTCAGCGCCGCTAAACCCGGTCAGCCTGAGCCGTTCGGCAATCGAGTTGATCGCCAGCCGGATGTAGTTCACGGCCACACGTGGGAAGCGCTCACCGAGCGCCGATTGAAGCTCCGGGGCCACAAAGGTCAGCTCACGATCACCCCGGTAGTAGTTGTTAAGCCGCAGGATCGCTCCCTGTGGCGCGTCGAGCGCCTTTAGCAGCTCTGTTAGCTGATTCTGTTCAGACATATTCAGTTGTGGGTTCTTTCTACGCCGCGAAGGACCGTGCCTTGCGTCGTGGTTTCTGTTGTGCTGCAAGGAATGTCGCTCTGCTGTGGCACATCATCAGTGCCACGCAAAGATCAATCTTCGGAGCGTGTCGCGACCGCGAAGTCTTATCGAGCTTGATACCCCGATCTGATTCTTTGACGGTGGACGCCAGGACGTGCCGCCTCAGGTCGTCGTCGCCGGAATGCGTGTAAAGCCTTTGGAGTGCGCCGGTCTGCAAGTCCTTAGTTGCCGGAGTCTGCCGCCTTGGCGTCTGGTCCCACACGACCATCGGCAAGCCCTCACCCGCGAGAACCGCAGCCGACCGCTCGAAGAACCTCGGGTCATACGCAATCTCACGAACCCGCCACCGCTTCGCCGCATCCCTGACGGCCTGTTCAACGTCGAGAATCGGCACCTGCCAGCTATTGACACCCTTCGGCTTCTCCCACAGCGCAACCGTGTCGAAGTGCGGGCGCGCGGCCACCGTGCCGACGACAATCGCCGTTGAGTCATTGTTACGGCTGGCGTCCACACCGAGCACCACCTCGGCACCGTCCGGGACACCGGCACCGGTCGCCAGCGCGTCCCACTGTTCAGCGCTCAGAAACGGTGACTCATTGGTCACCACGACCTGACAGAGCCGCTTACGGCGGTACTCGCCTTCACCCTCCTTGAGCATCGCCAACGCCACGCGCCTACTCAGCAAGTCATCGAGTTGCGGGTTGGCCAGCTCTAAGCAATGCGGGCATTCCAGCGGGTGATGCTCGAACCCCTCGGCGCTGTACTCGACAAACGCCAAAGTGTCGTCCGTGGGATCGGCACGGAAACGGTTCCGCAGCTCGATCAGCACCGAAGTTTCCTTATTCGGCGGTGTGCCAATTCCCAGCGCCATAGCGTTGGGGAGTTTCCCGGCACCTAAGAGCAGTGTTGACCATGTGTTCGGATCAATCTCTCCAAGCTCGTCAGCCAGCGCCAGCGTCCAGGTGCCCAAGCCCTCAATACGCTTAGCCTCAGCCGGTAATGCGGTCAATTTCGACCGCTTGCCTGGAAGCTCGATGTAATCGCGGTACACATTCGCACGGGATGCCAATTCCTCATTGAGCAGCACCATGTCTTTCGCGGGCTGTAGCAATCGGCCCGCCATGCTTTCGTCCACGCCGACAATCGGAATCTCATTACCATCCGGCCCACAGAACAACTCATAGAGGCCGAGCGCCGCGAATAGACCAGTCTTACCTAGACCGCGCGGCCCCATAATTGCCCCGATAACTGGGCGCGGATCAGGGTCTAGAAACGGGCGCATCATCTCCACCTGCCAGTTCCGCAACCGCATGGGCTTATTCACGCCGTTGCCCTTGGGAACGATCAGGTATTCGGACACGAATTTCGCGAAACGCTCAGCACCCGTCTTGCCGCGCGTGCGGAATGGCAATGGTGACTCGTCTACGTCGCCTTTACCCTTAGGTCCGCGCTGCATAGAGTCACCCCCCAATATTTAGTTGTTTTCAAATTCAGTTATCTACAACGGCAGGGAACGCCCTGTTTCCATATCGACAATTCGCGTCCAGTGTTCACGCGCAATAGCTCGCTCACTGACGTATTCACGCCAAACTGTTCCTGGCTGCCCCTGCTTGTACTTGATCCAATCGGGATCGCCGCCACGCGATAAAGCCCACGTAGCCCAATGCTGAACCGACCACTTCGGAACCCGAACCGTGAACCGAACCGGACGCGAACGCCCTGAGGTTTTAACCCGCCAATCCGCATATGGCGTCAGCCACAACACGCGCGGCACCCAACCATGCCCACTGCACAAATACCGTCGCCGGTTACCCTCCGCACAACAAATATGCAACTCACCGCGAGAATTGGGCGATAACTCACTATCCTTAAGGATGGACTCCAAACTTTCACGGTCCGCGAAGTGATACAGAACCACCGACTGACCAAACACGCCGACCCCAATCAAAACGTAATCAAATTCCCCGTGTGCATATCTCGGACCTCAACCCATTGGTCCCGGTCAATCGGAGTCCACGAGACCCATTCCCATATATCCTTGCCGTCGCCCTTGAGCTTCGCGCGAACCCAGTCAGGATCAGCGCCATGCCTTAACGCGTAGTCGCCCCATAGCTGAACTTTCACCTGAGGTACGCGGACAGTGAACCGGTACCGGCGATTGTGCCGAAGAATGGCTTGCCAATTGCCGTCTGTCGTTAACCACAACACGTTAGGCACATACGGATGCGTATGACCACAACCTAAGTGTTTCGATAAACCGGCACGCCGCCAATAAGGACTGTCCGGCCTACACGCTCGCCGAGCTTCCCATTCACACTGATGTATGTCGGCATTTGAGTTCGGCAACAACGCACCTGACTCAATGATTGCTACCAACGTGTCTAAATCATTATCCACATAGTGGTAGAAAGTAGCAAAATTGAACACTAAATCTCTCCATAAAACCGCAGGTCAATTTGTAAGTCCGCAGGTCGCAGCGGTGAGCTAAGCGGTAAATAAATACGCTCTGTGTTGGCCGTACGAGGGGAGGAACGCGCGGCTTAGGGGTCACCCCCCACCCTTAGCGTTTCCGCAGGTCAGTGGGGGATATCCACAGTGCGGACACCCTTAACGCTTAGTTCGCTTAGTCACATGCTTAGCGCTGCTTAGCCGCTGGTCAGCGGCTTGTGCTGTTAACTACGGCCTGAGTGCTGGTCAGCGTGTTGGTTCATTTGGAGTCGCTTGGCTGGCCCTCGTTGGGTTCCTCCGGGGCGGTGGCGATCAGCACGTCATGCTTAATGCGTTCCTGCATCAGTTCGACCAGCGCGTAGCGGGTATTCGGACTGTCCTTTGCGGCGGTGATCAGGTCTTCGCTGATCCGGTAGGCGATGCCTAGTTCACGCTGCGGTTCGGTTCCGAACTTGGCTTCGGTCTGTTCTGTCATTTGGTTTCCCCCTTTTAGTTGATTGATTGGTAGTAGCGCTGCCGTCGAGTTGTGCGTGCCGTGATGGCATCGAGCACCTGTTGCCGTTCGGTGTCGGTCACCCGGTCGCCGCGTGACCCGTTACAGCTACGGCACCAAACCCTAAGGTTGAGTTCGGTATAGGTGAGGTCTGGCCGCTCCGTTGGCGGGATTATGTGATCAACAGTGAGATCTGTTGTTCTACTGCATCTTTCACAGAACGGGCTTAGCCGCCTTAGCCTCTGGCTTAGCTTGCGCCAGCGCCAGTCGGTCGCGGTGCGTCCTTTGCGGCCTGGTGTTGCTGGTCGCTTAGGTCGGCAGTCGGTGCAGCGGCTTCCGCTCGGTATCAGCCGCGAGCACCCTAGGCACGGTCGTTGCATTACCAGTCACGCGGGGGACGACCAGCCGCAGCGTCAGCGTGTCCGACAAGCAGCTTGCCGACCACTAGCGCGTCAGGCATAGCCAGCGCCGTAGTGGTGCGGGTGCCGTCAGCCTCAACGGTGATGAGCGCAACGTGCGTAGCGGTAGCAATATCGCCGCCCTGGCCGTTGGTGGCGAACTCAAAGTAAGCAGGTTCGATAGTGCGGTCAGTGTCCATGTTTAGTTGTGTCCTGTTCTATTAGGTCTATCAATTCATTGCAGATAGCGGGAATGTTGCCGGGATCAATTCGTATCGTATGTGTCCGTCCACTCACGGATACTTGGTTGATGAATACCCGGCCATCTGCGTTTCTGGTGATTGTGCAGGTGAGGTTGTGGGTGGCTGAGACGCGGCGCTGACGCTTCACCGGCCACGCATACGGTTCATTGCCTTAGCTGGTGTCACTGCTTGTGGGTAGCGCATGAGCTTAGGGCTTAGTTCCGCCCGGAGCTGCGCCGCCTCGTCGTCGCTCAGGAAGAAAGCGGTACGGCTTCCGTAATCACTTTCGAGTGTGACCAGTGAACCGTCGCTTAGGCGTGTCACGTTGATATTCATTTAATTCCCCCGTAGAGGCCGCTAGGTGGCCGTAGAAATGACGAACGCCCGACACCTAGGGGATTTACCGTAGGTCGGGCGTTGCGTTCGTTAGGTTTGATTCTGGCGCGCATTAGATCATGCGGTAACGCTTGCGTGGCTTCTGTGCCTCAATGAGCGCGTCGGTGGCTTCCCGCAATTCCTGCCATTCCTCCGGAGAAAGCAACACCCGCTGCTGACCCTGTTGGATCACGACTCCGGCACCTGTGCCGCGCGGATTCACGCTGATATGGGCTTTCCCTCGACTGCTATTGATCTTCATGCAACCCGACCTCCGGTGTCCTGTCCCCAAATGACTAGCTTGCCGTCTACGTAGACTTTTTCGCCTGGAATGGGTGCCCACGGATCGGCCTCCATGCGTGCGTTACTTACGTGACGTTCTATTGGTTTCGTTTCTTGGTTTAGTTCTTGGTTTAGTTGGTTTGCATCAGTGCAACCCCCTGTTGCATCAGTGCAACCCCTGGGTTGCGTAGGTGCAACCCCTTGGTCTGTGCGGGTTGCATCAGTGCAACCCCTTGGAATAGTCAGCACATAAACCGCCGCGACACCCGAACTGTTGCCCTTCGATTTCTCGCGTAGCCATCCCTTAGCGCAGAGCTTATCGAGGGTCCGTGAAACGGTGCTCTTATCAATGTTGAGCTCAGCGGCCAGCCGCTTAATGCTCGGGTATGCCTCAGCGGTGTTCCAGTCTGCATAATTCCAGACGGCTACCAACACGCCTATTTCATTCGGCTTAAGGCCGGAGCGGCTCTCACCTTGGCTGTGGTTCGTCGCTAACCTCAGGTACTCGAACCTGTCGATAACCTCCATTGCGGTTGTCCTTCACTGTCGGGCATATGCGTGCCCTTACGCTCCCGCATATCGCGGGCCATCACTTAAAGCGTGCTTAGCCCTAAGCGCTTTACTCGCCGCGCCACTTAGGCGACGTAGCCGGACTAACACCCAGCGGACGCGTAGCCCACCTAGCCTCACGCATCAACCATTCATAAAACCCGGATGGTTCCCCGTCTTCACCCGGCGATTCATTCCACGCGAGATTTTCCACCGCATTGTTCACAACGTTGCCGTCCTGGTGGACAACCAGCCGATGCATGTACGCGACAATTTCAAACCACGACAAATTAGGGTCTGGCAGCCACGCTGACGCAACCAATAGGTGAACCGGCATAAGGACATGCCCAGGCCCGGCAGGATCGGTTACAGGCGCATACAGACCGTATTGTGGGTTATATCGGAGATTGACCGGACCGAATTCCGGGCGAATGATGCCCTCGCGGTGCGCGTCGATAGTTGGCGTGATTCCCGGAACGGGCTGCCATTCTTTACCCTCTACTTCTAAGTATACATTATCGCTTTCCTGCGGAAATGCACTCATTACGCATTGCCCCCGCGCAATGTAGCCGCCTCCCGGTCGGTCATCCATTGCTTAAGTTCAGGCACCCGGTAAACGACGCGACCATTCCGCTTGAATGATGGCGGGCCGGTGCCCTTACTCCGCATGTTAAGCAGCGTCTTTACGGTTAGCCCGGTCGCTAGTGACGCGCCAGTATTGTCCACGATTTGAGTCATAACCCCCCGTTCTTTTGAGTTCCTACTTTCAGTTTAGGAATCACCGAAGTTCCCTACGGTTCCCGAACTTGCAGAAACGGGCGGTTAGTTGCTTACGCGGCGATCATTGGCCGCTCCCCATGATGTGCGTTATCCCCAGAATCGGGCACCGCGAACAGGACCGTAAGCGCGTCCAATTGTTCCGGCGTCAAAGGTGGCGCGTCGGCCACTGCTTGCTCAACGAGCTGTGAAAACCTGTACTGCGATGCCATCCACTGGTACCCCCGCGACACTTCCCCAGGCCGCCCGAAGGGTGAGCGGATTCCTCGGCGCGGACCGGCTGCCGCTGCCTGCCGCGTTGACGCCGACACTACCGACAGACGTTCGCTTACCAGTGACCGCGACCCCGGCGTGTCTTATGCGTCTGGCAAGCATGTGCATGGACTTGTACAAGTGGGCCTACAAGCTGGGTCCACTGGTGGATTCCGGTCTCGTGATCGACGCCCTCGAACTCGCGGCCGACGCGCGGGCGGTGGATATGCGCGCGAGCCCGTACGACCTGAGAAGCTATGGTTTCGGACCGATCCACATCGAAACGCCGGCCGGGCGTGCCACCTACGTCCGGGCCCAACAGCAGATCGCCGAGCGGGCGGCGCCGTTACGGGCCACTCTGGCAAACAGATGTGAGCTGTTGCTCATCGCGGCGGACGGCCGAAACGCCGACGTTACCGATGGGTAAGCTGGATAAACGGCAGACGCCACGCGGCGTCTGGAGCCGAGGGAGGAAAGACGCCCATGACTGATCGCGTGACGGTCGGAAGCCTGCGCGTGGCACAGGTGCTGCACGACTTCATCACCAACGAGGCGCTGCCAGGTACCGGCCTCGACCCGGATAGCTTCTGGTCGGGCGTAGACAAAGTGGTCGCCGACCTCACCCCGAAAAACCAGGACCTGCTGGCCCGTCGGGACGAACTGCAGGCCCAGATCGACAAGTGGCATCGCGCCCACGTCCTCGAACCGATCGACCTGCCGGCCTACAAGCAGTTCCTCGGCGAGATCGGCTACCTGTTGCCCGAGCCCGACGATTTCACGATCACCACAGCCAACGTCGACGACGAGATCACCACCACCGCCGGCCCGCAGCTGGTGGTGCCGATCCTCAACGCCCGCTTCGCACTCAACGCCGCCAACGCGCGGTGGGGCTCGCTGTACGACGCGCTCTACGGCACCGATGTCATCAGTGAGGACGACGGCGCCGAGAAGGGCACCGGCTACAACCGGATCCGCGGCGACAAGGTGATCGCCTACGCCCGGGCCTTCCTCGACGAGGTGGTCCCGCTGGCGGACGATTCGTGGAGTGACGTCACGGGACTCAAGATCGACGAAGGCCAACTGCTGGTCACCTTCGGTGACGACAAGTCGGCTAGTTTGGCCGCACCCGAGCAGTTCGTCGGCTACACCGGCGAGCTCGGCAAGCCCCAATGGTCCGTGTTGCTGGTCAACCACGGCCTGCACATCGAGATCCTGATCGACCCCGACTCCCCCGTCGGCGCCACCGACAAGGCCGGCATCAAGGACGTGGTGCTGGAGTCCGCGATCACCACGATCATGGATTTCGAGGATTCGGTGGCCGCGGTCGACGCCGACGACAAGGTGCTCGGCTACCGCAACTGGCTGGGCCTGAACAAGGGCGATCTGGCCGAAGAGGTCAGCAAAGGCGACAAGACGTTCACCCGCGTCCTCAACGAGGACCGCACGTTCACGACCCCGGACGGCGAGGGTGAGCTCACGCTGCCCGGCCGCAGCCTGCTGTTCGTCCGCAATGTCGGGCACCTGATGACCAACGACGCGATCCTCGACTCCGAGGGCAACGAGATTCCCGAGGGCATCCAGGACGCGTTGTTCACCGGCCTGATCGCCATGCACGGTCTCAAGACCGGCGAGGAGAACGGCCCGCTGGTCAACAGCCGGACCGGTTCGGTCTACATCGTGAAGCCCAAGATGCACGGGCCCGACGAAGTGGCCTTCACCTGCGAGCTGTTCAGCCGTGTCGAGGATGTGCTCGGCCTGCCCGAAGCCACCCTCAAGGTCGGCATCATGGACGAGGAACGCCGCACCACGGTCAATCTCAAGGCCTGCATCAAGGCGGCCGCTGACCGCGTGGTGTTCATCAACACCGGCTTCCTGGACCGCACCGGCGATGAGATCCACACATCGATGGAAGCCGGCCCGATGGTCCGCAAGGGCGGCATGAAGACCCAACCGTGGATCAAGGCGTACGAGGACAACAACGTCGACGTCGGCCTCGCCACCGGGCTGTCGGGCAAGGCGCAGATCGGCAAGGGCATGTGGGCGATGACCGAACTCATGGCCGACATGGTCGAGCAGAAGATCGGCCAGCCGAAGGCCGGCGCCACCACAGCGTGGGTGCCGTCGCCGACCGCGGCCACCCTGCACGCGATGCACTACCACCAGGTGGACGTCGAGGCCGTGCAGAAGGAACTGGCCGGCAAGACACGCAGCACCATCGAAGAACTGCTGACGATCCCGCTCGCCGACTCCTCGCTCACGTGGTCTCCGGAGGAGATCCACGAAGAGGTCGATAACAACTGTCAGTCGATCCTGGGCTACGTGGTGCGCTGGATCGACGCGGGTGTCGGCTGCTCGAAGGTGCCCGACATCCACAATGTCGCGTTGATGGAGGACCGCGCCACGCTGCGCATCTCCAGCCAACTGCTCGCCAACTGGCTACGCCACGGTGTGATCACCGCCGAGGACGTCACGACCAGCCTTCGCCGGATGGCAGCGGTGGTCGACGAGCAGAACGCGAAAGATCCCGACTACCTTCCGATGGCGCCAAACCCGGATGCCAGTATCGCGTTCGCGGCTGCGCAGGAGCTGATCCTGTCCGGCACGCAACAGCCCAACGGATACACCGAGCCGATCCTGCACCGCCGCCGGCGCGAGTTCAAAGCCAGCACCGCTGGCCGGTGATTAGAATTCGGCGGGTCCGGATGAGCGACGAGTCAAGGGGTTAGGAATGGGCAGGCACAGCATTCCCGACCCCGAAGACTCCGCCGACGAGCCCGAATACGGGCACGTTGGCGAATCCGGGTACGAGCCGGAGCAGGAGCAGGCTGAGCACGAGGGCTACGAGCAGCCGGGCTACGGACGTTCAGATCGACGGTCGGACTACACCGACGACTTCGACGAACGGCCGGGGTACCAACGGGAACAGGGCTACCCACGCGCACCCGGGTATCAGGGAGATCCCGGCTACCCGGCCGAACGGGGCTACCCGGCCGATCGGGGCTACCCGGCCGAGCGGGGCGGCTACCAACCGGAGCCGGGATACCAGCGCGGGCCGGGGCCACAGCCCGATGCCGGGTATCGCTCGCACCGGTACATCGATGACGACGACGGCGGCGGCTACCTCGACGCGAGCGGTGAGTCCGACTACCCGGACTACTCCGACTCGGACTACACCGATGACTACGCCGACGAGTACTCGGGCGAATATTCCGACGATTACGCCGACGAGTATTCCGATGATGACCCCGACCTGCCGACGGCACAGTTCAGCGCCGCGGGCCCGCCGCCACCACCGGCGAGCGGGCCTCGTCGGCAACACGGCGGTGAGTGGGACGGCGGAGAGTGGACCGGCAGCCACCGCGCGGTGGCTTCCGGGCGGCGGGGTGTCAGCGTCGGAGTGATCGTCGCCTTGGTCACCGTTGTGGTGGTGGTAGCCGGGGTGATCATGTGGCAGTTCTTCGGCAACGTGCTCTCTGATCGCAGCGACGCCGCCGCGGCCCGGTGTGTCGACGGCGAACTCGGGGTCGCGGTCATCGCCGACCCGACCATTTCCTCTCATATCGAGGCGCTGGCCAACACGTACAACGAATCAGCGAGTCCGGTCGGCGACCGGTGCGTCAAGGTACGCGTGCAGTCGGCTGAATCCGACCGGGTGGTCAGCGGTTTCGCCAACACCTGGCCCGACGAGCTCGGTGATCGGCCCGCACTTTGGATCCCGTCCAGTGGCATCGGCGCGGCTCGACTCGAAGCCACCGCGGGCGCCGAGACTGTCAGCGACAGCCGTTCGCTGGTCACCTCACCGGTGCTGCTTGCGGTCAGCCCGCAGCTCAAAGATGCGTTGGGGCAGCAGAACTGGTCAAAGCTTCCGGAGCTGCAGAGCAATCCCGCCGGGATGAACGGTCTGAGATTGCCAGGCTGGGGAACGTTGAAGCTGGCCCTGCCCACCCGCAACAACGGCGACTCGGCCTACCTGGCGGCCGAGGCCGTCGCCGCTGCGTCGGCCCCGTCCGGAGCACCCGCGACAGCCGGCATGAGCGGGGTGAACACTCTGCTCGGCGGGCAGCCCAAGCTCGACGACAGCGAGCTCGGCACGGCGCTGGACGCGCTGCTCAATGCCTCCAAACCGGCGGATGCGCCCGTGCATGCGGTGGCCACCACCGAACAGCAGCTCTTTCAGCGCGCCGCAGCGCTCAGCGACGCCAAAGATTCGCTCGCAGGCTGGCTGCCGCAAGGGCCGACGGCTGTCGCGGACTATCCCGCGGTGCTGCTGGCCGGTGACTGGCTGGAACAGGAGCAGGTGACCGCGGCCAGCGAGTTCGCTCGTTATCTGCGCAAGCCCGAACAGCTCAGCGAGTTCGCGAAAGCCGGTTTCCGGGCCGAGGGCGCCAACCCGCCGGCCAGCGACGTCACCGAGTTCGGCCCTGTCGGCACACCGCTGTCGGTGGAGAACTCGATGCGGGTCACCCTGGCGAACGCGACGACAGCTCCGGTGAAGAGCCCCACGGTGACAATCATGCTCGACCAGTCGATGACCACCGAAGAAGGAGGGAAGTCCCGGCTGGCCAATGTGGTGGCCGCGCTCAACAGTCGAATCAAGGCACTACCGGTGACATCCGAAGTCGGACTGTGGACATTCGATGGCACCGAAGGGCGCTCTGAGGTCGCCTTGGGGCCGCTGGCCGAACCCGTCAGCGGACGGGCCCGCTCCGAGCTACTCAACTCGACTCTCGAGGAGCAGTCCGCCTCGGACGGCGGCGCGGTGTCGTTCACCACGCTCCGGTTGGTCTACACCGAGGCGATGGACAACTACAAAGAAGGCAGCGCGAATTCGATCCTGGTGATCACCACCGGACCGCACACCGACAGGAGCCTGGACGGCGCGGGATTGCGGGAGTTCGTTCGCGACGAATTCGATGCGGCGCGTCCGGTCGCGGTCAATGTGATCGATTTCGGCGGCGATTCCGACCGCGCCACGTGGGAAGCCGTCGCGCAGGCCAGCGGCGGAAGCTACCAGAACGTGTCGAGCTCAGCGTCCCCCGAGCTGACCACAGCGATCACCACCCTGCTGAGCTGAGCCGGCCGCCGGGAGTCTGACGCGGTGCCGAGCCCGGCCTCCGGTGATCAGGTCTGGGGTGAGTAACCCGGTTTGGCAAGCAAGTCCCGAATACCGGCATCGATGAATGCCGTGTCGACGGCGTTCACTCCGCCGCCCGCGAAGTGGCCCCAGATGCCGGGAATGACCCGCACTTCACCGTGTGCGATGAACTGCGTTGCCCAGTGCTCGTCCTCGGGCGGGAAGTAGAGGTCTTTCTCAGCCGGCATTGCCAGTAGCGGACACCGGATCGCGGCCAGCGCCTTCTTCACGTCGCCGTCGAATCCCGGTGTGTTGCCGACATTTCCGCTGTGCCATGTACGGAGCATGGCGATCAGGTTGTTTGGGTCGCGCCCGTCGCGAAAGAAGTTCTCCCAGAATCCGTAGAGGAAGTCGTCGAACGAGGTGAAGCCGAGCTCACGCCACGCCTCCTCCCAGTAGAACGCCTGTGAGTAGCCCCATCCTGCGTAGACCCGGGCAAATGCCCGTAATCCCTTGATGGGAAGCGCATTCGGTGTGTAGTCACCGTCGGCCCACGCAGCATCGGCGGTGAGGGCGGCGATCAACGACTCGAGGAACACCTTGTTGTGTGGCGCGGTGATACTCGACCCGCAGAACGGCGCCGCGCGTTGCACCATCTCAGGGTGACTCACGGCCCACTGATAGGTCTGGCCGGCACCCATCGACCACCCCGTCACCAGTGCGATGGTGGAAATGCCGAACTTCTCGGTGACGAGTTTGTGCTGGGCCTGTACCTGGTCATAGAACGTCACGGCGGGAAAGCGCGCCCGGTCGTAGGGCGGCGGGGTATTCGATGGCGACGAGGAGAGTCCGTTGCCGATCATGTTGGGGACGATGATGAACCACTCGTCGGGATTGAGTGCTTTGTCGGTGCCGATCAGCCATTCGTTGTCTGTGTGCCAGCCCGAGTACCACGTGGGGTAAACAATGACGTTGGATTTGGCGGCGTTCAGCGTCCCGTATGTCTTGTAGGCCAGTGTCGCGCCTCGCAGCGTGAAACCGCTTTGGAGTGTGAAGTCACCGAGGTCGAAGTGCTCGGCATCGCTGGGTGCAGGCATGAGGGTTCCTTATCTGTTCTTGGTGGCAGGCTAATACGTTTGAGAGTCATGCGCTGATTCACCGACGGAACACAGAGTGTTGCAACGGAATTCGGCGCATCGATGACGCCGTACAGGCGACCCTCGAGTGGGCGCGTCCAGCAGAACTTCGAGAAGTGCCTGATCGCCCGACTACGCGAACGCCTCCACCGGCGGGCAGGAGCACACCAGATTGCGGTCGCCGTAGGCCCCGTCGATGCGCCGCACCGGCGGCCACACCTTTGGCCGGAACCCCTTGCCCAGCGGGTATGCCGCCTGCTCGCGGGTGTACGGGTGATCCCAGTCCGACACGAGTAGGCATTCCGCTGTGTGCGGCGCGCCCCGCAGCGGATTGTCCTCCACCGGCCACTCCCCTGAGCCGACCCGGTCGATCTCGGCGCGAATGGCGATCATCGCCTCGCAGAACGCGTCGACCTCGGCCAGGCTCTCGCTCTCGGTCGGCTCGACCATGAGCGTCCCGGCCACCGGGAAGCTCATGGTCGGGGCGTGAAAACCATAGTCCGCCAGCCGTTTTGCCACGTCGTCGACAGTGACACCGGTGGCCTTGGTGATGGCCCGCAGATCCAGGATGCACTCGTGGGCAACCATGCCGTTCTCACCGGTGTAGAGCACGGGGTAGTACTCATCGAGACGCCGTGCGACATAGTTGGCCGATGCGATCGCGGTGAGCGTTGCCGCGCGCAGTCCGTCGGCGCCCATCATCCGGATGTAGGCCCAGGTGATCGGCAGGATGGACGCCGACCCGTACGGTGCGGACGAAACCGTGTGGTCGTCCGGCAACTCGTCGGCAAGCGGATGGCCGGGCAGGTAGGGCGCCAGATGTGAACGCACCGCAACCGGCCCGACACCGGGCCCGCCGCCGCCGTGCGGGATGCAGAACGTCTTGTGCAGGTTCAGATGGCTGACGTCGCCACCGAATCGGCCCGGCCGCGCCAGGCCCACGAGCGCGTTGAGGTTGGCCCCGTCGACGTAAACCTGACCGCCGACGTCGTGTACCGCCGCACAGATGTCTGCGACGTCGTGCTCGTACACCCCGTGAGTGGACGGATAGGTGATCATCAGTGCCGCAATGCGATCCGCATGGTCGGCGATCTTGGTCCGCAGGTCGTCGAGATCGACGTCGCCGTTCTCGCGGCAGGCCACCACCACGACGCGCATGCCGGCCAGCGCCGCCGAGGCCGCATTGGTGCCGTGCGCGCTGGACGGGATCAGGCAGATGTCGCGGCCGCTGTCACCGCCTCTGCCGTCTTGGCCTTCGCGTGCGCGGGCATCGTGGTAGGCCTTGATCGCCAGCAGCCCGGCGTACTCCCCCTGCGAGCCGGCGTTCGGCTGCAGCGACACCTCGTCGTAGCCGGTGATCCCCGTCAACCAGGCCTGCAGGTCGGCGATGAGCTTGCGCAGCCCGGGAGTGTCCGACGCCGGCGCGAAAGGGTGTTGGCGGGCGAACTCGGGCCACGTGATGGGCTCCATCTCGGCTGCCGCGTTGAGCTTCATGGTGCACGAGCCCAGTGGAATCATGCTGCGGTCCAAGGCGATGTCTTTGTCCGCCAACGACCGCAGATACCGCATCATCTCAGTCTCGGTGCGGTACTTGGTGAATGCGGGATGGGTGAGGAAGTCCGAAGATCTCGCGACGATTCCGGCACAGCGCGGCTCGGCAGGTGCGAACCCGAACGCCTCGATCACCGCGGCGACGTGCGCGTCGGTGGTGGCCTCGTCGCACGACACCGATACGTGGTCGTCGTCGACGCGCCAGAGGTTGATCCCCGCAGCCTTCGCTGCCGCGATGATCTCGTCGGCACGCCCGGGCACGCGCGCCAGCACGGTGTCGAAGTACTTGTCGTGCACCAACGCATCGCCCAGCGCCGCTGCGATCGTCTCGGCGTGGCCGTGCACGCGGCGAGCGATGCCAGTCAGGCCGTCGGCCCCGTGATAGCTGGCGTACATCGCGGCCATCACCGCCAACAGCACCTGCGCTGTGCAGATGTTGCTGGTCGCCTTGTCCCGGCGGATGTGCTGCTCGCGGGTCTGCAGCGCCAGTCTGTACGCCACTGACCCGTCTCCGTCCACGGAGACGCCGACCAGCCTGCCCGGCAACTGCCGGGCATGCTTGGCGTGCACGGCCAGGTAGCCGGCGTGTGGTCCACCGAATCCCATTGGCACACCGAATCTTTGGCTGGTACCGAAGGCGACGTCGGCGCCGAATTCACCGGGTGGGGTGATCAGCGTCAGCGCCAGCAGATCTGCGCCCACCGCGACCAGCGCACCGCGCTCATGGGCTTCGGTGACCAGCTGCGCCCAGTCCGTCACACATCCGCTGGCACCGGGCAACTGGACGATCACCCCGAAGAACGCTCCATCGGGCAGTCCCTGGCGCAGATCGGCGGTGACGATCTCGATGCCGAGGGGTTGCGCGCGGGTGGCGAGCACGGCTGCCGTCTGGGCATAAACGTCGGCGTCCACGGCCAGTCGGTTCGACGATCCCTTGGCGGCGCGGTGCAGCAACGTCATGGCCTCGGCCGCGGCGGTGCCCTCGTCGAGCATCGAGGCATTGGCCACCTCGAGTCCGGTCAGGTCGCACACCATGGTCTGAAAATTGAGCAGGGCCTCCAGCCGGCCCTGGCTGATCTCCGGCTGGTACGGGGTGTAGGCGGTGTACCAGGCCGGGTTCTCAAGAATGTTGCGCCGCAACACCGGCGGTGTGAGCGTGTCGAAGTAGCCCTGGCCGATCATCGAGACCGCGACGGTGTTGGAGTCGGCCAGCGCCCGCAGCTCGGCCAGCGCCTGTTCCTCGGTGGCCGCGGGGGGCAGCTGCGCCAGCCCCGGTGCCCGCCCGTCGTCATCAGGCGCATCGAGAATGCCGGCAGGCAGGGCCTTGACGGCCAGCTCCTCGAGGGAAGGCACGCCGATCACTTCCAGCATGGTGGCGACGGCCGAAGCGTCCGGACCGATGTGGCGGTCAGCGAAAACTGGCTGGGTGTGATCGGACACTGGCGATATCTCCCGACGAATAGGGCAGAACCGGCTGGCCCTCTCCCTCTGTCGTCGACCCGGTCCGGGCGCCTGAGAGATTCGGCCCGCAATGCGGGCCTTTCCCCATGGGCGGGCGCCCACCAGGGCACCACTTTCCAGAGGCATCGGGGCCTTGCGCGGTCCTGGGTGCCTGAGAGGTTGACGGAGAGGTGTTGCTCCTTCGGCGTCCGTGACTGGCGATCACGAAACTCTCCCGCACAAGGGCGATGCGCCGCTGATTCTACCGGCCGGTCACCAACACCGGCGAACAGCTATCCGTGGAGGATGAAACTGTGTCGATGTGCGGTTTCATACGCGGCTCGCCGATGCGCGCGGATTAAGCCGCACACTCGGGGCCGGTGAACTGGACTAGTGGGAGAAGACGTCAGCCGATCTTGCGGTCGCGACTTTTGCGACGCGACGCCAGTTCATCCTCGGGCGTCGCAATCGATTCACCCCCGTCGGCACGCTCGCCCGGGAAGTCGGCGATGGCACCGGTCAGCTCGCGCATGGCACCCGATACCGCGATACCGAACACGCCCTGACCGCCCTGCAGCAGGTCGACAACCTCTTCGGCGGACGTGCACTCATAGACGGTGGTTCCGTCGGAGAACAAGGTGATGTTGGCCAGGTTCTGCACGCCGCGCTGCCGCAAATGGTCGACGGCGACGCGGATGTTGTGCAGTGATATGCCGGTGTCCAGCAATCTCTTGACGATCTTGAGAACCAGGATGTCCTTGAACGAGTACAGCCGCTGGCTGCCCGAACCGGCCGCACCCCTGATGGAGGGCACCACCAGCGACGTGCGGGCCCAGTAGTCGAGCTGCCGGTACGTGATGCCTGCGATCTGGCAGGCGCTCGGGCCGCGGTAGCCGACCAGTTCGTCGGGTACGGAGTCGTCGGGGAACAGCCCCGCCTGAACGGGTTCGCTGGCTGGCCTGAGAGGAACATCCGCCCCGCTTCCGGAGGTCAGATCCAGCTCTTCCTGCCGTGGCGTGTCACCCACTGTGAATCCTCTCGCCGATCGAACCCGCTAGCCTCTGCACCACCCGTGACCTGCACTGCAGTGTGCTTGCTGCGAGCCCGAATGTGTCGAGCATACGCTTCTCGCCGAGCCCTGACTGCTCGTCGCCCTCAAAGTATGGCTGCCCAATTCGGACTTCGATGACACCCGCGCCGCGTGTCGACACCGATCCGGCCAGTTGAGACGCATCCGTGACAAACCCGGCGCGGGCGGTGCTCATGTGGCTTTGAAATCGTCCGGCGACACGCTGTCCAGGAACTCTTTGAACTTCTCGACCTCGTCCTCGGGCACTCCGCCCTCGCCGCCATCGGAATCGTTCTCGTCAGGAATCAGCAGCCCGGCCTCGGCCAGCACGGCTTCCTCCACGTAGATGGGCACGCCGACCCTCAGGGCGATGGCCACCGAGTCCGACGGCCGAGCCGAGACCTTGATGTCACGATCGAAGATCAGGTCGGCGTAGAAGGTGCCTTCCTGCAGGTCGACGATGCGGACCTCTTTGAGCGAATGCCCAAGAGCAGCAATGAGATCTCGGATCAGGTCATGGGTCAGCGGCCGCGCAGGCTCGACGCCCTGCTGTTCCAGCGCGATCGCGGCGGCCTCGGACTGCCCGATCCAGATCGGTAGGTAACGGTCACCGTTGGACTCGCGCAGTAGCAGCACAGGCTGGTTCTGCGGCTGCTCCACGCGAATGCCGACCACCCGAACCTCAGCCATCTGTGCCTACCCTCCGCACCGCTGTGCTGTTTCGTCCGTGATTCATCCGAAGCGGACCTGACATTGACGATCTAGCCGTCAAAACGAGTCTAATCCTCAGCGATCCAGAACGTCGCGTACGGCCGACTTGATCAGTGACGTGTGCAGCGTGATCGCCAGCGCCGCAACCTCACGGGCCAAATCGTCGGCCCGGTCCCTGGCGCCGGCTTTGTCCGCCTTGACCACAGGACCGGCGATCTGTGCGATCAGATCCGACTGCCTGTCGGCAGCCGACCGGAATGCCCGCAGATGCCTGGGCTCCACACCGTAATCGGCGAGCGCCCTGGCGCACTGCGCGATCACCACCGAATGCTCGTCGAAGAAGCCTGCCTGGCCCGTGGTGATGACACCGTTCTTGACCAGCGCACCCAGCAACTCCTCGTCGATTCCCGAGCGTGCCAACAGGTCCTCGCGGGACAACCGCACCTGCGTCGGCGCCACCCCGGAGACAACCGCCGCACCGTCACGATTCCCCGGCTCGTCGCCCGTCTGACCGCCCACCGGCACCAAACGCGGTACCCCGTAAGCAGATCCGGCCTGCGGCAGCTCACCGTCGGGCTGGGCGTCCAACTGCGCCTTGATCACCTTCAGCGGCAAGTACTGATCGCGCTGAGCGGTGAGGATGAACCGCAGGCGGGCACAGTCGTAAGCGGTGAACCGCCGGTATCCCGACGCGGTCCGTTCCGGCGTGACCAACCCCTCGGCTTCCAGGAACCGGATCTTGGAGATGGTGACATCCGGGAAGTCGCCCCGGAGCAGGTCAAGAACCGCGCCGATCGACATCCCGGCCAGTGCAGGTCTGTCGGGGGCAGTCATGAGCTAGCTGGTCGAGCCGCTGTCGTCGTCAGAGCGCGGACCGGTGAGAAACACCAGCCGGAACTTGCCTATCTGCACCTCGTCGCCGTTGGCCAGCACGGCCGAGTCGACCGGTTCCCGATTGACGTAAGTGCCGTTGAGGCTGCCCACGTCGACCACCTGGAACTCACCGCCTTCCAACCGGAACTCGGCGTGGCGGCGACTGACCGTGACGTCGTCGAGGAAGATATCGCTGTCCGGGTGCCGCCCCGCCGACGTGGTCGGCTGGTCGAGCAGGAAACGCGAACCCGCATTCGGGCCGCGCTTGACGACAAGCAAAGCCGAACCCGAAGGCAGACCCTCGACGCCGGAAACGGCGCCTTCGGCTCCGGCCGCGGCGGGCGCATCCAGTTCGTTGAGGAAGTCCGCGCGGAAGACCGACGTGGTCTCCACCGTTACATCTTCCGACGTCTGGTCAGCCCCCAAATTGCTGTCTTTGTCCGTCACCCGCTGCTCCTCACTGGCTGCTGTGGCGTTGCCCGGCGGGGCCTCAGCCGTCGTCGGTCTCACGTCGACCGTACCGCGCAACTGGCATCATTGTGACCACCACCGCCGGATCCGATGGGGTAGAAATCTGCGCGCCCGGCACGGTCGAACCGGTCATCGAACCGGCCCCGAAACCCTAACAACTCCTCACTCGGTCACTGCCGCGCGGTAGCCGTCCGCGTCGAGCAAACCGGAGAGGGCACCGTCTGAGGTGTCGCCCACCAGGCGCAGATCGACGAGCCAGCCCTCACCGTAGGGGTCGGAATTGACCAGCTGCGGGCTGCCTTCCAGATCACCATTGACCGCAACGACTTTCGCGGAGACCGGGGCGTAGAGGTCCGACACCGACTTGGTGGACTCCACCTCTCCGAACGCATCGCCTGCGGCCAGCTCGGCACCGACATCGGGCAACTGCACGAACACCACATCGCCCAGAGCCGACTGGGCGTAGTCGGTGATCCCGACGCGGACCGTGTCGTCACCGGTGCGCAACACCCACTCGTGTTCGGAGGTGTAGTACAGGTCGGCGGGAATCTCGCTCACGGTGCTCCTTGCTGGTCCGGGTCTGTGGTCAGATCCATCGGTGTCACTTGACGGGCTGAGCGTATTGGCGCGGTTTCGGTTGCCGCAAGGCCGTCACGTCGACGCGCTCGGCCTGTTCTACCACCATCGTGCCGCCAACCCGCTTGACGCTGTCCATCGCCCCGCCGGGAATGTTCATCGCGGCGGCAAGCGTGGGTGGATCACCAATGGCGAGAACCGAATACGGTGGCCGCACCGGCACGTTGTCGACCACCAACTCTCCGGGGGCACCGATCACCCAGGTGTCGACGCCTACCCGCACCGCGGTTTGCTGATCGCCGCCGCGGATCTCCATGGCTTCGGCGCCTGCCGCCCGCAGCTCGTTGATCACATCGAGCATGGTCTCGGCCGCCACACCCGGGCCGGTGTCCTCGATCCGCAGCGTCACTCCCGGCCCGGTCGCAGCGACAGTGCCGATCTGGATCGACAACGCCGCCAACCTGTCCTGCGCGTTCTCGATCGCGGCCTGATCGCTGCTGCCCGAGGCCTGCAGCTGCTGCAGGGTCCGTTGCAGATCGGCGATCTCCGAGTTGAGCGAGGCCTCGCGCTGCTGCAGCGAATCCAGCAGAACCAGCAGATCGGCAGGACGCGCGGTCTCCAGCGAATCACCGGACTCGTTCTGCCGCACCTGCGTCACGATCGCCGCCCCCAGCAACACACACAGCAAGACTCCGAGCGCACCGAAGATCAATTGCGAGCGCCCGCGCCGGACGATGCGCAGATTTCTGAACCGCCGGGGTGAAACATCGTCGGGCATCTCGTGACGGCCATGGTGTTCCGCGGGCCCGGCAGGCTCGGCAGGCTGGGTGGGGTCGGTTCCGGTCATCTCAGGCGCCGAACAGCCTGCGCCGCAATGCGGCGGCGTTGCCGAAGATCCGGATACCGAGCACCACGATGATCGCGGTCGACAACTGCGTGCCGACACCGAGCTGGTCCCCCACGTACACGATCAGCGCGGCCACCAGGACGTTGAACACGAACGACACCACGAACACCTTGGAATCGAAAATTCGTTCCAGATAGGCTCGCAGACCGCCGAACACCGCGTCCAGGGCTGCCACCACAGCGATCGGCAAGTAGGGTTCCACGAACTCCGGCACGCTCGGGTGAAACACCAGCCCCAGCACGATTCCGACGACAAGTGCGGCGATCCCGATCATCTAGCCCGCCAATCCTGTGCTACCCACTGCTATCCAATCTGCTTGGCGAAGTTGACATCTCGTACTCCCACCGCCGGCACGCCGAGGCCGTCCCCAGCGCTCACGCTCACCCCCACCCCATAGGAGGTCTCCAACAACCGCAGGCGTTGCAGGCCGGAACTGCGGTCGAATGCGTCGGCCATACCTTTCGGCGGACCGATGGCCACGATGGCATACGGACTGGTGATGGGTTGATTGTCGACCAGAATCCCACCGCCTGCCTGCCGAATGGTGACTCCTGGGCCGACGCGCACACCGCCCACCGCGACGGCCTCGGCACCGCTGCCCCACAGCGAATTGACCACCAACTGCAGGTCTCTGTCGAGGATGATCTGCTGACTGCCGGCCACCCGCTGTTTGGACACATCGCTGAGGTCTCTGGAGCCGCCGGGTTCGGTGACCATCACGGTCAGTCCCGGACCGATCATCGGGACCGCGGCCGCGGCGATGTTCGCCGTGTCCAGGCCGCTGAGCAACTGCTGACCGTCCTCATCCATACCGAGCCTGCTGCGCCGCTCGGCGTCCACCTGATCGCCCAGCGCGTTGCGCTGGGCGCTGGCCTGCTCGGCGCCGGCTTCCGCGGTGCGCACCCGCGCCGCCAGTGCGTGCTGTGCTTCCCTGGCGGCCGGGGCTGCGGTCTGCGCCTGCGCAGCGGCCACCGCAAACACGGCGGCGACCGCCAGCGCCGCCAACACGTCCCAGAGCCACGGCACCCGCCGCCTCGGCGCGGCGCCGGACTCGCGGGCGGCAGCGGCGGCCGCGTACCCCGGATCCAGATGCTCGGACAACAGCGACCGCAACAGCGACGGCACCGGGATTCGCTTGGGCGCGTCGGCCTCATGGACGTTGAGCCCGGCTTCGGTGTCGTAGCCGCCCAGCATGCTCATAGCTGTCTCTCTTCGCGCAAGCGGCTCATCGGCGGAGGACAGGCATTCGCCGCACCACCAACACCACCTGGATCAGATACAGCACAGCCGACCACAGGTACAGCGCCAGACCCCAGATCAGAAACGCCCACCCACAAGCCAGAATCACCCGGCTCCACAACGCATCCCACTGTCCGAGCAGGATCAGCGGCAACCCCGACATCAGTGCGAACGTCGCGGCCTTGCCGAGATAGGTGACCGGCAGCGCGGCCAGGCCCCGCCGGCGCAACAGCGGCAGCGTGGCGGCCAGCACCACATCGCGGCCGAGCAAGGTCGCCACGATCCACCAGGGCACCGCGCCGTAGATCGCGAGGGAGATGGGGATCGTCACCATGTAGATCCGGTCCACCAGGGGATCGAGCAGTTCCCCGAGCCGCGAGGACTGGTTGGACACCAGCCGGGCGATCTTGCCATCGGCCCAATCGGAGAACCCGCTGAACATCAGCACCGCCACGGCCCAGGCCTGCGCGTGTGCCACCAACAGCAGGTACAGGAATACCGGCACCAGCACCAGGCGCAGCAGACTGAGCGCATTGGGCACCGTCAGTACCCGATCACGCACGTCCCCCGAAGTGCCCGTCATGGGCTAAACCTATCGGAAAACTCCAGGCAGGCTCAGCGCGGACATGGTGTCGTCGGCGAGCGGATTGTCGTGGACCATGTAGGTCCACGTCGAGGTCGGCCGGGCCAGCTTGGACAGGTCGATGCCCGGCTCGTCGTCCAGCACGTCGGCCGTTTCGAAGGTCTGCTGGGCGGCCTCGATCGCGTCGGCGGCCAGGGATGCGAACGCGTCCACAGCCATCCGGTGGAACTCGTCGAGCGGATTCTGCCTGCCCAGTGCCCGTAGGTGGATGCTCTCCCGAATGTCGGCCAGGTACGCCAGGTGATCGCACCAGCCGCGGTCCAGGTGGTACAGCATGATCAACCGGCAGATCTTCTCCAGCCGGTCGTCGACGTCGTCTCCCTCTGCTCCTCGCGTCCGCAAGTCCTCGGCGAGCTTCTCAAACCGCTCCGGCGACAGCTGCTTGAGCTCGTCACGCGCGGTCGACGTGCGCAGCAGGGTGTCGCGGCGGTCCACGATGATCGCGCGCTGCTGGGCGGTCAGTTGGTTGTACCGCCAGGTGTTGGCGTGCACGTCGAGCAACCGGCCCTCGGCCACCCGCTGTGCGTGGTCGAGCAGGCCCGCCGCCTTGGGCGCGACGATGCGGCCGTTCTCATCGGTCTCCGTCGGCAGCTTGCTGCGCTCCAGATGGGCGGCCACCACCTCGTCCTCCCAGCTGGAGAAGAACACCGACGAACCCGGATCGCCCTGGCGCCCGGCACGCCCGCGCAACTGGTTGTCCAGGCGCTCGGTGTGGTGCCTGCCGGTGCCCACCACGTGCAGGCCGCCGAGTTCAGCAACCGCGTCGTGGTCTGATTCATCGGAGCCGCCCAACCGAATGTCGGTGCCGCGGCCGGCCATCTGCGTGGAGACCGTGACCGAGCCCAGGCTGCCCGCCTCGGCGATCACCGCCGCCTCCTCGGCGTCGTTCTTGGCGTTGAGCACCACCGCGGGAACGCCGGCCTTCACCAGCTTCTCGTGCAGTTCCTCGGATTCGGCCACATCGTGAGTGCCGACGAGCACGGGCTGACCGGTCTCGTGGACCTCGGCGATGTGTTCGACGATCGCGTCGTTCTTGGCCGCCACCGTGATGTACACCCGGTCGGTCTCGTCCTCGCGGATGTTCGGGGTGTTCGGCGGGATCGGCGACACACCGAGGTTGTAGAACTGGCGCAGCTGCTCACCGGCGGCCAGCGCGGTGCCGGTCATCCCGCACACCGTCGGGTAGCGATTGATCAGCGCCTGCACGGTGATGGTGTCGAGCACCTCTCCCGTCTCGGTGGTCGCGATGCCCTCCTTGGCCTCGACGGCGGCCTGCAGACCGTCCGGCCAGCGTTGCAGTGAGGCGATGCGTCCGCGCGACGAGTTGATCAGGTGTACCGCGTTGTCCCGCACGATGTAGTGCACGTCGCGTTGCAGCAGCACGTGCGCGTGCAGCGCGACGTTGACTTCGGTGAGCGTGGTGGCGACGTGTTCCTCGGAGTACAGGTCGATATTTCCCAGGCGAGCTTCGAGTTTGCGGGCGCCGGCGTCGGTGAGGTGCACATTGCGACTGTCGTCATCTTTGTCGTAGTGCGTGCCGGGTGTCAGCTCCCCGACCATCCGGATGATCTCGACGCGGGGCTGTTCGCGGTGGCTGGTGCCGGCCAGCACGAGCGGCACAAGCGCCTCGTCGACGAGTACCGAGTCGGCCTCGTCGATGAGCGCCACATCGGGGTTCGGCGACACCAGGTCCTCGACGTCCGTGACGAGCTGATCGCGCAGGACGTCGAAGCCGATCTCGTTGACCGAGGCGTAGGTGACGTCACACTGATATGCCGCGCGGCGCTGCTCGGCGGTGGAATCGGCGGTGATCCAACCGACGGTCAGCCCGAGTGCCTCGATGACCGGGCCCATCCATTCGGCGTCACGCCGGGCCAGGTAGTCGTTGATGGTGATGACGTGCACGTGACGGCCGCCGATGGCGTATCCCGCCGCCGCGATCGCTCCGGCCAGGGTCTTGCCTTCACCGGTGGCCATCTCGACGACGTCACCGGCAAGCATGCGCAGCGCTGCCAGCAGCTGTACGTCGAATGGACGGAGGCCCGTCGTCCGTTCAGCGGCCTCCCTGGCGACGGCGAGAAACTGGGGGATGTCGGCCGAGGACGCCAGATCCTCGAGCTGCAGCAGTTGAGCGGCTTTGGTCAGCTGCTCGTCATCGAGGTCGGCGGCCTTCTTCTCGAACCCGGCCGCCCCTTTGACCTCCGACAGCGAACGGGCTTGATTCCGCTCGGTGCTGGCACCCAGTAGCTTCCAGAACTTGCTGCTCAAGCGCCCCGGTTTGGCGCTGGACGTCTTCGGCACATGTTCACGGTACGCGGAGCTGCGCAACGCGTTCGACGCGACAGTCTCGGAGGTGCTCGACCGTCCAGCCCCAGGATTGCGGGGTACCTTGCCGGAATGGAAATGTTCACCCCCACGCTCGACTGGGGTACTGAGCTCTGGACATCTCTGGTTTGGATCGCGAAGGGCTGGGCGATCGCCGCCGTCTGCACGATGGTGATCCTCGTGCTGATCGCCCGTTTCACTGTTTGGGGCCGACAGTTCTGGCGGGTCAGCGGTGCCTATTTCACCGGTCCTGAGAGTCTCAAGGTCTGGCTGTGGCTGGGCGCGATCCTGCTGTTGGTGATCGCCGGCGTCCGATTAGAGGTCCTGCTCAGCTATCAGGGCCGCGACATGATGAACAGTTTCCAGACCATCGAAGCGGGCCGGGAGGCGGCTGCGGCCGGCGACGAGTCGGTGAAGCTGTCCGGCAGGGACGGCTTCTATTTCTCGATGCTGATCTTCGCGATCCTGGCCGCGACCTACATCGGCCGGCTCTTGCTGGACATGTACCTGGTGCAGCGGTTCTGCCTGGCGTGGCGGGCGTGGCTGACAGATCGGCTCACCGGCGACTGGCTCGACGGCAAGGCGTACTACCGGGCCCGGTTCATCGACGACAAGATCGACAACCCCGATCAGCGCATTCAGAATGACATCGACATCTTCACCGCGGGCAACGGACCACTGCCCAACCTTCCGTACTACTACTCGAAGAACACTCTGCTGTTCGGCGCGATCGACGCTGTCGCATCGATGATTTCCTTCACTGCGATTCTGTGGAGCCTGTCGGGCCCGATGGCGATCCCGTTCATCGGTTACGAGTTGCCCAGGGCGATGTTCTGGATCGGTATCGCCTTCGTACTGTTCGCGTCCGTCATCGCCTTCTGGATCGGCAGGCCGATCATCTGGTTGTCGTTCAACAACGAGAAGTACAACGCGGCGTTCCGGTACGCGCTGGTGCGGCTGCGTGACGCGTCCGAGGCCGTCGCCTTCTACCGCGGCGAAGTGGCCGAACGCACCGGGCTGCGCAAGCTGTTCAAGCCGGTCGTCGCCAACTACACCCGCTATGTGGGCAGGTCGCTGGGTTTCAACGGCTGGAACTGGTCGATGGGCCAGGCCATCGTGCCGCTGCCCTACCTGCTGCAGTTCCCGCGGTTCTACAACGGCGAGATCATGCTCGGCGCCATGTCACAGTCCGCATCGGCCTTCGGCCAGATAGAGAGCGGGTTGTCGTTCTTCCGCAACGCGTACGACCTCTTCGCCGGCTACCGTGCCGCGATCATCCGGCTGGAGGGCCTGGTGGTCGCCAATGAAGAAGGGCGGGCCCTGCCGGAGGTGACGACGCTGCCGTGCGTCGACGGCACTGTGGAGCTCAACGACATCGAGGTGCGCACACCTGACGGAAAGCAACTCATCAAGCCGCTCGACATGCGCCTGGAGGTCGGCGACACCCTGGTGGTCACCGGCCCGTCGGGCAGCGGCAAGACCACGCTGTTGCGGAGCCTTGCCGAGCTGTGGCCGTTCACCTCGGGCACGCTGACCCGGCCCTGCGGACCCAACGAGACGATGTTCCTGTCGCAGTTGCCCTATGTGCCGCTTGGCGACCTGCGCGCGGTGGTGAGCTATCCCAGCGAAGAGGGCATGATCGACGACGCCACGCTGCGACAGACGCTGGAGAAGGTGGCTCTGCCCCACCTGGTCGACCGTCTCGACGAGGTCCAGGACTGGGCCAAGGTGCTCTCCCCCGGCGAACAACAGCGGATAGCGTTCGCCCGCATCGTGCTCACCAGACCCAACGCGGTGTTCCTCGACGAGTCGACATCGGCCCTCGATGAAGGCCTCGAATTCATGCTCTACCAGCTGGTGCGCACGGAGCTGCCGGAAACCATCCTGGTCAGCGTCAGCCACCGCAGCACCGTCGAGCAGCATCACACGCACGAACTCGAGTTGCTCGGCGACGGTGAGTGGCGGCTCGGGCGGGTGGAAGGCGACGAGGACGAGATCGACCTGATCAAGCAGCCGTAAGGGGCAGTTGCCGGTAACTTCCCCGGGATGGATATGTTCACCCCGTCGCTGGACTGGGGCAACGAGATCCTGGCGTCACTGTTCTGGGTCGCAAAGGCTTGGGCGGTCAGCGCGGTCCTTATGGTCGTGGTTTTGGCCATGGTGGCCCGCTTCACCACGTGGGGCCGCCAGTTCTGGCGCGTCACCGCAGGCTATTTCACTGGGCGACAAAGCATTCCAGTGTGGATGCTGTTGGGCGTACTGCTGCTGTCGGTGATGGTGTCGGTGCGGATGGACGTGCTGTTCAGCTACTACGCCAACGACCAGTTCAACGCACTGCAGGTGGCCTTCGAAGGCGTCGGGGCAGACAACGACGCGGTCCGGCAGTCGGGCATCGACGGCTTCTGGAAGTCGATCATCATCTTCGCGCTGCTGTTGACGGCCGACATCACTCGCACGCTGCTCGATCTGTATCTCATGCAGTACTTCATCATTCGGTGGCGGGTCTGGCTCACCGACCGACTCACCGGCGACTGGCTCGATGGCCGGGCCTACTACCGCGGACGGTTTCTGGGCTCATTCGGCGGTGAGCCGATCGACAACCCCGACCAGCGCATCCAGCAGGACATCGACATTTTCACGACCGGCACGGGGCCCCAAACCAATACGCCCGACGTGGCAACGTCGCAGACGCTGTTGTTCGGGTCGGTCTACTCGATCGTCTCGGTGGTGGCATTCACCCCGATTCTGTGGAATCTGGCTGGGCCGCTGACGCTTCTTGGGGTGACGATCCCCAAGGCACTTTTCTGGCTGGCGTTGTTGTGGGTCGCGATGACGACCGTGGTGGCGTTCTGGATCGGCAGGCCGATCATCCGGCTGACCTTCCGCAACGAACTCACCAACGCCGCGTTCCGTTATGCGCTGGTGCGTATCCGTGACGCCGCCGAGGCGGTGGGCTTCTATCGCGGCGAACACACCGAGCGCAGCACGCTTTCCGTGCGGTTCGCCCGGATCATCGAGAACTATCGCAAGTGGGTGCTCCGCGGCGTGGCATTCCTCGGCTGGAACCGGTCGGTGAACCAGATCATCGAGCCGCTGCCCCTGATCGTCCAGGCGCCGCGACTGTTCGCCGGCGAGCTCAATCTCGGTGACGTCACACAGTCGTCGAGTGCGTTCAGCTCGGTGCAGAGCTCGCTGAGTTTCTTCCGCGCCGTCTACGACGCATTCGCCGGGTACCGCGCCGCCATCATCCGTCTTGAGGGGCTCGTCACCGCCAACGAACAGGCAAGGGCGCTACCGAGATTGGCGTCCGGTTTCAGCGCCAACGGCGGCGTCGAACTCGAGGATGTCCAGGTGCGTTCCCCGGCGGGCGAACTACTCCTGGACAACCTCGACATGCAGTTGACCCCAGGCGACTCATTGGTCATCACGGGACCGTCGGGCACCGGCAAGACGACACTGTTGCGCAGCCTGGCGCGGCTGTGGCCGTACGGCTCGGGCACAGTGCGCTTTCCAGACCAGGGCGAGGTGATGTTCTTGTCCCAGCTGCCCTACGCTCCGCTGGGCGATTTGCGCACAGTGGTCTGCTATCCATCACCGTCCGGCACGTACGGTGACGACGAGATCCGAGCGGTACTCACCGCAGTCACGTTGGGCCATTTGACATCCCGACTCGACGAAGAGTCGGACTGGTCGAAGGTGCTGTCCCCCGGCGAACAGCAGCGGATCGCGTTCACCCGGGTACTGCTTGCCAAGCCGCGAGCGGTCTTCCTCGACGAGGCGACCTCGGCCCTCGACCCCGGTCAGGAGTTCGCGATGTATACGGGGCTGCGAACTGCGCTGCCGGACACCATCGTCGTCAGCATCAGTCACCGCGAAAGCGTCAACCGACATCACTCCCGGCAGCTGGAACTCCTCGGCGACGGCCGCTGGGAACTCACCGCCGTCGCCGAGCAGACGTGATCGACCTCAGCGGGCAGCCGCGTGGGCTCCGGCACGGCGGCCGAAGAACGACCCCTCGCCAAGCTGGGTACCGCTGGCGTAACCCTTGCCGTCCTGCGCGATGTTCGAGGCGCAGGCTCCCGCCGCATACAGGCCGGGGATGACGCTGCCGTCCTCGCGCAGCACCTCACCGTCGATGGACACCGACAGCCCACCCATGGTGAAGCCCGAGTACATCGCGCGGCCAAGGGACAGATCGAACGCCGCCCACGGCCCGTTGTCTTGAACCGCAACGTATTCCGGTTGTTTGTGGAAGTCGGGGTCGCCACCGTTGGCCGCGTTCTCGTTGTAGCGCTGCAGCGTCGCGGCGAGGTTCCCCTTCGGAATACCGAGCGCGGCCTCCATCTCATCGACCGTCTCGTAGCCGTCGATGAACTGGATCAGCGGCATGGCAGGCATCTCCATGTGCGCCTCGTCGACGATGAGGTAGGCCTCCTGGTCGGGCTGCTCGAGCACGTACGCCGAGGTTCGGGAGTGGTAGGAGTCCTCGGCGACGAAGCGCTGCCCCTGATTGTTCACGATGACGCCGGTGAGCAGGATCTCGGGCGGATACGCCGCGGCGGTGATGAAGAGTTGATCCATGTCCGTGGCCACGCCGCCCACCGAAACGCCCATGCGGATACCGAGTCCGTCGTCGTTGGGGTTGCCCAGGATGTAGGGCTCCACCTCACCGTGGTGTTTGGTGCGCCGCTTGCGGCCGAGCGCGGGGGTGTATTCGGCGACCATCTCGGCGTTCATCGCGAACCCGCCGGCCGCGATGACGACGGATTTCGCTTTGACAGAACCGGTTTCGCTGAAGTGCTTCCAGCGCACGCCGGCCACTGCGCTGTCCTCGATGACCAGGTTGGTCACGCCCACCTCATAGCGGATCTCGACGCCCAATTCCTCGGCCCGTTTCAGCAGCAGGTCGATGACCATCGCCGCGCCGCCCAACTCGCCGGGCACGGGTACCGAGTGGCCACGAGGAGCCGGTTTCGCCTTCTCCGTGAACGGCCACACCTTTTCGTTGCCGGTGTATGAGAGGCCCTCGGTGCCGGGCGGGACGACGACCTTCCCCGGGTAGAAGCTTCGCTCGAACTGAAACCCAAGCGATTCCAGCCAATTGAAGTGTTCGACGCTGCCGTCGCAGTACGCGCGGATCTTGTCGAGGTCGGGGTTGCGGGCCACCTCAACCAGATACTTGTACATCTCGTCAGGACTGTCGTCATGCCCGGTGGCCAGCTGCACCGCGGTGCCGCCGCCGAGATAGAAATGCCCGCCCGCCATCGACGTCGTGCCACCGGCGGCAGCGGCGCGCTCCAGGACCAGGACCCGTGCGCCCGCCGCGGCGGCGCTGACCGCCGCGCACCCGCCGGCGATGCCGAAGCCGACCACCACGACGTCGAACTCGTCGGACCAGGACTCGACATCCGCGGCGCTGACAACCTCGGGGATCTCGTTCACTGCTGCTCCTGTTTCACATAGTCGAAGAACGCCCGGATCTCGGGCGGGATATAAGCGATTTCCAGATACGGCACCCCGGCCCCGGCGGCCGACAGGTAGGCGAATCGCATGCCACCGGGCATCTCGCCCTGACATACGGCGGGGGTTCCGGCGAGTTCGGCGTCACGCAGCCTGGCCTCGAACGACTCGGGGTCGGCTGCTTCGACACAGATGTGGTGCAGTCCCGCTCCGTTGGCTTGCAGGAACTCGGCGTACACGCTGTCGCCGCGCACCGGCGCGATGAGCTCGAGCTGGGTGTCACCGGCGTAGCTGAGCGAGATGTCGGCCACGAAATCGGCGGGACGGCCACGGTGGCTGCAGGTGTCCGGACCGAAATGGACTGCGGGCATGCGGACCCACCGGCGCGCACCCAGCAGCGTGGTCAGCGCCTGCTCAGTCGCGTCCAGGTCGCCGGTCACCCAAGCTATCTGGACAGGTGTCTGATTCGGCACGCCATGAGGATATCTCCGACCGGCCGCGAAGGCTAG
Source organism: Mycolicibacterium sp. XJ870 (assembly GCF_053483975.1). Classification (NCBI taxonomy): domain Bacteria; kingdom Bacillati; phylum Actinomycetota; class Actinomycetes; order Mycobacteriales; family Mycobacteriaceae; genus Mycobacterium; species Mycolicibacterium sp. XJ870. The sequence goes on from NZ_JBEFTI010000012.1 coordinate 158,474, forward strand.
AACGTGTTCTAGTTCTGCGGTTCGCCCAGGTAGAACGCCGCACAGCGGTCGGCCACGGAGCGCGCCCACTCCGGATCGGCACCGCTGGCCACCGTCGCGCGGTGCCATTGCGCGGCGCACTCCTTGACGAAGTGTCTGCCTTCGTCGCTCGCCGACCACTGCTCCTCGAACCCGGGCTCGATCGCCTGGCCCGTCTGCAGGTGGATCGACAGCCCCACCAGGCCGAGGTCCCAACCGATCCCGACCGCACCCGGCCCGTACTGCTGCCAGGTGTCGTCGTCGACCTCGGCGATGTGCTGGAGCTCGAATCGAGCTCGGTTGGGCTCCTCCTCGACCACCCGCACCTCGATCCAACTGATGTTGCCGCCGAACTCCCATGTGGCGGTGAATGCGCTGGGTGGGTCGCAGCTCAACACGGTGCCGTTGGCATTTCCCTCGAGTTGATACTGGCCGCCGACCCGCAACTCACCCGTGACGGGCAGGAACCATCGCGGGATCCGCTCGATGTTGGTCAGCGCATCCCACAGGTCTGCGGCATCGGTCGGATAGGACTGTCCGAGTGTGACGACGTGGGCTTCCCCGGCGTCCAGGACGCGGGTTCCGATCGCTCGCCGGACCGCATTGACTTGATGGTTGACGTCAATCATGTTGCGTACCTTCCTTTCTGCGTTGCCGCTTGCCGCGTGCGATCTCGGTCGCCAAGGCGTCCAGGTGGGGTGTCCAGAACCGCCTGAATGTGTCCAACCACTGGTCGATGTCGTAGAGCGGCGCACTGTCTACCGCGTACATCCGCCGCTGCCCCTCGGCCCGGACCGTGGTGAATCCGTTTTCCCGCAGCACCTTCAGATGCTGAGACACCGCGGGTTGGCTGATGCCGAACTCGGCGGAGATCGCCGCACTGATCGCGCCCGCCGTGAGTTCCCCGTCAGCGAGCAGCTCCAGTATCCGCCGCCGCACCGGGTCCCCGAGGACATCGAAGGCATGCACATCTCAAAGATAGAAGCATCCACTTATATAAGTCAATGCTTAATCCTGGCCGTGGGTCAGCGTGCCGATCAACAGCCCGATCTGGATCTCGAAGATCTGCCCCGGCTCGGTCAGAGTGTCGGCGCCGTACTGGCCGAACACCTCGAGGCTGATCGCACCGACGAGTCCCGCCCACAGCACGAAGCACTTCGCCACCGCACCGTCATCACCCGGAAAACCGAACTCGGCGCGCAGCCGGTCGAAGTCGGCCGAGAGCGGTTGGCTCGCAGAGCTATTCGTCGCAACGATGTCGCCGGCGGCAATCCCGTCGGCGACCGCGGCGAACACCGCGCCGACCACCCTGGTGCCCGGCCCGACGGTGCGCTCGGCGGGTGCCTGATACCCGGGCACCGGGCTGCCGTACAGCAATGCCCAGCGGGCCGGCTGGCTGATCGCCCACCGGCGCGCCGCCCGCGCGATCGCGTGAATCCGCTCCTCCCAGGTGGATTCGGCCGACGCGGCGACATCGACTGCATCGGCGAGCTCGGTGTAGGCATCCACGACCAACAGCGTCAGCAGGTCGTCGCGGCTTGCCACATACCGGTACACCGCCGAGGACACCATGCCCAGATCCCGCGCGACCGCCCGCAGCGAGAGGCCGGCCGCCCCCTCGGTCACCAGGTGTCGCCTACCGATCTCGATGATCGCCGCCTCGATGCGTTCCCGGCCCTGCTGGCGTTTACCCACCGTGCAAGTCTGCCAGATTCGAGAACACTGCTCTTGCATTTCGACTACCGACGTGCCACTCTGAATTAGAGAGCGCCGCTCTCGATTGCTGACGGTGACGGAAGGATATTGATGACAACGCGATACGACGCACCCGGACCTGTGGCCAGAGCCGGCAACGACCTGGTCCGCCGGCTCGCCGAACTCGGGGTCAGCATCGCAGGCACCACCGCCCTGCGGGTACGTGGCCGACGCACCGGCGCGCCACACACCGTGGTGGTGAACCTGATGGCAGTGGACGGTGAGAAGTACGTGGTGGCGCCTCGCGGTAACACGCAATGGGTTCGCAACGCCCGGGCATCCGGCGTTGTCGAGACGGGCCCCCGGTGGCGCCGCCGCACTGCGCGGATCGCCGAAGTGGCCGACGAGGCGAAGCCACCGCTGCTGAAGCGCTACCTCGACCGGTGGTACTGGGAGGTCAAGGGCCACGCCGCGGGTCTGACACCACAATCGTCCGAAGGTCAGCTATGCGCCGCCGCACCCTCGATCCCGGTCTTCAAACTACTCGACTAAGGCTGTGGGACACGGTGATTCGCTATCCGGCATCCGCAAGCGCCAGACGTCTACATCACGCCGTTGCGGGCCTGCCCACTGGCGCTGTGCCACGACACCGCGGCCGGATACTCGCCCCATGTGCTGTTGAACATCCCGACGATGGCAGCGCGGCCGTCGGGAGTGACGACATACACCGGACCACCCGAGTCTCCCTTTTGACTGACCACTCCGTTCGCCATGGTGAACCAGCCGTTGTTGACGGCGTCGATGGTGCCGCAACTCTCCCCGGTGACCACGCCGAAATGGCACACCGGTAAGCCGGGCGCGGGAACGACCGCGGGATCCTCCACCAGCATGCGGCCGCCCGGCAGGATGTTGTTCACCGCGACGTCGCCCGCGAGCTGGATCGTTTCCCAGTCGGAGATCATGTGATCGGTGTCGATGGTGATGCCGTCGGGAGTGTTGTCCTGGAACAATGTCTGGCTGCCGATGAGATTGCCGTCCCTGTCCCCCACCGGCCCACTGCCCCGACAATGGCCGGCGGTGAACGCCACTCGACTCATCGGATCGACATAGCCGAGCGTGCACACGTTGGTGTCCTGGCGGATCTCCATGCCGGGGTACACCAGGACGCCCGGCAATGCGTGCGCGGGCGCCGAGGCCAGGAGCAGCACCGCCGTCGGAGCAGCCGCCGCCATGGCCCGTATCGCGCGAAGCCACGGCTGGCGCACGGTTGGCCTCCGATCGATCTGCGGTCGTGGTTGGTTCTCAACGGTACCGGGGCGATGGCCGGTTGCGGGCGAGTTAGCGGGCCGAAATTACCGGCAACGCACTACGGTCGACGAAACGAAGGCCCGGACCGCTGAGGTCCGGGCCTTCATTGTCGTGAGGTCAGGGAATCGTCAGGACCTGTCCGGGATGGATCAGGTCGGGATTGGCGATACCGCTGGCGTCGGCGATCTGTTGATACCTGTTGCCGTCACCGTAGAACCGCTCGGCGATCGCCCACAGCGTGTCACCGGACACCACCGTGTAGGTGCGCGGCGCCGGCGGCGGCGGAGGAGGCGGGGGTGGCGGCGGCGCGGCCGGTGCGGGCGGAGGTTCCGGCGCGGCGGCCGGCTCCTCGACCGCGGCAGGCGCGACGTCGGGCTCGGCGGCTGCAGGCGGAGGTGGTGGCGGTTCGGTGGTGTCGGTCTTCGACGCCCACGCCACTCCGTCCTTGGAGTAGAGCACCAGGTTCCGGTCGTCCTGCAGAACGAGTTTGACGTCCTTCTTACCCTTGGTGTCGGTGTGCCAGACCGGCTTGTCCGAGGTGTACAGCACGAAGTTGCCGTCGGACTGCACTTCCGCACGCTGGACGTCCTCGCCATTGGTCGACGTCGACCAGATCGCTTGATCGCGGGCGTACAGCACAAGGTTGCCGTCATCCTGCAACGTCAGCGTGTAAGCGCCGTTGTTGGAAGTGAGCGACCCCCCTCGTTCGAGCTTCTGTCCTTCAGTAAGTGTGTCTCCCACTCAGCTCCCCTTTCTCGACATTCAACCGACTCAAACGAGCTTACTGATCATCGATTTGCTTGTGGGCCGTTCGGCTCGGTGGAATTCAAACGCTGAACGAACTCTTGGGTTACGAATCGAAGCCCAGCCCGAGCCGGTCCAGGGTGCGCAGCAGCAGGTTACGCTTTCCTGCCGCATGATCGGCGCGGTCCAATGACCACCGGGTGGCCTGGATTCCTATGCTGGCCAACGGTTCCGGAGGGAACGGGAGTGGCCGCTTGCGCACCATCTCCAATTGAGTGCGCGGCGTGCCGGCGCCGGCGAGCAGGTCGAGGCAGACGTCGGCGGCGAACCTGGCTGCCGCGACGCCCAGCCCGGTGAACCCGTTGGTATAGGCGACCCGACCTTCGCGCGCCAACCCCCAGTGCGCGCAAAAGCGGGTGTTCGTGTCGATTGCACCGGCCCAGCGGTGACTGAACGACACGTCGTCGAGTTGCGGGAACGTCAGGAAGAAGTGCGCCGCGAGCTTGCGGTAGGTCGCGGGCCGGTCTTCATAGTCGGCCTTGACCTTGCCGCCGAAACGGTAGACGGCGTCGTACCCGCCCCACACGATGCGGTTGTCCATGGTGAGCCGGTAGTAGTGGAACTGGTTGGCGCAATCGCCGACGCCCTGGCGTCCTCGCCAGCCGATCCGGTCCAATTGCTCGTCGGTGAGCGGTTCGGTGGCGAGCACGTAGTCGTAAACTGGAACGGTATGGAACTTGTTGCGCCGCAACAGGCTTGGGAAGACATTGGTGGCCAGCACCGCTTGGCGGGCGGTGATGACAGCCTCGCCGGTGTCGATGCGCAGGACCGCGCCGCCGGAGTTGATCGAGCGGGCGGTGGTGTGTTCGTGGATGTGCACGCCGGCGTCGGCACACGCGCGGGCGAGTTCGAGCGCCAGCTTGGCGGGGTGCACGATCGCGCAGGTGTCCGGTTCGAACAGGCCCGCCAGATAAGTCGGTGACCGGACCTGTGCACGGACCTTCTCGGTGTTCAGCAGCGTGCCCTCGCCTGCTTCCGCGGATTCGGCCAGATGGCCGACCTGGTGCGGCTCGGTGGCCACCGTCAGCATTCCGGTGCGCTGCCACTGCACGTCCAGGGCCAGCCGCTCGATGTCGGCCTGCATACCGTCGAGATTGTCCATACCCATCGCCTCGAGCGTGTCGATCTCGTTGGGCCAGCGAGACTTTCCGTTCTCCTTGCCATGGGTCAGGCTGGCGTCGACAAACCCTCCGTTGCGTCCGGACGCCGCCCAGCCGACCCGGTTTCCGTCGATCAGCACGATCCGCCAGTCGGGATGGCGTTCGGCGGCATGCAGCGCCGTCCACAAGCCGGTGTAGCCGGCGCCGATCACCGCGAGATCACAGCTGGCCGAATTGGTCAGCGCCGGATAATGAGGCCTCGGAAGGTCCAGCCACACCGAGCCGGAAATGCTCGCGGCAAGCGCACGGTCCACGAGTGCGGGGTCGACGTCGGTATCGAAAACGGTTTGCACCCTGCGACACTACGGGCTGCGGTCAGGCCCCGCGCGTGTTCACCCGGACATTTGCTCAGCCCCGGATCACCGGCCTGGTGCCTGCGTAGCGGGTCAGCACCGGGCCGACAATGGCCAGGATGAACACGTACGGCGTCGCGACCGCCTCGAGCTGTTCGTAGGTGGCTCCCACCAGACCGATGATGACGAGCGAGAATTCACCGCGGGCGATCAGCGCGGTACCGGCACGCCGTTGGCCCGGCCTGCCGACTCCCTCCCGTCGCGCGGCGAACTGCCCGGTGAGTACCTTGGTGCCCGCGGTGACCGCCGCCAGCGCCAGTGCGGCGGGCAGCATCGGCACCAGGTCCCCCGGATCCACCGAAATGCCGATGGCGAGAAAGAAGATCGCCGCGAACAGGTCACGTAGCGGACTCAGCACTGTCCGCGCCCGGTGCGCGGATTCACCGGTGAGGGTGAGCCCGACCAGGAATGCCCCGACCGCGGCAGAGGCGTGGATGAACTCTGCGACGGCGGCGACGATCAAGGTGAGGCCCAGCACCCGCAGCAGCAGTTGTTCGTTGTCCGGATGCGCGACGTACCGGGTGACGTGGTGGCCCCAGCGGTAGGACACGACGAAGGCAGTGACCAACGCGGTGATCGCGACGGCCATGCCGAACAACGCCTGCAGCAGCGTGCCACCGGTCGCCAATACGGCCAGCAACGGGAGATAGGCCGCCATCGCGAAATCCTCAAGCACCAGGACCGACAGCACCGCGGGCGTTTCCCGGTTACCCAGCCGGCGGAGATCTCCCAGCAATCGGGCGATCACGCCGGACGACGAGATGTAGGTGACGCCGGCCAGCGCCAGGATCCCCACCCCCTGCAGGCCGAGCAGCCAGCCGGCGATCGCCCCTGGAATCGCATTGAGAATCAAGTCAACCCAGGCCGACGGCAGGTGTCTGCGCAAGCTGGTGGCGAACTCGCCGATCGAGAACTCCAGTCCCAGCGTGAGCAGCAGCAGGACCACCCCGATGGTCGCGCCTGCGCTGACGAATTCACCGGCGGCAGGCACCGGCGCGATGCCGCCCTCGCCCAGGGCCAATCCGGCCAACAGATACAGCGGGATTGGTGACAACGCGAACCGGCGCGCGGCCGTGCCGAGCACGGTCAGCACCGTGAGGATGATGCCGAGCTCGAGGAGAAGCGCCGCCGAAACCTGCACAGGTCAGGCCTGTGACGCCGGGCCTGCCGGGTCGCCGTGTGCGACGATCTGCTCGACCCCGGCGATGCCGGCCTGGGTGCCGATCACCACCAGCACGTCTCCGACGTGCAACAGCTCGGCCGGGCCCGGTGAAGCGAGGACCTCCTCGTCGCGCACGATGGCGACGATGGAGGCGCCGGTGCGGGTGCGCGCCCGGGTATCGCCGAGCGGCCGGTCGACGAAGGGGCCGCCCGGTCTGATGGCCACCTGCCCGGCGTCGAGCCCGGGCACTTCCCGAGTCAGGTCGGCGAACCGCTCGGCGATCCGTGGCGCGCCGAGAATCTGTGCCAGCGCGTCGGCCTCCTCGTTGGACAACCGGAACACCTGCTGCGCCTGATCGGGGTCTTCGTGGGGGTACACCACCACCTCGAAGTCTCCGGTGCGCAGGGCCACGACGCCGATCCGGTCACCGTCACGGTTCTCGAATTCGAACCGCAGGCCTACACCCGGCAGCATTACCTCTTTGACTTCCATGCCCCCATACTGCGGTCTGAGGGCATGGATCAGGTGGCGACTTCGGCAGATATCTCGGCCAGGCGGCAGTGCCGAGTCACCGGAAGTTGAGCACCTCGCTACCCCAGGCTGCGTGCAGGTCGCGGTCCAGGTCGGCTACGGTCTTGTCCTGTTTGTCGATCACCAGGGTGGCCCGGTCGTCGCGGCGGTACTTCCGCCACACCGGTTCTCCCGGCGCACCGGACGGCTCGGTGGTGGTCGCGAAGTTGGTCCAGCGCCGCCGCATCCGCTGCGACACCGCCCGGCCATGCTTGAGCCCGCCCAGCTTGAACGTCGGATCTCTGGGCCCGGCAACGAGATTGCCCCAGACATAGGGCAGCTCGGTGGCGTGCGCGGCGCCCAGCCGTAACAACCGCAGCATCGGCGTGGAGTAGTCGAATCGGTAGAGGTACACCGGAGCGACGGCGCTGTGCCCCTCGGCGAACCACAACGACGGCATCCGGAAGCCGACATCGCGCGCCACCCCCATCCCGATGGCCTTGGTGCGCAGACCCGAATAGGCCGAGACGATCTCAGCCTCGGTGGGTAGGCGCAGGCCTGGCTGTTCGGATGCGATCCCATCGAACATCGTCCGGATGGCCTCCGGGGTGATCGGCATCAGCGGGGACTTCATCCACCGGAACAGGGCCGCTTCGTGCTCATTGGTGCCGATGATCAACGGCACCGGATGTGTGCGGCCCTCGCGGGCGAGTTTGACCGGATAGTCCGGCACCACGTCGCCGTCGACGATCGGTGCGAAGCCCAGCGTGCCCGGGGCCTGCGCCGGAATCTCGTTGAAAATCTCCTGCGTTGCGGCCAGGATCGCTGCCAGCGGGGCATGCGCCAGCCGGCCGATGTCATCGCGCCCGAGTTTCAGCCTGTCGAGCAACCCTGCGGCGACGCGGCGAGAGCGGGCCGCGTCATAGATCGACGTCGCCGGTGAACTCTGCGCGATCGCCGTGGAGAACAGCCCTTCGGCGGCGGGGCTGGCCAGCAGGGTGGTCACGATCCCGCCGCCGGCCGATTCGCCGAACAGGGTGACCCGGTCGGGATCGCCACCGAATGCGGCGATGTTGTCGCGCACCCAACGCAGCGCGAACAGCACGTCGCGCAGCCCGACGTTGGTGTCGAAACGCATTCCCCCAGAACCGTTGAACTCGGACAGATCGAGGAACCCGAACGCGCCGAGGCGGTAGTTGACGGTGACGACCACGACGTCGCCTTCCGAGGCCAGCACCCGGCCCCGGTACAGCGGCTGATTGGCCGAGCCGAGCACATAGGCGCCGCCGTGTGCCCACACCATGACCGGTTTACCGGCCCCGGGCCCGCTGCCGGACGGTGCCCAGACATTGAGCACCAGACTGTCCTCGCCCTGCTGACCACCGAGGTCCAGCGGAATACTCGGATCGGTCGGCTGTGGACAGACCGGACCCACTGCGGTGGCGTCTGACACCTCCAGCGACCGCGTGGGCGGCTCCGGTGCGCGCCACCGCAATTCACCCAGCGGAGCCTTGGCGTACCGAATTCCCAGCCAGGACTTGACCTTTCCGTCGTCGGTTCCGCGAACCGGCCCGTACTCGGTGTCGACCACCGGCCCGTCGGACGGACCGGCGCCGGCTGTCATCGGGTGCCTTTCGCAGCCGCCCTGTCGGCTTCGGAGAATCCGTCGACCGCGGCACCGGGTGCCGAGGCGCGCTTGCGCGTCACATAGCCCGCAGCTGCCGCGAACACCCCGGACACGCCGTCACCGGAGGCCTCATAGGTGATCGACTTGTCGGCGGCGAAGCCAAGGCTCTGCCCGATCGCGACCGCGTCCATGTTGGCGCCGAGAAACAGGAAATCCCAGGAAAATTCGGACTCCTGACGGCGGATCGCCGCGCTTACCGCTTCGTGCGTCCATTCCTTGCTGGCGTTCTCGTGCCCGTCGGTGAGCACGACCACGATGACCTTGCCCGGGCGCTCGGCTTCGGGCAGTGCCGCCAGTTCGGCGCCGACGTCGGTGATGAGCCGGCCCACCGCGTCGTACAGCGCGGTACGGCCCCTGGGTTGCAGCGCCAACCGCGGTACCTCGCCGATCGCCCGGTTCGCGAACACCACGTCGTAGGCGGTGTCGAACTGTGCGAGGGTGACGCGCACGTCACCCGGCTCGGAACGCTGCTGGTCGATGAACGCGTTGAAGCCGCCCTCGGTGTCGCCCTTGATGGCTTCCATCGAGCCGGACCGGTCGAGCAGTACAGCGAGGAGGGTACGCATCGGATCGGTCATGGCAGCTCCTGAGTGAATTCGGGGCGTGAACTTCCCCACGGTACCCACGGGCGCCGACACGTCACCCCCTCTTCCGCTTCACGATCAGCATCGGCCGTGCGGCGGCACTGTGCCGGCGTCCGTTACCTTGATGCGGTGCGGAAGTGGGCGTTGCTGGTCGCGGCCATCGGCACCGAAGTCACCGCCACGCTGTCGCTGCGCGCGTCCCAGGACCATTCCGGCTGGCTGGTACTTGTGGTCGCCGGATATGTGTCGTCCTTCCTCTTGTTGACCCTGGTGCTGCGGGCCGGAATGGCGGTGGGCGTGGCCTACGGCATCTGGGGTGCCCTCGGCACCGCCGCGACCGCGGTGCTGGCGGCGGCCCTGTTCGGTGATCCGTTCACCTGGCCCATCGTCGCCGGAATCGGGCTGATCATCGCGGGCGTCCTGCTGGTCGAACTCGGATCGCATCCCCGCGAGGCGCAGCCGTGATGTGGCTCGCCCTGGCCGGCGCGATACTGGTCGAGGTGTTCGCGACGCTTGCCCTGCGCGCGTCGGAAGGGCTGCGCCGCAAGGCCTGGCTTGTGCCCGTGCTTGGCGGCTATACGACGTCGTTCTATCTGTTGTGGGTCGCCCTGTCGATGGGGGTGCCGGTCGGCATCGCCTATGGGATCTGGACGGCGTGCGGTGTCGCACTCGTCGCGTTGATCGCAAAGTTTCTGTTCAAAGATCCACTGACACCGGTGATGATGCTCGGCATCGCACTAATCGTGTCGGGTGTGTTCACGATCGAGATGGCCGGCGCCGTGCACTGACGTCGGCCGGATCCGCCCCAGCACGCCGGCGAGCAGCATCACCAACACCCCGGCCAGCGGCACCACCAGCAGGCCGACGCGCAACCCGGCGGCGTCGGCGACGAGACCGACAAGCAGCGGTGCCCCGAAGAACCCAACCCGCATCAGCCACGTCACCGCGGTCAGCCCGGTGCCCGGCCGCAGCCCGGGCAACTGGTCGGCTCCGTGCATGGCCGCCGGCACCAACGTGGCGACGCCGAGACCCGCTGCGCCGAACCCCGCAATGGTCCCGACGATGGTGGGGAACGCCAGTGCGGTTCCCATGCCGACCGCCGCGATCAACCCGCCGACACGCACCACCGCCGTCTCACCGAACCGATCCACCATCCGGTCACCGATCAGCCGGCCGACGAACATGAACCCGACGAGCGCGATGTAGCCGAACGCGGCGATGGCCGGTGGCGCATGCAGGGTGTCCCGCAGATACAGGGTGGCCCACGAACTTCCGGCGTCCTCAACGGTCGCGCCCGCGATGGCGATCAGCACCAGGGCAAGCAGGATGAGGTAGACCCGAGGGCCCGCCTTGGTGCCGGCCGGGGCCCGCGTCGCCGGATGGTCATCGTGGTCTGGTCCGGGTAGCAGGTAGCGGTAGGCGACCAGCGCCACCGCGCTGAACACCACGGCGATCACCGAAAGGTGCATGCCACGCGGGATGCCCAGTGCGATCGTGGCGGCGCCGGTGAGCCCGCCGAGGATCGCGCCGACCGCCCACACCGCATGCAGCGAGTTGATGATCGACCGGCCGTAGTCGCGCTGCAGTCGCAGCCCGTGCGCGTTCTGCGCAACGTCGACCACCGAGTCGCACGCCCCGGCGAGGAAAAGCGCGGCGGCCAACATCAGCGGCGTCGGCGCCAGGCCCGCGGTCACCACGAACGCCGCGAGGGCGACCGTGCCGACGACCGCCACCCGCGCGCTGCGGAACCGCCGGATCAGTGCCCCGGCGGTCAGGCCGGCGACCAGCGCCCCGCCCGAGAACGCCGCGATGGCCGCCCCGTACGCCGCGTTGCTCAGGTGCAGGTCCGTCTTGATCTCCGGATAGCGCGGCAACAGATTGGCGAAGATCGCCCCGTTGGTCAGAAACAGCGCCGCGACGGCGATGCGCGCCCGACGGGTTGTCACCGAATCACGCTGCACTGATTCTGGACTGGATGACACTGAGGCGACACTACCGCCGGCCGCTGCGGCTCAGTGCACTGCCGACACCAACCGTTCGCTGACCTGCCACAGGTCGGCGGCCTTACCCTCGTCGTAGGAATCCTTCGACGACCTGATGCGGCGAACTCCTTCGAAATAGGCACCGGTGACGCCGTCAAGTGTCGGGTCGGCGACCAGCGCCGCGAGGTGTGTCCCGGAGCGGCGGGTGCTGTTCACATTGGGCAGCAACCGAAGCGCCGGCATGAGAAGACGCCACGCCAGCCGCATGCCGCGGGAGTAGTCCCTGGCCAGGCCCGAGCCCGGCATCAGACCCGGATCGAAGGCGGTCACCGTCACGCCACGGTCACCACGTCCCAGGCGCCGGTCCAGCTCATAGCTGAACAACATGTTGCACAGCTTGGAGGTGGTGTAGCGGCGTCGGCCTTCTTCGCCTGTCAGACCTTCCGGCGGGGGATACAGGAGGTGCTGGGCGCTCGTGTAGTGCGGTGCGGGCATCCCGGTGAACTTGTCCGGATCGTGAGTGCCGCTGCTGACCACCACGATCCGCGCCGGCGTGACGAGGGCGTCGAGCAGACTGTGCACCAACGCGAAATGGCCGAGATGGTTGACGCCGAACGTCATTTCGTAGCCGTCGGCCGTCGTCTGGGCACCCCCGACCATCTGCAGCCCGGCGTTGCACACCAGCGCGTGCAGCGGCGGCAGGCCCAGAGCAGGCAGCCGGTCGGCGAAGTCGCGCACCGACCGCAGAGATGCCAGGTCGAGTTCGCTGACCGTGGTGCGCCCGGAATGGCCGAGCGCGGCCGCCGCGTCGGCGCCCCTGGCGGTGTCGCGGACGGCCAGCACCACATGCCACGTCGGATCCGAATTCAACAGAGCGCGTGCGCATTCCAAACCCAGCCCGGTGTTGGCGCCGGTGATGATCGCTGTCCTGACTTTTGTGTTACCCATGACTTTCCTCCAGGAGTATCGGAACGAGGGCGGTGACGGCCTGCCACAGCCGCTGGTACATGCGCGCGACATCCGTGCTGTCGGGCTCGAGGTGTCTGGCGAAGAACACGCCGTCGGACTGCGCGACGGCGAATGCCGTCAGCTCGGCCACTATCGGCTGGGCACGGTCGTCCGGGAGATCGGGCGGCAGCAGCCGGCGTACCGCGTCGGAGAACCGGGCAATGGCGGTATCGCGCACCCGGCGCACCACCTCGTTCACCACCGGATCGTCGCCGCGTTCCAGGGACAAAAGGTAGAGAAACCGCAGGAACTCCGGGTGCTGGGATTGCAGCGTCGCAGTGACCGCCAACTGTTCGGCCGCGCTGCCGTCGGTGGGTATGGCGGCGAAGAACCGTTCGGCTCCGCGTTCCATGACGGCGGCGAGCACGCCGTCTTTGGAGCCGAAGTGCCAGTAGATGGAGCTGGCCGGCAATCCACAGGCTTTGCGGATGTCGCTGATCGAGGTCGCCGCGTATCCCCTGGTGGCCATCAATTGTTCGGTGGCGTCCAGGATCTGTTCGCGCGAACTCGCCCCTTGTTGCTGCCTTCTGCTGAGCGGAGCGTTCATCGCGGAAATCCTGTCTGTAAGGATCGTTACAGACAGTATAGCGAGCCCGCGGGTGTGACGCCACGCGGGTTTTCCACGGACTTCTCCGCAGCCGGTTCACCGGCCGCGAACCGGTGGCACGCTGAGGCCGTGACGCTCGAAGATCTGATCGGCCTGTTCCCCCCTGGGACACAGCCCGACGCCGACGGCACCCTGATGGTCGGTGGTTGCCGCCTCGACGACATCGCCGACCAGTTCGGCACGCCGGCGATCGTGGTGAGCGAGGACGCGGTGCGGCAACGGGCCCGCGACTACCTGGCCGCATTCCGCACCCGGTGGCCGCGCAGCGATGTGGCGTTCGCGTCGAAGTCGTTCCCGTGCACCGCAATCCAGCGGGTGATGGCCGAGGAAGGTCTGCACCTCGATGTCGCAGGCGGCGGTGAGATCCTGACCGCTGTCAAGGCCGGCGCCGACCCGGCCCGGCTCGTGTTGCACGGCAACGCCAAGACCGACGAGGAACTCACTCTGGCCGTCGACAACGGCGTCGGCCTGATCGTGGTCGACAACTTCGACGACATCGACCGGTTGGAGCACCTCGTCGGCCCCGGCCGTGAGCAAGCCTGCCTCGTCCGCGTCATCCCCGGCGTCGAGGCCGCGACGCACGCCTCGCAGGCCACCGGTCACGCCGGTTCGAAATTCGGCCTCATGCCCCAGGACGCCCGCGCGGCGATCGCCCGCATCGAATCCAGCCCACGGTTGCGCCTCGACGGCGTCCATACCCATGTGGGCTCACAACTGCTCAACGTCGAACAGTTGGCCGCAGCGGTGGAGCCGATCGCCAGACTCGGCACGTTCGACGTGTACGACCTCGGCGGCGGCCTCGGTGCGCGCTACACCTACGACGAACATCCGCCGAGCCTCGACGACTATGCCGAGGCGATGGTGGGTCAGGCCGGCGCGCTGTTACCGCAAGGCAGCCGGATCATCGTGGAGCCCGGCCGCAGCATGGTGGCGACGGCCGCGTGCACGCTCTACCGCGTCACCACCGTCAAACGCGGGGTCATCACCCACGTCGCAGTGGACGGTGGCATGGGTGACAACCTGGAAGTGTCGCTGACCGGACAGCGCTTCGAGGCCACCATCGCCAACCGGGTCGGCGGCGGCGAAACGGTCCGCGTGGTCGGCAGGCACTGCGAGTCCGGCGACCAACTCATCGACGGCGTCGCGTTGCGGGATCCGGCGGTCGGGGACCTGCTGGCCGTGCCGGTCACCGGCGCGTACTGCTACACGATGTCCAACCAGTACAACGGCGCCCGCCGCGTTCCGGTCGTATTCGCGCGCAATGGAACTGCCCGGCTGGTGGTGCGCCGTGACATGTGGGCGGATCTGCTGATCCGCGATGTCGACTGACGCGATCGCGCTTTGGGCCCCAAGATTGACCTATGACCGCACTGTCCCCGGCTCTGCTGGAGCTGGCCCGTCGCTACGGCGTGGCCGCGGAGTACGACGACTGGACCGGCCGGCGCATCGCGGTCGCGGAGTCCACGTTGGTGGCCGTCCTGGAGGCCCTCGGCGTGCAGGCCGGCACCGAGCAGGGCCGGGCCGACGCGCTTCAGGCACACGACCGGGAGTACTGGCAGCGCCCTCTTCCGCCGATCGTGCTCGGCCGGGACGGGATGGCTTCGACATTCTGGGTACACGTCACCCACGGTGACGCGGTCGAGGTCACACTGGCCCTCGAGGACGGTACCGAGCGGACTGGTCTGCGGCAGCTGGAGAACAACCGCGCGCCATACGATCTCGGGGACAGGTTGATCGGCGAGGCGACGTTCGAGCTGCCCGCCGACCTGCCGCTGGGTTATCACCGCCTGCAGTTGCGGGTCGGCGACAGCCAATCCGAGGCCCCGGTCGTGGTCTCCCCCGCCGCTCTGGCGCTGCCCACCCGTCTCGGTGAGCGGCGCGCCTGGGGCTTGGCGGTCCAGCTCTACAGCGTGCGTTCGCAAAACTCTTGGGGAACGGGTGATCTCACCGACCTGACGGATCTCGCCGTCTGGTCGGCCGCCGAGTACGGCGCGGGGTTCATTCTGGTCAACCCGCTGCACGCGGCCGCGCCGACCGCGCCGATGGAACCTTCCCCGTATCTGCCGACGTCACGCCGCTTCGTCAACCCGCTCTACCTGCGCGTCGAGGCCATCCACGAGTACGCCGCGGTGCGTCACCGCGGGCGGATCCGCAAGCTGCGCGCCGCGGTCAACGCCAACCGTCGCAAGCGCATCGACCGCGACGCCGCCTGGAAGGCCAAACGTGTTGCGTTGGAACAGGTGTACCGGGTGCCGCGGTCAGCGGGCCGCGAACTCGCCTATACCGCGTACCGCGCCAGGGAGGGCCGCAGCCTGGAGGATTTCGCCATCTGGTGTGCGCTTGCCGAGCGGTACGGCAGCGACTGGCATGGCTGGCCGCATGAACTGCAGCATCCGGGCAGCCCGCATGTCGCGGAATTCGCCGCGGCCAATCCGGATGCCGTCGACTTCCACCGGTGGCTGCAATGGCTGCTCGACGACCAGCTGACCGCCGCACAGGCCACCGCGACGCAGGCCGGGATGGAGCTGGGCATCATGGGCGACCTGGCGGTCGGCGTCGACCCCAACGGTGCGGATGCCTGGGCGTTGCAGGATGTGCTCGCACTCGGGGTCACCGGAGGCGCCCCGCCTGACGAGTTCAACCAGCTCGGTCAGGACTGGTCTCAGCCGCCGTGGCGGCCGGACCGGCTCGTCGCACAGGCCTACGAGCCGTTCCGCGCGTTGGTCAACATGGCCTTGCGGCACACCGGCGGCGTGCGCATCGATCACATCATCGGCATGTTCCGGCTGTGGTGGATCCCGAAGGGAGCGGCCCCGACCGACGGCACCTATGTGCGGTACGACCACGACGCGATGATCGGCATCATTGCGCTGGAGGCACACCGTGCGGGGGCTGTCGTCGTCGGCGAGGATCTCGGCACGGTCGAGCCGTGGGTCCGGGACTACTTACGGGAGCGGGGTCTGTTCGGCACGTCGATCCTGTGGTTCGAAGCCGACAATTCGGGCGGCCCGCTTCCTGCCGAACAGTGGCGCGAGTACTGCCTGTCCTCGGTGACCACCCACGACCTGCCGCCGACCCCCGGATATCTGGCCGGCGAGCACGTCCGATTACGTGAGGAGTTGGACCTGTTGACCCGACCTGCCGACGAAGAACTGGCCGCGGACCGAGCCGCCCAGGCCGCCTGGCTCGATGAGTTGCGCCGAGTCGGGCTACTCGGTCCCGATCCCGACACCGAGCAGATCGTGACGGCGTTGCACAGATATCTCGGGCGAACGCCGTCGAAGCTGCTGGCGCTGTCGCTGGCCGATGCGGTCGGCGATCTGCGCACCCAGAATCAGCCGGGAACCACCGACGAGTACCCGAATTGGCGGGTGCCGCTGAGCGGCCCGGACGGCCGTCGGCTCCTGCTGGAGGACGTGTTCACCGACCCGCGGGCCGCTGCCCTGGCCGGCGTCATGTCCGAGATCACCGCACCCCAGGTGTAACGAAGCGGCGCTGCGCACCGGTTTCACATTTGTCACAGCTGCGATATGTTCGCACCGCACCCGACTGACGGAGATGACGTTGAAGAAGCTTGTTGCGCTCGGCGGCGGCCTGGTCGCTGCCGGCTCGGTCGCCCTGTTCGCCGCTGGGACTGCGACCTCTGAACCCTCGGCCGCCTCGTACAACGTCGTGGGCGAGCCGTATATGAAGGCCCTGTCGATCTTGAAGAGCCAGGGCGTGAAAGCCACCTTTGGCGGCTCGTTCGGCAGCGCGCTGCCGCAGGCCGAGTGCCTGGTCGACTCCCAGAAGGTCAATTCCAGCGGCAAGATGATCCTGACGCTGGACTGCAGCGAAGCGGCCGCTGAGCAGGCCGCTGACACCGCGGTTCCGGGCGGCCCCTCGGTGGGAAGCAACGGTGTCACGACGGTGACGCCCACCCCTGTGGTGCCGATTGCCGGCGCGCCCGGTGCAGGCACCCCGCCTCCCGCCTGAACACGCCCAGCCACCCGGTACCCGCGTTCCCACATAAAACGTAGACTGCCCGAAGTCCACATACTTCAGGGAGGGTCGCGATGCTGCGTCCGCTGCGGTTCGACAAGGAGATCGACCCGGGTCCGGTACAAATCCAGGCCCGCAAAGTCCATTTCGATCTGACCGGTATTCCACTGCACTGGATTCCCGGCCACCCGGTCGCGTCCACCATGGTCAACCTGTTCAATGTGGTGCTGCCGCTGGCCGAGCACTGGTTCGTCGCAACCTTCAACGAGGCGCTGCCGTACGTGCGCGACACCAAGCTGGCCGATGACATGCGGGGCTTCATCGGGCAGGAGGCCACCCACGCCGAGACACACGATCAGGTGCTGGAGGAGTTCCTCACCGCGCACGGGGTGGAGTATCAACCGGTTCTCAGCCTGGTCGAGCATGTGTTCACCAAGATGCTGGCACCGACCACCTCGACCGATCCGCGACGCCGGCTCAACGATCTGTGTGACCGGCTGTGGCTGATCGCCGCGATTGAGCACTACACCGCGGTGCTCGGCGATTTCGTGCTGAACTGCACCTGGGAGGACTACGACGCCGACCCGACCCTGACCGACCTGTTCCGCTGGCACGGCAGCGAGGAGGTCGAGCACCGCAGCGTCGCCCACGACGTCGCGGTGTACTTCCAGGACAGCTATTTCAGTCGCGTGCGGGCCATGTCCATCGCGGCCACCGCGGTCTACTTCTTCTTCCAACGGGGCACCTGGGACCTGCTCAAGCGTGACCCCGCGCTTGAGATCGACTGGTGGCAGATGCAGAAGCTGCGGATGCGGGATTCGAAACTTGGCCTGCTGCCCAAGTTCTCGAAGATGTTCGGCTCAAACACCCTCGCGTACTGCCGACCTGGCTTCACCCCCGACGAGATGGGTTCCACGGCACAGGCCGTCGCCTATCTGGCCACTTCGCCTGCGGCGCGGGCCGCGCACCTGTGACGGCCATGCCGATCCTCTCGCGCTACCGCAGGCTGCCACCGAGCACATCGGGACGGTTCCGTCACGACCCGATGCTCGGGATGGCGGAGGCCGCTGTCGCCATGTGGGGCTTGACCCGCCACCTCCGGCGCCCTTCCCTGCCACCGGAGTTGGACCGCACGATCGAGCTGACCGTGGTGCACCGCGAGGTGGTGGCGCACGACCAGGACGTCATCGCGCTGACGTTGGCCGCGGCCAACGCCGAAGACCTGCCTCGGTGGTATCCGGGGTCGCACATCGACCTGCACCTGGCCAGCGGCAGGGTCCGGCAGTATTCGCTGTGCGGAGACCCCGAATCGACGGACACCTACCGAATCGCGGTGCGTCGCATCCCCGATGGCGGCGGTGGGTCGATCGAGGTGCACGACACGCTGCAGATCGGGTCGCGGCTCACCACCCACGGCCCGCGTAACGCCTTCCCGCTCACCGTTCCCGGCTACGGGTCGCCGGCGCAGCGGTTCCGGTTCGTCGCGGGTGGAATCGGGATCACGCCGATTCTTCCGATGTTGGGGCTGGCGCAGCGGCTGGGCATCGACTGGTCGATGACCTACGTAGGACGCAACCGCGAAAGTCTGCCGTTCCTCGACGAACTGACCCACTTCGGTGACCGGATCCAGATCCGCACCGATGATGTCAGTGGCCTACCGACCGCATCGGATCTGCTCGGTGACTGCCCGGGCGGCACCACCGTGTACGCCTGCGGCCCGGCCCCGATGCTGACCGCGATCCGTACCGAACTGATCGGCCGCAACGACGTCGAACTGCACTTCGAACGGTTCGCCGCGCCGCCGGTTGTCGACGGGGAAGAGTTCTCGGTAACGATCGCCTCGACCGGCGCCAGAGTCGACGTCAGCGCCGACGAGACGCTGCTGGGCGCGCTCGGACGCGCCGGTGTTTCCGCGCCGTACTCGTGCCAACAGGGCTTCTGCGGGACCTGCCGGATTCGCGTGCTCGACGGTGTCGTCCAACACCGCGACACACTGCTCACCGATCCCGAACGGGCGGCCGGCTACCTGCTGACATGTGTATCCCGAGCCGACGCGGGCAGGCGACTGACACTGGATCTCTGAGCCGCGGCGGTACTATTCCGCCCATCATGAAATATGGCGTCATCGCGCCGGTGGCCGCCGGAGTCACCGCCGACCCGTTGTGGATGTCCGCGTTCGCCCGGCACGTCGAGGCCTGCGGTTTCGAGTCGATCGTGGTCGTCGAGCACACGGTGCTGATGGCGGAGTACGCCAGCGTGTATCCGTACGACAAGTCCGGACGGGTCGAGTTGGCGCCGGACTGCCCGGTGCCGGATCCTCTTGACCTGCTGGCTTTCCTGGCCGGCCAGACCACGAACCTCGGGCTGGCGACCGGGGTGCTGGTGTTGCCCAACCATCATCCGGTGGTGCTGGCCAAGCGGACGGCGACACTCGACGTGCTCAGTGGTGGCCGGCTGCGCCTGGCGGTCGGTACCGGCTGGCTGAAAGAGGAAATCGAGGCGTGCGGAACCGATTTCGGCAGCCGCGGCCGTCGCGCCGACGAGCAGATCGCGGTACTGCGCGCGCTGTGGGAGGACCGCCGCGGCGGGGCCGACTCCGGGGTCCGATTTCAAGGCGAGTTCTTCGACTTCGAACACGCGATGTGTTATCCCAAACCGGCACAGTCGATACCGATCCACATCGGTGGACACAGCCGGGCAGCCGCCCGACGGGCCGGCCGACTCGGCGACGGCTTCCAGCCCCTGGGTGTGGCCGGATCCGAGTTGGCCGAATTGCTCGACGTCATGCGCGGCGAGGCCACC
The DNA here is from genome assembly GCF_053483975.1 of Mycolicibacterium sp. XJ870. Lineage (NCBI taxonomy): Bacteria > Bacillati > Actinomycetota > Actinomycetes > Mycobacteriales > Mycobacteriaceae > Mycobacterium > Mycolicibacterium sp. XJ870. The sequence continues at coordinate 178,135 of NZ_JBEFTI010000012.1, forward strand.
GAAGCGGGCCGCGATCCGGCGGCGCTGGAAGTGTCGTTGGGCCATCTGGTCACCAAGGTCGATGCGGACCGTGCCGGGCGGCTGGCCGAAATCGGCGCCGATCGCCTCGTGCTGGCGATGCCGCCGCTCACCGAGATCGACGAGGCCGCCGACGCGCTGTCGGCGTGCGCCGAGCGGTTGGCGCTGACGCCGTGACCCTGGACGTCGCCGACCGGCTGGCGCTGGCCGACCTGGTGCATCTGTACGCTGCGACGGTCGACGACCGGCGGTTCGATGACGTCGCCGAATTATTCACCGAGACAGCAGAATTGCTCCTCCCTGAGCCGCCGCGTTCACTGGATCCGGTGCGGCGGTGGCATGGCCGTGACGGCGTGCGCACGGCGATGTCTGCGTTGAACGACGTGGCGCGCACCGAGCACGAGATCGTCGGCGAGGTGTACGCCGCGGGCACCGACCGCGGGTACGCACTGGGCCGCATCACGGCGGTGGCCCACCACTGGAACTTCGGCGCGGAGCATCCGACCGACCTGGTCTGGCATGTCCGCTACGACGACGAGTACCTGCGCACACCGCAGGGCTGGCGCATCCACGGCCGCGCGCTGACCATCAACGCTATCGAGACCCGGCCGCTGCGTCGTCTACGTCCCCGTCCTCACGGCAACCCGCCAGATCCGGCGCGGCCATCAACTGATCGAGCAGCGGACGCTGCCCGGCCAGAAGCTTCGTCCGTGCGGCAGCCACCGGAAACCATGCCACCCGGTCGATCTCGGGAAACTCCCTGATCCGGCCCGAACCCTTTGGCCACTCCAGGGTGAAGGTGTTGCTGCGAGCGGCCGTCACATCGAAGTCACCGCGTACCGCGAAGGCTGTGACGACTTTGCCGCCCGCTTGCCGCACCGGCGTGAGGTCCAGGCGGGCACCGTCGGGCGGTGGCGCGCCGAGTTCCTCGGTGAACTCTCGCTGGGCTGCCGCCCATGGATCCTCGCCCTCGACATACTCGCCTTTGGGCACCGACCACGCCCCATCGTCCTTCCGAGCCCAGAACGGCCCGCCCGGATGCGCGATCAATACCTCCACGACATCGTCGGTGACGCGGTACAACAGCAGCCCGGCACTCAGTTTGGCCATAAGTCCGCCCTCCCTTCACCGCGAGCGACCGCGTCTGTACGCCGACACGCCGTTGATAGCGTACAAATGCGGTCGCTCGCTGTTGTCTCAGTGATGCGGGATGCTGTTCATGATGATCCGTCGCGCGGTGGTGGGACGCCGATGGTTCGACGCTGTGGCTGAGACCCAGGGCGGTGACGGTCGGCCGCCGACGCTGGGCGCTGCCGCGTCGCTTTCCGTCGTATCCCGTGCACGTTCCTGAACTACCGCACGGACTGCAGTTGACCGGCATCGGTTTCGCGCCACGACTAGTGCCCCTCGAGGGCATCCTGCCCGACCGGCGGATGACGGTGCCGGGGGCCTGACCGTAACGACAATCACGTTGCTGGGTCAGGGTGACTCCGGACACGTCGACGGTTGAGGCGGCGCTCTCAATCGGTCCGCCCCGGCGATCCCCAAGCACGTGTCCGAAGTCTCCGTCAATCAATTTCTGCACCTGGAATGAAATCGCTGACCTGTCGGTTTAAGCCTTTGTAACTCGTAGGAAACCGAGCGGCAAGCAGTTGGTGAACGCACGGAGAACCCGTCGCGCCTCAGCTCGCGAGAATAACCGAACACCGAAAGAAGGCACCAAAGATGAAGAAGGTCGGATTTGCTGCAGTACTCGCGGGCGGCGCTGTCGCAGCCGTGATCGGCCTGGCTGCTCCGGCACAGGCCGCACCCACCGGGCCCGGTAGCGCCCAGGACACGATCACCGAGCTGCAGTCGCAGGGTTACACGGTCATCGTCAACCGGACCGGCTCAGCCCCACTCGATGAGGCGACGGTCGTCGGCGTCCGTCCCGGTCAGACGTTCTCCCGGACCGACTCGGGCAACCCGGGCGACAGCTTGCAGACCACCGTTACCGACAAGACGGTTTACGTGGACGTGAAGTAACGCCAAAGTTTTCCCAAACATCAAGGAGGGGCGCCCGTTTCGGGCGCCCTTTCTTGCGTTTGCCGGCGGGGTCACCGGTCCGCAGCGGTGGCGCGGCGCTAAAGTCGCCAGCGTGCCAGGCTTCACCCGGTATGTCGCACTCGGCGACAGTCAGACCGAAGGATTGTGGGACGGCGACGACAGTGCCGGCCTGATGGGATTCGCCGACCGCCTCGCGGTCGAGGTCGACCGGCACTATCCCGGTCTGGGTTACGCGAATCTCGCTGTGCGCGGCCACCGTATCGGTGATGTGCTGGCCGACCAGCTCCCGCGGGCGTTGTCGATGCACCCGGATCTGGTCACCATCTGCATCGGCATGAACGACGTAACCCGGCCGGGGCGTGCGTTTCACCGCGCGCTGGGCGATCTGGATCGGGTCTACGCCGCGCTCGCCGATTCCGGTGCCACCGTCGTCACCACGACATTTCCGGACATCACCCAGATCCTGCCGGTGGGTCGACTGCTCGGTAAACGGGTGCTCCAGATCAACACCACCATCGCCGACGCCGCTGACCGGTACGGGTTCCGCCTCGTCGACCTGTATTCGGCACCGTCGATGCGCGAAGCGGAAACCTGGAGTCCCGATCGCGTCCACGGTTCGGCCAAGGGCCATATGTTGTTTGCCGCTGCCGCTGCCGAGGCGCTGAGTTTGCCTGGCAGCAGCCATGATTGGGCTCACGCCTGCGGTCCCGCCGCACCCCAGTCGTTCCGGTCACGCGCCTATTCGCAGGCGCTGTGGACGCAGAACATGCTCATGCCGTGGATCTGGCGCCACCTTCGCGGCCGGTCCGCCGGAAACGGCCGCGCCCCGCGGCGGCCGGTGCTGCTGAGCCTGAGCGCTTAGAAGCCGAGGATCGACAGCGGGAGGTCCACCGGGACACCCTCGCCGAGCCTTGCCACCATCGCCGGGCAGAACGTGGAGATCGCGATTCCGGTGAACATCGTCGCCGCGCCGAGCGGCATACCGCCGGTGTCGGCGACTGTGGCGGCGACGTCGGCGGCGGTCTGCCCCGGCTCTGCCAGCATCGGGCACACCGACTGCCCGACAGCCACCGCCTGAGCGGGATCGGCAGCGCCCACTCCCGCCTGGCCGAGCGCGTCGATGAACGCCTGGTCGACCGGCTCGGCTTGCGCCGGTGCGGCCGCAATCGCGGCTCCGGTCACCAACACCGCCGTCGCGGCGAGCACACGAGTGGCCAATACGGTTCTACGGGGCATCGCTGAATCGTACGGGCCGTACTACCGACAGCTGTGCAGGCGGTCCGAATCAGATTCCGGTCCAGGTCGACTCGAGTTCTTTGGCGACGTCGATCACCTTGGCCTTCTCGGATTCCGGGCTGTCGATCTCATCGGCCACATGGGCGGCGATGAACCGCTTGATCTCGGCGTCAACCCCCGCCAAGATCCGGAGCAGCTCTGCCCGCAGCGATTTCGACGTGACATGGATCGAGATATCGGCCGGCCGCGGCTTCTTCACGTCGATGATCAACAGCAGCGGTTCCGCGGCGAGCGCCGTTGCCCGCAGGTCGATCTCACCGAAGACCATGAACTGCGGGCGGTCGATCCGCAGATCGATCACCATGTCGATCTCCAGCGGGATCCGGATCGAGAACGTGATCGCATCGCCGACATGACGGCTCACCCTGGGTTTCTGGATCTTGACCCGCGCGGTGACTTTGGCGATCTTGCCCGGCCCCTGGCCGATCGGGCCAATCTCGAAAGAATCGCCCGCGATGGCGCCGATCGCGTCGCCCACGCGGTCTTCGGAGACGGCGACCTCGAAGAACCGGCGGCCGAACTCTTCGTAGGTGATGTAGTCGTGATCAGCCATGGTCTGAATACGGTCTCACGTCGGCAGCCCGCGGCGATACAACCGGGCCGTACGCCGTGGTCAGCCCGAGAATTGCCGCAACTTCCTCACCGCCGGGGATCTCGGAGTGAGGTCGGCGATCAGCACGCTCCGGTGGCCGGCGGATTCCAGTCCGGCAACCAGGCTGTGGCCCGATGCGATCACCTTGCGCCACGACGCCCCGGCGGTCAGCTCCAGCAGCCTCGACACTGCGAGTGGCTCAGCGTCGCCTGACAGCACGGCGGTGTCACGATTGAGCCTGCGGTGGACGGCGACCTCATTGCCGGCGCACAGGTCGTCGAGCAGCCCGGTGAACAGGCGTCTGCCCCGCCTCCCCGCACCCCGGAATCCACCCGCAAAACCCACTGCGCCCGCCGGCCCCTGGTTGCGCAACAGGGCAGTCGCCAGCTGCAGGCCTGCGGGGACCGCACCGAATCCGCTGCGCACGAACTGGCCCACCATCGCGGGCAACTCCCAATATGCCTGTAGTTCGGCGATCTGAGGCCCGGATTCCGCGGGCCGCATGCCGTACCGCAAGTATGCCGGGATCCTCATGGTCACCGACGCACCCATGGTCACCTCGAGCTCGAGATCGCGGATCACCGTGGCACCGTGGACAATGTCGACATCGCGGTGGAACGTGATGGCCCGTGGCCCGATGAAGGTGTCGTAGAACCGCCCGATCCGGTCGGCCCCTCGGTGCGGCCGCGAGCCCACCGGATCCTCGACCTGTCCGCCTTCAGCGAACAATCCGACCCAGCCGGCCCGGTCATGCGCGCCTGCTGCCTGCGGTGATCGTTCGACGGCAGCCAGAAGGTCGGTACGTGTGAACGCCATATGGTTCGTTTACCATCCCATGTTCCGCCGGCCGCGCGCACACTGGTGTTAAGCATGTTTTGACTGAGGAGGACGCGATGAGCGGCAACGGACCTTTCGGATTCGACCCCGACGACTTCGATCGCGTCGCCCGCGAGGCGGGTGAGGGATTGCGCGATGCATTGGAGGGCATGACCAAGTTCTTCACCACATCCGGTGAGCGAGCCGGCCTGGCCGGCCTGCTGGACGAGTTCGCCCGTTTCTCGCGGCCCAGAACCGAACCGGAGACCACCGGCGAGAAGGGCGACGGGGTGTGGGCCATCTACACCGTCGACGACAAGGGCGGCGCCCACATCGAGCAGGTCTTCCCCACCGAACTCGACGCGCTGCGTGCCAACGCGACCAACACCGATCCGATCCGCCGGGTGCGGTTCCTGCCGTACGGCATCGCGGTCGGTGTGCTCGACACCGACACCACCGGCTCCGACACCACCGACACGGATACCGAAACCACCGAATAGGGCGGTCCTCAAAAACCGACGGCGCGCAGGTGGCAGCGGTTAGGCTTTTGGGTCGGGGCCGACGAACTGATCGTGCCGGCCGGCAGACCTGAGGGTGGGACATGATTCGCGAACTCTTCGTCGCCGCGGCGATCGCCGGTGTTGCGTTGGCAGCAGCACCTGGGGCGGGAGCCGATGACAGCAACATGTACTTCGACGAACCCGGTCGCTCTTCGACCGACGTTCCCGGCATGAGCTATGAAGCACACCAGGGCGCGCCCTGCTTCAGTTGGGAGCGCAACGTCTTCGGTCGCGGCCCGGGCGGTACGGCGATGCAGTGCCGGTGGATTCCCAACCAGTGGCCGCCGGTTCACACCGGCTTCTGGACATACGCCTATCCGCTGCACGGGGTGCAGGAGATCGGCTCCCCCTGCCCCGGCCCGCAGGCCGCCGCACAGTCACCCGATGGCCGGCCGATGCTCTGCCTGGGGGCGCGCGGCTGGCAGCCCGGCATCCTGACCGGTAACGGCTTCTTTCCCAGCTGACTCACGGTGACGCGAACCCCCGGCCATACAACTATGTGATCCATGTATGGTCGTGGGACCTAAAGTCCGTGCACACAGGAGTGCCATGAGCGGTGATGTGACGTTCAATCTGTCCACAGTGTTTTCCACGGTGGCCCAAGCCATTCCCGATCAGACCTTTCTGGTGTGGCGGGACCTGCGCTTGAGCTATGCGCAGTTCGATGTGCGCGTCGACGGCTTCGCCCACTATCTCGTGTCCGCGGGGCTGGGCGTGCACACCGAGCGCGAGGCGCTGGCCGGGCATGAATCCGGGCAGGATCACCTCGGCATCTACCTGCGTAACGGCAACGAGTACCTCGAGTCGATGATCGGCAGCTACCGGGCACGAGTCGCACCGTTCAACGTCAGCTACCGCTACGTCGAAGACGAACTGCTCTACCTGCTGACGGATTCGAACGCTCGCGCGTTGATCTACAACGCGGAATTCGCACCTCGCGTCGCCGCGATTCGAGACCGGCTGCCGAACCTGCAGGTCCTCATCCAGGTCGCCGACGAGTCCGGCAACGAGCTGTTGCCCGGCGCGGTGGACTACGAGACGATCCTGGCCACACCGGCACCCGCTATGCCCGTACCGTCCGGTGACGATCTGTACATCCTCTACACCGGCGGCACCACCGGGATGCCCAAGGGCGTGCTGTGGCGTCAGCACGACATCTTCCTGTCCTCGATGGGTGGGCGGCCGTTCGGCAGCGACACCTTCATCGCCTCGTACGAGGAACTTGCCGAGCGGGCCGATGCCGCCGGTGGCGGGTTGTCACTCCTGATGATCCCGCCGTTCATGCACGGTGCCGCGCAGTGGGCCGCCTACAACGCCGTCACCATGGGCGGCAAGCTGGTGATCCCCGACGATGTGGTGCGAATGCGTCCCGACAACGTGCTGCGGCTCGCCGAACGTGAACGGGTGCTGAGCATTCCGGTCGTCGGCGACGCCATCGCGCGGCCTCTGCTCGACGAGATCGAGGCCGGAGACTACGACCTGTCCGGGCTGGTGACGATCACCAACGGCGGTGCTCCGTTGTCGCCCACGGTGCGGGAGCGCATTCTGACCGCTCTTCCGCATATCATGCTGCTCGACGCTGTCGGCGCCTCGGAGTCCGGCGCCCAGATGAGCACCTATTCGACTGCCGGCGGCGATACCGACGTCGCTACGTTCACCCCGCAGTCCGACACCGCCGTGGTCGCCGAAGACCTCAGCCGAGTCCTCGGCCCAGGCGAGGGCGGGGGCTGGCTGGCCCGGCGCGACCTCATTCCGCTCGGCTACCTGGGTGACGAGGAAAAGACCGCCCGTACCTTCCCCACCATCGACGGCGTGCGCTGGTCGGTGCCCGGTGACCGCGCAAACGTCTTGGAGGACGGCCGTATTCAGCTGCTGGGCCGCGACTCGGTGACCATCAACTCCGGCGGGGAGAAGATCTTCGTCGAGGAGGTCGAGCGGGCCATCGCGGCGCATCCGGCGGTATACGACGTGGTGGTGGTCGGCCGGCCCTCGGAACGCTGGGGCAGCGAGGTGGTGGCTGTCGTGCAGTTCGCCGAAGGCGCGGCGGCCGACGACGACGAACTCGTCGAGGTGTGTCAGCGCTCGATCGCCCGCTACAAGATTCCCAAGGCGTTCGTCCGGTCGGACAAGATAGTCCGCTCCCCCGCTGGCAAGGCCGATTATCGCTGGGCCAAATCGGTTGCGACCGAAGCAGTCAGCACGTCCTAGACTCACGACTCCAGTAGCCGGCCCATGGCGGCCAGCATTGCGGTGTGGGCCTTGACGGCCTGGCTCACGGTCACCGTCAAGAGTGGCCGCGGCGCGCTGATCGTCAGCTCCTCGGTGATGCGGGTGCCCGGTTTCGCCGGGTGGAAACCCACCCGGCTGTCCAGCCGCACCCGGGGAAACTGACGCGCTGCGGCGCACACGTCCCCGGTCGACGGAACCGTGAGCCGCGCCGCGTAGCTGATCGGAAGAGTGCACGGCCCCAACGGAATCCGGTCACGCACTCGGTAGTCCTGCTGGTAGCCGTCCGCCAGTTCACGGCGCGCCTGCGCCTGAACCGACACCACGAGCGGATGTACCCGGGTGAGATTGTCGAGGTCGGCGTAGAACGCACGGACCCGCTCGGGTGTTGCCGCGACGTCGTGGCTGAGCGTGTGATGTGCCCTGGCGATCCACCAGCTCATCGCCGAAACCCTACTCGCCGGCCTCCGGTGCCGGCGCTTCCTCGGAGGAATCGACAACGGCCACCGGTCGCATGTAGGCCCAGGCAAAGAAGACGGCAGCCACGACAAGCAGGGCCACACCAACCCACCAGTTGGCGTCGGTACCGATGTAGAGATCGACGCGATTGTCGGTAGGTCCGTCTTGATGCTCGACCAGGATTGCCGGCGCGAGGCCGGCGATGAGCAACACCGCACCGTAGATTCCCATCAGCGCGCCGATGATGCTGCGGATGTCGAAGATACGGAAGCGTGGTTTCCTGGCAGTGCTTGACATTCGGCCTCCCGACTCAGTGGAAAATTATATTGAGGATGATGGTGAGAGTCAGTGCGACGCCGGCGAGCGGAGTCGCCCGCAGGTACCAAGGCTTTCCGACACTCTCGGGATCATGGAAGATCTCCCGCGGCGTTTCTGAATACACCAGTCCGACCAGTTCGGCCGCGGGTTTCGGCCCGGTCACCATGCTCACTGCGATGCTCACCACGATGTCGACGACGAACGCCGCGGCGGCCGCCACGAACGGCACACCCTGCCCGGGCAGGTTGATCACACCGGTCTCTCCCAGGATGAAAACGAAGACCGCGGAAAGCGTTCCGGCCACCAGGCCCATCCAGCCCGCGGTCGGGGTCATCCGGCGCCAGAACATGCCGAGGATGAACGTGGCGAACAACGGCGCGTTGAAGAAGCCGAACAGCGTCTGCAGATAGTCCATCAGGTTGGAGTAGCCCGCGGCGATCAGTGCGGTGAAGATCGCCAGCACCGTGGCCGCGACCGTTGCGATCCGCCCGATCTGGATGTAGTACCCGTCGGGCCGGTCCTTGACCACGTACTGCTGCCAGATGTCGTAGCTGAACACCGTGTTGAACGCGGAGATGTTGGCGGCCATGCCTGCCATGAAGGAGGCGAGCAGCCCGGTGATGGCAACCCCGATCAGTCCGTTGGGCAGGATGTCGCGGATCATCACCAGCATCGCGTCGTTATAGGTGATCTCGCCGGTGCCAGTGGTTTTGAGGTGAATGACGTCGCCGATCGCCGCCGCCGCGATCATGCCGGGTATCACCACCACGAACGGGATGAACATCTTCGGGAATGACGCGATGATCGGTGATCGTCGCGCCGCCGAGATCGAGTTCGACGCCATGGCCCGTTGCACCTCGACGAAGTTCGTCGTCCAGTAGCCGAAGGACAGCACGAAGCCCAGGCCGAAGACGATGCCGATCACCGACCAGACCGGACTGTCGAAGCCGGACAGCGCCTGCCCCGGCCAGGTCGTGAGTTGCTCCTGCACCGATGCCGTCACTGCACCGTCAAACGCGGTGTCAATCACCTTGTCCTTCAGGCCGTTCCAGCCACCCACCTTGATCAGGCCGAAGATGGTCAGCGGCACCAACGCGGCAAGGATCACGAAGAACTGCAGCACCTCGTTGTAGATGGCTGCCGACAGCCCGCCCAGCGCGGTATAGGTGAGCACGATGACCGCGGCGACAATCAGGGACAGCCACCGGTTCCAGCCGAGCAGCACGTTGATCACGGTGGCCAGCAGGAACAGGTTGACGCCCGCGATCAATACCTGCGCGACGGCGAAGCTGATCGCGTTCACCAAGTGCGCGCCCGGACCGAAGCGCCGACGCATGAACTCGGGCACACTTCGAACTTTGGACCCGTAGTAGAACGGCATCATCACGACGCCGAGGAACAGCATCGCCGGGACGGCCCCGATCCAGTAGTAGTGCATCGTGGACAGGCCGATCTCGGCTCCGTTGGCCGACATGCCCATGATCTCGATCGCACCGAGATTCGCCGACACGAACGCCAGCCCCGTCACCCAGGCAGGCAATCGGCGACCGGAAAGGAAGAAGTCCAGGCTCGTCGAGATCTGGCTGCGGGCGATATAGCCGATCCCCAGGACGAAGACGAAGTAGATGGCGATCAACAGGTAGTCGACCGCGCCGACGGACAGACGCAGAACGCTCTCGGCCGCCAATGTGGTGGTCAACGATGGGGCCACAGACATCAACCTTCCGAAGTGGTCAGGTTCCAACGAAAACAACCAGAAGGTAACAGCCCACAAGCCACAAATGGCGCTTTCGGTGAGAATTTGTTTGTTAGTGTTCGTTTAGGTACTTGAGCGAAGGAGGTGCACACCCGAATGCTGGCCGCTGAACGTCGCCGCGCGATCCTGCGCGCACTGAACTCCGGCGGCGCTGTGCGCGTCGCCGACCTCGCCGCCCAGTTGGCGGTGTCCGAGATGACCGTGCGTCGCGACCTCGATGCCATGGACGCCGACGATCTGCTGCGCAAGGTGCACGGCGGCGCGGTCACCCGACACAACCGCGGTGAGGAACCGGGGTCCTCGGTCAAGGCGACGCAGCAACGTGCCGAGAAGGCGGCGATCGCCGAAGTTGCAGCCCGCACCATCGCGGATGGCGTCACCATAGCGATCAGCGCGGGCACCACGACGACCGAACTGGCCCGACGGCTCCGGCATCGACCGTCGATCACCGTCGTCACCAATTCGCTGACCGTCTTCGACGTGCTCACCGCGCCGTCAGCCGGCGGCGCCGACACTCCCCTGGTCTATCTCAGCGGCGGCGTGCGAACCCCTTCGGATGCGCTGGTCGGGCCGATCGCCGACGCAACGATCGCATCGTTCCGGGTCGACGCGACCTACCTCGGCGTCCACGGCTTCGATCCGGAAGCCGGGCTGACCTCACCGAATGTCGCTGAGGCGCAGACGAACCGAACGCTCATCGGGATCGGCGCCGAGCTCGTCGTGCTGGCCGATCACACCAAGTACGGTGAGATCGGCACCAATGTGTTCGCCGGTCTCGGGCAGGTCGACACCCTCATCGTCGATGACGGGCTGGCCACCGAGGATCAAGCTGCGCTGGCCGGGCTGGTCGGAAATATCGCGATCGCTGAAGTGGCAGGACACCGATGACCGAACCCCTCCGCTGGACGTTGGCCGACGGTCGCGAGCAACTGTACTTCTCGCTACCCGGCCATACCCCGGCGCCTGTTCGCGATCGACGCCCATTGCCGGCCCGCGGAGATCAGCAGTCGCAGTTGCGTTTCGATCGGCAGACCGGACAATGGGTGGTCATCGCGGCGTTGCGGCAGGACCGGACTCATCTGCCCGCCGCCGACGAATGCCCGCTGTGCCCGGGACCCTCCGGGCAGACCAGCGAGGTGCCGGCGCCGGATTACGACGTCGTGGTGTTCGAGAACCGTTTTCCCAGTCTGTCCGGCGATTCGGCGTTCACACTGCCGCAGTGTTCGGGCACCGACTTCGTGTCCGCGCCCGGGCACGGGCGCTGCGAAGTCATCTGCTTCTCCAGCGACCACACCGGAGCCTTCGCGCAGCTCCCGCTCCCGCATGCCCGCCTTGTGGTCTCCGCGTGGCGCCACCGAACCGCAGATCTTCTGAGCCGCAACGGGATACAGCAGGTGTTCTGCTTCGAGAACCGCGGCGAGGAGATCGGCGTGACCCTCAATCACCCGCACGGTCAGATCTACGGTTACCCCTACCTGACCCCGCGCACCGAACAGATGCTGCGGGCCGCGGGCGACCATCGGGCACGTAACGGCACCAACCTGTTCGCGGACCTCCTGGCCCACGAGCTCGCCGACGGCGAACGCATCGTCGCGCGCACCGAGTTGTTCACCGCCTTCGTACCGTTCGCCGCCCGCTGGCCCGTGGAGGTGCACATCTATCCGAATCGCTTCGTACACAACCTGACCGAATTGAGCGACGACGAGTTGGACGGGTTCGCCGAGATCTACCGCGACATCCTGCAGCGGTTCGATCACATGTATCCCGTTGAGTTGCCCTATATTTCGGCATTGCACCAGTACGGGGACAGTGCCGGGCAGCGTGAGGGCTATTTCCACGTCGAGCTGATGTCGGTACGCCGCAGCGCGACCAAGCTGAAGTTCCTGGCCGGCTCGGAGTCAGCCATGGATGCCTTCATCAGCGATGTGACACCAGAGAGCGTCGCACAACGATTGCGGGAACTGTGATGGTCACCTACGCGGCCCCGGGCCGGATCAATCTGATCGGTGAGCACACCGACTACAACCTCGGCTGGGCGCTGCCGATCGCCTTGCCGCAGCGCGTCACGGTGAGTTACCGACCGGACCACTCGGACGCGGTCACGGTGCGCAGCGATCAAGAGACCGCGACCGCGAGGAGCACAGGAGGATCCGGCGACGTCTCGATACCGCTGAACACCGCCCCTGGCGACGTCACGGGCTGGGCGGCGTATGTCGCCGGGGTGATATGGGCGCTGCGCACTGCCGGCCATCAGGTCAGCGGCGGAAGCATCTCGATCACCAGCGATGTCGAAATGGGTTCGGGCCTCGCGTCATCGGCTGCGCTCGAATGCGCGGTACTGGGGGCACTGACCAATCGAACGACGATAAATCGAGTCGAGCAGGCCCGGATCGCGCAACGGGCCGAGAACGACTACGTAGGCGCGCCAACCGGACTCATGGATCAGTTGGCCTCGCTGTTCGGTGAACCGCAGCGCGCGATGCTCATAGACTTCCGCGACCTCACCGTCCAATCCGTGCCATTCAACCCTGAAGTCGCCGGTATCACACTGCTGGTGATGAATTCTCGTGCCGCGCATCGCCACGCCGACGGCGAGTACGCGGCACGGCGCGCGTCCTGTGAACGGGTCGCAACCGACCTGCAGGTCGAGTCACTGCGTGACCTGCAATCCCGCGGGCTGCCTGCGCTCGGCGCGCTGACCGACCCCGAGGATGCCCGACGCGCCCGACACGTCATCACCGAGAACCAGCGGGTGCTCGACTTCGTTGAAGCGCTTGAGGTTTCCGATTTCGTCGCGGTCGGAAAGATCCTGACTGCATCGCACGCGTCGATGCGCGATGACTTCGCGATCACCACCGACCACATCGACCTGATCGCCGACACGGCGGTGCGGGCCGGCGCGCTCGGGGCTCGGATGACCGGCGGCGGCTTCGGCGGATGTGTGATCGCGCTGGTGCCCACCGAACTGGCCGGCAATGTCAGCGAAACGGTGCGCTCGGCAGTGACCGGGGCCGGTTACCCCGAACCGACTATCGCGGCTACCCGAGCCGCAACCGGCGCCGGGCCGGTGCTGCCCACCACCTCAAGCCACCACGACGCGTAGCCTCTCCCAGCCTCGTACCGTGGACGTCGGTGCCAGTTGCGCGCTGTCGTAGTCGATGTCCCATTCGGGAAAGCGATTGAGCAGTTCGTCGAGGGCCACCCGGCCCTCCAGCCGGGCGAGGTTGGCGCCCAGGCAGTAGTGCAGACCCTTCCCGAACGTCAGGTGGCTGCCGTTGTCGCGGTGGATGTCGAAGGCGTCGGGGTTCGGGTACCGGTTGGCCGCCCCGAATAGCAGCAGCATCGCACTGCCCGCCGGTACCGTCGTGCCGTAGCACTCGAAATCCTTTGCGAGCCATCGGGCTACGTGCGGACCGGTGGGTTCGAAGCGGAGCGTCTCATCGACAGCCCGGGTCAGCAATGACCGGTCCTGCTGGATCTCCCGGCGCTGATCGGGATGTTCGGCAAGTACCTTGGCCAGCCAACCGATCAGGCGACCGGTGGTCTCGTTGCCCGCGCCTGCCACCACCTGGGTGTAGTGCAACACTTCTTTCCGGGTGAGCTTGCGGGTGACACCGTGCTCGTCGGTGAACTCGACGTTGAGCAGCGCCGTCATCAGATCGTCGGACGGGTTGTTGGCCCGCCATTCGACATAGTCGGCGTAGACCCGGCCGTCGGCGATCTTGTCGGCAGCCGCGACTTTCATCGGGGCGCCGGGTTTGGTGCGCAGGCTGGCGTCGTTGGCGTCACGCACCCCGGTCTGCTCGGATTCCGGTATTCCCAAGAGCATTCCGATCACACGCATCGGCATCATCGAGGCGAGTTCGGCGATGATGTCGAAGCTGTCGGATCCCACCAGCGGATCCAGGCACCGTACGCAGAACCGCCGGATCTGGTCCTCGATTTCAGCCATCCGCCGTGGGGTGAACACCCGGGACATCAGGCCGCGCAACAGCGTGTGCATCGGCGGGTCCTCGAACATCATCACGCCCGGTGGCATGTCGAAGTCGGACTTGACGAGCTCAAGGATGTCACTTCGGCTGTTGGAGAACGTCTCCCAGTTCGACAGCGCCTTCTCGACGTCGGTGTACCGGGACAGCGCCCAGAAGTCGTAGCGGTCGTTGTGATAAATCGGCGCCTCGTCCCGCAGCCGGGTGTAGACCGGATACGGGTCAGCGACGATGTCCACGTCGTAGGGGTCGTAATAAACCCCGGTGGACACGGTCATTTCAGGCCGCTCCCGGCGTCGACGGGCAGCGTCACGCCGGTGATGTAACGGGCCTCGTCGGAGGCCAGGAACAACACCGCGTTGCTGATGTCCTCGGCCTCGACCCACGGGATGGGCAGCATGTGGAACGTCCGGCAGATCGGCGCGAGGTCGTCGGGGCCGGGGTTCTCAAGATCAGGCCGGAACATCCGGTAGGTCTTCTCGTTCATCAGCATGGGGCTGTTGACGTGGGTGGGATGTACAGAGTTGACCCGGATCGAGTGTTGGCCCAGTTCGACGGCGAATGAGCGCATCAGGCCGACGACACCGTGCTTGGCTGCCACATAGTGCCCCGTGAAGGGGTACGCCTTGGTTCCGGCGACCGAGCTTGTGAGGATGATCGACCCGCCGCGACCACCCGCCAGCAGATGTGGCACACCGGCTTTCACCGACTTCCACGCCCCGCTGAGGTTGACGTCGATCATCTCCTGCCACAGGTCCTCGTCCATTCGGTCGAGCTTGACCCCCGTGGTGCCGATGCCCGCGTTCGCCACGACGATGTCGAGCCGCCCCAGTTGTTCGACGCCGCTGTCGACGGCCGTCTTGAGTCCCGCGAAATCCCGAACGTCGACCTGGGCCGTGACGATGCGCCGGCCCAGATTCTTGACCAGGTCCGCGGTCTGGGCGAGATCCTCCTGGGTGGCACCCAGGGCCGGTGACCTGTCGAAGGTTTCGCAGATGTCGACGGCGATGATGTCGGCGCCTTCGGCCGCCAACCGCACTGCGTGGCTGCGGCCCTGGCCGCGGGCCGCTCCGGTGATCAGAGCAACCTTGTCTTCGACCCGTCCAGTCATTGCCCACCCTCGCCAGTTGGGCGATCGCCCAAATTACTAGACTGACGCCATGTCTAGCAGCCCCCGCGCCGGACGGTCAAGGGTTCGATGACCCTCCTGCACGAGTTGGTGTCGGCAGCAGCGCACGGGGCGCCACAACGCCTGGCGCTGGTCTCGGCAGACGGAACCGCCGCGACCTTCGCCGAGCTCGATCGCCAGATCCGTTGTGTCGCCAGGTGGATAGCCGACCGCACCGGCCCGGGTGACCGGGTGGCCGTGGTCGCCGACAACAGTGTCTCGTACGCCCAGTTGTACTACGGCGTGCCACGCAGCGGCCGGCTTCTCACACTGATCAACCAGCGCCTGAACCCCGCTGAGCAGGCCGCCCAGTTGGAGGCCACGCGTCCCGCCGTGTTGCTCGGCGATGCCAAGTATCTGTCGGCTCTTTCGGCCGCCACCGGACACATCACCCATAGGGTCACCTTCGACTCGCCCACCTGGCGGGCCGCAACCACGGGTGACCCCGATTTCATCGACGCGGCCGGTCCGGACGATCCGGCCTGGCTGCTCTTTACCAGCGGTTCTACCGGAGCGCCCAAAGATGTTGTGCACAGCCATCGTTCGATACTTGCCGCCGTCCGGGGCACTGTAGCGGGGCGCGCGGTCCAACCGGGCGGGGTGTACCTCCTGCCGTTCCCGATGTGCCACATCGCCGGCTACAACATGCTCGTCCAACATGCGGTCGCCTCGACGGTGATACTGACCGCGCAGTTCCGCCCCGATACGTTCGTAGACCTGGTCAGGGCGCACGGGGTGAGGTCGTGCTCGCTGGCCCCGACCATGCTGCACTCGTTACTGGGCTATCTCGAACGCACCGGCACCGAACTTCCCACGCTTGAGGCGATCGCCTATGGATCGGCCGCGATGCCGTTGGACTTGCTGCGTCGTGCGATCGACGTGCTCGGCGTCGACTTCCACCAGGGCTACGGGATGACCGAAACCGGTGGCAACATCACCTTTCTCGGACCCAGCGCCCATCGCGCCGGTGCGGCGGGCGCGACGGAACTGCTGAGCAGCGCCGGTCATCCACACGCCGAGGTGGAGGTGCAGACCATCGATTCGGCCGGCAAGCTGCTTGGCGCCGGAGCGGTCGGCGAGATCGTGGTCCGCGGCGCCCAGGTCACCCCGGGCGTCAACGGGTGGCTCCACACCGGAGACGTCGGCCGCATCGACGCCGATGGTCGGCTGTTCGTGGTGGACCGACTCAAGGACATCATCGTCACCGGCGGCGAGAACGTCTCATCCCGTGAGGTCGAGGATGCCCTGTCCACGCATCCAGATGTCGACCAGGTGGCGGTCGTGGGCGTGCCCGACGAGTACTGGGGTGAGGCCGTCTGCGCAGTCGTCGTCCCTGTCAGCGGGCGTCAACCGTCATCCGACGAGCTGATCACTCACGTCCGTTCCGCCATCGCGGGTTTCAAGCGGCCCCGGATTGTGCTCTTCACCGAGGCCCTGCCGCTCACCGCCAACGGGAAGGTCGCCAAGAGTCGGGTCCGGGAGTTCGCTCTGTTCGCTGTCCGGCACTGAGCCGAGCACCCGAATCAGGTCCGGCTTCATCCGCTGAAGTTCCTGACCCCAGTACCCCCAGCTGTGGATCCCGTCGGGGAAGTTGAACACCCCGTTGTTTCCGCCCGCTGCCACGTATGCGTCGGCGAATGCCCGGTTGGAGTCGATCGCGAATCCTTCCAGGAAGCCCAGACCGCCGATCGGGGCGTCCGGACTGGCCAGCGCCGGGTCTCGTGCCGTGCCGTTGCCGCAGTACACCCAGATCCGGGTGCCGTTGGCGACAAGCCGCCCGACGTTGACCGTTGGATCGTTACGCGCCCAGGCCGGATCACCCGGCGGCCCCCACATCGCGTCCGGGTTGAAGCCGCCATTCCACATCATGGCGATTCGGACTTGTCCCGGCCCGTCGGCCGCGGACAGGTTCAGGAATCCCGACAGCGACCCGGCGTAGATGAACTGCTGTGGATGATGCGCGGCGAGCACCAACGCCGACGACCCACCCATCGAAAGCCCGACGACCGCGTTTCCGGTAGGCGCGACCTCCCGGTTGGTGGCGAGCCATGCCGGCAGCTCCTGGGTCAGGAAGGTCTCCCATTTGTAGGTCTGAGTCCCGCCGTTGCCTGCTGCGGGCGCGTACCAGTCGCTGTAGAAACTCGATTTTCCGCCAACTGGCATGACCACCGATATGCCTGAACCGTCGAACCAGTCGAATGCCGCCGTGTTGATATCCCAGCCGTTGCGGTCGTTACCCGCTTCCATGCTGTCCAGCAGATACAGCGCATGCGAACCCGAGCCGCCACTGAGGAATTCGACGCGGATATCGCGTGCCATCGCCGCTGACGGCACCTCGAGAATTTCGATCGGCGCATTCGAGTATGCGTTCGCCACAGGCGCATAGAGCACACCGGGCAATATCACGGCCGCAAATGAAATGGCCGCGTATCGCCGTATGGACGCAAAGATCGCCATATCCGCCTCATCCCGGCCGCGAACTGCGCTCGTACAACGTACGCGGCCAACCCCTCGCACGGCCCCGACCTAGCGGACAATACGCCGGAAGCGCACGTTTACGCGGAAATTTGGCAATTGTTGTTGATCCGCGAAATTGACGCAATGGTCGATCGCGCGGCCGAGAATTGACCAATGCGTCGGTCCGGCGTTGGCGAACGCACGTGCAATTGCGTTATGGCAGGCCACCGAGGAACGGGTCGACGAATATCGGTGGCGCCGGGGTTACCGGGGCGCGAACCGGTGCAACCACCGGCACGGGTCCCGGTGCGAACAGTTGCGGGGTGGCCGGGCCGGACGTCGCAGCACCCGACAGATGCGCGACGGCGACCGGGACGTCAGCCGGAGCGCTGACTGCTGTCACCTCGACGGGTTCGTAAACCGGCGTGTGGTCGACAGTCTCTGTCGCTTCTGTCGCCACTGTCGCCTCTGTCGCAGGCTGGTCGACTGCCGGCTCAACCACGGCGGGCCGCCTGGTCACGCCCTGCGGTACTGCAACAACGCTGACGACCTGTGGGATACCGGCTGAGCTGAGCGCGGGTTGCTCGGGCGCGGGTTCCGGGCGCTCCGGGATCGACTGGGATCCCACGGCCAGCAGCGCCACCACAACGCCGGCAGCAGCAGCACCTCCGACCCGCAGAGTTGCCGACTTCCGCGTCCGATCAGGCCGGTGCACTTGGGTTTTCGGTTCGCGCGCGGCGACTGCGTCCGTGGCGACCGCATGCGCAGCCGCGTGCGCCACCGACAGGAGCTCATCGACATCTGCGTCCGTGTCCATGCCCGACGGCACTACGCGGACGTCGTTGAAACCCGCCGCTTCGAGCGTGTCGATCAGCTGCTGCGCCTCGGATTCGACGCCATCGGACCAGACGACGCCCACCGACCGCACGCCCTGGCCGCTGGAGACTGCGATGGCGCGGGCACCCCGTGCCGCCGCAGCCCCTCGAGCTGCCAACTCGTCGACGGAGTCGATCTCGAACGCATCGTCGTCCAACGGTGAGCGGGCTGACGCGGTGCGGTCGACAAGGACCCAGCCGACGCCGCCGGACGTCAGTGCCAGTCCCAGTACCGTCTTCACAAACCAGCCCCGATTCCTGACGCTCCACCGACGCGATGCCGCGACGAGCATATTTTGCTCGCAACCGAACGGCATCTTGAGGAGATTGCCCATATCTGTGACCCCTGCCTGCGGCTTTGCCGCAGACAGGTCACTCTGACGCCCAGCGATCACCCGTACGTCACCGAAAGTTCATCGGCCCATTCCGGCGAGGACGACGTTCCCGATGTTCCGGTCAACGGCGACTCCGCTGTATTTTCGCTCGCTGCCCGTGTGTGATCGCTTCGGAAGCCCTACGAAACGATTAGGACAGCGAGATGCTGACATTCGAGTACCAGGACACGTTGCGCGAAGTGAAAACCCCGGCAGGTGTGCTGCGCTACCACGAGGCCGGCGACGGCCCCCCGTTGTTGCTACTGCACGGCTCGGGTCCGGGAGTCACGGGGTGGCGCAACTTCCGCGGCAACCTCGACGTCTTCGCCCGCCATTTCCGCTGCCTGGTGCTGGAGTTTCCGGGATTCGGAGTGAGCGACGACTTCGGCGGTCACCCGATGCTGGATGCGCAGGGCGCGGCGGTGACCTTCGCCGACGCCCTGGGGTTGGAGAGAGTCGACGTGATCGGCAACTCGATGGGCGGTGGCGTCGGCATCAACTTCGCCATCAACCACCCCGACCGCGTCGGCCGCCTGGTGACGATCGGCGGCATCGGGACCAGTATCTTCAGCCCGGGGCCCAGCGAAGGCATCCGACTGCTCCAGGAATTCACCGAGGACCCCACCCGCGCAAGGCTCGTCGACTGGCTGAATTCCATGGTGTACGACCCCGACCTCGTCACCGAAGAACTCATCGAGGAACGCTGGGCGCTGGCCACCGATCCCGGAACTCTGGAGGCGGCCCGGCGGATGTACGGCAAAGCCGCTTTCGCCGCGATGATGGCGATGATGCGCAAATCCGACGCCCCGATGCCGTGGGCCCTGATGCACAAGGTGCAAGCGCCGACGCTGCTCACCTGGGGCCGCGACGACAGGGTCAGCCCGCTGGACATGGCACTTATCCCGATGCGCAGCATTCCCAATGCCGAACTGCATGTGTTCCCCAACTGCGGCCACTGGGTGATGATCGAGGCCAAGGCGGCGTTCGAACGAACTGTGCTGGCGTTCCTCGGTGTCAGCGACGCGAGCGCGAATAGTTGAGAAACCGCAGTAGGTAGCGCGGCAGGGACCTGGCCGGAACAGCCGTCGGCCAGGCATCCGCACGAAAGTAGGCGTCGGATCCGCCGTCGACGAAAACCACGCTGCCACAAAGGAAGTCAGCAGTATCGGACAGCATGAACATCATCCAGTCCGCGAGCTTTCCCGGATCACCGTAGCCCCCGATGGGCACCGGGAACGCCTTGACTGCCTTGGCTTGTTTGGGATCGGCCAACTGTTCTTCGAGCAGCGGAGTCAGGATCGCGCCGGGTGCGAGGGCATTGAGCCGGATACCGGCACCGGCCCAGTCACTGCTCACCGCCTGTCGACGCACCCACCGCGACACCGCGATCTTGGAGGCCGCATAGATCATCGCGGGCGCGCCCTTGCCGTAGAAACGCACCGCACGCACTGCCTTGTCGCCGTCCCCGACCAGGAACGCCCGCACCGCGCGCCTCGGCACCGCCGGCGTGGTGGTCGTCGAATTGCTGGCGATGACAACTACTTTGGCGCGCTCGGCGCGCGCCAAGGCCGGACGCCAGGCGTTCAGCAGATCGATGACGCCGAAGTAATTGACTTGCGCGGTGAGGCGCTCGCGTCCGGGGATCGGCCCCAGCCCTGCCGCCAGTACGGCGCCGTCGAGGACACCGCCACACGCGGCCAGAACGGCATCGGCGGCGGCACGCCGCCCCTCGTCAGTCGACAGGTCGGCGACGACGTCGGTGTTTTTGATGTCGACGCCGATGACCGAATGGCCCGCTGCTCGCAATCGTTCGGCCACTGCAAGACCCATACCCGATGCGCAACCGGTGACGGCGTATGTACCCACTTAAATGCTCCCTTAGTCGTCGGCACCGAAGGCGCGTTCACCCGTAAGGCCACTGGTCAGCAGCCGGTGTGCCTCCGGATTCCCGTCCAGCATGCGGCTGGCGCGTCGCGTGATACGCCATCTGCCCTCTGTGCGGGTCAGCTCGAAATGGTTGGCGGCCGCACGCCACACCATGTACTCCTGCGCCGAGGAAGTCCAGCCTCGATGGCCGAAATGGCTGTCCGGCAAGGGTTGTGGACGTCGCAGCAGGACCAGTGATTCGCATAGCGCGACAGCGGTGTCACCACGGACGGTAACCACCGCTGGACCCAGAAAGTGGCTGCACCCTGAATCGACCAGTTCGTGGTGCGAGCGAGAGCTCACCATGGCGTGCACATCGGAGCTACTCCCCATCCGCCAACCCTCGACGTCGTAGACCCCGTCGGCGGTCCACAGGTCCGCGGCGGTGTCCGCGTCGGCCGCGTCGACGGCAGGCCCGTAACTCGCGATCAGCCGGGCGATATCGCGTTCGTCCTCCAGCTGCTGCACTCTTGCCAGCAGCTCGGCAAGGTCACCGTTGTCACCGCTCATCGGCCTCTCCTTCCGCAGCGATCTCAGCGAGCCGCTCCAGTTGTCGGCAGTAGTCCTCCGCCGATCGGGCCGCGACACTGCACGACACCGCGGTGGCCCCGGCAGCGGCGAGTTCGGCGAGCCGCGCCCGGGTGCCGGCCGGGTCGGCCGAGGGATCCAGCGCGCGCCCGGTCCCGAGCACGACCTCGAATCCGGTTGGGAGTTCGGCTTCGTCGAGCATGGCGCGGACAGCGGCCGCTGACAGCCCGAACGGCATCCACCCGTCGGCCAGCCGCGCCGCACGGTCCAGCGATGCCTTGGTCCTACCACCCACCCAGATCGGCACGTGGGCCTGCACGGCGTGCGGCTGTACGGTCATCCCCGAGTACGTGTAGAACGGGCCGGTGTAATCAGGTTCGGCCACGCCCAACGAGGCCCGCAACGCGGCGATGGCGTCGTCGGCACGCTGAGCACGGTGTCGCCACGGCGCCTCGATGAGGTCGAATTCCTCTTCCAGAGAGCCGATTCCAACGCCCAACACCACCCGCCCGCCGCTGATGCGGTCCAGCGTGCCGTACCGTTTCGCGATCTCCAACGGATGGTGATACGCCAACACCAGCACCGCGGTCACCAACCGGATACGCTGTGTACCGGCCGCGAGAAACCCCAGGGTGGACAACGGATCCCAGTACACCGCCCCACGTGTGGGTGCCTCGGCACTCGGCACGGCGACATGCTCGGAGCACGTCACGAAGTCCAGGCCAAGTTGGTCGGCGGTGCGGGCGATCTCGCGGAGATCGTCGTGCGTGGCGGTGGGCGCCCCCCGGGGGGCCCCCCCCGGGCCCCCCCCCCCCCAGGGGGGGGCCAAAACCAAACCCCAGCCAAGGGCCGCGGGGGTGGCGCGCGGGGGGCGCTTGGGGGTCGGGGGGGGGGGGGGGTGGGTGGGGGTCCGCGGGCGGCGGCGGGGGCGGACCCCATGGCCGGATC
>NZ_JBEFTI010000013.1:0-69474 GCF_053483975.1 Mycolicibacterium sp. XJ870
GGGGGGGGGGGGGGGGGGGGGGGGGGGGGGGGGGGGGGGGGGGGGGGGGGGGGGGGGGGGGGCGGGGGGGGGGGGGGGGGGGGGGGGGGGGGGGGGGGGGGGGGGGCGGGGCCCCGCCCCCCCCCCGCCCCCCCACGCCGGGAACCTGCACCACGATTGGGGTCGACAATCCGATCCGCATGCTAGGTCCGGCGGTTGAGCAGCGAGTGGATTCTCTTGTGCGCGCCAAGTACAACGGCCGCACGGTCCGGGCCACTATTGGCTGCAGCGGTCGACGCGTTGCCGCCGGCCACGTACACCGGGCCGTCGGCGAGGTGGGCCAACCCTTCTGCCGCCACCTCTGCCGGCTCGTTCACGAGCATGCCGGGGACATCGAAGTTGAGCCCGACACGCTCCATCGCCGGGGTGCGGGTGACCCCGAGCACCAGCTCGAGTACGTCGATGTTGTGGTCACGCAGTTCCAGCCACAGGCTCTCGGCGAACATCCGGGAGAATGCCTTGGCACCGGAGTACACGGTGTGCCGCGATGCACCCATGTATCCGGCCAGCGAGCCGACCATCAGAATGCCGCCGCGTTGGCGTGGTGCCATCTGCTGCCCGTAATGCTGGACGAGCTCGAGCATCCGGGTGACATTCAAGTCGATCACCTTCTGGAATTCCGCGAGCGGAGCTTCCAGGAAGGGTTCGTTACAGGTGCTCGCTCCGGCGTTGTAGATCAACAGACCGACCTCGACGTCAGCGGTCGCGTCGGCGATATGCGGTACCGAGTCTGCTGCCAACAGATCGACCGAAACAGCCCGGACCTCGACGCCCAGGCCGCGGCATCTCTGGGCGGTTTCCTCGAGCGGTCCGGGTTTGCGCGCGATCAGCACGAGGTTGAAACCGTCTTCGGCGAGCAGTCGGGCGAACTCGGCGCCCACTCCTTCGGAGCCGCCGGCGATGACCGCCCACGGCCCGTACTTGCTCAGTTCGGTCACAGTGATTCCTCTCGATTACGTCCCGGCCATCGGACTGCGGTCCACACCGATGGCCTGTCCATCGTCAGAATGTCACGTCATGACCGACGTGGAATTCGCCCCCACGGCGACAACCGGTTCGCGCACAGTACGACTCACCGTAAGGGAGGTCGTCGATGAAAGTCACGACACCCGCTCACTGGTGTTCAGCGTGCCCGACGATCGCCGGTTCGCCTATCGGCCGGGTCAGTTCCTGACCCTGCGGGTGCCGAGCGAACTGACCGGTGCGGTGGCGCGCTGCTATTCGCTGGCGAGTTCCCCGCACACCGACGAGGCCCCCAAGGTGACGGTCAAACGCACCGCAGGAGGGTACGGATCGAACTGGCTGTGCGACAACATCTCTGCCGGCGACACCATCGAGGCGCTACCGCCGTCTGGAGCCTTCACACCGGCCGGCCTCGACGGGGACTTCCTGCTGTGGGCGGCAGGCAGCGGCATCACGCCTGTGATGTCGATCCTGAAATCGGTGCTGGTGGCCGGTACTGGCCGGGTCATCCTGTGCTACGCCAACCGCGACGAACAGTCGGTCATCTTCGCTGCCGAATTGCGCGAACTGGCGGCTCGCTACGCGGGCCGAATCACGGTGCTGCACTGGCTGGAGTCGGTGCAGGGGCTACCGAGCCGGGCCCAGCTCAGCGGATTCGCCGGCATCTTCAGCACCTATGAATCCTTCATCTGCGGCCCGGCCCCCTACATGGCAGTCGTCAAAGATGCCCTCTCCGAAGCGGGCGTTCCGCGGGACCGCATTCATCTGGAGGTCTTCCAGTCGCTGACCGGGGACCCGTTCGCGGAGACGCTGGTAGACACGGTCGCCGTGGACGATGGTGACGCCGCCGAGGTCGACATTGAACTCGACGGCCACCTGCACACGCTGCGCTGGCCACGCGGGCACAACCTGGTGGACACCATGCTTGCCGCCGGCCTCGACGTCCCCTACTCGTGCCGCGAAGGCAACTGCGGCTCATGTGCGGCAATCGTGCTCGAAGGCGACGTCGAGCTGGGCAACTCCGGCATTCTTGACGAGCAGGACATCGCGGATGGCCTGATCTTGGCCTGCCAGGCGAGTCCGCGGTCGGACAACTTGAGGATCGAGTTCTGAGTCCGCTGACTGGGACAGGTCTAGCGGGCAGGCACCCGTCGAGGCCACCATCAATGCATGACGAAACGGGTGATCGACAGCATCGCCGAGCTTGCAGACCAGCTGCGCGAGCAGGCCGCCGAGGCAGAGAAGATCGGCAAGCTGACCGACGACACGGTCAAGACCATGAAGCACATCGGTTCCATCCGGCTGCTGCAGCCCAAACGGCATGGCGGGCTTGAGGTTCACCCCCGTGAGTTCGCCGAGACGGTGATGGCCACGGCCGCGTTGGATCCGTCGGCCGGCTGGATCAACGGTGTCGTGGGTGTCCATCCGTATCAGCTCGCATACGCCGACCCCCGTGTCGGCGACGAGATCTGGGCCGACGACATCGACACGTGGGTCGCCTCGCCCTACGCCCCGCAGGGGGTTGCCAAGCCGGTTGACGGCGGCTACCTCTTCAACGGCCGCTGGCAGTTCAGCTCGGGCACCGATCACTGCGACTGGATCTTTCTCGGCGCCATGCTGGGCGATGCCGACGGCAAACCGCTGATGCCGCCGCAGATGCTGCACATGATCCTGCCCCGCAAGGACTATGAGATCGTCGAAGACTCGTGGGACGTGGTCGGGTTGCGCGGAACCGGCTCCAAGGACGTCATCGTCAAGGACGCCTTCGTGCCGTCGTACCGCACCATGGACGCGATGAAGGTGATGGACGGCACCGCGCAACGCGATGCCGGCATGACCGATCCGCTGTATCTGATGCCGTGGTCGACCATGTTCCCGCTGGGCATCAGCTCGGCCACGATCGGCATCGCCGAGGGCGCCTTGGCGGCGGCACTGGATTACCAACGGGAACGGGTGAATTCCAGCGGCGTCGCGATCAAGGACGACCCGTATGTGATGTATGCGATCGGCGAGGCCGCTGCTGACATCAACGCCGCCCGCCAGGAACTGCTGGCCAACGCCGACCGCATCTACGACATGGTGGCGGCCGGTCAAGAGGTCAGCTTCGCCGACCGTGCGGCGGGCCGACGCACCCAGGTCCGCGCCGTGTGGCGGGCTGTCTCGGCGGTCGACGAGATCTTCGCCCGGTGCGGCGGGAACGCCGCCCGGATGGACAAACCCCTGCAGCGCTACTGGCGCGACGTCCACGTCGGCCAGGCCCATGCCATTCACGTCCCCAGCACCGTCTACCACGCCTCGGCGCTCAGTTCGCTGGGCATCGACCCGCAGGGTCCGCTGCGGGCGATGATCTAAGGACACCATGACCACGATCAAGAGCCTCGGTTACGTCACCGTCCAAGCCACCGACATCGAGCGGTGGCGCCACTTCGCTTTCGGCGTCCTGGGTTTCGCGCAAGGCGGCGGCCCAGACGCGGACGCGCTCTACCTGCGGATGGACGAACGCGCCGCACGCATCATCGTCACCCCCGGCGACGTCGACAAGATCGTCACGATCGGTTGGGAGGTACGTGACCACGCCGCGCTCCAAGAGGTCAAGCGCACACTCGACGGCGCCGGTGTGGCCTACAACGAGTTGTCCCTTGCGGACGCCGACACCCGTCGCGTCGAAGAGGTCATCGCCTTCGAGGACCCGGCCGGCACCTCGCTGGAGGTCTTCCATGGTCCGGTGCTCGACCACAGCCCCGTCGTCACGCCGTTCGGCGCGAGGTTCGTCACCGGGGCGCAGGGCCTCGGTCACGTTGTGCTGCCCGCGCTCGACGTCAACGGGTTGTTCGAATTCTACACCGACGTACTGGGATTCAAGTCCCGCGGCGCCTTCCGGGTTCCGGTACCCCCGGAGTTCGGGCCGGTGCGGGTGCGGTTTCTCGGGGTCAACGAACGTCACCACAGTCTCGCGCTGTGCCCAGCGGCGACGCTACGTGATCCCGGCCTGATTCACCTCATGGTGGAGGTGGACACGCTTGACGCGGTCGGCCAGGCGCTCGACCGCGTCAACAAGGATGGTTTCCAGCTGTCGTCGACACTCGGCCGGCACACCAACGACAAAATGGTGTCCTTCTACGTTCGTGCGCCCGGCGACTGGGATATCGAATTCGGCACCGAGGGCATGCGGGTGGACGAAACCTATTACACCGCCGAGGAAATCACCGCCGACAGCTACTGGGGTCATCAGTGGGTCAGCGACCTACCGAAGGCCATGCAACCGTGACCGGACCCACCCCGGTTGCCGCGCCGGACGTGACCTGGGACCACGAAGCCGACGTGGTCATCGCCGGGTACGGGGTCGCCGGTGCCGCCGCGGCGGTGGAGGCCGCACGCGCGGGGGCCGACGTCCTGGTGCTCGAACGCACGGGGTCCTGGGGCGGGGCGGCGTCGATGGCCGGCGGGTTCATCTACCTCGGCGGCGGCACCGCACTGCAAAAGGCCTGCGGCTTCGAGGATTCCGCCGAAAACATGGCCGCGTTCCTCAACGTGGCGATGGGCCCCGGGGCCGACGAGGCACGCATCGCGGACTACTGCGCGGGCAGCGTCGCGCATTTCGACTGGCTCGTGGGCTGCGGTGTCCCGTTCAAGGCGGAGTTTTTCGGCGAACCCGGGTGGGAGCCCATGGGCGACCAGGGCCTGATGTATTCCGGCGGGGAGAACTCCTACCCGTTCAACACGATTGCCACCCCGGCGCCGCGCGGTCACGTGCCGCAGATGTCCAACAAGAAGCAGGGCGAGGCCAGCGCCGGGTTCATGTTGATGAAACCGCTCGTCGACACCGCGACCGCCGCGGGGGCACGGGCGCTCTACGACGTCCGAGTCCAACGACTCGTCGTCGAATCCGACGGCCGAGTCGTCGGAATCGTGGCGCGCCAGTACGGATCCGAGATCGCCGTGAGGGCACGGCGAGGCGTGGTGCTCGCGACAGGCAGCTTCGCCTACAACGACGCGATGGTCGCTCAGTATGCGCCTCGCATCGCCGGCCGCCCGGCGGCGTCCATCGAGCAGCACGACGGGCAGGCCATCCGGATGGCCCAGGCACTCGGGGCCGACCTGGCGCACATGGACGCGACCGAGGTGGCGTTGTTCATCGATCCGCAGCAGTTGGTGCGCGGGATTCTGGTGAACGAACGCGGCCAGCGGTACGTCGCCGAGGACACCTATCCCGGCCGGGCCGCGCAGCTCACGCTCTACCACCAGAACAACACCGCCTACCTGATCATCGACGGCGATGCGCAGGAGGAGGCGATGGCCTCGCTCACGCCCCAGCTGATGCTGCGGCCGCCGACCTGGGTGGCCGACACGGTCGCCGACTTGGAAGCCGAGATCGGCCTGCCGACCGGCTCCCTGCAAGCCACCGTCGCGGCCTACAACGATGGCGCGGCCCGCGGCGAAGATCCACTGCTGCACAAGAAACCGCAGTGGCTCAAGCCGATCAAGTCCCCGGTGGGCGCCATCGATCTCCGTGAAAGCACCGGAGGCTTCACCCTCGGCGGGCTTGCCACCACCCTCGACGCCGAAGTGCTCCACGTCAGCGGCGAGCCGATCCCCGGCCTGTTCGCGGCGGGACGGTCCGCGGCCGGCCTGGCCGCGTGGGGTTACGCCAGTGGGATCTCTTTGGGCGACGGCAGCTTCTACGGCCGGCGCGCCGGACGAAGCGCCGCAGCGGCAGTGTCCTAACGCCGAAGGTGAACAAGATCGCGAGATTCTGGAGATTTCTCGCGATCTTGTTCACATTCGCCAGCGCCTAACGACGTGTCATGCATCCTATTCGCCGGTTCACGTGACAGCGACCACATACTTGTGATAGTCATATTCCTATTAGTCATATTCCGACTAGTAGTACCCGGAGGATCCATGACCGCGATGATCGACCCGCCCGCGACCTCGGATAAGAAAGCGGCCACCGAGACCCCCAGTGCCGTCATCGACCGCATCTCACTCGTCCTCGAAGCATTCGACGGCCCCGGCCGGCTCACGCTGGCCCAAATCGTCCGCCGGACGGGCCTACCCCGTTCGTCTGCGCACCGCATGCTCGAACGGCTCGTGCAACTGCGCTGGTTGCGCCGCAACGGCCGCGACTACGAATTGGGGATGCGGCTCGTCGAGCTGGGATCGCTTGCGGTCCACCAGGATCGCTTGCACAAGGCGGCTATCCCCAAGCTGCACGAATTGCACGCAGCCACCGGCCTGGTCGTGCACCTGGCGGTCCTCGACGGCCCCGACGTGGTGTACATGGAAAAGGTGGGCAATCGGATGGCCGCCGCACTGCCGACGCGCGTCGGCAGTCGCCAGCCGGCACACTGTGCGGCGGTGGGCAAGGCGATGCTGGCGTT
The DNA here is from genome assembly GCF_053483975.1 of Mycolicibacterium sp. XJ870. Classification (NCBI taxonomy): domain Bacteria; kingdom Bacillati; phylum Actinomycetota; class Actinomycetes; order Mycobacteriales; family Mycobacteriaceae; genus Mycobacterium; species Mycolicibacterium sp. XJ870. The sequence continues at coordinate 6,384 of NZ_JBEFTI010000013.1, forward strand.
CGCCGACGAGAGCGACATCGACATGTTCACGGCTGGACCGTTGCCGCGCCGCACCAAGTACACGATCTCCACCCAGGCTCAACTACGCAACGAGCTGTCGAAGGTGCGAGCTCACGGCATCGCGTTCGACCGCGAGGAGTCGCTACCCGGATTCGGTTGTGTGGCAGCCCCGATCGGCGACCCCGGCGAGGCGGTGGCTGCGATCTCGGTATGCGGCCCGATGAGCCGGATGACATTCGACCAGCGCCTCGCCGCACCCCTGCGAATGGCCGCGCTGGGCATCTGGCGCGCCGTGGAGGGCGGCCCGGTGCGCGTCGCGCCGACACTGCAACAAATGCGGCCGTTACGGGGTGCGCCCATTGGCTACTCCACGACGCATGCGGCAACGGCCACCCTCCAGCCCGCATGAGCGGGCTCGATCCGCAGATCGCGGCCATGATCGAGGCATTGGACTCCGGCTTTCCAGCCGTCCACACCATGACCGGCGAACAGGCGCGGGCAGCCATCCGGGCCCGGTTCAAGCCCGCGGCACAACCAGAGCCGATGGCCTCGGTCGAGGAAGCCACCGCCCCCGGACCGGAGGGACCGGTGCCGGTGCGGATCTACCGGCCTGCCGGCGCCGACGGCGCGGTCCCCACCCTGGTGTACGCGCACGGGGGCGGTTGGGTGTTCTGCGATCTCGACACCCATGACGAACTCTGCCGCGACCTGGCGAATCGCATTCCCGCCGTGGTGGTTTCAGTGCACTACCGACGGGCTTCCGAGGAAGGACAGTGGCCGGCCGCTGCCGAGGATATGTATGCCGCCACCTGTTGGGCGGCCGAGCAGATTTGCGCTGTCGGTGGCGATCCGGGTGCTGTACTGGTCGGCGGGGACAGCGCCGGCGGCAATCTTGCCGCGGTGACCGCTCTGATGGCGCGCGACCGCAGTGGGCCTGCGTTGGCCGGTCAATTGCTGCTCTATCCGGTGATCGTCGCCGATTTCGACACCGACTCGTACCGCCGGTTCGGCGCGGGTTACTACAACCCGCTCCCGGCGCTGCGGTGGTACTGGGACCAGTACGTGCCCAACACCGCCGACCGGACCGACCCGTACGCCTCGCCGTTGCACGCAGACCTGGCCGGGCTGCCTCCGGCGGTCACCGTCGTCGCCGGCCATGATCCGCTGCGCGACGAAGGCATCGCCTACGCCGAGGCACTCCAGACCGCTGGAGTTCCCACCGTCCAACGGTATTTCGACGGAGGGGTTCACGGTTTCATGACGATGCCCTCGCTCGACATCTGCCAACGCGCCCGGGCTCAGGCCTGCGCCGACGTCGCCGACCTGGTGGGCAGCATCGGAGCCGCGACACCGTAACGCTGTTCGGGATCGAGCACGCAATGCGTGCGACCGAACACCGTCACCATGCACTTGTTGTTGTGGTTGCAACGGCTGCGGGTGCTCGCATCGGCGCTCATCTTGTTGACGAGGTCGGGTTCGCGCAGCAGCGCCCGACCCATCGCCATGAAGTCAAACCCTTCCCTCATACCGGTTTCCAGGTGCGCACGGTTGGTGATCCCGCCGAGCAGTATCAACTTGGTGTTGTTCATCAACGGCAGGAACTGTCGGGCGGCGGACAGCATATAGAGGTCCTCGTATGGATAGCTGCCCATTACCCGCTTGCCCATGATCCGTACCCCCGGTCGCAACGCCGGCGGCATCACCTGGGCGAATTCGCGCACCGGAACGTCACCGCGGAACAGGTACATCGGCTTGAAAACCGATGACCCCTGGGTTAATTCGATCGCATCCAGCGTTGCGTCGGCATCGAGGAGCTGGGCAGTACGCAGCGCCTCGTCGATCCAGATGCTGCCGGGCAGACCGTCGTCCATGTCCAGCTTGGCGATCACCGCGATCCGGTCGCCGACCACCGCGCGGACCCGTTGTGCGATCTCCCGGACGAACCGTGACCGGTTGTCGATATCGCCGCCGTAGGAGTCCTTGCGGCGATTGATCAGCGGGCTCAGGAACGAGCTGGGCAGATACAGATGCCCGAAATGCAGCTCGACCGCGTCGAATCCGGCGTCGACGGCGACTTGCGCGGCGTCACCGAACTGGTCGATCACCATGGCGATCTCGCTTCGGCTGATCTCCCGGCAGTACGCGAACGACGTGGGGTTGACGAACCGGCTCGGCGCGACGGCCGTCACGCCGGTCAGCTTCTTCTGCGCCACCACGCCGGCATGCCCGAGCTGAGCCGAGATCGCAGCACCCGCCCCGTGCACGGCGTCGGTGAGCCGACGCAGCCCCGGCAGCGCCTTGGTGTTCATGACGATCTGGCCCGGCGCGCTCGCCCCTTGCGGCGACACACAGCAGTAGGCGACGGTCGTCATTCCCACACCGCCCTGGGCGAAGCTGCTATGGAATTCGATGAGATCGTCGGTCACCAGCCCGTGTGGCGACCGGCCCTCGGACGTGGCGGCCTTGATCACCCTGTTGCGCAACTGCACTGGGCCGAGGTGAACCGGGGCAAACGGATCCGGGTTGTGATCGGTCATCGAATCACCGTGTCACGACACCCGGCAGCGTCGACGGCTGTCTCCCAATGGCCGGGAGCGGCGCTACATGTGAGCCGCAGAGTCCCTAGTCTCGCTTCATGGCCGACGCTGAACCCCCCACGGTGGTCTACGTCATCGACCGTGTACTCACGAAACCCGGCCGGGCGCGCGAATTTGTCGACCGCTATCTTGCCGAGTACGCCCCGGGCGCCCGTGAGCGCGGCATGACGTTGGAGCACGTGCTGGTCAGCCCGCCGATCTGGTTCGACGACGCACCCAACACCGTCACTGTCACCTGGACCCTGCCCGGTCCGCTGGCGTGGTGGCAGATGACGTGGAAGGGTCGCCCGGACGCGACATTGGGGCAATGGTGGTCGGACATCGAGGAATTGGTGCAGGAGCGGTCACGATCGGTCGCTGCGTCGGCCGACGACGTGGACGCGCTGTGCGCACTGCAAGGCCAGACCGATGTATAGCGTCACCCGCCTACTCGACATCGCCCCCGAGCATCGCGACCGTCTGGCCACGGTGCTCCGCGAAGCCGCCGCGGCAACCGGCGCGACACGGTGGATCGTCGAGCCCACCGACCCCGGCTCCCGCAACGGCGGCGACGTACTGACCCACCTGCGCTTCGCCGATGAAAGCGACTGGCACAGTGCCGCAGATCAATTCGGCGCAGTGCTCGATGACTCGGCGATCACCCGCATCAACGGCGCCACCTATCGAGGCTCGCCCATCACCAGTGCCACGCCAGGCACGGTCTACCGAACCCTCCTGCTACGGGTCGCAGCCGATCCCGACACCGTTGCGCGTTTCGAAGCCGAGCTCGCGTCCATGCCCCGCTACGTGCCGACGATTCGCGCCTGGCAGCTCAGCCGGGTGATCGACGCCGTCGGCACATCGGCCTGGACGCATGTGTTCGAGCAGGAGTTCAGCGACGTCGACGGACTCATGGGCCCATACCTCATGCACCCGATTCACTGGGCGGTGGTGGACCGCTGGTTCGACCCGGAATGCCCCGACGTCATCATCCGCGATCGGATCTGCCACAGCTTCTGCCTATATGACTCGGCGTTGCGCTAGTGGCTCATTGACGCTGCGGCTATGGCCTTCTCTACTCGCACTTTTGCGCCCTCACCGCAGTGTCAGCGTCAAAGACCCGCAGGCAGGATGTTGGGGTTCGCGCTCGCGGGTGGTTCCAGCGGGGGCAATACGGAGATGCCGTCCAAGGTGTGCACCGGCAAACCCTGCGACCACGGGTAGTGCAGGCTGAACGCCACCAGCCCGGTGCGCTCGGCGGCAGGCAGGTGGCACATCGCCAGCACGGTCTCGGCGAGATACTCCACCGGCTCGGTCGGGAAGGAGTCGGGAATCAGGCTCGCGGCCCCGGGCGTTCGCACCGCGCTGGACGGCCCCACGGCGTTGACAGCGATATTAGCGTCAACCAGCTCGGCGGCCACCCCTTGGGTGAACCGGTGCAGCGCAGCCTTCATCGACGCGTAGATGACGTCGCCGGACGTCTTGTTGTACTCCCGATACGGCCGCACCGGCGCGAGACCGGTGACCGACCCGACGTTGACAATCCAGCCCGCCCCCTGGGTACGCATGTGCGGGATGGCAGCTTGGGTCAGCACGAACGGGGTTCGCACATAGTGCTCGACGGTGCGGTCGAACGTCTCCATCGGCATGTCTTCGATGACCGAGTAATCGGCGAATCCGGCGTTGTTGACGAGGATGTCGATCCGGCCTGTGCGCTCGACGACCTGATCGACCAGGCCGGCACGCTGCTGCGCGTCTTCGAGGTCGGCAGCGATGCCGAAAGCCTTGCCACCCGCCGCTTCGATGAACTCGATGGTCTCGCCGATCGTGCCCGGCAGCGCGGTCGTCTCCCCTGCCCTCGTCGACAGGGAGGGTTCATAGGAGCGCGCGCTCACAGCCACCGTGGCGCCTTCGGCTGCGAGCCGCTGGGCGATCGCCCGTCCGATACCTCGGCTACTGCCGGTCACCAAAGCCGTTTTACCGCTGAGCAATCCACTCATCCGACGACGAGATCCTCTTCTTCGGGAGCGCGATGGCTCTGCCACACGTCGAGCAGGCGGAACGGGAAGGCCGTAACGATCCGGCCGCCTCCCGAGCGGTAGTAGGTGTGCGCGGTCGGGGTATGGCACCACACGGTGGTGGCCATCGTCTCGTCGATGTGCCGCACATAGTCGACGAACGCCTGGGGCTTCACCTCGATGGTCTCGGCCTCACGCAGTGCCATCAACTGCAGGCATTCCATGACGAAATGCACCATCACCTCGACACCGAAGTTGTGGCCCGCCCCGTGCCCGGGGCTGTAATTGGGCGCCGAGGAGATGAACATGTTGGGGAATCCCGGCACCATCCCGCCCCGGTAGGCGCTGGGGCTGTCGCCCCACGTTCCGGACAACTTGACGCCGTCGCGACCCTGAATATCGACGGTGGACAGGAAATCCAGGTGATACCCCGTGGCATAGATGATCACGTCCACGTCGATGTGCCTGCCGTCGGCGGTCACGATGCCGCGCTCATTGACCTCGGCCGGTTCGGCGGCCTCGACGTCGACGTGTGATTTCGCCAGCGCGGCATAGTATCCGCCGGGATCGCGGATGATCCGCTTACCGTAGGGCGCAAAATCCGGAGTGACCTTCTTGGCCAATTCGCTTCCGGCGCCGAAGGTCCGGTCGATGTATTCCACGCACATCTGCAAAAGCACGTCGTTGGCGGGCGAGATCGAGAGATGCTCGGCCGCCCACTCGGGATCGCGCACGATCACCGGATAGTTGTTGTCCGCCGTGCCCCAGAACGATTTCAGGCGGGTCCAATTGGCATAGAACGGGACGTGGGTGTTGAGCCAGCGACGGTGTTCGGGTACGTCGTCGGACAGGCGCTTGCGCGGAGCGACCCAGTGGGGTTGCCGCTGGAACACCGTCAGATGTTCCACCTGGTCGACACTGGCGTCGACGATCTGCACCGCGGTGCAGCCCGCGCCGATGATCGCGACCTTCTTACCCGTCAAGTCCAGATTCGGATCCCATTGCGCAGAGTGAATACTCACCCCGGCGAAGGTGTCCCTGCCCTTCAGCTCCGGCCAGCGGGGGCGATTCAGGTAGCCGGCCGCCGGGAGCACGACGTTGGCGTAGCTCACCTCGCGATTGCCGTCTGGCCCGAGGGTATGGATCTGCCACTGCTTGCGATCGGCGTCCCACCGCAGCGCTTCGACTTCGGTACCGAACCTGGTGTGCTCGCGCAGGCCGTTCTTATCGGCGACCGTCACCAGGTACTTCTGGTACTCGGCGCCCTGGGGGTAGTAGCTCGACCAGTCCCCCTTGATATCCCGCGACAACGAGTAGTACGCCGACGGGGTGTCGACGCCGATACCCGGATACATCGTGGTGTACCAGGTGCCCCCGACCTCGTCGTTGCGGTCGATGACCTCGTAATCGATCCCGGCCGCCGTCAGTTCCAGGGCAGCCGCTATACCGGCGATGCCGGCCCCGATGATGACGACCTTGAAACCGTCGGGCAACTTCGCGGTCCGCGGCAACACCGGCTGCGAAGGTTGAAAGCCGCCCTGCTCCAACAGCAGCCCCACATACTCGGTACTCACCTCGGAGCCCAGGGCCAGTGGGGCGATCCGGACGAACAGATTCGGATCATCGGCAGGCAACGCATCCGCGGGTCGCGCCGAGCCCATCGCCTCGAACACCGCGTCGGCAAGCTCCTCGACGGTCGCCTCATCCGCAGCGCCGACCCGCTCCGGAGGGTCGGGGACATGTGAGATCCTCGGCCCGAACCGGTCGACCACGGAGGGATCACCGGTGAGCTGCGCCAGCACCGCCACCAGCACTCCCGCATCCGCCTGACGCAGATACGCGCGCAGTTCATCGGAATCCACCGTGGTGTCGGCCGCCGTCGCGGTCGCATCCGTCGTCATCGAACCTCCTTGCTCGTGACGACGAGTATCGGACCGACCGCCGCCCCCGCCGGTGGTCATGTCTACTGAGCGGGACGGAGCTTCGCGCGATTGTTCGGCGCGCCTAAGGTCACCGGGCATGGACGACCTGACTGCCGTGCTCGCATCGGCGCGCAGCCACGCACTCGGTGACATTCCGCGTCGTTCTTCCCGTCGATCTCCGGACAAGGTCGCGATCATCGACGGCGATGTCACGTGGACATTCGCCGAGTTCGAACACCTGGTGGACCGCGCCGCGGCGGCTTTGCAGGACAACGGCTTTGCCCCCGGCGACCGGGTGGCCGTCTTGGCGCACAACTGCTGGCAATACGCGGTGCTGGCGTTCGCCACCGCGCGCGCCGCCGTGGTGCTGGTACCGATCAACTTCATGCTCACCGCCGAGGAGATCTCCTACATCCTCGGCCACAGCGGGGTCAGCGGCTTCATCGTGGAAGCGGACCTGGTGGACACTGCCGTGCGCGCCATGCAGCTGGGCGGTGCCGTCACCACCACGGTCGCCTTGACGCTGCCCGGACAGCACGCACCGGCCGGCTGGGCCGATTTCGGGAGCTGGCTCGCCACGACGTCGCCGGCACCGCGGCCGCACGTGGCGGACGATCAGTTGATCCGATTGATGTACACCAGCGGAACCGAGTCGCAGCCAAAGGGCGCCATGCACTCCAGCCGCAGTCTGATGGGCAACTACATCAGCACAATCATCGCCGGGTCCATGGCGAGCACCGACGTCGAGATCCACTCCCTGCCGCTCTATCACTGCGCTCAGCTCGACAACTTCCTGATCACCGATATCTACCTCGGCGCCACCAGCATCATCCTGCCGCGGCCCGAGCCGGAGATGGTACTTCGTTCGATCGAAAGATATGGCGTCACCAACTATTTCGCTCCGCCCACGGTATGGATCTCGCTGCTGCGCTCCTCGGTGTTCGACCAAGTGGACCTGTCCAGTTTGCGCAAAGGCTATTACGGCGCCTCGGCGATGCCCATCGAGATCCTGGGCGAAATGCGTGAGCGGTTACCCAACCTGCGGCTGTGGAACTTCTACGGCCAGACCGAGATGGCACCGCTAGCATCGGCCCTGGGCCCCGACGAGCAGGACACCCACGCCGGGTCTGCCGGGCGGCCGGTGATCAATGTCGAGACCGCCATACTCGACGACGACAATGTTGCGGTGGAAACCGGTGTCGTCGGCGAGATCGCCCACCGCAGCCCACATCTGATGCTCGGCTATCTGGACGACGAGGCCAAGACCGCCGAGGCTTTCCGCGGTGGCTGGTTCCACTCCGGCGACCTGGGCTACTACGACGAACACGGTCTTCTCCATGTCGTCGACCGCAAGAAAGACATGATCAAGACCGGCGGAGAGAACGTCGCCAGCCGAGAGGTCGAGGAAGTTCTCTACCGGCACAACGGGGTAAAAGAGGTTGCGGTGTTCGGGCTTCCACACCCGGTGTGGGTGGAGGCGGTGGTGGCTGCGGTCGTGGTCCGTGATGGCGCCGTACTCACCGAAGAGGACATCCAGGCGCACTGCCGCGCACATCTGGCCGGCTTCAAGACTCCCAAACAGGTGTTCTTTGTCGATTCGTTACCCAAGAACCCCAGCGGCAAGCTGCTCAAGCGGGTGCTGCGCGACCGGTTCAGCTCCCAATCACTCACTCACTGAAAGCCAGCCAATCATGTTCAAGGGACGTATCGCCCGGTTCGACGAGCCGGGTAAACCCTTCGAGATCGAAACCGTCACCCTGCCGGAGGTGGGGCCGGGTGAGATTCTGATCAGGGTCACCCGGGTCAACATCTGCGGCTCGGACGTGCATGCCTGGCACGGCACGTTCGCCACCCGCGGTTTGGGCGGACAACTTCCCACGGTGCTGGGTCATGAAATGGTCGGTGCCGTCGAGGCACTTGGCGGCGGTGTCGACAGCGACTCCAACGGTCAGCCGCTCACCCCCGGCACCAGGGTGGTGTTCCCCTACTTCTTCTGCTGTCACACCTGCCGCAACTGTCTGGCCGGCCGGCGCAATGCCTGCCTGAACCTCAAGATGGCCATGCTGGGCCGCGCCGACGAGCCACCATATTTCGTCGGCGGCTACGGCGACTACTTCCTTGTGCCTGCCGGGGCGGTGGTCTATACGGTTCCCGACGGGGTTTCCGATGAGGTCGCCGCGGGCGCCAACTGTGCACTGTCGCAGGTGATGTACGGCCTCGAGCGGGTCGATCTGCAGCTCGGCGAATCCGTCGTGGTGCAGGGCGCCGGCGCGTTGGGCCTGTATGCGGTGGCCGTGGCCAAGGCTCGGGGCGCCACCACGGTGATCGCCATCGATGGAGTGCCCGAACGCCTCCAATTGGCAAGGGAATTCGGGGCCGACGCGGTCATCGACCTCACCGAAGCCGCCACCGAGAAGGACCGCGTGAAAATCGTCCGCAAACTGACCGGCGGCCACGGTGCCGACGTGGTGGTCGAAGTGGTCGGGCACCCGTCGGCGATCGACGAAGGCTTAAAGATGCTGGGCCAGTTCGGCCGATACGTCGAGATCGGCAATATCAACATCGGTAAGACGTTCGAGTTCGACCCGTCCCGATTCGTGTTCGCCAACAAGACGATGGTCGGTGTCTCGCTCTACGACCCGGCCGTCCTGTCACGCGCGCTGACGTTCCTGGAGACCTACCAGGACAAGCTGCCGTTCGAACGCCTTGCCGCGGCGTGCTATTCGCTCGACGACATCAATGACGCGTTCGCCGCTGCCGACGGCAAACGCGACGTGCGCGCCAGCATCGTCCCCTGACCGAAAGAACACACATGCACAACTACGACCGTGCCGAGCTGTACATCGACGGGCAATGGGTCTCGCCCATGGGCACCGAGGCCATCGACGTGATCGACCCCGCGACCGAGCAGGTGATCGGGCACGTGCCCTGCGGGTCAGTCGAGGATGTCGACCTCGCCGTCGCGGCAGCCCGACGCGCCTTCGACCCGCTGATCAGCGTCGCGGAACGACGCGAACGGCTCAGCCGCGTCATCGAGTCCATGGAGAAGCGGCTTCCCGACATCGCCGAGACCATCACGCGCGAAATGGGTGCACCCATCCGCATCGCGCAGACCGTGCAAACGCAGGTGCCGCTGGCCGTCGCACGCGGATTCGCCGACGCGCTGGCGACATTCGAGTTCGAGGAACGGATCGGCAACTCTCTTGTGGTGCGTGAGCCCTACGGTATGGTCGCAGCCATCACGCCGTGGAACTACCCGCTGTATCAAGTGGTCGCCAAGGTTCTTCCCGCCATCGCGGCAGGCTGCACCGTGGTGCTCAAGCCCAGCAATGAGGCGCCGCTGTCGGTGTTCGAGTTCATCGAGACCCTCCGCGACGCCGGGCTGCCGCCGGGCGTGGTGAACCTCGTGTCCGGGCCGGGCCGGGTGGTCGGCGAACGGATGTCCGAGCACCCCGACGTCGACTTCGTATCGTTCACCGGCTCGACCGGTGTCGGCAGCCGGGTAGGCGAACTGGCCGGCAAGACGATCAAGAAGGTCGCTCTGGAGTTGGGCGGCAAGTCGGCGAACGTCATCCTCGACGGAGGTGACCTGGCGACGGCGGTCAAAGTCGGGGTCGGCAATGCATTTCTCAACGGCGGCCAGACCTGCATGGCGTGGACGCGGATGCTCGTTCCGCGAGCGCGCTACGCCGAGGCGCTCGAGCTCATCGAGACGGCCGCGTCGAAGTACCCGGTGGGTGATCCGTGGGATCCGGGTACCCGGATCGGACCGTCCGCCTCGCGGGCCCAGTACGAGACGGTGCTCGGGTTCATCGAGCGCGCCAAGCGCGACGGCGCCCGACTGCTGCTCGGCGGGGCACAGAAACTCCGCGACGTCGGATACTTCGTCGCGCCAACGGTGTTCGCCGATGTCGACCCGGATTCCGAGCTCGGTCAGGAGGAGGTGTTCGGGCCGGTTCTTGCGGTGATCCCGTTCGACGACACCGACGACGCGCTGCGCATCGCCAACGGGACACCCTACGGCCTGTCCGGTGCGGTCTGGGCCGCCGACGACGACACCGCCATCGCATTCGCACGGGCCGTGCAGACCGGTCAACTCGATGTCAACGGCGGCAAGTACAACCCTGCCGCGCCGTTCGGCGGCTACAAGAAGTCTGGCATCGGTCGTGAACTCGGGCGGTTCGGCTTCGAGGAGTACTTGCAGTTGAAGTCCCTGCAGTTGCCCGCAGGACAGCCGTGAACCCACTGAGGATCGAGCGATCCGGCGCCATCCAGATTTGGACGATCAACCTGCCACACGTCGGCAATGCGATCACCGACAAGGACTTCATCGCGGCATTCGAGGCCGCTGTCGATGCTGTCAACGCCGATACCGCCGAGCGCGCCGTGATTCTGACCGGCGAAGGGAAGATCTTCTCCGCCGGCGGCAACGTCAAGGAAATGGCCGACCGGCAAGGCATGTTCGCCCTCGACGCCATCGATCAGCGGTACGCCTACGTCGACGGGATTCAGCGACTTCCACGAGCTTTGGCCCGGCTGGAGGTACCGATCATCGCCGCGGTCAACGGCCCGGCCATCGGCGCCGGTTGCGACCTTGCGACCATGTGCGACATCCGGATCGCCTCGGACCGGGCGTCCTTCGCCGAGAGTTTCGTCCAGATCGGCCTGGTGCCCGGGGACGGTGGCACCTGGTTCCTGCAGCGCGCGGTCGGCTACCAACGTGCCGCTGAGATGACCCTCACCGGTGACCGCATCGACGCGGCGACGGCGTTGGACTGGGGCCTGGTCAGCCGCGTCGTCGCGCATGACGAATTACTCGGGGCAGCCACCGAACTCGCGGAGCGGATTGCCAAGAATCCGCCACACGCGCTGCGGATGGCCAAGCGCCTGCTGCAGGAGTCGCGCACCGGCTCGATGGAATCGACCCTGGCAATGGCAGCCGCGATGCAGCCGCTGGCACACCGTGACGCCGAGCATGTGCGCCGCATCGACAAGTGGAAATCCTGATCGGCGTTCCACTGACCGGGCAGTGCTGTGTCGCCGACGGTGTCGCGGCGATTGACTTTCTCCCATGAGCAACGACATCACGCTGGCCGAATTGCAGAACTTCATCGGGGAATTCTGGTTCCACTACGACGAGGCGCACTATGGCGAGATGGGCGCGGCGTTCGCCGAAGACGCGGTGTACCTCAGCCGCAGCGACTCCGGTTCGTGCCCGTTCGAGGAAGCGCTGACGGCCGACTTGACCGGGGCCGCCATCCTCCCGTGGCTCACCGAGCACCGCCAGGCCAGCCCCTATCCCCTGCGTCATCACGCGACCAATTTGCACGTCACCGGTACTGAGGGTGACGTGACATTCGCGCGGTTCTACATCTTCGTCAACCAGGTCACCAACTTCGTCCCGTTCGCGGTGTCCAGCGGTGTCGCCAATGTCGGGGTGCGCCGTGGCGGAAGCACCCCGAGCGGCCTGCAGTTCACGAAGCTGGAGGTCATCCTCGATGTCACCAACTCCGAGCCGCTGGAGGGTGCCGGTCTGCCCGGCACGCCAGACGGCGCCACCGCGAACGCATGACGGTGAGCTCGGCTTGCGAGACGTTCGGCGGCGGCGTTGCCGTCATCACGGGGGCCGGCGCCGGTATCGGTGCCGGCCTCGCCCGGTATGCACATCGACTGGGTATGACGCTGGTCTTGGCCGACGTGGACAAGGTCGCTGCAGAGGCGCTGCGCGACGAGTTGATCGACGACGGCGGTTCGGCGGTGGCCGAAATGTGTGATGTGCGGGATCCGGACGCGGTCGCCGATCTGGCCGAACGCACTTACCAAAACCTCGGCCCGGTGCGGCTTTTGGTGAACAACGCGGGCATCGAGCAGTTCGGCTACCTGTGGGACACCCCGGTCGCCAACTGGAACCGGGTGATGGACATCAACGTCAGCGGCGTGTTCAACGGCGTGCGCGCATTCCTGCCCCGGATGATTGCTCACGGTTCACCCGCGTGGGTGTGGAACCTGTCCTCGATCGGCGGGGTGGCGGCGGTGCCGTTGCAGACGCCGTACATCGTCAGCAAGCACGCCGTGCTCGCGCTCACCGAATGCCTGCGGCTGGAAGTACAACTGGCCGGCCACGACAACCACATTCACGTGCAGGCGGTGTTGCCGGGGGCGGTGAAGTCCAACATCTTCGAGGCTGCCGGCGGCGTGGACACCGACCAGGCCGGAGCCGACGTCAACGCAGCCGAGTCGCAGCGCGAAGCGATGCTGGACATCAAGGCCGCCGCGATGGATCCGGTCGAGGCCGCCGAGGTGGTCTTCGAGCAATCCGCCAAGGGCGCCTTCTATCTCCTCACCCAGCCGGAATACGTCGGTTCGGCGATGTCGGAGCGCGCACGGGTGCTCACCACACAGGTTCCACCGCAACTGCGTACCGAGCGACGGTTCGACCCGACCAAACACTGACGATGACCACTTCACCGCAAGGCCCCCCTCTCGATCCCGACGCCGCCGCCCGGTTCGCCTCCTTCGGGCCGGTCACCCCGATGCGCCACCGCGGACTCGACAAAGTACGAGCTGCGGTCGAATCCGCCCCGCTACCAACGGATATGACGCCCATGGCGACGATCACCGATCGGACGGTGCCCGCGTCGACACGGCAGATCCCGGTGCGCATCTACCGGCCGACGCAGGCATACGACGAGCCCGCGCCGGTAGTGGTGTACTTCCACGGCGGTGGTTTGGTGATGGGCACCAACCACTCGTTCGAACCGTTGGCTCGCGGGATGGCGGCCGCGGCCGGGGCGGTCGTGGTGTCCGTCGAATACCGGCTGGCGCCAGAGAATCCCCCGCCTGCACAGTTCGACGACGCATTCACCGCGACCGAATGGGTTGCTGCGCATGCCGAGGAGCTCGGCGTCGACGCCACTCGGCTCGTCGTCGCCGGCGACAGCGCAGGCGGTGGGCTCGCTGCTGCCGTTGCGCTGGCTGCCCGCGACCACAACGGTCCGGAAATCTTTGCCCAGGTGCTGCTGTACCCCGGTCTCGACCGCGACATGGCTGCACCGTCGGTCACCGGGATGTCCGAGGCGCCCATGCTGCTCCATGAGGACATCATGTATCTGCACGAGCTGGCCGACATGGGGGCGAGCGCAGCCCACAGCCCATACCGCGTGCCGGCGTACGCGACTGACCTTTGTGGCCTACCCCAGGCGATCATGGTCACCGGTGAATGCGACCCGATCCGCGACTGGGGCGAGCGCTACGCCACCCGGCTGCGGGATGCCCGGGTACAGACGACCGTCACCCGCTATCCCGGGATCTACCACGGCTTTCTCATGCGATACGAGACCACCGCACGCGGCCGGCTGGCAATGGCCGAGACGGGCGCCCTCTTGCGGGCGAAATTCGCGCATGCCCTTCCTTTTTGAGGCTGGACTTACCGTCCCAATGGCCGGACATCTCCCGCCCTGGCAACGATCGCTCGACACACAATCAAATGCACCGATGGCGTTCATCGACGCCGCGACCAAGAAGTCGCGACCAAGAAGTAAGGAGTCCGCGAAATGCTCACCGAAGAGCGGCGTATGGAGCTGTCCGACATCCTCCGCCCCGCCGCGCCGCCCCGAGAGGTCGACAACATCTACACCGACGATCAGCGCGAGCGCCTACTCGAGGTGGTTCGCAAGGACGCTCCGTGGAAGCTGATCATCGCCCAGCATTTCGCCTCGGCGGAGGAGCTGATGGCGACCATGAGTGGGCAGTTCCCCGAGGGGTTCACCCCCAGCCTCGACCTGTTTCTCACCCCGACGTTCCGGGGCTATCTCGCCAACTACGGTGCGGTGCTCTACCCCGAGCTACACGACTGCTTCTACAACGCCACGTTCTTGGAGATGGCCAAGAGCTACTGGAAGGCCGAATACGCCAAGCCAGAACTGATGCTGTTCAACATCAACGGGCCCTGCGCCAATCGCGATCCGGGACACCTGGATTCGCCGAGCTTCCGCGGAGTGCGCCACGAGAATGCGCCGACGTGGCTGTGCAGCGTGATGGGCAAGTCCGGTTTGTTCCAGGACTACCTGATCAAGATGGCCCAGGTGATCACCTGGTTCTCCCACGACGGGGGCAGTGGTTTCACCTATTGGCCCGACGGCCCGCTCAAAGCTCCCAAGCGGGTGCTGCCGCCGGTATACAACCGCGGCGTACTGGTGCAGAACGAGATGATGGTGCACCGCGGCGAGGCCAATGGCCCACTGGAGCATCAGGTTCCGGCCGGGCTCGCGTTCGACACCGTGTTCGCCGGCGATCCGTCCGACCGTGACCACTGGGTGCTGAAGAACGGCGACGAGGTGATCGCCCGGCATCACACCGATGAGCTGCGCTTCCTGGTTCACTGGTCGGCTGAGGTGTTCGAGGACTACGACGAGTTGAAGAAGAACATGGACGGCTCCGACGATCTGACGATCGACAAAGCGATCGACATGATGGTCGACGATCTCGGCAAGAAGGGCATCAAGCTCGATGTTCCGGGCGAGCCGCTGCACGATCCGGTCTTCATCGGCGCCCTCAACGCAGCCTACGACCTGGGTGGCCCGGCGATCTACCCGCCGGAAGCACCGCTGAGCGCGTTCCAGCTGGCCTGATCCGGCCACCAAACATTGGCCCCGTGATCCGAAAGGACCACGGGGCCGAAGTTTTTGAGTTGTCCAGCCGTCTGTTCGCCGCCGTCGCTAGACCTCGTCGAGTAGCGGTAAACCGCCTGCCCTCACTGCCATTTCGATGGAGTCGCGCAGCCGCGAACACATCAGGAACACACCGGGCCGCATTTCGGGCACCTGCTCACGCGTCTGCCGCCGCTCCACGCACCGCCCAGTCGCCACGGAGTCCCACTGCACGCTGGTCTGTTCCCAACTGCTCTTGCGGGCAAGCACATTCGCTCCGCATTCCACACAGGTCACCGGCGCCATCGGGGCGTCGCTGAGCCGGTTGTCGGGCCGGACGCTCATTTGGTGAGGCCGACCAACTTCGGCAGACGGTTGGCCGCCAGGTTCTCCTCGACCTCCTTCATCCACGCCTCGCGCGGACGGGTGGTGTCGATCTCAAACTCGAACCGGTCCACCATGTCCGGTTCCACATCGGCCACATCGACGTAGAACTGCTCGTACCAGCGCCGCAGCTGATAGACAGGACCGTCCTCTTCACACAGCAAGGGATTGTCGATGCGGGCCTTGCGGCGCCAGATCGCCACATCCTGCTCGAACCCCATCTTCACGAAATCGCCCAATGCGACCGCCATCTGCATCGCAACGTCTTCGGGAACCGATTCTGACTTCTCGACGGTGATTCCGTATTGCAGCACAAAGGAATTCTCGTCGATCGGGTAGTGGCAGTTGAGGAGGACGGTGCGTTGGTCGCCATGCGGGTAGTGGTAGGTGAGGTCGTCGATCATGAACGACGGCCCGTAATACGACGCCACCGACGTGGTGCCCAGAATCTTGGCGCCCTCCCCCGATCCGAGATCTGGCCGGGCCTCGCTCAGGTAATACTGCGTGGCCACGTGGCCTTCGAAGACGTTCTTGAAGCCGGTGGGTAGGCCGCCGTGGATGTAGAAGAAGTGCGCCATGTCGACGACGTTGTCGATGATCTCGCGACAGTTGGTCTCGACCACGGTTGTGTACCAGTGCCAGTCCGTCCAGCTGTCACTGGTCGCACCTTCGATCCGGGGGATCGTCACGTCAGCCGGCGGAGCCTTCTTCTCCGGGTCGTTCCATACGAACAGCATCCCGTCCTGCTCCATGGTCGGCCAGGTCGCGGTGCGCGCCAGCTTGGGCACCCGTCGCCCGTACGGAACCTGCTTGCACCGGCCGTCACCGCCCCAGCGCCAATCGTGGAACGGGCAGGCGATCTCGTCTCCCTTGACCTCGCCGTCGGACAGGTCTCCCCCCATGTGCCGACAGTACGAGTCCAGTACGTTGATCTTTCCGTTCTCGCCACGGAATACCACCAGCTTGCCGCCAAACGCGTTGATCGCATGCGGTTTTCCGTCGCCAAGGTCACGCACCAGCCCCAAGCAGTGCCAGCCCCGCGCGAATCGCGTCGGTGCGGCCTGCGCTTCGATCTGGCGAACCTCGCCGGCGCCGCCGTCGGGCTGCAACGATGTCATACCGGCCATCCTCGTCATGTGATTGATTGCAGTGGACAAATCTGTTCTAACACCGGCGTCGTGGCACGTCAGGGTGGTGTTCCACTGACCGGGCCAAGCACACACGCAGTCGGGGAACAGAAGCCAGAATTGGCCGGTGACTGATCCCCAGAACATCACTGTCGATCTGCTGGTTGTCGGCTCCGGGACCGGGATGGCTGCCGCACTCGCCGCACATGAGTTGGGCATGTCGACGCTGATCGTGGAGAAGGCGCCGCTTGTCGGCGGTTCCATGGCTCGCTCCGGCGGAGCCTTCTGGATGCCGGCCAATCCGATCTTGGCCGAGTCGGGGTCGCAGGACACGATGGATGCGGGACGCACTTATCTGGATGCGGTGGTCGGCGACGCCGCGCCCATCGACCGGGCCACGGCATTTCTCGACCACGGGGCTGCGACGGTGGAGATGCTCCGCCGCACCACCCCGATGAAGTTCAAATGGGCCAAGGGGTACTCCGACTACCATCCAGAACTTCCCGGCGGCAGCGCAGTCGGCCGCACGTGCGAGTGCCGGCCGTTCAACACCGCGATGCTCGGACCTGAACTGGCGCGGCTGCGACCCGGGGTGATGAAGTCGTCGTTCCCGATGCCGGTCACCGGCGCCGACTACAAGTGGCTGAACCTCATGGCACGAGTTCCGCTGAAAGCAATACCGCGCATCATGTTTCGCGCTTTCCAAGGCATCGGCGGGCTTGCCCTGCGCCGGCGCTATGCGGCCGGTGGCCAAGCCCTCGCGGCCGGGATGTTCGCCGGCGTGCTGCGTGCCGGCATCCCGGTGTGGACCGATACCCCGCTGGTACGGCTGTCGGTTGACGGTGACCGCGTCAGCGGCGCCGTGGTGAACCGCAACGGCACTGACGTCACGGTCACCGCACGCCGGGGCGTGGTCTTGGCGGCCGGCGGGTTCGACCATCTCATGGACTGGCGGCACAAGTTCCAGTCCGAATCGCTGGGCGAGCACGTGAGTCTCGGCGCCGAAAGCAACACCGGTGACGCGATCCGCGTTGCCCAGGAACTTGGCGCCGGCATCGGGCTGATGGACCAGGCCTGGTGGTTTCCGGCGTTCGCTCCCCTGCCTGGGGGTGAGCCGACGGTCATGCTCGCCGAGCGGTCCCTACCGGGGTGTCTGCTGGTGGACCAGACCGGCAACCGATTCATCAACGAAGCCGACGACTACATGTCGTTCGGCCAGGAGATCTTGGCGCGCGAACACCGGGGTAATCCCGTCGAAGAGATGTGGATGATCTTCGATCAGCAGTACCGCAACAGTTATTTGCTTGGCGCAGAACTCTTTCCGCGGATGGCAATTCCTCAGTCCTGGTACGACGCAGGCATTGCGCACCGCAGCGACGACCTGGCCGGCCTGACCCGAGCGCTCGGCCTCGACACCTCGACGCTGGCCGCCACCGTGCAGCGGTTCAACGAACTCGCCCGCTCCGGCGTTGACAGCGACTTCGGCCGCGGGGCCAGCGCCTACGACCGCTACTACGGCGACCCGACCGTGACGCCGAATCCGAACATGCGCCCGCTTGACCGCGGCCCGTTCTATGCGGTCAAGGTGGTGCTCAGCGATCTCGGTACCTGTGGCGGTGTTCGAGCCGATGGCCACGGCCGGGTACTGCGTGAGGACGGCTCGGTGATCGACGGCCTGTACGCCATCGGCAACACCGCTGCCAATGCGTTCGGTACCCGCTATCCGGGTGCCGGCGCCACCATCGGGCAGGGGCTGGTGTTCGGCTATATCGCCGCCCGGCACACGGCGACGCGATAGTCCGCCGCCCCGGTCAGCCCTGGTCTTCCTCCGCGGCCATCCGGCGTTCCACCTCGTACCAGTACTCCCGTGCCGGCCATTGCATACCCGCTTGACCTGCTTCGGCGAACGCTTCTTCGGCGGCGTCGAGATCTTTGATCAATTGCAGTGTGAGTTCACGTTCGGCGCCGTAGTACCGCTCGGACCATTGCAACGCCAACCGGGCATATGACCAGGCAGGCTGTTCCGCGGTGCCCCGCACCTCGGCTGCAGCTTCGCGCTGCATCCGATCGGCATGGGCAACATGCTCGGCGAGCAACTCCTTCAGCCGGGCGGGATTGGTCAGGTGGCCGAAGACTACCCGCAACAGCGCATTGTTTTTGAGCGTCGGCGGCTCGACGGGCTCTTCATTGGTCCATTGAGTGACCGCTGCCAGCCCTTCGTCGGTGATCTTGTACATCCGCCGGCTGCGGGTGCTTCCTTCCACGTGGGAGGTGACCAGGCCCAGCTTCTCGAGCCGCTTCAGTTCGGAGTAGATCTGGCTGTAGGCGGGGCTGGAGTAGAAGAACCGGATGACCCAATTGATCCACTTCTTGATGTCGTACCCGGAGAGCTCGTCACCGCCCGACAGCATGCCCAGCAGCGCCCACGCGGTGGGCGTCAAATTCGGCCGCTCGGCGGCGTCGTGGGCGGCTTCCGTCACTGCTCAAGGCTAGCAATGTGGTGATCGGTGCCGGTGGCGCCACTACCGCTGACCGGGATAGCGCATTGCGGCAGCACCGCATCACGCAGGACATTGAGGACTGCCCATTCGAGGAGGAGCATGTCCGACAACATGATCGCGCCCGGCGCGGCGCACGGTGGTGCGCAAGCCATGCCTGAACCGATTCCCGCTCACGATGCCGAACACCAACGGGCGCTTTACGGACCGCTGACGGAGTCCCTGCGGCGGCTCATCGACGTGGCGATCCGCAGCGAGGCAGATGACGACGCAGTGAAGCAAGCCCACAGCCTCATCGACGAGGCCGTCGACCTGCTCAGCTCGCGACTGCACCCGGAATCATTCGGCCTTCGCCACGATGGCGACGGCCGCCCCCTCGTGTGGGGCAATGTGGCCATGGGCCTGCGCAATGCGATCGCACCGCCACTCGATATCCGCCGTGAATCCGATGGCCGGGTCTGGGTCGACCTGAATCTGGGTGCACCGTACGAAGGACCGTCGGGACAAGTGCATGGCGGCGTGTGCGCGTTGGTGCTCGACCATGTTCTGAGCGCGACGGCTCACCGGGAACAGCAACCGGCGTTCACCGGCACGATCACCATCCGTTACCTTCGCCCCACCTGGCTGGGGCGGTTGCGGGCCGAGGCCTGGGTTGATCGCGAAGAGGCGTCGAAAACCTTTG
Organism: Mycolicibacterium sp. XJ870; assembly: GCF_053483975.1. Classification (NCBI taxonomy): domain Bacteria; kingdom Bacillati; phylum Actinomycetota; class Actinomycetes; order Mycobacteriales; family Mycobacteriaceae; genus Mycobacterium; species Mycolicibacterium sp. XJ870. Next base: position 26,239 of record NZ_JBEFTI010000013.1, read on the forward strand.
CCGTCGGCCGTATCACAGACGCAGACGGGGTCGTCACGGTGCAGGCTGAAGGTGTGTTCATCCGGCCAAAGGCCGCTGTGGACCATGGGGCAGACCGGAGAACCTCTTGAGCGGCAGGCGTTTCCCATCCAGTGGGCGCCGCCAGCGTCGTCCTACGCATCGCCACGCCTCCACGACGCAGCGCCATCTCGCGAGTGGCAGCTCAGGAACAACCCGTCGGGCGCTTGGGCCACCCAATTCTCGTAGCCCTCGCACGGTGTGCCGAACTCCTTGATACCGGCCATCGACGGCGACCGGAAGTACCTCGGCTCATAGCGGCGCGGCGAACCGCAGAACACCAGCCTGCCCCACGAGGTCGTGCCGAAGACGTACTGCGCAGTGTCCGAGCACGGTGCGCCCACCACTGCAGGCACAATCCCTGGAGCACAGGCGGATTCGTCGCAGGCCGCCGGCTCGGCATGTGCCTGGGCCGACATCATCAGCGCCGCCACCATGGCCACACTGGCCAACACTGCCGCAGCCACAGTTGATCGCACAGAGCGCACTGTGACACAGCGTGGCCCACTTGGAAGTCGATGCGCCCGCTCAGCGGACAACCACGCCCGCACCGGTCGTTCGGCGCTGTTAGCGTCGGGCACCGCCAAATTCGTACAGACGGCCAATCCTAGGAGTAGACGATGCTGCGTTTACCTGTGCTGCTGACCATCGCCGCAGCGGGAGCGCTCAGCCTGGCGACCGTCGCGCCCGCCACCGCGGACAGCGCGGAATGGGGCCTCAACGGCACCTACGTCGCAACCTCCAACGGTGAGTGGGCACGCAAGAACGAGGTGTTCTACGAACAGGCGAGCCTGCGCAGCACCTGGACCGTCACCACTCAGTGCAGCTACCCGGGCGAATGCACCGGCACTGTGAACAGCGATCTGGGCTGGACCGCACCGATTTACCAGAAGAGCGGTGTCTGGTACGTCAAGCACACTGTCGAGAACTGGATTCCATGCCCCGACGGAAGTACTGCTCCGGGACTGCAGGTGTTCCGGTTCAAGGCGATGACTCCCGACGGAGCGAACGCGGACCCGACCTCGACCACGTTGGTGGGCGAGGACATCACGACCGGCGAAAGCGGCGCCTGCGGCGTGAATAAGCCGGTCTACATCAACATGCCGTTCAAGATCGCCAAAGCCTGACAGGGCTGATGATCCGCCGATCACCCCGGCCAGCGAGTTGAGGTTGCCGGTGGCGTGCTGTGGCGAGCGTGCAACCTGTTGTCATGAGAACGTCTGAACGCCGCAGAAACCTACACGCTCGCCACAGTGCCGACTCAGGGCATCACCCGACGGACCCGCGTTGACTATGCGGTCGTGTACAGGCGACCCGGCTCAGATGACGGCGTCACACCGAACTCACTTGGGCAGCATGTCTTCCCAGCTCTGCGGTTTTGGCGTAACCAGGTTCGTCTGGCTGTACACCTCGCCGTCAGGGGTTGCGTACTGACCCGTCCGCGGGTTGTAGATGGCAAACGCGACCGAGGGGCCGCCCGCTGCGGGAGCAAAAGCACTCGGCGCAACCGGCACCGCTCCATCGGCCGGAGGGGGCGGGACATCGGCCGGCGGCGGCGGGGCGTCAACCGGAGGCGGCGTGCCTTCGAGGGGTCCGAAGATCTGTTCGTCGAGAGTGGTCCGATCATCGGGCGGAACACCCTGGGCGATGAGGCTCGGATCGAACGGATAAGGCCCCGTGACGTGTTGGCGCATGGCCAGTGGCTCGAATGGCTTGTCGCTTTCACAGATTTCGACGGTGGGCGCACGCTTGCCCGGTTGGCCCATGCACGGGAAGTTGCGGGCCCCCCGCACCCCGATCGGCGAGTCCTGCGGCAACTTGCAGTACAGACCGTCCGGGGTGTCGACATCGCTGAGATCCGCCGGCGACCGCCATGACGATGGCGGCAGGAAGCCGACCGTACACGCCGGTGGGTCGTTGAGGGTGAGACTGAACTCCGAGAGCGCCATACCGGTGGGGTTGCTGAGCGAGGATCCGTACGACTGGGTGGCCGCCAGATAGGGTGGCAGCAACACCAGCAGCTGCTCGATCGACGGGTGGTAGGTCACCGCGATCTGGCCGACCGTGGTCAGATTGGCAAGCAACACAGGCAAAGTCGGCTTCACCTGGTCCAGTAGGCGCGAGGCTTCGTCGGCGGTTCCCGGTCCGGTCTGCAAGATCGTCCGCACGGCGGCATCGTCGGACGCCACCTGCTGGGTGACGCCGGCCAGACTGCGCGCCCAGGTCCGGATCGCATTCACGCTGTCGGCCTGACCATCCAGCAGTGGCCGACTGTCGTCGATGAGCGTCCGCGCACTGTCACTTGCCCCGTTGAGATCGGCGGCCAGTGTTGCCGAAGAGTCGAACAATGAACCCAGCTCGTAACCGGTCCCGTTGAGCGCCTTGAAGGATTCGTCAAGTAGGCCACCGAGTTGACCCGACGGGATGCTGTCCACCAGAGCACTCATCTGGTCGAGCATCGGCCCGACGGGCGCCGGTGTGGACGTCTTGTCGGCCGTGATGACCGAACCGTCTTCCAGGTACGGTCCGGCGTCTGTCCGGGGTCGCAGATCCACATATTGCTCACCGACCGCGGAGATACTGCGCACGTCGGCCTGCAGGTCCGCCGGAATCCTCGGAGACGTCTGCAGCGACATGGTGGCGACCGCACCCTCGCGGGTGGGCCCGATATCGGTCACCTTGCCCACTTCGATTCCACGGTAGGTGACATTGGCGAAGCGGTACAGCCCACCCGTCGATGCGAGCTCCAATTTGACTGTGATGCGGCCGATTCCGAACAGCACTGGTGCCTGCATGTAGACAAACGCCATCATCCCGACACCGACCACCGAAGCAATCGTGAAGATGACCAGTTGTACACGGACAAGACGGGTGAGCATCAGTTACCGCCCTCCGCGCCGGCCGGTCCATCGACGAGCGGCGGAATGGGTGCGAGTTCGGTTGGTACCGGGGTTACCGGCGCTTTGAGCGGGTCCAACGTGTAGGACGAGTACCAGGGGTCGCCCGGTGCCGGAACAAGTGACGCCCCCGGCTCCTCCCATCGGGTTCCGAGCAGAATCCCGCTCTTGAGGCGCGGGATCGTGAAGTCGAAAACGATGAACTGGTTCATGTAGTCGCCACGGATGCCGCGGTCGATGAACTCTTGCGTGTACGGGTATGTCGGAAGATACGACAGCGCCGTGGCGAGATCGGGTCCGACGTCGGCAAGGGCGCGCACGGTGGGCTCCAAATTCTTCAAGTTGCGCACCAGATCTTCTTGCGAGTCGTTGATCAGTTGATGGGCCGTATCGCTGAAGTCGCCGAGTTTCTCCAGGGCAGTGGTGATCCGCGGGCGTTGTTCGACCAGCACGTCGAGCGCCGGCGGGATGCGATCCAGCGCCTGGACGATGACGTCGCGCTGATCGGAGAAGGTGCCCGCCATCCGGTTCAGTTCCGTGATGGTCGCGACGATGTTGTCGTGTTGGTTGTCGAGCAGTGTCACCACTTTGTTCATCCGGGTGAGCAGATCCCGTATCTGCACCGCACGACCGTCGAGCGCGGCATTGAAGTTGTCGACGATGTCGCCGATCTGAGTGAGACCTCCCCCGTTGACGACCGTCGACAGCGACGACAACGTGCGCTCGGTCGACGGGTATGTCGACGATCTATTCAACGGAATGGTCACACCCGGTTGTAAGCGCCCGGTGGGCGGCTCGCCGACCGGCGGATCCAGTGCGAGATGCATGGAGCCCAGCAAGCTCGTCTGTCCCACCCGGGCAACCGCATTGGCGGGTACCACGACGTCCGGCTTCACCGACACCTCGACGTCGGCATGCCAGCTGTTGACGGTCATCGTCCGCACAGTTCCGACGACGACGTCGCTCACCATCACCGGCGAATTCGACTCCAGCGTACCGACGTTGGCGATCTGGACGTGATAGGTCGCCGCATCCGAACCGGTGCCGACAGTACCCGGCAGCGGCAGCGAGTTGACCCCATCGAATGCGCAACCCGACGCGGTGAGCACCACACAGCAGGCTGCTGCCGACCAACAGCGCATCGATACCCGCGCGGTCATGGTGTTCCTTCCGTGGGTTGCGGTGCGGGAGCTGCCTCGGCGGGCAGCAGCATGCCCTCCAGGCTGGGCGGCGCCGGCACACCCGGCGGAATGGGTGCACCGGGGAACAGCGCCGGCTGCGGGGCGGCAGGCAACCCGTCGGGCGTGTACGCACCGGGCGGGTGTGACGGGTCGGTCCAACCCGCCGGTGGTGCAACGTCACCCGCCCCGGTGTATGCCGATACCGCAGGCGGGACGTCCGCAGGGCCCGGTGCGGTGCCGCCGCCCCCGGGGGCCAGGCCCGGTTCGGAGTAGACGACATTCTGTGGGGCAGGTCCGAGATAGGCATTGAACGGCATCGGCAGGTAGTTGAAGTTCATCAGACGTAGAGCGGGGCCCAGATACTGGGCGCAGGATTTCGCCGCTTGCTCCGCTGTGGCATTTTCAACAGCTCCGATGGACGAGCAGATCAGTGCCACCGGATTGGCAAAGTTGTTCATGGCGAACGACCCTCGCGGTCCCCCGGTGTCCGGGTTGTAGATGTTGTATCCGTTGACAAGTGCGTTTGGCGCGGCATGCAGCACGTTCTTGACGGCCGTGCTGTTATCGGCCAGCACCTGGGTGACATTCCCCAAACGTTGAATCTGCTCGGCTGCCCGATCGCGGGTGCCGGAGATGAACCGTTGGACCTCACCGACTGCCGACGACAGGTCATTGATCGCAGCGCTGAGATCGGTGCGGCTACCGTCGATCACGCTGGTCACGTCGGCCAGCCGATCCTGGAACTGAACGATCTGAACATTGCTGTCCCGCAATGCCGTAACGAACACCTGCAGGTTCTTCAGGATGTCGATTATGCTTCCGCTGCCCTCGCCGAGAACGCGTCCGACCGCGGAGAGTTGCGTGATGGTTTCCCGCAACCTGTCGCCGTTTCCGGCCATGGCATTCGCGGCCGAGTCGATGAACCGCCCCACAGAGGTGTTCGACACTCCGCTGGTGGGTCCGAGTTCTGTTGCCAGCCGGGTGAGTTGCTCCTTCACCTCGTCCCACTCGACCGGCACCGCGGTCCGGTCCAGGCCGATCTCGGCGCCGTCGGGCATCGTCGGACCACTGGCCGCGCTGCTCGACCCGTAGGGAGGTGTCAACTGGACGTAGCGAGCCGACACAAGGTTCTGCGCCACGATGATCGCCTTGGCATCAGCGGGTATCGGCACCTTTCGATCAATCGCCAACGTCATTTTCGCGCGGGTGCCCTGCGCGTCGATGGCTTTGATGGTGCCCACTGTCACGCCGGCGACGCGGACCTCGTCGCCCGGATAGATCGCCGTCGCCGAACTGAAGTAGGCGATGACCGTCTTCGGGCCGTAGAACTTCTGGTTTATCAGCCATCCCGAAGCCGCCAGGGTCAATGCCACCAATACGGTGACCAAGACTTTCGCGAGCCGCGGAGTGCGCCGGCCATTGGCGATCATCGCGATCCTCCGGGAATACCGTTGTACGGGAAGGGAAACTCGGAGCGCGGGCCGGCGTTGTCGGGGGGTTGCCCGGCGTTGACGCCCCGCCGGAACCCGAGCGCATAATCCAGGAATGGCTGGATCGCCGGGCCCGGCATGAGGTTGGATGCGAACCCGTTGTAATAGAAACCGTTGTTCACGGCTTCACCCTGGGTGAGTTGGTATTTCTTCAGGCCGTCAAGCGATTTCGTGAGATTGTCACGGTTGCGCTCCAGCATCTCCGACACCTTGTTGAGCTTTTCCAGCGTCGGGGCGAGTTCTGCTTCGTTCTCCGCCACAAGAGTCGACAACTCTTGTGCTACTGCAGATGTGTTGGCCAGCAGGTTGACGATCACATATCGGCGGTCCTGCACCACCCCGAGCAAGTCGTTGGCGTTGAGGATCAATCTGTTGACCTGCTGGCTGCGGTCGGACAGTACACCGGTGACGTCTGCGGCGCTCTTGAGCAGGCCGGCCAGCGACCCGTTGCGGGTGTTGAGCGAGTTCGAAAGACGCGTCACCCCATCGAATGTGGGGGCCAACTGAGGCGCGATCCGCTCGATGGTCTCCGACAGGGTGTCCAGCGAATGGTTGATCGCCGCGGTATCGGTGCCGGCGGTGTTCGAGGTGAACTCGCCGACCGCGTCGGTCAGGGAATACGGCGAACCGGTCCGGGTCAGTGGAATGACGCCGGATGCGCGGATTCGGCCGTTGCCGCCCGGCTCCAGTGTCAGCACCCGCTCGCCGAGCAGGTTGCCGGTACGGATGTGAGCGGTCGTGTCACTGCCCAGCCGAATCTTGCCGTTCACGGCGAAGGTCACCAGTGCGTGGCCGTTTTCGAACTCGACGCTTGAGACGTTTCCGACGGGCACGCCGGAGACTTTCACGTCGTTGCCCGGCGCCAGCCCGCCGGCCTCGGCGAACTCGGCGTGGTACCTGACCGAGCTCACCATCGACCACAGCTGTTGCGGCTGCAGGCCGACGGTGATGATGAGCACGATCAGTACCAAGCCGATGAATCCGGGGCGCACGAGCGATGATCCGCGATATTTGAGCATCAGGGCTCCCCGCATCTTCCGGTGTTCTGCATGACCCACGGGAAGTGGGCAGTCCTCCCCTGCAGGTCGGTCACCCGAACCGAGATGCCGCAGAGGTAGAGATTCAGCCAGCTGCCGTACGAGCCGAGCCGCACCAGCTTGCGGTAATTGGCCGGGGTCTTCTGCAGGGTGAGATCGAGTCGGGCCAAATCGTTGTCGTTGGACAGCAGAGGCGCCAGGCGATTCAACTGGTCGACTGTGCCCGACATCGGCGGCCGGGCCTGAGCAAGCAGGTCGGCAAGTGACGTCGTTCCCTTGTCCAGCGCGGTGATCGCCTCCCCGATCGGATCCCGGTCGGCGGCCAGGCCCGAAACCAAGTTCTCCAGACGGTCCACGGCACCGGAGAACTTGTCGCCGTCCTTGGCGACGGTGGCCAAGGTGTCGTTGAGGTTGTCGATGAGTTGCTCGACGATGTGACCGTTGTCCGCTACCGCGTTGGTGAACGACGAGGTCCGCGCGAAAAGCGATTCCATGTCGCCGCTTTGGCCCTGCAGGACTTGGATCAGCGAGCCCGTCAACGCGTTGACGTCCTGGGGGTTCAACCCCTTGATCACCGGTTTGAGGCCGCCCAGCAGTAGGTCGAGGTCCAAGGCCGCTTCGGTGCGCTCGGTACCGATCCGCGACCCTGGCGGCTCAATTCGGGATGAGCCCGGCTGATCGACGAGTTCCAGGTAGCGGTCACCGACGAGGTTCAGATACCGAACCGCCACCTTCGTACCCTCGGTGAGCCGGATGGTGTCGTCGGCATCGAAGTCCACCAGCACGGTGTTGTCGGGCTGCAGCAGCACGTCAGTGACGGTGCCGATCCGAATTCCCGCCACCCGCACCGAATCCCCGGATTTGAGACTCGAAGAGTCGGCGAACACCGCTGAATAGCTGTTGCTCGAACCCGAGCGATACTGACCGAAGATCGCGATGAGAATCCCGGTCACCAGCACCATGATGACCGCGAAGACACCGAACTTGACAGCCGTCTTACCCAGGCTGGTCATCCCGGCTGTCCGATCTGCGCGGTATTGCGGGGCGGCCCGTCAAGTGGGCCGTACAGCGCCTGTTTGAGAGCGTCGGAGTTGAGCAGAATGCCGCGGTTTCCGTACTGCGCCGGGTTGGCATTGACGTCGGTGATCACGAACGGGGGGTGCTTCTGGAAGGGCACCTTCGGCAGATCCGTACATTGCGGACCGCCCTTGGCCGCCACCTTGGGCAGGTTCGCCGGGTAGCGGTAGCGCTCCTGGCCGAGGACGACAGTCTGCAGCAGCAGCCCGCCGGGAACCGGGGTGCCCGGCGCCTTGGCCAGCTCAACCGCACCGCCCAGACCGCACCTGAGCGCCTCGTGGTACTGATTGGTCAGATCGGTGGTCGGGGCCAGCAGGTGCATGACATCGGTGATCGCCTGACGATTGCTGCCCACCACGTCGTTCCCGATGTCGGACAAGCCGATGACGCTGATCAGCAGGGAGTCCAGGTTCTGCTGCTCCTCGACAAGCGTTCGGCTCAGCGTCGTCGCGGCGTCCACAGTCGCGAGGAGGTCCGGTGCGGCGTCGGCATAGGCATTGAGCACCTGCGGTGCCACCGCAAGTTCGTGCTCCATGTTCGGCAGGCTGGGGTCGGTCTTGGCCAGGAACTCATCGAAATCCGACAACATCTGTCCGATCTGGCCACCGCGACCGTCCAGTGCCGAGGACAAGGCGCCGAGGGTTTCGTTGAGTTTCTCTGGCTCGATCTTCGACAGCACCGAGGACAGTTGCTCGAACACGGTGTTGATCTCCACGGTGACGTGGTCTGCTGACAGCACTTGATCGGCCCGCAATGACTGGGGCGCAGGGGAATCCGGAGGGACGAGTGCGACGAACTTGGAACCGAAGACCGTCGACGACGAGATCTCGACACCCACGTTGGCAGGGATCAGATCCAGATGGGACGGGTCCATCGCCAGGTGGATGGCGGCCCGGCCGTCTGGGAGCGACTCGATCGATTCGACCGAGCCCACCTGGGCGCCATGCAATTTCACCTTGGCATCGGGGTTCATCACCAAACCCGCCCGCTCTGAGAGGACGGTGACGGGCACCGTTTTCGTGAAGCTTCCCCGGAACAACCCCACCGAGACCGCCACGATCGCCACCATCACCGCCGCCGTCGCAAAACCAGCGAGGGGCCGAATCACATTCGCATTCATCGCCATCGGCTGAACTCCCTGCTAGCCCGAAAGGTTGAAGTTGCCGTTGGAGCCGTAGATCGACAGTGACACCAGCAGCGTCACCGAGATCACGACGACGAGCGAGCTCCGCACCGCGTTGCCGACTGCCACTCCGACACCGGCGGGGCCACCTGATGCGAAGTATCCGAAGTAGGTGTGCACCAACAGCACCGCCAACGCCATGAGGATCGCCTCCAGGAAGGACCACAGCAGGTCGACGGGGTTGAGGAACGTGGAGAAGTAGTGGTTGTACAGGCCCGCAGACTGGCCGAACATCATCACCGTGGTGAGCTTGCTGGCCGCGAAGGACAGCATGACCGCGACGGCATAGAGGGGAACGATCGCGACCATCCCCGCGACGATGCGCGTACTGACCAGATATTCGATCGGCCGGATGCCCATCGATTCAAGAGCGTCGATCTCTTCGTTGATGCGCATCGCGCCGAGCTGGGCGGTGACCCCCGCACCGAAGGTGGCCGCCAGCCCGATGCCCGCGACGACCGGAGCCGAAATCCGCACGTTGATGAAAGCCGCGAGGAAGCCGGTCAACGCCTCGATCCCGATATCGCCCAATGAGCTGTAGCCCTGGACCGCCAGGGTGCCGCCCGCAGCCAGCGTGAGGAATCCGACGATCACCATCGTGCCGCCGATCATCGCCAATGCGCCTGCGCCCATGCTGATCTCGGCGATCAGCCGGATGACCTCCCGCCGGTAGTGCACCGCCGCATGGGGCACGCCTGCCAGCGCCCTGCCGTAGAACAATGTGTGGTCGCCGAGTCGACCAGCGGTCTTGACCGGCCTGCTCAGCTCCCCCGCCAGCCGCGGGTGGAGCGCTCGTACTGCCATTGCCCGTTCCCCGCTATCCGGTCGTCATCCGAATACCGATTGCCGTCACAACCACATTGACGACAAACAGCGCCATGAACGCGTAGACCACGGTTTCGTTGACGGCGTTACCTACTGCCTTGGCGCCACCGCCACTGATCGTCAGGCCCCGATAGCAGGCGACAAGCCCCGCGATAAGGCCGAAAAGCGCTGCCTTGACACAGGAGATGATCACCTCCGGAATGCCGGTGAGCAACGTGATTCCGGCTGCGAAGGCACCGGGGTTCACGCCTTGGATGAATACCGAGAACGTGTAGCCGCCCAGAATGCCGATGATGACCACCAGGCTGTTGAGCAACAGAGCGACCAGCCCGGAGGCCAGCATCCGTGGCGCGACCAGACGTTGGATGGGGTTGATACCCAACACTTCCAGCGCATCGATCTCGTCGCGGATAGTGCGCGATCCCAGATCGGCGCACATCGCTGTCGCGCCCGCACCCGCCACGATCAACACCGTCACCATCGGACCGACCTGCGTCACGGCGCCGAACGCTGCACCGGCCCCCGAAAGGTCAGCCGCCCCGAGTTCGCGCAGCAGGATGTTGAGCGTGAAGCTCACCAGGACGGTAAACGGGATCGCCACCAGGAGCGTGGGCATGAGTGACACACGGGCGACAAACCAGGATTGCTCCAGGAACTCTTTGCCCTGAAACGGTCGGCGGAAGGCGAACTTCACCGCGTCGACCGACATCGAGAACAGACCTCCGACGGCTTCCAATGTTCCCGACGTGCCGGCGCGCAGCACAGGCAGACCGGTGGACCAGCGGTCCGCGGCTTTATTCACCATGTGCAGCCGAACACTCCATTGCACTCCCCTTGTTGGACGCCCCACCTTGGCAGCGGGCGGCCTACTTTCGACACAGCCCGTCCCATCCACCGGGAGCCGGTGAGACAGCATGGGCACTTGAGCCGCAACGTGGTCGGCGCGGGACCCGATCGACGACAATGAGCCGGGTCAACCGCATCCGTCGAACAGGAGTTGCACCGTGTCCGAACTGCCGTCCGAGCCAATGTCGGCCCTCTCCCGCTACGTCAACCGGCGGGTACTGATCACCGGCGGAGGCTCCGGGATCGGCCAGGCCTGTGTGCTGCGGATCCTTGCCGAGGGTGGCCAGGTCGTGGCTGCCGATATCAGTGCCGACGGGCTCGACGACACCACTGCCAAGGCCGGCCCGTCCGGTGAGCGACTGAGGACCGTGGTGATGGATGTCGGCGACGAAGACTCGGTAGGCGCCGGGGTCGCCGAGGCAGTCGCAACACTGGGTGGACTCGACACCCTGGTCAACGCGGCGGGCATCCTTCGCTCGAGCCACCTCGCACAGACCTCCCTCGCCGATTTCGAGCAGGTCCTGCGAATCAATCTGACCGGAACCTTCCTGGTGACCCGCGAGGCGATCGGCCCGCTGCACGAGGGCAACGGGCCCGCGGTGGTGAACTTCAGCTCCACCTCTGCGCACTTCGCGCATCCCTATATGGCGGCCTATGCGGCATCGAAGGGCGGCGTCCTGGCGATGACGCATGCCTGGGCATTGGAGTTCGCGAAAGCCGGGATACGGTTCAATTCCGTTCAGCCCGGGTCGATCTCGTCCGGCATGACGGACGGTACCGGCGCGTCACGGCAGAGCGTGGGGCCAGGTCTGCCCGAGGACGCCGATTACGCCCTCTTCGGCAAGGTCGCGCCGATGCTCCCCCTCGACGGCGGCGCGATCTTCGCCGGCCCCGATGCGGTCGCGGGTGTGGTCGCAATGCTGGGCAGCCGCGACGCCTTCTTCATCACCGGCACCGAGGTCCGCATCGACGGTGGCTCGCACATGTAGCCGACCCGCCTGCCTACCGAAATACCTACGGAGACATCGAATGCAGATAAAGAAGGTCGTCATCGGCCTGGCCGGTGCGGTAGCCGTCGGCGCGGTAGGGTCGCCTGCCGCGCACGCCGACGCGTTCTACGCGAACTACCAACTGCTGGTTCCGGAGCGATACGACTTCCATACCTGGACGTGGGCGGTCTCCTACTGTGTTCCTGAGGCCGAGGACTGCGTGGAGATCAACGCCATCCCGATGCCGATCGCGAAGGCATTCGAATACCGGGGCAACGCACACCTGGCCGACGGGCGGTACACGTTGACCGTCGATGTTCCCGACGGGCTGCGGTGCGGAAATGTCTACTACGGGCCGGTCGTCGCGACCCGCGATGTCTACTCCTGGGATGCGGACACACTCCAGGGCACGTTGGCATCCTCGTTCGCGGCGGGGTGCGACGGCGCCCCGGGTGGCACCTTCACTTATCCGTTTTCGCTTATCCGGTTATAGCGGCGCAAGACGGCCAAGTCGGCCTGTGCCCGTTCTGTAAGCTACGGCGACCGTTCGAGCAGGAGGAACCGATGCCGACACCGCAGGCAACCGTGCCGTTGGAGCCCGCCGACGCGCATGGCCCGCGGCGGGCTTGGGCTGCGGTGGCGGTTCTGGCACTCGTCGGCACGCTCAACTATGTCGACCGGTTCCTACCCGGCGTGCTGGCCGAACCGATCAAGCACGATCTTTCGTTGTCGGACACCGCCATCGGCGTCATCAACGGGTTCGGATTCCTGATCGTCTACGCGGTGCTCGGCATCGTGATCGCGCGCGTCGCCGATCGTGGCGTGTACGGCGCGGTGATCTCCGGATGCCTCGCATTGTGGGGCGCGATGACGATGGTCGGCGGCGCCGTTCAGTCCGGCTTCCAGCTCGCCCTCACCCGAGTGGGTGTCGCAGTGGGTGAGGCAGGCAGCACACCGGCGGCACATGCCTACGTGGCGCGGAACTTCGCGCCGGAACGTCGCTCGGCACCGTTGGCTGTCATCACCTTCGCGATCCCACTCGCGAGTGCGGCCAGCATCCTCGGCGGCGGCCTGCTGGCCGAAAGTCTCGGCTGGCGAACGACATTCGTGGTCATGGGCGCGATCAGTGTCGCGCTTGTCCCCCTGGTGCTACTGGTGGTCGGGGTTCGCCAGACACTGCCCGCGCCCGCCGTGCGCGAGGACGACGCGCCGGTCAACTGGTGGGACCTGCTGCGCAAGCCCACCTTCCTGGCCCTCATCGGCGGCACCGCGTTCATCTCGGCGGCCGGTTACTCCCTGACCACCTTCGCACCCGCATTCCTGATGCGCTCACACGGCATGTCACTGAGTGAGGTCGGGCTGGGGTACGGGCTGACCACCGGCCTGACCGGGGTCCTGGGCCTGATCATCGTCGGGCGGCTGGCCGATCGACTGGCCGCGCGCGATCCGCGCTGGTTGATGTGGATCGTGGTGGTGTTGACGGCCGTGCTGCTGCCGGCCTCGGTGCTGGCGTTCGTGGTGGAAAGCCGGCTGCTGTGCGTGTTGTTCCTCGCATTGAGCTACTGCATCGGCACGGCGTACCTGGCACCGTCGGTCGCAGCGATCCAACGCCTGGTGCTACCCGAGCAACGCGCGACGGCGTCGGCCCTCTTCTTGTTCTTCAATGCGGTCTTCGGAGCGGTAGGCCCGTTCCTGACCGGCCTGATCAGCGACACGCTGACCGCCGACCTCGGCACGCAGGCGCTCGGTCGTGCCCTCCTGATCCTGGTACCGGTGTCGCAGTTCCTGGCCATGGGCTGCTACCTCGTCGCCGCCCGGCGGTATCGGCGCGACATCATCGAGGTGACCAGCTAGATCCCCCCCGAGATTGACGCAGCGGCTGCTCGGCCGCGGATGAAGCAGCCATAGCGTCGTTTTCGACGGTAGGTGCGCTACTCGGTCTGTGTGGTCCGGCGCGGGCGCCGGGTGGCACCCCACAACCCGACGGCGATGCCGACGACGGCTCCGCCCAGCCCGATGATCTGCTGAGACCGCCTCATCTCGCCGTGGACACCTACGCCGCCGAGCAGATCGGCGGCGTCGGCCCCGCCGGATGCCAGGAACCAGCCGCGCGTGTCCTTACCGCGTAGTCCGGCCGCCAGGAGCAGGCCACCGATCAGCGCGTCGCGGTATCCCATCGACCGCAGCAGCAGCTGTGCGGTTGCGTCCGGTTTGTCCGGTGAACCCCACACCCGATTGGCCCGCAGCGGATCCGCGAGAAACGAGACGCCCGACGCGAGTCGGATACTGCCCGCGGCGAGCGCCGCCCGGTCGATCGACATGATGTGTAACCCGTCAGCCGTGGTTGTTCTTCTTCGGTTCCTTGATCGGCGGCGGCCCATCGGGGTGCAGCGCACCGCCTTCGTTCAGCCAGTCGGCGATCTCGGCGGCGTCCTCGCGGGTGACCGGCCGACGCCTACTGAACAGGGACTTCACCTTCTTCGGCAGCTTCGGCATGTATCGATCCTAGGAGGTGCTTGTGATGACAACACGAGTTCTGCAGAACTGAGCGCCTGGCAAACGAAACATATTGACGTTCAGCATCTTCCACCAGATGTCGTGGGCACGCACCGAACCTGACGACTTCTCGGCGGCGCGATTTTGCCTCAACCCGGTCCGCCCGGCGTCTCGCACCGCGATAATCGAAGGACCCTAGCTCGAAGGAGCGGACCCATGCCCACAGTCGAGGCCAACGCACCCGCCGGCACATCGTTTGACCAGGAAGTTACCGCCACGCAGGCCTATTTCGACAGCCCGCGCTTCGAGGGCATCATCCGACTCTATTCGGCGCGCCAGGTCGCCGAACAGCGCGGCACCATTCCGGCCGACTATCCGGTGGCGCGAGAGGCGGCAACGGCGTTCTACCCGCATCTGCGCGGCTTGTTCGCCAAGAAGAAGAGCATCACGACGTTCGGTCCGTATTCACCGGGCCAAGCCGTGGCGATGAAGCGCATGGGCATCGAGGGCATCTACCTAGGCGGCTGGGCGACCTCGGCGAAGGGCTCCATCAGCGAGGACCCGGGGCCCGACCTGGCCTCCTATCCGCTGAGCCAGGTGCCCGACGAGGCGGCCGGGCTGGTGCGCGCCCTGCTCACAGCGGATCGCAATCAGCATTATCTGCGGCTGCGCATGACCGAAGAACAGCGCAGTGCAACGCCCGCTTACGACTACCGGCCGTTCATCATCGCCGACGCCGACACCGGCCACGGCGGTGACCCGCACGTGCGAAACCTGATTCGCCGCTTCGTCGAATCCGGCGTGCCCGGGTACCACATCGAGGATCAGCGCCCCGGCACCAAGAAGTGCGGCCATCAGGGCGGCAAGGTTCTGGTGCCGTCGGACGAACAGATCAAGAGGCTCAACACGGCGCGGTTCCAACTCGACATCATGCGCGTGCCCGGCATCATCGTGGCGCGCACCGATGCCGAGGCCGCGAACCTGATCGACAGCCGCGCCGACGAACGCGATCAGCCGTTCTTGTTGGGCGCCACCAATCTCAAGATTCCGTCGTACAAGTCCTGCTTCCTGGCGATGGTGCGGCACTTCTACGAGTCGGGTGTCAGCGAGTTGAACGGGCATCTCCTGTACGCCCTTCCCGACGGTGAGTACACCGCCGCCGAGGAGTGGCTGCAGCGCCACGGCGTCATGGACGCGGTCTCCGAAGCCGTCGGGTCATTGAAAAAGGGTTCCGACGACTCGGTCGACGCGCTGTTCGACAGGGTGGAGTCGCAGTTCGTCGACGCCTGGCAGGACGATGCGGGCTTGAACACCTACGGCGAAGCCGTCGCCGAACTGCTCGAATTCCGGGAGCGGGAGGGTGAACCGGCGCAGATGAACCCCGCCGATTGGCGCGCTTTCGCGGCGCGGGCACCGTTGTACTCGGCGCGGGAGAAGGCCAAGGAACTCGGTGCCGACGTCGCATGGGATTGCGAGCGGGTCAAGACACCGGAGGGCTACTACCAAGTGCGCGGCGGGATTCCGTACGCGATAGCGAAGTCGCTGGCCGCTGCACCATTCGCCGACATTCTGTGGATGGAAACCAAGACAGCCGATCTGGCCGACGCCAAGCAGTTCGCCGACGCGATTCACGCCGAGTTCCCGGAGAAGATGTTGGCCTACAACCTCTCTCCGTCGTTCAACTGGGACACCACCGGCATGACCGACGACGAGATGCGGGCATTCCCCGAGGAACTCGGAAAGATGGGTTTCGTCTTCAACTTCATCACCTACGGCGGCCATCAGGTCGACGGCGTCGCCTGCGAGGAGTTCGCGACGTCGCTTCAGCAGGAGGGCATGCTCGCGCTCGCCCGGTTGCAACGCAAGATGCGGCTGGTCGAATCTCCTTACCGCACACCGCAAACGCTGGTCGGCGGGCCGCGCAGCGATGCTGCGCTGGCTGCGTCGTCGGGGCGTACCGCTACCACCAAGTCCATGGGTAAGGGCTCCACGCAGCATCAGCACCTGGTGCAGACGGAGGTCCCCAAGAAGCTGCTGGAGGAATGGCTGGCGCTGTGGGGCGAGCACTATCAGCTAGGTGAGAAACTCAGCGTGCAGCTGAGGCCGCGCCGCGCCGGCTCCGATGTGCTCGACCTCGGGATCTACGCCGAAGGTGAAGAAGATCCGCTGGCCAACGTGGTCGTCGACCCGATCAAGGACCGGCACGGGCGCAGCATCCTCACGGTGCGCGACCAGAACACGTTCTCCGAGAAGCTGCGCCAGAAGCGGCTTATGGATCTCATCCACCTGTGGTTGATCCACCGTTTCAAGGCCGAAATCGTGTACTACGTGACGCCGACGGAGGACAACATCTATCAGACCGACAAGATGAAGGCCCACGGCATCTTCAGCGACGTCTACCAGGAAGTCGGTGAGATCATCGTCGCCGACGTGAACAAGCCCCGCATCGAAGAGTTGTTGGCGTCCGACCGTGAGGCGCTGGGACGATTGATCCGCAAGGAGGACTGAACCACCGCGTGCCCCTACAGAACCGGGTCACTCCCGGCGGAGCGATCATCGCGACCAGTGCGCGCGGAACGTTCATGGGCAATCGTGGAATCCTCCACGATGAGCACCGACGAATCGTCCGCACGTCGCGCAACCCGATGTGGTTGATCTGCCTTCTCGAATTCAAGGGTCGCAGACGCAAACTCATGAGCCCGGGGACCTACACCGAGCTCTTCTTTCTCGACGAGGCGGTCGCCCTGGCGGCCAGCGCCGCGACCACGAAGCCTCCGAGCGCCGCCCAGCCCGCCACACCGTCGAGCCCGTTCTTGGCCATCAGCACCAGTGCCGCGCCGGCGACGCACACGAGCATGCCCGCGGCGATCGATCCGGCTCCTGTCGCGCGAACCGGCCCGTCCCACCACGGCAATGGGCGGTGTTCCAGCGGCGACAGCAGCCGGAACGCCACAGCCATGAGGATGGCGAACACAATCGCGCGCAGCGCGAGCAGACCCCAGAAACCGGGCGCATGCGGATCGAAGGCATCGAGGCCGATGGCGTGCAAGGTGAAGGCGGCGACGGCGATAACCGGGATGTGCCAGAGGTAGAGCGTCATCGCTCCCCCGTTGCCCACGGCGATGACGTGCCACACGCGCGGCCGCTGCGCCCACCGCTGGATCGCACCGGCCGCCGCCACGAACGCGTATGACATCCAGGTGCACTGCAGGGCGAGCAGCAGTGTCGGCGGCGACACATTGGACACCCGCTCGGCTCCGGTGACCACCAGCGAGACGTCGTAAATCCCGGTCAGGGCGAGGAGCACCTGCGCACCGAACGCGCTGACGGCCACCGCGACTGCTATGCCCGGACGGATCAGGTGGCGTGCGTAGGCCACGCCGATCACCACTGGGATCAGCCATACGGTGACCAGGTTCGGGAAGCCGGCGGCGGCTGAGCCGGCCGCAAACCGTAGCGCGTCGAACCCGGCAGCGGATACGACAAGCAGTGCCACCAGCACCGCAACCGTCCGACCGGTTTGCAGCCGTGTCAGCGCCGGGACGAATGCCAGCACCACCAAGTACACGCCGAGAAACCACAGCAGTGCCACAGACTCACGCCCGAGCGCCTTCGCGGACTCCGCCCCCATCGTCAGCTGCACACCAACAAGGGCGACGGTCCACACCGCGAGATACCAGAACACCGGCCGGCACAGCCGCTGCGACCTCGTGAACAACCAGGAGCCCCAACGCTTTCCGGAGCTGGCGGCACCCTTCGCCGGTGAAGGATTCCAGCTGTAGGCGCCGGCAGCGCCCCCGGCAAGAAAGAACAAGGGCATCACCTGCACGATCCACGTGATGGGTGCGAGTTCGGGCATTGCGCCGAGGATGTTGCCGACCCGGACACCGCTGGAGTCGATCGTGGCGAGCAGCAACGCACAGTGTCCGAACATGACCACGATCAATGCGCCGAGTCGGGCAACATCGACGGCGCGGTCACGGGCGGGCTTGGTGTCGTGAGCGACACCGCCGGGCGACGATGCGACCTCAGGGGTTGGCATGTGTTCAGTCTGCCGTGCCCTAGAGCCCCTGCGGATGCGTAGTACTACCCACGAATTTGAGCAATGACCAACGATGAGTCATGCCGTCCGGAGCAGTCTGATCTCCATGGGCAGACTCATCTATGGCTTCAACGTGTCGGTGGACGGGTACATCGCCGATGCACAAGGCAACATCGACTGGTCCGATCCGAGCGAAGAACTGCACCAGTACTGGAACGACTTCGAGCGGGAGACCGCGTGCGCGTTCTACGGGCGGCGACTCTACGAACTGATGTCCGCGTACTGGCCGACTGCCGACAAGGCCCCGGACGCCACCCCGATGATCGTCGACTACGCCCGCATCTGGTGCGACATGCCCAAGGTCGTGTTCTCGCACACCCTGGAGTCCGTCGACTGGAACTCCCGCCTGGAACGCGGCAACCCGGTCGAGGTGGTGACGAAGCTGAAAGCCGAGACCGACGGCAACCTGGAGGTGGCCGGCGCGACGCTGGCCGCACCGATCGTGCAGGCCGGACTGGTGGACGAATACCGGATCGTGGTCGCGCCCATCGCCGTGGGCGGCGGCACCCCATTCTTCCCGACACTGCCGGCATGGATCCCGCTGCGACTATTGGAGAACCGCACCTTCCCATGTGGCACGGTGCTGCTGCGCTACGAGGCGAAACACGACTGATCGGACACACACAGCCGGGCGAGCTGCGGATGCAGTACGAGATAGCGACTCCGAGGCTCATCGGAGATAAGGATTGCCCACCGCGTTCGGGGTAACGAGTTAACGAAGATCGCCATCCGCGTCCGACGCGGCAGTAAGCTGCTGGCTCGTGGGCAGAAATCTGTTCGCCAACGGCCGCGGTCGCTGGCTGGCATTGGTGGCCTCGGTCGCCGTCGCCGGCGCCATGTTCTACGCCCAGCGCCCCGAGCCGCCATGTTGTGGCGAAACGCCGGCGGCAGCGCCGACCGTCGAAGGGCTGACACCAGGCGGCGCGCCGGCCGGCACACCTCCTGCGGCGGAGGCGGAGTTGGTGGCGGCAAGCGCGCCTGTCGCTGCCAGAGACTTCCAGTTCGCGTTACCCGCCGGCGTCACGCCGGAGGCGGGGTTGCAAGTCAAGACGATCTGGGTTGCCCGGGCGATCAGCGTGATGTTTCCGGAGATCACCACCATCGGCGGGTTCCGGCAGGACCCGTTGAAGTGGCATCCCAACGGATTGGCGATCGACGTGATGATCCCCAACTATCACTCCGACAAAGGCATCGAGCTCGGTAACCAAATCGCCGGGTTCGCCCTGGCGAACGCCAAACGCTGGGGCGTGATCCACGTGATCTGGCGGCAGGGCTACTACCCGGGCGTCGGTGCGCCGAGTTGGACGGCGGACTACGGCAACGAAACCGCCAACCACTTCGACCATGTTCACATCGCCACCAACGGCGGTG
This sequence comes from Mycolicibacterium sp. XJ870, assembly GCF_053483975.1. Taxonomy (NCBI): domain Bacteria; kingdom Bacillati; phylum Actinomycetota; class Actinomycetes; order Mycobacteriales; family Mycobacteriaceae; genus Mycobacterium; species Mycolicibacterium sp. XJ870. The sequence continues at coordinate 45,790 of NZ_JBEFTI010000013.1, forward strand.
GCTACCCGTCCGGGCGCGAAAGCTACTTCATGGGATCCATGCGTCCGGCGCCCGAGAACTGATCCATTGCGGCGGCCATTCGCCGAAGTGTGGTAAACGCCATAGATTTTGCCAGCCTGGGGGCACGTCACTGCAGAATGAGCCCGACTGGGCGTCGGCGCGAGGGCAGTCCCCGCTTCCGAAATGATGACGGCTCAGGCCCTGTCGATTGATTGTGACCTGCTAATTCCCCCGTGCCGGTTGGCAGTGTTCCGGGGGCCGGATGGATGCTCTGCCGCGTCAAACGCTGGTTGACGCGGGGCAGACTTTCGGTAGCCACTAACCGCTACAGACAACACACTCGATTCCGGAGATCGGCTAAACCGCCGGTAGGGTCCGGTGCTCGTGGGTAAACACTCTTTGGCCGAGGGGCGGCGACGCCGACCGGCGCTCGTAGCCGCGGCCATCGTGCCTGCCGCCGCAATTCTCGTGCTCGGCGCTGACACCGCCGCTCCGACCATCAGTGACGATGTCCATTGCTGCGCTGAGGTCGCGACGGTAGCGGCTGTCGCGCCGACCACCCCGAATTCCGCAACGACTGCGATGTGGGCTCCAGACGCGCGTGCCGTTCGTGCGGGTGTCAAGGTGCCGCTGCCTGCCGGTGTGGCACCGGAGAAGGGCCTGCAAGTCGACACCATCTTGACCGCCAGAGCCGTCAGCGCGACGTTCCCCCAGATTCTCGACATCGGCGGAGTCCGGTCCGATTCTCTGAAGTGGCACCCGCACGGGATGGCGATCGATGTGATGATCCCGAACCCCTCCACCCCTGAGGGAATCGCTCTCGGCGACCGGATCGTCGCGTACGCCATCGACAACGCGGATCGATTCGACGTGAACCACGTGATCTGGAGGCAGGTCTCCTACTCCCACAACGGGTCGCGCAAGCGGATGTCGGACCGGGGTGGGGCAACCGCCAACCACTACGACCACGTTCACATCGCGACGAACGGCGGCGGATTCCCGACCGGGAAAGAAACCTACTTGAGGTAAGCCCTGCGGCGCCCTAGAGGACTTGGCCGCCAGGCCCGGCTACTCGACCGCCCACCCCGAGTGCGCTCTTCACCTTGCCGATCGCCTCGGTCTCGGCGGGGGCGACGCCTTTCGATGCCTCGGCGACCTTGTCGCACGCATCGACGATCAGCGACTTGAAGCCTTCGACCTCGTCGGGGCCTTTCTGCTGCAGGATCGTCACCGCTTGCCCCAGGGACGTGAGGACGGCCTGGTCGACCTCTTCCGGGCTGCCTTTGGGGGTGCTCGGCATCCCGCCTGACGTCAGTAGCTCGCGAAGTTCGGGCGAGGCCTTGGAAAGCACCTTGGAGCCGGCAATTGACTCCTTGAACATCGCGAAGAAGCCAGGGTCGGCCTTGGAGACGAGCATCATCGCGCCAAAGGCGGCGGTGCGGACGGTGTCGCGTTCTTCATCGCTGTAATCGGTCATGGGAGCCCATGCTTCTCCACTCCGATCGATCCCGTCGAGGGTGCACCGAAAAGGCGGCTCCGGATTTCTCCGGAGCCGCCTTGCGAGCGCTTGACTCAGTTGCCGGTGGGCAGCGCGATGTTCACTCCGTCTGCCGCAAGTTGTTCCCTCACATACTTGAATCTCTGGTACTGCGTGACGGTGATCGGGCCCGAATAGCCTTCGCTCTGGAGTTTCCGCGGCGGGTACTTCAGATAGGTCTGCATCAACTCCTTGACTGCCTCGTTGAAGGTCACGAGGGTCCAGGTGTGTTCGGTGTAGTTGTTCATGAAGATGTCATAGCGTTCCTGCGGGTCCTGCCAGAGGTCGAAGATCTGCGGGACGGTGGCGACATACGCCTCTGCCCCTTTCCAGCCCAGGTTGGTATCGACCGCGAGGCCTCCGGTGGTCGCACCGTCGTCGCCGCGCAAGTTGAAGACGGCCTTGTAGTGGCCGACTCGCACAGCCCCGGGCGTCAGTTCATTTTCGCTGAAGAAGTACCAGGACTTGCGCTCGGATTTGCCGGTTCCGAACAACACCGGTGACATGTCGTAGCTGTCGAAGATGATCGGTTCGCCTTCGCGATCCTCCTTCGGCAATTGCACCCCGGCCAGCGCGGCGAAGGTTGCCATGAAGTCGAGGCCGCCGACGATGTCGGAGTTGCGTGATCCCGCCTTGATACCGGGGCCCCACGCGATCGCAGGTACACGATTGCCGCCCTCGCGGACGGTGCCCTTGGTGCCGCGGAACGGGGTATAGCCGGCATCAGGGTAGACGTCCTGCCAGGCACCGTTGTCCGTCGTCCAGAACACGTACGTATTCTCGGCGAGGCCCAGCGAGCGGATCTTGTCCATGATGCGGCCGATTCGGGCGTCGTTCTCCACGATCGAATCCGCGAACTTCGACTTCGAGAGCGATTTTCCCTTGTAATCAGGGTGCGGCATGTTCGGTTGATGCACCTTCATGAAGTTGACATTCAAGAAGAACGGGATTTCGGACTTCGCGTTGTTGTCCAGGAACTCGAGTGCGTCCTGCTCGACGTACTCATCGAAGAACGGAATGCCGACGAGTCCCTTCTCAGGCGTGTTGACGTATTGGCCGTTGACCTTGAAGTCCTCTGTCGCCTTCTCGCCGGCTTTGCCCGACAGCGCACCCTGAGTCACCCGCTCGAACATCGCGCGGAGGTCCTCGTCCATGTCCGGGAACCATTCCGGGTCGGCATAGGTGTATGCGTTGAGGTGATAGAGCCCGCAGTGCCGCATTTCGTCGAAACCGTGCGCGTTGGGTAGCGCATAGTCGGACTCGCCGAGGTGCCACTTGCCGGTGAAGAACGTCTTGTAATCAGCGGTCTTGAGCACGGATGCCAGAGTCCACTCCGCTGCCGGCAGCCCGCCGCCCTGACCCTGGAAGGCCACGGTCGTCATGCCGCTGCGGTTCGGGATGCGTCCGGTGATCATCGCCGCGCGCCCGGCCGTGCAACTCGGTTGCGCGTAGAACGACAGGAACTGCATGCCTTCTTCGGCCATCCGGTCGAGATTGGGTGTGGGCATTCCCCGGTTTGCGCCACCTCCGTAGACGCCCGCATCGCCGTAACCGAAGTCGTCCGACGCAATGAGAACAATGTTTGGCTTGGTCTTACTTGCGCTTGTTGCCATGTGTTCCTCCCAGTGATGTGCAGTCAGCTCGCTGGCTGCCGATTGTCCTCATCGATCGATGAGGCTGTGGGCAAGAAGAATTCACAGGCGGACCCACCGCGCGAATATCGCTCCCCCGACCGCGGGAAGGCACGCCTTGACCGGTCCACAACTGCCACCCTGCCATCGATTTGTCCTCGGCGGGACCCACAAGACGAATTCATGTGGTGCAGCGCCAAAATTGTTATCTCCCAAAAGGTGAGCCGACAACACCAGAAGGGCGCGGACCGAAGAAACACAAAACCCGCTCCGATTCTGGTCGGAGCGGGTTTCAGTGTCGGGCTGACAGGAACCGCCGAGGCGACCGCCTCGTACCTCGGCGGGCGCTTCGGCTCCCGCACCATGTCCCCCCGACATGAAAAAAACTCGCTCGGCTTCGCCGGCGAGTTTCTTTTCAATGTCGGGCTGACAGGATTTGAACCTGCGACCACTTGACCCCCAGTCAAGTGCGCTACCAAGCTGCGCCACAGCCCGTTGCTCCCGGCTTGTCACCGGCAGCAGGTCGAAAGCTTACCGTAGGGTGCGGCGTCCGCCCCAATCGATATCCCCGCGCGTCATCGTGCCGCGGTATCCGGTTCTTCGGCCACCTCTTCTTCGGCCGGGGCCTCGGCATCGAGTTCCTCGGGCAGGTATTCCGGCGCCCTGGACGTCCGCCAGGCGTACACCACGAGGCTGACCCAAACGACCACGATGGTGGCGTAGATCGCCGTCGAAGCGACCCCGTGAATCCCGAAGTACTTCAGGAGTTTCTGGGCGTTGGTCAGCACGATGACACCGCCGACGCCGGTGCCCAGCAGCGCCGGGCTTATCTTCGACACCAGCCACGCTGCCAACGGCGCGGCCAGGATGCCGCCGGCCGCCAATCCCAGCACGATCGGGATGTTGTTCAGGAACTCCTCGCGCAATCCGACCAGGAAGCCCAACGACGCCGAGACCGCCACCAGGAACTCGGACGCACTCACCGAACCGATCACAGTGCGCGGCGCGGTTTTACCCCGCGACAGCAGGGTGCTGGTGGTCACCGGCCCCCAACCGCCACCACCGGACGCATCGATGAAGCCGCCGAACAGTCCCAACGGGGTCAGGAACTTCGCGGTGTGCGGGGTGCCGCCGGACCGGAAGGCCGGTGGATTCCGCAACGAGAACCGCAGCAGCACATACACACCGATGGCCAGCAGGATCCCCGCCATCAGCGGTGCGGCATCCTCGGTGGACAACGAGGACAACACCGTCGCACCGAGGAACGCGCCGACCGCACCCGGCGCGCCCAGCTTCAGCACGATTTTCCAGTCGATGTTCTTGAACCGCCAGTGGGACAGACCCGACGCCAGCGTGGTGCCGACCTCGGCCAAGTGAACGGCGGCGCTCGCCTGCGCAGAAGCCACCCCGCTGAGAACCAGCAGGGTCGACGCGGTAACACCGAACGCCATGCCGAGCGCGCCGTCGACGAGCTGGGCCCCGAGGCCGACAAGCGTGAAGATCAGTAGCGAACGCATGGGTTCGGCTGCTTTCGATTAATGGTCACCGAGACATGAGCGACCTGATGGACTGACGGCGCGGATCAGATGCGCGCGCGACACCATTCGTCGAAAGCCATCAACCGGCGCGACGGCCAGAAGGGCTCGAGAGCAGAAAGGGCAGATGGTGCGGTGCGGTAAGCACGTTCAGCCACCGGTCGCCCCTCCCTCGTAAGACAGATTCCGAAAGCCTACAAGAGGCTGTTCGCGTTCGCATCGCGGGTCTATACGGCCAACAACCGATACAACCCGATTAGTCCCACCACCACGATGACAGCGCGCAACGCGTTCGGCGACAACCGGCGTCCGTAGTGCGCACCGAGGAACCCGCCGATGAGTGAACCGATCGCGATCAGCCCCGCCGCAGCCCAGCTGATCCGGTCGAAGGCCACAGCGGTGTAGGCCACCGCGGCGACGATGTTGACCAGCAGCGACAGCAGATTCTTGGCGGCGTTCATGCGCTGCATCGATTCGGGCAGCAACGCCCCCATCACCGCGATCAGCAGGATGCCCTGGGCGGCGGTGAAGTAGCCGCCGTATATGCCGACGGCGAAGGTTCCGAGCACGAGCACGGCCATCTTGCGCGAGCTCACGTGTTCGACAGATTGCCCGGAGTCCTCGGCGCGCCGCCGCGCCCACGCCTGGATCCGCGGCCCGATCACCACCAGCGCCAGCGCCAGAATCAGCAACACCGGCACCACGGTGACGAACACCTTCTCCGGCAGATGCAGCAGTAGCCAGGCTCCACACCCGGCACCGATCAACGATGCCGGAATCTGCCACCGCAGCCGGTTCCACTGGCCACGCAGCTCACGCCGATAACCCCACGTGCCCGACACACCACCGGCCACCAGGCCGATCGCGTTGGACATGGTCGCTGTGACGGGTGGATAGCCGAGCGCCACCAGCGTCGGAAAGGTGATCAGCGTGCCCGATCCGACGACCGCATTGATCGCGCCCGCTCCGACACCGGCCAAGGCGATCAGAATCATGTGGGTGACGGACACTCGGGCAACCCTATCTGGGCTGGCCGTGGAGTCTCAGCCGCACCCAACGCGGCTCACACGCCACGAATCGCGCTAGCGCTTCGCTCCACGCTTCTCGCGGACCCGCACATTGATCCGAATCGGGCTGCCCTCGAACCCGAACGTCTCACGCAGACGCCGCTCCAGGAACCGCCGGTAACCGGCCTCCAGGAATCCGCTGGTGAACAGCACGAATGTCGGTGGGCGTGAGGTGGCCTGCGTCGCGAACAGAATCCGCGGTTGTTTGCCGCCACGCACCGGCGGCGGAGTCGCGGCCACCACCTCTTTGAGGAATGCGTTGAGTCGGCCCGTCGAAATCCGGGCATCCCAGGACGCCAGGGAAGTCTCCAGTGCGGGCACCAGCTTCTGCACGGCCCGTCCGGTCATGGCGGAGATGTTGACCCGCGGCGCCCACTGGACCTGTGCCAGTTCGCGTTCGATCTCGCGGTCCAGTAGGTAGCGCCGATCCTCGTCGACCAGATCCCACTTGTTGAACACCAGCACCAGCGCACGCCCGGCCTCGATCACCATGGTGAGCACCCGCTGGTCCTGTTCGGTCAACGGCTGAGACCCGTCGATCAGCACCATCACCACTTCGGCGGCGTCGATTGCGCCACGCGTGCGTACCGACGCATAGAACTCGTGCCCACTGGCCTGACCGACCTTGCGGCGCAGTCCCGCGGTGTCGATGAAACGCCAAGTCTTGCCGCCCAATTCGATCAGCGAGTCGACCGGGTCCACGGTGGTTCCGGCCACATCGTGCACCACCGAACGCTCGTCACCGGCCAGCCGGTTCAGAAGTGAACTTTTGCCCACGTTGGGTTTTCCGACAAGGGCGACCCGGCGCGGGCCACCCCCACCGCCGGCCATCTCCGAGACTTCGGGCAGCTTCTCGATCAGGCGGTCCAACAGGTCGGCCACACCGCGGCCGTGCATGGCGCTGATGGTGTGCGGCTCCCCCACCCCCAGCGACCACAGCGCTGCGGCGTCGGCTTCACCGCGTTCGGTGTCAACCTTGTTGGCCGCCAAGAAAACCGGCTTGCCCGACTTACGCAGCAGGCGCGCGGCGGCCTCGTCAGCGGTGGTCGCTCCGACCACGGCGTCGACCACCAGGATGATCGCGTCGGCGGTCCGCATCGCCACCGCCGCCTGATCGGCGACGAGCTGCTGCAGGCCCTTGGCATCGGGTTCCCACCCGCCGGTGTCCTGCACGACGAACCGGTGGCCCAGCCAGTTCGCGTCATAGGACACGCGGTCGCGGGTCACGCCGGGGATGTCCTGCACCACCGCTTCACGGCGTCCCAGAATGCGGTTCACCAGAGTGGATTTGCCGACGTTCGGCCGCCCGACGACGGCGACGACCGGCGGGGGACGGACGGATATCTCCGCCTCATCTTCCAAGGCTTCGGCGACCTCCGCGCCGATCTCCCAATCGGTTTCGTCGCTCCAGGTGCCGTCGGACTCTGAACTCATTGTCGTGCTCCTGCGTGTTGGGTCACCAGATCCAGCAGATGTGCGACAACCTGGGTTTCGTTCATGTCACTGGTGTCGACCACCAGCGCGTCCTCGGCGGCGCGCAGTGGCGACACCGGGCGCGTCGAGTCGAGGTGGTCGCGACGCTGCACGTCGGCGAGCACCGTCGGGTAATCATCGGGCAGGCCCGCGGCGATGTTCTGCGCATTGCGCCGCCGCGCCCGTTCCTCGGCCGACGCGGTGAGGAAGATCTTCACATCCGCATCGGGCAGCACCACGGTTCCGATGTCACGGCCTTCGACGACGACGCGCCCGCCTCCGGTCGCGAGCCGGCGTTGCAGGTCCACCAGCCGGGTCCGCACAGCGGGAACGGCCGAAACCGCGGACACCGCCCTGGTCACCTCGCCGCCGCGGATCTCAATCGAAACGTCTTCCCCACCAAGGTATGCGCGGTCCTCGTCGGGATCCGAACCGACACCGACTGCGACATCGGCGGCCGCCCGGTCGATTACCGCCGGGTCGGCCAGATCGGCACCCGCGCGCAGCGCCGCCAGCGTGACGATCCGGTACATCGCACCGGTATCGAGGTAGCGCGCACCCATGGCACGCGCCAAACCCCGTGACACCGAAGACTTTCCGGTTCCGGCCGGACCGTCCACCGCAACCACCAAAGATCCGCTCACAACCCCACCGCCTGATACAGCTCGCCGACTTCTTTGCGGCTGAGCACCCGGATACTGCCTGGCCGCTGATCCCCCAGCGACACCGTGCCGATGTCGGTGCGCACCAGCTCCTGCACCGGGAAATCCACCGCGGCCAGCAACCGCCGCACGATGCGGTTGCGACCCTCGTGCAGGGTGACCTTCACCATGGTCTTACCCGGCACCGTGTCCACCACCGCGAAATCGTCCACATGCGCTGGGCCGTCTTCTAATTCGATACCGGCGCGCAGCTTCTTGCCCAGCCCGCGCGGAATCGTCCCGATCACGGTGGCCACATACGTTTTCGTGACCTCGTAGGAGGGGTGCATCAACCGGTGCGCCAGTTCGCCGTCGTTGGTCAGCAGCAACAGCCCCTCGGTGTCGGCGTCGAGCCGTCCGACGTGAAACAGCTTCTTGTTACCCCGCACCCGGTGTTCGACCAGATCCCCGACACAGGGCCGGCCCCGGTCGTCGGACATCGTGGAGTGCATGCCGCGCGGCTTGTTGATCGCCAGATACACCAGAGTGTCGTCGAGTTGCACCCGGACGCCGTCAACGCGGATCTCGGCCGTTTCCGGGTCGACACGGGTTCCGAGTTCGGTCACCACGCGACCGTCGACCTGCACACGGCGGTCTCGGATCATCCGTTCCGCAACCCGGCGGGATGCAATTCCTGCTTGCGACAACACTTTCTGCAGTCGCACACCTTCAGCTTCGGCTCCGGCCATGTCAGTCCTTGTCCACATCGAAGGCGAGCGGCCGATCGGTACTGGGCGAACCGCCGTTGAGTTTGGCGAAACGCGGTTCGTCACCGAGTGATTCGCTCAGATCGTCGATCACGTCGACGTCGGGAAGTAGCGGCGCGATATCGGGAAGGTCGGCCAGCGAAGACAGCCCCAGGCGTTCAAGGAACAGCTCGGTCGTCGCGAACGTCACCGCGCCCGAGTCGGGATCGGTTCCGGCCTCGGTGATCAACCCGCGCGCCAACAGTGTCCGCATCACCGCATCGACATTGACGCCGCGCACCGCGCTCACCCTGGCCCTCGTCACCGGCTGCCGGTAAGCGACGACCGCCAGAGTCTCCAGCGCGGCACGGGTCAGCTTCGACCGGGCCCCGTCGAGCAGCAGTCGCTCGACGTATGGGGCGTAACGCGCCCGCGTGTACATCCGCCAGCCACCGGCGGCCTCGCGCAGGTCGATACCACTGTCCCGGGCCGCCAGGTCGTCGGCCATGAGCCGCAGTTTTGCTGCGATCCGGTAGGCCGGCTGTTCGGTGGCCGACGCGAGGGCGTCAACCGTAACCGGTGTGTCGATCACCAGCAGCAGTGCCTCCAGCACGGCGCCGAGTTCACCGTCCTGCAGCTCGGGAACGGTGGTCACGTCGACGCCCAAATCCGGGTCCAAGCCCGTGCCCAGATTCGCATCGGCCGGAATCTCGTCAGTCATTCTTCTCGCTATTCTTCCGCTTCAGCGGTTGCCAGGTGTTCGCTGTTCGGCCGATCTCCGGTCCACGAAACCTGGAGCACACCAAGCGGTTCTGATTGGTCGAATGCTACCGCCCTGGCCCTGAACAGCTCGAGCAGTGCCAGGAAGCGCCCGACGATCTCGATTCCGTCCGTGCAGTCGGCCACCAGTTCGCCGAAAGTCGCCCACTGGCCGACGCCACGCTGTTCCAGCAGGCCAAGGAGCCGCTCGGCCTGTTCGGGCACTGACACGCGCGGCATATGCAGGTGCTCGGTGGCCACGGTGGGCACCGGTCGGGGGGTGAATGCGGCCGCCGCAATGGTGGCGAACCTCTCAGCATCCACCCCGAGCATCACCTCCGGCAGCAGCTCGGAGTACCGATCCTCGAGCGACACCGCCCGCGGGTAGCTGCGCAGCGCGGCGGCCTCCAACTCGGCGAACATCACGGCGACGTGTTTGAACGCCCGGTACTGCAGCAACCGGGCGAACAGCAGATCCCGCACCTCCAGCAGGGCCAGGTCTTCCTCGTCGTGCACGTCGCCGGCGGGCAGCAGGCGGGCCGCCTTCAGATCCAGCAGGGTCGCCGCGATCACCAGAAAAGCAGTGGTCTCGTCGAGCTCCAGTTGGCGGCCGATCTCCTTGGTGTAGGCGATGAAATCGTCTGTCACCTGGTGCAACGCGACCTCGGTGACGTCGAGTCGGTGCGCAAAGATCAGCTGCAAGAGCAGGTCGAACGGCCCCTCGAAGTTGGTGAGCCGGACTTGGAAACGGTTCTGCTGACTGCCGCCGGAGGCATCGTCCGACGCAACCCCGGCATCCGCGACGTCGTTCACCCGCCGAACCGGTAGATGACTTCCCGAGCCAGCGATCGGTAGGCGAGGGCGCCCCCTGATTTGGGCGCCCAGGTGGTGATCGGCTCGCCGGCGACGCTGGTCTCCGGGAACCGGACAGTACGCGTGATGACGGTGTCGAAGACCAGGTCGCCGAACCGCTCGACCACTCTCGCCATCACCTCGCGGGAGTTCACCGTGCGAGGGTCGTACCGCGTGATCAGGATGCCGCTGATTCCCAGGCGCGGGTTGAGACGGTCGTGCACCTTGTCCACCGTGTCGGTGAGCAGTGCCAGCCCGCGCAGCGAGAAGTACTCGCATTCCGTCGGGATGATGACCCCGTCCGCGCAGGCCAGCCCGTTGACCGTGAGCAGCCCCAGCGACGGCTGGCAGTCGATCAGCACGTAGTCGTAGCGGTCCAGCACGGGATACATCGCGCGCGCCAGGGACTGCTCGCGCCCCACCTCGTTGACCAGCTGGATCTCGGCCGCCGACAGGTCGATGTTGCTGGGCACCAGGTCCATGCCGCTGACCCGGGTCTTGATCAGCACGTCGTCGATCGACACCCGCGGCTCGATCAGCAAGTTGTGCACGGTGTGGTCGAGTTCGTAGTGCGGCACCCCGAGGCCCGCCGACAACGCGCCCTGCGGATCGAGATCCACCAGCAGCACCCGGCGACCGTACTCGGCGAGGCTTGCGCCCAGGTTGATCGTCGAGGTGGTCTTGCCCACCCCGCCCTTCTGGTTGCACATCGCGATGACCTTGGCCGGGCCGTGTCCGTACTTCGGCGCCGGTTCGGGGATGTCCCGTGGCGGCCTACCGGTCAGACCCAGCTCGGGCGCCGGATCCGGCCCCGTCGGGTCATGACTGTCGCCGTCGTTCACGTCGACTCCTCGCTCAAGCGCCCGTGGTTCACGCGCGACCACCGCTGGTCAGGCATCCCACACACTTGGCGAACATCCCGGCAAGTTTAACGTCGCCACGCTCGTCCGAGGGGCAGACCCGCGGGCAATCACGCGCATATGGTGAGCATCATGAGTCTGAAGCAGCGGTTGCCGATGTTGCGGTGGTCGTTCATCCGGATGGGAATCGGCGCCAGACACTTCTCGAAGACGGGCCAGTGGGGCGACGGACGGGAGGCCGCGGTCGCCGATTTCGTCGTGGCGAACGCGCGTCATGGAGACCTCGACGACGTGCTTGCCACCATCGACAAGTTCGCCTACGAGAAGTCGTTTCTGATCAACGTCGGCGATGAGAAGGGCGCACTGCTCGACGCCGCGGTCACCCGGGCGAACCCAAAGCTGGCGCTGGAACTGGGCACATACTGCGGCTACGGCGCCCTGCGGATCGCCCGGGCAGCACCCGCGGCCCGGGTGTTCTCCGTGGAGTTCTCCCCCGCCAATGCCGACATCGCCCGGCGCATCTGGGCCCATGCCGGTGTCGCGGACCGGGTCACGTGCGTGGTCGGCACCATCGGCGACGGCGGCCGCACTCTCGACGCGCTCGCGCAGAGCGGATTCGATACGGGCGGGCTGGATTTCGTGTTTCTCGACCACGACAAGAACGCCTATCTACCGGATCTGCAGAGCCTGATGGCCCGCGGCTGGCTGCACCGGGGGTCGATTGTGGTCGCCGACAACGTCAAGCTGCCCGGCGCACCGAAGTATCTGGCGTACATGCGGGAGGCAGGGAGCACGATGACTCCAGTGTGGAGCACCACCGAGCACAAGACGCACGCCGAGTACCAAACCCTGCTGCCCGACCTCGTGCTGGAGTCGGAGTACCTCGGGTAAATTCTTACCGCGCGCGTGGATGGGCGCCCGCCCACACCTCGCGCAGCGTGTGCACCGTGACCATGGTGTAGATCTGCGTGGTGGTCACCGACGCGTGACCGAGCAGTTCCTGCACGACGCGAACGTCGGCTCCGCCGTCGAGCAGGTGAGTGGCGAACGAGTGCCGCAGCGTGTGCGGTGACACCGCCGACGCGATGCCGGCCCGCTCGGCGGAATCCTGCAAAACCTGCCAGGCGCTTTGGCGCGACAGTCGGCCACCGCGGGCGTTGAGGAAGATCGCCGGGGTGCCGCGGCCACGCCGAGCCAGATCAGGCCGCCCGCGCACCAGGTAGGCGTCCAGGGCGCTGACCGCCGGTCGGCCGATCGGCACCAGCCGCTGTTTGCCGCCCTTCCCGCGCAAGAGCACCGACCGGGCCCGGATGTCGATGTCGTCGACGTCGAGCCCGACGGCCTCGGAAATACGGGCCCCGGTCGAATACAGCAGCTCCAGCAGTGCCCGGTTGCGCAACGTCAACGGGCCATCGGCCTCGCTGTCCCCACCGGCGGCCTCCAGCAGCGCCAGCACCTCATCGAGCGTGAGGCTCTTGGGCAGCCGCCGGCTGGGCGTGGGTGGTTTCACCGCACGGGCGACGTCGATCTCGGCGAATCCCTCGGCCACGGCGAACCGGTGCAGGCCCCGCACCGCGACCACCGCCCTGGCTGCCGACACCGCGGACAGTGCGGTGAGCCCGGCGTCGGGGTCACCGCGGCGCAGCGCCACCAGGAAATCGCTCACATCGGACTCCGCGACCTTGGCCAGATCGTCGATACCGCGCTGCCTCAGGTGTTCGGCGTACCGGCGCAGGTCACGGCGGTAGGAGCTGAGCGTGTTGGCCGCCACCCCCCGCTCGATCGTCAGGTGATCGAGGTAGCCCTGAAGTTGGTCCGCGAGCGCAGTCCGAAGAGGGGCCGGGGACGTCACAGCAGGCCTTTGCGCCGCCAGAACGCCGTCGGTCGATCCACCCACTCTGCCTCCACGGGCCGCAGCGACTCCGCAGAAGGCATCGCATGAGCGGCCAGAATGCCTGCTACCGCAATCGAATTCACAATGTCACCGGAGAACACCCGGGACACCGCCTCGGTCAATGGCACCCGCTCAATCACCATGTCGGCTTCCTCGTCGTGGGCCTCGGGCCTGCCGACGTCGGTCAGCCCGGTGGCCAGGAAGATCCGCACGCTCTCGTCGGAGAAACCCGGCGTGGAGTCCAGATCGACCAGGACCCGCCAATGCGCGGCGGCGAGGCCGACCTCCTCTTTGAGTTCTCGGGCCGCGGTCACCTCGGGTGGTTCCCCACCGAGGTCAAGCAGGCCGGCGGGTAGTTCCCACAACCGGCGGCCCAGCGGATGACGGTACTGGTAGACCAGCACCACATTCTGGTCCTCATCGAGAGCCACGACCGCCACCGCACCGTAGTGCTCGACGACCTCACGCCGCGCCGAGCCGCCTCCCGGCATGCCGACCTCGTCGGCCCGCAGCGCGAAAATCTTTCCGACGTAAACGGTTTCGCTGGCCAGCGTCTCGAAGTCGTGTTCACCCACGGACGTCGGATTTCTCCAGAGACTCGTCGAGTACGGGTTCGGTGTGTTCCACGCCGTTGGAGAACTGTTCGGGCAACTCCATGCCCGGCAACCGCTCCTCGGCCTTGTAACCGAGCGCCGCGCCGATGAACGACGCGAACAGCGGATGCGGCCGGGTAGGCCTGCTCTTCAATTCGGGGTGGGCCTGGGTGCCGACCATGAACGGATGCACCTCGGGCGCGTACTCGACGAACTCCACGAGATGCCCGTCGGGCGAGGTGCCCGAGAACCGCAGGCCGCTCTCGGCGATCCGGTCCCGGTAGGCGTTGTTGACTTCGTAGCGGTGCCGGTGCCGTTCGGACACCTCGGTCGCCTGGTAGGCCTGGGCGACAATCGAATCCGGTGTCAGCACAGCCGGATAGGCACCAAGTCGCATCGTACCGCCGAGATCCGCCTCACCGGCTACGGCGTCCTCCTGGTCGGCCATCGTGGAGATCACCGGGTCCGGTGTCGTCGGATCGAACTCGGCCGAGTTGGCGCCGGAGATCCCGACCGACCGGGCCGCTTCGATGACGATGCACTGCAGGCCGAGGCACAAGCCCAGCACGGGCAGCCCGCGCTTGCGGGCGTAGGTGATGGCGCCGATCTTGCCCTCGATGCCACGGATGCCGAAACCGCCGGGGATGAGTACACCGTGGACGTCGGCGAGTGCCGCGGTGACCCCGCTCTCGGTCTCGCAGTCGTCGGAGGCGACCCACCGCATGTCCACCTTGGCGCGGTGCTTGAACCCGCCGGCGCGCAGCGCTTCGGCGACCGACAGGTAGGCGTCGGACAGGTCGATGTACTTGCCCACCAAGGCAATTCGCACTGTCTCGTGCGGCTCGTGGACCCGCTGCAACAGGTCGTTCCACTGGGTCCAGTCGACGTCGCGGAACGGCAGGTTCAGCCGGCGCACCACGTAGGCATCGAGTTCCTCGCGGTGCAGCACCTTCGGAATGTCGTAGATCGACGGCGCGTCGGGGGTGGAAATCACACCGTCAACATCGACGTCGCACATCAGCGCGATCTTGTTCTTGAGCGGCTCGGGGACGTCGCGGTCACAGCGCAGGATGAGCGCGTCCGGGGTTATGCCGATGCTGCGGAGGGCGGCCACCGAGTGCTGGGTCGGCTTGGTCTTGAGTTCCCCCGACGGCGCCAGGTACGGCACCAGCGACACATGCAGGAAGAACACGTTGTCGCGGCCGACGTCGTGGCGCACCTGCCGGGCCGCTTCCAGGAACGGCTGTGACTCGATGTCGCCCACCGTGCCGCCGATCTCGGTGATCACCACGTCGGGTCGGTTGCCGGACGCGTCGGGCTCGGCCATCGCCAGGATGCGGCTCTTGATCTCGTCGGTGATGTGCGGGATGACCTGGACGGTGTCGCCGAGGTACTCGCCGCGACGCTCCTTGGCGATAACCGACGAGTACACCTGGCCCGTCGTCACATTGGCCGAACCGGACAGGTTGCGGTCCAGGAACCGCTCGTAGTGGCCGACGTCGAGATCGGTTTCGGCCCCGTCCTCGGTGACGAACACCTCACCGTGCTGGAACGGGTTCATGGTGCCGGGGTCGACGTTCAGGTAGGGGTCCAGCTTCTGCATGGTCACCTGCAGGCCCCGCGCGGTCAGCAACTGACCGAGGCTGGACGCGGTCAGACCTTTACCGAGTGAAGACACCACGCCACCAGTGACGAAAAGGTGTTTGGTGGCGGTTTGCGGGTGCTTGCGTAGCGCGGGCAAAAGCATCCTCCGTGACGACTGGCAGGTAATCGCCGAAGCTAGCTGTGGCCTGCCGACCCACGGAATCTCACCTTAACACCGACCCCGACAAGCCGTCGCTGACTCGCCGCGGAGGCAGGGTTATTGCGGGACGGTTACCGAGGCGGCGCCCCGGCCGGTTCCGTACTGCCCGGGCTTGCCGCCGCCGGCAAGCTCGCCGAGGGCAAGCACGGCGGTGAGCTGTCCCGCGCTGGAATCCGCGTCGTCGACGGTGCTGACCGCGGCGGTCAGTGCGGGATCGGACCTCGTCACAGCGACGGCGCCGGTTCCCGACGCGGCACCGTCTCGGCCGACAAGAACGGAGCCCGAGCCATGCTGCGCGAGGCCGGCTGCGAACCGGGCCACGGTCGCACCGCGGTTGCCGGCGTCGTCTCCGAGCCCGCCACCGGTCACGATCAGCGCGGTGTTGGCCGCGCCGATGTGCTCGTCGTCATAGGCGAGGAATCCGGTGTCACGGAGCGCGGCGAGCACGGTCTGGCGCGCCATGTCGTCCACCGGCTGGGCAGCGGGATTCTTGTCGGCCAGCAGGGCGATGCCCAGCAGATCTCCGGCCTGGGATCCCTGGTCCACCGCCGCGGTGCTGAGTTGTTTGCCTGCAGGCACGATCGGCGAGTTCACCACCGAGAGCAACTTGTCGGCCGAGTTGGCGTCGACGAACTCCTGGGTCAGGGACACCGCTCCGGTGACCGTGCCGCCGGCCTGGCCGATGAAGCGGGACATCGCGTCGACGTCCCCGTCTGCTGCGTCGGGGGTGCGGAACATCACCACCGATTTGTCCTTCAGTACGTCACGGATTATTCGGGGCGCCATCTGTGCGTCGAATTCGCTTGCGGCGTTGAGCTTTTCGTTCAGACGATTCTTCTCGTCGGCAAGAGTGTCGATCTGGTGCTGGAGGTCCTTCTTGTCGTCACGCAGCCCGGACAACACGGTGTTGGACAACAGACCGGACCCAAGCGCCACCCCGATCGCCAGCGCGAGGAACACCGCCGCCAGCGAGATCGCATGTGCACGTAGCGTTATCACAGCTCACCTGCCCATTCAGCTGACGAGGCCCTGAACCCACAGCACCAGCCGGTTCCAGTATTCGGCGGCCCAGTCGAGCACCGCGGCGTCGGCCCGCGACACCCACAGCGCGACGATGACGGCCACCATCATGGCCAGCACCAGCAGCGCGATCGCGCCGCCGGAAACCCGGCTGCGGTACAGCGTGGCGACGGCCTTGGCGTCGACGAGCTTCTCCCCCACCCGCAAGCGGGTCAGGAACGTCGAGGGCAAGCTGGCTTGGCGGGAGCGATCGAAGAACTCCTCGATGTTGGCGGTGTGCCCGGCTGTCACGATCAACGACGCCCCGTGGTGGTCGCACAGCAGCAACGCCAGATCGGCTGCCGAGCCGGCGGCAGGGAAGGTCATCGCGCCGACGCCGAGGTCCTGGATGCGTTCCAGGCCCGCCGCGTGGCCGTCGGCATCGGCAGGCAGCACCACCTGGGCACCGCAGCGCAACACCTCGACGCTCATCTTGTCCGGGTCGCCGACGATGAGCGCAGGCCGGTACCCGGCCTTGCGGAGCACGTCGGCCCCGGAGCCCACCCCGACCAAGATCGGTTGGTATTCCTTGATGAACGGTTTGAGTGCCTTGAGATCCTCGGCCGCGTTGGGTTCCTCGGCGACGATCACGACATGCCTGCGATGCAGGTCGACGTCGACGTTGGGGATGCCGATGCCGTCGATCAGCAGCGGGCTCTCGCTGCGAATGAACTCGATGGTGTTGCCGGCGAACGCCTCGAGGTGTGCCACCAGACCGCTCTTGGCCTCGTGCATCAGCTCATGGATCTCTTGGTCGTTTCGCTCGGTGCCCAGCGCGATCCGACGGTCACCGGAGTAGATGCCGCCGTTGTGCAGCCGCACCCGGGCACCGTCCTTGACCTTCTTGAAGACCTCGGGCCCGGCTTCATCGATCAGTGTCACGCCGTTGGCGACGAGCACCTCAGGTCCGAGATTGGGATAACGCCCGGAGATCGACGGCGATGCGTTGACCACCCCGGCGACGTTCGCCTCGACGAGGGCATCGGCGGTGATCCGGTCCAGATCCTGAGCGTCGAGGACGACGATGTCGCCGGGCCCGACGCGCCGCAGTAGCCGGTCGATGTCGCGGTCCACGCGGGCAGTGCCGGTGACACCCGGGCGTGAGCTGGCATTGCGAGTGAGCAGCGCTGACATCTTCATGCGGCGATTCTGTCGAGAAACCCTCAAGTGGAGGTGGAGGCGCGCCGTAACATCAGCCACACAAGTTGGCTTTAGTCACACCCGTAACAGGGCGTCAGGCCCCGTTTCGTTCCTGTTGTGCGGCCTGCAACAGCTCTCTGGCGTGGGCCCGGCCGCTGTCGGACTCACCAAGCCCGGCCAGCATCCGGGCCAGTTCGGCGACCCGGTCCTCGTCGTCGATCCGGCGCACTCCGCTGGACTTGCTGCGCCCGTTGCCGCTGTCGACGACGAGGTGTGCGTCGGCGTAGGCCGCGACCTGTGGCAGGTGGGTGACGACGATGACCTGGTGGGTCCGGGCCAGCTTTGCCAGCCGGCGGCCGATCTGCACCGCCGCACGGCCACCGACCCCGGCGTCGACTTCGTCGAACACCATCGTGGTGCCCGCGGCCGACGCCGCCAGCACCACCTCCAGCGCCAGCATGACCCGCGACAGCTCACCGCCGGAGGCACTCTTGGTCAGCGGGAGCACATCGGCGCCGCGGTGCGCGGTGAACCCGAACTCCACCGCATCGACGCCGTCGTGCCCGGCGTGCAGAACAGCGCCGTCGGGCATCGTCATAGGCGCCGAATCGTCAGCGCGCGCCGTCAACGGCCCCACCGTGATGGTGAACACCGCATTGGCCATGGCCAGCCCGGTCAGCTCAGCCGTCACCGCCTTGGCCAGGCCCTTGGCCGCCTTCTGGCGGGCCTTGCTGAGCTCCCCGGCCGCCACCACCAGCTGTCCTTCCAGCTCGCCGACCTGACGCTCCAGACCGGCCAGGGCCTCCTCGGAAACATCGAGCGCCGCCAGTTGCTCGGCGGCTGCGCGCGACCATGCCAACACCCCGTCGATGTCTGGAGCGTACTTACGGGTGAGGGTGCGCAGCTCGGCCTGGCGGGCCAGCTTGGTTTCCAAAGTGCTGGCGTCACTGGGCAATTCGGTCAGATAGTCGCCGAGCTCCGAAGTCACGTCGGCGATCACCGCCACCGCCTCGCCTAGCCGCACCCCCAAAGCCTGCAACGACGCGTCGTCGGTCGACTCCAGTGCAGACTTTGCCTGGCTCACACCGTCAGCCGCCGACGTCGTGTCCGGCGAGGGATCGTCGAGTTCGCCGGACAGCGCGATCCGTGCCGTCTGCGCGGCGTCCCGCAGTGCGTCCAGCTCCGAGAGTCGCCGGATGTCGGCGACAATGGCCTCGTCCTCACCGGGTTGCGGTGCGACGGAATCGATCTCGTTGATCCCAAAGGTGAGCCGGTCGGCTTCCTGAGCGAGTTCGCGAGCACGCTGCCGACGATCGGCCAAGTCGCGACGGGCCACCAGCCACTGCTCCCGGACCGCGCGGTAGCGGGCCAACGGCTTTTCCACGTCGGCGAACCGATCCAGCGCCGCCCGCTGCTCGTCGGGACGCATCAGCCGCAGTTGATCGTTCTGGCCGTGCAGCGTCAGCACTTCGGCGGTGAAACTGCTCAACGACTTGGCGGGCACACTGCGCCCACCGAGATAGGCGCGCGACGGCCCGGCGCGGCTGACAGAGCGGGCGGCGATGATGCTGCCGTCGTCGTCGCGGTCGGCACCCGACGAGTCCAGTATCACCTCGACCCGGTCCGCGACATCAGTGCCCAGTTCGATTGTGCTGAACCGTCCTTCAACCACGGCACGGTCGGCACCCGACCGTACCCGGGTGGCGTCGGCCCGGCCTCCGCCGAGCAGGTGCAGCCCGGTGACCACCATCGTCTTGCCGGTTCCGGTTTCACCGGTCAGCACGGTCAGACCACGGTCGAACTCCGCGGTTGCGGCGCTGATGGCGCCCAGCGATTCGATTCGGATTTCAGCGAGCACGTGTGCTTACTGCCCCCGCCATCCGGTGACCGGCAGCCGGAACTTCCGCACCAGTCGGTCGGTGAACGGCGCACTGTCGAGCCGGACCCATTTCAGCGGTGTCCCGCAGCGGGTCACCTCCAACCGCCCGCCGGCGGGCACCACCATCTCGCGGCGGCCGTCGCAGAACACCAGAGCGTCGTTGCCGCTCGCCTCGATCTCGATGGCGATGGAGGCCAACGGGCTGGTTACCATGGGCCGGGCGAACAATGCGTGAGCATTGTTGGGTACCACCAGGATCGCTTCGAGATCCGGCCACAGCACGGGCCCGCCCGCGGAGAATGCGTAGGCGGTGGATCCGGTCGGTGTAGAGACCAGCACGCCGTCGCAGCCGAAGGCCGACACCGGCCGACCGTCCACTTCGAGCACGACACCGAGCACGCCAAGGCGGGGGCCCTTCTCCAGGCTGGCCTCGTTGAGCGCCCAACCCCGGTTCACCACCTCGGCTCCGGCCCGCACCGCCACATCGAGGGTCATGCGTTCCTCGATCCGGTAGTCCCGGTTGATGACATGCTCGAGCACGCGGTCGATGGCCTCGGCCTCGGCTTCTGCGAGAAAGCCGATTCGCCCGAGGTTCACGCCCAGAACAGGGATCTCCACATTGCGGGCAAGTTCGGCGGCACGCAGGAACGTCCCGTCCCCACCGAGCACGAGAACCAACTCGCAACCCTCGGCGGCGCGTTCGTCGGCGTCGACTACCTCGATCTCGACGCCCAACGCCCGCATGTCGTCGGGTGCCAGGTGCAGCGGCCCCCGGTCGACCGCCTCGGCCGACAGCACCCGCAGTGCAATGTCGTTGTCGCCGAGCACTTTCTCCACTCGGCGCGCGACCTCGGTTGCCTCATCCCGCCCGGTGTGCACCACCAGCAGGATCATCCGTTCCGACGTCATTGCGGCCCCTCCTCGACCGCCCGGCGTACTGCCCGTTCGAGTGATTCGCCGTGCAGCGGTGCGTCCGTCTCGCTACGCAGGTGCAGGAAGTACTCCACATTGCCCGATGGCCCGGGCAGTGGGCTGGCCGTCACATCGACAGCATGCCACTGCAGTTCGGCTGCCTTGCGGGCGACCGTGCACACGGCGTCGATACGCAATTCTGGTTCGGACACCACCCCGCCTGCACCCACCCTGTCCTTACCGACTTCGAACTGGGGCTTCACCATGGGAACGATATCGGCGCCGGGCCGGGCACACGTAGTCAGCGCAGGCAGAACCGTGGCCAGTGAGATGAACGACAGGTCGGCGACGATCAATTCCACCGGCCCGCCGATGGCTTCGGCGGTGAGTTCGCGGACGTTGGTGCGTTCGAGCACCTGCACACGCGGATCCGAGCGCAGCGGCCAGGCCAGCTGGCCGTACCCGACGTCGACGGCGACGACTTCCGCGGCACCTCGGTCCAGGAGCACTTCGGTGAATCCCCCGGTGGAGGCGCCGGCGTCCAGGCAGCGACGCCCCGTGACGGACAATCCGAAGGCGTCCAACGCACCGATGAGCTTGTGGGCACCGCGTGAGACCCATGTGCGCTCGTCGTTGTTCGTGACGGTGATGTTGGCGTCGACGGCAATGGCCGTGGCCGGTTTCGCCGCGGGCATTCCGTCGATCCGAACCCGCCCGGCCCCGATCAACTCCGCCGCCTGCTGGCGCGACCGGGCCAGCCCGCGCCTTACCAGCTCGGCGTCAACACGAGCTCGCCGTGCCACCAGCGCTCACCCCTTGTCGACCGACTCGAGTGCTTGCACGAGAAGGTCGTGCGCCTGCTCGAGCCGGGTGGCGAGCAGATCGATGTCGGTGTCACCGAGTTCGGCTCCGGGCGCGGACGGATCCGGCAGGTCGGCGAGCAGTTCGGCGACCTGGGCCTGGAGTTGGTCAGGATCGGTAGTCATAGCGGTATTCACGCTAGCCGATGGCGTGCTAGTCGACCGGCACCGACAGCAACGACCATCTCTGCAGCGCCTCGCGCGCGGTGTCGTCCCCGGCGAGTACTTTGACGTCCCGCCGGTCGAGTTCGGCAGTCCAGACTGCGTGCGCGGTGGCACGCAGTACCGACAGCGGGTCGATCGGCTCAGCACCGGTGGCGTGCACCGTCACGTCTGCCGCTCCGACGTCGACGCGCCAGGCCGGGTGCGGGGCGACTCGCAGAGCTGCGGAGTCGTCGTGCAGACCGCGCAGATCGAGCGCGATGTAATCCGGACGCTCCGTGGGCACGGCGTGCAGCGCTTCGGCCGCAGTACTGACGCCACTGAGCACCATCAGGCTGGGCAGGCCCGCAGCGACCGCTCCGGCGATATCGGTGTCCAGACGATCGCCCACGACGAGCGGCGCGTCGAACGTGCCCCTGCTCAAGGCGTCGTTCATCAATGTCGGCTGGGGCTTGCCCGCCACCTGCGGGTCCCGGCCGGTCGCCGCGCGTAACGCAGCAACCATCGCGCCGTTGCCGGGCAGCAGGCCTCGCTCGGACGGCAACGTGAGATCCACGTTGGCCGCGACCCACAGGGCACCGGCGCGGATCGCCAATGCCGCCTCGGCAAGCTCCGGCCATCCCGTCTGCGGCGAATGTCCCTGCACAACCGCCACCGGATCGTCGGCGAACTGCCGAACCGGCCGTAGGCCCGCATTGCCGATCTCATCGGCAAGCGCATCGGTGCCTACGACGAGAACCGCTGCGCCCGAGGGCAACTGCGCGGCAAGCAGCCGAGCGGCGCTTTGCGCGCTGGTGACGACGTCGTCGGGCTCTGCGCGGAATCCGAGTTCCCGCAGATGTTCGGCGACCTGGGCCGGTCCACGGGAGGCATTGTTGGTGACGTACAGCACCCGCGCCTCGACGCCTGCCAGGCTGTCGAGCGCCCCGGCTGTCGGCTCATGGCCGCGGAACACTGTGCCGTCAAGATCGAGCAGCAGGCAATCATATTGCCGTGCAAGCGACGTCACGTCAGGACAGCTCCGTGATCCGGTCTTCGGCGTCCGTCACGCCCTCGACGTCGGCGGCCGCCGCGTTGATGAACCACTGCTGCGCCTCGTCACGCCGTTCCAGGGCGAGAAGCGTATCGGCGTAGGCGTAGAACAGCCGGGCCGCCGTCTGTCCGGTGTTCGTCGGGTCAAGCTGCGGGCTCGACAGAATTGCCAGGGCCTGCTCGAGCTGCCCGAGATCCGAACGAGCTCCGGCAGCGACGATCCTCAGTTCGTCTGCCTCGTCGCCCGTTAGCGCAGCGGCCTCGGCACTGCGTGCGAGTTCGATGGCACGTTCCGGACGTCCGATCCCTCGCTCGCAGTCAGCGATCATGGGCAGCAACGGTGACTTGCTGCCCATCCGGCGGGCTGCCCGCAACTCGGCCAGCGCCTGCGCCCAGTCGCCGCAGTGGTAGGCCGCAATGCCGACCGCCTCACGTACGGCCGCAAGCCGGCCCGCCCGGTTCCGGGCAGCCCGGGCGTGTGCCAGTGCGGTCTCGGGATCCTCGTCGAGGAGGTTGCCGGCGGCGACCAGATGGCGAGCGACGAAGTCAGCGGTCGATTTGTCCAGGGTCACCAGATCCCGACGAATCTCCGGATTGAGCTGCCTGGCCTCGACGTCGGACGGAAGCCGCGGGCCCGAGTCGACCTGCTCCTCCGACCCAATTGGTTGTACCGGGCGGGCGCGGCCGGGCCCAGAGGACCGTGGCGCCGGGGACCGTTGATCACGCGAGCGTTGATCGTGCGGACGCCCACGCTGCCCGCCGCTGCTGGAAGCACGGTTGCTGGAATCCCGCCGTGGGCGGCGCTCACCGCCGCCTTGACTGTCTCCGACCACGTGTGCCTTTCTACCCGCCCCTTCCCGCAAAGGATACTGGGCGGGGTGAGCCCGACATAATCCTGTGTTCGAGTTCCGAATACGTGAACGTGTGTGGACTCGGCGTATTGCACCGAAATTGCAGTCAGGGACAGATTTCGCCCGGATATTGTCCCTGGATGCAATGTCGGTGCGACTGCTTGCCGCATCGTCGGGCGCTTTTTGATGCGCAATTGCCTGGTGTGTAGTCACGCTTCGAGGGTCCAACCTCTGGGGCAATGTGGGTCGTGGTTGCTGTGTCGAGTGTGCAGGTTGCCCGGTGGTGGTCGGGGAGAAATGTCGCAGGAAGCGACACACTCGCGGCGGATAGAACGCGCCGTGTGCGAAGTCAGGTTGGGCAGGAAGCCGAACGATGCCGGCTTTGTTCAATTGAGGGG
>NZ_JBEFTI010000014.1:0-2398 GCF_053483975.1 Mycolicibacterium sp. XJ870
CACAACAGTGTGTGGTGTAGTGGTGTGTTCTGGACCCGAAGCGGAGTGATCTACCCATGGCCAGGGTGAAGCGCGGGTAAGACCGTGTGGAGGCCCGAACCCACTTAGGTTGAAGACTGAGGGGATGAGCTGTGGGTAGGGGTGAAAGGCCAATCAAACTCCGTGATAGCTGGTTCTCCCCGAAATGCATTTAGGTGCAGCGTCACATGTTTCTTGTTGGAGGTAGAGCTACTGGATGGCCGATGGGCCCTACTAGGTTACTGACGTCAGCCAAACTCCGAATGCCGACAAGTCCAAGAGTGTGGCAGTGAGACGGCGGGGGATAAGCTCCGTGCGTCGAGAGGGAAACAGCCCAGATCGCCGGCTAAGGCCCCTAAGCGTGTGCTAAGTGGAAAAGGATGTGCAGTCGCGAAGACAACCAGGAGGTTGGCTTAGAAGCAGCCACCCTTGAAAGAGTGCGTAATAGCTCACTGGTCAAGTGATTGTGCGCCGATAATGTAGCGGGGCTCAAGCACACCGCCGAAGCCGCGGCAGCCGAACTTTGTTCGGCTGGGTAGGGGAGCGTCCTGCATCCGGTGAAGCCACCGAGTGATCGAGTGGTGGAGGGTGTGGGAGTGAGAATGCAGGCATGAGTAGCGATTAGGCAAGTGAGAACCTTGCCCGCCGAAAGACCAAGGGTTCCTGGGCCAGGCCAGTCCGCCCAGGGTGAGTCGGGACCTAAGGCGAGGCCGACAGGCGTAGTCGATGGACAACGGGTTGATATTCCCGTACCCGTGTGTGGCCGTCCCTGATGAATCAGAGGTACTAACCGCCCAAAACCAGTTTCACCGGAGACCTTCGGGTCGATGGGTTGCTGGGGCTGCGCGGGACCTTCTCTGGTAGTAGTCAAGCGATGGGGTGACGCAGGAAGGTAGCCGTACCAGTCAGTGGTTGTACTGGGGCAAACCTGTAGGACGAGTGATAGGCAAATCCGTCGCTCATATGTCTGAGAGGTGATGCATAGCCGATTGAGGCGAATTCGGTGATCCTATGCTGCCAAGAAAAGCCTCTAGCGAGGACATACACGGCCCGTACCCCAAACCAACACAGGTGGTCAGGTAGAGAATACCAAGGCGTACGAGTGAACTATGGTTAAGGAACTCGGCAAAATGCCCCCGTAACTTCGGGAGAAGGGGGACCCCCATACCGTCAAGGCTCTTGCGGCCGGCAGCGGGAGGGGGTGGCACAAACCAGTGAGAAGCGACTGTTTACTAAAAACACAGGTCCGTGCGAAGTCGCAAGACGATGTATACGGACTGACGCCTGCCCGGTGCTGGAAGGTTAAGAGGACCCGTTAACCCCCTTGGGGGTGAAGCGGAGAATTTAAGCCCCAGTAAACGGCGGTGGTAACTATAACCATCCTAAGGTAGCGAAATTCCTTGTCGGGTAAGTTCCGACCTGCACGAATGGCGTAACGACTTCTCAACTGTCTCAACCATAGACTCGGCGAAATTGCACTACGAGTAAAGATGCTCGTTACGCGCGGCAGGACGAAAAGACCCCGGGACCTTCACTACAACTTGGTATTGGTGCTCGATACGGTTTGTGTAGGATAGGTGGGAGACTGTGAAGCGGCCACGCCAGTGGTCGTGGAGTCATTGTTGAAATACCACTCTGATCGTATTGGGCCTCTAACTTCGAACCGTATATCCGGTTCAGGGACAGTGCCTGGTGGGTAGTTTAACTGGGGCGGTTGCCTCCTAAAATGTAACGGAGGCGCCCAAAGGTTCCCTCAACCTGGACGGCAATCAGGTGTTGAGTGTAAGTGCACAAGGGAGCTTGACTGCGAGACATACATGTCGAGCAGGGACGAAAGTCGGGACTAGTGATCCGGCACCTCTGAGTGGAAGGGGTGTCGCTCAACGGATAAAAGGTACCCCGGGGATAACAGGCTGATCTTCCCCAAGAGTCCATATCGACGGGATGGTTTGGCACCTCGATGTCGGCTCGTCGCATCCTGGGGCTGGAGCAGGTCCCAAGGGTTGGGCTGTTCGCCCATTAAAGCGGCACGCGAGCTGGGTTTAGAACGTCGTGAGACAGTTCGGTCTCTATCCGCCGCGCGCGTCAGAAGCTTGAGGAAACCTGTCCCTAGTACGAGAGGACCGGGACGGACGAACCTCTGGTCTACCAGTTGTCCCACCAGGGGCACTGCTGGATAGCTACGTTCGGACAGGATAACCGCTGAAAGCATCTAAGCGGGAAACCCCCTCCAAGACCAGGCTTCTCACCCTTTTAGAGGGATAAGGCCCCCCGCAGACCACGGGATCGATAGACCAGACCTAGACGCCTAGCAATAGGTGAAGGGAACTGGCACTAACCGGCCGAAAACTTACAACACCCAAAACATGGGCTACGTAAA
>NZ_JBEFTI010000015.1:0-1725 GCF_053483975.1 Mycolicibacterium sp. XJ870
TGTTGTTTGAGAACTCAATAGTGTGTTTGGTGGTTTTTGTTTGTTGTTTTTTGCCGCACTTCTTTTTCCCGTTTAGGGGTGTGGTTTTTTGGATGCCAGTTTTGGTGTCTTGTTTGATGATCGGATTTTTCTGATTCGAATTCTACCTGGGCTTTGGTCTGGGTTGTTTTTGTTTGGAGAGTTTGATTCTGGCTCAGGACGAACGCTGGCGGCGTGCTTAACACATGCAAGTCGAACGGAAAGGCCCTTCGGGGTACTCGAGTGGCGAACGGGTGAGTAACACGTGGGTGATCTGCCCTGCACTTTGGGATAAGCCTGGGAAACTGGGTCTAATACCGAATACACCCTGCTGGCTGCATGGCCTGGTGGGGGAAAGCTTTTGCGGTGTGGGATGGGCCCGCGGCCTATCAGCTTGTTGGTGAGGTTATGGCTTACCAAGGCGACGACGGGTAGCCGGCCTGAGAGGGTGACCGGCCACACTGGGACTGAGATACGGCCCAGACTCCTACGGGAGGCAGCAGTGGGGAATATTGCACAATGGGCGCAAGCCTGATGCAGCGACGCCGCGTGAGGGATGACGGCCTTCGGGTTGTAAACCTCTTTCAGCACAGACGAAGCGCGAGTGACGGTATGTGCAGAAGAAGGACCGGCCAACTACGTGCCAGCAGCCGCGGTAATACGTAGGGTCCGAGCGTTGTCCGGAATTACTGGGCGTAAAGAGCTCGTAGGTGGTTTGTCGCGTTGTTCGTGAAAACTCACAGCTTAACTGTGGGCGTGCGGGCGATACGGGCAGACTTGAGTACTGCAGGGGAGACTGGAATTCCTGGTGTAGCGGTGGAATGCGCAGATATCAGGAGGAACACCGGTGGCGAAGGCGGGTCTCTGGGCAGTAACTGACGCTGAGGAGCGAAAGCGTGGGGAGCGAACAGGATTAGATACCCTGGTAGTCCACGCCGTAAACGGTGGGTACTAGGTGTGGGTTTCCTTCCTTGGGATCCGTGCCGTAGCTAACGCATTAAGTACCCCGCCTGGGGAGTACGGCCGCAAGGCTAAAACTCAAAGAAATTGACGGGGGCCCGCACAAGCGGCGGAGCATGTGGATTAATTCGATGCAACGCGAAGAACCTTACCTGGGTTTGACATGCACAGGACGCCGGCAGAGATGTCGGTTCCCTTGTGGCCTGTGTGCAGGTGGTGCATGGCTGTCGTCAGCTCGTGTCGTGAGATGTTGGGTTAAGTCCCGCAACGAGCGCAACCCTTGTCTCATGTTGCCAGCACGTTATGGTGGGGACTCGTGAGAGACTGCCGGGGTCAACTCGGAGGAAGGTGGGGATGACGTCAAGTCATCATGCCCCTTATGTCCAGGGCTTCACACATGCTACAATGGCCGGTACAAAGGGCTGCGATGCCGTGAGGTGGAGCGAATCCTTGTAAAGCCGGTCTCAGTTCGGATCGGGGTCTGCAACTCGACCCCGTGAAGTCGGAGTCGCTAGTAATCGCAGATCAGCAACGCTGCGGTGAATACGTTCCCGGGCCTTGTACACACCGCCCGTCACGTCATGAAAGTCGGTAACACCCGAAGCCGGTGGCCTAACCCCTTGTGGGAGGGAGCCGTCGAAGGTGGGATCGGCGATTGGGACGAAGTCGTAACAAGGTAGCCGTACCGGAAGGTGCGGCTGGATCACCTCCTTTCTAAGGAGCACCACGAGACTTGAGCCCGCCCAC
>NZ_JBEFTI010000016.1:0-1351 GCF_053483975.1 Mycolicibacterium sp. XJ870
CATCGCCGGCGCCACCCTGTGTCTGCACTTCACCCGCCTGCCCTATTTCCAGACGCTCGGTATTCCGCTGGCCATCGGTATGACCGTGGTGGTGTTCGCCGCACTGACCCTGGGTTCGGCAGTCATCACCGTGGCCAGCCGGTTCGGCAAGGTGCTCGAACCCAAGCGCGCCATGCGTACCCGTGGGTGGCGCAAAGTCGGTGCGGCCGTGGTGCGTTGGCCCGGCCCGATCCTGATCGCCACGATCGCGCTGTCGCTGATCGGTCTGCTGACCCTGCCGGGTTACATGACCAACTACAACGACCGCAAATACCTTCCGCAGGATCTGCCCGCCAACAGCGGCTACGCCGCGGCCGACCGGCACTTCTCGCAGGCGCGCATGAACCCCGAACTGCTGCTGATCGAGAGCGATCACGACCTGCGCAACTCGGCAGACTTCCTCGTGGTCGACAGGATCGCCAAGCGAATCTTCCAGGTACCGGGCATTTCTCGGGTGCAGGCGATCACCCGCCCGCAGGGCACGCCCATCGAGCACACCTCGATCCCGTTCCAGATCAGCATGCAGGGCACCACCCAGATGATGAACATGAAGTACATGCAGGACCGCATGGCCGACATGTTGGTGCAGGCCGATGAGATGCAGAAGACCGTCGACACCATGGAATCCATGCTGGCGATCACCAAGGAGATGGCCGCGACCACGCACAGCATGGTCGGCAAGATGCACGTCATGGTCGAGGACGTCAAGGAATTGCGCGACAACATCGCCAATTTCGACGACTTCTTCCGCCCGATCCGCAACTACCTGTACTGGGAACCGCACTGCTACGACATCCCTGTCTGCTACTCGATGCGATCGGTCTTCGATGCGCTCGACGGCATGGACGCCATGACCGACGACATCCAGAACATGATGCCGGACATGGATCGTCTCGATGTGCTCATGCCTCAGATGGTCACGATCATGCCGCCGATGATCGAGACGATGAAGACAATGAAGACAATGATGCTGACGATGCAGGCCACGATGGGTGGGTTGCAGGATCAGATGGAAGCTTCGATGGAGAACGCGACCGCCATGGGGCAGGCGTTCGACGCTTCCAAGAACGACGACTCGTTCTATCTGCCGCCAGAAACGTTCGAGAATCCCGACTTCAAGCGCGGCATGAAGATGTTCCTGTCCCCCGACGGGCATGCGGTGCGGTTCATCATCAGCCACGAGGGCGACCCGATGAGCCCCGAGGGCATTTCCCACATCGAGGCGATCAAGCAGGCCGCCAAGGAGGCCATCAAGGGCACCCCACTTGAGGGCTCCAAGATCTACCTCGGCGGCACCGCGGCAACCTTCAAA
>NZ_JBEFTI010000017.1:0-1351 GCF_053483975.1 Mycolicibacterium sp. XJ870
TATCGCCGGCGCCACCCTGTGTCTGCACTTCACCCGCCTGCCGTACTTCCAGTCGCTGGGCATTCCGTTGGCCATCGGTATGACCGTCGTGGTGTTCACCGCGCTGACCCTCGGGCCCGCGATCATCACCGTGGCCAGCCGGTTCGGCAAGGTGCTCGAACCCAAGCGCGCCATGCGTACCCGTGGCTGGCGCAAAGTCGGTGCGGCCGTGGTGCGTTGGCCCGGCCCGATCCTGATCGCCACGATCGCACTGTCGCTGATCGGCCTGCTGGCCCTCCCCGGCTATCGGACCAACTACAACGACCGCAACTACCTGCCTCAGGACCTGCCCGCCAACAGCGGCTACGCCGCGGCCGACCGGCACTTCTCGCCCGCCCGGATGAACCCCGAACTGCTGCTGGTGGAAACCGATCACGACCTGCGCAACTCGGCAGACTTCCTGGTGATCGAGCGGATCGCCAAGCGAATCTTCCAGGTACCGGGTATCTCTCGGGTGCAGGCGATCACCCGCCCGCAGGGCACGCCGATCGAGCACACCTCGATCCCGTTCAACATCAGCATGCAGGGCACCACCCAGACCATGAATCAGAAGTACATGCAGGACCGCATGGACGACATGGGTGTGCAGGCCGAAGAGATGCAGACGGTCATCGACACGATGACCAAGATGATCGATCTCATGACTGAGATGTCGTCCACGATGAACAGCATGGTCGGCAAGATGCACGGGATGGTCGAAGACATCGAGGAATTGCGCGACAACATCTCGAATTTCGACGACTTCTTCCGGCCGATCCGTAATTACTTCTATTGGGAACCGCACTGCTACGACATCCCTGTCTGCTACTCGATGCGGTCGATATTCGATGCCCTCGACGGCGTCGACACGATGACCGATGCGTTCAAGGACATCGTGCCGGACATGGACAAGATGAACGCCATGCTCCCGCAGATGCTGGCGCTGATGCCGCCCATGATCGCGACGATGCAGACGATGAAGACGATGATGCTGACGATGCAGGCCACCAACGGCGGCTTGCAGGATCAGATGGCGGCCATGCAGGACAATTCGACCGCCATGGGGCAGGCGTTCGACAAGGCCAAGAACGACGACTCGTTCTACCTGCCGCCAGAAACGTTCGAGAATCCCGACTTCAAGCGCGGCATGAAGATGTTCCTCTCGCCCGACGGGCACTCGGTGCGGTTCATCATCAGCCACGAGGGCGACCCGATGAGCCCCGAGGGCATCAAACACATCGACGCCATCAAGCTGGCCGCCAAGGAGGCCATCAAGGGCACCCCGCTTGAGGGTTCCAAGATCTATCTCGGCGGCACCGCGGCAACCTTCAAG
>NZ_JBEFTI010000018.1:0-965 GCF_053483975.1 Mycolicibacterium sp. XJ870
GTGGCGAAGATCTGCCCACCGTTCTGCGCCATCCGCTGGAAACCGACCCGCGGATCCCAACTGCCCGGCGCCCGGTAGCCGATGTAGGTGATCGAGGCCGCCGACAGGCCCGGGTTCTCCTGCAGTGTCGACTGCAGCAGGTTGGCCGCGCGCATCGTCATGGCCCGCAGCTTGCCGATCGTGGTCGTCATCCCCGGCACATACCAGGACACCGACTGCGCGGTATACGGATCAGCACCGAAGCTGACGATCGCGCGTCCTGCCCCGCCGAAGGCCTGCGGATCCAGCGCCAGCAGGAACGGTCCGCCAACATTGAGCCTGGTGGCGTTGCGTTGGGCCGACCGCAGACCCGACTCGATCTCGTGCATCAGATCGACGTAAGCGGCCTCGAATTTGTTGAGCGCGACACCGTTTTCACGACGCGACAGCAGAAGATCGCGATGATCCAGATAGCGGCGCAGCATCTTCGTGTTGGCCTCGTGCCGGGCCTTTGGCGGAATGCCCTCGGCATTGCCCACCTCACGCGGATACACCTTGATCAATGCCCGCTGTTGAGCCTCGGACAACCCGGCCCACCAGTGCGCATTCGCCCGGGCCCGGTCCACCGCCTGGTCCACCGGAACCCGATGATCGGCCGGGCTCATCAGGTCCGCGGCTTTGATTCCTCTCTCCGCCAACGCCACATCGGCCACCACGCGGTCCGGCACCGTCGTCTGCTCGACATCGCTGGACTCGGCCGCGGGCAGTTCCTGTGTAGCAGGGGTGACGTCCGTCGTATCGTCGACAGTCACCTCGGTTTCGGACACTTCCTGGACGGGTGAGTTGCGGAAACGCGGATTCCAGAAATGCCGACCCTCTACCGAGTGGTTGGCGTTGGGATCATCCTCCAGCCGAAGCGGACGCCCGGTCGCCGGCTCGACGGTCTGCTCCCGGGTTCCACCGAACACCCACCTGCGCCGCCGAGT
>NZ_JBEFTI010000019.1:0-955 GCF_053483975.1 Mycolicibacterium sp. XJ870
CGCACGCTAATGATTCCTATCGGCGTTTTGGATGGGTTCGTGGGGCTTGTTGCGAGACGCTGGTCGATGAGCCGCCGGCCGGTGAGCACCCCCGCACGCTGGAGTTGTTGAGTCCTTACCGCGAGACCGTGCCCCGGCCGGTTCATTGGGTTCGCCTGAAAGTGCTGAAGGGATGTCGTGCCGTATGTCGAGCACTTGTCCATTAGGTCGCTACGGGGTGTTCCCGCGCTCGCACGGTATCGGTTCTGATCAAACGGAAAGGCGATGAGAGTGCATGATTTTCGTAGGGGACGACTGGGCGCAAGATCACCACGACGTGTGGGTGATGGATGAAGACGGGCAGCGATTAGCCAGCACACGGCTGCCGGAGGGCACCCCCGGACTTGCGGCGTTTCACCAGTTGATGGCCGAGCACGCCGAGGAACCCGATCTGGTGGTGATCGGTATTGAAACAGATACTGGGCTGTGGGTGAGCGCGCTGGATGCCGCGGGATACCAGGTATATGCGATCAATCCGATGGCGGCCTCACGCTACCGTGACCGGCACGTGGTTTCGGGCGCGAAATCTGACACCGGTGACGCCAAAATGCTGGCCGATCTCGTACGGACCGATCGGCACAATCATCGCCGGCTGGCCGGTGACAGTTCCGCGGTCGAGGCCATCAAGGTGCTGGCGCGGGCCCACCAATCGTTGGTCTGGGCGCGGACTCGACACAGCAACATATTGAAGGCTGGGTTACGCCAGTACTATCCAGCCGCGCTGGTCGCGTTCGGCGATATCGACCACCACGACGCACTGGCGGTGCTGAGCCGCGCACCCAGTCCAGCCCAGGGCGCGGCGTTGAGTGTGTCCAAGATCAGCTCTCTGCTCAAAGCCGGTGGGCGTCAACGCTATATCGATCACCGTGCCCGAGAAATCCAGGCGGCACTGCGCAGCGAACAACTCACCGCGCCG
>NZ_JBEFTI010000020.1:0-684 GCF_053483975.1 Mycolicibacterium sp. XJ870
ACCAAATGCCCGGACTGGGTCGACCAGCAACGCCGGGAGCGGTTTGAGGAGAAGCTGGTGGCGGTCGCCGCCCGCGAAACCCCGGAGACGCTGGGTCAGACGGTCAATGAGGCGTTGTATTTGTTGGATCAGGATGGCGACAAGCCGATCGATGTTCCGGTTGAGCGTAAGCGGGGCTTGACGTTTCATCCGCAGCAGCCCGATGGGTTGTCGAAGGTGTCGGGGTGGGTGACCCCGGAGTTTCGTGCGACGTGGGAACCGGCCCGCGCTAAATACGCCGCGCCGGGGATGTGCAACCCTGACGATGAAACCCCCTGCATCAGTGGGGTGCCGTCCGAGGAGGCCATCCAGGCCGATACCCGCAGCATCGCGCAACGCACTCATGATGCGTTTCTGGCGGTGGGGCGTCATGCGTTGATGTCGGGGGAGTTGGGTCAGCACAACGGGTTGCCGGTGTCGATCATCGTCACCACCACCCTGCAGGAACTGGAAGCGGGGGCGGGGATCGCGGTGACCGCCGGCGGATCGAAACTGCCGATCCCCGATGTCATCAAGCTGGCCGCCCACGCCTGGCATTACTTGGCGGTGTTCGATGCGGCGTCGAATGTGCCGTTGTATTTCGGTCGGACCAAACGCATCGCCACCCCTGGGCAGCGGTTGTTGTTGTTCGCGCGGGATCGGGGC
>NZ_JBEFTI010000021.1:0-557 GCF_053483975.1 Mycolicibacterium sp. XJ870
GCCCCGTGGCCGCAGCATTAGCCGCGAGCACCTCGGCGACCATCGCCGTGTTGAGGGTTCTGCAAACCCAGATCGACGAACTTCAATCGCAGCTGGCCGACCATTTTGAGGCACACCCGGACGCCGACATCTACCTCTCCCAACCAGGACTCGGTGATGTGCTCGGCGCCCGGGTGCTCGGCGAGTTCGGAGACGATCCGAACAAATTCACCAGCCCCAAGTCTCGCAAAAATTACGCCGCCACGTCCCCGATCACCGTGGCGTCAGGCAAGAAGCGCGCCGTCGTGGCGCGCCACGTCAAAAACCGGCGCCTCTACGACGCCATAGACACCTGGGCCCAGGCCGCCCTGCGATCCAGCCCCGGCGCACGCGCGTTCTACGACCACCGCCGCGCTCTCGACGACACCCACCACCAAGCCCTACGTGCACTCGGCAACCGCCTCGTCGGCATCCTGCACGGCTGCCTGCACCACCACACTCACTACGACGAACACACCGCCTGGGCACACCGCACGCAAGCCGCCGCTTGACACTTAACTACCAGGGATGTCTCGCGG
>NZ_JBEFTI010000022.1:0-513 GCF_053483975.1 Mycolicibacterium sp. XJ870
GGGGGTGGTTCCCGGTTGCGGGGGTCGGCGTGTTGTTGCTCCACTTTGGTGGTGGGGTGTGGTGTTTGATTTGTGGATAGTGGTTGCGAGCATCTCGCATACAAGAGTTCTCTGAGAGAGTTTTCTTTCTCGGGGTGGTTTTGTGTGTGTTCGATGTGCAATTTTTACTCATTTTTTGGTTTTTGTGTTGTAAGTGTTTAAGGGCGCATGGTGGATGCCTTGGCACTGGGAGCCGATGAAGGACGTGGGAGGCTGCGATATGCCTCGGGGAGCTGCCAACCGAGCGTGGATCCGAGGATGTCCGAATGGGGAAACCCGGCACGAGTGATGTCGTGTCACCCAACGCTGAATACATAGGCGTTGGGGGGGAACGCGGGGAAGTGAAACATCTCAGTACCCGTAGGAAGAGAAAACAATTGTGATTCCGTGAGTAGTGGCGAGCGAAAGCGGAGGATGGCTAAACCGTATGCATGTGATACCGGGTAGGGGTTGTGTGTGCGGGGTTGTGGGACC
>NZ_JBEFTI010000023.1:0-453 GCF_053483975.1 Mycolicibacterium sp. XJ870
GAGCTTGTCGACGATCTGGTCGTAGTACGCGTGGGCCTCGTCGCCGAGCGCATCCTGGCCTTCGAGCACGACCATCACAGAGCTGTTGGATTTGAATTCCTCGAACACCTCGCCGACGCGCTTCATCGCGATCATCGACGGCGCGTCGTCGGGGCTCATCGAGACCGAGCGCATCTCCCCGACCTCTTCGAGCTGGGGGACGATCACATTGAGGACGGCGATGACGGCGATCCAGGCCAGAATGATCGGGATCGCCAGCCGTCGGATCCACTTCGCTATCCCGCCATGGCGCGCAAGGGTGGGTCCGGCAGCCGGGAAGGTGTCGGTGGGGGCGTCGTGGCTGGGGGTGCTCATGCAGATTTCACCAAGCAGAAGGTCTGGGCGTTGACGCCGTTGGACGTGCGCTCGTCCTTGAGTTCGTCATCGACGGTGATCCGGCAGGTGATGCTGTCA
>NZ_JBEFTI010000024.1:0-450 GCF_053483975.1 Mycolicibacterium sp. XJ870
CGACAGCATCACCTGTCGGATCACCGTCGATGACGAACTCAAGGACGAGCGCACGTCCAACGGCGTCAACGCCCAGACCTTCTGCTTGGTGAAATCTGCATGAGCACCCCCAGCCACGACGCCCCCACCGACTCCTTCCAGGCCGCCACCCGTCACACCAACCACGGCGGTATCGCGAAGTGGATCCGGCGGCTGGCAATCCCGATCATCATCGGCTGGGTCGCCATCATCGCGGTGCTGAACACGATCGTTCCCCAGCTCGAAGAGGTCGGGGAGATGCGCTCGGTCTCGATGAGCCCCGACGATGCGCCGTCGATGATCGCGATGAAGCGCGTCGGCGAGGTGTTCGAGGAGTTCAAGTCCAACAGCTCGGTGATGGTCGTGCTCGAGGGCCAGGATGCGCTCGGCGACGAGGCCCACGCGTACTACGACCAGATCGTCGACAAGCTG
>NZ_JBEFTI010000025.1:0-426 GCF_053483975.1 Mycolicibacterium sp. XJ870
ATCTTTCCAGTTCTATCCGACTGGAGGGCAGTGAGAAAATGTTGTGGTTAGCGGAAGTGGCTTGGGATGGCCTGCCGTAGACGGTGAGAGCCCGGTACGTGAAAACCCGACATCTGTCTTGATGGTGTTCCCGAGTAGCAGCGGGCCCGTGAAATCTGCTGTGAATCTGCCGGGACCACCCGGTAAGCCTGAATACTTCCCAGTGACCGATAGCGGATTAGTACCGTGAGGGAATGGTGAAAAGTACCCCGGGAGGGGAGTGAAAGAGTACCTGAAACCGTGCGCTTACAATCCGTCAGAGCCTTCCACTTTGTGGTGGGGTGATGGCGTGCCTTTTGAAGAATGAGCCTGCGAGTCAGGGACATGTCGCGAGGTTAACCCGGGTGGGGTAGCCGCAGCGAAAGCGAGTCTGAATAGGGCGTATCC
>NZ_JBEFTI010000026.1:0-309 GCF_053483975.1 Mycolicibacterium sp. XJ870
CAGCATGATGATGATGACGGTGAACGTCAGCATCTCGATCATCCGCATGCTGCGGTCACCGGCGATCTGCTGATCGGCCGCCAGCGCCGCCGGACCGGTCACATACGCCTTGACCCCCGGCGGAGCCTGCACGCTGTCGACAATGTCCTGGACAGCCTCGACCGACTCGTTGGCCAGCGCCTCACCCTGGTTACCGGCGGTGTAGACCTGCACATAGGAGGACAGGCCGTCGGAGCTCTGGGCACCCGAGGCGGTCAGCGGATCGCCCCAGAAATCCTGGACGTGCTCGACGTGCTTGTCGTCGGCCTC
>NZ_JBEFTI010000027.1:0-261 GCF_053483975.1 Mycolicibacterium sp. XJ870
TTGTGGCCACCAGAACCACTTTCCGAGCAGCGCGGCGATCGACGGGGTCATGAACGATCGGATGATCAGGGTGTCGAACAGCAGACCGAGGCCGATGGTCGTGCCCACCTGACCGATGACGGCCAATTCGCTGACCGCCATGGACATCATGGTGAACGCGAACACCAGGCCGGCGGCCGTCACGACCGAACCACTGCCGCCCATCGCTCGGATGATGCCGGTGTTGAGCCCGGCGTGTATCTCTTCTTTGAGTCGGGATAC
>NZ_JBEFTI010000028.1:0-219 GCF_053483975.1 Mycolicibacterium sp. XJ870
CCCCCACACCAACACGGGGGGCACTCAAAAACGAGTGAATAAAGTTACGGCGGTACATAGCGGCAGGGAAACGCCCGGACCCATCCCGAACCCGGAAGCTAAGCCTGCCAGCGCCGATGATACTACCCATTCGGGTGGAAAAGTAGGACACCGCCGAACACAAATTAACACCTGAGCCCCCCAATCCCAATTGGGGGGCTCAGGCATTTCCACACCAAA